>NZ_JBAWKC010000001.1:0-1470744 GCF_044003965.1 Gaetbulibacter aquiaggeris
AGTAAAAGAGCAGGGATTCGCATTGTTGACGGAATCTAAAGTTCCTACGGCTATAATAACCTTACTCTGCTCTTTTGTTCTTTCTGATTAATAGGTCTAATTTAATTGAAAACAAACTTAGGATGGCTATAAGGCGCAAACTCAAAACTTGAGTACAAGTAGAGCCTTCAACCTTTTTCGGTTGGAGGTTTTTTGTTTTCAGAAATCTTCTGTCAAATTTTCTAAAAACTCCAATATTTGGTTCGAGAATAGGTTAATAAAGAATACCAATAAACCTTGGTCACTAATTAATTATCGTGGTTTTTTATTTTTTTGAGTGACGGTATAGTAACGGTACAACCCAATTTATTTTATCTTATTGATATTTCTATCTATTCTTTTTGCCTCTCAAACAATCTTTATTTTGATGAATCATAATTCAATCTTAAATCAATAAGCACAATATAGCAGCCGTTTTTACATTTTTCAAATTTCATTTTATCAATAAATCACTATTTAATTGCATTATTAATATTCACATCACTATTGCTATTATGAAAGACATAAAAAATAAGCCAGATGTAAAAATATTAATTAATAACTCTTTATTAATAATCTTTTTTATTTTAAATTCGCAATGCTATTAATTAATTCTTAGGGAGAATTTAAATTGTGTCTAATAGGTAGAAATTCCTTTTAGGCACTTTTTTTTTGCTTTATATGCTTATTTAAGCATCCGCACTAAAGGCAAAATGTACAAGAATAAGAGTATATAATACTCCTAAAGAATAAAACAGCAACAGAACGCCTATTTTGCCTAGTTTGCGTAAAAGCGGGTTTACGCTAATTAATATAACAGCACTAGTGTATTCAAGACTTTTTAGTGATAATAAAACTCAATTAGATTTATTTGATAATTAAATTACTTTTTATCGTCTTTCTTTGTGTCTTGATATTCAATAAATTTTACAATTGCTAAAGTCACTAAAACTATACCCATAATTATGCCGATTATTAGGATATTATCCAATATGAACTCAACTATTTTTGGCTTACGTAATTGAATAAATAAACTTAAAATCATACTCCAAGTCTAAAATTATTGTTTTGTTTAGGCAAAAGCAGATTTACCGTAATTACTATACCTAAATTTACAAAACCAAAGTCAAATATTTCATTTTTATTGAATACTATATCTTACAAATCCAGTAATAGTCATTTTGATAGATTCATAAAAAAATATAATAATTATTAATTACGCAAACTTGAAATACCAATATATTTGAAATAAGATTATAGTTTATACCTGAATATTATTAAAATTTGTATTTTTGAACCTATCAAAATTACTAATTACATTGGCTTTTTTGTAAATCCTTTTTTTGCAACAAAGTTTAATTTAACTTCTTTTAGATGTGTGGAGTTCTCCTAAGGTTGGTTAATTAATAGCGCGAAGCACATCTTTAAGAGGATTTTAATGTGACACATAAATACTCTTTTACTACTCTTAATAGCTTATACCTTACAAAATCAAAAAATTCCAATTGTTATACAATTCATAAACAAATTGTAGTACAAAAAAAAAAGACAATTATCCTTTTCAAGATAATCATCATTTTTAATTAACCTTCTCTGTATACGATTTCAAAGCGAGAGACTAATCAAACAAATCATCATTTTGCAGAGAAGCTATTTAGAATTAGTCACTACAAAAAAAGTTATTTTTTATTGAGAAATACATAAGTTTTTATTTAATGTTTTTATATTTTATATAAATATTTTTTATGTTTTACGAACATCTATTTTTCTTTCCTTTTTTTTGATGTTTGTAAATCAGTTTCTACATTAACTAAAATCTCAATTAACATATCACTTTCTAATCTTCTTTAAGAATTGTTAATATTCCAATTATTAATCTGTAATGCAATTAAAATCAAAACGACCATCAAATATATGATGGCCGTTAAACTTCTTCTTCATAACAATTTTAACATAACCTAAAATAAAACTAATTCTTCTATTTCATTCTTTAGAACGGCAGTTCTTACCGTTTTCTTAGAGATTGACGCGGATACCCATTCAATTGATTTTTTATACAGAAAAATTTCATTCTTATCTGTCGGGTCCATGACCATGAGATAAATCCATTCGTTGTCTAATAGGGTCTTAAGGTTGCCGTTTCTGGCTAGGATTTCCGAAACGCGATTAACGGGTGCCTGAATCATAACAGACAGTCTCAATGGGGCATGATACATAGCATCATCTGACTGGAACAAGGACTGCAGCGGCAGACCCATTTTTAAGTCGCCTCCGTTCCCTTGAACAACAGCAAAATTACCGGTAATATTATGCGTGATTTTAGAGCCCCCTCCATACATATTATTATCTACTGTTGAGAAATAATAGTGGTTATTGATCCACTGGGTCACTACCATTGGGCCTTGCATAATACCTTCCAAAGCTTTGCCATTAATGTCTAATTCCCAGTCGTAGGAATGAAGAAAACAACGGTTTTCTAGGTTGGTGTTTTTAGTCAGGCTTCTAGGCCCCACAATAAAACCTGCGTTTTTTGCGAGTCCCCATTCGGGTCTGGTCTCACCCCAATTATTCGCTTTGTGTTGCGCCGAGGAAATACTACTTGTTTTGACATCAAGTCTGTCTTGAGTAGCTGTGATTTGAGCTTTTAATAAATTTGATTTCAAATTTTGAACGAGTTGCTTGTGTGAAACAGGAACTTCAGAATCAAACAAGACAATATCATCAGTTGTCGTATTGTGTTCAGCACCTATAAAGATGGTGTTCTTAGGAATCTTTATCCCGTGAACCTCAGCCAAAACCTCTCTCACCTCGGCCAAGTTAGCTAGTTTTGCAAGCATTCTTGCATTATGTCTTCCCGGGCTTGCAGCACAGGCACCACAATCTAAACTAGAACTAAACGGGTTGTTGGCAGTGTGGCTTCTGTGTCCTACAAAAAGCACCAAAGGAGCAAACTGTTTCCAGCCCATAAGATCAAATGCCGATTTCACAATTCCTGCTTTTTCATTCAATGGAATTCCAGACGCTACAAGGTCTTCATTTACCAACTTGTTTATTTCAGGTTGACAAATCGTTTCCATTTTGGACGCGTTTCGCTCATTTATTTGATACATCTTTCCTGGTATCAAAGTTCTAGCGATTAATGACAAGCCGTAATAAAGACCTGACCCTTCCACATATCCAAAAGCAGACGGCAACATGTTTTTCATCCGTTTAAGGAAATAGTCCCCAAATTTGAGGATCTCATTTTTCTTTTCGAACGTCAAAAACCTTTTTTCTTTATTTAATTGTGCTGTTTCACATACTTTATAGGCTGAAGACACAATTGGCGGACAGGATTTACGTGTAATCCCATCATTTAGGTTTTCATAATCCATTGCGATACCAAAAAAACCGGCATAGCCATAGGTTTCATAATGACCCTTTGATTCCACATGTCTTCGGATGAGTTCTGACCTCGTGTCGATACAAAATACCATCTGTGCCTCCGGAACTTCATGCTCACTCAAAGATTTGGTCGCCTTAGCTTCCTGTTCAAAGGTTTTGACCAATTGGTTTTGCCAGGTTTTTTCCCAGGCTTTTAACCAGATATATTGGAGCTGTGGCACTATGCTGTTTGAAGTTTCTATATCATTTTTTGGCAGCATTGGTACATTTAATTTTTTAGCTGTCCAGAGACGGGCAGCCAAATAATCCATTAAACTTATTGGATAATCTTTATTCCATTCTGAATTAGATTCTGTGCGATAATTAATGTAACCTGTCCATCCTGGGAGAGCCGCCAAATGATAAGTAAAGATCTTCGCATAGTCACTTTTTGAATACTCCTTCAAGATCTGCTCTAAGGCTTCCTCACTATTTTTTGGAATATCTTTTAGGTAAGTAATTCCCAATTCCGAATCATAGATTGCCAAATGTCTCCACGCTGCATAAAAACCTTCGGTCTTAAATGGCATCTCCCATTCAGCAAGACCTTCATCCATATAAGCCGCAAGCCACTTTGCCATGATGCGATCGACCTCATGATTGTCGTTTAGTGCTTCAGTGCTGCTTTGTGATTCTAATTGTTGTAAATAGTATTCTGGTGATTCTGACAAACCGTTTTCTTGCAGAAGGGCTACCAGTACCTCTTGGTTAATATCTCCTTTTTCCCAAGCCTGACGATAAAGTGCAGCCGCAGGAAAGGCATTGGCGTTGAAATGCCTATTTGCTATACTTACGGCTTCCTGAAACGGTACGTTTTCATAACCCGATAATGGGTTGGAAGCGACAAAAGTGTACAAAGGCCAGGTTTTTCCAATAACCTTTGAGGCTTCATCAATACTGTTTATTAGAGACTGGTTCATATCGATTTTGATTTATACATTAAAACTGATTTTTTATATGGCTGGGATATGTTCATTAATTTAACATAGAGCCAAGGAATCTTTTTGTAAACACCTAATTTCATCACGAAAAAACCAATCAGAAATATGATGCCAAAAATGATTTGCACCCAAGACAAGGGCAAGGGCTGTGCAATCATTGGCATACCTGCCATTAACACCGTAACAGCGTTATACATGAGTGCATAAATGCCTATTCCAGCTACAAAAAGCACCAGTGGAACCATAATTTTTTGGGACACGGATAGGCTTTGTTCTTTCGCAATATTATAAGTGGCCTGCCCAACAGTTATAGCAACGATAAGGGTTAGAAACACACTACTATCCATCGCCATTCCCTTTCCGGTCCATAGCGCAAAAAGAATCGCTCCCAGACCACCAAAAAGCAATACCACAACCGCTTGAAACGGCTTAATTTTTAGTTGCTGTTGTTTTTGAGGTTTCGTTTGCACAATACCCTCTCCCGAAGAAAGGAATAAATAAGCCTTATAAAATCCGTGCAGAATCAAATGGACTACTGCTGCATTGAAAAACCCCAACCCACATTGCATGATCATAAAACCCATTTGTGCAATGGTAGAACAGGCTAGTTTTTGCTTGACATTCACTTGAAGCAGCTTCGTGAATTGAGCAATAATCGCCGTAAAGCCACCAATAATAAACAGAATGGTCAGGGTATCAGATGCAAATAATAGTGTTGCAAACAATGCCAGTAAAATTCCAGAACCATTCACAAAACCGGCATGCATGAGTGCCGAAGCGGGTGTAGGAGATGTCATAGCAGACAACAACCAACGGTGAAATGGATATATTGCTGACTGCACTATGGCTGCTGCAATGATGCACAGTGCTGATGGTATGAGTATAAAAAGAGGTAACTCACTAACAACCCGTGACAAACCAGTAATTGTAAACTCTTTACTGTATAATGCCAACAACAGTAAGCCAATAGTTAAAAACAAGGAGCCCGTTAGAAAGTACTTTTGGGTAAATTTTGAAGCTTCTCTTGCTTCTCCCCAGGTTTTATCAATCCCAATCAATTGAGACATTAAAATCCCCATGATTAACCAGCTGAACAATACAAGCACTATATGGTTAGACATGACCAGAAGCATCACTGAAAAAGTAAAGCCCAAACAGAGCCTCATAAACCGAGAATGAAATCTAAATCCTTTAAGATAGCTGCTTGCGTAGCTGCTTACAATGGCACTAAAAAAAGTAACCGTTGCCCAAATTAAAATGGTAAAACCATTAATGTGGAAAAGATTTCCCAAAAACCATTGGGGCATTTCGGTAAAGTTAATAGTGAGATATAGCATATTGCCAGCAAAGAGAAACCATAAAAAGATAGACGCCAGTTTATAACCCATTCTCTTCTTGGAGCCTTCATATTTGCCAAGAGCACTTGCTGAGGTCTTTAAATCTAAATTATTTACAAGAGTCATTTTTAAGCTTTTATTGATTTTTAATTCGTGCTATCTGAATTAGATTTTGTTTCATTACTCTCTCCACGCATTTTGGTAAAAAAGACCAATCCCAAAATAAAGCTGCATAGTACTAATTTATCCAGAAAGATATGATTATTCAAATAGGCCATACCCACAAAGAATATGAGGACCACTAGGCCTAAAATTGGTAAAAATGTTGATTTTGAAAATTGCATGTTTTATTAAATTTGAGATTAGACCTTATTGAGCTACACTAATTTCTAGAATACCATTGATTTTTAAATTTTGACCTAGACTTCTAATGTTGTTGATGAATTCTTTTGCAATCACCTTTTCCTTTTCCAACTCTTTAATGCGTCCGTCAAGTAAGTCTGTTTTACACTTGTGGTTACCTTCCCACATTTGAAGTCTCTGGATCTTGTGAAAGTTTATTTTCTCATCAATCAAGTTCACGACAATATGAGACGCTTCAGAAGGCGTAAACTCCCCTTTAACCAATTGAATTTTTTGTGCTACTTTTTCGATTTGTTTTAATTCCTTTGTTTCCATTTTACTTAATTTTGAAATTTAATGAGTGACTATTTATTTTTTTGCTGGGACAAAGGTTATACATAATATTCATTTATTTTTATTTATATTTGTTATGTTATATATAAAATATATTTATGAATTATACACTTCACCAACTTCATATTTTTTTGAAAATCGCTGAATTAAAAAGTATTACCAAAGCATCAGAAGCCCTGCATTTAACCCAACCAGCAGTGTCTATACAACTTAAAAATTTTCAAGATCAGTTTCAGATTTCATTAACTGAAGTCGTGGGAAGACAACTTTACATTACTGATTTTGGAATGGAAATAGCTCATGCTGCGGAAAAAATTCTTAATCAGGTACATGCCATTAATTATAAAACATTAGCCTATAAAGGGCAACTTTCCGGTCGTCTCAAATTATCTGTGGTCTCAACAGGAAAATATGTAATGCCTTATTTTTTATCAGATTTCATGAAGCAAAATGAAGGGATTGACCTCTTTATGGATGTGACCAATAAATCGAGAGTTATTGAAAGTTTAGAAATGAATGAAGTGGATTTCGCACTCGTCTCGGTTTTACCAAAAAAATTAAAGTTTCATAAGGTAGAACTCATGCAGAATAAGCTTTACTTTATTGCAAGCAGTGGATTAAAACTAAAACAGAATCTCACTAAAAAGAACCTGTTCGAGAAATTTCCTTTGATTTACAGAGAACAAGGGTCTGCAACCAGAAATGCTATGGAAACGTTTATAACGAAGAACGGCTTTTCAGTAACAAAAAAGATAGAGTTAACCTCAAACGAAGCAGTAAAACAGGCCGTTCTTGCTGGATTAGGCTGTTCGGTGATGCCTCTTATTGGTATTAGAAATGAACTTAAAAATAAAGAACTACAGATTGTTCCGGTCAAAGGATTACCTATCAACACCATTTGGCACTTGATCTGGTTAAAATCTAAAAATTTATCACCAGTGGCATTAGCCTATCTAGATTTTCTAAATTCTGAAAAGGCAACTATTATAAACCAGAAGTTTGCCTGGGGTGAAGATTTTTATTTGAAATAATTCATCATTGCTTAAATCACTGAGAAGTGAATGACTTCTTTTAGTGCAATATAAACAACCGTTATCTCTATCATCCATGACTTTTTAGCTGAGCTTTGATATCAATTTAAATGATGATGTATTTATATCATTTTGATACAATAATAACAAGCCAATATTATCATTTTAAAAAGTTTTAAAATGAATAAAATGTTAAACTAACATAAACTATTAAATAAGTAAAACCAAATTTAATATGTTATGAAACATAGTTCAACATACTGTAAAACATCAATTATTTTTGAAATAATCAGTAATATTAGTAATAGCTATTCTATAATATTTAGCTCCTTATCATCACATAAAACTATTGACGCATTTTTGTGATGATGTGCCAATAGTTAGCCATTCTGCCCCGTAAATAAAATATAGTATAAATTTAATATTACTGATTATTATGAAAAAAATTTTCTTCTTAACGATTGTATTGACCCTTATTTCAGGGTGTAACAAGGAAGATGTCTTTGAATTTGACAATGCTGTTACCAAACAAGAAGTTACTTCAAAAAAAGAAGTTACATCATCAAAAACCATTGCTTTAGGTTTTAACCTTGTATTTACAGGTACTTATGAATATCAAGGGCCTAATCCACCAAGATGTGGTTCTTTCCCTCCAATGATTAATGTAGTAAACACAGCTGAAGGAACCGGTACACACTTAGGGAAATTCACTGCTCATTTTGATTTTTGTGTTGACATCACAGACTTTTCTTACCCAAATGGTGTCGAAGACGCCTATTTTATGGACGAAAACGGAGACAAATTATTTGTGTATGTTGAAGGATTTGTTTTGGGTGGTAGGGTACCTGGCATGCCCAATTTTGCAACGTCATATTTCAAAGACCCCTTTATAATTACAGGCGGCACTGGTCGTTTTGAAGGGGCAACTGGTAGCGGTATGACCAACGATTACAATAGTTCTAAGGACCCATTTTCTCACCACCATTGGACCGGTAAAATTAACTTAATAAAAAAGTAAAAAAATAAACTAAATATCCAAAGACGCTATTAATTAATTTGGGAAGAATTGGGAAGCAACTAGCTTATGAAAGTGCTTCCCTTTTTTAATATAACAAAATATTATATAAGTAGCACTTTAAAATAACCTCATCTCAGTACAAAAGACTTAAAAATAGAGCGAATTAAGACCCCAATACCCGCACGCAGAAAAAGATAAATACAAAAATGGTTTATAATGACACCCACTCGTTTTTTGGGAGCACTAATAACAAGGGGAAAATTGTTCTAATGAAAACAATATCGATCTTCAGAAGTTTATTTGCTATCTTAACTCTTGTTTGTTTTGGTTGCTCCAATACCAGTGAGTCTCCAACAGTAAACGACTGTAAAATATATGTTGTATATGTCTCCAGTGATTGTAATTGTAATAATTCTATATGTAATTCTGACTATTGGATTACAACAGAAGAGTACAATAGGCTTTTAAATATTGTTAATACATCTTCTGAACCTTGTGTTTATATTTATGGCACCAGTTTTTACGGCGATAATTTTCAAGGATACCTTTTAGAGTTTTATACAGGAAATTATGATCCTTGCTTTATAGATTAATTTAACTGAAAAAATGTTTAAATAAGCCAATATTTAGGATTTATTACAGATGTTAGCCTCTAAATAACGAGACACAAAATAATTGTAATAAAAAAAAGGGAAAATACAAAAACCTAACAAAAGTCATGTTTTTTTAAATAAACATATTGTTTATTTGTGATGTTATTTATTGTGGTTGGTTGATAACAGAAAAAAGGGAGTAATTCTATATGAATGGTTCTCTTTTTTTTTGCTTTATAACTAAAAGCAGAATCCTAATAATATAATCAGCTAAAAAGCCTCACCATAATGAAGGCTATTGTTTCATTAATTTATTGTATTTTTCTCCTCAATAAAACCCACCTCTAATGAAAACCCCGTTATTAATTCTATTAGTTTTTATAATGTTTAGTTGTGATGCCGAAAGTATTGCTAGTATAGGCCAAGAACTTACACGAAACAGAACCTACCAAGTTGGTTTATGTACTCTTTGTGACGATTATGGCAATATTACATGGTATTGTGTTTCTGAAACTAAATATAATACCCTGAAAGGACTTCCAAAATCTTGCGAAGTAATTTCAATAACTTCTTTAAGCGGCACCATGCATTCTGGAATTATTAATAGTAATAGTTTTAGATTTGCTGAATCTCCTTGTATTAAATAAGACTTTCATTTTTTAATAGCATCACAAGCCATTTTATAAATTTAATTTATCTTCTATTTTATTGACTTTTCTATTTAAATAATCTGGTGGTTGGAATCTCATTCCAAAAAAAAGATGATAAGAAACTCTGTTGTCAAAATTCATGACTGATGTATTCTGTTGTTCATACTGTGTTCCGGATATATTTCCATAGAGCCCAGTATAAAATCTATTTCCATTATAACCCATGCCCACTTTGCCTTCCCATCGAAATATAAAATTGTCTTGTTTTGTTAACACGCTTTCAGAAACACTACGTGTGGTTATTTTTGAATTTAAATACCCTATACTCCCGGAAAGACCTAAAGACATATAAAAATTTTCTTTAACAATAAAAGTATAAGCGTAACCTGGTCCAACTGTAGTTTCAATATTGTTAGATTTTTGTGTACTTGTCCCATCTGATTTATCATCAATTGTATAGAAGCTTAAATTGAAAACAGGAATAAAACTTCCTACGCTTTTTAACTGTCTTTCCGTTTGTATAGTTAAACTTCTCAATGAAAATTTTGAGTTGCTTAAATACCCTGATGCCACTTTAAATCCAGAATAATGTAAATCAGGAAACTGAAAATATGGATCGCCAGGTAACAAGGTGCCATAATCCTCCGAATTGTAAAGGTAGTATCCTTTTACTTTTGAATAGGAAGCGTCAACAAACCAGTGTTTGAATATTAATGAGGTGCCTATTTCAAATGATTTTGTTTCGCCTTTAATGTTTTCATCTCCATTTCCAGGGAGAAAATCAGGGGAAAATTGAAAACCAAATGAAATAAACCGGTAATTTAGTTTCAAACGTAAATTGGTAGGCGTATTAGGGTATAGAATTGATTTATTGTTTGGGGTTTTTACTTCAAATATTTCATAAGAATTATTCAATGAAATATCCATGGCTAATTGATTGCTCATTTTTTCAATGTAGTTATCTTCAGTCAAAACGAGAATGGTATCCACTATTTGCGAATGACACATACTACTAATAAGAAAAAAAAATAATCTTAAAAATTTTTGATCAAATCTCATAAAAACTGCAACAATAGTTTGATATAACAATTCTTTATATTCAACAATATACTTACAATAATAAAAATAATTAAATGTTTCAAAATATGCTATTTCAAAAGATTAATTAATACAAATGCCCAGATTACTCATAAAGGTCAAAGTATCCGTCCTAGTAAATAAAGTGTTTCATTGTTAAAAATTGTTAAATTATTACTTTGTTATACATAGTACTGTAACATTTTTATTTGATGCTCGTCTATATAGTACAAGTCAATAAAAAACAGAAATTATGAAAACTATTAATCACATTAAAAGGCGTTTTATAACAACCGATAACGATTTTATATATACTTATTCAAACATATCAATTCCGGTAATAATGAATAGCCTAAGGCCAGTTAAACACATTAAAACAATATAAACCAACAAAAAAAACAGAAATCATGAGAACTACAAAAAACAATCATTTACAAAGAACCTTTGATAACACAAAAAGTTACGCTTGGAATAATAATAGAAGATTTAAATAAGATTCTTTAAATACCATTCATCAATCAAAATCAATCAAGAAAAGGGCTCAATAATTTGAGCCCTTTTTTATAACTCATCCATTTTATTTAAGAAAAAAAATAATAGGAGACCATAAGGTATTTAGAAATTATAAAAAACTAAATCACTTTTTAAAATAAAGTATGTAATTCCGGATAATCCACTTTGTTTAAAATATGAGCATAATTACTGTTCACATGTGCGTTCATAACCTCCTTAGAAACAGGATAGGATTCAAATTCTTTATTTGTAAAAGAGCTTAATAATTTATTTACCTGCTCTATTTTTAAATTAGTGTCAAGCCAATCCAATTCATCGCTTTCATCCAGAACTAATGGCATTCTGTATTCTCCAAGAGTATTTTTTTTGTTATGTATTTTTTTGAAATAATCATTTGCCAAGGTTGTAATTAAAGAAACGGTAAAAACATGTTCATCAAGTGCTGTGTAAATACCTGCAATTCCCATAATAGAATTGTCTTTATATGTAATGTAATGAGGATAGTTTTTTCCATTAAAAGCGTGGGGTTCAAAAAAACCATCTGCAATTATTAAACACCTATTATTCTTTATTGGCTTGTGAAATAGTGGACTTTCAAGCAAACCCTCTGCTCTTGCATTCAGGGTGTTACTTTTTTTTAAAAAGGTCCCTCTTTGGTTAATATTATAACTTTCCGGAAGCATTCCCCAATAGGCGGAAGCAAAGTGAACAGGCTGACTGTCTTTAATAATATAAATCGCCTCTTGTTCAAAGCCATTTCTATGATAAAAAGGCGTATAAACATTTAAGTCGCTTTGAGGAATTTCAAAACGTTTTCTTATAGTTTCGTCTTTTTTAGTTAAAGAAATATGATAACACATGACAATAATTGTACTAAACACAAAAATCTAAAGTAAACCAAATATTTAAAAAAATAAACAATAACGACCAAACTAATATTATAAGTGTTTTTTTGAAATTATAATATGACAAATGTTAGGGAATTAGCCTTAATAAAAAGGTAATTTGCTTGCTTTAGTTACTAATTAGCTTCGGTTTTTACAAATTGTAAAGCTGGTTTTTTAGTGATTTTAATTTAAACTCAAAACGATGACAAAACATCCCAGCACAAAACACTTAATGCTTTTTTTAATAGTTATAATTACTATTATTAGTTGTAAAAAAGAAAAAGAAGAAGAACCTCTTGTTGATAATTTATTATTGAAAGAATGGACAGGCCCCTACGGAGGTGTTCCTGCATTTGACCAAATGAAAGTTGAAGATGTAAAAGCAGGAATGATTCAAGGTATGGATTTAAATTTAAAAGATATTGACGCCATCGCCAATAATCCGGAGACTCCTACTTTTGAAAATACTATTGAAGAAATGGAGCGTTCAGGTAAAGAACTTGATAGAGGCTTTACTTATTATGGTATTTTAAGCAGCAATATGTCTACACCCGAATTCAGGGACATTCAGACAGAATTGGCACCATTATTTTCTGAATTTAGATCCAAAATAACTCAAAACGAAAAATTATTTAAACGCATTAAGGCGGTTTATGATGCATCATTAAAAAACCCTCTTGAAGCTGACCAACAACGCGTTGTTGAGCTAACGTATAAAGGATTTGAAATGAATGGCGCAGAACTTGATAAAGAAAAAAAAGAACGTTATGCAGCCATTAATAAAGAACTGTCCAGTTTATATACTAAGTTTTCAAACAATATATTAAACGATGAAGAAAACTATATTACCTATTTAACAAAAGAACAATTAGGAGGCCTCTCAGAAGGGTTTGTAAAATCTGCTGCAAAAATTGCGGCAGACAAAGGACAAGAAGATAAATATGCCATAACAAATACCAGATCTTCAATGGATCCTTTCTTAACGTATTCTACTGAAAGAGAATTACGTAAACAGGTCTGGACCAATTACTATTCAAGAGGAGACAATGGTGACGAGTATGACAATAATCAAATAATTGCAGATATTCTTAAACTACGAAGAGAACGTGTAGAGCTATTAGGGTATAAAAATTATGCCGAATGGCGCTTGCAAGATAGAATGGCAAAAACTCCTGAAAATGCCATAGCCTTAATGGAAGCCGTTTGGCCAGCTGCTATTGCAAGAGTTGCTGAAGAAGTAGCTGATATGCAAGCTATAGCTGATAAAAATGGAGACCAAATTACTATTGAACCTTGGGATTACAGATTTTATGGCGAAAAAGTCAGGAAATTAAAATACAATTTAGACTCTGATGAAGTGAAGCAATACCTTCAACTTGATAAACTTACAGACGCCCTACATTATGTGGCAGGAAGATTATTAAACTTTACGTTTACTCCGGTTCCTCATGGGTCAGTACCCGTTTTTCATGAAGATGTAAAAGTATGGGAAGTAAGTGACAACAATACCGGAGAAAATATAGGCCTTTGGTACCTCGATCCTTATGCAAGAGATGGCAAACGATCTGGGGCATGGGCAACATCATACAGAAGTCACACAACTCTTGATGGTAAGAAAAATGTATTATCAGCAATCAATACAAACTTTATAAAACCTGCTCCCGGTCAACCTATATTAGTTTCCTGGGATGATGCCACTACCTTATTCCACGAGTTTGGTCATGCGTTACACTCTTTATCATCCAATGTAAAATACCCTACGTTAAATGGTGGTGTAAGAGATTTTACGGAGTTTCAATCTCAATTATTAGAGCGTTGGTTATCTACAGATGCTGTTATTAACAACTTTTTAGTACACAATAAGACTGGTGAGCCCATACCAGCAGAATTAGTGGCTAAAATCAAGAATGCCGCCACGTTTAATCAAGGGTTTTCTACTACTGAGTATTTGGCATCGGCCATTATGGATATGAAATTCCATATGGCAGATCCCGCAAATATAGATATAGACAAATTTGAACGTGAAACACTTTCAGAATTAAAAATGCCCAAAGAATTACCAATGCGACATAGATCTCCACATTTTGGTCATGTTTTCTCTGGTGAAGGTTATGCCACGGCTTATTATGGATATATGTGGGCAGATGTATTGACATCTGATGCTTCAGAGGCCTTCGCTGAAGCTCCTGGTGGATTTTATGATAAGGAAATGGCCAACAAACTTGTTAAATTTTTATTCGCGCCAAGAAACTCTGTAGATCCTGCTGAAGCCTATAGATTATTTAGAGGTCGTGATGCAAAAATTGAAGCCTTGATGAGAGACAGGGGCTTTCCTGTAACAACAAATTAAAAACTTTTAAACAAAAGGGATGAGATTTAAAGCTTGTCCCTTTTTAAATGGATTACACCCCTAAAATACAGGTCTTATCTCTTAGATTATATTGCAAAAAAGCCCTGCATTCCTGCAAGGCTCTACTAATTCAAATAAATATTTACATAATTTTCATATATAAAATATATACTCAAATCAGCGTGCAAAATGTACTATATTTCTTTTAATTAAAACATGACAAATGTTTGGTTTTTGTATTTTAAAAAAGTAACCCTTATAATCAACCCCTTGTTAATAGTTTATTAGTGATAAAATTTTATCATTGATATTTATCATTTTGATTTTTGTTCTAGTCTTCTAAATTCACTGTTCTTAAACCCAAAAAATCATCAATAAATGAAACTTTACAAGTTTAACATCCTTAATGTTAATAAAAAACTTGCCTATATCGGAAGTAATGGTTTGTTTATAGACAATCATATTATTAATGATACTTTAATAAATTATTACGTAGTAGATAATTTTCTTGTCGAGATCATTTATAATACGGAATGTCAGTCTATCACTGAAATAAAAAGTGTAAAATCTGGTTTTGTTCAGAAAAAAATTGTTTTACATTAAATAATTGTAAAAT
This sequence comes from Gaetbulibacter aquiaggeris, assembly GCF_044003965.1. Taxonomy (NCBI): domain Bacteria; kingdom Pseudomonadati; phylum Bacteroidota; class Flavobacteriia; order Flavobacteriales; family Flavobacteriaceae; genus Gaetbulibacter; species Gaetbulibacter aquiaggeris. Next base: position 15,151 of record NZ_JBAWKC010000001.1, read on the forward strand.
TAATTTAATCCTATTTATTAACTAAATCTATTCCGATTGATATTTATCAATGTATAAACAGATAATTTTTAATTATTTTAATAGGTCTTTAAAAAAGGAAGAGCCCTTCTATTCTACAAAGCACTTAAGAAAGGGGTTTTTCATAATTAACTCAGAAAAAGAGATGTATACTTATACATCTCTTTTTTTATAACAGCTATACAATCCTTTTTATGTTATTGCTTATTCCGTTTAAGAAGTCTTTTTTCTATTAAAGATAATCTGTCTAATATTGAAAAACAGACCTCTTTATTAGTTTGGTCTGTGATGATAAAACTTTCATAATATTCAAAATCCTCCAATTCTTCTTCCCACATCAAATATTTCACAGACTGCAAGCTTGCTATCAATTCTTTTATAGATGCTCGCAATTGTTCTATTTGTTCATTGTCCATTGCCTTTTGTTCTTAATTTGTATTGAAATGTGTAAAATAATTAAAAATCATCTCCTTTTTACAAATACTAAAAAAGCCTTGCTTTTTTGCAAGGCTTATGTTAGGCTTACTTCACCTTTCACTTAATAATATTTACTTGAATTAGTCGCCGAAAACTAACATATATTTTAATAATAAAACATGACAAATGTTAGGTATTGAAAAATTAACTAAGTTCACTTTTATACTTCCCTTTACTCTTTCTAATTCTTACAGCAACCACTTTATATTCCGGACACATAGCTTCAGAATCATGAATGTCTCCAGTGATATTATTAATCATGATATCGGGAAAATGAAAGGTCGTACTTAAAATCCCTTCTTTTACTTCATCTGTAATTCTTGCTTTTACATCTACCTTGCCTCTGGGCGATTCAACACAAACATAATCTCCGTCATTTATTAAATAGGTACTGGCATCCTTAGGATTGATCATTAAATAATCATCATTCAAAATTTGTTCATTAGCGGTTCGCCTTGTCATAGCACCACAATTGTAATGCTCCAATTCTCTGTTGGTAGTGAGAATTAATGGGTAGTCTTTGGCATGTTCTGTTAGTTCTGCCGTTTCCTCCCATGGATTGAATTTAAAGAAGCCTCTACCTCTTTTAAAGCTTTCCTGATGCAAAATTTTTGTATCAGTTCCATCTGGTTTTACCGGCCATTGCAAACCATTTTTTCCTAATCTATCCCATCGAATTCCTGCAAAAAATGGTACAATTTGTGAAATTTCTTCTAGCATACCGTCCGGAGTATAGTCTGGTTGATTATAACCCATTTTATTCATAACTTCAACAATAATCTGACCATCAGGTTTTGCGCCTTCAATTGGTTTAACAACTTCACGTACCGCTTGCACTCTTCTTTCTCCATTAGTAAACGTGCCGCTTTTCTCCAAAAATGAGGCTCCAGGTAAAATGACATCTGCATATTTTGCGGTTTCAGTCATAAATAATTCCTGAACGATCACTAAATCTGTCGCTTCAAGCGCTTTTATAACTTTTTGAGTATTAGGGTCCGTTTGTACCACATCTTCTCCAATAATCCAAATGGCTTTTAATTTGCCTTTTAAGGCTGCATCAAACATTTCAGGGATTTTATATCCAATGTGTTTTGGTACTTCTGCACCATAAAATGCATTGTACTTTTTATTGACTTCCTCATTAGTCACATCTAAATACCCCGCGCCCTGATGGGGCTGAACCCCCATGTCTGCAGAACCCTGTACATTGTTTTGACCTCTTAAGGGGTTAACGCCAACGCCTCTTCTACCTATATTCCCTGTCATCATCGCCAAGTCTGCAATTTGCATTACTGTAAAGGTACCCTGAGAATGCTCTGTGACTCCAAGACCGTGAAATGACATGGCATTTGGAGCTGTTGCGTAAGCTATGGCTGCCGCCCGAACATCATAACGACTCACTCCCGATACTTTTTCTAAATGATCTAAATCTATTGAAAGCAACTCCCTTCTAAAATCTTCATAGCCTTCCGTCCTGTTCTTAATAAAATCGTTATCTACAAGCCCTTCTGTAATAATATAATACATCATCATATTAAGAACCGCAACATTAGTTCCTGGTCTTAAAGCCAAATGATGGGTAGCGTATTTAGCCAATTCCGTTCTTCGTGGATCAATAACAATAGACACATTGTGCGATTTCATTGAAAACTGTTTCAACTTTGCACCAGTAACCGGATGTGCATCAGTAGGATTAGCTCCAATGACCATGATACAATTAGTGTCTTTTAAATCATCAATTGAGTTGGTGGCAGCTCCTGTACCATAAGTACGCTGCATACCTAAAGCTGTTGGGGAATGGCAAACCCTTGCACAACCATCTATGTTATTTGTGTTAATTACAGCTCTGAAGAATTTTTGCATTAAATAATTTTCTTCATTAGTACAACGAGATGATGATATTCCCGCCATGGAGTCTGGTCCAAATTCTTTCTTATATGCTATAAATTTATCAGTGATGTAGCTATATACTTCGTCCCAGCTCACCTTTTCAAATTGACCATTTCTTTTGATCATTGGACTATTTAATCGGTCTGGATGGTTGTAGAATTTAAAAGCATACCGCCCTTTTAAACAGGTGTGACCCTGATTCACTTCAGCATCATAAGGGGCTCTAATACTTAATATTTCACCGTTATTTGTTGAAACCTCAAGATTACAACCTACCCCACAATAAGTACAAATAGTTCTGGTGGTATTGGTAGCCTGTTTTGCCTTGGATTGAAAGACGTCTGAAATTGCTGATGTAGGACAAGCTTGAGAACAAGCCCCACAACTTACACAATCGGATGCTTCAAAACTTTGGCCCAATCCTTTTATAATGCGTGAATCAAATCCTCTTCCGGCCATACTCAACACAAACTCCCCTTGTACTTCATCACAGGCGCGAACACATCGATAACAATTGATACATTTTGACAAATCTGAAGTCATGTAAGGATGACTCAAATCCTTTTTCCTGGATAAATGATTCTCCCCTTCAGGATAGCGTACTTCACGAATTCCTACTTGGGCAGCGACGGTTTGTAATTCACAATTCCCATTAACTTCACAGGTTAAACAATCTAATGGATGGTCTGTTAACACCAGTTCTATAATGTTTTTACGCAATTGTTTAATGGCTGGGCTACTTGTAAATATATACTGTCCTTCAGCAACTGGTGTATGGCAGGATGCCACCGTTTTAACTAGCCCGTTTTCCTGATTTGCTACCTCAACACTGCACACTCTGCAAGATCCAAAAGGCTCTAAATTAGGGGCGTCACATAAGGTCGGTACCAAAGACGCTTCTTTATAACGCCTTATAAATGATAGAATGGTCTCTCCTACATCTATATTAAAAGCCTGATTGTCAATATATGCCGTTTTCATTCCTTTCTGAATTAGTTGAAGTATGGTTTTAATTCGTCATTAAAATAATGTAACGCATTTCTTATAGGTAATGGAATACCTCCCCCATGAGCACATAAGGATCCCTTTTCAAGCGTAGATAAAAGATCATTAAATAATTGATTATCAATTTTGTAATCAGAGGTCATGGCCTTTTCAGATAATTCCTGACCTCTTTTTGTGCCTAATCTGCAGGGAAAACATTTTCCGCAACTTTCATAGGATGCAAAATCAAAAAGATGTTCAATAAACTTAATCATAGGAAAATCATTGGGAATGCATACAAATGACCCATGACCTAATAAAAAGCCTTCTTTTGAAAAAGACTCAAAATCAACCGATAAATCCTTGATTTTTTCAACTGGAACTAAACCTCCTAAAGGTCCACCAATCTGAATGGCTTTAACCTCGGTTTTGAACCCGCCTCCTAACTCATAAACTACTTTAGTTAAAGAAGTTCCCATCTCTACTTCATACAATCCCGGATTCTTAAAAAAGCTGTCAAGACAAATTAGTTTTGTGCCTGATGAACGTTCTGTTCCTGTTTTTTTCCATGATTTACCACCATTAGAAACAATAAAATGTAAAGCTGCTAAAGTCTCAACGTTATTTACTACTGTTGGTTTATTAAATAATCCTTTTTGAGCTGGATAAGGTGGGCGAACTCTAACTTCCGGACGCTGCCCCTCAATAGAATTAATCAAGGCCGTTTCCTCTCCACAGATATAGGAGCCTTGGGCCTGAATAATTTTCAAATCGAAATTAAAATCACTTCCCGCTATATTTTCTCCTAATAATCCTTCTGAACGAAGTGCATCAATCGCTTTCTGAACAATTCTTGCGGCCTCCGGATATTCCGCTCTGATGTATAAAATTCCATGACTGGCATGTGTTACATAACCTGCAATTAACATCCCAAATAAAACGGCATGCGGTTGTTGTTCCAATAAATATCGGTCAGAATAAGCGCCTGGATCCCCTTCATCTGCATTACAGATAATAAATTTATTCTTGTTTACTTCTTTCCGGCAAAATTCTAACTTCATTCCCATAGGAAAACCAGCCCCACCGCGACCTCTTAAGTTTGAGGTTTTTATCTCATCCAGAATTTTGGCAGAATCCGTTTTAAGTGCTTCTAAAAAAGGTTGATAATGTTGTGAAATAGTTGTGAAATCCCTTGTTAAAATGGCTTCTCCCGATGATAGCACCGTATATTTATCGAGATTTAAATCACTGTCATGTTTAATTAATTCCTTTAAATATTCTATAGCTTTTCCTGAATAATTCTTTCCTTGAAAATGAAATGCCGCATTCTCATGGCATCGGCCTAAGCAGGTCATATGCCCAATTTCATCGGCATCAAAATAGTCTCCAAGTGAATCAATGACTTTATCTTGTGTCCCAGCACAGACACAAGCAGTTCCATTACAGACATATACTTTTTTACCCTTGTTCTCAGGTTTTAAAAAATCATAAAAACTGGCGGTTCCATAGGCATTAGCTTTACCAATCAAAAAGGCTTCCGCTAATTTTTCCATATCATCAGGAGCAGGTGAACCACCGGGATGGCTCAGTTTTCCTAATCTATCAAAGAAATTATCATCAATTCCTTTTCTGCCTAAAAGTTCACTTAAATTATCTGACATTTGACTTAACTTACTTTTTTGTTTGAGTTACTGTTTTTGGTCCTTTGAGGATTTGAATAACAGGTACTTCTGCCTTTTCTGCAAAAGGCAAAAAGTGTAATTCCTAGTTCTTTTGCATAATCAACAGCTAGTGATGAAGGTGCTGAAACTGCCGCTAAAAAAGGGATTCGTGCTTTAAAACACTTAATCACTATTTCATAAGAAACACGCCCGCTAACGGTAATGATTTTAGCCTGATCTAATTTATCCAGAGTTATTAACTTTCCTACCACTTTATCAACCGCGTTATGACGGCCAATATCTTCCATGGAGCACATTAACTGACCCTCTAATGAAAATGCAGCCGCTGCATGAGTCCCTCCGGACTCCATAAAATCATGTTGATGCGCATTCATTTTTTCGAACAACTCATCAATTAAACCAATATCAATCTTTTTATTGTTGTCAATCGTTTTTCCAATAAAGGCTAAATCTCCTAATTCCGTTTTGCCACATATTCCACAAGATGACACGGACAGCAAACTGCGGCTATTTAAATAGCCTTCACCAAGTTTATTCTCAGGTATATTAACATCTACAATGGTGACGATGCCTTTTTTGTTTTCTTTTTTAAGAACAATATCTGGCAAAAACTTTAGGTCATTAATGATACCTTCTGAGTGCAACAAGCCACGCACCAAACTAACGTCTTCTCCCGGAGTACGCATAGTAATGGTAAAGGGTTTGTTATTGATATTGATTTGTAAAGCTTCTTCAATTGTTAAAGAATCAACAATTTTGTTACTTGATTTAACATCAAATTTAACCCCTTCATAGTTTCTTGTCGCCATCTTTTTGTTTTCTTTCTATCTTTGAAGTTACACTTATTTAAAATAAACCGGTAATATTACCCTCATTATCAATGTTAATATTTTCTGAAGCCGGATGCGCAGGAAGTCCTGGCATACGCATCATATCACCAGATATTGGAACTAAAAAACCAGCTCCAGCGGCTATTTCAATTTCTCTAATGGTAATAATAAAACCTTTTGGCCTCCCTAATAGAGCAGGATTATCTGATAATGATTTTTGAGTTTTTGCTATGCAAACGGGTAAATGATCTAATCCTAAATTGGTAATCGTTTTTAAATTCTTGTTTGCCAACCCAGAATATTCAACCCCATCTGCTCCGTAAATTTTGGTGGCGATCATTTCAATCTTAGATTTCACATCCAAGTCCCAAGAGTATAAGGGTTTAAAATTAGAAGACACTTCTTCAACAATATCAACCACATGTTGCGCCAATTCTAAAGCACCTTTTCCTCCTTTTTCCCAAACTTCAGCTAAGGCTACTCTAATATTATTTCTTTTGGCAAAATCTTTAATAATAGCAATTTCATCATCATGATCAGTCATAAATCTATTAATAGCAATTACAGGTGTTAACCCGAACTGTTTAATGTTTTCTAAATGCTTTTCTAAATTTGGCAATCCTTTTGTTAAGGCGGTAACATTAGGTTCTGTTAACGACTTTAAGTCCATGCCTCCATGATATTTTAAAGCTCTGATAGTAGTTGTAATGACCACTGCTTTTGGAGTTAATCCTGCACTTTGACATTTTATATCCAAAAACTTTTCAGCACCAAGATCTGCCCCAAAACCAGCCTCCGTTACAGTATATTCTCCCAGTGTCATTCCCATTCTGGTAGCTATCACCGAGTTAGTTCCTTGAGCAATATTAGCAAATGGTCCTCCATGTATAATCGCTGGATTTCCTTCAAGTGTTTGCACTAAATTAGGTTTGACAGCATCCTTAAGTAAGGCCGCCATGGCGCCTTCAACTTTTAAATCCCTTGCATAGACAGGTGTTCTTTCATGTGTATAACCAATAAAAATATTTCCTAAACGCTTTTTTAGATCTCCCAGATCATCTGAAAGACATAAAATGGCCATTATTTCAGAAGCTGCTGTTATATCAAAGCCTGTTTCTCTTGGAACTCCTGATCCGGTACCTCCAAGACCTATAATAATATTTCTAAGTGATCTGTCATTCATATCCATAACCCGTTTCCAGGCAACAGTTCTGGGGTCAATTCCTAAGGAATTCGTTTTACTTTGAATATTATTGTCAATAATTGCTGATAATAAATTATGGGCTTTCTCAATAGCGCCAAAATCACCGGTGAAATGTAAATTGATGTCTTCCATAGGAACCACCTGAGAATAGCCGCCTCCTGTTGCCCCTCCTTTAATACCAAAAACAGGCCCAAGTGATGGCTCTCTCAAAACAACTACTGATTGCTTACCTAATTGATTTAGTCCTTCAGATAAACCTATAGACATTGTCGTTTTTCCTTCACCAGCTGGAGTAGGAGAAATGGCCGTAACTAGAATTAAATTGCTTTTTTTAGATTTTGTTATGTCAATTTTCGATAAAGGTATTTTAGCCTTGTATTTACCGTACATTTCAATCTCATCTGATTCTAAGCCCAGCTTATTGGCGATTATTGAAATGTGTTTCATTTCTGTTTTCTTTGCTATTTCTAAGTCCGTCATTTTAAATGATTAAAAATTATATGCTCGTTTTGAGGTAATGTTTATAAATGTAAAAAAATTAACTGAAATAGAAACTGTCATTAGTTAGATAGCGCAAAATAATGCTTCGTGGCTTGATAAAAGAAATTCAACTTTTAAATGCACCGTTTGAAAAGAAATAGTAAATTACGTTTAAACCAATACTACTGTAATTTGTCATAAAAATAAATTTACCAACTATTATAATATATTGTAGTTTTGCAAACTTAAACAAGTATGTAATTAACAACCAAGTCATTGAAAGAAGAATATCACAAATGGTACTCACCTACCTTAAGTAAAGACATTGAAATGCTCGTTTTTGGGCATGCAGGCTATCCTGTAATATTATTTCCTACCACCAGCGGACGTTATTATGAGTGCAAGGATTTTAAACTTATAGATTCTGTAAAATGGTTTCTTGACGAAGGGTTGGTTCAAATTTTTTGTCCAGACAGTATCAATGAATTAAGTTGGTACAACAAAAATATTCATCCGGCTGAGCGTGTAAAAAATCATATTTGGTATGATAAATTTATTTTAGACGAAGTTGTAAACCCCATTTGCCATGAAAAAGGCCTTGCCAAAGTGGCTGTTGCCGGACCTAGTTTTGGAGGCTATCAAGCGGCCAATTTTGCGTTTAAACATCCTGAAAAAGTAAGTCACATGTTTAGTATGAGTGGGGCTTTTGATATTAAATCGTTTATGGATGGGTACTATGATGACAATGTGTTTTTTAATAATCCTATGGACTTTCTACCAGGAAGTAATCACCCTGATTTATGGAATATGAAAATAGTTTTAGGCGTAGGAGAATGGGATATCTGTTTAGAATCCAATCAAAAATTAGCAAAAATATTAAGCGATAAAAACATTCCTTTTTGGTATGACGAACGCAAATGGGCAGAACATGACTGGCCAATTTGGAGACAAATGTTTCCGCATTATTTATCAAAATTATAATTAAAAACTTTACCATTATGAAAAAAATAGGCATTTTATTTGGACAGGAGAACACATTCCCTCAAGCATTTATTGATCGCGTAAATGAAAAAGGAATCAAAGATATTAAGGCAGAAGCAGTCAGTATTGACATGGTTGAGCAAGCAAAACCTACAGACTATGCAGTCATAATTGATAGAATATCACAAGATGTTCCCTTTTATCGTGCCTACCTAAAAAATGCGGCTATTTCTGGAACGGCTGTTATTAATAATCCGTTTTGGTGGAGTGCAGATGAAAAGTTTTTTAATAATGCTCTCGCCGAAAAAGTGGGTGTGCCAGTTCCTAAAACCTTTATTTTACCAACCTCTCACAGACCACCAGACACTAATGAAAATTCATTTAGAAACATGAAATTTCCTTTTAACTGGGAACAAATGTTTGAAACCATTGGTTTTCCTGCCTATATGAAACCGCATGATGGTGGTGGATGGAAAAGTGTTTATCGTGTAGAATCACCAGAAGATTTATGGGAAAAACATGCAGAGACAGAAAATTTAGTGATGATGCTTCAGGAAGAAATCAATTTTACTGAATATTTCAGATGTTATGTTTTGAATACTGATAATGTTCATATCATGCAATATGAACCAAGAAACCCACATCATTTACGTTACGTTATTGATGGGCCACCGGTAAAAAAGGAAATTCTAGATTTGGTAAGAAAATATTGTGTTCGTTTGAATAAAGCCTTAGGATATGACTTCAACACCGTTGAGTTTGCTGTTAGAGATGGTATTCCATATGCTATCGATTTTTGTAATCCGGCTCCGGACGCTGATATCAATTCAGTAGGTCAGGAAAATTTTAATTGGATTGTGGAAAACGCTGCTAATATGGCTATTGAAAAGGCTCAACAATTCAAAAAAGGCAAAATGAATTTAACCTGGGGAACTTTTGTAAAAGATCAAATTACAGGTAAAAAGACCCCTCTTAAATAACAGAAATTAATTATGGAGTTCACGTTAGGCATAGAGGAAGAATATCAGGTCATTGATCCGGTAAGTAGAGAATTGATTTCGCACGACCAAAAAATCGTTGTGGAAGCCGGAAAACACTTAAATGAGCAGGTGAAAGCTGAGATGCATCAGGCTGTGGTAGAGGTAGGCACCAATATATGCCAAAACATTGCGGAAGCACGAGCTGAAATTATACATTTAAGAAAATCCATTTCAGATATTGCTATAAATTTAGGATTCAGAATTGGTGCAGCAGGTACCCATCCTTTTTCTGCCTGGCAAAAACAGTTAATTACACCCAACCCTCGTTATGATGAAATTGTAAATGAACTCCAGGACACGGCACGTTCTAATTTAATTTTTGGGCTGCATGTGCATGTAGGTATTGCAGACAGGGCTTTGGCGCTTCATATTACGAATGCCATGCGTTATTTTTTACCACATTTGTATGCCTTATCGACAAATTCACCATTTTGGGAAGGTAGAAATACAGGTTTTAAATCCTTTCGTTCAAAGGTCTTCGATAAATTCCCTAGAACAGGAATTCCTGGTATTTTTGACAACTTAACTGATTATGAAAATTATGTTAATCTTTTAGTAAAAACAAATTGTATTGACAATCCTAAAAAAATATGGTGGGACATTCGGGTACATCCCTTTTTTCCAACATTGGAAGTCAGAATTTGTGACGTCCCATTAACCATTGATGAAACCATAACTATTACCGCATTAATTCAAGCGCTTGTAGCTAAATTATACAAACTAAAAACACAAAACTTAAATTTTATTGTTTACCATCGTGCCTTAATTAACGAAAATAAATGGCGAGCCAGCCGTTATGGTATTGACGGCAAAATGATTGATTTTGGTAAAGAGTGTGAAGTCAGTACACGGGCATTAATGGAAGAACTCTTAGAGTTTATAGATGATGTTGTTGATGAATTGGGCTCTAGGAAAGAAGTTGAATATTTAAGAACCATTCTTAAAAACGGTACTGGAGCCGACAGACAATTGGCCGTTTATGAAAAAACAAAAGATTTAACTAAGGTGGTTGATTATATTATGGAACAAACCATTTTAGGAACCACCTAGAAAAGAGATGATGCTGAAACAGAAAACCAGAATGGCTATTTTGGATATGAACAATAACGAACCAAATCAAGGGTTGCGTTGTATTGTTGATATTGCCAAGTCATTTAATGAAGACCTAGATTATACCGTTTTTAACGTACGGACCAAAGATGAATTGCCCGATTTATCATATGATATCTACATTTCAAGTGGAGGACCGGGCAGTCCTTTAGACAAAGGCCCTTGGAGAGCATCCTATCTAAATTTGATTCAACTACTATGGGATTTTAACAAAAATTCTATTGAAGACAAAAAATTTGTATTCTTAATTTGCTATTCCTTCCAAGTGGTTTGTGATTACTTTAAACTGGGTGAAATGAAACCACGAAAAAGTACATCCTTTGGCATTTTACCTGTTCATAAAACCAAAGCTGGTATGATAGATCCTCTATTAGAAGGTTTGGATGACCCGTTTTATGCCGTAGATTCTCGTGATTGGCAACTTATTCAACCTAGACTAAAAGTCTTTAAAGAGCATGGCGCCTCCATTTTGAGTCTGGAAAAAATAAGAACACATGTTGAATATGAAAGAGCTATTATGGCGGTTCGTTTTTCAAATGAATTTGTAGGCACCCAATTTCATCCAGAGGCAGATCCGGTTGGTATGTACACTCATTTTTCAGATGAAACCATCAAACAAAAAGTCATTAACAATTTTGGAGAAACCAAGTATAATGATATGATGGATAAAATGGATGATCCCGATAAAATTATTAAAACCTACGCTCACATTTTACCAAGATTTATCAAGTCAGCCATTCAGCAAACAACTCAACAATTAATATCATAAGGACACTATGATCCCTAAATATCGTAAAGCATTTAATTCGCAATTTAGTCAGGACACTTATGTTGCCTTAATGAATGATGTTGTAAAAAGTTTTGATTATACCCCTAAATTTAAAATTGCAGAAACGCCTGTTTTTATACCCGATTTATTAAAATCAAGATTGATTGAAGCTTGCAACGATATTATGTCTGTCATCAATCAGCCCAATTTTAAATCTTTAACGGAAGGGGCTTTTTTTGATGACAAAATGAGGGTTCCAAATGAGGATGAGCATTCTAAATTCGTACAATTTGATTTTGGCATTTGTCTGGATGATGAAGGCCATCCAACACCAAAACTTATAGAATTACAGGGATTTCCCTCCTTATATTTTTTTCAGGACTTTATGGAAAAAATGTACAAAAAACATTACTCCATTCCTGAAGGGTTGAGCATTCATCCACTTGGGCAATCTTCTGAAGAATTTATAGAGTTGTTGCGTACGGAAATTGTTGGTGAAACAAATCCCAAACAAGTTATTTTATTAGAAATAGAACCAGATAAACAAGCTACAGCTATTGATTTTTATTGTACAGAAGCGATGCTTGGAATTAAAATATTGTGCATAAGCAAACTTATTAAAAGAGGAAAATCACTTTTTTATGTAGATGATAAAGGTGAGGAAATTCAGATTTTAAAAATCTATAACCGCATTATTTTTGATGAGCTGAATCAGCGTGATGATTTGAAAAGTGAATTCAATTTTCAGGATGAAGTAGATGTGGAGTGGATAGGTCATCCGAACTGGTTTTTCAGAATCAGCAAGTATACCATGCCATTACTAAAAGGCAATTACGTACCAAAATCATATTACCTGAACCAATTAGAAACCATTCCTGAAGATTTAGAAAATTATGTTTTAAAACCTTTGTTTTCTTTTGCCGGTGCTGGTGTTGAAATTCATGTGACTAAAGCAATGATTGATGGTATTACAAATAAAGCCGATTATTTACTGCAAGAAAAGGTAGCATATCACCCCATTATTGAAACATTGGATGAGCCTGCAAAGTGCGAAATCCGTATGATGTTACTCCATAATAAAAAAGATAATACCACTCAGATTGTAAGTAACCTGATGCGTTTAAGCAAAGGAGAAATGATTGGTGTTAAATACAATAAGGATAAAACCTGGGTTGGCGGTAGTACTGGTTTTTTTGAGATTTGATCTTGTCTTTTTAAATCATAACTAATACATAAAAATATTACTGTGTTTTATCAGGAGCCGGTAAACTGGCATGAAATTCATTGGCAATACGTTTAGTGTATTGGTCAAGTAATTCCAAGACCCGTTCGCTGGAATCAGACACCACAATTATTCCAATATGCCATGCTTTGTTCATGCGCCACACAATTTCCTTATCAGTAAAACTGGAAGAATCCGGATATTCAAAACGGCTCAAGGATACTACAATACCTGCATAGGTATTTTTAGTTTTTGGTAATTTGTATTGTTTTTGTTTTAAAGTATCAGATTCGATTTTAGCCCATTCGCTCCATAAGTTGATGCCTGAAGCAAAATCTACCATTTCAGCTAAATTGGCGCCACCTACTCTTGAAGATGTTTCCAAAAAAAATAAATCACCCGTTGCTTTAGAAACAATAAATTCAGTATGTGAAGCTCCAAACTGCATCCCAAAAGCTTTCATGACCTCTGCATTCATCTTGGTCAACCCTTTTTCAATAGGTGTTCCTATTTCACAAGTGGCAGACCTAAAAATGCCTCCACCATGAGCTACTTCAAAAGGGGTGTCTAAATATTTGCTGACTCGAGAGAATATAACCTTACCATCTAAATTTAAGCCATCCACATGATAGACATCACCCGGCGCAAATTTTTCAACTAAATAATTATCTCTTTCATCACCTAAGTCATTTACAATCTGCCATAATTCATCTTTATTATGAATTTTTTTTATACCAGTGGCGGATGCTTCTAAACGTGGTTTTAATAACCACGGAGCACTTACAGAGTCTGCATATGCATTAATATCATCATTATGAAATAAAGAAGTGAATGCCGGAACATTAACACCTTCTGTTTTTGCTTTAATGCGCATCGCTAATTTATCACGAAAATAATGCGAAGTGGTTCTTCCCATTCCTGGCATTCTGAAATGTTCTCGTAATAAAGCTACTTTTTCCACATCAAAATCATCCAATGCCATAAAACGGTCAAACTTTATTGTTCTGTATTTATAGGCTATCCCTTTAATAATATCTTTATCATTCCATGTTTCAATGTAAAAAATGTCATCAAGAGATTCATGAGGCCAGTTTTCATGTTCCAGCTTTTTCATAGTCAATAAATAAACATTGTTGCCTTCGGCTTTACAGCGTTTTAAAAAATCGACCCCTTTATAAAAAGTAGAAATACACAAAAAATTTAATGACCTGTTTGACATGATTTATGAGCTTAAAGATTTTATATAATTGGTAATCAACTGTACGCCATAGCCAGTAGCACTTTTCATCTTAGAATACGACGAATCACCAAAAGAAACGCCTGCAATATCAAGATGCATCCATTTTTCATGAGATTCTGTAAAGGCTTCTAAAAATTTAGCTGCAGTGATGGCACCAGCTATTGGTTTGCCACTAAAGTTACGTAGATCTGCTATATCTGAATGTAACTCGGCTTCAAAATCAGCAAATAAAGGTAATTGCCAAACACGTTCGTTTATTTCATAGCCAATCGCTGACATATTTTTAGCCATTTCTGAATTATTTGTAAACATTCCTGCCGCCGCATACCCTAAGGTCTGAACAACGCTTCCGGTTAAAGTGGCCAAATCAATCAATTGCTCTGGCTGAAATTGTTTATTAATATAACTCAATCCATCTGCTAATACTAATCGTCCTTCGGCATCTGTATCAATAATTTCAATAGTTTTTCCTGAATACGAATTGATTACATCTCCAGGTCTATAACTGTTGCTATCAACCGCATTTTCAGCTGATGCCACCACACCCACTATATTGATGTCGAGTTTTAATTTAGCTACCAACTCCATCACTCCAAGAACAACGGCTGCACCGCCCATATCACTCTTCATGTAATGCAGATTTGTAGATGGTTTTATAGACAACCCTCCTGTATCAAAAGTAACGCCTTTACCTACTAAACCAATATCAATTTTTGCCCCTGGTTTTGACATGTATTCCATAACAATAACCACCGGTGGGTTGACACTACCCTGACCCACTGCAAGTACGGCATTAAACCCTTGTTTTTCTAATTGCTCCTTGTTGAAAACAGTACATTTAAAATTGGTTTGTTTTGCAGAATCTAGAGCCCAGTCACCCAAATACTCGGGTGTTTTTTGATTAGCAGGAGCGTCAATGAGCGCCTTAATTCTATTAATAGTTTCACCTGTATCCTTACTTTCTTTAAGCAGCAGTGAGATGTCTTTAGTTGTGGCAAATACAATACTTAATTCCTTGTTATCTTCTTTTTTTGATTTGAATTGTCCTATTTCATACGCTGCCATTTCAAAACCAATAGCGGCCTTTTTTACTTCATTAACGGACAAGTGTTCCACATATACTTGAATGGATTCTTTCCAATACTTTTTGTTATCAAAGCATAACTTTCTGAAAGCTTCTCCTATTTTCGCAACCTCTTTTTCTTCACCTAAACCCAAGGCATAAATTCTATTGCCCTTTTTTCCAAAAAAAAGTTGACTGCTTGAAAATTCGCCTTCAAAATCTAGGTTTTCTATTGAAACCAATTCTTTTAAGTATTCTAAATTTCCTTTTGAACAAGGAATAATTAAGTCCTTATCCTTATCAATATGTTGAATGTGTTTGTAAGTCATATTTACTTATTAAAAAAAAGCCATTTTACTGCCTTAGGAAATTCTTCTCGCCAATGCACTTCAGAATGGTTTCCAAATTCATTCACCGAAAAGTGAAAATCAATATGATGGCCTTTTACCATTTTCTTTCTTATAATACCTTCAAATTTCTGTGCATTGGGTAAATGTTCCTTGCTTTCCTGTCCGCCAGAATACAAATAGATTTTTGACTCCTGCAAAGGTTTAAAAGATTTTGTACTATTAAAAATCGTTTTTGAAATCCATAAACTAGGCGAAAATATCATCATTTTACCAAATACTCCCGGGTTAGATAAACCGGCATGCAGACTTATTAAGCCTCCCATAGAACTACCCCCTATTCCGGTATGCTCAAAATCTGAAAGTGTTCTGTATTTCTTATTAATATACGGAATTAGTTTTTCAATCATAAATTGAATGTAAAAATTACCTTTACCTTCTCCAAAACGTGGGTGATAATAGGGTAAATATTCAATAATACGTTCGTTTTCACCATGATCAATAGCGATTATAATAATATCACTTAATCCTTCCTCAGCCAGCTTGGCCATTGATTTATCAATAGCCCAATCTCCGTAAGGAGCCATTGGGTTAAACAGATTTTGCCCATCTTGCAGATATAAAACAGGATATTGCTTATCTGTATGGTAGTAATCATATGGTAATAATGCCGAGATTTTTCTTGTGGCATTTAAATGTGGTATTTCGTATGCCTCCTCTATGACTTCAATAATTGGCGCGAACTCCGTCACTGTCATTTCATATATATTTTGCTGACGAAAATACATTTTTATGACTGTATTTCCTTTATGATTAATGACATTTTTTTACAACATTCCACTCGTTACAAAAATTAAGTTTAGTTTTTCAAAATAAGGCTATGTTTGTTTTTAAAATTAAAATTTTTACTTAACCATTAGTATAATGTGAAAACCTAACAAAAGTCATGTTTTAAAAAATAAAATAATTGTTATTTTGGTTTTGTAATAGGGTATAACCCAAACCCATATTATGTGAGGAAAAAGGAATATATTTAGTATATATTCCTTTTTTTTATTGATCTCTTCGTTTTTATTACTAAAAATCATAGCATTAAACTAAATCCAAAAGAAAACAACAGGTGTTTTCAAAACCTTTGGTTTTAATTACCTTTGTACAACTTTATATTTAAGCATATGATATATTCAATGACCGGTTACGGAAAATCTATATTGCAATTACCTACAAAAAAGATAAGTATTGAGCTAAAATCTTTAAACAGTAAAAGCCTTGATTTAAATGCCAGAATGCCCTCTATCTACAGAGAAAAGGAACTTGACATAAGAAAACTTTTGGCTGATAAATTAGAACGTGGTAAAATAGATTTTTCTATTTATGTGGAAATGACTGCTGAAGACACTTCAACGCAAATAAATGAGCCCGTTGTAAAGCAATACATAAATCAGCTAAAAAAAATAGTTGACGGCCAAGAGATAGAGCTTCTTAAAATGGCGGTGAGATTTCCTGACGCTTTAAATACCGTTCGTGAAGAAATTGACGAAACAGAATGGAAAGCTATTGAAGATGAAATTAACGCTGCAATTGAATTGATTAATAATTACCGATTGGACGAAGGCAAAGTGCTTGAGCTTGACTTTAAAAAGCGCGTGTCGATTATTGAAGATTTACTGGAACAGGTCATTACTATGGATCCAGATCGTATTGTTGGAGTTCGTGATCGCTTGATCAAAGGGGTTGAAGAATTAAAAGAAAAATATGATGAAAACCGCTTTGAACAAGAGTTGGTTTATTATATAGAAAAATTTGACATTACTGAAGAAAAAGTGCGCTTAAAAAACCATTTGTCTTATTTTATTGAAGCTATTAATTCAAAAGATTCCAATGGGAAAAAACTTGGTTTTATTTGTCAGGAAATGGGTAGAGAAATTAATACCATTGGCTCCAAAAGTAACTATGCTCCTATGCAGCAACTGGTTGTTCAAATGAAAGATGAGCTTGAAAAAATTAAGGAGCAACTTTTAAATGTTTTATAATGACTAAAGGAAAACTTATTGTGTTTTCGGCACCTTCAGGTTCAGGAAAGACAACTATTGTAAGGCATTTGTTGGGTATTGATTCTTTAAATTTGGAATTTTCAATTTCTGCCACTTCAAGAGAAAAACGCGGTGAAGAAGTACATGGAAAAGATTACTATTTTTTGTCTGCTCATGAATTTAAAAACAAAATTAAGCATGACGAATTTCTGGAATGGGAAGAAGTGTATCGTGATAATTTTTATGGCACTTTAAAAGCTGAAGTAGAACGTATCTGGGCCAAAGGCAAACATGTTATTTTTGATATTGATGTTTCTGGTGGTTTACGCATCAAACGGAAGTTCCCAGAAGAAACATTAGCCGTTTTTGTAAAACCACCAAGTATTGATGAACTTAAAATAAGACTCAAGAAACGTAAAACGGAAAGCGAAGACAAAATTAATATGCGTATTGCCAAGGCTTCTGCTGAGTTGGCAACCGCTCCTTTATTTGATGTTATTATTGAAAACCATGATTTAGATAAAGCCCTTATAGAAGCTGAACATTTAGTAAAAAACTTTGTAAACTCCTGATAGCATCATGAAAGTGGGATTGTTTTTTGGCTCTTTTAACCCTATTCATATTGGACATTTGGTTATTGCCAACCATCTGGTTGAATATAGCGATTTAGACCAGGTTTGGTTTGTAGTAACGCCACACAATCCGTTCAAAAACAAAAACACTTTGTTAAATAACTACCAAAGATTAGAAATGGTGTATCGTGCCACAAAAGACTACAGCAAACTTAAACCAAGTGACATTGAGTTTAACTTAGCTCAACCAAATTACACGATTAATACACTGGTTCATTTACAGGAAAAATATCCACAACATGAGTTTGCTTTAATCATGGGCGAAGATAACTTAAAGAGTTTCCATAAGTGGAAAAACTATGAGCTCATTCTTGAAAATCATCATATTTATGTGTATCCTCGTGTTTCAGAACAAAAAGTTGAAACTCAATTTGATAATCATAAAAAAATACACCTTATAAATGCGCCCATAATGGAGTTGTCTTCAACCTTTATACGCAACGCCATAAAGAAAGGTAAAAATGTACAACCCATGTTACCACAGCACGTTTGGGAATATCTTGACGAGATGAATTTTTATAAATAGGTTGGTTTAATTTTTAACCATATCCTAAACCACCACCATCACAATCACTTAAATCGGCTTCCACATACATTGCCCAGCTTTTACCACCAAAGTCTTTACCTTCACCCCAAGCAGTTTCTCCGCCGGTTGGTCCAGTAACTTCAGCATGTGCTGCAAAACAATACGTTGCACTCACTTCATCTAAAGGTATCATATATACTACTTCCGTAACACCATCTGCAAAAGTATCAGAATATTCAAATTGTCCAATTTTTGGGTTACCCGCATTGGTCATTGGAAAACTTTCCGCAGTACAATCTATAATGCTTAAATGAGTCGCATAAATGGTCCAATCACCATTCACAGTGTATGTTATTATAAGATTTTGACCATCATTATCTACTGTAATAATGCCGGCTTCATAATGCTGACCAGCCATTAATCGCACAACTTCACAATGTGTGCCATCATTAAGGTCAACATCATCATCGACTTGCTCACTATCTTTTACAGCTTTAGATTGCAGGGCAGTTCCTAGTTCATTCACAGGTTCCATATTACAACTAGTAAAGGTTAGAACCATAAACGTTACCATTAAAAAAGTACATTTTTTCATAACATCATATTAAGTAGGTTAATAAGCTAAAGATACAATACGAAGGGTTATAAGTGTTAATTTTTTCGACGAACAACAATCAGATGATACCTTTCATCTATAATATTAGTATGTTTGTAAGAAAAATACGGGTTTCCTTTGCCTGACTATTTAAATCCATTAATCGAAACATAATAAATAATTAATATGAGTTATATTAAAATTATTGCCTTTGTAAGTTTTTATGTAATAATATCGTGCCATGTCACAATAGCCCAGACATATTCTAGGAACGGCATGGTGGTATCAAGTAGCAAAGTCGCCTCCGAAGCAGGAATTCAAATTCTAAAAAAAGGAGGGAATGCTGTTGACGCTGCTGTAGCCACAGCTTTTGCATTGGCAGTTACCCATCCATCCGCTGGGAATATTGGAGGAGGTGGATTTTTGGTCTTTATGGATTCTTCTGGAATAACTACCACCATTGACTTTCGAGAAAAAGCGCCCCTGAAAGCATCTTCGGATATGTTTCTTGATGAATCCGGAAATCTCCCCAAAGGAATAAACCTTTACGGAAGTGAATCAACAATGAATCACATTGGTCTGAAGTCGGTTGGGGTACCTGGAACAGTAGCCGGTCTTTATCTGGCGCATCAAAAATACGGAAATCTATCATGGGCTGATTTGGTGCAACCTTCCATTGACTTAGCGAAAAATGGCTTTGAACTCACATGGAGCCTTTCAAGAGCTGCCGCTTTTTTTGATTCCAACTCCCAAATTCAATTTTTAAAAGATTATTTCAGAAAGGATAATGGGGAGCTAACACAATTCGGAGAGATTTGGAAACAACCTGAACTGGCCAATACATTATCAGAAATCAGGGATCATGGTCACGACGGTTTCTATAAAGGGAAAGTAGCAAAAGAGATTGCCCGTTTTATGAAGGAGAATGGCGGCATCATAACCAAAGAAGACCTTCAAAACTACACTGCTGTTGAAAGGAAACCTGTAAAAGGAAGCTATAAAGACTACGATATATACTCTATGCCTCCGCCAAGTTCAGGTGGAACAGCGCTTATTGAAATGATGAATCTCATGGAATTAGCAAACTTAGATGCGATTGAATTCAATTCTACTGAATATGTCCATTTATTAGCTGAAGTCATGAGAAGAGCTTTTGCTGATAGAGCAGAACATTTAGGAGACCCTGATTTTAATTTGGATACGCCGTTAAATAAATTGACCTCTAAAGGATTTGCGAAAAAGCGTTATGAAAATATTGATATGTCAAAAGCTTCAATAAGCGACCCTGCAAAATTTGGACAAATTTATGATGGAAGTAGCACGACTCACTTTTCTGTGGTTGATCAAAACGGGAATGCCGTGTCTTTGACTTACACTTTAGAACACAGTTATGGCTCAGGGATGGGTTCCAATGAGCTGGGTTTTATTTTTAATAATGAAATGGGGGACTTTAACCCCATGCCGAATAACACTTCTATTTCCGGTCTGATTGGGACAAGACCAAACATTATCGAACCTGAAAAAAGGATGCTTTCAAGTATGACGCCCACCATTATTGCTAAAGACGGCAAGCCTTTTCTTGTTATAGGAAGTCCTGGAGGGAGAACTATTATCAATACTGTTTTTCAGACCGTGCTAAATGTTTTGGGATATGGTATGCCCGTTGACAGAGCTATTGAGTCAATGAAAATTCATCATCAGTGGTTACCAGATGAACTATATTACGAAGAGTTACTATTATCTCCTGATACCAGAAAAGCACTTGAAGCGATGGGACATAAGTTAGTTCCCGAAAATGTATTGGGTGAATTGATGGGAATTCAATTTGATTCTGAAAATAAAATTATTATTGGTGCTTCTGATTCTTCAAGTTCAGATGGAGCAGCGGTAGGTTACTAAATATTTCTAACCAGGCCAATACTTTAACAAACCAAAAAAAACCGCCTAAAGCACATGGCTTTAAGCGGTTTCGAATTTAAATAACCAACCAAACTAATTTTTATCCACGAGTGTTCTCTCTTGGGTTTTCTATTTTATCTTTTCTTTCTTTACGTAACTTTTCAGTTGACGCCGTTTTATCTTTTGTATTTGATGTTTTTAAGTATTGAATATAACCTCTTCCAACAAATTCATACACTGTTTGTGACGCAGGATGATATAATTCAATCTTACCGTCATTTATAACGCTTAATTCAAAATATTCATTGTTGAAGTAATCATAATCTAATGTTAAAGTTTTTAGGTACATATTATTAGAAATATTTCCCACACCATATATACCTGTATAATCCCAAAATATATTTGAAATACTGGTTCCTGAGAAATCTTGAGAACTTCTAAATTCAGAATCATTTCCACCAGCTAAAAACTGTAAGAAGTTTTCATTATCAAATTCATTAAGCGCTCCAAATTGACTGGTATATGTTTTTTCCCAAGCTTGATACTCTTGCAGGAAATAATGAATATTATCATAAAACACAAAATCATAATCAAAAACACTACGTTGATAGCCCTTTAAAAAATAAGAAGTATCATTATTCGGGTTGTAAAGTTCTATGGTATTACTGTTTATTTGAAAGACGTCAAAAGTTTCAAAACCATCAATATCATGATACACATCTAAAATCATATTATGTGCATTATAATCTGCGACAGCAATTCCGAAGCCATTACCACTACTTCCTAGGCCAACTAAATTATTATTTGCAAACATAGTTCCGTTTCTAAATGAAAGGGTAAACGCTTTTTGCAAAAAGGGCGTTGTTCCATAACCTTTAGTTTGATTGATGTCTACATACCACAATTCATAAGACCCTAACAATTGGTTTAAGGATATGGCTGGTTCATCAATATAATCATCTACTATTACTTCTGTATAACAAGAAGTAAAAAGTGTGGTTGCCAAAGCAAAACTCAAAAGTAATTTTATGGTCTTCATAATCATTCTATTTTAGGATTTATACTTAGTGGTTTTCAAAACACGTGCCAAAAAAAAATCCAGATTAAACTTATGAGCCAAACAAACCTAAAATTTTACGTACTTTTGAAACTATAACCATTGAATTTAAGTATGAGTAATCAGCAAAAATATGCCGTTTTTGGTGCCGGAAGTTGGGCCACTGCTATAGTAAAAATGCTTTGTGAAAATCTTCCTGAAGTGGGCTGGTATATGCGCAGCGTTTATACCAAAGAGCATTTATTAAGAGAACAACATAACCCTAATTATTTAAGTTCTGTTGAATTTCATTTAGAGCAATTGAAATTAAGTAATGATATTAATGAAATGGCGGCTTATGCCGATGTTTTAATTTTTGTTATTCCGTCTGCTTTTATGCACAGCGAATTGGAAAAATTAACCGTTGATATTTCAGGTAAAACCATTGTATCTGCTGTAAAGGGTATTATGCCAGAATCCGGTTTACTGGTGGGCGAACATTTCAATCAAGTATATCATGTTCCTTTTGAAAATATAGCGGTTATTGCAGGCCCTTGCCATGCTGAAGAAGTTGCTCTGGAGCGTTTGTCTTACTTAACGATTTCTTGTGCAGATTCTAAAAAAGCTAAAGAGATCGCTAAAAACTTGTCCAGCGATTATATTAAAACCAAAATTAGTGATGATATCATTGGTACTGAATATGCGGTGATGCTTAAAAATATTTATGCTATTGCTGCAGGCATTGCACATGGTTTAGGTTATGGCGACAATTTTCAAAGTGTTCTTATGAGTAATGCCATACGTGAAATGAAGCGCTTTATTAAGAAAATGCACAAAATGAAACGCAACATTAATAATTCGGCCTACTTAGGTGATTTGCTGGTTACGGGATACTCTGTGTTTTCAAGAAACAGAATGTTTGGTAATATGATTGGTAAAGGCTATACCGTGAAATCTGCCCAAATGGAAATGAGTATGATTGCTGAAGGTTATTATGCTACAAAAAGCGCGCATTTACTCAACGAAAAAAATAAGAATAAAACAAAACTACCAATAATTGATGCGGTTTACGATATATTGTATGAAGGTAAAGACCCAAAAAAGACCTTTAAAAAACTGACTGAAATGCTTGATTAAGTCTTTTATCTTATCATTGTTAAAACCATTTTAAATTTTTCTACGGCTTTTAATGCGTGTGGAATATTTGCAGGCATAATAATGGTTTCATTTGCTTCAAGAATATTTGAAATGCCGTTAATAATAATATCAGCCTTACCATCAACTATATAAACAAGGGCGTCAAAAGGGGTGGTGTGTTCGCTTAATCCTTCTCCTTTATCAAAAGCAAACAAGGAAATGTTACCGTTTTCCTTTTTTAATATATGCTTACTCACAACAGCTTTTTCATTATAACTGATGCTATTATCAAAAGAAAAATTCACGCCTTTTTCAAATTCGTTACTAGCCATTTTATTAAGTTTTATTCTATATTAATGTTATTTATTAAATATACCTTTTTTATCCATTAATGGTATGGTTTTTAAGGCTTTTAAATTGATCGTGTTCTTTCTAAACAAGTAGTTTTTATCAAACATATTGTTAGCTTCAAAAAAAGTGACTTTAAATTCGTTGTTGAGTTGGAGCACATCTTCTTGCATGAGTTCGATTTTAGCAAAACTTTTTGCCGGAAGTTTGTCCAGTTTATGCCGCATTGTTGATGTTACTTTGGTTTCACTATACCCTTTTGAAAGAATTAAAACCATTTCTAAATCGACCTCTTTATCGTTAATAATATAAGCATTCCAGTCTTGAGTTTTATAAATATCATTGTACTCATTAACAATAGCTACATAAACGTTTTCTACCTTTGGAATATGGATGTCTCTTTTCACTTTAAACAAAATTATTAGTGCATCAAAAGTACTTATTTTCAATGATAATAACTCAAAAAGCCTTAAATTGAAAGGTTTTAAAACCTCAAATTAATATTACCTCTATTTTAACTTTTCTTACTAACCTTTGGTTTTCTTAATTTAATATCTGATTCTAATGGATACTCAAGAAAAAATAAATGATCTGCTTAAAAAGCTAGAACTTCTTTTACAAAAGCAAGAAGTGTTTTCAAAAGAAGTTGAAAGCATTAAAGAAGAATTAAAACAATTACAGTCTTCTGTTAAGCAAGCCCCTGAAAAACTAGAAAAACCTATTGAAAACTCAGAAACCAAAGAGATTCCTGAAAAAGTAATTGAATCCCCAAAACGATTTTTTAGAGATACTCAGCATCGTTTTATAGGCGGTGTTTGTGCAGGTATAGGTAATTACCTTGGCATAAACAGATTCCTTGTTCGTGTTTTGTGGATTTTACTGAGTATCTTCTTTGGAATAGGGTTTTTCTTATACCTCATCCTTTGGATAGCTGTTCCAAAAATTAAAACAGAAATAACCTATCAAAAAACTGTTCAAAAACCTTCAAACCTTCCTCCAAAAGAAATTAAAGAGACTGTTCCAAGGCCTGTTAAAAAACCACTTCAAATAAGTAATGAACTTGAAAAATTTATTGGAGAAAACCTTATTAATAAAATAGGTATTGCCATATTAATCATCGGTGTTGCAATTGGCGCTAAATATACTATTGACAATGATTTAATAAGCCCCCTAACACGCATAATTCTGGGGTATTTAGTAGGAATAGGGTTGTTTGGGCTGTCTATTAAACTAAAGCCAAAATATGAAAATTTCAGTGCGGTTTTAGTGAGCGGGTCTATGACTATTTTTTACTTTCTCACCTATGCTGCATACAGTTATTATGAGTTAATTCCTCAAGTATTAACTTTTATTTTGATGGTTATTTTTACCATTTTCACTGTGTTAGCAGCATTGCAATACAATAAACAAATTATTGCTCACATTGGTCTTGTAGGTGCCTATGCCGTCCCGTTTTTGTTGAGTGAAGACTCCGGCAACACCTTTGTTTTATTTAGTTATATAGCCATTATTAATATTGGTATTCTGATGTTGTCTTTTAAAAAATACTGGAAGCCTCTTTATTATGTGGCCTTTGTTTTAACCTGGTTGATTTATTTCTCATGGTTTGCATTTAGTTATCAAAAAAACGAAGATTTCGCTGCAGCATTACTATTTGCCAGCCTGTTTTTCGTCATTTTATATACCACGTTTTTGGCCTATAAACTTCTTAGAAAAGAAGCCTTTGAAACCTTAGATATTATTCTGTTATTGATTAACTCCTTTGTGTTTTACGGTTTTGGTTATGCCATTTTAAATGACCATGAAACTGGCAGTCAATTATTAGGATTCTTTACGCTTTGTAATGCCATTTTGCATTTTATTGTAAGTGTAGTTGTTTACAGACTAAAACTGGCAGACAAAAATTTATTCTATTTAGTTGCAGGCTTGGTTTTGGTGTTTATCACCATTGCTATTCCTGTTCAGTTAGATGGTAATTGGGTGACCTTGTTGTGGGTTGGTGAAGCGGCTCTGCTATTTTGGATTGGAAGAACAAAAAATATTTTGGTATATGAATACCTGTCTTACCCATTAATGGTTTTAGCTACTTTTAGTCTGTATCAGGATTGGTCAAATGTATATCCAAGCTTTTACCAGCATGGCAGCTTTAATACATTTACGCCGTTATTAAATATTCATTTTTTAAGTACCGTTTTATTTATTTCTGGATTTGGTTTTATCTATTATTTGTACAACAACAAATTATATGAAGCGGTTATGCAATCAAAAAAGGAGTTCAATAATTTGATTTCCATAATAATTCCTGCCATCCTTATTAGCACGGTTTACTTTGGTTTTTACTTTGAAATAGCGCATTATTTTCAAACGCTCTTCCAAGATTCAGAGGTAAGCTTAAGCAAATATGAGCATTATAATAATTATGATTTATTACATTTTAAAGATATCTGGTTACTTATTTATTCCATGGCATTTACAACTGTCCTTTCCATCATTAACATAAGGTTTATTAAAAATAAAACCTTGGGCAATGTCAATATCATACTCACTTGTTTGGTTGTTTTTGCATTTTTAACTTCAGGTTTATATATGCTCAGTGAATTAAGAGAAAGTTATCTTGATGAAAACCCTGCTGAATATTACCAAATAGGGGTTTTCCATATCATCATCCGTTATATTTCCTTTGTGTTTCTTGTCATCACCTTATTTGTGAGTTATAAATACATTCAAGAAACTTTTATGAAGTTTACCAACAAAGTCCTGTTTAGTATTTTATTCCACATAACCCTAGTATGGGTTTTAAGCAGTGAACTGATTAATGTGTTGGATTTATCCGGTTCTACACAATCTCATAAATTAGGCTTAAGTATTTTCTGGGGTTTATATTCTTTATTTTTAATTTCTTTAGGTATCTGGAAAAAGAAAAAGTATTTACGTATTGCTGCCATTGCGCTGTTTTCAATCACCTTAATAAAACTTTTCTTTTATGACATTTCACATCTAGGTACGCTGTCAAAAACCATTGTATTTGTATCTTTAGGTATCCTTTTATTGATCATTTCATTTTTATATAACAAATTTAAACACAGTATTTCAGATGACGTTGAAGATTAAACTTTTAACCTGTTTTTCTTTATTAATTTTTGCATTGTCTTTTGCGCAAATGCAAAAATATAGCTATCAGCGTGCATTGATTGGTGTTCAAGATCCCTGGCATAAATTAACCTTACCTGATGATATTTTTGAGAAGGTTTCACCAAGTTTATCAGACATTAGAGTTTATGGCATTACTACTAAAAATGATACGGTTGAAGCATCCTATGTATTAAAACTTAATGATGAAAAAGTTATTACAGACAACGTGCCTTTCAAAATATTGAATACCTCGCATAATGAAAAGGGGTATTATTTTACACTTGAAGTCCCTTCAAAAGCACCTATAAACAATTTGCAATTAGCTTTTAAGCAATTTAATTTTGACTGGCGTATTAATTTAGAAGGCAGTCACGATCAAAAAGAATGGTTTTCAATAGTAGAGGATTATAGAATATTGTCTATAAAAAATGCGGAAACATTTTATGAATATACCAGTCTGTCATTCCCAAATTCCAGCTATCGCTATTTTAGAATCCTGGTAAAAAGTGCCGAAAAATCAGAGTTAAAATCTGCCAAAGCCAGCTACAATACCATTAAAAATGGTGTTTTTAATGATTATACAATAAAACGTATGAACATAAAAGACAATAAAGCTGAAAAACGCACCGAAATTGATGTTGAACTTTTAAGATCTGTGCCTGTAAGTTTTGTCAAGGTGTATGTCAATGCTTCGTTTGACTATTATAGACCCATCACTATTCAATATATTTCTGATAGTTTGAAGACACCAAAAGGATATCTGTATAATTACAGAACCTTGACCGATGGCACCTTAACCTCTATTGAAAAAAACGAGTTTAAGTTTAATAACACCGTTGTTAAAAAAATAAAAATATCCATTCAAAATCAGGACAATCAGCCACTATCTATTAATAAGGTGGATGTAAAAGGCAATGTGTATGATTTAGATATTCGTTTTAATGAACCCGCAACTTATTATTTAACGTACGGAAATGCTTTGGCTTATAAACCCTATTATGATCTGGATCACTTTATAGCAAAAACCCCAGACACCATTACCAGTATTAACTTAGGAGAAGAAGAAGCTATTTCAAAAACGCCAAAAGAAACTACCTCGCCCTTATTTGAAAACAAACTTTGGTTATGGCTTATTATTATTGTGATTATAGTACTTCTTGGAGGATTCACTTTAAAAATGATACAAGTAAAATAACCTAAGTCAGGTGGCAACAAAAAAATTAACTTTGTCAGAAAAAAATGATAACTTCGTTTAACGTCTGATATAAAACATTAAAACGATTTCATATCATAATAGTTAAACGAAAAGAAGAAAAACATCAGGGAAAAGAACTTAAAAAACCCAATTACCTCCAACCCCCACCTAAGGCTTCATATAAATTAACTACGGTCAACAATTGCTGCAGTTTGCTTTCTATCACATTGAGTTCAGAATTTAAAACACTTTGTCTTACAATTAATAAATCCAGATAATTGGCAAATCCATTATTCAGTAATTCTTCCGAGTTGGTTTCTGCCGCTCGTAAAGCTTCAACTTCATTGAGTCGATAAGTATATTTTTCCGTTTCAGCCTTATAAGCATATAAGGCATTGGACACTTCATTGCCTGCTACTAGTAAAGTTTGTTTAAAATTTAATAAAGCCTGTTCTTGTTGGGCCTTGGCCACCTCATATTGGGTCTTAATTTTTCGCTGATTGAAAACAGGTTGTGTCAAGCCACTAACAAGTGTGGCAAAAAGAGAATTTACATTCAACAATTTATCAAGCTCAATACTCTGAAAACCCCCATTTGCAGTTAAAGTTAATGATGGATAAAAGTTGCTTCTTGCCACATTGGTCATTTCAAAATTTTGTACCAATTGGTATTCGGCGGCCATAACATCTGGTCTGTTGCTCAATAAAGTAGCTGGTACTCCCAATTTCATATCCGTATCAATTGTTTGTGTTTCAAGTATCCCTCTTTCTATATGTTGCGGTGTCATTCCAAGAAGAATGCTCAGCACATTTTCAGATTTAAAAATGGCTGTGGCAATATCTACTTTTAAGACTTTCGCATTGTTTAATTGGGCAATATTCTGGTCAACAGCAACCTGTGTTACCATACCAGCCTCTTTTAAGGCTTTAATGGTTTCCACGCTTTTTTCACGTGTACCAATGGTTTGTTCAGTAATGAGTAGTTGCTGGTCTAATGCCAGCAACTGATAATATGTTGTTGAAATACTTGAAATAAGATAGGTTTTTACCGCTTGATGGGCCGCTATGCTTTGTAAATAATTGGCCTGAGACGCTCTTTCATTGCTGCGTATTTTACCCCAAATATCTGCTTCCCAAGACAGATTGGCTGATAAATCAAACTGTTCTAGGGAGCCATCAAACACTTGACCAAATTGACCGTTTCCTGACAATTCTTGATGCGTTACTGAGGCATTGGCCTTAATACTTGGTAGATAGCCAACTTTCCCTTGTTTAAAGTAGGCTTCGGCAGCAGCTATTTGCTGAATGGCAATGCGAATGTCGATATTATTTTGAAGCCCTTCTTCAATATATTTTGTCAAAAAAGGATCGGTAAAAATGGTCTTCCAAGACACCTCAGCCATTGATAAACTATCGGCAGGCAATTGATCTGTTCTGTATAAATTTTGCGTTTCCTCAATCACTGGTCGTTGATAATCTTTTGCAACAAAACAACTTTGCAGTGTTATTGAGACAACTACCAAAACCACAACTTTATTCAACATGCTATTTTTTATAGATGAACTCATAATTTTAATCTTCTAGATTTTGAACAATAACCGGCGTTTTTCCAGTAATTTTTTCCTGTAACCATTGGAATAAAACAAACAACACTGGAATGACGAATATTCCTGAAATAGTTCCAATAAACAGACCTCCTACAGCACCCGTTCCTATTGAATTGTTACCTTCATGACCAACACCTTTGGTCAATACCAACGGCATCAACCCAAACACAAAAGCGAAGGAAGTCATTAAAATGGGGCGCAAACGCGCTTTAGCTCCATGTATGGCCGCATCCAGCAAAGTCTCACCCTGTCGTCGTCGTTGCACTGCAAATTCTACAATAAGAATCGCATTCTTTGCCAACAATCCAACAAGCATGATCAAAGCAATCTGAAAATAAATATTGTTTTCAAGACCCATCATTTTTGTACTAAAGTAAGCTCCGAAAATCCCAAGCGGAAGTGAACATATAACCGCAAATGGTAAAAAATAACTTTCATATTGTGCACAAAGCAAAAAGTAAACAAACAGGATGCTCAATATAAAAATAAAGGTTGTTTGATTTCCAGCTTTAATCTCTTCACGAGTTAACCCCGAATAATCAATAGTATAATTGCCAGGTAATTTTGCTACTTCCTCTTCAATAACCCTAATGGCATCACCGGAACTATATCCCGGATTTGTGCCTCCCGATAACTTTGTAGAATTGAACAAATTAAAGCGCGTGACCGATTGCGGACCATACACCCGTTTTAATGTCACAAACTGCGTGATTGGTGTCATCTCCCCGTTATCAGTTCTCACATACATGCTATTTAAGTCATCTATATTGGCACGATCTTCTGGTAACGCCTGCATATAGACACGGAATTGTTTTCCAAATCGTGCAAAATCTGAAGCATAAACACCCCCAATATAGCCTTGTAAAGTTGAAAATATACTATTTATTGAGACCCCTTTTTCTTTGGCCAAAGGCACATTAACTTCCATTTCATATTGTGGATAATTCGTGTTGAAAGACGATTGTGCATATTTAATTTCCGGGTGTTTCATTAAAGCTTGAATAAATTCTTTATTTACCTTATCCAGTTCAGTAAATTCGCCCCCAAAACGGTCCAACAAATTGACTTCAAAACCTCCAGAAAAACCAAATCCTGGAATACTTGGTGGGGTAAAAAAAATGATATTGGCCCCTTTAATAGTGGAAGCGATACCAAATAATTTACCTATAGTAGCGTCGCTTGACAGTGACGGATCCTTGCGTTCTGACAAATCCTTGAGTTTTATAAACGCCATTCCATAATTACTTCCAGCACCACTTATCAAACTTCTCCCTTGAATGAAACCCGCATCTTCAATGGCCGGAAGATCGCGCGATTTGTTATACAGTTCCTGCACTATTTCATTAGTTCTATCCAAAGAAGCTCCTACTGGTAATTCAATATTTGCAAGAATCATACTTCTATCTTCATTGGGGACAAAGCCGGTTGGTGTGGTTTTGGAAGCCCAAAAAATACCAACTACAGCTATCATTAATAAGAGTATTGGAATCCATTTTCTTTTGAAAAGGAATTTAAGGACGTTTTCATATTTACTTAGCGTAGCATTAAATCCAAGATTAAAAAGTGCATGAAAACGTTGTATCGGGTTTTTACTTTTTAATTCCTCTTCTTCATTATGAGATTTTAATAAGAGTGCGCATAACGCGGGGCTTAAGGTTAAAGCGTTAACTGCCGAAATAAGAATGGCAATTATTAGGGTAATCCCAAATTGCTTGTAGAACACCCCTGTCGACCCCTCTACAAACGTAACTGGAATAAATACCGCTACCATAACCAATGTAATAGATACAATGGCACCTGCTATTTCATGCATGGCGGTCAATGTTGCTTTTTTAGCATTTTTCTCACCGTGGTCTAATTTGGTGTGAACCGCTTCAACCACAACGATCGCATCATCAACCACAATTCCGATGGCTAAAACAAGAGCAAATAAAGTTAATAGGTTGATGGAATACCCAAACAAATTCAAGAAGAAAAAGGTTCCTATAATAGACACTGGAACTGCAATGGCCGGAATAAGCGTGGAACGTAAATCTTGTAAAAAAACAAAAACCACCAAAAACACCAGTAGGAATGCTTCTATTAAGGTAATTATAACCTTATCTATGGATGCTGTGAGAAATAAACTTGAATCCATTGGAATAGAAATTTTAATTCCTTTTGGCAAATTATTTGTAATACCGTCCAAAGAAACTTTAATGTTTTTAATAATTTCCTGAGCATTGGATCCCTTGGTTTGTAAAACGCCCATAAACACCGCCGGATGGCCAAAAGCCATAGCTCCTGAAGTATAAGATTGCGCATCAAGCTCTATGGAGGCCACATCATTTAAACGTAAAAACTGGCCATTACCCAACGCTTTTATAATGATATCTGAATATTGCTTTTCATTTTTAAAACGACCACCATACTTTAGCACATAGGTAAATGCCTCTCCAGAATTTTCTCCAAGAGATCCAGCAGCAGCTTCAATATTCTGTTCTCGTAATGCAGTTGTTATATCAGAAGGCATCAAGTTATATGCCGCTAATTTTTCGGGTTTTAACCAAATACGCATAGCGTAATCGTTTTGTTGAAATACATTAACATTGCCAACCCCGTTTATCCGTTGAATGGCAGGAATAACATTGATTTTTAAATAATTTTGAATAAAAGTGGCATCATAATCTTTGTTTTCTGAATAAAACCCAAATACCATTAAGAAACTTGTCTGTTGTTTCTGAGTGGTTACTCCTGTTTGCTTTACCTCTTGAGGCAACAAAGGATTTGCTCGGGATACCCTGTTTTGAACATTTACAGCGGCAACATCGGCGTCAACATCTTGATCAAAATAGACAGTTATACTTGCAGTTCCATTGTTCGCGGCTGTTGAAGTGATGTAAGTCATCCCTTCTACACCATTAATCTGTTCTTCAATAGGGATGATAACACTTTCTAATACGGTTTCAGCGCTGGCTCCAGGATAAGAGGCCGACACTTGTACCGTTGGTGGTGCTATGTCTGGATATTGTTCTATGGGTAACCCTGAAATACTTATAAATCCAAGCATTAATATGATAATGGAAATTACAGTGGAAAGTACTGGTCGTTCAATGAATGTCTTTAGCATAATGATCCGTTCTAGTTTTTAAATGCAGTTTTAATAGGCTTCATTATACTATCAAAAGGAATTTCCTGAGGTGTAATAACCATATCAGTTCGCAATTTTTCAGCACCTTTAGTAACAATTTTATCCCCTTCTTTAATACCAGATTCCACAACATATAAATTATCAATACTTGTTTTGACCTTAACTATTAAAGAGGATACTGTGTTATTTTCCCCCACTTTAAAAACCATGATGTTTCCTTGTTGCTCATAAGTGGCTTCCTGCGGAATCACTATGGCATTTTCATAAATAGTTGGAATGTTAATTTTCCCGCTATTACCATTCGTTAACAGCTCATTTGGATTATTAAAAATAGCTCTAAAATTTACTGTTCCGGTGTTTTGGTTTATTTGACCTGAACTTGTTTCAATTTTTCCCTTTTCAGAATAGGTGTTTCCATTCACAAGAATTAAACTAACTTCAGGAAAATTAGCAATCTTTTCATTTAAATTTTCTCCTTTTGTCTTTTGCAAAAAATCTAAATAATCCGCTTCATTCAAACTAAAAAAAGCATACACTTGTTTAATATCACTTACTGTAGTTAATGGTGTTGCATCACTGGGGCTAACTAAGGAACCTTCTCTAAAATTAATTGATCCCACATACCCGTCAACAGAGCTTTTTACCGTCGCATAATCAACATTTGCGACTATACTGTTATAATTAGCTTTAGCCTGCGCTAAATTAGCTTTAGCGGTTTCCAGCTGAACAGCGCTAATGATATTTTTTTCAACCAAAGGAATGAGTTTATCAACCTCAACTTGTGCCACATTGATACGAGCCTTAGCTGATCCGGCATCCTGACTTAATGATTGTGTTTCTAATTTAAATAAAGGCTGGCCTTTTGTAACTTTTTGACCCTCATCAACAAATACCTTTTGAATATACCCGGAAATTTTGGCTCTAACATGACTGTTTACAATCCCTTCAATATTTGTTGGATATTCTTGATAGCCGGTTATTGTTTTATGTGCAATTTGAGCAACAGGAAAGGTTGCCGGTGGCATTTGTGCTTGTTGATTGTCTTGCTTGTTTCCACAACTTGACAATAACACCATGGCAAAACATACTGTTATTATTGATTTTAGCTTGACTTTTTTCATTATGATGAGTTAGTTTTTATTTATATTATTGGTGATTTTTGTCTGTAATTCTTGAATGGATCTAGTGGCTTCATTTAAAAATTGGATATAATTATCATGAAATTCTAAATCAAATTTTTTTGTTTCATCAGAAATTTTTAGGTTTTCTTTTTCTTTATATTGCTTGATTTCAATATGCAGTTCTTTTTGGCTTGACCATGTATTTATCATATCATCAATACTTTGAAGTATCGCCTCCTGATTCATAATAAAATACTTTTTTCGATCTCCTGTTTTAGTGAAATACTCTATTTTCTTTAAGTCTTGTAAATGATTTAAGTGTGTAGATATGGTACTTTTACTGGCACCTAGGTTTGTTACCAAATCTTCAAAAGTGGTTCCTGCTTTTCCAGTCAGTATAATATAAGATAAAATCCGCGCCTCAACTGGTGCAAGTTGGTCCTTGCTTTCAATTAAAACTCCTAATTTTTCAACTAAGGCTTGCTTTTGCTTACATAACTCATTATTCATAACCAATAAATTTGAATACAAATATAATTTAGGTTCGTTTTTATCCGAACCAATCGAAATTACAAAAAAATGTTAAATAAAAAAAGCCGACATATATCGGCTTAAATTATTATAAAATATGGCTTTCTATAAAGCAGATTTAAACTGCTCTAAAAAACGCACGTCGTTTTCACTTAAGAGTCTTATATCGCTAATCTGATGAAGTAATAAGGCTATACGGTCTATACCCATACCAAAAGCAAATCCGGAATATTCTTTAGAATCTATACCACAGTTTTCAAGTACATTAGGGTCTACCATACCACAACCCATAATCTCTAACCAACCGGTTCCTTTGGTCATTTTATAATCGGTTTCAGTCTCCAATCCCCAATACACATCTACCTCAGCACTTGGTTCAGTAAATGGAAAATAAGAAGGACGTAAGCGTATTTTAGACTTTCCAAACATTTCTGTGGTAAAGTATTGTAGTGTTTGCTTTAAGTCTGCAAAACTCACATCTTTATCTATATACAAGCCTTCTACCTGATGGAAAAAACAATGAGAACGTGCGGAAATAGCTTCGTTTCTAAACACGCGCCCTGGTGAAATGGTTCTAATAGGTGGTTTGTTGTTTTCCATATAACGCACCTGCACCGAACTGGTATGCGTACGCAACAAAATATCAGGATTAGTTTGAATAAAAAACGTATCCTGCATATCGCGTGCCGGATGGTATTCCGGTAAGTTTAAGGCTGTAAAATTGTGCCAGTCATCTTCCATTTCCGGGCCTTCACTCACGTTAAATCCAATACGTGAAAAGATATCAATAATTTGGTTTTTTACAATAGAAATAGGATGACGTGCGCCAATTTGAAGGGGTTCTCCTGGTCTTGATAAATCACCATAAACACCTTTAACTTCTTCCTTGCTTTCAAGCTCTTCCTTTAAAGCGGCTACTTTATCTTCAGCGGTTTTTTTAAGTTTGTTTATAACCTGACCAAACTCCTTTTTCTGGTCATTCGCCACATTTTTAAACTCTGCAAAATAGTCGTTTAATAGTCCTTTTTTACCTAAATATTTTATACGGAATACTTCAATCTCTTCTTTTGACTGTGCTTTAAATGCCTCAGCCTCTGCAATAAGTTCCTTTATCTTCTCTATCATGATATCAATTCAAAATGATGGCAAATTTAATGATTTTTTTAAACAAAAAACTCCTTCATTTCAGAAGGAGTTAATATTTCTAATTAAAAAAATAACTATTTTCTAACATATACATCAATATACTCCACATCTATATCCGTTGTAATTATCGTATAAGTATTACCATCAAATGTAATTGCCTGTTCAATGGATTGCCCAAAAATAGTGGCAGTATAAATTCCATTACCGGAGTTTACCCATGTACCTGAAATTGACCCATCCTCAACACAAGGCCCATCAAAGTCATCATAAAACGTCATGGTAAACGTACCATTCGCATTAAAAACCTGTGTTTCTTGCTTTTCACAATCGGTTAAAGGAACTTCAACACCATCTTCAAAGGCACTAAAATAGGTCCATGTTCCAATCAATAAATCCTGCGATGGATCATTGTTATCATCTTTACTACATGAAGTAAAAGCAATGGCAACTAGACTTAATACTAAAATTAATTTTTTCAAAATTGTTGGTTTTTTTTAAGTTAGCCGCGAATGTAAGAATTTTATTCCGAGTATGTCTGTTTATTTAAAATATATACTCTGTTTCTAAAAAGTAATTTACTATGGCTTCTTTCATCAGCACACTTTGTTCGCCTGCCTTTAAGTGCGGTAAGGTTTCAATTGTTTTATAATGTGGCCAGCCTTCATCATCTACAAAATCGAGCTCATAATAGCCATAAGGCAATAAAAGCTTACAGATAGCTATGTGCATTAAGTCTAGTTTTTGTTCTTTTTTAAATGGGCGGTCCAACTGCCCAAGTTCTTGTACCCCAATTAAATAAATAATGGCATCAAGATCTAAAGTGTCTCCATCTGCAAATTGATTAGATAACTTTTTAGTTACTAATTCCCAACGTTGTTTTAAAAGTTCGTCTCTTGACATAATGTTTTTTTAAAGTTGCAAAGTTACGAAGTAGTTTCCTTTCAAAACTTTATATTTCCTCTGAAATAAATATTTTAAATAGATGTCAGAGGGAACCTAAGTGATACTTCTTTTTATGTTGCATTTGTAAATTTAAAACAAAAATTATGTAGGTTTGTTATAAATCTGAATGTTATGAGTATTTTAGACCTCTCCTTGTTAACCTTATTGGTTTTAGGGTTAGTCCGTGGTTTTATGCGCGGCTTTTTTGTTGAATTAGCCTCTTTAGTTGCTTTAATTGCGGGTGTTTATGGCGCTTTTCATTTTAGTAATTTTGCAGCCTCATTTTTAAAAGAACGGGTAAACTGGGATGAAAATTCAGTAAATATTGCAGCCTTTATTATTACTTTCATCATCATCGTTTTAGTGATTGCCTTAGCCGGAAAAGCCTTAACTAAAATAGCCGATTTTGCAATGTTGGGTCTTTTTAACAAAGTACTTGGGGCCCTTTTTGGTGGATTGAAAGTAGCTTTAATTTTAAGTGTTATCCTTATTGTGTTAGATAAACTAGATGCCAATGTGCCCTTTGTTAAGGAGCAGGATCAACAAGAATCTGTACTTTATAATCCTGTAAAATCATTAGTCCCTATGCTATTCCCTGAGGTAAAAGTGAATGGCAAACCAATTGGCGAAGAGATAAATCCTGAACAAGAAGAGATTATTTAAGCTCTCATATTTTAGTCAAGATGATAAATTTCCATAATATCTTTTAAATACTTCTCAAAGTCTATTTTTAGATCAATAAGTTTCCCGGTATGTACATCAAATACCCAACCGTGTACCTTTAATCCTCGGTCTCTGTAAGCTTTTTGAACCGCCGCTGTTTTAATAAGGTTAACGCATTGTTCCTTAACATTAAGTTCCACCAGACGATCGTACTTTTTGTCTTCATCTGTAATGGCATTGAGCTCATTTTTATGGATACGGTATACATCACGAATGTTACGTAACCAAGGATTCAAAATACCTAAATCAGCAGATTGCATAGCCGCTTTTACACCACCACACTCATAATGTCCACAAACAACAACATGATTTACTTTAAGATTTTCTACCGCATAGTTGACAACAGACATTACATTAAGGTCAATGCTTATAACCATATTAGCAATATTGCGGTGCACAAAGGCGTCTCCAGGACCTAAGCCCATTAATTCTTCAGCAGAAACCCTACTGTCAGAGCAGCCTATAAATAAAAGTTCGGGACTTTGACCTTTTCCTAAATTGGTAAAAAAATCAGGTTCCACAGCAAGCCTATCTTTAATCCACTGTTCATTATTTTCAAATACTTTATCTAAGTTCATAAAACTAAAATTGATTGAGATAAAGATACTTGAAATATATTAAAGTTCCTTAATATCTTCATTTTCAATCCAACCTATTTTACCATCTGCCAACTTTATTTCTTTCCATTGGTTAACGGTATCAAGAATTTGAACTTTAGTGCCTTCATGCAACCTGAACAATTCTTGACTTCTCTTGTTTGGCTCACTTTTAATAATAGTTTCTTGTGCAAAAACAATGGCGGGCTTGTCCTTTTTACTAAGGTTATATTTATGAAATGCAATTACTAAAGAAAATATGGCTAAAAACAGAAATAGATTACTGGTTATAAATGCTAATCGTTTTTTGCCAGTAGAATAGGTGACATAATACAATAAAAAGATAATGACGAACATTAAAACAGAGCCTACGGCCAATTTCGCCCAATTATCAAAACTCATAAGGTCGGTTACTTTTTTACTGAGTTTAGAAAACCCTGTCTCAGGAAGTACATCAACGGCATCAATAGTCATGTTTCTTGCAAATGCCAAGTTGTTTTTGATATCTTGATCATCAGGAGCTAACTGAAGAGCCTTCTCATAATAATAGATGCTCGGTGCAATATGATTTAATTTATAATGCGCATTGGCCAAATTAAAATATAAGGCTTCTGAATGATTATTAGTTTTAAGAATAGCTTGGTATTTCTCAATAGCTTCATCGTATTTACCATCATTATACAACTGATTCCCTTGCTCAAATAAAGATTGGTTTTGGGAAAAAAGCACTGCGCTAAACAAGGCGATGTATATATATAATAACTGTTTCATATTAACTTGCTTGTTTATCAATTAATGAAATAGTCTTAGCAGCCTTTTCATAATCCTGCTGCATGGTTACTATGTTTATTGGCGTATATCTAGCCAATTCACAACTTTCTAAAATGCTGATGAAATCTGCAATGATTTGGGCATCCACCTTACGCTCACCCAAAAGATTTTTAATGATGTCTTTGCTAAAATCACTGGTTTCTATATGTAGCTTTGCTTTTAAATAATTATGTAAGGCCTTTTCTAGAGCAACATAAAACGCTTCCTTTTTACCCAATGCCTTTTTTGCATGACTTAAATATTTTTTAGCTAATCTATCCGCAGCTCTCATTCTGTTCCCAAAAATATCAGCATCTCGTTCTGCTTTTTTCCTTCTTATGACCATCGCTAACGGAATAGCTAAGAATGGTAATAAAAGCGTGCTCCAAAATAATCTGGATTGAAAAAAATAAGATGGTGTGATGGAAGTGAAATTTGATTTTGTTTTAATATAGGCAAATTGGTCACTACTTAAAACCACGGGTTGTTTAAAACTATTGGCAGCAATATTGTCATTTGAACTTGCCCCACCGGTAGGTCCTTCCAATACATCAATAACGATTTCCTTTGAATCCAAGCGCTTATAGGTTTCCGTTTTTAAATCAAAATAAGAAAAGGAAATACTAGGGGCTGGATATTTACCTTTATATTGAGGCACTACGGTATAAGTGTCTGAAATGGACCCTTGCATACCCTCTAAATTAGTTTGAACATTTTCGTTATGCTCAGGTTCATAAACTTCCAATGCACTAGGTAAAGATATTTTAGGAAGATTAATAAGTTTTAAATTGCCTTTCCCTTTAACTTCAACTTTAGCCTCTAAGGATTCTGTAGCATTAAGTTCAGTTTTTGACATGGTAACATTAAAGCTAAAATCCCCAACTGCGCCTGAAAAATCGGCCGGTTTACCAACTTCCGGCAATGGTTTTACATCTATAGTCTTATTACCTGCAGAAACTGTTCTATGAGCTTGTGTCATTAAGCGTCTACCAAAAATATCTCGCCTATTTGTTGGCACTTGTACTGAAATGTCTAAAGTTAAAGGTTCAATGTCTAGCTTACCAGTTTTTTGAGGATAAAGAACTGTTTTCCTTAACACCAGAAAACGATAATCTTCGCCATTAAAAGTTCCTGTTTGAACTTTTTGCCCTTGCATATCTATATTCTGACTCCAAAAATCATTATATCTAGGACTATTAGTTTCTTGCCAATTATCAACACCCGTATTTGGAGATACATAAAGCTTATAAACAACAGTAATCGCTTCGTTTAAATAAGGGTTTGTTTTAGAAATTTCAGCGACTAAATGAATGCTTTCTGCTGCTAAGTAATCTGGGTCATTAGGATCTTTAGGAATATCAATAGCTGCAGTGACTTCGATTTTTAATGGAATCGTTTTATAAGTTTGACCATCTATAGTGATAGAAGCTTGTTCTATAGTGAAATTGCCTTGATTTTTTGGAGCTAGAAAATAGCTATAGGTTTTAGTGAATGAACGCACACCGTTAATCCAAGAATTACTAACTGATTGATTTGGACCCCCTACAACAGTAAAATTACTAAAGTCTGGAGGACTAAAATGATCGCCGTCCTGATTCATTTCAAAATCAATACGCAAACGTTCATTAAGACCCAATTTGTTCTTGCTCACTTTAGCTTCAAATTTCACTTGCGAATAGGAGATACTACTCACAATTAAAATTAATACTACGGCAATATGTTTTATGAAATTCATAATCTTTAACAATACGTCTATCTAATTACCAATCTTTCTCTGTTTTTACTTTTACTCCTTTTTGCTTTTCGGCATTCATTTTTTCTTGAACTTTTTGTTCCTGATTATTCATTGCCTCTAACAAACTTTTTATTTGCTGATCAGATAATTTTCCAGGTTGGGGTTGAGGTTTTTGTTGATCTTTATTTTGAGTATCTTCTTTTCCTTTATCTTGATCTTTTTTCTCTTCCTTAGGCTTTCCTTCTTCATCTTTTTTATCATCTCCTTCCTTTTTATCCTGATCGCCTTTATCTTTTTGGTCTTCCTTATTATCACCTTCCTTGTCTTTATCCTTTTGATCCTGCTTATCTTTATTTTCGTCTTGTTTGTCTTGATTATCCTTATTGTCCTTATTTTGGTCTTGCTGATCTTTTTGTTGCTCGGCACATTCTTTAGCTAGCCCAAAATTGTAACGAGTTTCATCATCAGTTGGGTCATTTCTTAATGCATTTTTATAGGCTTCAACGGCCTCTTTGCACTTTTTATTCTGCATTAAAATATTTCCAATGTTGTGAAAAGCTTTATGTTTTTCTGCTTTGGAAGTAGATGATTGAACAACCTGTTGTTGACGGTATAAAGCTTCTTCAAAACTTCCCTTTTTGTAGTAAGCATTGGCCAAATTATAAGCACCTACAGCGCTGGATACATTTTCAGATATGGCTTTTCTGTATTCCATCTCAGCCGTCACAAAATCCTCTCCCTTAGATAATTGATTCCCTTCATAAACATAACTGTTGGCTTTTTTTATTGCCAATAGATCCTGTTCTTCCTTTTCCTGCGAAAAAGAAACGGTCACAAATAATGTAGTAATAATTATAATTAAGTTCTTCATATTCATCTTCTTTCTTCCTTTTTTAAATCAATCTAAAGATATTAAACCAATATATATCAACAAGTTAAAGGTTTTATAAATTCTCGTTAAATAAATTCAATTTCTTTAACCAACCTGTTTTACGTTCTAATAAGAAAATGTCTAAAAATAAAAAGAACAAAGCCAAACCTAAAAACCATTGAAACTGGTCTTTAAAATCGGCATATTGTTTTGATTCAAATTCTTTTTTATCCATTTTATTTAAAATTTCGCCTATTTGATCTACTAATTCATTAGTGTTTTTACCATTAATATAAACGCCATTTGCTTTACTAGCTATACTTTCAAGAATCTCTTCATTCAATCGAGTTATAACAGTTTCGCCATTATTATCCTTTTTATAATTTAAAATTATTCCATTTCTTTTTTCAGGAATTGGACCACCTTTAACATCACCAACACCTATAGTGAATATTCGAATGCCCTCTTCATTAGCTTCTTCAGCAACCGATGCAGCTTCTTCACTGTGATCTTCGCCATCGGAAATTATAATAAGCACCCTATTGGTTTGTTCTTCATCATCATAATAAGTTTTAGCCAGTTTAATAGCTTCATTAATAGCCGTTCCTTGAGACGATAGCATATCTGTGTTCATATTCTGCAAAAACATTTTTGCAGCGGCATAATCTGTCGTAATTGGTAATTGAGGAAACGCCTTTCCCGCATAGGCAATAATACCAACACGGTCACTTGCTAAATTATTAATGATTTGAGTTACTAATTGCTTTGCCTTTTCTAAACGGTTTGGCGCAATATCTTCTGCCAGCATACTTTTAGAAACATCAATAGCAAAAACGATATCAACACCTTCGCGCTTTACTGTTTCCAGTTTTGTTCCAATTTTAGGGTTTACTAAGGCGATGGCAAGAGATGCAAAGACTAAACTAAGTACTACTAATTTTAAGATTGATTTAAATAATGAGGTGTTAGGACTTAATCTTTTAAGCAATAATTTATCAGCAAAATTGCTTTGTGATTTATGCTTCCAAATTTGTAAAATTAGAAAGAATAGGGCTATTATAGGAATAACTCCCAAAACCCAAAACCATATTTTTTCATCTAATTGATACATCTGTTTTCTGTGCCTATTCTATTAATTTGAATATTTTATTTTATACAAAACTCCTAAAAATGGT
Source organism: Gaetbulibacter aquiaggeris (assembly GCF_044003965.1). Classification (NCBI taxonomy): domain Bacteria; kingdom Pseudomonadati; phylum Bacteroidota; class Flavobacteriia; order Flavobacteriales; family Flavobacteriaceae; genus Gaetbulibacter; species Gaetbulibacter aquiaggeris. The sequence goes on from NZ_JBAWKC010000001.1 coordinate 57,407, forward strand.
CGCTCTTAATAAAAATTCTAATAGCAATAAAAATCCTGCTAAAAGAGCCAAAGGGCGAAACTTTTCTTGATAATTATAATACTTGAATTCATCAATGTCCGTTTTTTCAAGTTTGTTGATTTCAGCATAAATTTCTTCTAACTTTTCATTATTAGTCGCTCTAAAATATTTCCCGTTCGTAACCTCTGCAATCTCCTTTAATAAAGCTTCATCTATTTCTACTTGAACACGACCATATTCAAAATCTCCGGTTCTTGGATCAATTCTAATAGGTGATAAAGCCATTCCATTGGTTCCCAATCCAATGGTGTAAACCTTTATGCCATATTCAACGGCTAATTCACTTGCTATCTTCGGGTCTATGAATCCTGAATTGTTAACTCCGTCAGTTAATAATATGATAACTTTACTTTTAGCCTTGCTATCTTTTAACCTATTCACAGCGGTAGCCAAACCAGAACCAATAGCAGTTCCTCCTTCAATTATAGTATTATATCTTACGCCTTTTAAAGAATTTAAAATAATGGATTTATCACTAGTTATTGGCGTTCTAGTATAGCTTTCACCCGCATATTCTACTAACCCAATTCTGTCATTTGGCCTGTCTTTTATAAATTCTGCAGCCACTTCTTTTAAAGCTTCAAGTCTGTTAGGTAACAAATCTTTTGCCAACATACTTGCCGATACATCAATAGCCATGACGATATCAATACCTCGTGTTGTTTTTGTTCGTGTTGACACATCAACTGTTTGAGGTCTTGCCATTGCTGCAATTATTAAAGCCAAAGCCAGAAGTCTTAAAACAAATAGCAGGTGCTTAAACTTTGGCAAAATAGAATTTGTAATCTTAAAGCCTTTTAAACTCGTTATCTTAAGTTCTGCTGTTTGCTTTTTATTTTTTAAAATATACCAAAGTATAGCAGCAGGAAGTAATAATAACAACCAAAAGAATTCCTTGTTTATAAATTCAATGCCTTCAAACATTACTCTTTAGGTTTAATGAGTTCAACTGAATTTAAAATACGATCTGCCATTTCATTAGCATAAACATCATCCATTTTCCATGACAAAATAACTTCTTGAATGACATTGTTTGAATTAAATGCCAATATCACATAATTCCCTTTTGATTTATTGTCACCAGAAGTACCATGCGGAAAATCTGCCGTTCCATAGGTTTTTAATCCCTCCGCGCCATTAGGTGTTACAAATTGGTCGTTTTGAACTACTATGTTTTGAATACCACTATCCTCCCAGGTTTTAATGTTTTTTTCTACAACCTCTTTTAAATCTACTTTTTTATCTCCTTCAAGTTTCACTTTTGAAGTGACTACCACAATACTTAACTGCTCGACTAAATTCCCAAAACCAAACATCGTCATTTGAGCTTGTTCAATAGCTTCTTTTGATTGTTCAGGTGACATGCGCTTTAACACTTCTGGCGTCGAAATAGTGATTGGTGGTACGCCATAATCACTAGTTACCCAATTTCCTTCAAGCAATTCTAAACTGGAATTTCCTAATACAGTGTCTTTTACATAACTGAAACCATATTTAAGCCCAAAGCCAACAAATGTTAAGATTATAAGCGCCGCTGCAACGGCAATAGTGATTACTATCTTTTTTCTATTTTCTTTTCTTTTTAATTCTTCTTTGTATTGTTCGTTAAGAAGTTTCTCTTCTTCACTAGGCTCTGGCAAAACTTCTTTTACATGATCAATTTCCACATCAATGGTTTTTCGGTCTAATTCAGCCAAGGCAGGATCTGGTTTGGATTTTGCAAATTTTACTAAATCTGCACGTTTTAGGATGCTTTCCAGATTTTTTATAGTTTCTTGATTTAAATCAATCTGATTGGCTTCCTTTAATAATCTAAGTCTATTAATAAGTTCATCTGTGGTACTTTCCAAAGAATGGTCATACACTTTCTCATCTAAATATTTTCTAATTATTAATGTCAGTTCAGAATAATACTCTTTAAATTCATCCTGCTTTAAATAAGTACTTTCTTCTAACTTTTTTAATGCCAATTTCGCTCTGTCATAAGGCGGTAATAAGGCAATCTGTTCTTCCTCAGTTAGAGGCTTTTTTCGCCATAAAAACCAATATAATATGCCGGCGACAACCCCTAATGCCAACAAAATATAAAGTAGATATTTCCACCAATCACTTGTAGGTTTTTCAACTTCAATTATTGGTTTTATATCATAAAGACCTTGCTTGGTAGAGTCTACCAAAATATTTCTCACCTCAACTTTTAATGAATCCGTTAGATATGTTTTGTCTCCAATAATGATTTTTTGAGGCGGAATAGTATAAGCACCGGAATCAAATTGAGTTAATCCGTATTTTTTTATAAGATTATACTTATCATTTTGCCAAAGCGTATCGGTTTTATAAGACTCAATCATTTCTAAAGGAGAAAATGATGGTCCTTCAGGAAAGACAACTAAACTGGTTGTATCTGTTTTTACCTCAATACTATATGTTATTTGTGCTCCTATTTTTATAGAAGTTGAGTCTATTGAGGCCGTAACTTGAGCGTTTAAGAGCCATGACGCAAGGAAAAAGAACAAACATAAAACACCTGAAGACCTAAGGCCCCAATCAGCTAATTTTTTGTTCAATATTCTTAAACTATTATTCATAAATATTTTTATGCTCTTGCCTTAAAATAACCTAATAACTTTTTAACATAACTTTCATCAACTCTGCAATTAATGGTCCCTGCACCAGATTTTGAAAAACTGTTTTTATAATATTCAACACGGTCACGATAGAATTTACCATAATTAAGTCTGACTTTTTTTGATGATGTATTTACCAACATTAACTCACCAGTTTCTTCATCTTCCATTTGAACCATTCCTAAATTTGGAATTTCTTCTTCGCGTTTATCATATACGCGTATTCCAGTAACATCGTGTTTTTTTGCTGCTATCTTCATGTTGTGCTGAAAATCATCTGCAATAAAATCTGAAAGCACAAAGACAATTGCCTTTTTCTTCATAACACTTGATAAAAATTTCAAGGCTTCAGCTATGTTTGTCTTTTTACTTTGAGGCTTAAATTCTATAAGTTCACGTATAATCCTTAACACGTGTGATCGTCCTTTTTTAGGTGGAATATAAAGTTCTATCTTATCTGAAAACAGAATCAACCCAATTTTGTCATTGTTTTGTGTTGCGGAAAAAGCTAAAGTTGCTGCAATCTCTGTAATTACTTCATTTTTGAACTGTCCTTGGGTACCAAAAAATTCTGACCCTGAAATGTCTACCATGAGCATCATGGTTAATTCACGTTCCTCTTCAAAAACTTTTATAAAAGGCTCACTATATCTTGCTGTAACATTCCAATCAATATTTCTAACATCATCACCGTATTGATACTGCCTTACTTCACTAAATGTCATACCTCTCCCTTTGAAGGTGGAATGGTATTCTCCTCCAAATATATGATCAGACAACCGACGTGTCTTAATCTCTATTTTTCGTACTTTTTTTAGTAATTCTTTAGTGTCCATTTCTCAATTTACGATTGTAGATATTGATTTACGATTTCTTTAAATCGTTATTCTTCATTCTAAAATCTGAAATTCTATGGTACTTCTATTTCGTTGACAATTTTGTTGATGATATCCTCAGAAGTCACATTTTCAGCTTCAGCTTCATAAGTAATCCCAATCCTGTGTCTTAATACATCATGTACAACGGCTCTAACATCTTCTGGAATGACATAACCACGACGTTTGATAAAGGCATAACATTTAGCAGCTATTGCTAAATTAATACTACCACGCGGTGAAGCTCCAAAAGAAATTAAAGGTTTTAGATCTGGTAGTTTATATTTTTCTGGGTAACGTGTAGCAAAAACAATATCAAGAATGTATTTCTCAATTTTTTCGTCCATATAAACTTCCTTCACCGCTTCTTGAGCTTTTAATATTTTTGAAATGGATACCACAGGATTCACTTTATCCCAAGCGCCTTTCATATTGGCTCTCATGATCAATTGCTCCTCTGATAATTTTGGATAGTCTATCACTGTTTTTAGCATAAAACGGTCAACCTGAGCCTCTGGTAATGGATAGGTTCCTTCTTGTTCCACAGGGTTTTGGGTTGCCATTACTAAAAATGGTTTATCAAGAATAAAGGTTTCATCACCAATAGTGACTTGTTTTTCCTGCATGGCTTCAAGCAAAGCAGACTGCACTTTTGCAGGCGCTCTATTGATCTCATCGGCCAAAACAAAATTGGCAAAAATGGGCCCCTTTTTAATTGAGAAATCATTAAGCTTCATGTTGTAGATTAATGTTCCCGTAACATCCGCTGGTAACAAATCTGGTGTAAACTGGATTCTGCTGAAAGACCCATCAATAGCTTTTGCTAAAGTATTAATCGCTAATGTTTTTGCTAAACCGGGCACTCCTTCAAGTAAAATATGCCCCTGGCCCAACAGGCCAATTAAAAGTCTTTCAACCATATGCTTTTGGCCCACAATGACCTTGTTCATTTCTAGCATGAGCAAATCAACAAAAGCACTTTCTTTTTCTATCTTTTCATTGATTGTTTTTATATCAATTGTCCCTGTTTCTTCCATCATTTTTTATTTTTTAAAAACTTGAATATACTGCCCTTAATTAGGCTATGCAAATTGTTAAAATTTTAAATAGTATGGTGTTAATAATTGGTTAAAATATTTCTGAAAGGCCGTTAATAATTGGTTAAAATACAAAGAGCAACACCTAAGTGTTGCTCTTTAAAATAAGTATGTTTTTAATAATTAATTTGCGACTAAAGTAATTGGGTCTAATACTGTTTCTGTATTTACTAAAACTACTACATCTTTTGAACCATCTTTTAAGTAGTCTTGTGAAACATATCCTGTAGCGCTTATGGTTACAATATAGGTTCCTGCCGGAATACCTTCAATAAGAAATTCTCCATTTTCATTAGAATTCATGGTTACAATAACTTCTTCAGTACTACTAACTTTTACCTCAACTGTTACTTCTATATTATTAGTTACGTCTCCACTTATGGATCCTGGTTTCAATTGTAACTCTATAGGATTCGCTATAATCGTTATTTCTCCTTTAGTAACAACAACATCTGTTGCGCTTCCACCAATATAATCTGATTCAGGATCTACAGGGGTTATAATCACCTCATACGTCCCTTCTGGAACTCCCCATAAAGCAAAACTTCCATTTTCATCTGTATAAGCAGAAATTATAAAATCATCGTCCGTTTCTGGCGTCCCTTTATCGTCAACCAATACCGATGCTATAGATGGCACATCAACAGGTGTTACAGTTCCTTCAATAATTCCTGAACTGACTTCTGTGCTTACATAAAGAACAGGTTTTAAAATAATATTACCTGAATTTCCAGCGATTACAATAGATTTTTCAACATCAAAATCTAAAATAAAATCATAGGTAAATCCTTCTTCAATAACCGTATTCACTTTAAGTTTTAATCCTGATTGCTGCGCACTTGGTGTTTTGAGGTCATATTCAATATCTTCTTCAGAATTATTTTCTATAACAATCGTGTTTCCGTCTCCTAACACTAAACGCATTTGACTTAAAGTACCCGCAGGGATAGGAAATCGGTCCACAAGAACTTGACTTATTCCGCCTGTGAAATCCAATAAGTTCACTGTTGCATTTTGCACTTCAAGAGACATCCAACCGCCTTCTCCATCACTGTCATCATCCATTTTAATCATAACATCAACAACTTCAACATTAACAGCCTTAAAATCACCGGGAGCATCGACCAATCTAACTGATATTCTAGGTGCTATCCCTTCCATTTTATTAGCGTCAGTTTCTGAATTACTACAAGAATAAAAGGATATTAAAATCAGAGTTAAAATAAAAAGGTTTATTTTTTTGAGAGTTTTCATAAAAATTATGTTTTGGGTTTATTAAATTATATACGACTTATCATTGAGTTTTAGACTTCATAAAAATTATTTAATGAATAATAAAATATCAATATGTGATTTAAACATGAAATTATTAAAACAAAAAAGCATGCAATACACTCTATTTCAATAGTTAATCATAATTAATAAGCAATAGTAAGATATTAAATTCGTTTTAAGTATTTTTATACATGAATTGCAAAAAAACATATATAACCTGCAATGGTATTCGTTTAAGTGCCATTATTACACGCTATAAATAAATGAAAAGAACCGCCCTAATAACTGGAGCAACAAGTGGCATTGGAAAGGCCACGGCCTATGAATTTGCTAAACAAGGCATTAATTTAATTTTATGTGGAAGAAGAGCAGAACGACTTCAAACTATTAAAAAAGAATTGGAGTCATTAACAAAAATTTATACTCTAAGCTTTGATGTTAGAGATAAAACTGAAATTGAAAAAGCTATAAATTCATTGCCAAACGAATTTAAAACAATAGATATATTAATTAATAATGCAGGTAACGCACATGGATTAGACCCCATACAAACAGGCAGTCTTGATGACTGGGATGCTATGATGGATATTAATGTAAAAGGTCTTTTATATGTTAGCAAAGCGATTATTCCTCAAATGACTGAAAGACAGGCGGGACACATTATAAATATTGGCTCATCGGCAGGCAAGGAAGTATATCCAAAAGGCAATGTATATTGTGCCAGCAAACATGCCGTTTTAGCAATTACTGAAGGCATGCGAATTGACCTTAATCCGTTTGGAATTAAAGTGGGCTCTGTAAACCCTGGCTTAGTTGAAACGGAATTTTCACAAGTACGTTTTAAAGGAGATAAAATTGCAGATACTGTTTATAAAGGTTTTAAAGCATTACAAGCTCAAGATATTGCAGACATCATATCTTTTGTTATTTCTCGTCCGTATCATGTAAATATTGCTGATTTACTCGTGTTTCCTACAGCACAAGCAAACAGTACCACCGTTAAAAAAAGCTAATAATTTAAATTCCTTTTATACCTCTTTTAGTTTGAACTGATTATGATTAATAAACGTTTGCTCATAAAACACCTGTTGGCTCATAATGATGAGAATAGTTTTTATGATAAAAAACGTAAAATTGATATTAGCCATAAAGAAGGAAAAGCGAAGTTTTTAAAACATATTTGTGCGTTGTCAAACAGCAACCCAAAAAACAATTCTTACATTGTTATTGGAGTAGATGATGAAGACAATAATATTGTTGGAGTCGATTTTTTTGATGACAGTAAAATTCAGAATCTCATTAATGCCTATCTAACTAATCCGCCAATTGTTCAATACGAAAATATTCCTTTTCCTCATTTACCAGATGATAAGGTGGTTGGATTGGTGACCATAAGGTCTCTTGAAAAAATAACATCGCTCAGAAAAAATATTTGGAAGTATTACGGTGGCTCTGTTTTTTTTAGAGATGGCAGCATGAGTATGCCAAAAGTATTTGATGTTGAAATAAAAGATGTTAATTCAAAAATGGTTGAGGCCATTGAGAATAATGCTCAAAACAACATTGAACATACCTTAAATGGTGTTTTTGATTTTTTGAACAAAAGAAAAGATTACAATCCTCAATATAAAGTGTTCAAAGAATATTTTGTGGTTTGTTGGTCTGGACAAAAAAAAATGGTGAAGGATGAAGAATTTTTCTCTAGAGTTGACATAGAACTCGTTAACGAGCAAGTACGTTTATTTTTTTCAGTTCTAGATGAGGTTTCTATCAGTTTTGATGACAGCCATTTTAAAATTATTGAGTATGTTAATCTTGGTTTGCAAAACAATAATAAATATTATCAGTTAGAAGAAACCATCATAAAATTTGAAAATAATGCCAACTATTCGATTGAAACTACGTTATTATTTGAGCCGCCACAATTTGACAAAAAAACATTACATCATATTTACAACAGTAATAACACCATTTTAGAAAAACTTAAAAAAGGATTAACACTTACAAAAATTGAAAAATTAGATTTAAAAAATTTACCGGCAACTTACCTGATTTGTTATTTGAATTTATTCCATGAAGCCATCGATAAACTCAATGAAGCAAGGCCTTTTCTAAAAGAATACAGCGAAGACATTTATAATTCATATAAAGAGTCCCTAAGGATCTTAAGAAAAGTAAAATATAGTTAATGTACACAGTTAAATTTAACCTTTACTTAACCTTGAAATAGCATTACAACATAAAATATTTATATTTTTGTATTGCTATTAATCAATTATATTCTGAACCTTGTCTCTCCCGAAAAAAACCGGCATTGAGGCAAGGTTTTTTCCTATATAATTTTATAAATCAAATTTTATACCTTGAGCTAATGGCAAACTGGTAGTATAGTTAATGGTATTTGTTTGTCTTCTCATATAAACTTTCCAGGCATCACTTCCAGACTCACGTCCTCCACCTGTTTCCTTTTCACCTCCAAAAGCGCCTCCAATTTCAGCTCCCGATGTTCCAATATTAACATTGGCAATTCCGCAATCAGAACCTTCAACAGATAAGAATCGCTCTGCTTCACGTAAATTGTTTGTCATAATAGCAGAAGATAATCCTTGAGCTACATTATTTTGAATATGTATGGCGTCTTCCACATTACCATTATATTTTAACAAGTATAATACTGGTGCGAATGTTTCGTGCTGAACAATCTTAAAATCTGGTTTTGCTTCAGCAATGGCCGGTTTCACATAACATCCACTTTCGTAACCTTTACCTGTTAGCACTCCTCCTTCAACCGCTATTTTTCCGCCTTCTTCAACTACTTTTGATAAAGCATTCTGATACATTTTTACGGCATCTTTGTCAATTAATGGCCCTACATGATTGTTTTCGTCAAGCGGGTTTCCTATTCTCAATTGTTTATATGCGTCAACAATTGCTCGCTTTACGTTATCATAAATAGATTCGTGAATAATTAAACGGCGTGTTGAAGTACAACGTTGTCCGGCAGTGCCTACTGCGCCAAAAACAGCTCCAATCACGGTCATTTTAATGTCAGCATCTGGTGTTACTATAATAGCATTATTCCCTCCTAATTCTAATAAAGATCTTCCTAAACGCCCCGCCACTTCTTGCGCAACAATTTTACCCATTCTAGTTGAGCCCGTAGCAGAAATTAATGGTACTCGAGCATCTTTTGTCATTAATTCACCAACTTTATAATCTCCATTAATTAAACAAGAGATGCCTTCAGGCAAATTATTTGCTTTAAAAACTTCAGCTGCAATATTTTGACAAGCAATCCCACATAAGGGTACTTTTTCACTAGGTTTCCAAACACAAACATCGCCGCAAATCCAAGCTAAGGCAGTATTCCAAGACCAAACAGCAACCGGAAAATTAAACGCCGAAATAATTCCCACAACTCCTAGGGAATGATATTGTTCATACATTCTGTGACCCGGTCTTTCGCTATGCATGGTTAATCCATGAAGCTGACGCGATAATCCTACCGCAAAATCACAGATGTCAATCATTTCTTGTACTTCTCCTAATCCTTCTTGAAGACTCTTACCCATTTCATAGGAAACGAGTTTGCCCAGTGCTTGTTTTTTCTCTCTAAGTTTATCTCCAAATTGACGCACAATCTCGCCTCGCTGAGGTGCTGGTTTAGTTCTCCAGATTTTAAAAGCAGAAGTTGCTGTCTCCATTACTTTTTCATAATCTGCATTGGTGGTTGTTTTTACTTTTCCAATTAATTGTCCATCAACCGGCGAATAACTTTCAAGGATTTCTCCGCTAGAAAAATTATTTGCCCCCGTTGAAGTTCCATTATTTATGTCTTGAACGCCTAATTGTTTTAAGGCCTCTTTTATTCCGAAATCAGCAGCAATTGCGCCCATATTGTCTTTGTTTTTACGAATTATCCAATTTTGAAGTAAAGGTACTAATAAAAAGCCGTTTAAAACCCAGCCTTTTTCCTAAAAAATGTAACTTTAAAATGCAAAATTAAAATCTAAAAATGACTGAAAAAAAACTTATTATGCAGTGATTTTTACATCAAAGCAAACCTTAAACACTAATGGATACCATGATATGGCAAGCTATATGGAAACACTTGCCAAAAAACAAAAAAGGTTTATAAGTATGGATAGTGCAAGAAACAATATCGGTATTACCGTAAGTTATTGGGAAACTTTAGAGGATATTAAAAACTGGAAACATCAAAGTGATCATTTAAAGGCTCAAGAAAAAGGCAAAAATGATTGGTACAGTTGGTTTCATGTTAGGATTTGTAAAGTGGTGCATGAATATGACTTTGGAATATAACAAGTTAAAAACTAAAATAATTTTTTCTCTTAGAAACAAATAAAACGCAACTCATTATCAAAACCGACATCTTAAGACAAATAATTGCAGTGGTTAAATGATTAATATACTTAAATACTATTGCCTTTTAACAACTGTTTTCAACATACTATGGTCTGATTTTGAACTAAATACTTTTTCTGTTTTTAAAATATGTAAATCCCTTGAAACCCAAATATAATCGAGACACAATAATGGTAAATTATAAAACCAGGTTTCCTTAAATCCATTTCCTTTTTTAGAAAATGCGTGATTAAAATCCTTTTTTAATTCTTTTAAATAGATAGATTCATAAGGTGTATTAAAATCTCCCAGAACAATGGTATTATTCTTTTCCTTGATTGATTTATTGATGTATCTTAATCCCCATTCTCGAGGGACATCAGTGCTTCCTGCAGCATCAACTGCATAAAAATTGATGCCAGCTGTTTTAAAATTAATAACTGAAGTGTTAAATTTTGAAGTGTTTTCCCTTTCAATAACTAATGGTGTTTTTGAAAAGATAAGCATTTCTTGATCTGATCTATAAAAATAATATTCAGGATATCTTATTTTTAATTCCCCTATATCTTTATTTCTGTACTCCGCCAATACCATAACATCTGGAATATCTTCCACTTCATTAAAAGCCGTTTCAAAAGTATTGAGTCTAGCAGTATTCCAAAACACAACTTCTAAATCATTTTCTAAAATATCATCTTGAATATGTAATTTAAAACTTCTTCCTAACCAAACCAATAACAATAATGCAGCTATTATTAAATTATATCGCCTCCACTTTTTTGTGAGAACAATTGACAGCATTAATACAATAAAAATAATAACAGGTAAAGGCAGGGCATAAAAAAACAATGAAGACCAAAAAGTGCGTTCTTTTATAACAAAGTGAACTGCTAATAGACCTAAAATTGTTACGACATCAATAAGTTGTAACATCATTCTGAAAACCATCAGTACTATCTTAAAGAAAACCCTTTTGCTGCCCACCATGGATGTATTTCAATAATTAATCTGCCTGCTTTTACCATGGGGTCTAAATTAGCCAAACTATCCGCCATATATAAAGTTGGCACATTATAAATAGAAATGCCTCTAATTTCACCATTGTCACCAAATGGTCCAGAAATATCCGCGTATCCCAACTCATACATCTTACTTAAATGCGCCAAATGTAATGATTGAAGACTATCTGCTTCTTTTTTTGTTTGTGAACGTGTCGGCCCACTTTTTAAAAAGGCTATAAAATATTGTTGCATTAAAATAGTGTCCTTTGATTTTACATCAACATAATCAAAGGTTTGAAACCCTTTTTGGATGAGTTCTTGTTTTATTTGTTTAATAGTTTTTTGATTTGTGACTGTTAAGATCGAATCCTTTTTCTGTTCACTTTTAAATTCTAAAATGGCATTCGCAGAACTGTCTATACTCTGAATTTTTAAAGTGTCCTCTGTGTTTATCTCTGAATTAGATTTAACAACCTTTCGGCAAGATGTTAAGTTGAGTAAAATAATACCAATTATAAAAAATAGTCTCATGCTTTAAATTTTATTTAATCTATAAATGATGCCAGGTGCTAAATGGTTTTAAACTTAATTGAGAATTATAATATTTAATGTTTCCTGTTACTTCTTCACCTATCCAATGAGGTTTATTAAATTTCTCGTTCACTTTTTTTAATTCAACTTCTGCTATTATTAAGCCTTCGTTATCACCATGAAAAACATCTACCTCAAAAACATGTTGGTTAAACTCAACGTCATATCGTGTTTTTTCGATTCTTCCGGGTTCACAAAGTTTTAATAATGCTTTAGCGTCCTCTTTTGAAATTTCCTTTTCCCATTCAAATCGAGATAATCCATTGTCAGAAGAAAGCCCTTTTACTGTTATAAATCCTTGATTGCCACTTAATCTAACTCTCACTGTTCGGTCTTTATGAGTGTTTAAAAATCCCTGCTCTATTCTGATGGTTTTAAAAGCTTCATTTTTAAAATCTTGAGAGGTTACTAAAAACTTGCGTTCTATTTCAATCATACACTATCAGCAATTTGTTGAATTTCATTTGAAGGGATTCTACCAGATTTGTATTCATTATTGGCAAGCCATATCATGGCGTTTACAATAGTTTTAGGATGTATAGATCGGTATTTTTTTAAATTTCCTATTAAAAACGGATTTAAAACACTCATAAATAATTTAGCGGTTTTTTCTCCTAATCGTTTTTCGTTTCTTGAGCCTCCAATTAATGAAGGTTGAAGAATATAGATGTTTTTAATTTTATTCCTCAAAACTTCTTCTTCCATTCTTCCTTTGGTTCTATTATAAAATATTTTGCTCTTTTTATTGGCTCCTAATGCTGAAATGACCACGAAGGTTTGTATTCCCATTTTTCCACAAAGGCCAGCCAAAGTAGCAGGAATTTCATAATCAATCTTAAGATACTGTTCCTCATTAGGTGTTTTAGCCTTGGTTGTGCCAATACAGCAAAAAACCTCATCAGCAATGAATAAATGTTGCTGTTTTTCAAGTTCAAATAAATCTACCAGATGCTCTTCAATTTTTGGATGCTTGATATTGCATGATTTTCTGCTAATTAGTTTGATTTTTTGGTATCTCTTATCTTCTAAAAGACCTTGTAATAATAAACCTCCTGTAAGGCCTGTTGCTCCAATAATAATTGCTGTTTTTGCCATGGCATTGAATTCTCTTTGATAAAGATATTATATTTTTACAAGATGTCTGAGATTCCACCTGTTAGAAAAATTATTCATGTTGATATGGATGCCTTTTATGCCTCTGTAGAGCAAATGGACCATCCTGAACTAAAAGGAAAACCGATTGCAGTTGGAGGAAGTGAAAAACGTGGCGTTGTAAGTGCAGCGAGTTATGAAGCCAGAAAATTTGGAGTAAAAAGCGCCATGAGCGGTATACAGGCTATACGAAATTGCCCAGAATTGATTTTTGTAAAACCTCGTTTTGATAGGTATCATGAAATCTCAAAAAAAATACGAACCATTTTTTATGATTATACTGATCTGGTTGAGCCTCTTTCATTGGATGAAGCCTATTTAGATGTCACAAATAACAAAAAAGGAAACCCTAGCGCTTCCTTACTCGCTAAAGAGATAAGAGAGCGCATATTGAAAGAAGTTGGATTAACAGCTTCCGCGGGGATTTCAATAAATAAGTTTATTGCTAAAGTAGCCAGTGATTACAATAAGCCAAATGGACAAAAAACCATAACGCCTGAAGAGGTTCATGAGTTTTTAGAAAAACTTGATATTAGAAAATTTTATGGCGTTGGAAAAGTAACTGCTGAAAAAATGTATCAACTAGGCATCTTTACGGGGAAAGATTTAAAATCAAAATCCATAGAATATTTAGAAGCACATTTTGGAAAATCAGGTATACATTACTATAATATAGTTAGAGGCATTGATAAGAGTGAAGTGAAACCAAATAGAGTTAGAAAATCACTCGCTGCGGAACATACTTTTAATGAAAATCTGTCAAGTGAAATATTCATGCTTGAAAGATTAGATCAAATCGCAAATGAAGTTTCAAAGCGTTTAAACAAAAGTAAGGTAGCTGGTAAAACCCTCTCTTTAAAAATAAAGTATAGTGATTTTACCTTACAAACAAGAAGTAAAACCTTGCATTATTATATAAGTGATAAATCCCTAATTTTTGAAACGGCTAAAGACTTATTATTTCAGGAAAAACTAAATAATTCAGTTCGCTTATTGGGTATCTCTATCTCTAATTTAAATACTGAAACAAAAAAAATACTCGAACAAAAAAGCATCAGTGTGCAGTTGAAGTTTGGGTTTTAATAAAGCTATTGGCTAATATTGGCACAAAAAAAAAGATTCACATTAGAATTAAATGTGAATCTTTTTAAAATATTAAAAATCTTTCTTGTTAAATTGGACAAGAGGTAATTTCTGTAACTCGTAAGGTATTCACCATTCCTTTGCTCTGAATTGGCATGGCAGCTAAACTAATTAACATATCTCCTTCTTCAAGGTAACCCATTTTACAAGAAATATTATTGACGTCTTCAATAGTTTCATCTGTACTCACAAATCTGTCATAATAAAAAGCCTTAACACCCCAAAGTAAGCTGAGTTGTGTAAGAATTCGTTTGTTTGAAGTAAAAACTAAAATATGAGATAAAGGTCTCCAGGCTGAAATTTGAAATGCCGTATAACCACTATTTGTTAATGTTGAAATAGCTTTTGCATTAATTTCATTTGCCATATTAGCCGCATGATAACATATAGATTTTGTTATGTAACGGTTTGTACGAATATGCGGTGGTAATTGAGGAACTTGAATGAGTGGAGAGTCTTCAACCCTTTTCAAAATATTGGCCATTTGTCTAATTACCTGAATGGGATACTGACCTACTGAGGTCTCACCAGAAAGCATAACCGCATCAGCTCCATCCATTACAGAGTTAGCCACATCATTAACCTCAGCTCTGGTAGGTGTTAAACTGGATATCATGGTCTCCATCATTTGTGTAGCAATAATAACCGGAATTCTCGCTTTTTTAGCTCTTAATACTAATTGCTTTTGAATAAGTGGAACTTCTTCAGCTGGAATTTCAACACCAAGATCACCACGGGCTACCATAATACCATCACAATGAGCCACAATTTTATCTATGTTCTCAACAGCTTCTGGTTTTTCAATTTTAGCGATAATTGGGATTTTTTCTTCGCTATGCTCCTTAATTAAATCACGAAGCTGCATTAAATCTTCTGCATGACGCACAAATGATAAAGCAATCCAATCCACCTGATGCTTTATTGCAAAAAGGGCATCCTCTATATCTTTTTCTGTTAAGGCCGGTTGTGAAATATTTGTATTAGGTAAGTTGACTCCTTTTTTTGATTTTAAAGGTCCTCCCTGAATGACTTTAGCTTTTACTTCACTTATTTTATCCGAAGAAACAACCTCAAAAATTAATTTACCATCATCTAATAGAATTCTTTCTCCTGGTTTAGCGTCTTGAGGAAATCTATCGTAAGTCATGTAAACGCGCTCTTTTGTACCTTCAAAACGTTCTCCAGTTGCGAATATAATTTCATCACCAGGATGCACTACAACTTCTTCTTTCATGACTCCGACCCTAAGTTTAGGACCCTGTAAATCGCCTAAAATGGCACAGTTATATCCAAATTCCTTATTGAGATCACGTATCATTTGAATGCGTTCTGCGACATCATTATAATCTGCGTGAGAAAAATTAATTCTGAAGACATCAACGCCTTCATCAAGCATTCCTTTTAATACTTCTTTGGTACTTGATGCTGGCCCTAATGTGGCTACTATTTTAGTTTTTTTTCTGATTGGCATTAGTTGAAAATTAAATTGTCTTTAGATTTTAATTGATTTTGATCAATAGTATAGGCTGTTGCTATTTGAGGAATACTTAATATCGTATTAATAATATATTTTTCCTTTACTAAATTTAATTCATCATCTATTTTCAATAGATAATTAACCGTTTTTAATTCAGGCAATAAATGATATGTTTTAGTAATACTTTGTGTTGTTTCAAATAACAATCCAGAATTAACTTGTGTGTAATCATTTGTTTTACAAATATTTGACACTAAATTCCAGTCAATAAGTTGCTTTTTATCTTCCCAATTAAATATAGAATAGGCCGATTTTCCATTTTTAAAATCTAAATCAAATCTTTTCCTACATAAATTGATATGTAAAAACTTATTAAGAAGATACGCTAAACGATAGTCTTCAATACTGCAATGAATTGCAATTAAAGTAAATACAGACTCATCAAAAACATCATCAAGAATAAGTTTGTGTACCGCCATAACTTATATAAATCGATGTAAATATAATATTTAAAACATTCAAAGTGATAAGTTTTTCGTAATCTTAAGAAGAAACAACAACTCAATCGTTGTAGTTATTACTATTCTATAAATAAAAAAAGCTAATGTGACATTCTTGTCTGAAACACATAAAACGCACGTTTTGAAGCCTTTTCTTCAGCCTTCTTTTTTGAGGTAGCTCGAGCTTTAGCTATCACCTTATTATCCACTGATAATTTTACTGAAAAGTGTCTGATTTCATCATTACCTGAGTCTTCATACACATTATAATTAAATGTTTTCTTTTCCTTCTGACACCATTCAATGAGTAAACTTTTATAACTGATCACTCTGCCCTCTAACTGAGCAATATCAACATATGGAATAATCACTCGTTTGTAAATGAATTTCTCGCAATATTTGAATCCTTTATCTAAAAATATCGCTCCAATTAAGGCTTCAAATAAATTACCATGGATATTATCTCCAAACTGGGCCGTCGCTATTTTACTTTCAATAAGTTCAATAAGATTTAAGTCTCTCCCTAATTCATTTAAATGTTCTCTGCTTACCACTTTAGAGCGCATCTTAGTTAAATAACCCTCATCACCACCAGGAACTTCAAGATATAAGTGAGAGGCTATAACAGCTCCTAACATGGCATCCCCTAAAAACTCCAAACGCTCATAATTAATAGCATTACCTTCATCATCCCTAATATTCATGGAACGATGCGTAAACGCCGTTTTATAAATTTGAATATTCTTAGGCTTAAATCCCAAGACTTTTTTTAAATGAATAAAAAAATTCCCGCTGTTTTTAAAACGGGAATTTAATATGTTTCGAATGGTTTTCAATCGGTAATTAATCTAATCTCTTGAATACTACACAAGCATTATGTCCGCCAAATCCAAAGGTGTTACTCATACCTACCTTGACGTCCCTCTTTTGAGCCTTATTTAAAGTTAAATTTAATTCTGGGTCAATATTTTCGTCCCTAGTAGAATGATTAATTGTTGGTGGAACAATACCGTGTTCCATTGCCAAAATCACAGAAATAGCTTCAATAGCACCAGCAGCACCAAGTAAGTGACCAGTCATTGACTTTGTTGAATTAATATTTATTTCTTTAGCATGATTACCAAAAACTTCTGATATAGCTTTAAGTTCTGCCACATCACCAAGAGGTGTAGAAGTTCCATGAGTGTTAATATGATCAACATCTTCAGGTTTTAACCCTGCATTTTCTAAACAGTTTTTCATGACCGCAATAACACCAATTCCATCAGGATGTGGTGCCGTCATATGATAAGCATCTGAAGACAAGCCTCCACCAACAAATTCAGCATAAATTTTGGCGCCTCTTGCTTTTGCATGTTCGTACTCTTCTAAAACTATTGCGCCAGCGCCTTCGCCCAAAACAAAACCGTCTCTAGTTCCATCAAAAGGACGAGAAGCAGTTTCCGGACTTTCATTTCTGGTTGATAACGCATGCATGGCGTTAAATCCACCCATTCCAGCAATAGTTACTGCTGCTTCACTTCCTCCAGTTACTATGACATCGCAATGCCCTAAACGAATAGAGTTTAGTGCATCAAACATCGCGTTTGCCGAAGAAGCACAGGCAGAAACTGTTGTATAATTTGGCCCCATAAAACCATATTTTATGGAAATGTTAGCCGGAGCAATGTCGGCAATCATTTTGGGAATGAAGAATGGGTTGAATCTTGGAGAGCCGTCACCAGAAGCAAAGTTTAAAACTTCTTCTTGAAATGTTTCCAATCCACCTATTCCTGCTCCCCAAATAACCCCTACTCGTAATTTGTTGACTTCGTCAAGATTAAGTTTGGCATCCGCAATTGCCTCATCAGCGGCAACCATAGCGTATTGCGCAAACTTATCCATTTTGCGTGCCTCTTTTCTATCCAGAAAATCGGTAGCCTCAAAGTTTTTTAATTCGCAAGCGAATTTTGTTTTAAACTTTTCGGTATCAAAATAGGTTATAGGTCCAGCACCACTTTTACCACCAATTAAGCCTTCCCAAAATTCATCTTTGGTATTCCCAATAGGTGTTAAAGCGCCTAATCCTGTAACTACAACTCGCTTTAATTCCATAAAAGTTTTTACTTATTTTGCAGCCTCTATATATGATATAGCTTGACCTACTGTTGCGATATTTTCAGCTTGATCATCTGGGATTTGAATGTCAAATTCTTTTTCAAATTCCATAATTAATTCAACTGTGTCTAATGAGTCCGCTCCTAAATCGTTTGTGAAGCTAGCTTCAGTTACAACTTCGTTCTCATCAACTCCCAATTTGTCTACGATAATCGCTTTTACTCTTGATGCAATGTCTGACATAATCTTTTAATTTAAGGTTTTAATTAGTTGGCAAAAATAAAAAACTTTATTTTTAAAACACGACTTTAGTTTAAAAATATGATTCTAAATTTACCAAATAACTTTTAAGTATTTATAATTTACCCTCTAATTGTTAATAATTATTCTTTTTTTTGTTTAAATTTTTATACCATTCTTGCCGTTCCCTAATAGGGTAAACATGAAGCTTTAAAGGTTATTCAATTAATTTTAAATTAATTACATATCTAAATACTTAAAAAATAGTAAATGAAACGCATTGTAATTTTTGCTTCGGGTTCTGGAACTAATGCAGAAAATTTAATTCAGTTTTTCAATCAAAAAAAACAGGTGTCTGTTGTACAGGTCTTAACTAACAATCCTCATGCTAAAGTCATTGACAGATGTAACAATCTTAAAGTTAGCTGCTTATCTTTTAATAGAACGGCTTTTTATATTGAGAATCATATTTTAGATATTTTAAAAACAATAAACCCTGATGTTATTGTACTAGCTGGTTTTTTATGGAAATTCCCGGAATCAATTTTGAAAGAATTTCCAAATAAAGTCATTAACATACATCCCGCCCTATTACCTAAATATGGAGGAAAAGGAATGTATGGCATGCACGTGCACGAAGCCATTGTTGCCAATCATGAAAAAGAAACGGGAATCACCATACATTATGTCAATGAACAATATGACGAAGGTGCCATTATTTTTCAAATCTCATGTGCTGTTGACAAGAACGATTCGGCTAAAGACATTGCAGAAAAGATTCATAAATTAGAAATGGAGTATTTCCCGAGAGTGGTTGAATCCTTTTTATTCCCAAATGAGTAGTAAAAAGAAAAAATATTATACGGTTTGGAAAGGACACAAAACAGGTGTGTTCGAATCTTGGGAGGACTGTAAAGCTCAGATCACCAATTTTGAAGGCGCACAATACAAATCATTTTTAACTTTTGAGGCAGCTAATAAAGCTTTAAATAGTAATTATAAGGATCATATTGGAAAATCAAAATCGTTCAAAAGCGAATTATCTCCAGAACAACTCAAAAAAATAGGGCAGCCCAATTACAACTCCATTTCAGTGGATGCGGCATCAAGTGGGAATCCTGGTATAATGGAATATCGAGGTGTTGATACCAGAACAAAAAAACAATTGTTCATTCAAGGTCCTTTTGAAGAAGGAACAAATAACATAGGTGAGTTTTTAGCTATTGTTCATGGATTAGCGCTTCTTAAAAAAAATAATAGTGATAAAATCATTTATACTGATTCTAAAACGGCTATCAGCTGGGTAAAAAAGAAAACTTGTAACACAAAACTAGAACAAAACGAGAAAAACAAGCCCCTTTTTGAATTGGTAGAAAGAGCGGTTCAATGGTTAAAAACTAATGATTTTAAATCAGTTATAGTAAAATGGGAAACCAAAGCTTGGGGTGAAATTCCCGCTGATTTTGGACGAAAGTAAGAGCTATTATTTGATTTATAAATAGACTTAATCTTTTTAAAAAACACCCCCTATAAACTTTTACTTTTATTAAATTATAAATATTATATTTAACTATAAAAAGTAATATAACTTGTTTAAACAAGCATAACTACTATTAAATTTATTAAAAAAATGAAAAAAGACCTTACTAGAAGAAATCTCCTTAAAACCCTAGGTCTTGCCACTGGTGGATTACTTAGTTTACCTCTTCAAGGTTTTGGAGAAACGAGCGTTCGCTTGCATATACCTAATTCTATAAAGTATCCAGCTCCTAATAAACCCGTTACCGCAATTACTCTTGGGGCTGGAAACCGTGGAAATGTATATGGTGATTATGCCCTTAAATACTCTGATCATTTAAATATTATTGGTGTCGCTGAACCTATCGAAATTAGAAACGACCGGTATTGCCAAAAACACAATATTCCAGTCGAAAATAGTTTTGTAACCTGGGAACATGTTTTTGAGCGAGCCAAATTTGCAGACGCCATTATTATTACTACTCCGGATAATTTGCATTTTGGCCCTTGTATGAAAGCTCTATCTATGGGATATGATATCTTATTGGAAAAACCAATAGCTCCTACTGAAAAGGAATGTAGAGACATCTTATCGTTGGCCAAAGAAACTAAACGAATAGTTGCCGTTTGCCATGTTTTAAGGTATTCCCCCTATTTTATAAAATTACATGAACTAATCCAAAACGGAAGTATTGGTGAACTCATAAGTATTCAACACTTTGAGCCTATTGAACACATACATATGTCTCATAGTTATGTTAGAGGAAACTGGCATAATAGCAAAGCCACGACCCCTATAATTCTTGCCAAATCATGTCATGATCTAGACATTCTACGTTGGATGGTTGGAAAATCTTGTGAAAAGATTTCTGCTTTTGGTGATTTAAGCTGGTTTAAAAAAGAGAACGAGCCAACAGGAGCAACACCGCGTTGTGTGGATGGATGTGCCATTGAAAAAGAATGCCCTTACAGTGCATTAAAAATTTATTATAGAGATAGACAGCGTACTCATGTTTTTGATCTACCTGAGGACGAAACTAAACATGGTGAAGCCATTCTTGATCGTCTAAAAACTACTGATTATGGACGCTGTGTATATCAAATGGATAATGACCAGCCAGATCATTATACAACCAATCTTCAGTTTTCCAATGGTGTTACCGCCGCATTTAGCATGGAGGCTTTTACTTCTTACGAAGGAAGGCGCACGCGTGTTATGGGTAGTCATGGAGATATAGTTGGAGACATGTCTCAATTTGTGTATACCAATTTTATAACTGGTGAAAAGACTGAATGGGAGCTAACAAGTGATGCCCATGGTGGAGGCGATTGGAATTTAGTATCAGATTGGGTCCAGGCGGTATCAAAGCAAAACTCAGATTTGCTTTCTTCATCAATAGATGTATCAGTAGAAAGTCATATTATAGGATTTACAGCAGAAAAAAGTCGCTTAGGGGAAAAAACCGAAAAAGTGATTTTATAAACGCAGATTAATTAAAAAAATAAATACCCATCTTCATTCTAATAAATTATCAATTTGAAACAGTTGAAAATACGTTATTTGTCATTAGATGTCTTTAGAGGCCTGGATATAGCCCTAATGATTATTGTTAATTCCCCAGGGAAATATTCTACTACTTTTTCACCATTATTACATGCCCAATGGCATGGTTTTACAATAACCGATTTGGTTTTTCCAACTTTCCTTTTCATTGTTGGTACTTCAATGAGTTTTAGCATGCCTAAGTATGAAACTTTATCGAATAAAATATTTCTAACAAAAGTGGTTAAGCGTACATTAATAATTTTTTTATTAGGCTTTTTAATGTATTGGTTCCCGTTTTTTGAAAATGGAGAACTCAAAAGTTTGAGTGAAACAAGAATTTTTGGAGTACTCCAAAGAATTGCGCTGTGTTATTTTTTTGCTTCTTTAATTTTACGCTTCTGGAAACCAAAAGGAGCTATATTATTTAGTGTTATTGCACTTCTTTCCTATCAAATAGTTCTTCTTGTTTTTGGCGACCTTTCCCTTTCAGGCAATGCTGTGTTAAAATTAGATAATTGGTTAATTGGTGCCAGCCATATGTATCATGGGGATGGGATTGCTTTTGACCCTGAAGGCTTGTTAAGCACACTTCCTGCAATAGTAAATATCATTGGAGGTTATTTGGCTGGCTCATTTCTCCAAAAAAGTGGTCAGAATTACAAAACCCTTGCGCTTCTTACAATGTTTGGAAGTTTTCTGATTTTTATGGCATTAGGGTGGGACTTACTATTTCCAATTAATAAAAAACTTTGGACAAGTTCATTTGTTTTACTCACAATCGGTATTGATCTTATTATTATTTCAGTTTTAGTCTATTTCTTAGATATTTTGAAAAAAGATAAATGGACTTATTTCTTTGAAGTATTGGGTAAAAACCCCTTATTTATTTATTTGCTTTCAGAATTACTTATTATATCTCTATACCAATTTAAATTGAAAGGAATTTCGGCTTATGATTGGATTGCAGAAAACGTATTCATCTCTTGGCTTGGAAATTATACAGGGTCTTTTGCCTTTGCCCTTTCTGTATTATTGACTTGTTGGTTAGTAGGCTATATAATGGATAGAAATAAAATCTATGTAAAAATTTGACAAACAATTGGAATTAGTTCACTCCTTTGATTGCTATTAACGATTGAAGAACTAATATTTACAGGTTCTAACTTTAGAATTAGCTAAAAAATCCAGCCGATTTGGAGAGAAAATAAATTCGCTTTTTAGCTTTTAAAAAGTTTATATTTGCACAAAAATATTATTTCTCTTTATGAGTAAATTAGTCATTGTAGGTACTTTAGCGTTTGATGCTATTGAAACTCCTTTCGGTAAAACCGATAAAATACTTGGTGGCGCAGCCACTTTTATTGGTTTATCAGCCTCACAGTTTGATGTTGATTCTGCTGTTGTATCAATCATTGGTGGTGATTTTCCTCAAGAATATTTAGATTTATTGTCTAGTAAAAACATAAATGTCTCTGGTGTTGAAATTGTTAAAGAAGGAAAAACATTTTTCTGGAGTGGTAAATACCACAATGATATGAATACCCGAGATACTTTAGTAACTGAATTAAATACATTGGCCGATTTCAATCCTGTAGTACCCACAAATTATCGTGATGCTGAGGTTGTTATGCTTGGAAACTTGCATCCTATAGTTCAATCAAGTGTATTAAATCAAATGACCACTAAACCAAAATTGGTGATATTAGATACCATGAATTTTTGGATGGATAGTGCTCTTTCAGATTTGCATGATGTTATTAAACGAATTGACGTCATTACTATTAATGATGAGGAGGCTAGACAACTAACTGGTGAATACTCCTTAGTAGTAGCGGCAAGAAAAATTAATGAAATGGGCCCTAAATATGTGGTTATTAAAAAAGGTGAACATGGGGCTTTATTGTTTCACAATGATAATGTCTTCTATGCTCCTGCGTTGCCTTTAGAAGAAGTATTTGACCCAACAGGTGCTGGAGATACTTTTGCTGGTGGTTTTGCTGGATATATAGCAAAAACTGGAGATACCTCATTTGAAAACATGAAGAATGCGGTTATTTATGGATCAACCTTAGCCTCTTTTTGTGTTGAAAAATTTGGGACAGAACGCATGAAAACTTTGACTCATGACGAAGTTCATAAGCGTTTATTACAATTTAAAAAACTAACACAATTTGATATCAAATTAACATAAACAAACGCGCTCTAAATAGAGCGCGTTTTTTAATTATATAAAAAAACAAATAATACTACTCAAATGAGCGATGCTTTAAAACATGAATGCGGAATTGCTGTTTTAAGACTTTTAAAACCATTAGAATTCTATAAAGAGAAATATGGAAGTGCTTTTTATGGCGTCAATAAGATGTATCTTATGATGGAAAAACAGCATAACAGAGGTCAGGATGGTGCTGGTTTTGCAAGTATTAAATTAGATACAAAACCTGGCGAGCGCTATATAAGTAGAGTGCGTTCTATAGCACAACAGCCCATTCAAGATATTTTTGCTCAAATTAATCAACGTATTAACAAAGAGTTTTCTGAAAACCCTGAATATGTTGAAAATGTTGCTTTACAAAAAAAGAACATTCCATATATTGGTGAACTCTTTTTAGGACATGTTAGATATGGTACTTTTGGAAAGAACAGTGTGGAAAGTGTTCATCCATTCTTAAGACAAAATAACTGGCAACACAGAAATCTTATTCTTGCTGGAAACTTTAACATGACCAATGTTAAAGAATTATTTCAAAACCTCATTGATTTAGGTCAGCATCCAAAGGAGTATACGGATACTATAACCATAATGGAAAAAATTGGTCACTTTTTAGATGATTCTGTTAGCAAAATTTATAAAGATTTAAAAAATGAAGGTTACAGCAAAAACGAGTGTTCGCCGCTTATTGCAGACCGTTTAAACGTTGCTAAAATACTTAAAAGAGCTGCTAAAAATTGGGATGGAGGATATGCTATGGCAGGATTATTAGGACATGGTGATTCATTTGTATTAAGAGATCCCGCAGGGATACGCCCTGCATATTATTATAAAGATGACGAAATTGTTGTGGTAGCTTCTGAACGCCCTGTGATCCAAACGGTATTTAATGTAAAATATCAGGATGTTAAAGAATTGGAACCTGGTTATGCTATTATCACAAAGAAATCTGGAAAGACTGCCCTCAAAAAAATATTGAACCCATTAGAGCGAAAAGCTTGCTCATTTGAACGCATTTATTTTTCAAGAGGAAGTGATGCCGAAATTTATCAAGAAAGAAAAATGCTTGGTAGATTACTAATGCCGAAAGTGTTAGAAGCCATCAACAAGGACATTAAAAACACTGTTTTTTCTTACATACCAAACACTGCAGAAACCTCATTTTATGGTATGATAGAAACTGTAGAAGATTTCCTTAACAAAAAGAAAACCAAAGCCATTCTTAGCGGTAGCAGAAATTTGTCTGCAGAGCGTGTTACCGAAATTTTATCACAAATGCCACGTATTGAAAAGATTGCCATTAAGGATGTTAAATTAAGAACTTTTATTACAGAAGACAGCAGCCGTGACGACTTAGTGGCGCACGTTTATGATGTAACCTATGGTGTTATCAAGCGAACCGATAATTTGGTTATTATAGATGATAGTATTGTTCGTGGAACAACTTTAAAAATGAGTATCATAAAAATGCTTGATAGGTTGAATCCTAAAAAAATTGTGATTGTTTCTTCTGCACCACAAATACGTTATCCAGATTGTTATGGTATTGATATGGCCAACCTTGAAAGTCTCATAGCTTTTAAAGCCGCATTAGAATTGCTCAAAGAGTCAAACAAATACGACATTGTAAAAGAGGTCTATGATAAATGTATTGATCAAACAGAACTAGAAGATAAAGAGGTAAAAAACTTTGTTAAAGAAATTTATGATCCGTTTACTGATGAGCAAATCTCTGATAAAATAGCAGAATTACTAACTGGTGAAAATGTTAATTCAGAAATAAAAATAATATTCCAGTCAGTTGAAAATTTGCATAAAGCATGCCCTAATCATTTAGGCGATTGGTATTTTACCGGCAACTACCCAACCGTAGGTGGCAATAGAGTGGTTAACAGAGCTTTTATCAACTTTTATGAAGGCAATAAAAAAAGAGCGTATTAATTTTAAATTCATCAAATTTTAGGCACTTTATCCATGATAATTACATTTAATCTAATAAAAGTGCTGTTTATCTAAAAAATAAAATTTTTATCTAAAATACATATAAATTGGTATCACCATAACATAAGTAGGTTAAGTTCATGGTAGATTTGGGGCAAAAAAAGGTGAACTTCTGTTCGCCTTTTTTTATGCCCTTTTTAATTAATACAAGGAAATTTCTTCCTGAAACAGCATCGCGTTTTCTCTGTTAAGCTAATAAATTAGTAGTTGAACTAAAATATTTTTGTAGTTGTTAATGACTGCATACATTTGACTCACCATAACATAAGTAGGTTAAGTTCATGGTAGATTTGGGGCAAAAAGGTGAACTAACGTTCACCTTTTTCATTTGAAATATTTACTAATTTGATAGATATAAAAAAAGCGTCTAGATAAATCTAGACGCTTTTTTTATAATATCAATTTAACTATCTGTTATTTTCCTAAAGCATATCTTCTTTCAACTTCATTCCAGTTAATGACATTAAAAAATGCATTAATATAATCAGGACGACGGTTTTGATAATTTAAATAATAGGCGTGTTCCCAAACATCAATTCCTAAAATTGGAGTCCCCCCACAAGAAACTCCAGGCATTATTGGATTATCTTGATTTGGTGTTGAACAAACCTCAACTTTTCCACCCTTATGAACACATAACCAGGCCCAACCTGAGCCAAAACGAGTAGCCGCAGCTTTACTAAAAGCGTCCTTAAAAGCATCTACAGATCCAAATGCTGTAATAATAGCCTCTTTTAACTCTCCAGACAAATATCCTTTTCCTTCTGGATTCATAACATCCCAATATAATGCATGATTATAAAATCCACCGCCATTATTCCTTACGGCTGCATTATTCATATCTAAACCAGTAAGTATGTCTTCAATAGATTTACTTTCTAAATTAGTACCTGCTATAGCCGTATTCAAATTATTTGTATATCCTTGGTGATGTTTTGTATGATGTATCTCCATAGTGCGCGCGTCAATATGAGGCTCTAAAGCGTCATATGCATATCCTAATTTCGGTAATTCAAAAGCCATAATTATTTTGTTTTAATTTATTAATATTTTATTTCATCCAAATTTACGCATAAATGCCTTCAATTAAAAATAATTAATAGTTATGAACTCATTGATAGTTTTTATCTTGTAAGCAAAATTTCTTTTTTGTGGAAAACTTGCCTTCCTTTACAATTTACAACGCATCAGCAGGTAGCGGAAAGACCTACACTCTTGTTAAAGAGTACCTTAAAATATTATTCAAGTCTGAAAAAAGGGAGCCATTCAAACATATTTTAGCCATCACTTTTACCAACAAAGCAGTGGCTGAAATGAAGGAGCGAATTATCGACACCCTCAAAGAGTTTTCTTCTAAAACAATTTTATCACAGCCTAACAGTATGTTTATGGCCATTAATGAAGAGCTTGAAATGGATGCTATGGCATTGCATTTAAAATCTAAGAAGCTTTTAGAAACTATTTTACATAATTATGCGGCTTTTGATGTTTCTACTATTGATGGATTTACTCATAAACTCATTAGAACCTTTGCGCATGACTTAAAACTTCCATTAAATTTTGAGGTTGAAATTGACCAAGAAACCCTTTTAAATGAAGCGGTTGATAGCCTTCTTTCAAAAGCTGGACTTGAAAAAAAACTCACTAAAGTCCTGGTTGATTTTGCCATTGAAAAGGCTGATGACGACAAAAGCTGGGATCTTTCTTTTGATTTTAACAAGATTGCTAAACTTCTTATTAATGAAAATGATATTCCTTTTATTGAAACTTTAAAAGAAAAATCAATAGAAGACTTTAATGCTCTTAAACTTTTACTAAAAGAGCAGATAACCCTTTCTGAGAAAATTATTGTTGATACTTCTAATAAAGTTCTAACTTTTATTCAGGAATGCGGGCTAGAATTTAATAACTTCTCTGGCAGCTATTTACCTAAACATTTTAAAAATTTAGCAGATAAAAAATATGACTTAAACTTTGAAACTAAATGGCAGAAAGATTTAATTGAAAACAATCCTATTTACCCCAAAAGAGTTGGTGAGGATATCATTTTAATTATTGACAATATTCAGCCTCAACTAATTTCAGCCTTTAATGAAACAAAACAGGCGGTTTATCATCTTAAGTTTCTTAAAGCCTTTTATAAAAATATCACCCCTTTATCGGTTTTAAACGCCATAAATCATGAACTTAAATCTCTTAAAAGCGAACAAAACAAAATATTGATTTCAGAATTTAACTCCATAATAAGCAATGAAATCAAAAATCAACCAACCCCTTTTATTTATGAACGCATTGGTGAAAAATTTAATCATTATTTTATTGATGAGTTTCAAGACACATCAATACTTCAATGGGAAAATTTAATTCCACTAATAAGTAACTCACTTTCCACTGAAAACGGAAGCGCCATGTTGGTAGGTGATGCAAAACAAGCAATATATCGCTGGCGTGGTGGCAAAGCAGAACAATTTATTGATTTATTTAATGACGTGAATCCTTTTCATGTTGATAAAAAAATAAAAAATCTACCCACTAACTATCGAAGTTTTAAGGAGATTATAAGTTTTAATAATGCTTTTTTTAAGTATATAGCAACACATGTTTTTATCAATAAAGGCTATGAATCTCTTTATGAAAATGCCTCTCAAGACAGTTCTTTTCAAGATCATGGTTATGTAAATTTTACATTTTTAGAAATAACAAAAGAGGATGACAGGGATGTACTTTATGCTTCTAAAGTATTTGAAACCATTAATACCTGTAGAGAGAATAATTTTAATCTGGAAGACATTTGCATCTTAGTCAGAAAGAAAAAAGAAGGGGTTGCCATTGCCAATTATTTAAGTCAGAAAGCGGTTCCTATTATTTCTTCTGAGACTTTGTTAATTTACAACGCCCAAGAAGTTAAGTTTATTAATGATTTGCTCACGCTCATTATTCAACCAAAAAATAATGAAATAAAAGTCAGCGTCCTAAATTACTTAGCGACTCTATTTAAGATTGAGGACAAACATGCCTTTTTTAGTAATCGCATTCATTTGCCGGTAGCTCACTTATTCAAAAGTTTCGAGGTTTTTGAGGTTTATATGAATAGTAACTCATTACTTGATCTTTCTCTTTATGATCTCACTGAAACCATTGTAAGAAATTTTAAACTGGTAAAAACTTCAAACGCTTATGTTCAGTTTTATTTAGATATAGTTTTAGATTACACTCAGAAAAAAGGATCCGATATTTCAGGTTTTTTGAATTATTTCGATAAGAAAAAAGACTCTTTAAGTATTGTTTCTCCTAGTGGTCAAAATGCTGTTCAAATTATGACTATACATAAAGCTAAAGGGCTGGAATTTCCTGTAGTTATTTTTCCCTACGCAGATTTAGATATTTACTCAGAAATAGAACCTAAAGAATGGTTTCCGTTAGAAAAAGAAAACTTCAATGATTTTTCGCATACGCTTTTAAATTATTCTAAGGACTTTGAATATTTTGGAGAGGAGGGTTTAAGAATATTTAATTCACACAAATCTGAACAAGAACTAGATAACATCAATCTTTTATATGTTACATTAACAAGAGCTATTGAACAGCTGTATGTTATTTCAAAAAAAGAAAATTTGATAAAAGAGGGTGTGACTGAGAAAAAATATTCAGGATTATTTATTAATTATCTCACATATTTAGGGCTTTGGCATGATTCTGATTTATCCTATAGTTTTGGAAAACCAGAAAAATCTGATAAACAAAACAAACAAAAACTCCTGTTACAAGAGCAAGAATTTATTTCTACTGCAAAAGAAGATCACAATATAAAAATTGTTACTAACTCTGGTTATTTATGGGACTCCAATCAAGAAGAAGCCATAGAAAAAGGCAATCTCATTCATGATATCATGCAAAAAATCAACACGAAAGAAGATGTTGACTTTACTATAAATGATTTTTTGGAATCGTCTATAATTAACCTGGAACAATCTGAAATACTAAAAACAATAGTTTTTGAAATTATTGAACATCCAAAACTTTCCAATTGTTTTAATTCAGATCTTCTCATATACAATGAACGTGATATAATTACCAATCAAGCTCAGATTTTAAGACCTGACAGAGTCATTATTAATTCTAAAAACGAAGCTATTATCATTGATTATAAAACGGGTAAAGAAGACAAAAGTCATATACAGCAATTAATTTCTTATCAGGATGTATTAGAATCAATGCACTTAAAAGTGATAAAAAAATTTCTTGTTTATATTAATAATGACATACAAGTAAAAGAATTATAACTTTGTAAAAAATAATAAAATGTACGGCAAACTTCAACAACATTTGCAACAAGAACTTCAATCTATTGAAGACAACGGTCTTTTTAAAAAAGAACGCATAATAACCTCGGCTCAAGGCGCTGAAATAACACTAAATACAGGGGAAACGGTTTTAAATTTTTGCGCCAATAATTATTTGGGATTATCCTCTCATCCTGAGGTTATTCAAGCCGCTAAAGATACTATGGACACTCATGGATTTGGAATGTCTTCGGTAAGATTTATTTGTGGAACACAAGATATTCACAAAGAATTAGAGCAAAAAATTGCGAATTTTTATCAGACTGAAGATACCATATTATATGCTGCAGCTTTTGATGCTAATGGAGGCGTATTTGAGCCTCTTTTTGGTGCTGAAGATGCCATTATTTCAGATTCTTTAAATCATGCCTCTATTATTGATGGGGTGCGTTTATGTAAAGCCGCAAGATATCGATACGAAAACAGTAATATGTCTGATTTGGAGCAACAGCTTATTTCAGCCAATATGAATGGCGCCAGATTTAAAATTATTGTGACTGATGGTGTGTTTTCAATGGACGGATTGGTAGCGCCTCTTGATAAAATTTGTGATCTAGCTGACAAATATGATGCGTTAGTTATGATTGATGAGTGCCATGCAGCCGGATTTATAGGAAAAACTGGCAGAGGAACCCTTGAAGAAAAAGGGGTCATGGGCAGAATTGACATTATTACTGGAACTCTAGGAAAAGCCTTAGGAGGCGCCATGGGAGGTTATACAACCGGTAAAAAAGAAATTATAGAAATGTTACGCCAACGTTCAAGACCCTATTTGTTTTCAAATTCACTTGCGCCGGCTATTGTTGGTGCTTCTATTAAAGTTTTTGAAATGCTCACTAACAATACAAGCTTAAGAGACACTTTAGAATGGAATACTAATTATTTCAAAAAAGGTATGAAAGAAGCTGGTTTTGATATTATTGATGGAGATTCAGCTATAGTTCCTGTTATGCTATATGATGCAAAATTGTCACAAACTATGGCCAATATGTTATTAAAAGAAGGTATTTATGTAATAGGGTTCTTTTTTCCTGTAGTTCCGAAAGAAAAAGCAAGAATTAGAGTACAATTATCATCCGCACATACCAAAAAGCATTTAGACAAGGCTATTTATGCGTTTACTAAGGTTGGAAAAGCACTGAATATTATCTAAAATAGCTTGGAACTATTGATTATTAAACAGTTTCTTCAATTTTTTTGTATAATTATCTTTGTTAATAAAATTTAACAACTTACTTTTGTTTACAATTAACACTTAAAATTAAACTTTTGAATATGAAAAATCTTAGCAGATTATTGTTCGCTATGTTGCTTGTACTTGGTTATAGCAACGTTAATGCGCAAGACAAAAACAACCCATGGCAAATTACTATTGGGGTAAACGCAGTTGATTTCTTCCCTGTTGGAGAAGATGCTCCGCAAGGCGATACGTTCGCTGAATTTTTTAATGTTGGTGATCACTGGAACATTTTGCCATCTGTATCATCAATCTCTGTATCTAAATATTTAAGTGATGGAATCTCTTTTGGGGTAGCTGGATCTTTAAACAAAATCTCTAAATTTGGAGATGCTGCAGTAGGCGATTTGTCTTACTATGGTTTAGATGGTACCATTAAATACAACTTCCTAGAAGAAACAACTTTCGACCCTTATTTAGGTATTGGTGGAGGTTACACATGGGTTGATGACATTGGAGCTGGTACATTAAACGGAACTTTAGGTTTCAATCTTTGGTTTTCAGAAAATATTGGTTTAACAGTTCAGTCATCTTATAAATATGCATTTGAAGATTATTTATCAACTCATTTCCAACATACTGCCGGTATCTCTATCAAATTTGGTGGAACTGATACTGATGGTGATGGTATTTACGATAAAGATGATGCTTGTCCAGACGTTGCTGGTTTAGTAGCTTTCAATGGTTGTCCTGACACTGATGGTGATGGTATTGAAGATAGTAAAGATGATTGTCCAAACGAAGCTGGTTTAGCTGAATTTAACGGATGTCCTGATACTGACGGTGACGGTGTTGCTGACAAAAATGATAAATGTCCTACAGTTGCTGGATTAAAAGCTTTAGCTGGTTGTCCAGATGCCGACGGTGACGGAGTAACCGATGCTGATGATGCTTGTCCAACTGTTGCTGGTCCTGCTGCTAATAAAGGTTGTCCTTGGCCAGATGCTGACGGTGACGGTGTATTAGATAAAGATGACCAATGTCCAGATGTTAAAGGTACTGTAGCTAATAATGGTTGCCCAGAAGTTACTGAGGCAGTTAAAAAAGCTTTAAATGCTTATGCTAAAACGATTTTATTTGATACCGGTAAAGCAACTATCAAAACTCAATCTGCAGGAGTACTAAACGATATTATTAATATCTTACAAGAATACTCTAATGCTAAGTTCACTGTTGAAGGTCACACTGATAGTGTAGGTAGCGAAGCTAATAACCAAAAGTTATCTGAAGCAAGAGCTGCTTCAGTTAAAGACTATTTAGTTGCAAATGGTATTGATAGTTCTAGACTTTCATCTGTTGGATATGGTGAATCTAAACCAATTGATAAAAACACAACTAGTGCGGGTAGAGCTAACAACAGACGTGTTGAAATTAACTTAGTTAAATAATTTTCTTTAATTAACTAAAAAATAATAAGTTTAAAACGCTTCGGATATCCGAAGCGTTTTTTATTTTTATATAATGGCTACCTTTATTTTTGATGTATTAAAAGATTTACAAAAAAAACATGTAAACCTTTCTTCAATAACCTTTATTTTACCCAGCAAAAGAGCTGGACTTTTTTTAAAACATCAGCTTTCTCAAGTTGTTAATGAAACTATTTTTTCTCCTGAGATTTTAAGTGTTGAAGAATTCGTTGAAGAACTGTCTGAACTTAAAACCATTTCCAATACCGAACTTCTCTTTGAGTTTTATAACACATATAGCTCATTAACACCAAAAGACCAACAAGAATCCTTTGAATCCTTTTCAAAATGGGCCCAGATACTCATTCAGGACTTTAATGAAATTGACAGATATCTTATTCCGCAAAAAAATATTTTTAATTATTTAAGTGCCATACAAGATCTGAGTCATTGGTCATTAGAAATAAATAAAACAGATTTTATAAAAAACTATTTGTCCTTTTGGAATAAGATATTTACTTATTATTCTCATTTTACCGAACAGTTATTACTTAAAAAAACAGGATATCAAGGGCTTATCTATAGAGAAGCCGTTGAAAACTTAGAAACATATATTCAAAATAATCTGAACAAAGACCATGTGTTTTTAGGGTTTAATGCACTAAACACTTCTGAAGAAACTATTTTTCAAGAACTTCTTCAGAGTGGTATGGCTAAAATTTATTGGGATATTGACGAGATCTTTATGAATAACGCCATTCATGATGCCGGCTTATTCACAAGAAGTCACAAAAACAAATGGAGCTATTTTAAAAACAATAATTTTGATTGGATTACCAATAATTATTCAAAAGAGAAAAACATATCGGTTTACGGCATCCCAAAAAATATTGGTCAGGCCAAATACATTGGTTCCATTTTAAAAAACTTAAAACAAGAGAATCTTTCTTTAACTAATACTGCTTTAGTATTAGGAGATGAAAACTTGTTAATCCCTGTTTTAAATTCCCTGCCATCAAACATAAATGCCTTAAATATAACCATGGGATTTCCTTTAAAATCTATTCCTTTGGCCTCATTATTTGAGCACTTATTTCATCTGCATAAAAAGCCCTCTCAGTCATTTTATTATAAAGACATCATACTATTAGTGTCGCATCAATTTTTAAGGCCTTTATTTTATGTTAATGGCATTGATTATGCCGCAAAACTAACAGAAACAATTGAATCCAATAATTTAATATATGTTAGTGTTGAGCGATTAAAAGAAATTACAGAGGCAAAGTGTAATAACATTATTGACCTGCTGTTTTTGAAATGGCATGAAACAATTGATTTAGCATTAAAAAACTGTTCAGAACTCATTCTAAATATAAAATCATATTTAGATGAAAACAAGAATTCAAACTTACTTTCATTAGAATATTTATACCGTTTTAATGAATTGTTTAATGAGCTCACGTTGCTAAATTCTAAATACAATCATATTTCTGATATTTTAACATTACACAACATTTACAAAGAATTATTAAGCACAGAAACATTAGATTTTAAAGGCGAACCATTACAAGGATTACAAATAATGGGCATGCTGGAATCACGCGTTTTAGATTTTGAAACGGTCATCATTTCTTCAGTTAACGAAGGCATTCTTCCTGCAGGAAAAACAAATAATTCATTCATTCCTTTTGACGTTAAAGTAGAAAACAAATTACCCACCTACAAAGAAAAGGACGCTGTTTATACTTATCATTTTTATCGTCTATTACAGCGTGCCAAAAATATTTTCATATTATATAATACGGAGGCTGATGTGCTGACTGGTGGCGAAAAAAGTCGCTTTATTACGCAATTGGAAATTGAAGGTATTCACAAATTATCTTATCATCTAATTACGCCTAAAGTTCCAATAATTAATAACAGCTTAAATACCATTCACAAGACACCGGCTGTCATTGAATCTTTAAAATTAATAGCTGAAAAAGGATTCTCTCCTTCCTCACTTACTAACTATATCAGAAATCCTATTGATTTTTATTATCAGAAAATTTTAAATATTAGAGAATATGACGAGGCAGAAGAAACGGTGGCTGCTAATACTCTTGGGACCGTAATACATAATACTCTTGAAGACTTCTATAGTCCTTTTATAAATACGTTCTTAACAGTTGAAGCCATAAAAAAGATGAAACTGCTCATAGAAAAAACAGTAAGGTCTCATTTTAAAGAGGTTTACAAAGAAGGGGATATTACCAAAGGCAAAAACTTGATAATCTATGAGATTGCTAAACGCTATGTTTCTAATTTTTTAGATTTAGAAATATCCGATATACAAAAAGGTAATAATATAAAAATATTAGCTGTTGAAGCTGATGCCTCGGCAGAAATTAAGATCCCGGAATTAGACTTTCCAGTGAGAATCAAAGGTAAAATTGACCGCGTTGATGAATATAATGGTATTATACGAATAGTTGATTATAAAACGGGGAAAGTAGCCCAAAATGAAGTAGAAATTGTGAATTGGGATGAAATTGCTTCAGACTATAAAAAATTCAGCAAAAGTTTTCAAATACTAACCTATGCCTATATGATACACCAATCCGGAAGCATTAAACTTCCTGTTGAAGCAGGGATCATTTCTTTTAAGAATTTAAAATCAGGGTTTTTAAAATTTGCGAAAAAAGATAAATCGGGAGCCTATGCTAAAAAAGATGTTTTAATTACAGACGAAACACTCAACCTTTTTTCAATACAGTTAAAAAATCTTATTTTAGAAATATGTAATCCCACTATTCCTTTTACAGAAAAAGAAATATAAATTATGATTAAAAAGAGTATTGACATTCAGGGTAAACATGAAAAACCAATTTTAATTGACTATAGGTATTTGGCAAATGGCTTACAAAAACCCCTCATCATTTTTTGCCATGGCTATAAAGGCTTTAAAGATTGGGGCGCTTGGAATTTAATGGCCAATACCTTTGCTGAAGCTGGTTTTTGTTTTATTAAATTCAATTTTTCGTATAATGGAGGAACTAAAGAGCAACCCATAGATTTTCCGGATTTAGAAGCCTTTGGGAATAACAATTACACTAAAGAGTTAGACGACTTGGACTCTGTGATTAATTGGGTTTGTTTAAATAAGGAGCTTTCAACAGAAGCCAATATAAATAATATTACATTACTTGGGCATAGCAGAGGTGGTGGTATTGTAATTATTAAATCTGCCGAAGATTCCAGAATAAAAGCAGTAGTGAGTTTAGCCGGTGTCAGTAATTATAAAAACAGATTCCCCCTTGGAACAGCATTTAACAAATGGAAAGAATCTGGCGTTTACTTTGTTGAAAACGCCAGAACAAAACAACAAATGCCCCACTATTTTCAGTTCTACGATGATTTTATAAAAAATGAGGCTCGTTTAAACATACAAAGTGCGGTAAAACATTTAAACATCCCATTTTTAATTATTCATGGAGATGCCGACACCAGTGTTTCTATAGACGAAGCCAAAAGCCTGCATCAATGGAATCCAAAAAGTTCATTAGAAGTCATTAAAGGAGCTAATCATGTATTTGGAGCATCACATCCATGGAACGAAAATTATTTGCCCAAACACCTTCAAAAAGTTATAGATTTAATTAAATCCTTTAATGAATAAATTCTAAATTAAAAATGCCAGTTTAAAACTGGCATTTTTAGTTCATTCTTCTCATTATAAGTAATTAACTTTTATTTACAATAGCCAATTTTATTACAATGGCCATTAATAGCCATATAATAAACGTTTCGCCATTAGTCATTTCATAAGTTGAACCTGCTAATCCAGCCATTCCTAAAATGATGTAAATAATGACAGGTGATAATACTAAATACAAGAGAAGATTAAGAATTGATTTTTTAAAATCCATAATTATAATATTTGTTTGGTTATTATTAAATATTCATGTATAAATGCTTAATAAAGATACGAATTTATGTGATTTAAAAACAGTAAATCTTTCAATCAGAATGAACCTGTTCTTAAACCGAAGTCCTGAATAACAAAAAAAGACGTTCAAATTCTTAAAAGTCTTTATATCACAATCGGAAAAGATAGGGCTATAAAATAAAAACCACTCATAAAATGAACTCTATAGAATGCCTGAATAATAAGTGCTAACCGCATAAATTATAGTATATAAATTATGCGGTTAGGTTTTATATGCTTTTGAGTGATTATTTATGAATTTTGAGAAAACTCAGTTCTTTTTCTTTTCGAAATCTGATTCATTAATCCATCCTGCATTTACATTTTCCCCATTCATGTATTTTTCATAAAAATTTGCGCCTCTATCTGGAGGATAATTGTCAAAAACAGAACCATTTCCAAACATCCTAGGATCATTTTGTTTTTTCAATTCTGATTCCAACAATTTTTTTAATTCCTCTTTAATGTTTTGAAATTCTTCTTTTTCTACCAAATTATTTAAACAGTTCTCATCAATACTAACTTGGTATAATTCCTCTTTGGGGTGTTTCCCAAAATTTAAATTCCAATACTCTTTGTTTTCACCACTTCTGTTAAGTTCCAGTATTTCAGTTTTTGTTGGGCTACCATCTGTATTTGTATACCCTGTTTCAGGGTTTCCTGCAGGCCAGCGATCATTTTCATAATTATTCAAATACATAAATCCTTCCTTAACAATTCCCCGTACAGGGTAACCTACATCATTAGGCCTACCAACATCATGTCTTTCTTGACCTAATAAAACATAATCCTTTTTTGCATCAATAATTTTTTCTTTCTCTGAATTAAAATATGGCGTTAAACTTTTTCCCTGAATAGGATGCATACCAAGCTCTTGTGCATCATATCCTGCTAAATCTATAAATGTGGCCGCAAAATCAATAAAACTTACATAATCCTCTATTTTTCTTCCGGGGTTTTTAATCCCTTTTTTCCACATAACAGCTAATGGCAAATGATTTGAATGCTCATAACTTAGGCCTTTAACTCTTGGGAATGGCATACCGTTATCAGATGTAACAACTATAATGGTATTTTCTAATTCACCTCTCTCTTTTAAAATTGTAAGCATGCCATCCAGCTGTTTGTCAAAGTACTCTAACTCAAAAGCATAATCTAAAACATCATTTTTCACTACATCTGACTGTGGCCAATAAGGGAAAACTGAATCTAATTGAGATAATTTTTTGTTTCCAACACTAACCCCTGTACCATACTCATAACTTCTGTGGGGTTCATGTCCTCCATACCAAAAGCAAAAGGGCTCATCGGATTTTCTTTGATCTAAAAAACTTTTAAAGTTCGCAACGTAATCAATTGTTGAAATACCCGTCGTTGGTGGCTCTGTTTTTATTTTATTATATGCTTTAACAAGGAGTTCTCTTTGGCTTCCATCTTCATTCAAAGATGTTCCTGGAGCCCAACCTTTCCCTGTATAACCTACGTGGAATCCTATTTCAGAAAGTGCTTCCGGATACGTTTTAAATTTGGTTGGAAAATAAGCCAAGTGATTAGCGGCCTCTTCAAGTTGCCATGAGTTTCTACCTGTAAGAATAATAGATCTGGATGGACCACATTTTGCGTTTGGGGTATAGGCATTATTAAATAGTAAACCTTGATCTGCTATTTTATCGAAAGCAGGTGTTTCAATCCAATCTGTTCCGTAGATACTCATATGCCTCCATGTTGCGTCATCTGCAATACAAAATAGAATGTTTGGCCTTTTAATTGGTTCGGTTTCTTTTGACTGACAGGCAAATAAAATGCTACCAACTAATAATACTAATAGCGCCGTAAAATAGAATTTTATTTTTTTCATAAAAAAAATTATTGTATTCCTTTTGTTCTACTTAGTTATCGAAAACTAAGTTTGTATTATTGTTCTCTAATAGAATTTCATTTTTATCAGAAAGGTCTTTCATGTTCCTTATAAATTTGTTTCCTGTAACAACTGTATTCACAGAACACTCAATAGATAAAGCTCTTTTATTATACAAGAATGTGTTATTGGTTATTGAAATATTTTCTAATCCTTGCCAGTCTGCTGTAGCTACGCCATTCCATTTTCCTTTAGCTTCCAAATCTTTGAGTTTTGTAACTCTCATCCGAATTGCTGCTGCATCGTATTCTTTCAAATACGTGTCATCATAACCACAATTATTGAAAATGTTTTGGTTAATGATGATATCATGGGCGACAAAACCTTCACCCCAATCTACGCCATTATTTATTGTGATACCTGATTGGCTTAAATTTTGAAAAACATTACGTTCTATAACTCCGTAAGAATTTTGTAGTAATATGCCATATCTTCGAGCATTTTTAAACGTGTTATTTCTAATTACAAAAGATTCGTTAGATTGCGTGTCAACATATGCAAGATCATTTGTTTTTGTATCGCCTACTTCAAGTTTCTGTTCTATTGGTTTATTTAAAGTAATGTGCATTTTTGCATTTCCTAAAAATTTATTTTGGATGACTTCAAATTCACCAATTAAGACACCTTCTCTTGGGTTAAAAATTCTGAGAACGTCTCCTTTTGTTACTGTTTGTTTCACAACTAATTCTGTTGGAGATTTTTGCTCTAAAATAGGTGCTTTTATAGCTTTCATATTGATTGCATCATCACTGTAGCCTTCGAAAAGACAATTTTCAATCCATGGTCCAAATTTACTTCCATTAACATGAACACAATCTGCGTTGGCACTATGAATTCTTCCAGGTTTTAATTTTATTTGACCTCCAATGATATTCCATTCTTCCATGTTAAAAGCATTATAACTACCCGCAGGACTTGAGTAATTGGTATTCTCTAAATAGGTAATATTTTTACTGTTACCAGATTTAAAAACACTTATACCATTCGTTCTTGCCAAGTGTACATACAAGTCGCCTATTTCCATAGATTTGAGAAGGTTGATAGCGTTTAATTTCACTTTAAAATGACCAGGAGATAATTCTTCAAATTCTTTAGCTGCAAAAAGATTTGGTGCTCCGTCTTTTAATTTTCCTGGGATTTCAGGATCCATAAGCATGCCCCAAACTCTAGACGCTTGCTGAAACATTTTTTCATTTAGACTAGGAAAACCTTCATCTAATGTAAGTTCAAAGAATTTATCTTTTAAATTAACTGCAGTAATTTTTCCTTGAGTAAATGGCAAGGGATCATAATCTATAAAAAAGTTTTTTACAATGATATTTTCGCTTTTAAAGACCGAAAAAAAACCTTTCAGGGGGTCATGTACAATTATCTCAGCGCCATTTCCATCAACAACAATATTCTTTGCGTCACTTAGATAAATGATATGTGTGTTTTTGGACTTTTCATTACTAAACAAATCATAGCGCCCTTTTTCAAATACTAATTTGATACCGGTGGCTCCAGTAAGTGACATTTTTTTACAAAAGTTTATGGCTTTCATGATGCCAGGGGTATCATTTTTGCCATCATTGGGTATTGCGCCAAAATCTTTTAAATTAATA
This sequence comes from Gaetbulibacter aquiaggeris, assembly GCF_044003965.1. Lineage (NCBI taxonomy): Bacteria > Pseudomonadati > Bacteroidota > Flavobacteriia > Flavobacteriales > Flavobacteriaceae > Gaetbulibacter > Gaetbulibacter aquiaggeris. The sequence goes on from NZ_JBAWKC010000001.1 coordinate 97,659, forward strand.
TTTACAGAAATTAGCATATCAATGAGTGGCAAGTTTCGTTGCGTTCTAAAGTTTTCAGGCAGGGTAAATTGATACTGCGCATTGGCATAAAAACCAAATATTAAAAGTGAAACATAAGTAAAAAAGGCTCTTTTCATTTGCTATTTTTTATAAATTTTGACGGTTTGGTTGTTGTTTATTCTTAAAATGTATAAACTCGAGGCTAATTTGGAAACATCTAGCTCGGTTAAATTAACGCCCTTTTTTGATATTAAAGTGGCACCAAGTAAGTTGATTACTTTAATTGAAGAAATAGGTTCACTAAAATAAAGAGTATTTGATGTAATAGTTGGATAGACAATTATCTTGTGGGTCTCTCCTATAAAATCATTAATGGAGAGTGTTTGTCTGTTATTATAAAGACTTTCTACTTCACTACTACATAACTTATAATCAAAATATCTTATATCACTTACAGTTCCATTAAATGTAGGGAATAATTTTACCGTATTGCTTGCAGTATTTATAAACACATCATTTCCAGAATGCGTTTCAGTTGATGGCATTCCATTTTTATATAACTGGATACTAAACATGGTGCTATTAGTAGGTACTGTAATGACCACATGATTCCATTTTCCTATATCGAGCGGCATGTCCTCCATCCTAACAAAATTTTGATTATTGTCAGTTACTCTTAAAACCCTATTAGATTGCATTTGAACTGTGAAAACCTCTCCATCAGTTGGGCCGCCACTGTAAAGCAAGGCTTGAAAGATTGATTGTTCTGGTTTAACCCAAAAAGAATAGGTTCTTGCTGCCCCCTGAACTGGTCCAGGAAAGGGTGAACCATCATTGGAATTTACAAGTCTTAATTCTCCATTAGCGCTGGTGTTTATTTTAAAAGCATAGCCAATTTCATCATCAACAAATCCCTGTGTAATTTGACCTCCTTGAACAATAACATCTAAACTTACATTACTATCAGTGCCAGAATTTATTAAATCTTGTGAACCAGGTGCTTCATTAAGCAAAAAATGTATGTTAGGGTCTGGTAATGCGTATTGATAATCCTCAATATAAACATTGCTGCAATTTAGAATGGTTTGAGGTACTGGACTTTGATTATTAGTTAGCGTAATATCCTCATCCCTATGGCAAATAAAGTTATTAGTAAGGGTTAATCCTTCTATGTTTTTGAGGTATATCCCTTTTTTGTTATACAGTATGGTATTGTCTATAATACGAATATTAGAGTGTGCTTTCCAACTAGAAGTTTCTGTACCACACCAAGTATTGCTTAAAGAACAAGGCGTGCCCAACTTAGCAAAATCTACCGCAATGGATGCTGAGTTACTATCTAAAATATAATCTGTATCGTAACCACAATTTTCAAATCTGTTGTTTTTAATCTCGATATTGTCTGCTCTAAAGCCTTCGCCCCAATCAACCCCATTTTCTATTCTAATACCAGAACCGCTTAAATTTTGAAAGAGGTTGTTTTCAATTATGGCATATTTACTTTGTACTAAAATGCCATATCTTCTTGAGTTTCTTACGATATTGTTTCGAAAAACAAAAGATTCATTCGATTTGGTCTCGATATAAGCCTTATCTGTTAACTGATGGTCTGTAGCATCAACATTAGTAATATTTATTGATGATGACAAGGTAAGTTTGTATTGGTTGCCTCCTAAGTTTTGTACATTAGTTACTGTTGCACTACCTAAAAAAACACCATCTCTAGGGTTATAAAACTCTAAATTATCGTTTACTTCAGTAAGAAATTGAACGGTTATTTCAGTAGGTGAATGTACTTCTTTAATTTGCCTTTTAGTGTATTTGAGGTTCATACAATCGTCTGCAAATCCTTCAAAAAGGCTGTTTTCAACCCAAGGTCCAATTTTACCCCCACTAACGTGTATGGCATCCGCATTGCTAGAATTTACTCTGCCCTCTTTTAGCTTAATTTTACAATTTATTACATTCCACTCTTCACTGTTTCTTGCATTAAAACTCCCTGCAGGACTTGCATAGCCTGTAACATTTAAATATGTGAGATTTTTACCTCCATCATTTAGAATAATAGTTGAACCGTTATATCTGGCAATGTGTACAAAATAATCACTAACCTCTACGTTACTTAAAGTACTACTGCTCTGATTGGCATATTTGTATGTTCTAGTGCCTACCAATTCAAAAAATCTGTTATGCGGAATTAAATTACGTGTACCTTCTTTGATACCTCCTTTAGAATTTTTAATCATGCCCCATCTTTGAGGAGCGTTTGTAAAATGACTTTCTACAGGCAAAGGAAAATTATCATCAACAACAAATTCAAAAAATCCATTTGCAGCATCTACATTGGTGATTTTTCCCTGAGTAAAAGGAAGCGTCGAATAATCTACAGATAAATCTTTTATGATGGTGTTTGAGCAACGCAGTAAACTTAAAAACCCTACAACTGGATTGTGTATTAAAAACACTGCACCTTGTCCATCCCATAAAATGCCATTAGCATTAGTCATACTTAAAGAGTGGGTTCCGCTGGTTGGCATTAAATCATAAGTTCCATTTTCAAATACCAAACGAACAGGGTTTTGTGAAGTTGCAAGACTTACAGCAGCCTGAATGGCTGCTGTAATACCTGCAATATCATTATTGCCATCATTTGCAACTGCCCCATAATTTGAAACAAATATTGTTTGGGTAGCATTCAGTTCGATTAATGGCGTTGCTCGCGGTGTTCTAAAAAAAGACGGGGCAGGCTGAAACTGAGCATATCCATTAAAAGTTAGAATATACAGTAAAAGAAAAATAGAACAACTCCTCATATGGCTACCTCAATTTTATTTTATTGTTTGATGAACTTTTCAGCTATTTTGTTATCAAAAACAATAAAGTAAAGGCCTTTATTTAAAGCGCTGACTGCTATTTCTGTTTGACTCTTAGATTGATTTTGAATAATCATTCTACCATTTAGATCAAAAACCTTCACATCTTGTTGAGGCCTGCTGAAAAAGAGTTTATTAGAAGCTAGTGTAGGGTAAGCTATTCTTTTAACAGCACCCGATTCAATATCATTAGTTGATAATGAACTTTCAAGGACCAAATATCCAGCACTATCCAAGGCGACTGGACCACCACCATTATCCACAACAATTTGAGATAATTGTGCCGCTGTAAGACCAGCATTGTCAGTTCCAAAACGCACAACACCTTCTGTGAAGTTTGTAATATTCAGGGTTCCTGTATTCCATGCTGATGCCGAATTATCTGCGAATGTAAGGTTGGTTACATCATTACCTATGGCCATGTTAAGTGTACCACTACCTTGAAAAATAATATTAGTCATATTGCTTTGATTTTTATTTACATTAAGCGTAAACGCATGTGTGCCTCCTACCGTAATACCAGAGGGAAAAACATTTGCGCCATTTAGTGTAATTGAACCACCAGTTTGATTTACTTGTATTTTAGGCCCATCATAAAAAATATTGTTATCTGCTGTATTAACTATAATAGTTCCGCTTCCAATAAAAACTAATTGTCCTGAGTAACCTGAATTTGATGCGGTACTACCAAAAGTAGCAACGGAATTATTTGGAAAACGAATATTTCCACTTCCAGCCAAAGTTCCGTTGAAATTTATATCATTACTAGCACCTGGATATATATCTAAACCAGTTGTAAGTGTTAGCGTAGAGCCATCTTCAAATTCTATAGAATTAGAAGCACCATTTGCATTTCCAATGCGAGAGAAACCAGAGGGATTGTTTAGTGTAACATTGCCTTTAAATGACAATTTAACATCGTTCATTGATACATTCTCAAAAGCATACCCATTAGCAGCACCAGGATTAATCGTTAATAAATTACTGCCAGCCACAGCCACATCTCCTGATGTTGCACTAGTTGTTTGGATTTTAGTTATTGTATATGGAGCATCTACCTGTGATTCAACTATTAAAGGTAATCGAACAGTGTCTGCAGGGCCTGGCACAGCATTAAGCGTCCAATTGGCAGGATTAGACCACAAAAGGTCTCCACCTCCATTGTTAAAATCGTTATTCTGAGCAATCAGAAAAATTGAGCTCAGCGTTAAAAGTAAAGAAAAGTAATTTTTTTTCATCGTTTTTGAATTTTAGTTAATAAAAAAATATTGATATAGAAATAAGGTTGTTTTTCAATTAAATGATTGCTTCACTAGTCAATAATCAAATTTATAAATCATTTTATAATTAGGTGTTTTGTTTTGTAACAAGATGATAACGTTACGTAACATCCGCATGATTTTTGAATAAATACTTGTTTTCTGTCTTATTAATTTTAATAGTTTTGTTTAGAAATCTTAAGTCTAAAACTTGTGGTTAAATGAAACTAAAATGAGAAAAAGCATAATCCTTTTCATCACCTTAATGACACTCTCTTGTAATTCTTCACATAAAAAAGATGTTGCAGAGCCCTCAACCAATTCAATAAAACCGAACATTGTAGTCATATATCTCGATGATCTTGGTTATGGTGATTTAAGTTCATATGGAGCAACAGGGCTTCAAACACCAAATATATTTGCTTTAGCTAAAGATGGTATCAAGTTCACGAATGCCTATGCATCTTCCGCTACATGTACACCAAGTAGATATGCTTTACTTACAGGAGTATACCCTTGGCGCAATAAAAAGGCAAAAATATTACCAGGAACAGCTCCATTATTAATAAGTACAGAACAACAAACATTACCTAAATTTTTAAAAAAGCAAGGCTATCAAACAGGAATTGTCGGTAAATGGCATTTAGGCTTAGGAACAGGAATTGTTAACTGGAATGAGAGGGTTTCTCCAGGACCAAATGAAGTAGGTTTTGAAGAATCTTATATTCTAGCCGCCACTCAAGATAGAGTACCCACAGTCTATATTGAAAACGGTAATGTTGTGGGATTAGATAAGAATGACCCCATACAAGTTAGTTATGAAGAAAATTTTGATGGTGAACCTACAGCTATATCCAATCCTGAAATGTTAAGCATGAAATGGCATCATGGTCACAATAACAGTATTGTAAACGGCATCCCAAGAATTGGTTATATGAAAGGTGGAGAATCTGCAAAATGGAGCGATATTGATATGGCCGATCATTTTTTACAAAAGGCTCAAACTTACGTGAAATCTCATAAAGAAAAACCATTCTTTTTGTATTATGCTATGCAACAACCTCATGTTCCAAGAACGCCACATCCAAGATTTTCGGGCAGATCTGGTTTGGGACCAAGAGGTGATGTGATCCTGGAAGCAGACTGGTGCATTGGTGAATTTATAAAGACATTAGAAACTGAAGGTTTATTGGAAAATACACTTATAATTTTTTCAAGTGATAATGGTCCTGTTTTAAACGATGGTTATTATGATGATGCGGTTGAAAAATTAGGTGATCACGATCCAAAAGGAGGATTAAGAGGAGGTAAATACAGCATTTTCGAAGCCGGAACCAGGGTTCCGTTTATAACATATTGGAAAGGCAAAATAGAGCCAGGGGTTTCTGATGCTATTGTATGTCAAATGGATTTATTAGCTTCACTATCAACATTAATAGGTGCTGAAGACACATCAACAGACAGCAAAAATATCCTAAATGCCTTACTTGGAACATCACAAAAAGGTAGAGATCATTTAATTATAGAAGCTACTGGAAAAACCGCTTTAAGAAGTGGAGATTGGTTATATATTCCTGCATATGACGGAAAAAATTTTAGAGAAGAAGTTGGAATTGAAGTTGGAAACTTTCCTTTTGAGCAACTGTATAATTTAATGGAAGATAAAGGACAGACAAATAATTTGGCAAATTCTAATTTAGAAAAGCTAGCTGAAATGAACACTCTTTTTATAGAATTAAGAGGCAAAGATTACAATAAAGGGGTAAAAGAAGTAATATTTCAATAATCTAATTATAAAGGATTTAATATCATTTTCAAAAAGTAACAGATTAAGACTTTCGTGTAATTACAATTAATTTTCAATGAAAAATAATTATCTTTTCGAGTAGAAATTTAAAATCAACCTTATGATGGGTTTTGTCAAACCAGAAAAACTGTTAATATGTCTATTTTTTTTGCTTATAGGCATCATCATTTTAAACCCATTATACGCTCAGGAACTATATTTTAAAAATTTAACAGTTGAGGATGGTTTATCACAAGATGATGTAAACTCTATTGTACAGGATAGTTATGGTTTTATCTGGATTGGCACCTATGATGGTCTTAATCGTTTGGATGGAAGAAATTTAGAAACTTTTCGTAGAGAAACGGGAAACCCTGCAAGTCTTCCGGATAATCGTGTGAGTGCACTTATCGAGGACCAAAACAAAAGATTGTGGATAGGAACTGAGGCCGGACTTTTCTCTTATTATTCGCTTTTAAAAGAACAATTCATTCGGGTAAAATCCCCAGAAAATGTTGGCATCATATTTAATTTTCTTCATACAAGCGATCATAGCCTATATGCTTTAACCTCAACAGGGGTCCTTAAATTGAATGAAACTGCTGAACCCAGATTTGAATATATTCCTAATTTGAGTAATACTCACATCAGAGATGGTATTCAGTTACCTGAAGGCGATATCTTTTTTGCTGGAAATAGTGGGATCTTCTATTTAAATGATAACAATCTGGTAAAACTACTAAATCCTGAAAAGCTCACCTTTACAAGTTTGATATATACAAATAAGTCAATCCTTGCAGGAGGAAACACAGGGCTTTTCACCATAGATTCCGTTGACGGAATTAAAAAACTTCAGAATTCACAGATGCCTGAAGCATCCATAATGTCCATGACTAAAGATCAAACAGGAAACATCTGGATAGGAACACAAAATCATGGGCTCCTTCAATTAGATAGTTCTTTGAAATATGCCAATCAAATTACAAGTTCTAGAACCAACCCCAGAGGTTTACTAAGTAACACAATTCTAAAATTATATCATGACAGATTTAATAATCTTTGGGTAGGAAACAGACACGGACTTTGCTATACAAACCTTCATAATTCAGGATTTAATGCCATTGATTTACAAAGTCTCAATCGCCCTAATGTTAGGTCCATGTCAGTAGAGGGTTCAAATCTTATTCTTGGGATAAGTAATGAAGGGCTCTTCAACTATGACCTAAAAAGTGATCGTCTTGAGAAAATAAAGGGTCTAAATATCGATTACGTCAATCAAATCGCAAAAATTGATAAGACTTTATACGTGTGTTCTAATAGAGGTCTTCAGGTACTCAAAGGGGATAATAATCTTGAACAAGTTCTTAATAATCCAAACCATCCAACAAATATCAAGTGTATTGAGAAAGATCATTATGGACGTCTTTTTATTGGTACTCCTGAAGGGATGCTCGTAAAGGAAAATAATGAAGTAAAGTGGCTCCGGGAAGCTTTTCCTTCACTTCAAAATTTTAGTCAGTACCACATATTTAGGATGTTGTTTGACCCTAATTTTAATCAATTATTAATTGGCACCATTTCCAAAGGGTTAATAGTGCTAAATATTGAGGATAATGGGCATGTGACACGACTTGATAAGGAGGTTCTAATGGGCGTAAAAGGTAACCCTGTAACTAATACCTCTGTTTGGTGTTTCCACCAGGGAAAAGACAATACCACATGGATTGGTTCTGACGTTGGTCTTTTCAAAAGAAAGGGTAACTCAGATTTCTTTGAACAAGTTGAGGTAGAAGGAGTCATTGACAAAAAGATTATGAGTATCATCGAAGATTCACATAATAAACTTTGGCTTTCCAGTACACATGGTCTGATTCATTATAATCCAAATACAAAGAAGGTTAAAACCTATACGTATGATGATGGTCTGTTATCCAGTAGCATGACCGAAGCATCTGGATATTACGGAAAGCAACTGTTCTTTGGCACAACCAATGGTGTAAATTATGTTAATCCACTTGAAATTTCTCCAAATCCCTACCACCCTCAATTGTTGTTATCAAATCTCAAGGTAAACAACGAATTAGTAAAGCCTGATGTCAAATTATTTGGATCGGTTATTTTAAACGAAAACATCAATTCAACAGAGCGGTTATCCTTAAACCATTTACAAAATAATGTGTCTTTGGATTTTAGTGGGACCAATTATGCGAACAATTCGAGAAATAATTTCAGATATCGACTTGAAGGTTATGACAATGAGTGGGTTTACACTTCCACCAATTCCTTCATATCGTATTCTAAACTTGATCCAGGAAATTATACTTTACACGTTCAGATAGAGGATAATGAGGGTAATTGGACCAAAAAAAGCATTAGACTCCCAATATCTATTATTCCATCCCCCTGGAAAACCAAGCTTGCCTATGCGATTTATGCCATCATTATTTGCCTAATGATCTCAGGGTTCATTTACTTCTGGTTCCACAAAGAGAGACTTGACCATCAGATTGAACTGGATCAAATAAAGATTAACCAGGACAAAGAACTCAGAGACAAACAACTGAGGTTTTTGGTTGATGTTGGTCATGAATTTAAAACACCTCTTTCATTAATACTTGCACCATTTAATGATTTAATGAATCGAACCTTAAGCACGGAACAAAAAAAGATGTGCATGGAAATAGTGTCGCGTAATATCCATCGGATGAATTTTTTGGTGAATCAATTATTGGACTTTGGTAAAATATCCGAAGGAGAGAAACTTGTTAAGGTAACAAAAAAAGACCTCCGTCAAGCTATAATAGATTATACTAAAGCATTTCAATGGCAGGTACTACATGAAGAAATAGATCTGCGGCTAAATCTTGATAAATGTGAAGGATACTTTGACCGTAATGTATTAGAAAAGGGATTTTATAACATATTGTCAAATGCATTTAAATATACCCCTTCAGGCGGTGTTATTGACATCTCTCTAAAAGTTGAAAAATTAAAAGATTTTGAGTATGCAATCATAACAGTAAGTGACAGTGGACCAGGCGTGCCTGACTCCCAAAAGGAACTTATTTTTGAACGTTTTTATCATGGAAAAGATAGGGCGTCGTCAGGGATAGGATTGCATCTTGCACAAAGCCTTATCCAGGCCCACGGTGGAAGTATCTCTGTAGAAGATAGTGAGTTGGGCGGCACCAAGTTTAAGATTAGGTTACCTATATCAAGTAATTATTATGATGATAAAGCAATAGATGAAAACATTGAAGAAGTTTTTGATACTGGAAAATATGAAGATAGTGTGTTTGATGATGAAGCCATTGAAAAAGGGGAGACCATACTCATCGTAGAAGATGACCATGATCTCAGAAATTACCTAAAGATGAGTCTTCAAAATGATTATTCTATTTTGGAAGCAAGTAATGGCGAACAAGGTTTGTTCCTCGCAGAGGAAAATCTTCCAGATATGGTCATCAGTGATATTATGATGCCATTAATGGATGGCATTGAAATGTGTCAAAAACTAAAATCAAATAAGGACACATCGCATATCCCTTTAATTTTTCTGACCGCAAAAACTGATGTTGAATATCAGAAAAAAGGTCTTGAAGCAGGGGCTTGGGATTTTATAAACAAACCTTTTGACTCAGAAGCTTTACATAGAAAAGTGGATAATATCCTTGAGACAAGAAACAAATTCAAAACCTATTTAATGGACCAGAATATTAATTTGGATATTAAATCTCATTACACATCCTATGATCAAAAGCTCATCAAAAACATAAATCAGATCATTGAGAGCAATTTTAACAATCCTAATTTTACGGTAAATGATCTTGCATCAAAAGTTGGCCTTAGCAGGATGCATTTACACCGTAAATTGAAAACACTGGTTGGAGAAACTGGAAGAAGCATCATCACCAGCGTAAAAATAAAATATTCCGTTGACATGTTTGATAATGGATGTGACCGTGTACAAGAAGCAATGGATGCTGTGGGAATTACCAACTATGGCAAATTCAATAATAACTTCAAGAAGATCATGAATGTTACTGCGACAGAATACATAGCTAATTTAAAGCAAAAAAAGTAATTCTATTTAGAGGGTTTTAATCAACCCAACCCTTAATTAAAATCTTTGTTGTTTTTTACGAATAAAGTTAATTTGCTTTGTTCATCGGTCTTGATAGCTGTTTCACAATCACCTTCATAACTGTTGCCCTGGATCACCGTATTTTGGCAATTGGTCAATTCGATAAGTGGTGTGCCAGGATAAAGCTCTGGTACCCCATAGGTTTTAATAATCTTATTGTTTTTGATTGTTAAGCCATCTACCCTGTCTGCATTTACAATCCTGTTGCCAAAGGTACGGATCGTATTGTTTACAAAACTAATATTACGGTCGTATGTAATCGACTGATCAAACGCGCTACCTAACCTAGGCGTGATATTGAGAACAGAATGCTCTGATCCGCTGTAGGCAGAGTATTCGAAGGTATTGTTTTGAATCAAGACATCATTTACTGCGCCGGACTCAAACCAGAAGAAAGTCTCGCCTCTGAAAAATATTGATGACATCATGGACGAAAAATAATTATCTTCAATTACTGTTTTTAAAGGTGTTTTAAGCACAACATTCCTGGCCCTATGGTTCCTGATGGTAGAACCTCGCATAGTAAATTCAGGATTCCATGTCTTGTTTTCTAAAATATCACCAGACTTTAGCCCTGCTGGAAGTTGAGAATCAAAACTAATTTCAATAAACTCATCGTTTATGAATTTTACTTTACTAATTACAGCCGTTTCACTTCGCTGTGGGGATGGTTGTATGATAAACCAGACTTCATCCCCTGGAGCTGCAAATTCAAATCCTCGCTGTTCAAAATGCATTAACTTAGTCCGTAGGGTACTATTATCAATCACCTCATCCACTTCTACATAGGTTCCATGAACGTTGGTCCCATCGTCCAGCATATTCTCAAACCTACAGTTTTCAATTAGTATGGATCCTTTACAATTACAAAAATGGGTAGCGTCTGCAGTGGTCGATATGACGCGGTTTGTACCTACCCGAAGATAAATACCAGAATTGATCAATCTAATATTTTCAGAGCGTTCAAAAAGAAAACCCATACCTAAGGCATGATGGATAACAATTCCATCAAGATATATGTTTGAAGATGTTTTAAAATCAAATGCAGGGGCATAACGATCATGCTCTCTATCTCCTTTAGAGCTCAGCAAAGAACCAATTGGAGGATAATGCTTAAGGCGTTCATGAAATCTTAAATTGGCATTTGGTAATTTTTCCACCCATCGAGGTTTACTATCTATATCCCAAGCCCCGTGTACCGGTCGCTTTTCTGTCGCATCAAATGCCAATGTACTACCCGGATAGCTGTAACTAAAACCGTCAATATTGGGAAATTCCAGTTGACCATTTCTTATCTCCCAGGAAAACCCATCCTTTAAAGGTTTGATATCTCGCCATCCCTCTTCTTCATTGACTGCAACAACTTCACCAAGAAAAGTAAAAGGAATATCCCAATCAATTACAAGATCACTTACTTTAATACTTTCACAATCTTCGAAAAGAAAAGGCATTGCCTGCCCATGAAAAATAAATTCCGAACCATTTCCCTCTATAGATACTGATCGAAATTTATTGAAGTTAAAAATAATTCGCTTATACCCATTTCCGTGATTCGTGATTTCCAGATATTTTCCAAGCGCATAGTCGGGCAGGAATCTGTAAACTCCTTTCTCGAATACCAGTTGAATATCCTTTGTGTCGACATCATCAAGTATTTTAATAATTATCGGCGTCATGTCTCCATCAACTGGTTTTATAATTATTGGATCAGACGTTTTGGCCATACCCAAAGTAGCTGACACCGCTATTATTGCCAAAATCATAGTTATCTTTTTCATCTTAATCTGTTTATTTTTCTTAATTAGAACATTAATTATCACTGTTTTTCTTCTTAATTACAGAATTACCTTGATCATTTTTCTCAATATGGATTTACAGTTAAGTAAATTTACGAGTTTAGAACTTCACGGAAGTATGGCTTATGTAACCATTCCTGCCGTTTTTGTAACATCAACGATTTTTTTGAAGTAATAACTCTTGTACACAATACGCTTTTAATTGTCTTATTGCTCTTTTTCCAGATTTAAAAAACGTTTATCGCTCCCAATTGTCAGTTCTGAACGGAGAAGCGGGAAGCCCTTGAGTGTTAAATAAAGTTCCGGTAGGGCAATTCTTAAATCCATAACGAACAGCTTTTGGTTGTTTAACTTGTTTTGAAAAAACGATAACCGATCCATCATCGTTTATTTCAGCTATTGCCGGATAAAAGACCCTATCTGTTCCAGCTACTTCAAAACCAGTTAATGGATTACCAAAACTAGACAAACCTTTGTCACTATAATCAAAGTACAATATGACTCTCCCACCTTTAGCCTTTATCATTTTTTTATACAATGGCCCTGAATAACTAATACCGCTCATATCATAGCTTTTGGCGAGTGACCAATATGCGAGGCGTTCGCCAACCTGCTGCTTGTCTGGAGGGTGTATAGCTTCGCAGTCCCCTATGTCTATAATAACCACCATTCCTGTATTTGTCACTTTTTGCATAGTTTTTAACTGTGATTCTCTGAGAAATGCTCCGTCAGGTATTTTCGCGTCTTTTCCAAATGGTGCTATCTGCACAAAGTAGAAAGGTAAATCGCCTTGACCCCATTGGTTTCGCCATTGACTGATCATGGCAGGAAACAAGTCGGTATATTCTTTTGCATTTTGCCTGTTTCCTTCTCCTTGGTACCAAATAAACCCTTTGATTGTGAACCCCTGGAGTGGATGTATCATTCCATTGTAGAGAAAAATTGGTGAACGTTGGGGTTTTTCTGCTGGAATTTCTTTCTCAATTTCAATATTCTTAAATTTTGATATCGTTTTCTCATCCATCCATGCTTCAACTTTGGAAGATCCCCATGCTACACTAATCAATCCAATAGGTACATTCAATGAATCATTGAGGGTTTTTCCAAAAAAATAGGCCACTGCACTAAAATCTTTTACTGTTTGTTGTTCTGTAACAGCCCATTTGCCAGAAACATCATTCAAGGGAACAAGACTTGCCTTTCTATCTACATTAAATAACCTTATTTTATTGTTACTAGCATTTGCAATTGCTTCATCGCTTCCATTAACTGGTTGATTACGAAATCCTTTTAATGGCATCTCCATATTTGATTGTCCAGAACAAATCCAAACTTCGCCAATTAATACATTTTTTAAAACAATCTTTTCGCTTCCTTGAATAGTGAGTGTATATGGCCCCCCTGCTTCAGGTGTTGCTAATTTTACATGCCACTTACCTTCTTTATCTGTATTGGTTGCAACTCTCTCGTTCCAACTACCGGTAATAACAACCGCACTATTGGGTACATCTTTCCCCCAAACGGAAGTCATTGATTTTTGTTGTAGTACCATATTGTCCCCAAAAAAAGAAGGAAGTTGTAATTGTGAAAAGGATATTGTTGTGCACAATATCATGACAAATGCTAAAATTATTCTATACATAATAATAATGTTAAAAATGACACAAATTTCTTGTCTTACTTCCTTATAATTTTTTCAACTACTAATTCATCTAATTTTATAAAATATAAGTCGGAACTTAACTGCGAAACATCAATAGATTGTATACCTTCCTTATTAGAAATTTCCAAAATCTTTATTCCATTGATGTTAAACACTTGTACTTTACTTAGTGTTTTTGAAAACTTGATTATGTTTTCTGTGATGGATGGATAAGAAATTCTATTTTGCTTTACAATTATAAGATCTTCTGTTGATAAGGGTTCAATGGTCAAATTGATATATTTTACGGTATCACAAATGGAGTCATCATAAATATCTGCAAAATAGGCAGATTCTGTATACAAAATTCCAGAATTGGACAGATAACTGTCGGTGGCTGTGATGTCGAGGATCTCCGTGCCACAATCTGTAATCTCTATCAAAGGCTGTCCGTTTTCAATCTGATATGGATTGTTCTGTACAATATTATTGGCACCGCAAATATTGCTAGCATCGCTGGTTACTAAAAACCCTCTTGCAAAAGAGTTTCTGAGGGTAGAGTTTATAACCTTTCCACAGTCTGCATTGAAAAATGCCACACAATCATCACCTGGAGAGTCAATATAACAATTTTCAACAATCATGTTAGTTGACACAGCGTCTAAAGGTTGGTTCATTTGTGGCCCTCCAGAAGGGGTAGACAAACATGGCATTTGTCCATTAATGGGAGCACCACGATCAATTCTGCAGCCTCGAATAGTAAGATTTGAAAAACCTCCACGGGCAAGCCCTCTGGAACTTCCAGTCCATTTTATGTTCTCGAAAACAACGTCGCTTCCACCGGCAAACCAATATATTTCGCCTTCATGTTTCGATTTTACACCAACGAGGTCTCCAACATTATAGTTCGATAACACTGTTGTTGCATTGTTCAAGAAAAACTTCCAGGTCTGTCCACTAATTAATTCAGGGTATAAATAGGTACTGTTTCTATATCCCCAGGCTACTTGGTCATTATTTGTTTGTATCACTTGAGGGTCTGTGGTACTATTCGTGTATTTTCTAAAATATCTCCCTTGAGCAAATGTGTCATTGTATAATTCCAAAGGGGTCGGAAACCCGTTTTGGATTTCTAGCACAAGTTCCCCAGCCGCCCTGCTTACAACGATCCCTTGCGTAACCGTATAACCAGATCTGGCCATGTGCATATCTTGGAACGTGATCCTATAAACACCTTTTCCATAAATCATATCTTCTCTGGTTTCGGTAAAAATAAGTTTGGTTAAATCCATTCCAGCACCTTTAAAAATGAGTCTTCCGTTAGGTCCTGGCTCAAAACCAGAGGCAAGGTTTATGCCGTGATTTCCATTGCCTCCAATATTATAAGTTCCTGCATCTATGGTTACTGTAATGATATCATTTGGATTGCCTATAAAATGTGTTTTGGCATCCGATATGGTATTGGCTATGCCTGCTTGTGTAACACCATAAGTGGCGTTTAAGTTCCAGATAATCTCTGCAGCATATACCTGACTATTTAAAAATAAAACTATTGTAATAAAAACTTTTTTCATTTTAGCGATAATAACCTTAGTAAATTAACCTATCACTTGTTTTTTTTGCCTTTTAATTTACTCTTTGCATCTCTTAAGGCAAGTCGCTGCGCCTTTGATAAAATTTCACCGTATATTTTCTGATTATATTCTTTATTTATTGCCTTTTGGGCTTCTTTACGTTTTTCTTCATTTGTTTCAGACTTTTTTAAATCTTTAACAGCTTGCATTCGCTGAATCATTAATTCTCCAATATTTATTTTTTGATTTTCTGAGAGCGCTATAGTCTTATCTTCAGAAATTATTTGCGTATTTATCTCTTCAACCAATGTGTTTGCACGTTCTTTCATTTTGTTGTTTTGAGCAAACAAATTGGTGCCTAAAAAAACAAATACTAACAATGTTTTAAATCGTATCATTTGATTCATTTTTAATAATTTCATAGTTTTTATTTTTAAATAAATTGTTTATACGTGGAATATTTGCTTTATTCAAACGGTTAATAAAAGAGTTTCTTATGCAACTGAGCCAGGGGAACTTCATCTATTAACAATTCTCTGTCTAACAATTTACCATTCGAATCCTGACCTGTTCTTGCCTGATATCTTCCGGTCATCAGTCCAACACGTGAGGGGCCGCAGATGGGTGCTGACCCATGCCCATCGGTAAAGTCTATGCCATTAGCAGCCAGCTTATCAATATTTGGTGTTTCTATCAGCTTACCTCCATAACATGAAGGTTGCGCGTAGCCCATATCATCGAGATAAAAAATGATGATGTTCGGTTTTCGCTGATTATTCCCACTGTAAGAAAAGGATGTGGATAAGCCAATAAATAGAAGCAGCACCGTACTAATAATACCTCTATGTGTCATTGTGTTAATTGATTGCATAATCGTATGATTTATTAGAGTCGCTTTAAAAATGGCTAAGCACGTTTTATTCTTCAGTCCCTTCAATTTTTAGCAGTGGTGCCGGCAGACCTTTGGTTAATTCCTCATAGAGTTTTGATAGCTCTGTATGTTTTGACTTTAATTTCTCACCAAGATTTACAGATTCTCCTAATTCATGTTGAATATCATAAAGACCGCCCCCTTCTGGCTCTTGATCTGCCAGTTTCTTGTTTTTACCGCCATAATAAACCCATTTGTAATCACCGTGTCGGATGGACCAGGTGTTTCTATCTGCTCTTCTAAAAAACAAAGATTCATGTGGTCGTCCTCTTTTTTCTCCCGTTAAATAAGGAATCAGGTTCACCCCATCAATCACCCTATCACTTGGAATTTGCTCCCCAGCCAGTTCAACCGTAGTTGAAAAAATATCCATCGAGGATACAATCATATCGTTATTGACACCAGGTTTGATTACCCCCGGCCAGCTCATCACATAGGGCACTCTTACACCACCATCATATACGCTTCCTTTTCCACTTCTTAAAGGAAGATTAACACCACCCAAATCATTCGGTCTATCAAGTGCAGCCCCATTATCGCTCAGATAAAATATAAGGGTGTTTTCTCTTAAATTATTTTTTTCCAGCGTTTCCAAGATTTTCCCGACACCATCATCGGCAGCCAGCAACATGGAAATATAGCACAGCCTAATCACCTCCTCATCAAGGCCCTCTCCCATAAATTTCCCAAAACTATAATTGTCGCCCTTCCATTTTTTTGTCTCTTTTTTCATCCGTTCATAAACAGATGTCCATTCAGGCCGTTCGGTTACCACGCGTTCCAGCAATTGGCGAGTGGTTAAAAAAGGAGAGTGCGGAGCATTGTAAGCAAGGTACACAAAGAAGGGTTTGTCGCTGTTTTTCTCAATAAAAGTCATCGCTTCGTCTGTATAAGCATCGGTGATATACCGACCGTTTTCCCCTGGTGATTTAGTTCCATCTACCCAGCACGGAGGGTCTGCTACGATGCGCATAAAATAATCCTTATACTTCTCTTGATCGCCATAGTAATAATCAAAACCCCTGTCCAATGGTGTTGTGCCTGACGTTTTACCCAAATGCCATTTACCGAAAGCGCCTGTTGCGTAGCCCTGTGATGCGATTGCTCTGGGTATAATTATCTCAGTAGAGTCGACATATCTGTCGTTATCTTCCACGCCGAACCTGCTGGCACTTCTTCCGGTAAGCAACGATGCCCGTGAAGGACCACATGTTGAAAAGGCTACATACCCATTATTGAAAATAAGACCTGATTGGGCCAGTTTGTCCAGATTAGGAGTTAGTACCTGTGTTGAAGCATGAAAGTTTTGAAACCCCACATCAGCATACCCCTGATCATCAGTTATGATTACAATCACATTTGGCTTTTTCTTTATAGTTTGGCCTTGCAAACTATCGATAAAGGAAATGTTCGTTACAATGAGCAATAGGATGCCTATATACTGGATTGTTAATTTATTTTTCTTCATATTTAATGATCTTTATTATTACCTAAAAATTAAACGACTTCTTGTATCAACAATCAACATAGTAAACCACCGACTTAAACACTCTTATCAACTACCCATAACAGAACTTCACAAAACATTCTGATCACATGCCATTACTTTTTCAACAGAAATAGTGCATCCAATGAGGGAACAGTCACACTTGCATTATTATGAATAAGTTCTCCGCTATGATGTTTGGCATCTGCCTTTAATCGAGCAAATTTCATTTTCTTTTCAAATGCATTATCCAAGTCGATGCTAATTGACTCGAATGAAGGATTTACCAAAACCACACCCTTTTCAAATTCCCTGACAATAACACAAGGAGTATTGTAGACTTGCAGGTTTCGTATGGCAATTTTACCCTGTTCCTCAACCTCAAAAATCATTCTTAGGTCCGTTTCACCTACATTTCTGAAGTAAAACATTTGGGGCGTGTAACCACTGGTACCTATAAATCCAGCCAGTTCATTGTACAGTTTTTGGCTATTCATAGGTTCTATAGGATATTCAGGTAGACCTTCCATCCTGACATTTATTTTTCTTGGCACCAGACTTCCTTCTATAAGATCAACAAAACCGTCAATCGCTTTTGCTTCAAAAAATATCAGCAAATCTCCGGAATCAACTTTAAATTCCGGACCCTTAACTTGCATTTTCCCTCTCCTATTTTTGTCTGAGCCTTCGAGGATCAATGCATTGTCTTCCACCGCGTAGTGCATATTTTCAAGTTCAAATCGTTTAATCAGATCCGTACCAAATTTCAACCCTTCCCCATTAAGAACATCTCTTTTATCACCCAACACATAGCGCATCGGACCCACCGGCAAGCCTAACCAATTCGCTTGATTCAGACTTCCTCCAAACATTTCAGGTATGGTTAAGTCCGGACCTGGCGAGTAAGCCACTCCCAGACAACTGGCCATCCCTAGGCCCATTCTCCTGAGCTGTTCTGCAATTTTTTCATCGGCAGGGTTTCTGAGCTTTGACGTCACATAACTAAACTTGTACGCCGCGGTATTATGCATGTTCCAGTATGTGTGCTGGTTGATGGTACTGGATATTTGTCTGAATCCGTCATTCCATCTGCAAAGCCCTTCCGATTCCATGCCGTTCAAAATTCCGACAGCTCTTTGCATATCGTCTTTCCATCCATCCGCCGTAATAATAAATTCGGGACCAAAGACATTTCGGATTTTTTGAAGGAATTCAATATCACCTTCCCTCCAGATATTCCTGCCTTCTATGAATCCATTATCAATTTGTCCATCATTATTACAATCCCATTTTGAATGTTTTACTTCGAAATAGTTGACATCGAATCCAATCCCATCAAAATTTTCCAATACACCGCCTTTACTAAACCACCCTTTCATCTCGCCAATAAAAACATCGGCAGCAGAATGACCATTTTGATCCAGTGGACAAGTAGAGGATAAATTATAATAATACATCAGATTTCCACCCCATATATCACCCGCAATTGGGGCAATGTACGTGTCCTCCTGATCATAATCTCTTGCGTTGGAGCCATATTGACCTCTTTTCACTTCAATTTCATTGCTTTTATAATCAACATTAATGATTGTGGCATATTCAAATTCATTCCAGATTCGGTTTCCACTTTCATCCAGTTTGACTAATAAAATATCATGAGGTTTAAAATCGACACCAATATCCTGCCCGTGAACCGTATAGGCTTTCATTGAAAATCGCTTTACATCTTTTACACGAATTTTATTCTGATTTTTTTTGATTGCCTGTACTGGGGAAGTCCCCACTTCATAAACCCAGTGTCCCGGGAAATACAGATTAAAAGTTGCCTCATCATTGACTGATCTGGCTTCACCGTTCAAGTGAACAAGCATCAACTTCTCAGGGTGTTTGGTAGCAAATTCATTTGCCCATTGGGCCGCAACCGGAGGCATGCTTATTTCCTCATTCAGATACTTCTTTGTGATCCCATTAAATTGAATATGTCCTTTTTCCCAATTAGCATAGGTAGATTTCAGCAGCAGTCTGTCATTTCGAAAGGAAAGTGTTTTGGGATACCCGGCATCAAATACTTGTTTTCCAATGAGGGATTTTGTAGCGATGGAATCTTGCGCTATGGCAATTTCCAAATTCAGTAAAGTGGAAAAAAAAGTTAAGAAAACAATAAACCCTTTCATTTTTAATTTATAATATTTTACAGATCAGAACATTTATCAGTCATAAACCGGAACCGCTCGCTTTTCCCATTTTTTAAGCTTTCTTTTCAATTTCTTTTCAATCGAAAGATCTTTTCCTATTAGATTATTATTTTCAGAAACATCCTGAACCACATTGAACAATTCATATTTACCGCTTCTATATTTAATAAGCTTCCAGTTACCGGACATTATAGCTGCATACTGGTCCTCATAACTTCTGTAAAAATACAGGTCCCGGGATCTCAGCTTTTCCCCTTTCATTTCGGGTAAGAGGCTTATGCCTTGGATCTCCTGATACTTGTAAGTTTTATTGGAGGCTATTTCTGCGAGTGTCGGGAAAACATCTATGGTTTGAATGGGGGTATCCGAAACCGACCCAGGTGTTGTTACACCAGGATAATAAACCAAAAACGGGACTCTGGAACCTCCTTCTCCCAGCGTATTTCCACCGATTTTACCTCCAGATAAGGGAGCATTGCTAAAGAATCCTCCCTGATCGGAGATTACAAATACTACTGTATTTTTATCAATTCCTTTACCCTTCAAAGCCTCTCTGACCCTACCAACCGATTCATCCATGCTGGTAACCATTGCCGCGTATATCGCCTCCTTTTCATTATAGCCTTTTTTCAGGTACTTCTCAACCAGGTCTTTTCTGCCAACATGCGGTGAATGCACGTTATAGTACCAAAGCGACATCATAAATGGCTCTTCCCGATCGTATCCGGCAATAAAATTTACGGCTTTGTCCGTCAATACATCGGTAAGGTATTCGTCGGTATAATCTTCCAGTAAATTATCCTTAAAAAAGTCTGGATAGTAACTTTTTGGATGACCCCAATTACCCGTCCCGTACATCTCATCAAAGCCCTGATAAATAGGATAATAAGGTTCATGACCCAAATGCCATTTCCCGATAAACATATTGAAGTACCCCTGTTCTTTTAAAACCTCCGCATAGGTTACTTCTTCCAGTGGAAGCCAATTTATGGAAGGCATATTGGCAGGATCATTTTTCCAGTAATTATATTTCTTATCACTAGTCCCATCACGGTTTTCCGGTTCGATATGGCGGGGCATTTCCAAACGAATTGCTTCTTTTCCTGTCAGAAGGCTGGCTCTGCTTGGACTGCATGTAGGGGTGGGTATATAAGCCCTCGTAAACTCCATTCCATCAATTTTCAATTGGTCAATATTGGGAGTGTAAAATTTATCATTTCTGAAACCGACATCTGACCAGCCCCAATCATCAACAAATAGCAATACAATATTAGGACTTGACTGTCCCATTAGCCTGGGCATCAAAAGTATATTAAAAAGTATGATAAGGATTACAATATTATTCTTCATCTCAATTTCATAAAATTACTAAAAAGCTATGCTAAGTCAAATAAATAAACTCTGCATAGCTTTTATTGCTACTAACTCAAATTATTTTTCTAGTACCCTGGATTTGGGTCAAGATTTGAATTTAAATCAATTTGCTGCAATGGTATTGGAAACCATACCTTCTCTTTTTTCCAGTTTTGTTGCAACAAAGTTACACTTCCATTATATGCTCCATTGTTTGGATCCAGTGAATTTACAGTCTCATCGTATATATTGAATCGTGCCAGGTCTATTCTGCGCCAGATCTCAAAGCAAAGCTCTCTTGAACGTTCTTCCTGTAATTCTTTAACAAAATCTGAATTAAAATACGCTGTGTTCAAATCATCAACTATTGCCGGGGCAATTACAGACCGTTGACGCAGTTCTGTCAAAACGGCTCTCGCTCCAGGCTCATCTCCCGTAAAATACAGTGCCTCTGCACGGAGTAAGAGAATATCTCCATACCTTAATAAAGGGAAAGAAATTCCTGATGCCCATGGCGCATATGATTTCTGCGATGGATCTTTCACCCGGTACTTACCTACACTCATTGTGCCATTATTTTTCCCTGGTAGGGGACGTGGCTGGTAATACCTAATCCCGTCAATTTCTAGCACTTCAAGTACATTGGCATTCCCTCCTATATTTCCGGACACATTATGACTGAAGCGAAAATCACCTGTATTATAAAGATCATATAGTTCTCCTGTTGGGCGAGTCCAACCCGAGCCACCACCGAGATTAGGAGAATTTCCCTGCGGAATAAAGTTATTTACTACTATAGTAATTACTTGTTGCGTAGCATCTGATGACCCTTCAGCAGACATCATTACCTCCTCAGCTTGCGCAGTTTTGGTTGATTCCCTGAAAAGACGATCATAGTTTGCTGTCAGAGTATATCCGCTGTTAGCTACAATATCTGCTGATATAGTTACCGCTTTGGTATAACTGGCCGCTGCATCAACCCAGGCAAAACTATTGGGCGCATAACCAAAATCACTAAGCCCATTGGTTTTCATACTTGCCAGGTAGGTATGAGTCTTTACCAACAATCCACCTGCTGTCCATTTATTAACACTTGCTGCTAATGGTCCTCTGTCCAGAAGATTTTCATAAGCGAATTCATAGTCTGAAATGATCTGGGCATAAACCTCCTGTACAGGTTTCCTTGCCATAAGAGGGTCATCATCCGTTTTCGTATAAACCGGTATGGCCCCATGCATCATGGAGAGCATCATATGATAGAAGCCCCTTAAAAGTTTAGCTTCAGCTTCAATTTCAACTTTCCGAGTCGCCGAAAAATCTCCATCCGGTATATTTGGTAAGTTTTCAAGAAGACTGTTTGCGCGTCCAATACCTGCGTATAGAAAAAACCAGGCATTATTGATCTCAGGGTCCTGACTGGTGAAAGCGCCTGTTCCAAAATTTGCCGCTCTTCTGTTGGCTAAATTGGATGGAACAACGCCTTCACCTGTTCCGCCAACCAACATCTCATACAGGTCTCTTCTGAATGAGGAAGCATTACCTGCTCCCTGAATATCACCTGCAGTCAGCGTATTATAAACACCCACTAAGGCTATTTCTGCATCTTGCGCAGATTGATAGAAATTTTCAGGTGCTGTAAAAGAATATGGGGTTGGTTCCAATACATCTTGACAAGATGTGACTGCTAGAAACAATCCAAAAATTGTTAGATATTTAATATAATTTTTCATAGTTATTATTATTAAAATGTTGCTTTAAGACTAAAAGTAAAATTCCTGGACCTTGGATAGGCTATTCGATCGAAACCTGTAAGCAATGGGTTATTAAAATTAACTTCAGGATCCCATCCGGTGTATTTAGTCCAGGTCACTAAATTATTCCCAATAAGATTAAACTTTAGGGAATCTATACCCATTTTATCAGTGATGCTCTTTGGAAGTTTGTAACCTAAAGAAACAGTCCTTAATCTAAGATAAGACCCATCCTCCACATAATAAGAAGAGGCGATTTGTGGATCGAGTGAACCGTAAGCGGGAGCTTCATTACTAAGGTTCTCTGGGGTCCAGTGATTATCAAAATAGTTTTGATCAATGTTCATCCATTCTGCAACTCCATTAAGTCTAACTTTGGAGGCGTTGTAGAGATCATTACCATAGGACCACTGAAAAAATACAGACAAATCCCAGTTCTTGTAGGTGAAGGCATTGTTTATACCTCCGAAATGTACCGGGTTGCTTTTACCAATAACTTCCCTGTCTTCATCATTAATAAAGCCGTCACCATTAGTGTCTTCATACTTCATTCTACCAGGAAGCGCTGTTCCAGAATAAACAGGGAGTCCATCCTTTAATATATAATTTCTGCTTTCGTGAGGGATACTGGGGTCACTATTGTTATCCCATGTAAAATCATCGATTTGGTAGATCCCATCAAAAACATAACCGAACATGGTTCCTATTGGCTGCCCCACTATTACTCTACCTACATTGTCTTGCCAGCCTCCTCCAGTGTTGACAGGAATAAATTCAGCCCCTCCAAGATCTTTCACCTCATTTTTGTTGAAAGAGATGTTAAAATCTGTTCTCCATGAAAAATCATTTTTATTAATATTAAATGATGATATTTGTAACTCAACACCATTATTATCAATTCTACCTATGTTTTGCCATTGTGAGTTAAATCCGCTTTGTGCCGGAATTGGCGCATTTAACAATAGGTCTGTGGTTATTTTTTTATAAATGTCTGCGCTTAAGGTTAAACTACCTCCAAAAAGTCCCAGGTCAATACCTGCATTAAACTGGTTCGTCACCTCCCACTTCAAATCTGGGTTGGGAAGTGAGGACGGTGCAAGACCAAAAATAAGATTATCATTGCTTGCATAGAAAGCCGGATCCAGCTGGGCCAGGTATGTGTATGGAGGAATACGCTCATTACCTGTAGCGCCGTAACTCAATCTCAGTTTTAAATTAGAAATAGATTCTACCCCTTGCATAAAAGCCTCATCAGACACTTTCCAACCTAAGGCCGCAGAGGGGAAATACCCCCATCTGTTTCCCTCACCAAATTTATCAGACCCATCTGCTCTAATACTTCCTGTTAAAAGGTATCGATTGAAGAGTGTGTAATTAACCCTTCCCAGATATGATAGTCTGTTAGTACTCCATCTTTGTGTAGAATATAGACTAACTCCGGTTCCTACACTTATATTATTAACACCAGTAGTCTGATTTTCGAAACCTACAACCTCGTTTTCGAAGTCTTCAAAATTATAATGATAAATCTCAAAAGCACCCATGGCATCAATTTTGTGATCCGAGCCAAAAGATTTTTTGTAGTGTAACTGTGAAGAATGATTTATCGAGTAAGTATTTACTTCCTTCACCCTTGCACGGCCATTCTGAAGCCTACCCCATGAAGTTTCCGAGCTGTAAAACTCCTTTACTTTAGAATGGCTAATGTTTCCCCCTAAGAGGCCTGTGTATATTAAATTATCTGTAATCTTAAAGTCCAAATTGAAGCTGGATATTAATCTTAGCACACTGGTTGTTTTATCAGATTCTTTGATCAATGTCAGTGGACTAATAAATGCATCATCTGTCAAGTCTACGTCATTAGTTGTAATATCCCAGGGGTTTGCAATCAAAAGTTGCTGAGTAATACCTGTAAAGCTGTTGGGGCCACCACTGTTGGCTATTCCACTTAGAACCGAATAGGAACCATTGGAAGTAAAACCAAGGGTCAGCCTTTTGTTTACATCACTTTTAATCCTTAATCTTAAATTATACTGGTCGAAATCGTTATTAACGATAAGTCCTTCCTGGTTAAGGTAACCTAGTCCTGCAGAATAACTCGTTGTTTTTGTACCTCCGTTCATGGACAGCTGATGCTGCTGTGTTATACCTGTTCTTAAGGCCTCATCCTGCCAATCATATGATCTCAATTCATCAAAATTTCTAGGTGTATCGAATATCCCATCGTTATTTGTATCCTGATTCAAGAATTGAGTATTCCCCCTCTCTTCCTGGTATAACAAATACTGAGATGCTGATAATACCGGCATCTTCTTTATAGCATTTGAAACTCCTATATTGTATGTGTAATCCACATTCATACGTCCATCTGATCCTGACTTTGTAGTTACAATAACAACCCCATTTGCACCTCTTGACCCATAAATAGCAGTAGCAGAGGCATCTTTCAATACTTCAATTGACTCTATATCAGCCGGGTTGATCCCTGATAAAGGATTGATTCTTGACTGTGAAGAGCCTGTACTTGCGACCTCATCATAATTCACGTCAATTTGAACACCGTCTATCACAAAAAGTGGAGATGATGTACCGTTTATGGAAGTCTGCCCTCTAACGACTATATTAGTTCCGCCTCCAGGCTCACCCGAATCCGAAGATATCTGAACACCAGACATTCTACCTTGCATTGCCGAAAAAACATCGGCAGTTTGAGATTCCATCAGCGTCTTTGATTTCACACCAGCCAAAGAACCAGTTAAATCGCTTCTCTTTTGTGTTCCGTACCCAATTAGCACAACTTCGTCCAACTTCGCAATATCTACTTGTAAATTGATCTGCAGGTTGGATCCCGCTTTAACTTCCATTGTTTGATATCCAGTGTATGAAATCAAAAGCATAACATCCTGGCTATTCACAGATAGTTTAAATAAACCATCTATGTCAGAAATGGTTCCATTAGTGGTTCCTTTAACCAGCACCGTTGCGCCTAATAAGGGATCACCTGTTTCATTGTCCCTCACAACTCCACTAACTTCCACCTGAGCCATGACATCATTTGCCCCAGCCAGGGTAAAAAGTAAAAAAAATAATAATAGTTTAGTTCTCATAATTTCAGTTTAAATTAGTTTATTTAGATAGTCATGTTATTCTATTTCTGTACCTGTATCTGTGTCTAACGAAAGATTCACATACTCTCCCGTTAATAATTTATAGGTATTGTCTTTTATAGTCACGTTTTTACAATGGTTAATTTTCAGGTTTGGCTCATTCGGAAAGATGGGGTCATAAGCATCCGTTTGTATTACTCTATTTGACTGGAAGGTTAAACCATCAACTGACTCAGCATTCAAAACAGGCGAATCGAAAGTGTAAAAATCATTGTTTCTAATGATGATATCCTTGTGATAATAACCTTGACCTTTATTTTCACTTAATTCCTGTTCTGGATCTATAAGTAAGATTGCCTGTTTATTTCCTCCATGTAAATTATTTACGAACTGGTTATTCTCTATAATGAGGCTGTCACATGGTCCAGATTCGTTCCATAATTTAAGATCTCCAGACATGCGCATAGCTGCCATTTGGGAAGAGATGAAATTGTTTCGAACCTCAACTTTCCGTGAGGTAGAAATTAGAAACCCTCTTGCCCTGTTATTTCTTACTGTATTGTTTTCAATTTTTGCAGAAGCATGCCAGGAAACGTTATCAATACCATCATACTCCTGAGCGATCTCCTTTATAGACTTGTTAAAGCTCAAAATCGATACTTTTTCATTAATTCGCTTGACGTCCTCTATGATCAAAATTTCAGATTTAGAAAGAAGAGTATGCTGATCTACAATTCGAACAGTATCTCCTTTTGCCCCAAAGAAATAATCTTTTTGATGAGGATGATACGTTTCATATGCGATTTGGTTATCACCTATGATTTTTTTAACTCTGGCGTATGTTCCATGAATATTGATAGCATCGTCCAACATATTTTCGAATGTGCAATTCTTAATTGTTATCATGCCTTTACAGTTGCAAAAATGTGTAGCATCTGCATTTGTAGTTACCAAACGCTTACTGCCTTCTCTTAAAACAACATTGAAACTATCAAGTGTAATATCTGTAGATCTTTCGGCTATTAAGCCCATAGCCCCTGCGTGATAAACATTGATATTTTTAAACAATAAGTCTTTTGATTTGAATACTCGAAATCCTGGATTTTCTCTGTTATTAAGATACTCTCCTTTTGAAATAAAAACTGATCCTACTGGAGGAACCAACTTATATTTTGAACTAAGGCGGACAGTACTATCCTTTAATGCTTTTGCCTCAAAGAAAAAGCTATTGTCAAATCCGCTGTACAAACCATGTTTGTAAATAGGGGCTTTCGTAGAACTGTCCCATATAATATTCTGACCCAGCCTTTGATGATACTTTTCCTGTTTTGCGTACCTGTACCCAAAATTTTGTTCATATGGCGAATCTTCTCTTTCAATGGTTAAATAAATACGGTTATCATCAACCAAATAGGGTGTTTCCATCTGCAGATCAAAAGTCTTAGCATTGGAATCATTTCTAACTACTGTACCCTGGGCAAAAAATGGAACTTCCCAGTCAATACTTAAATCTGAAACCGTTATGTTATTACTTTCTTCAATAATAAATGGTAACATTTTTCCATGAAATATAAAATCCGAACCACCACCATCAATATGAAAATTCTTAAAATTGAAAATTGGGAAAGGAGTTCTTTTCAAACCATTATCATTATTTGTTATAGCAGTATAAAAGTCTGGGGCGTAGGTAGGATAAAAGTGATACGTTCCTTTAGGAAACCTAATACCTTGATAACCTTCTTTTTTGCATTTTTCTAAAGCTTCAACAACTATAGGCGTAACATCTTTAGCCTCAGCAATCCCAGAATCGCTAAGGTCATAGTATTTCAAGGATGTATTTTGTTTTCCTTTATTTGAATTTGATACATTCCCCAAAAGAAAAATACTTGCTATAGCAATAAATAATATGGTTACAAATAATGTTTTTTTCATATATGAAATTTTAAAGCAGAATTGAACTTAAAGCGTTTAATGCCTTTTGTAAAGTTAAAATATTGTTAATTCGTAACGTAAAACGATTGTAACATGATTATTCAAGTTTGTAACATTTTTTAAAATCCTTATCAATATGTTACAAAATTGGAATCATTTGTTACAAAATCAACAGTTGTATGCAAGGAAATTATGTGAATCAATCCAGATCTTTGGCAGACTTTCAATAATGACTGTTGTATTTGGGTATCACAGATGAAGAAATACAAGAAATAGAACTAGAACTAAATTATAGACTTCATCATGCAAATTTTGTGCAAATGAAAACAAAAAAAGACCTTAAATTGCTTGAAAGTCTTTCTGTCATTGGTGGAGAAGATGGGGCTGGAGACCATCAATAACATTAAAACCTAACCTTTTAATTTATTTTGTTATGACACATTACTTTTTAAGTTATACATTATAACATTCAAGGGTAGGTTTTGTATGTTGGTTTATTTTAATAAATCTTGTTTTTTATAAAAATCAAAAGTTTTGAACTATAAACGTTGGAGGCTATTTTTATTTAAAACGATCAACAAAGTCAGAGACGAAAGAAAGGAGAGAGAATGCCTTTAAACTATTGATTTCACTTCCATATGAAACATACTTTCCGTAAACAATATTTTGTCGGTTTAATGTGCCCTTAATTTTTTTTATTTTTATAACCTGCATCTATTGTAATTTCATCTGTTATCATTCTATTTATAATATTCATAACATGCTACTTTCGGTTTTGGCAAGGTATTTCTTTAGAAACTTTTTTTCATTTCACATTACAAAGCAATACATTTGAATTTGGTGTAATTACTTTAAGTCATACTTAATCACTTAACTACTCGTATACAAGCTCAATATCATCAATTATAAGTGTACTATCAATCGCTCCCGCAAAATTAGCACCATCAAAACTTGAAGAGGCTACAAACGTAATATGTGTTGGCAAGGCGAATTGTGCTAATTGGTTACTGACATAAGAATTGTCTACAGGATACATATATTCCGGAAAACTAGCATCTAATTCACCATATGTAAAGACTATCTCTTGAGCAACTAACGCTTCTTGTATCACCTCACTTCTAAACCAGGCCGTACCAAGGCGTTGTATGCCTCCACCTTGTCTTATTTCTAATATGGCATAGATATCACAAGCATCGCTATAGTCTAGCACTTCACCATCTCCATTTTTATTTACTGGACCAGGCACATAACTATATTTAAAACGAACTTTTACAGGTCTTCCTGAGAAGGGTGTGCCAAATTCTATTGCAGCCTGAGGGTTGCTCAATTCAATATTATCTGAGTTAAAAAAACCCGTAAATATTGAACCCGCTGAAATTGGTGCACCAAATGTACCTGCTAAAGTTCCATTGTCTAATGTAATCATCTTGGCAGCTAAATTATCAGCACCAAGGTCTTCAGGAATTGTTGCAAGGTTATTTAAAATCTGAGTCCCTGGATTGCCCGTACCCCAAATGGTGCTATTGGCATCAGTACCAGGCTCGTAATAATTACCTCTAGCTAAATACCAAGAATTTAAATTCCCATTATCAAGTTGGGGGGTAGATGAGGCTACAAATGCTCTAATGGTCCAAGTAAAAATTGAACCATCTTCAGCCGTAATATCGATGGTATCATCATTTTCCAAATTAAGCATATCCCCTTCTTGTTTGTTAGCTCGTGCAAATGACGACACTTTTATGTTTTCAATAGTTATTGCAGATAAGTCAACACCTCCAGGGATTTCAACAGTTACCAGTAAGCTGTCTGTCATTATAATAGCATTACCTGATTGATTACTAACAAGAATTTCCTTTATATTGCCGTATTGTGACGCCCCATAATAGTCTTCATCAACACATGAAAATAATGCTGCTAAGGCCAATAAAAAATATATTTTTCTCATTGTTGTTGTTTTTAAAACACTCTCTCTTAAATACTGTCTAAACTAAAGGTAATAAGACAACCCTAATTTTAGTGATAATAGTTCAATATTAAAATCAATGTTCTGCCGTATTGTCTTAGATTCATCGCCACCATTCGTAGTCTTAGTAGACGTGTTTAATTCATATCCTAGAACATCTAATTGTATTTCTAAAGCAAAATTTTCCATAGCAAAAAATATAACCCCAGGACTTATACCTGCCCTGAAATTAAAGTTTTTGGCATAGGTCTTGTCGATTTCATCAATATTTTTAACATCTCTAGATACCGTGCTACTACCACCAAAAGTTAGTCCAATATCAGTAAAAAAACTCAACCGTTCATTTGCTGTTAGCGGTACTACAGAACGAAACGTAGGAGTAATTGCAAAACCTCTAGAAATAGCATTGGATTGTATGGAATCACCATCTTTTATGGTGCGGCCTGTAAATTTATTTTGAAAATAATTAATATTCAATCCAACCATGGCATAATCATGAATGAAATAGCCTCCTTTAAAGTCTAAATCAAACTTTGTGCGGTCGCCATCTAAAATGGTTTCGACCAAAATATCCGTGTTTTCTAATTGACGGTCTTCTAATGAAAGTCCTAAACCTATATAAATACTTTTCTTTTTAAAAGGTTTAAAATTGTTATTGTAATAACTTGTCAGCAACTCATACGGTGTAAACGCACTATCCTTTTGTGTTTCATTAGTCTGCGACCACGATACATGAGCAAAGAGAAAAAAACACACTATAAATTTATAAACCCTCATATGTTAAACCATTAATTTGAATTGATTATCACTTCCTATTTTAAATATGATATAGGACTCAATTGCTAATGTTCTCCTTTTTTTATAAAATTTAACGCTAAAGCCAATAAAAGGATTGTAAAAGGTAAAATTAATTGTTCATAAAGTAATTTATCAGAATCTATAAAAAAGCCTAAAGCACACCAAACGGTTAAAGTCAACAAGATAGTTTCCCAGAGCAAGACCTTTAAATCCTTAAAATTGTTTAGTTTAGAAAACACCGCACTTTCCTTAAATGTATTTTGGTTTCCTACAAATAACTTAAAAATACCACCAGCCAAAATCAATATTACCAGAGCAAAAAGGAACGTATCTATAGATGTTATAATAGAACTACCAGCACCTTTATCATGATTACCAAAAAGGATTAATACTGTCTCCCACAAATGTTTAACTCCTAATGCTATAGCCAAAATACCGTTAAGCATAAGAAAGAAGGAAACTATTAAAGCCAAATATCTTACTTGAAACATTTTTTCAAGTTTTGAGGCTATTTTTTGTTTTGGACTTTCATCTATCATAATTATTGTTAAAAGAGTGAATTGAATTAAAAATCATAATTTAAATAAGTATCAAAGCCAATTTACTTTTAATGGCTTTGTTAATTGAAATGTGGCTTCTGTCCCTGGAGGAAAATAAATAGACTCTCCAGGAGTAAGTAATCCCATGGCACCTCCAATGGCAGCACCTTTGCCCGCACCTTTGCCACCGCCAAATACAGCTCCAATACCAGCTCCAATTGCTGCTTTTCTAACAGTATTACCTGTTTGTGCTTCAGTAGTTACTACTTTAGTTTCAGTTTGCACACCTTGAAGATAATTGTCTATAATAAACCCTCCGACAGTAACCCCAAAAGTACTTCCTCTACGATTTGTATTATCTGAAACAAGAACATTCATTTGAACAATTGTACCTTTCGGTATAACTATTTTCCCTTTTGAAGTAACATCTTTATCAAGCTCCACAAAGAAATTGTCACCAGCATTAAAATTTTTTGCTGATATTCCTTTCGTAGACTTAATGAATAAAATTGTACCTACTGGTAAAACAGGTACTTCCTGAAACAATCCTTCAAATGATTTTTGATTAGGAGATAGATTAGAAAAAGAAGATGTATAACTACTTAGTAGTAATACAACTAATAACATCATAAAACTTTTTTCTTTGTTTTTCATAAGCTTTGATTTTTTAGAATTTAAAATTTATGGATAATCCCCCTTTATTTAACAAGACTTTTTGTTATTGCTTTGACGTATTCCTGGGCAACTTTAGTAATATTTGAAGGGTTCTCAATCTGTGTTGTAACTACAGCAATTAATTGTTTGTCCTCTGGTTCTGCTAAATTGTAGGCAACAGATTCTAAAACAAAAGTTTTAGAGGTAAAGGTTGTGGAGGTCTCTGGCACGTAATTTCCAAAAGAAGAATAAGACATTGGGTTGTAATAATACCCATAAAAACCGCGATAGTATCTTGGATAAAGGGTTGCTCCAGCATAATACCCACCTTCAGTGACTGTTCTGGTAGCTTCTTTAATATCTTTAATAACGGTCAGTACCACAGCGTTAAAACCTTCGTTTATTAACAAGTTTTTTATTTGTTCCTGTTTATCTTCACTAACTTTTTCGTCGGGGTTAAGTTTGGGGAATTTTGTAAAACTTGCAGTCGCTTTTAGTCCTTTTGCTGTTAATTGATTTACTATTTCATTTTCGAAAGCAATTCGAGCTTGATTATTTTCTGTTCTGGCAATTACAATTATATTTTTGTCATTAATAGAACTGACATTTTCTGCCTTCCAAGAATCCAGAACTTTAACACTAGAACAACTGTTGAATACAAGTAGAGTAGTTAAACCCATTATAGAATAAATTGTTTTTTTCATTTTAATTTTGTTTTTAGTTATAATGATAATTAAAAATACAATACTTTCTTAATTGTATTGCGTATAAATATTAATGTTGCTTTCATTTTTATATAATAAATTTCTTTTCAACGCTTTTAAAAAACAAGTTGTATTGTTTTATAAAAATTTCATTTGTTAAATATAAATGCTATCTATAATTATATCCTTGTGAATCCTTTTTTATAATTCAACAATATCACCATTAAAAGACATAGGACTGCGATTATTAGAGTTAACTCTTAGTAATGCACTTCCTCTCAAACCTACAGTAAGCGTAAGGCTATATGTTTCATTCTTATCTTTAACTTCTATATTAATTATGTAATTTTTTTTTCCCTTTTTTATAATAAACTGCAGAGGTTCTCCTTTAAAAATCAAACCACCATATTCTGCGCCGTATGGGGCGCTAAAAGCCCTGCCAAAAAACGGTAAATGGCTATCAATTAAGTTTGGTTGAAATTTCACACTATATGAGCTGGTCAAGTTTATTGATCTCCCACCTGAGGGCATAGCAGTTCTGGCATTAAAGACAAAGATTTTACTGTCGATAAGCTTTGCAATTTGCTGTTCTTTAACAAGTCTTTCATTCTCTTTTGCTTCTTTTTTTAATTCCCTTTTACTTTTTTCCTGTGAAAAACATGTATTAACACTGAAAAGTATAAGTATTACTAAAAACGATATTTTTTTTGTCATTTTATTTTAATTAATTGGTTAAACATCCTTAAAATGAATAAGTAACTGACAAACCGTATCTAAATGATGGTAAAGTTAGCTTTTCTTTCAGATTAGTTTTTTTAAATTGAAAATCAGCATTAAGGAAATCTAGAAAACTATATTTTTCAAGTGCCGAATTAAGGTCATCATAAAATTCATCTGGTGGTGGAATAACATCTTTTAATTTAAAAGTGAAATATCCTGCTCCTGGACCGGCAATTAAGAAATCAATTTTTAAGTGATTTGTGACAGGCAATTTATAACCAATCATAAAGCCAACCGAATTTACATCGATATCACCTTTGTACAAAAAATAATGCGAAACGTCTTGACTATCAATATAAATGCCTGATAAATCCGTTTTATAATTTACTAACCTGGTATAAGCGCCAAAATAAAATCCAGTAAACATAGCATTGCCCTTTTGATGTATATAATATCGAACTTCGGGAGTGATTTTGAAACCGGTATATGAGATATCAGCGGTCTTAATATTGTCGGTATCAAGTCCAGAAAATTTTATAAATCCATCATCAGCTTTAATTCCAAATCCTAAACCAACGGAAATATGTTTGCCCATTGCACGTTCATAGGTAAATGAATAAGTTCCATTGATAAGGTCGCTTATAAATAAGCCCACTTCATTTTTGACTTCTCTGTTTTCTTGACAAAAAACTAAGGGAGCAAAAATAATAAATAAGATAAAAAAAAGTGTGTGTTTCATATTGACTAATTCTCAACGTTTTATTAGTATTAAATTTAATACGTATTTTTTGTTCTTTAATTGCCAGGATGCTCCAAAAACGATGTAAAAAGCAAAATCTTTACCATTTCCCCAAGCAAAGTCTGTCCCGATAGTGATAACTACAAGTCTTTTTAATTTGTAAATAAATTTTGTCTCTATTTTGCATATCTACTCCTTTTATTATTTGAATGAAATTAATACTCTATCCTATTGGTAAAGATTAAAAACTCATTCAGCAAAATCAAGATAAAGTGTTTGGTTCTTATTTTTTTTCATCTAGATTTATGAATTAAAATGAATATTTTATAGAAGTCAGCCAACGCCAAGCATCTCCTGTGTTTCCATTTTGGTTTTCTCGTTGAGCATAAATTACTTCGGTTCCTAACATGAGATTAGGTTCAATAAAATAGGTGAAATTCCAATTACTGGTGAGACCTCCCTTGAAGGCATTATCATCTTTCCATTGCGATTTTTCTAAATTGGAATAGCCTATTAAGCCGTTGGTTATTAGTTTTTCTGTCAAACTTATACCAAAACCCCCGATAAGATTGGTTGAGGCAAGGGTTTCGATTTTTCCGTTGGGATTTAAAACACCGGTGGAATTGGTACCTATCTGGGAAACAATAGAGCTTCCCCAACCATCGCCATAAGACCCATTTAAGATGACATAACTGTTTTTAGTAACATAATATCTTCCTGCCAAAACGACTCCGTAAGCCGCTTTGGCATCGTTGGGTATTTGATCTTGTCCATCCCAACGGACTTGGTAAATCCTGCCTCCAAAAGTGATGATTCCACCTCTGGCTAAGTTTCTGGAAATACGCGCAGACAACATGGGCAAACTGCTCGACCCCTTTCCCGCAAAACCATTTCCATCTAAATCCATAAATTCATTCATTTCCAATCCAGCAGCAAAACTGTAGTTTTCGGAAATTTTGTCTTGATAACGAATTTGTGCTCTTCGACCACCTGCCAAGGCATCACCGGCACCAAAATCCAACGTTGCAGGTACAGATTTTAGTTCGGTAAGG
The DNA here is from genome assembly GCF_044003965.1 of Gaetbulibacter aquiaggeris. Taxonomy (NCBI): domain Bacteria; kingdom Pseudomonadati; phylum Bacteroidota; class Flavobacteriia; order Flavobacteriales; family Flavobacteriaceae; genus Gaetbulibacter; species Gaetbulibacter aquiaggeris. The sequence goes on from NZ_JBAWKC010000001.1 coordinate 132,657, forward strand.
ATGTCCCAAGTTCTTCCAGCCAACCATTTACCATAGGTTACATAGAAATGCCGTAATCTTGGTTTCTGATTAAATGGCCCATCCGAAGTATTGTAAAAATCCATTTCCAGAAGCACTCTTATGGGTTTTCCTTTTGGGCTTTTGGTGCGTACATCAAACCCGAAACGAGATTCACGGGTACTTAAATTATTGTATCCTGATTCTACAGGTAAACCATCGCCCTCTACCGGCACATTCTGTATTTGTGTTTGGAAGCGATCATTGCGAATGCCATTAAAATCTTGTAGGTAATCTAATTTTAAATAACCATAAAAAGACATGCGCACCCCTGTGCCAAAAATTGGAAACGATCTAGGAAAACTATCATCAATCAAATCCTGTCCGGTAAGGATCGTTAGATTATCTCTTAATTCTGCTCTATCAGACAGTACTTGCTGGTTTTTAGTTTTCAGGCTATCTTGATCTTGTGCAGATAACTGTGCTATTCCCAACAAACAAACAAAAAAGAAAATAGTGTACTTCATATTTATTTAATTTATTTCATACTTTGTACTTTTAAATTTTTACCAAGGTAATGGAACAACAGGCGAAATAGTAAAACGTATTTGATGTTGTGGACCAAAGGCATCTGGAGATACCACATAATACCAATATTGTAAATTAAATTTTACAGGCATTTTGCCAAAAAACATCACTTTGTTTACACCACCACCAATAGGTAGTGTTAATTTATTTCCTTTTGCCGCTTTGTGGTTATAGGAATAGGTTGGCGAACCAGCAATCTGCCAGCCATTTTTTAAATTAATGTTATAAAAATATTGGCCGGAAGTAATACTGGCGGATTCACCTCCTTCTGAAGCAAGAAATACATCGTTGCCCAATATAGAAAAACTATCAGCAGAAGTTGCGTCTATTTTATTTACACTCCATCCTTGGGTTACCAATAGTCCAAGTACTCCCCAATTAAAGATTTGTCCAACGGCAATTTCAGGACCTATTAAGGTATAAGGAGATCGTAAGGCCTCATCGCTTGCCGTACGAAAACTACCAAATACACCAAGTACCCCAACAGTTTTTGATGGAAATGTTTTTCCTACCGCAATATCGGCGCTGATATTCCCTAGACCGAATCCCTGATTTTCAAACCCATTCGCTCCATAGGTAGGTTGCGTAATATATAGGGGGATATTGGGTCTTACAAAAAGATTCGTTGTCTTATTCAATGGCACGGGAAGGACAGGTTGAAAACCTAGGGTTAAGCTATTTTGGCTACCTGCATCGGGCAAATCTCCCTGATAATTGATATAATCGAAATTAAAGTTCATACTACCCAAAACGGTGTTGGGATTTGCCAATTCTTTGGCAATATCTGCTGCGCTTTTCTCACCTTCTTCTGTTTCTTGTGCATATAAAATGCTAGAACATAGGAGCAAGTAAATGAGTATTGTTTTGGTTCTCATAATCTTTTATCTTTTTAATAAAGGTTTTCCCATCTTTTCTTTCAGACCTAATATCCGCTACCGAGCATTTTATTTGTCGAATACCGATCCGGAGACCGGGAATTCGTCGACCGCCCCTTCGCCTCGAATAAAAATTCGGTGGTTGAATCGCACGTAGTTGAGTTCGCCAGACGGATCTTTGAGTAATTCGCCAAGGGATCCCTCATTTGGGCCTTCGGTGATGATGAAATAGCCATCGGCCGTGTTGGCCACATTGGCAGGCGCGGGATCTGATCCCTTGGTTAATAAGGAGGACTGGACAAACACATATTTGTCACCCTCTTTCTTGATCTCGATGTTTTGGGAATTGCCCTTGAAGACGCCAACGAATGGGTCGAGCACAGACGGATCAACGCCTGCTGCGACCGGAGACTTGGCCTCGATTTTTGTGAAGGCTTTGACCATTGCGTTCGCAACTTTTTTGTAGGCCTCGGCTCCGCGATCGCTGTGGACCAAAACCACCACGGCAAAGTCGCGATCAGGGATCAGCTGCAGAAAAGAACGTGTGCCGGGCCAATTTCCCCCGTGGCTGGGGCTGGTGACCCCGTTGTAGTCGTGGACGAACCATGTCAGCCCGGTAAAGTCGCCGGCCTCAGCCTCGACTGCCGGAGCGTGGACATAGTCCAGCGCTTTCTTGGACATTAGTTGGTTCCCTGAAGCATCCTTTCCATCTAACTGAAAGCGGGCGTATTTCAGCATGTCGGTAACCGTAGATCGGAGTGCGCCGGAGGCTGCGGACTCTCTAATCAACGGAATGTAGTACGGCTTTAGATCACTGATGCTGCCTTCCCCGTAGATCGGCGGATGACCCCATGCATAATTTTTAGCCGGAGGGGTGTCGTCGTAATTAAAGGATGATGCATTCATGCCAAGCGGGGTCAGCAGGTGTTCTTCGATCAGGGTCTCGATCGGCTTTCCGCCGACATGCGACACCACATGGGTCGCGAAGGTGATACTGGTGTTGTTGTACATCCAGGTTTGATCGAACGGATAGATCTGTGGGATGTAAGCCCCCTGGAGCATGACCTTCTCGCTGATCGATCCACCCGAAGGAACACGAAGGAACCCATGGTCGCCGTACCAGCCAGCGCGATGGTGGAACAGGTCAACGACCCGCGCTTTGGAAGTAGCATCGGGATCAGCAACCCTCCACCACGGCAGGATGTCCACCACACGCGCGTTCAAATCCAGTTTGCCCTCTTCGGACAACTGCATGGCCACCGTAGAAAGGAAGGTTTTTGTCACAGAGCCAATTTGAAATTGGGTATCAGGGGTAACGGCTTCGTCGGTGCCTACCTTGGTGACACCGAGTCCGGCGCTGTAGGAGTTGTCTCCGTAGATGACACCGACAGCAAGTCCCGGTATACGCATTTCCTTTATCAGTTCAGCAGTTTCCTTCATGACTGCATCGAAGACTGCTTGGCCTTTTTTTTCACTCATCTTTTTTTGTTTCTGAGCAGTTGCAGATTGAACTGTAAATAATAGCGAAATTATTAAAGTAAATAATAGTTTCATTTTTTGTTTCATGGTTCTTGTTTTTAAATATTATTAGTTGAGTTTGTCTTATTGCTTTAAATAATAAAAATCGTACAAAGTCCGGGTAACTTCTGCAATGGCCCGATCACGATCGGCTTCGGATGTTGTACTGCTTTTGGTGAACACCACAATTGCAAAACGTCGGCCATCGGGTAGCGTGATATAGCCGACGTCGTTGGCCACTCCCCCTATGGTTCCGGTCTTGTTCGCTACGGGCGTTCCCTTGGGCAGCAGCCCCTTGAGCCGGCCAGAGCCCGTGCGCGTGCGCGACATGACATTAATCAGGAAGTCGCGGCTCTCGGAGCTCGTTGCTTTGCCACCGTCAATGGCAAGCAGGAGCTGCAGCATCGCAAGGGGCGTTGCTTGGTCACGTGGATCTGCCTCGAAGTCCAGATTGCGGTCACCCTGGATCTTCAAGAGCTCCGGCCGGGCCTTGAAGACCTCTGTGGCGAGTTTATGTGTGGCCGGTCCCGGCAAACCATAGAACTCCCCGATGATCTCGCCTGTCGGCCGATCGACCCTGAAATCGCTGATCCCAATCCTGCGCAGATATTTGGTCACTGCCGCGGGGCCACCGGCCAGCCCCATTGAGATGTCGGTCGCCGTGTTGTCGCTCTCCGTGATCATCACCTCGATCAGGTTCGCGATCGACAACTGGAGCCCAGGGTGAACGAATCTGCCATTAAGCGCAGCGTCCCCGATCATCATCATATCGAGTGTGACATCGACCATCTGGTCGAGCCGCAGCTCCCCCCTGTCCACGCGATCCAGCACGGCAGCGGCAATCGCAACCTTGTAGGTACTCGCCATCACAAACAGTTCATCGCCGTTTATGGTGATCGTCTCCTGAGAGCCAATTTCCTGTGCGGCCACTCCAATGCGACCCGCTAACTTCTCTGTGAGTTTCTCAATCTTTTTAGAAAGAGCTTCAACATTTTGTTTTTGAGCAAATGCCGGTTGAACTGCAAATAATGCCGAGATTATTACAGTAAATAATAGTTTCAAATTTATTTTCATCTTTCTTGTTATTTAAATGTTAATTATTGTGTTTGTATACTGATTTTCCACGTCGAATAGCTTCTATTATTTTAATGTTGTGAATTTCCAATGGATCTATTTTAATTGGATTTTTATCTAAAATCACAAAATCTGCATATTTGTTAGTTGTAATGGTTCCCTTTTTATCTTCTTCAAAATATTGATAGGCAGCCCAAATTGTGAGGGTTTTTAATCCATCAAAAGGGGATAGTCTTTGTTCTGGTCCTAATATCTTGCCACTTCTAGTTACTCTATTTACAGTGGCATCTAGCACACGCATAGCATTAGGAAAAGTAACAGGGGCGTCGTGGTGTGAAGTAATATTTAGTCCTGCCGTTATCGCATCTTTAGTAGGCGAGATATAATCAGCTCTTGGATGTCCTAAAACAGACTCTACATGCCAATCCCCCCAATAAAAAGTATGCATAGGGAATAAAGAGGCATCAATATTTAGTTTGGCTGCTCTTTCTATTTGGTCTTTTCTAATGGTTTGTCCGTGAATAATAACCGTTCTATGGTTATCGTAATTGTATTTAACTTGGGCTTTTTCAACGGCATTTAAATATTGGTCTATAGCTGCATCCCCATTGGTATGACATAATAGTTGCCATTTGTTTTCAAATGCATCGGCAACAGATTGGTTTGCCGCTTCATCATCCAAAATAGGAAAACCTAAATAATCGGAATTCTCTCCTTGAGGAGGTGTATGGTAATGCTGGGTTAACCAGGCTGTTTTGCCTTGTGGTGAACCGTCTAACGTTAATTTAACGCCACCCAGTCTAAAATTGTTCTTATAGGTATGTTCATGATTATAATAGTCGCCCTTAAATAAATCATAAGCGCCTTTCATACGCATATCTGGATAGGAAACCACATCGATGTATAGATTTCCTGCATTTGCTTCTTTGATAATGCCATTGACTTGAGAAGGGGCCGATCTTCCTTCTTGAGCGGTTAGGTAACCATTTTGTGCATATTGAAGTTGACCAAGGTGAACGGCTTTGGCATTTACTTCATCGTCTGTATTGCCTAGCACTTTACCTAGAGTTGTGAATACTGCATTTTCTTCTAACACACCATTAGGCGTTCCATCCATATTTCGTCTTAGCTTTCCTTCTTTAGGATTTGGCGTATCCTTTGATGTCCACCCCATAAGTTCTAATCCTATAGTATTTATGGAGGCTAAATGCCCAGATTGGTGCATGATGATTACGGGATATTCTTTGCTCACCTTATCTAAATCTGAAGCTTTAGGGTGATCTTTTTCCGTTAGTTGTGAATCGTCATAGCCGTTTCCAATAATCCATCCGAATTTATTTAATACCCATTTTCCTTCTTCTAGGTCTTTAAATTCATTTAATGTTTCTACTATGCTATTGAAATCAGCACCTGGACCGTCTGGTGGGGGTAGAATATTGGCAAACATAGATGTTATTCCAACCAAATAAAGATGACCATGTCCATCTAAAAAAGCTGGAAGCATTGTTGCTCCCTTTAAATCGTATGGTGCTGCATTTTGAAATTGGCTTTTTGCAGCCTCTAAAGAACCTACAAAAACAATATGATCTCCTTTTCTAACAACGGCTTCTGCATACTGTGCTTCTTCCCCTTCCATGGTAATGATGTCTCCACCAAAATAGAGGGTTGTTTCAGAAGTGGATGAAAGCGTTTCTTTATTGCTTTTATCGTTATCTTTACAAGAGGACATTAATAATACTATTCCTAAAAGTGTTAATAGTGTTTTTTTCATACCTACTTATTTAAATTTTCTACTGGGTTACCGTTAACTATTAGGATGTCTGCATTTCCAGAAGTGGCTTGTTTCAGAATTTCAGGAACTGTCCACCATTTTAATCGATTTCTTAACTCATAAGATTGTCCTTTTTTCTGTTCTCCATTATCAACATAATCACTAACTATTATAATTTTAGCATTATACTTTTTTACGAATTTAAACATTTTGTCAATTTCCTCTTTAGCTTCTTGTTGTCTTTTTTTTATAATTAATACTTGTGTTTATCTCAATTTACATTAATATTTTAAATTAAAAGTTGCGTTTTCGTCGAGCGGGTAGATAGGATACTTTAGCTGGGTATGCTCAAAAAGTGTAATATCGCGACTAGTGGTTCCAGGGACATCAGCGAGCAGTAACTTGTCGGTGAAATTTTCATAGAATGCTCTAAAGTGCATCCCGCTTTTGACCCCTATAACGTCATATTCCTGAATGATGATGCCATGTGGCCGTCCCTGTGTATCATCATAGGTCTGGCATAGGCCGGAAATAACAATGACATCCACCGTATTCTCCGCTTCGATGACCAACCTGGCGGTAGGGCCAAGCTGGAATGGGCCATTGAAAGCGGTCCCCCCACGAACGGTCTCATTCCCATCAGAAATGGACTTGACATAGGCTTTTGTTTTGATTGGTTCGCCCGCCAATGTCTCATATTTTCCCCCGAGGTTCACATCGATTGTCGCTCCTACACCGGCTGCGACTGCTGCCTTTGCGGTTTCCGGATCGTGTATGGACATGAAAGCGACTTTCCCCAAGCCTTTTGTCTCCATCAGAGCCTTCAGCAGATGGGTTCCACCACCCCCAGCTCCGCCACCCGGATTATCCGCAGCGTCTCCAATAACTATGGGAGTATGGTCGATGATATCGTTTTTCGTTGGCAATCTACGCACATAGTGGCCGTCCTTCTCGAGCATGGCCAGCACAGTGCTCATCGTTTTATCCAAATTTTCTAATGGGATGATGGACTCTTTCCTATGGTCCCATATCCACTGCGCTAGTTCGTTCACCAATTCTTCTGCTAGTTTGAGGTTATTTTCGGTAGTGACCATTGGGTACACACCACAAAAATTGCTGTCCTGATATGGGAAACCATGCATCACAGAGCAGTTGAGAACCCCTGGCCGTTTTTCTATTTCAATACACTTTTCTTTAAGTTGATTGGCAAAAGTACCCACCTCTTCGGTATTACTCATCCCCATCATCAGGGGCACTTTGCGATAGGCTGGGGTAGGATGTGATTCTCCTGCAAGGATGGCAGCGCCACGATACATCGCATCACGTGCGCAGGCATTCATATCCATATGAGGATATTCTTTGCAGGCACTGAAGAAATTCATATTGTCCTTCATTTTATCGGTAATCTTGCCATGCAGGTCGCCCGACCAAATAATCATGGTGTCCTTTCCGACCAGTTCTCTGACCGACTCCGCTAAGTCTCCTTCAAGGTCGTGCGTGCTGTTCACCATACCGGCACCGTGAACACCAAGGTAAACAATGTCCATGGGCATCTGTAATTTTAGCGTGTCCATAATCTCCTTTTTCGCATCTTTCCAAGCCTGATCGCTCACTGTGCTAAAGCACCAGTCTATATAGTACATGAGACCCGGCAGTAGCTCCCATCCCTTTTCTTCACAAACATCTACCGCTCCTCCAATAGCAGTCCCTTTCAACATATTCTTAATCTGATCGCCCCGGAACGTGCGCATTCTGTCGAGCGTGGTTTCACCCATACCTTCAGTTAAATAGGTGTTGGTTTCATGGAAAAAGCCAACATAAGAGACTCTTAATTTTTTATTTTTTTTTAATTTGTTTTCATTGTTTAAAGAGAATGAAAACAGAGGTGCTGATGCTATAGCAGCACTGGCAGCTGTAGATAGTGTAACAAATTTTCTTCTTTTCATTTCTTTCGATTTCTATTAAAATAATGATTTACTTTAAATTGTTTTTATATAGAACACCGTCTTTCATGATCACCTTAAATTTATTTTCGGGATCGGCAACTAAATCGATGTTCTCTAATGGATTGCCGTCCACCAATATCAGATCCGCATAAGCACCCTCTTTGATAACGCCTATGGGGTGTGGATAGGGGTCTCGAGGGCCACAGAGTTTCACCAATTCGGCATTGTCGAAAGTGGCCATTTTCAGGATTTCGTAGGGGGTGTACCATCTTTTCAGTTTAGTAAGCAATTTTCCTTGCTTTTCGCCTAACTCTGCATCGAAGAGAATATCCGTACCGAATGCGGTTTTCACTTTATATTTTTTAGCTAAAGCAATCGCATTGTCGAGACCATCCGTTACTTCAACAAATTTTGCTGTGCTTATCGGGTCTTCAAATCGAATGGCATCTTCATCGTTTATGATGGGCTGCATGCTAAACCATGCACCTTTCTCGGCCATGAGTTTAGCGGTTTCTTCGGTGATGAGAAAAGCATGTTCGACGGATTTTGCACCAGCTCTTACCCACATTTGAATGGCATCATCGGTATTGGCATGGATGGCGACATAAGTGTTCCAGCTTGCGGCGACCTCAACCATAGCCTCGGCCTCAGCCTTGGTATATTGGGTAACATCGAGCGGGTCATACAAAGAAGATACTCCACCGCCAGCCATCACTTTGATTTGGGTAGCACCCATTCTAAGTGCCTCACGGGTTCTTTTTGTCACTTCCGGCACTCCATCCGCAATGATTGTATGGCCTGTTCTCTGAATGTAATCTAATGCTTGATCCGGGTTAGAAGGAACTGCATTGGGTGCCAGAAAATCGCCATGCCCCGAAGTTTGGCTAATCGTGGGTCCTGAAGGGTATATCCTAGGACCAAAAATAGTACCCTCATCTATAGCCTTTTTTACACCAAAAGAATTGCCGCCAATATCTCTCACCGTAGTAAATCCTCTTAACAGGGTTTTTCCCGAATGGTGGCCTGCATTGATGCCGAGGTGAGCTAAATCTGTATTTAAAAGTTTGCTTATCGACCAGAAATTAAATACAGTATGCCAATGGTTGTCGATGAGACCGGGCATAAGGGTCATGCCTTGCCCATCAATAATGCTAACATTATCGGTTTGCACAACCATCAATGGTTCTTTTGATATTTGCTTGATGAGGTTGCCCTCTACCAAAACATCTGCCTTTAACCGTCTATCGGATAGTCCATCAAAGACTTGTACATTGGTAAACAGGGTGATTTGCTTGGCTTGTTCCTGAGCAAACAGTCCTAAACTGAGGACACAAAGGATACATGCAAGTAGCAATTTTTTCATTTTTAAAGAGTCTTTAAGTTTATTAATTAGTTAGTTTTTTTGAGATATTATGCCCCCCTCAATTATTAAAGTTGTATCACTTTAAGCCAGCTCCACCAAAATCATGTGGTACAGCATAAAATTCTTTTTGCCAACTCTCAATATCCAGAGGTACCAATTTACTCTCTTCTACAGGTTCAAAACGGATCGCTTGACCCGGATTAACAGTATCAGGCATGACTTTGGAATCTTTTACAACAACAACTCCATTAACTAAAACATAAGGAATCCCTGTCGATGGGGTTGTGCCATTCGCATAAGTTGCATTGTCTTTCACATTTTCAGGACTGAAGATGGTGATGTCTGCCACCATACCTTCCTGCATACGACCACGCACCTGCATGGCTTTTAAACCCATCTCGCCTAATGGCTTGGCATAATTGTAAGAGGTCATGGATACCAATTGCATTAATGGAATGTTATTGTCCTGGCCTAAACGCAATGTTTTAGCAAACGCGCCAGAAGTACGAGGATGGACATTCGGTAAGTCTTCAAAAGGTGTATTTCTGGTCAGACCCGTATATGGAATTAATGGCATACCATCGCTACCAATGGCCACCCCTGGCATTTTTAGCCAGTCAACAATGGCTTCCACAGGCATTTTGTAAACGATAACAGCTCTTGTGGGTTCTTTTTTCAACATTTCCTCTCGACTTTTCTGAGTATAGAATTCGCCAGTTGCTACATCTTGCACGGTTTCTTCGTATTTGTTGCCTAAAGATTTTACCCAAACATCGGGCTCAAGAAAAACGGCATTTAAAGCGGTGGATCCTGCTGCATAAGGATATATTTCACCCCATACATTGTGGCCACGCTCACGCATTTTAACCAATAATTCGTGTACCAAATTGTATCCGGGATTATTGAAATGGATGGCAATAGCTGGTGCGCCCAGGGCAGCCGCATTGGCTAACATTTCCTGTATACCATTCACCTCGGCAACATCGTTACCTGGGGTGCCTCTAAAGTGCATACCTATTTGACGGCCATAGGCACCTGCTAATTTTTGCAATTCATAAATTTCACGGGTGGATACCCCCTCGCGCATATAACCCACCGTTGAGCCTATACCAATACCTCCCTGACGCAACCCTTCATCCATTTGTGCTAAAATTTCGTTTCCTTGCTCCAAATTTGGTCTTGTTTTAGACCAACCATCTTTTACACGGGTTTTTAAAGCATCCATGGTATACAAGAATTCCCACTCATTGAAACCATCAAGTACTGCTGCACGTGCCAACTCATGTGCTACGGCAACTCCATAATTTAAAGGAGTATTCCCTTCATGGCGTTTGTACCACTCACCTAGTTTGGGTCCGTAGGCTCCCACCTCCAAATCCATAATGGTGGTTCGACCATCGCGCAGCATGAGGTTATACATATAGGGCTCTATACAATGCTGATGCCCATCAATAAAACCGGGAGCAACAACATGTCCGGTAGCGTCAATGGTTTCTTTTCCAGAGATTTCAGCTTCTGTGATAATCGCAATTTTACCGTCTTTAACTCCGACATTTCTGATGCCGTCAAAGTTGGTTTCCGGGTCCATGACGCGTCCTTTAAGGATGACTACGTCAAATTCCTGGTTGGTGTCTGCCCCTTTTTCAGTGGTTTTCTCCTTACAGCTGCTGAAAATAAGTGCCGAAATAAAGAGAGTAAAAAGTGTTTTTTTCATGTTATGAATTTTAATTTCTAGTTAATTTTTCTTTACTGCTTTTCCCGCACCAGAGTCATCATCTAAATGCATCTCCACAACCTCTGGATTTAGACCAATAGTATATTCATTTAACCATTTTTCTTTAGAAATTGGCTTAAACCTTCCTTTGGTTTCGATTGGGAAACGAATTTCTTTGCCTGGCTTTACAGGTAATACTTCGCTGTTTTTTACGACGATAACACCATTTACAATTACATAAGGAATACCGGTAGTTGGTGTTCCATGTTCGCCTACTTTGAAGCTTGAATTATCCGTAATAGATAAAGGATCAAAAATGGTAATATCAGCCACTTTTCCAATTTGAATTCTGCCTCTATGCATCATGGACTCAAGCCCAGAATCTCCTAAGTGTTTGGCTGGCCAATAACTTGCCTGAGAAATAGTAAACATAAGCGGGATGCCTTGTTCGCGAGCCAATCGAAATACCGCACCATGGGAGCCAGAGGTACGAGGGTGGCCTCGGTATTCAGTCCAATCCGCATCCCATGGCAATAAAGTACCATCTGCGCCAACGCCTGCCATCGCATCACTCGCAATAGTCATGTGAGGAATTGCCAACCAGTGATTCATCCACGCTTTTCGATAAGGAAATTCAACCACAACCGATCTTCCTGGATCTTTTTTCATCAGCGCAGCATACGTTTCGTTGGTAAGGTATTGATCGTCAACAGGGTCGTAGATGGTTTCTTCGTATTTATAACCACGCTTTTCTACCCATTCCGAAGGGCTTAAAAATGCTGCTGTTATCGCTGTTGATCCGGCAGCATAAGGATAATACTCAGACCACATATTCAATCCTTTTTCTCTTGCCAATTGCAATTTTTCTTCAATTTCCCACCACCCATAATCATTGTTATGCGCCATCAATAAGGGAGCGTCTAACAACATTGCATTGGTAAACACCTCGTCGAAGGCTATTGGAGCTTCGGTGGGTGTTTCTGATATAAGATGATACCTGGTATGAACGGATGTTAGACGGCCATAGTTCGCGCCGGCCCGTTGTGCGGCAAAAAGTTCGTAGCTGGTCATTCCCTTGGCCATATATGCGCCGGGCACAGCAACACCAATGGCTCCTTGTCGCAGATCTTCATCCATTAATTGCATCACTTTATTCATTTCCTCGATAGTGGAATTAGTATCTGCCCAACCTTGAACTCCATCTGTCAAAGCTTTGGCTGCATAAATTGGAACAGTAGAAAAATCGACGGGACCGCTAAGTTCCGCATCAGGATCATGCACAGCCATTCTATTAAATAACAAGCTGGCTGTTGTACCGTAGTTGACTTGCCACCCTGTCTTTGCTTTCTCGTCGTACCACGCTTTTACATTGAACGAACCGGCTTCAAGGTCCATACCTGTAGTGACACCGTCTCTTAATGCCATTTTGGTAGCGAATACGTCGGTGGCATGATAGTGGGTGTCAATAAAACCTGGTGCAACAACGTGACCACTGGCGTCAATGGTTTCTTTACCTATAATCTCACTTTCGGTAATGATCGCAATTTTACCGTCTTTAACTCCGACATTTCTGATACCGTCAAAGTTGGTTTCCGGGTCCATTACCCGACCGTTTAAAATGACGATGTCAAATTCTTGATTAGGATCTGTTCCTTTTTCAGTGGTTGTTTCTTTACAGCTACTAAAAATAAGTGCGGTAATAAATAAGGTTAAAAGTATTTTATTCATTTTTTTGTTTATAGAATTTATTTATTTTAACAAATCACGAACGCATTTAATTTCGCAGCGAAGATCGGTCAAGCCTGCAAGCAAACCCAACAAAGCCGTCTGATCTGGAAGCCAACCTACAAAGGTGTTTTCTCCTTTTTTATTTTTTATACGAAATCCCAAATCGTCCATAAAATCGATTACAGACGTATTAATTTTTCCTGCAACTTCAATTTGAAAAACCGAACCTTTATTAGAATCTTTTTTTATCAATTCCATGCGTCATTATTGGACTTGGAAAGATATGAATGTGTTTCTTAAAATTAATACCCCGAAAGAGGTATAAAAGGAGTACTAGAGCTTAAATAGATTCTTCTCTAATATTTTATTTATCATAGCAGTACGATTGGAGACGTCGAGTTTACTATAAATGTTGCGCAAGTGCGTCTTAACAGTTAATATGGAGATATTAAGCTGTTGCGCAACTTCTTTATTCCTAAAACCTTTATAGATAAGTCTTATGATTTCTTGCTCCCGAAGCGTTAAAACATGGACATGGCTCAAATCTTCTTTTGGTCTTTTTTGAGCTGCATAATCGAAGTTTATACGAGTTAAAATGCGATAAGGAGCATTGTCTTCCAGGACACTAAATAAAGAAGGCATAACCAAATTAGCTTCTAAAATAGGCCTGATCATATTTTTCTTTTCTGCCAGTATAAGCGCTTCCTCTAACCATTTGGCAGCAAGATTTTCTTTTCTGAAACGGAAAAATGCCATCGCTTTGAGCATCAAAATATCTACCAGCTGATAGCCATTATTTACACTTTTCAGAATGGCTCCCACTTCCTCTAGCACAGAAATCGCTTCCTTAACCTGAGCATTAGTACCTGAACTTACCAAGATCCTTATCTTGGTAAGTTCAGGTACATCTATCAAAAATAAATACGAGGACGGATGCTGTTTCACCCAGTCAGAAATAGCCCAACTAATTTCTTTATCCCCTTGCCCAAAATGCCAGTTGACTCTTGCTTGTACAGAGCGGTGGTAATTTTGGAACTTTGTGTCTTTTAGTTTTGTGGCCAATCGGCTCATTTGGTCAAGAAATGAAGCAGTTGCCTTTTCATCTTTTTTTAATGAGCTTATCAGCGTTAACCCCGCCAGTGCATCAAAATAAGTCCTGTAATTAAAAACACCCTCTAATGCCAGCGCTTCCTTAAAGGCGTTTACTGCTTCATATTCATTGTTAGATTGAAAGGCAGCATTACCTATAAAATACAAACCCCATCCTTTTGCATGCAGTAAATCAGAATCCTGAACATGAAACAGCAACTTTTTTGCGTCACTATTTACTGAATTAAAATTTCCAGAAAGTATATGAACGAGCACTTTACCGTGTATGGGGCGTGAATGCATTTTTGAGGAAAGCCCGAGTTTTTCTAGAATCTCTTCAAGAGTCTGCAATGCCAAAGGGGCAAAACCAAGCATCTGTCTGCAACAAGCCAAGACCAATTCCCTGCGTCCGCCAAACATGTAAGTTTCATCATAGAATAGCGCTTTAGATTGTTCGATTGATTCTAACGCTTGTTTTGGGTCAGGTTTGACAAACGTTAGAAAGTACCCTAAATGAAACAGATATAGGGAAATGTTCTTATCATTTGAATTCTCAATGCCAATTGATTTTAGTGTGTCCAGGATGGACGAAAAATCCTCTATGTTCCACGTTTCTTCGCACACCAGTAATTCTGTCAGCATTATCTCAATGTTCATATTCCGAATTCGCCGAGGAATCAGATCAAGCCAGCGCTGCACAACCCACCATTGGCCCTTATTCAATTCGCTTTCACTATGCTTTGTGATTTGATAGCATGCTAAAGCATGGTTATTTGCTTTGATAGCGTAGTTGATGGCTTCATCAATCAGACCATTATCAGAAAACCATTCACTGATGTGAGTATAAAGTGATGTAATGCTATTAGGATCACTTTTTTTTAGATTTCGCATTAGAGTTTCCCCAACTAAATGATGAAATCTATACCAACCCCCTTCCTCATCGGAAGCGATAATGAAAAAATTAAGATCTTTTAGTTTAGCAAGGAAAACCTCTCCTTTACAGGAACTTTCATAAGCAAAGTCACAAATGGAGTCGATAAGCTCAACATTGAATCGATCGCAAAGTGCACAAAGTTGCATCTGCCTAAAAAAGTCAGGTTCTAGATTAAGACTTATATAAGAAAGCAACTGATCTAGATTGCTTGAAATGTTTTCGATGTCCTTCATTTTATTATCCTCCATCGGAAATGACCTGGCCAATAATATCATTCTGATAGCCAAAATCCATCCCTCTGTGCGCTTTATAATCTTATCGATTACGTCACTTTTGAGTCTAATATTTCTATATAATGCCAAAAACTGAGTTAATTCATCTTTGTCAAATCTGAGGTCCGACATTCTGAGTTCAAATAGCCTATTATATAACCGTAGTTTTTGTAATTTAAAAGGTGGATCCCAACGGGTTATGATAACCACCTGTAAATTTTTTATCTCTTCGCTGATCAGTACTTGCACTAACTGGTGAATCTCCTGGTTCTTTATTAAATGGTAATCATCCAAAATCAGGATGGAGTGCTCGTCCAATAAGTTGAGTGAATTAACAATAATTTCAATAATGGACGGCCACGAAATAAAATTGTAATCCTTATCCAAATTTTTTAATGATTGTTTTTCAACAGAACTAAATTTGCTCAGCGCCTCACTTATATAGGTTAAAAAAATAGATGTATCATTCATTGTTTCATCTATTGAAAGCCATACATTAGTGCTTTCTGTCTCTTTTAACCATTGACTGATAAGTATACTCTTTCCATAACCTGCAGGTGCAGAGATCAAAATTAATGGTATGGCCCTTTTATTTTCTAATATTTTGAGAAGATGCGGTCTTCTAATAAGATCTGAAGGAAGTGCTGGTATATTTAATTTAGAATGCCGCATGAAATATTTTCATATTTTTTATAATGAAGGATTTAGACTGTCTAAAAACTATACTCTATGTTATTGAGCTTACTTTTAACACTATAAAGTTAAAATATTTAATTTAATCATAGGTGTTTGAGACTAATTAAGATTTTAGTAATGATTTTTCTATTAAAAAATTGATAAATGATTCGACATTTTTTCTGTTCGCTCTAATAAACTAGACTCAGGTATATTTTGTATTTGAGTATTTTAATCTTAAGATGGGCTAATTGTGGGCTAAATATAAAAACAAAAAACCCTAACTAATTGATTAACTATTGTTAGGGTTTTGAATCTGTGGAGAAGATGGGGCTCGAACCCACGACCTCTTGGCTGCCAGCCAAGCGCTCTAGCCAACTGAGCTACATCCCCATAAATTTATTTTAATTCACTTAGAACTAAAACAGGTATTGAACTTGAAAAATCCTTTTTCAAAATTACATTTTTTTCCCACTTTTTCATAAAAAATCCTCTTTTACGTCTTACAACACAAAGCATGTCTGGATTATGTGATTCATAATGCCTTAACACACCTTGAAATGTAGTCGCATTTTCTGTAGTAGAAATCTCATCAACTACTGATTTTAATTCATCGTTAACATCAAAATCACCTTCGTTATGATAGGGTGTTTTTACCAATAACAAATCAATTTTACATTTAAATTTATCTTTAAAAGATTTAAGCGGCTCTAAAACATGTTCTTTTCTTATAATAGCCGATTTCATAGCCATTAAAATATGTTTTATAGGTTCAAAAGTGTATCCTTCTGGCACAATGAGTGAAGCGGGACCATTCATTTGTTTTATTATCTTTCCTGAAGTCTCCCCTAAAAAAACTTCATCATTTACAGAATTCGTTCTGGGTTGTATTAATATTAGATCAATATTCGCCACTCTGCTGACCAATTCTAAAACATCAACTACTTTTCCTTTTAATGCTTTAGTCACAACCTCCACATTTTTAGTATTAATTTTTGACATAAGATCATGTAAATACTCCTTGCTTTCTCGTTCTAAAATATGATCCAAATTAATCATAGTACCAGCTTTAGTAAACACTTTGTATATATGTACAACATAAAGTTTAGCTCCAAAAGCTTCCGCAAAATCTACTGCATACTGAAGATGACTAAGGGTGTTTTTTGATGTTCCAACTGGCACTAATATATTTTTCATGAGTAAAGTTTTAAAAAATTAAATTTACAATAAAAATGTGACACAAAATTAAACATAATAATGATTAGAAAAGGAAATCATACAGATATTAATCGCATTCTAAAAATAACAAAAGCATGCACCGAGCTCATGATTAAAAACAACATTTTTCAATGGAATGACTTTTATCCAAATGAAAATGCTTTTAAAAAAGATGTGGTACGTGAGGAATTATATGTGATTGCGTTTGATTCTGAACTTATTGGATGTGTTACAATATCTACATTAATGGACAAGGAATATATGCCCGTTTCATGGCTTACACAAAGCAAAAAGAACTTGTACATTCATCGTTTAGCCGTTCATCCTGAACACCAAGGAAAAGGATATGCCCAGCAATTGATGGCTTTTGCTGAAACTTATGCCATTTCAAATGAGTTTAACTCTATCAGATTAGATACCTTTTCAAAAAATTTAAGAAATCAAAAATTTTACGAACTTAGAGGCTATAAACGCCTTGAAGAAATAAGGTTTCCAAATCAAAGTGAGCATCCATTTTACTGTTATGAACTAGTCTTATGAGCTTAGACATCAGCTTTAAACACATAAATAAATTAGCAATTCCGGCTTTAATTTCTGGGATTTCAGAACCTTTGCTATCCTTAACCGATGCTGCCATTGTGGGTAATATGGCCATTAACTCCACAGAATCTTTGGCAGCCGTAGGTATTGTAAGCACTTTTCTTTCCATGCTTATTTGGGTTTTAGGCCAAACCCGCAGCGCTATTTCATCTATAGTTTCCCAATATGTGGGTGCCAATAAAATAGACCAAATAAAAAATCTTCCGGCTCAAGCTATCTTTATCATTACATCTATTAGTATTTTAATTATCCTATTTACATATCCTTTTGCCAGATCTATTTTTAAACTTTATAATGCCTCAGATTTAATTTTAGACTATAGTGTTATTTACTATAAAATAAGGGTGTTCGGTTTTCCTTTTACCCTTTTTACTATTGGAGTGTTTGGTGCTTTCAGAGGCCTTCAAAACACCTATTACCCAATGATAATAGCTATTTTAGGCGCGGTTATTAATGTGGTTTTAGATGTTGTTTTAGTATATGGTATTGAAGGGATGTTGGAGCCCATGAATATTGAAGGGGCTGCTTACGCCAGTGTGTTCTCACAATTCATGATGGCCTTGTGTTCGGCCTATTTTATACTTAAAAAAACAATAATCCCTTTAAAAATAAACTTCCCTTTTAACCAAGAGATAAAACGGTTTATTTTTATGATACTTAATCTTTTTGTTAGAACGATTGCCTTAAATGTTACCTTATATTTTGCAAGTGCGTTTGCTACCAGTTATGGATCAGAATATATCGCAGCCTATACTATTGCCATTAATTTATGGTTTTTAGGGGCCTTTATTATTGATGGGTATGCAAGCGCCGGAAATATCTTGTCAGGAAAATTATATGGAGCCAAGTCCTATCATCTATTAATTAAACTGAGCAATCAACTCATTAAGTATGGAATTGTTATTGGAGCTGTAACCGCTTGTATCGGGGCTCTTTTTTATTTTCCGCTTGGCCGCATTTTTACTTCAGACCCAAATGTGTTAAGCGTTTTTTATGAAGTGTTCTGGGTCGTTTTATTAATGCAACCATTTTGTGCTTTAGCTTTTATTTTTGATGGTATTTTTAAAGGATTAGGTAAAATGAAATATCTCAGAAACGTTTTACTTTTTGCAACTTTTCTCGTTTTTGTGCCCATTTTATTTTGGTTAGACTCTCTTGATTTTAAACTTTATGCCATATTTATAGCACTAACCATCTGGATAATCGCAAGAGGTATTCCACTAATAATAAAATTTAGGCAACTGTTTTTGCCACTTGTATAAAACAACTAACTTTGAATACTAATTTTGCCTTAAATGTTATTAATAACTCTTGCTCAAGACATTAATATTGAAGATAAATTAAAAAGCGCTCCTGATTCAAATTATGAAATAGGTGTTTTTATAGGCTCTATGCTTCCTTTTGTGATTTTAGTGGCCATAGCTTATATGATTTACAGATACAATAAAAACAGAATAAATAAAGACTAATGGATTTTATAAATTTTTTAAGTGGTAATGGATTGTTTTTAATCCTGGCTCTAGTGCTCATAGTTGTTTATGTGGTTAACAGAGTTAAAAAACGTTAGCCATTAATTTTAGCTAGGTATTTGGTTTTAAATTATTGGAATATTACAATCAAATAAAACTTAAAGCCCAATAGCTTTTACAAAATGAATATCTTTGTGCTTTAATTTATTATAAATGGGTAATATTCGCATTACAAAACAATTCTCTTTTGAAACAGGCCATGCCCTTTATGGCTATGATGGTAAATGTAAAAATGTACACGGACATAGTTACAAACTTTCTGTCACCGTTATTGGTAAGCCTATTAAAGACAATACACATGTAAAATTTGGGATGGTTATTGATTTTGGCGATTTAAAACGCATTGTTAAAGAAGAAATTGTAAATGTATTTGATCATGCCACCGTTTTTAATAAAAATACACCACACGTGGAGTTGGCCAAAGAACTGGCCGATCGTGGTCATAACGTATTATTGGTAGATTACCAGCCAACAAGTGAAATGATGGTTATTGATTTCTCTAAAAAAATTAAAAGCAGATTACCAGATCATATTGAATTACATTCTTTAAAACTTCAAGAAACTGACACTTCCTTTGCGGAGTGGTACGCTAGCGATAATGGGAAATAATTTTATAACTTTTCCGAAAGGTAAAAAAATATATTTCGCTTCAGATAATCATCTTGGAGCTCCAACTAAAGATGCTTCGGCCCCAAGAGAAAAGAAATTTGTAGCTTGGTTAGATGACATTAAACAGGATGCGGCAGCTATTTTTCTTTTAGGTGATTTATTTGATTTTTGGTTTGAATATAAAACCGTTATTCCCAAAGGCTTTACCAGAACTTTGGGAAAACTAGCTGAAATAAGTGATTCTGGAATCCCTGTTTATTTCTTTGTTGGTAATCATGATTTATGGATGGATGACTATTTTAAAACTGAATTAAACATTCCTGTTTATCACCAAGCAGAAGAGTTTGTGCTCAATAATAAAATCTTTTTTATTGGTCATGGCGATGGGTTGGGCCCTGCTGACAAAGGTTATAAACGTATGAAAAAAGTGTTTACTAATCCTTTTTTTAAATGGGTATTCAGATGGGTTCATCCTGATGTTGGTATGCGCATTGCACAATATCTATCAGTAAAAAACAAATTGATTTCTGGTGATGATGATGCTCAGTTTCTTGGTGAGGAAAATGAATGGCTGGCGCAATACAGTCAAAAAAAATTAGAAGAAAAACACAGGGACTTTTTTATATTTGGCCACAGACATTTGCCATTAGAAATTCAACTTAACCCCTCTTCAAAATATATCAATCTGGGCGACTGGATTGGATATTACACCTATGGTGTTTTTGATGGTGACAAAATGGAATTAAAAAAATATTAATCCTTTTCGTGATCTTCAATATCCTTTCTAAGGTCTAATTTTCTAAATGACGGAGACACAATACCAGTAGTTACAACCGTAATTAAGGTCATAGTGCCTCCAAACACAACAGCTGTTACGGTTCCCATAAGTTTAGCCGTTAAACCACTTTCAAAAGCTCCCAGCTCATTTGAAGAGCCCACAAACATAGAGTTCACAGACGCTACTCTTCCACGCATATGATCAGGTGTTTTTATTTGTAAAATAGTTTGTCTTATCACCATAGAAACCCCGTCGGTAACACCACTAAAAAATAGGGCCAGAACAGAAACCCAAAATATTGACGAAAGGCCAAAAACAATGATACATACACCAAATCCAAAAATAGCCCCCAATAGTTTTAAACCGGCATTTTTACTAATAGGTAAATAGGCCGTAATTAACATGGTTAAAAAAGCCCCTACAGCAGGTGCCGCTCTTAAAACCCCAAAACCTTCTGAACCTACCTTTAAAATATCTTGCGCAAATATGGGTAATAAGGCAACCGCTCCACCAAATAAAACGGCTACCATATCTAAAGTTATGGCTCCTAAAATAGCCTTTGTTTTAAAAACAAACTGAACGCCTTCTTTTAAACTTTTAATTACTGGCTCTCCAATTTTTGGATTTAAAATAGGCTTTTTCTTAATTCTAAAAACAATAAACAATGACAAAATAATCAATCCGAAAATGATGCAAAGGGACCAATGAACACCAATCCAGCCAATAGAAAAGCCAGCAAAAGCAGGGCCCAAAACAGATGCCATTTGCCAGGTTGAACTGCTCCAGGTAGCTGCGTTGGCATATAATTTTTTAGGCACTATTAATGCGATTAACGAAAAAATGGTTGGGCCAAAAAAGGAGCGCAAAAACCCTCCAAAAAACACTAAAGCATAAATACAATATAAAATAGTATGTGTAGACCATGATGAAACAACTACGGGCCAGGTAAGTAAAAATAGGCCTAAACTAATGAGTGAAAAGGCTGCTATAATTGTAGCTAAAAGATTTCTCTTCTCTCTTTGATCTACTATATGTCCGGCAAACAAAGCCATAGTAAATGCCGGAACGATTTCCATCAACCCAATAAGTCCAAGTGACAACGGATCTTTTGTAAGACTGTAGACCTGCCATTCTATAACTATAAATTGCATGGACCAACCAAAGACTAACACCAATCTGAGTAATAAAAAAATATTGAATTCCTTAATTCTCAAGGCTGCATATGGGTCATTCTTATTCATTTATTCTGAATCATTCGCTTTCACGTCTCTTAATTTGAGTTGCAGACTAACATTGCCATTCCATTCATTCTCATCAACCGAGTAAACCACTTTAAAAAGTTTATTATCAGTAATTAGATCGACTTTATCTCCCATACCAAAACCAATAGCTACCAAAGCGTTAGAACCAGGTTGAACAACAGTCATTCTTAAATGTGTTTTGTCTGCTCCAACGCATTTTCCATACCCCGTATCTTTTAAGTCTTCTGTCATAAAAACCGGAGTCATATTTTCTGGTCCATAAGGAGCAAACTGTTTAATAATTCTATAAAATTTGGGGCTAATATCTTTTAAATCAATTTTCGCATCAATTTTAATTTCAGGAATCAATAAGGATCTATCGATTGTTTTTGAAACCTCATCTTCAAAAGCCTGTTTAAATGCCTGATAGTTTTCTTCTTTCATTGTTAATCCTGCGGCATATTTATGTCCACCAAATTGTTCAATAAATTCACTGCATGCTTCAATAACATTATAAATATCAAAATCTCTGACTGAGCGCGCCGATGCAGCCAGTTTGTCCCCGCTTCTGGTAAACACCAAGGTTGGTCTGTAATAGGTTTCTGTTAACCTGGAAGCCACGATACCAATAACCCCTTTGTGCCAATCTTCCTGATATACCACCGTTGTTAAATTATTTTGCTCGCCTAACTGTTCTATTTGAATAAGAGCCTCTTCGGTAATACGTTTATCTTCTTCTCTTCTATCGGAATTATATTCCTCAATCTCTGCCGCAAACTGCAGCGCTTTCTCATATTCCGTTTCCACTAATAATGTCACGGCATAATTGCCGTGTTTCATTCTTCCTGCAGCATTAATTCTTGGTGCTACTACAAATACAACATCTGTAATAGTCAATTCCGTCTTATTAACTTGTTCTAGCAATGCTTTTATACCTGGTCTCGGAAAAGTATTTATTACCTGCAATCCAAAATAGGCTAATACTCTATTTTCTCCCGTAATGGGAACGATGTCTGCGCCAATGGCAGTGGCCACTAAGTCAAGATATTCAACAAGATCTTTAACGCCTTTTCCCTCTTTTGAATTTAAGGCTTGAATCAATTTAAAACCTACGCCACAACCACACAATTCTTTATAAGGATAATTACAATCGTCTTGTTTTGGGTCTAAAACAGCCACCGCGTCTGGAATATCATCTCCGGGTCTGT
Organism: Gaetbulibacter aquiaggeris; assembly: GCF_044003965.1. NCBI lineage: Bacteria > Pseudomonadati > Bacteroidota > Flavobacteriia > Flavobacteriales > Flavobacteriaceae > Gaetbulibacter > Gaetbulibacter aquiaggeris. Next base: position 155,384 of record NZ_JBAWKC010000001.1, read on the forward strand.
GATGATCACAAATAATAAAATCAATCCCTAATTCTTTGGCATAAGCTACCTTTTCTACCGCTTTTATTCCGCAATCTAGAGCAATAATAAGTGTGAAATCATTTTCTACAGCAAAATTGATTCCCTTATAAGAAATACCATAACCTTCATCATAGCGGTTTGGAATATAAGTCAGAACAAGCTCATGTCTGGTTTTTAAATAAGAAGACATTAATGCAACTGACGTGGTCCCATCAACATCATAATCACCATAAACTAAAATATTCTCCTTGTTTGTAATGGCTTTTTCTATTCTGGTAACGGCTTTATCCATATCTTTCATTAAGAATGGATTATGTAAATCACTCAGACTTGGCCTGAAAAACTTTTTTGCCTCCTCAAAGGTTTCAATTTCTCTTTCTAATAGCAGAGTTGCAATAATAGGATCTACTTGAAGTGCTTTTTGTAATGCTTCAATTTTAGAGGATTCCGGTTTAGGTTTTAGTGTCCACCGCATTTTTATATCAAGGTTAAAGGCTGATTCTACAGGCTATTGATTATGGAAATGAGTTTCTATTTTTAACTCTGAAAATTGACGAAACATTTCCATAACACCACAATATTTTTCAATGGATAAATCAACGGCCTTTTGAAGTTTGCTTTCATTGAGTTCATTTCCAAAAAAATGAAATTCCACAGTGACTTTATCATAATATTTTGGATGTTCTTCTGTGAGATTAGCCTCTATTTCAATTTTAAAATCGGTAACCTTTAGCTTCATTTTTTTTATTAATGAGGCTACATCCAAGCCCGAACAACCAGCCAACGCAGACAACATCAATGCTTTAGGTCTATAGCCTTCTCCTTTTCCGTCATTTTCAGGACCTGCATCAATAAACAAATTATGTCCAGATGGATTGGTACTTTCAAACTTCATATTTCCTTTCCAGGTTGTTGTAATATGATTCGTCATTTCTGTATTATTTTTTGTTACTTGTATATATCAAAAATACATATAAAATTACTAAAAAAAACATCCTATGCCATTAGTTACACCGCTCTCTGCAGACCACGATTTAGAAACCAAAAACCTTGCAGAATTTTTTAATGAGACTTTAGGCTTTTGTCCTAACTCCGTATTAACCATGCAACGCCGTCCGGCCATCAGTAAAGCGTTTATTAATTTGAATAAAGCGGTTATGGCTAATGAAGGCAGAGTGACTTCTGCTTTAAAACGTATGATAGCCTGGGTCAGTAGTAATGCCACAGGTTGCCGGTATTGTCAGGCACATGCCATAAGAGCTGCGGAACGCTATGGTGCCGAACAAGAACAGTTAGATAATATTTGGGAATACAGAACGCATCGCGCTTTTAATGAGGCAGAACGCGCTGCTTTAGATTTTAGTTTAGCGGCTTCTCAGGTGCCTAACGCAGTTGATGAGTCTATAAAAAAACGATTGTATAAATTTTGGGATGAAGGTGAGATTGTAGAAATGCTTGGTGTGATAGCATTGTTTGGCTATCTGAATAGATGGAATGACAGTATGGGAACCAGTATTGAAGATGGTGCGGTTGAAAGTGGTAACCAATACTTAGGGAAGCATGGATGGGAAAAAGGGAAGCACATTTAAAATTATAGCCAATGAAATCTTTTTTTAAAGGAGCATCCACAATAGTCGTCCTTTTGTCTTTAAGTCTTTCTTTTAGTTGTAAAGAAGAAAAAACTGAATTGACATTTAAACTCATTGAGAGAAATTCATACTTCATGGATTCATATAATGGAATTAGCGTTTACCGCGATAACACTACACGAAAGCCAATGACTGGTCATTTTTTGGTAGGCAATAAGTTAAAGAAATGGGAGGAATTTAAATTAAATGAAGGCATATTAAATGGTGATTACATTGTGTTTCATGATAACGGAGAAAAATTTTCTTGCTCAAGTTATTTAAATGGTAAACTTAATGGAGATGACAAAACTTTTTATCTATCAGGGGCATTGAAAAATGTAAAAACCTACAAAAATGGTAATCGTTATGGTAAAAGCATTTCATATTTTGAAAGTGGCCAAATTCAAAATGAATCAAGAATTGAAAATGAAAAAGCAGTAGAATCTATTTCATATGATATCATTGGAAACATCCTCTCTCAAATGTTTATTAAAGATGGGAAAACCATAACTCAAAATATTAAAAATGGGAAAATGTTTTCAGAACACATATCGTCTAATTATGATAATTTTGAAGCTATAAAATTTTATAATGAAGACGGCAGTTTAAAGGTCTATTTGCGCATGTTAGATCAAGGAGACAATCATTATTTAGTAGAACTTGATGGGAATGGTGAGGAAATAAAAAGAATAGATATAAAAGCAAATCCTCAAGAGTTTATAAAATACAAGGAGTTTTTTGTTGACTTATAAAATCTTATTTATGAGTTTTCCCACCAACACAAATCACAATCTCACCTTTTGGTGGTTTGTTCGTATAATAGACTAAAACCTCTTTGGCGGTTCCACGAATGGTTTCTTCATATAATTTGGTGAGTTCTCTGGAAACAGAGACTTGCCGGTCTTCACCAAAATACTCGCAAAAATTGGCTAAGGTTTTTAAAAGTTTATGCGGGCTTTCATAAAAAATAATGGTTCTGGTTTCTTCAGCTAAGAACAATAAGCGAGTTTGTCTTCCTTTTTTTACTGGCAAAAAACCTTCAAATACAAATTTGTCATTTGGCAACCCGGAATTCACCAATGCGGGCACAAAAGCAGTTGCGCCTGGTAAACAATCTACTTCTATATTATTTTCAATACAAGCTCTTGTTATTAAAAAACCGGGGTCTGAAATAGCCGGCGTCCCAGCATCGCTAATTAAAGCCACACTCATTCCGCTTTTTAATTTTTGAATGAGATTTTCAACGGTTTTATGTTCATTATGCATGTGGTGTGATTGCATATGTGTTGTAATCTCATAATGCTTTAATAGTTTTCCTGAGGTACGGGTATCTTCGGCAAGAATTAAATCGACTTCATTTAAAACCTCCACGGCTCTAAAAGTCATGTCTTTTAAATTCCCAATAGGCGTTGGAACAATATAGAGTTTACTCATTAATTAAATTTACTTTCTATAATTTCCATAAAACGTTCTTCATAAACTTCTTTGCCTATCCAATTATTATAGTCTGGCTTTACAATACTTTTGATAAGTTTACTCGCTTCTATAAAACTGCTGGCAGTATTCACCTGAGATAATACGCGCTCATAGTCTTCAGCTTTTCCTTCAAACAAATGTTTTATAAAGGCCAATTTATCATTTAATCCGATATTTAAAGTATTCGCTTTTAGCCTATCATTTAAAGATTTTTTTTCCTCAGTCAATCCATTGATATTTTTAGAAATGGCGTCAAAAACAGGCATATTTTTAAAATCGGCGGTTAAGCTTTCTAAATCATCTTTATCAATCCGTTTTTTGGATAAAACTTGGTCTAATACCTCATCTTCATTCTTGGTTTCCAAAGGCATATGAGCTACCATATCTTTAATGGTTTTCATCCCAGGTTCCATAATTGACTCTTGGTCTGTTTCATCAAGATTGATATAAATTTTATCTTCAACCTCAATGGTATCACTTATAGTGTTATTAAATGCGGTATCCAGCATATCAAAGAAAGAGGAATCATTTCCAAGAGTTGGAATGTCATCTTCAAAATTTTCATGAGCAAACTTTAATACCGCCAGCTTTTCATAAAGAGCTTGAACTTCTATATGCATTTTTATGACATCTTCCTTTCCTTTTAGTTTTAGAATTCTGTGTGCTATACTCATTAGGTCAGATTCTAGCTTCTTCTTCATTATTTTTAATTTTTTAGATTTCTATTATTTAGGCTTTTATTTTTAATAAATTTACGCCACCTTTATGCAAACGAATATTTGGTTTGTTTTAGTGTTAAAATTACAAAATGTTTCTCGAAAATACCGTAAATCAGAAAGAACAATTTGGGTGGATTGAAGTGATCTGTGGCTCTATGTTTTCTGGAAAAACAGAAGAATTAATCCGCAGGCTTAAGCGTGCCCAATTTGCAAGACAAAAAGTAGAGATTTTTAAACCTGCTATTGATGTGCGCTATAATGAAACCATGGTAGTCTCTCATGATGCCAATGAAATACGTTCAACACCAGTTCCAGCCGCCGCTAATATTCCTATTTTAGCCGATGGCTGTGATGTGGTTGGTATTGATGAAGCTCAGTTTTTTGATGACGAAATTATACGTGTTTGTAATGATTTAGCAAATAAAGGTGTACGCGTCATTGTTGCTGGCCTGGATATGGATTTTAAAGGGAATCCTTTTGGCCCCATGCCTAATTTAATGGCAACTGCTGAGTATGTAACCAAAGTGCATGCTGTTTGTACCAGAACAGGTAATTTAGCACAATATAGCTACCGGAAATCTAAAAATGACAACTTAGTACTTTTAGGAGAAGTTGAAGAATATGAGCCTTTAAGCAGGGCTGCCTTTTATAAAGCCATGATGCGAGATAAAGTGCGTAACATGAAGGTCAATGATGCAGAAGAAGTGACTTCAAAACCAAAAAACACAGATGCCTAAAGCGCAAGAAACCATCCTTGAAATTGATTTACAGGCACTCAAACATAATTTTGAGTATTTAAAATCAAGAGTTCAACAAGGCACACAAATGATGGGTGTTGTTAAGGCATTTGCTTACGGAAGTGATGCTAATGAAATTTCGCTTTTTCTTCAAGATTTAAATATTGATTATTTTGCAGTAGCTCATGCACATGAAGGTATTGCATTACGAAATGCAGGTGTCACCAAACCTATTTTGGTTCTGCATCCTCAAGCAATTAACTTTAAACTATTAATTGATCATTGTTTGGAGCCGAGCCTATATAATGCCAAAATTTTTAATGAATTTATAGCGATAGCCTCTCAAGAAGATCAAACTCATTATCCTGTTCACATCAAATTCAATACAGGCTTAAATCGCCTTGGATTTTCCGAAAATGATGTTAATTATTTGATTTCAAAGCTCAAAGAGAATAACTGTATAAAGGTCAAATCACTATTTTCTCATTTAGCCGCTAGCGAAGATTTAAATGAAAAAGATTTTACGCTAAATCAAATAAGTTCTTTTAAAAATATTTCTGAAAATTTTATTATTAAATTAGGGTATAAGCCCATGCTTCATATTTGTAATACTTCTGGTATATTAAATTATCCTGAAGCCCATTTTGATATGGTTCGCACCGGTATTGGTCTATATGGCTTTGGAAATTCTAAAAAAGAAAATGTTCACTTCAAACCAATAAGCACTTTAAAAACAATTATTTCCCAAATACACGCTATTGAAAAAGGGAAATCTGTTGGATATAATAGAGCTTATAAAAGTGACGGTTTCATGAAAACAGCTACGTTGCCCATTGGTCATGCCGATGGTATTGGAAGACAATATGGCAATGGTAAAGGATTTGTGCACATTCATGGTAAGCCTGCGCCCATTATTGGTAATGTTTGTATGGATATGATTATGGTAAACATTACACACATTGATTGCAAAGAAGGTGATGAAGTGATTGTGTTTGGCCCTGAGCAAACTGCAGAATTATTAGCTGAAACGGTACATACTATTTCTTATGAACTTATTACGGCTATTTCAAAACGCGTAAAACGGGTTTACATAAAATAAGGAGATTAACAAATGTTAATGTTTTCACTTTTTTGATTATTTTAGTAGTTCACTAACTAAAAATTATAATCATGTTAAAAGAATTCAAAAATTTTATAATGACGGGTAACGTCATTGAATTTGCAGTTGCTGTGATTATGGCCGGGGCCGTTGGTCTGGTTGTAAATGGTTTTGTAAATGACATTGTAATGCCTTTTGTAGGACATTTTACTGGTGGCGTTGATTTTGCCAATTTAAAAATAGTCCTTACTGAAGCGGTTCCTGCCAATGGCGATGCCGCTGCTATTGCAGAAAATGCTATCAGATATGGTGCCTGGATAAATACACTAGTTAATTTAGTTATTGTTGGTTTAGTGATGTTTATCATTATAAAAGCCTACGGAAAAATGAAAAAACCGGCACCAGCACCAGCGCCATCAGGACCTTCTGATAATGATTTACTAAAAGAAATCAGAGATTTGCTTAAAAAATAACAATATGTTAAATAAATAACAATGTGTTATTTGTTGTTAAAAAGGCCTTCTTTTAAAAAATTGAGGTCTTTTTTTCATTTTTACAACGTAATTAATACCTAATTTTGCTCACCAAATCTTATTAATTTTTTTTAAAATAAAACATATGAAAGTTGCTGTTGTTGGTGCCACAGGTATGGTTGGCGAAGTCATGTTAAAAGTTCTTGCAGAAAGAAATTTCCCTATTACAGAATTATTTTTAGTAGCTTCAGAACGTTCTGTTGGCAAACAATTGATTTATAAAAACAAAGAATATACGGTTATTGGTTTAGAAGAAGCAGTTGCTGCTAAACCACATGTTGCTATTTTTTCAGCTGGTGGAGGCACGTCTCTTGAATGGGCTCCAAAATTTGCCGCCGCAGGCACCACGGTCATTGATAATTCATCTGCCTGGAGAATGGATCCTACTAAAAAATTGGTGGTTCCAGAAATCAATGCCCATGAATTAACAAAAGACGATAAAATTATTGCAAACCCCAACTGTTCAACCATTCAAATGGTCATGGCTTTGGCACCACTTCATAAAAAATATAAAATGAAACGTGTCGTCGTTTCAACATATCAATCCGTTTCGGGTACGGGCGTAAAAGCTGTTAAGCAATTAGAAAATGAAATTGCCGGCATTCAAGGAGAGATGGCTTATCCTTACCCAATAGGAAGAAATGCACTGCCTCATTGTGACGTATTTGAAGCAAATGGCTATACTAAGGAAGAAATGAAATTAGCCAGAGAGCCTCAGAAAATATTTAATGATAAATCTTTTTCAGTTACTGCTACAGCCGTTAGAATTCCAACTTCTGGAGGTCATTCTGAATCTGTCAATGTTGAGTTTATAAATGATTTTGATTTATTAGAAGTTCGTCAACTACTAGGTGAAACGCCTGGTGTAGTTTTACAAGATGATACGGCAACTAACTTATACCCTATGCCCATCTTTGCACATGATAAAGATGAGGTTTTTGTAGGGCGATTAAGAAGAGATGAAACGCAACCAAACACTTTAAATATGTGGATTGTTGCTGATAATTTACGAAAAGGTGCTGCAACTAATGCTATTCAGATTGGTGAAGCATTAATTGAAAGAGGTCTTTTATAAAACATTCATGTTTTGAAATACTATTAAGCTTTTACATAAAAATGTAAAAGTTTTTTATTCAAAAAATTACATTGATTTTGTCTATATATATTTTTTTGTAAATTACTGCATGTAATTAACAAAACATGAAATTATATTTTTCATTTTTATTAATAATTTTTATTTCGGTTTCTCAAGCACAAAGTGAAGCCGATAGTTGGTTTTTTGGGAGCGGTTCAGGATTAAAATTTAATGGCACATCAAAACCTTTTCCTCAATATGGAAGTTTAAGAACCTTTGAAGGTTGTGCCTCTATATCAGATGGCAGTGGAAATCTTTTATTTTATTCTGATGGTTCTACTGTTTGGTCTAGAGATCACAAAATAATGCCTCGAGGAATTAATTTACTCGGTGACGAATCTAGTACTCAGTCTGCACTTATTGTTCCACATCCAACCTTGACTAATATATACTATTTATTCACTGTTGGCTCTACTCAGGTCCCTTCAGGATATCATTATTACACTATCGATATGAATAAAAATAATGGAATGGGGGATGTTATTGGTTCAGCAGTCGACCTGTCCGGTGATAGCGATGGCTATGATTGGTCTGAAAAAATCACCGCAGTAAATGGAGATGAATGTAATGTTGTCTGGGTTATTTCATTAGTTAGTAATTTATACTATGTTTATAAAGTAGATGAAAATGGGGTAAATCCCACGCCGGTAATATCTCAAGTTAATTTTATTTCAAGTCCATTATCTCGAGGATATTTAAAGGTTTCACCCAATGGTAAAAAATTGGCTTCAGCTCATCAAGGTAAATATGGCAGTGATCATGGATTATATTTATATAGCTTTGATAATAGCAATGGAAAAGTAATAAACGATGGTATTACTCTATTCGATAAATCTATACAAACCTATGGTGTAGAATTTTCACCAAAATCAACCAAACTTTATGCTTCTACTATAAATGATGATGAATATAAATTATTTCAATTCGATTTATCCAGTTCTAATATTAAAAATTCTGCTGTTTTAATACATGAAGAGCAACCCGCATACAGAGGGGGATTACAATTAGGGCCTGACTTAAAAATTTATGCAACTATCCCCGAAACCTATACTATTGGATCTCCTTATTTAGATGTCATTCTTTTTCCTGAATTAAAAGGGTCAGCATGTAATTTTATTACTGATTATATCTTTTTAGGAGCCGATAATGTTGTTATGCAAGGGTTGCCTCCATTTATTCAATCCTTTTTTTATGAAGGTGAAATTAACATTGTAAACCCTTTTGAACCCGTTACTGTTGAGAGTCGTGAATTAGAACTTTGTTTGGGTGAGAGTTATACATTAATGGCAGAAAATATTATTGGGGCTGAATATCAATGGTCATTCAATAATGGAAAACTAACAGTTGATTTACCTACTCCAAGCCCTGCAAATCAATTAAACATCAATACTATTGGGGACAATATTTCTGGACTATATACTCTACATGTCATCACAAATGATGAATGCAATTCATTATTAACTGGAGAGGCCAATGTTAGTTTCACAACCCCCCCCGTCATAAACCCTTTTGCGTCTCTTAATAGTTGTGACCTATTTGACGATAATTCTAATGATGGTTTAACAACATTTAATCTTGAAAATAGCCTTACTGACATTACGTACGGAAATCCAGATAATTATGATGTTTATTTTTATTTAAACGATGTAGACGCTGAAACTGATTTATACAACCAAAACAGTTTGCCCCAATTCTATAGAAATACTAATCAAAACCAAATTATTTCAACTAAAATTTTTGTAAAAAACTCTAAATGTTATAGTTTAGGGAAACTACAATTATTTACTAGCCCTTCCATAACTCTTAATGCCATTGCCATGGCTGGTTGCGATATTAATAACAATGCCAACTATATCTTTGATTTAGATGAACAACAAAATAGTATTATTATTTTAAATGGTTTGTCCAGCACAATTGATATTCAATTTTTTGAAACAATTGAAAATGCCGTTAATATTGAAAGTCCATTAGACAATAACTTTGAGTCTTCAAATAAGACAATATATTTTTATGCCACGGATAATGGCCAATGTTACGGTTCTGGCTCGTTTAATTTAATTGTTAATCCACTTCCTCCAATTAATACTGAAGAAGAAACATTAGTGGTATGTTACAATCAATTTCCTCTTATTTTAGATTCTTCAATTGACTCAGAATTAGTTTTAAACTATGATTTTTTATGGAGCTCAGGAGAAATTAGTAGTTCAATTATGATATATTTCGATCAAACTGTGTCTGTTAAGGTTACAGATAAGAACTCACTATGTGAAGCTGTAAAAACCTTTAAAGTTATACAATCATTTTCGCCAGTAATATCAGGTGTAGAGATTAATATTAACAACGGAAAAGTAACAATCCTAACTACCGAAAATTTAGAGAATTCATATGCGCTCGATGATCCGAATGGTTTCTATCAAATAGAAAATATTTTTTACAATGTTTCTCCAGGCATACATAACGTTTATGTGAAAAATGAAAATGAATGTAATATTACAAGTCGAGAAATTTTTGTTTTAGGTTTTCCTAAGTTTTTCACCCCTAATAACGATTCAAACAATGATTTTTGGGAGATTAAAGGTTTAGAATTAGATAAATATTCTATTTCAAATATTAAAATCTTCAATAGATATGGAAAACTTTTAAAAGAATTGTCTCCTGATTCTAAATGGGATGGGACTTACAATGGCAAAAAATTACCCGCTTCAGATTATTGGTTTTTTGTCGATATTATTGATCTCAGTAACAACATTAAAACCTATAAAGGGCACTTTAGTTTGGTATTATAGTTTAAACTTAGATCCAAATTTGATTTTGAAGCCAGGTAACGGCATCTTGTAAATAAGAAACATAATCACACGGAGCATAGTGAGACAATCCATCAGCTATAACAAATTCAATATCACTTCCAGCACCTCTAGAGTCATTAACAAACCCTTCTGTAATTCCAATGGGAAATAATTCATCTGCATTACTATGAATAACATACAAAGGAATGTTTATCTTAGAAATAGACCCATCAGCTCTTCTTGGGTTGTATGAACTCGCCATTGCAATTGCTGCCGTAAAATACTGAGGAAAAAAATCTGCATATAACCAACTTGCATTACCTCCATTACTATAGCCTGTAACCAAAACTTTTGAATCATCTATATTGAAATTTGATTTAGCCAAGGTTAATAAATTTATAACTTGAATTTGGTTAGATATACTATACCACTGCTCTGTTCCAGCATTGGGGCTAATAATAAAGGCGTTTAACGCCTCCAGTCCAGGCTCTATATAGCAACCCGTTGTTTGATGAGCTGTGGTACTTCCTCCCGACGCCCCGTGTAACGCCATAACCAAGGGTCTTTTATTTGTTTCAGAAGCATCAGATGGAACTATTATTCTAAAATTCCAATATACGCCAGCAACTAACGATTCAAGTGAAACATCATTTATTCCAGGTTGAATGTCTAAGTTTTTAAAATCTTCGTTTACATCTTCAAGCGTTCTAGAATCTAAGATGATAATATCCTCTTGTTTATCACCACTACAAGAGAAAACTGTTGAAAAAACAATAATTAGAAAAAGTGTTTTTATTTTATTTTTCATAGGAGTCGGTCGATTTGTACCAAATATAATAAAATAATTTTTCATTGTATTTTATTGAATGTATCAGGTATTTCGATAGCACTATAAAAATCTTTAGTACTTTCTTACTAATTCTAGTAGTGTTTTTAAAATTAAATAAATGAGGCATTTTATAAAACATGCTTGTTTTAAAATACTATTAAGCCTTTACATTTCTATATAAAAGCCTATTTATTGTTTATTTTTGTTAATAAATCTTTTGTCATGAAAAAATTAATATTAAACTTGTTTTTGCTTGTTTTGTTAATTGCTTGTAAAAAAGAGCTTTCTGAAAAAAATGTAGTAACCGTGAAGTATCCCGAAACTAAAACTGTTGATAGTGCTGACACTTATTTTGGTGTTGAGGTAAAAGACCCTTTTCGTTGGCTGGAAGATGATACTAGTAATGAAACTGAGGCATGGGTGAAATCTCAAAACAAAACTACTTTTGATTATTTAGAAAAAATTCCTTTTCGAGATAAACTTAAAGAACGTCTTTCAAAATTATGGAATTACGAAAAACTAAGCGCTCCTTTTGTTGAAGGCGATTATACCTATTTTTCAAAAAATGAGGGTCTTCAAAATCAAAATGTATATTACAGAAAAAAAGGCGAAGGTAAAGCTGAAGTTTTTTTAGACCCAAATACCTTTTCTAAAGATGGGACTGTGTCGCTTGGAGGTATGAGTTTTTCGAAAAACGGAAAAATACTAGCATATGCTATTTCTGAAGGAGGAAGTGATTGGCGCAAAGTAATTGTCTTGGATGCTGAAACTAAAAACATTGTAGAAGACACCTTAGTTGATGTTAAGTTTAGTGGCATTTCCTGGTATAAAAACGAAGGTTTTTATTACTCAAGTTACGATAAACCAAATGGCAGTCAACTATCTGCTAAAACAGACCAACATAAAGTATATTACCATAAACTTGGAACTCCACAAAAAGAAGATCTATTAATTTTTGGTGGAAAACCGGAAGAAAAACATCGCTACATATATGGCACTGTTACTGAAGATGACAGGTACTTAGTGATCACACCAAGAATTTCCACCTCTGGCAACAAACTTTATATTAAAGATTTATCAATACCAAATAGTAAACTAATCACCATTTTAGACCACACTGAAAGCGAAACTAATGTTATAGAAAATGAAGGCAGTACATTATTCCTTGTAACTAATCTTGATGCCCCTAACAAACGAGTAGTTAGTGTTGATGCATCGAATCCTACACCTGAGAACTGGGTGGATGTCATTCCTGAAACCGAAAATGTATTGAACATTTCAAAAGGAAGTGGTTATTTGTTTGCTGAATATATGGTAGATGCGCTTTCAAAAATAAAACAGTATGATTTTAAAGGCACGTTTATCAGAGATATTGAGTTGCCCGGTCCTGGTTCTGCAGGAGGTTTTTCAGGAAAAAAGGAAGACCCTACTTTATACTATTCCTTTACTAATTATAATACGCCCTCAAGCATTTATGAATTAAATCCAACAACAGGTAAAACCGCGCTATATTGGAAGCCAGCAATAGATTTTAATAGTAATGATTATGAAAGTAATCAGGTGTTTTATACTTCAAAAGATGGCACAAAGATTCCCATGCTGATTACTTATAAAAAAGGACTTGAGTTAAACGGGAATAACCCAACCATTTTATATGGTTATGGTGGATTCAATATCAGTTTAACGCCTTCATTCAGTATTGCTAATGCTGTTTGGATGGAACAAGGAGGCATATTAGCAGTGCCAAATTTACGTGGTGGTGGTGAATATGGACGGAAATGGCATGATGCCGGCATACTTCAAAAAAAACAAAATGTGTTTGATGATTTCATCGCAGCAGGAGACTATTTAATCGCAAACAAATATACTTCCCATGATTATTTAGCCATTAGAGGTGGCTCCAATGGTGGTCTATTAGTTGGTGCGGTGATGACACAACGCCCTGATCTAGCTAAAGTGGCATTACCCGCCGTTGGTGTTTTAGATATGTTGCGCTATCACACCTTTACTTCTGGAGCTGGATGGGCTTATGATTATGGTACTTCTGAAGAAAGTAAAGACATGTTTGAATATTTAAAAGCTTATTCTCCTGTTCATAATGTAAAAGAAGGGGTGGAATATCCTGCAACTTTAGTGACTACAGGCGATCATGATGATCGTGTGGTACCTGCGCATAGTTTTAAATTTGCGGCTGAATTACAGCGTAAACAAACGGGTTCAAACCCAACCTTAATACGAATAGAAACTGATGCGGGGCATGGTGCCGGAACTCCGGTTAGTAAAACCATTGAACAATATGCAGATATTTTTGGTTTTACCTTATATAATATGGGTTTTAAAGTCCTGCCGAGCAAAATAAAAGAAAAAATAAAAGGATAAATAGAAACTTTTAAAAAGTAAAAATCGCTTGGAATCCAGGCGATTTTTTTATACTATTTTTGTACTATGCTACAAATCAAAAACATCTCATTTGGTTATAAAAACGCCCTAGTACTGGAGAACATTAGTTTTAATGTTAAGAAAGGCGAACACCTATCTTTAATAGGAGAAAGTGGCTCAGGGAAAAGCACCCTTTTGAAATTAATATATGGAACTTATGATTTAAATGAAGGACAAATTTTCTGGAATGATACTAAGATTTTAGGACCAAAATATAACCTCATAATTGGTCCGGAATTCATCAAGTATGTGGCCCAAGAATTTGATTTAATGCCATTTACAACCGTTTCAGAAAACATTGGTGAATTTCTTTCTAATTTTTTTCCGGAAGAAAAACAAAAAAGGATTGCTGAACTTATAGAAGTTGTTGAATTAGAACCCTTCGCCAAAACAAAAGTGAAAGAATTAAGTGGCGGCCAAAAACAACGCGTAGCCTTGGCCAGGGCATTAGCCAAACAACCTCAATTACTATTACTCGATGAACCCTTCAGTCACATTGATAATTTTAAAAAGCAATCCTTAAGAAGGAGCCTTTTTAAATACTTGAAAGAAAAAGAAATAACCTGTATTGTAGCGACTCATGACAAAGAGGACGTATTATCTTATTCAGACACTATGATTGTTCTGCATGAGGCTAAAATTATTGCTAATGATACGCCTCAAAAGCTTTATAAAGACCCAAAACTGTCTCTTATAGCTTCTTTTTTTGATGAATTTAATGATTTTGAACTTCAAGGTATTAAGTATGCGCATCAACTTAAAATTGTTCACCAATCAGATTTAGAAGGACGCGTAAAAACCTCTTATTTTATTGGAAACTCATGGCTAATAGAAGTGGAATATCATTCTAAAACCGTTTTTATTAAACACCATTCTCAATTAAAAGAAAATACCACTGTCTTTTTTAAAATATTGAACTAGTTTATTTGTCAAATGATTTTAATAAGGCGGGCAAATAAAAAATGTCAGTAATTAAAGCTATTGCGACGGTTATAGCGCATAGTAGTCCAAAATCTCTAACAGATGGCACCGCGCTTGAACTTATTATTAAAAACCCTGCCACTAAAGCTATAGTCGTTGAAAATAAAGCACTTCCTGTATAGTGCATGGCATTATTCATTCTTTTTTCAGGTGAACCAGAAACAGTTTTACTTCGTCTGTACTTATATACTAAATGAATGGTATCATCCATCGCAATGCCTAACATTATAGGCGTAATCATGGCCGTAGTAACATCCAAGGGAATCTTTAAAAGACTCATAAAAATAGCCAAAATAGCTAATGGCAATATATTAGGAATTAACACTAACACGGTTGTTTTTATACTTTTTATAAAAAACCATAAACATAGAAAAGCTATAAAGAAAGCCGCAAAAAAAGACTTCAACTGTGTTTCTAAAATAAAATTGTTAAGTTTAGCAAAAACCACCGCGAAACCATTTATTTTAAGTTGATAATCTTCTGTATTAAAAGTATCATCAAAATCATTCTGAATATCAAGGATGAGTTGTTCCAGCTGAGCGGTATTTATCTCTTTAAAACTTAGGGTAATACCAGCCGATTTAAAATCTTCTGAAAATAATTTAAAAAAACTATTATCGGCATTGTCAATTCCAGATAATGTACCCTCTATTTTTTCCTGCGACACATTACTGAAAGAAGCTAATTTAGATCGCTTTTCTAAAAACGATTTTATATTAACCATTGAAACTGGAGCAGAAATTAATGGGTTATTTTCAAGTTTTGTCTGAAAGTTTTCCAATAATGTTATGGCCTCTTTATTTAAAATAGTTTCTTCCTTGAGTGCCGTAATATTTAATTGCAGTCTTGAGCTTCCGGACAACTGACTTTCAACTGCTCTTAAGTCTTGTTTTGCTTTTCCTTCAGCCAATAAATCAAGAGAGTTTGTGTCTATTTTAACCTGAAACACCGCATATATTCCATAAATTAAAACAAGGGTAAATACTACGACAATACTTGTTTTATACTGTGATGTAACTCTATTGAGCCATACTATAAAATTAGTTTGGCCGATATTTTTAATTGAAAAAACAGGTTTAGATGTTTCAAAATTGGAGCTCATAAAACTAAAACCTATAATGGTTATAACATAAACCAAAAGAAAGCTCAATATTAAACCTATACATGTAAATATCCCCATGTTTTTAAAAGCTGGCAACGGCGATAAGTATAAAGCAAAATATCCCACAAATGTTGTTAAGGTTGTATAGAAACATGGCGTGAAACTCTTACGAACAGTTAGTGTCAATAACTCAATTTTATTGAACTTCTTATTGACTACGCCTTCTTTATGATAAATATTAATAATATGTACCGCATCACTTACACTATACACCATAAGAATGGTTGGAATAAGCATTGAAATCATATTCAATGCAAAACCTAAAGAGGTAATGATCCCAAACAAAAGTGTTACTGGAACAGCAACGGCTAATAGTGAAACCATTAAATAACGCCTGTTTGGCAGTAAAAACAACAACATTAACGTAATGACTAATACCGTTAAAACCCCAAAAATCAGGCTTTCCTTATAAATTCCTTTACTATATGCTTCATTTAAAACTGGTGGACCCGTTAAATGATAATTATCAAAATGCTTTTCAATAATACTTGTAAGCTCTCCTAATATTAATTGCCGTTTTTGTTCAATCGTTGGTGTTGGATTAAGTTGAACATAGAAAAATAGATTTTTATAATCCTTAGATACTAGTTGAGATGTTATATTCGGTAATTTTGAAAATAGGTTTTTTAATCCATTTTCACTTCTCTTCGAGTTATATAAATCGTCAAAAATAATTTTTTGATTAGCATAAATAGGATATTTGGCTTTGGCGAGGCTAAATGAGGTTTTTACATATGACAGTGAATCTATTGCCTCATGAAGTCTGGATAACTGATTAATTTCATTTTCGTCAAGAGCATTCTCAACCGGAAACATGGCAATAAATATTTCATCAGAACCAAATTTTTCTTGAAACTCAATGTAGGCCTTATAACTAGGGTCATCTTCCAAAAACCAGATAGTCAATGAATTGTCTATTTTGAGTTTTTTAAGTGTTTGATACCCTGAAACACTCATTAAAACAGCCAGAGTAGCAATTATAGCAATTCTATACTTAATAATATGCTTTATAATCCGCTCTATTTGCTTCATGAAAATTCTCCGAGAAAGGAACTATTTATTACACAATTTTTGTTATTGCAAAAGTACTGTTTCCAAATTCAATATGGTCTCCAACTTCTTTAGTTAACAACACTTTTGCAATAGGCGTTGAAAAAGAAATAGCGTAAAATTTCTCGCTTTTATAAGTCAACTCTCCAGCGCTAATGGCCATAAAATAATTATGCTTTGAGGTATAGACCAAACTCCCTAAAAATATTTTTTTAGAAACAGTTTCAATATTAACTTTTAGAAGCTCTTGTTTTAATTTTTGTATCTCTGCTAACTGCTGACCCAGTTTTTCTCTTTCTAATTGAAGCATGGCCCGCCCAGTTTCGTGTTTATCACCTGCACTGCTTTTTGTTTCAGAATCTAAAGACTCTTGAATATCAGTTATGGTGTTTTTTATGGCCAATAACCGGTGTTCTATAAAATCAGAACATTGATTAAATAGTTGCTTTTTAAGCTCAAATTTACTTTTCATTCTTTTGATTGTAGTCTAATGGTCCAAAGAAATTCATTTGACGTACAATCCAGTTTTTTCTGCCTTGTATATAATTTGTTGCTGGATTAGCTCTATAACGTCTGGGATTTGGAAGAATCGCTGCTATTGCAGCAGCTTCGTTTCTATTCAATTTAATAGCAGGCTTTTTAAACCAGAATTGGGAAGCAGACTCGGCACCATATACCCCATTGCCCATTTCAATACTATTTAAATACACTTCCATGATGCGTTCTTTAGACCAAAACAATTCTATAAGAAACGTAAAATACGTTTCTAAACCTTTTCTAAACCAACTTCGTTGCGGCCACAAAAAGACATTTTTAGCCGTTTGCTGGCTAATAGAGCTTGCGCCTCTAATCCTTTTACCCTTTTTATTGTGCTCGACAGCCTTTTCAATGGCTTCCATATCAAATCCATTATGAGTCAAAAAATTTTGGTCTTCACTACAAATAACAGCTAATTGTAAATTTTTTGAAATAGCTTCAATGGGTACCCAGTCATGTTTTAAAACAAGTTTTTTGTCATCTTGTAGCTGTTCAACATTTCTGATTAACATTAAAGGGGTAATGGGCACGGGTACCCACTTGAATACTATAACTATGACTATTGAAAACCCAAATAACCAAAGCATTAATTTAAAAATGTATTTAAAGAATCTCTTAATCATTTTGATCTAATATTGGAGTAACGACTATTATTGATTGCCTTTAACAGCGTTCACAAAGTAATTCATTTAATTTATAAACTCAATAACTATTTTTAAAGTAATCTGGAAGATTTTTTATAAACTACATTTCTTTCCTCCAGATAATTCATGAAATAATTAAAACATACTTCGTGTTTCCCAACTAATTCTGGAGGAAAAACGCCCTTCTCATTAAAAAGACCCTCTAAGAATAGATTGGCTGCGGCTGTTGCTGTATATCCGGTTGTTCTGGACATGGACGCTGTATTTGTCTCAGAATTATATTCATCATACAAATTATAAACGACTTCTTCCAATTGACCATTTTTATTTTTACCCTTTACCGTGACTCTCATAACAGTTAATTCTTCTTCTTTCTCTCCAAGCTTCCATTCATGAAACAGAATTTTACTGGTAAAATCTAACGGAGATATTGCCTTTCCTTGAATTTCAATTTTATCATTGCTAAAAAACCCACTTTCTTTTAAAACCCTTATATATTCAACATGTCCTGGGTAACGCAACGTTTTTTCTTTCATGTTTGGAATATGGGACATGGTATGAATAATGGATCTTAACCCATCAGAATTAAAAGACTCTAATGTCCCGATTCTTTCAAATTCCACATAGTCACAATCTGTTAAGGGTTCTCTAATAACCTCGTGTCCGTTCTCTACATATCTGGCCGGACGCGTATATTCTTCAATAACATCAATTGGAGAAAAAGGTGCTTTATAACAAAATGGCCATTTTTTTATCTTTGGTAGTCCTCCAACCAAACATTCAAAATCCGTCAATTTCATTTTCTCATTATAATAGCCTAAAATAATATTATCCATTCCAGGAGCAACGCCGCAATCCACAATAGCTGTTACCTTTTTCTCTTTTGCCAAAGCATCTAAATCCAAAGAGTTTTCCGGAAAAAAAGAAATGTCTATAACATCCCTTTCACTTTCTATAATGGTTTTTAAGGTTTCAAAGCCTAGGAAACCAGGAACTGCGCATATCACTAAATCATGTTTGATAATCGCTTTTCTAAGAGTTTCTTTATTTGTGACGTCAAGTTGCTCAACACTTAAAACCGGGCATTTTTGCTTGACCTTGTCTAATACCTTTTGATTAAGATCGGTTAAGGTAACCTTATGTTTTGTTGAAAGATCAATCGCCATGGCACTACCAACCATACCGCCACCTAATACTATTATATTACTCATGTTGTTGCTTTTTAAAGGAGTATAAAATTAAAATAACTCTGGAAGTCATAAACAGCTATAATCCCGGAATCAAGACCCAAGGCATTTCATTTATTTTAGTTATTTTGTTTTCTAACATTTGATAAATGTATTGATTATTTGATTAATAAAACAGGGGTTCCTTGGAATATTTATTGGGCATATTTACATTTTGTTTTTACAATAAAAGGCATAAAAAAACTCCGAAATTTCATTCGGAGTTTTTAGTATTTATTCTTCTATTTGTTTTTCTATGACAAAATCTTCCATAAACTTGGTAGTATAATTACCTGCCAAATAATCCGGATGCTCCATAAGTTGTCTGTGAAAAGGAATGGTTGTTTTTATCCCTTCAATAACAAACTCTTCTAAAGCACGTTTCATTTTATTGATAGCCTCTTCACGCGTTTGAGCCGTGGTGATTAACTTAGCTATCATAGAATCATAATTTGGAGGTATAGTATACCCGGCATAAACGTGTGTGTCTAAACGCACCCCATGGCCTCCCGGCGCATGTAGCGTAGTGATTTTGCCCGGAGATGGTCTGAATCCATTATAAGGGTCTTCTGCATTAATTCGGCATTCAATAGCATGAAGTTTTGGTGTGTAATTCTTTCCAGAAATAGGCACTCCAGCAGCTACTAATATTTGCTCGCGTATTAAATCAAAATCAATCACTTGTTCAGTAATAGGATGTTCCACCTGAATACGCGTATTCATTTCCATAAAATAAAAATTTCTGTTTTTATCTACTAGAAATTCAATGGTTCCGGCTCCTTCATATTTAATGTATTCTGCCGCTTTAACAGCTGCATCACCCATTTTAGTACGCAATTCTGTAGTCATAAAAGGAGAAGGCACTTCTTCTGTTAATTTTTGATGACGTCGTTGTATAGAGCAATCTCTTTCTGATAAATGACAGGCCTTTCCAGTTGAATCCCCAACCACTTGAATTTCAATGTGCCTTGGTTCTTCAATAAGTTTTTCCATGTACATACCGTCATTCCCAAAAGCCGCTTTAGCTTCTTGGCGTGCAGAATCCCAGGCATCTCTTAATTTTTCGGGTTTCCAAACGGCACGCATCCCTTTTCCTCCGCCACCAGCTGTTGCTTTAAGCATTACCGGATAGCCCACTTCTAGTGCTAATTTTTCACAAGATTCAAAGTTTTCTATAATGCCATCACTTCCTGGAACACAAGGCACTCCTGCTGCTTTCATAGTCGCTTTTGCAGAAGCTTTATCTCCCATTCTGTCTATCATTTCTGGAGAGGCTCCAATAAATTTGATGCCATGTTCGCCACAAATTTTGGAAAACTTCGAGTTTTCAGATAGAAATCCATATCCTGGATGGATAGCATCTGCATTCGTGATTTCTGCAGCAGCTATAATGTTTGACATTTTTAAATAAGACTCCGTACTGGATGGTGGGCCTATGCAAACTGCTTCATCAGCAAATTTAACGTGTAAACTTTCTGCATCTGCCGTAGAGTAAACCGCCACCGTTTTAATGCCCATTTCTTTACAGGTTCTGATAACACGTAACGCTATTTCTCCTCTATTGGCAATTAATATTTTTTTAAACATAACTTATTATATTAAAAATTTCAAATTCCAATCGCCCAATTCCAAATATTGGATTTCGAGATCTGGTATTGGAATTTTTAATGGTTATGATGGATCTACTAAAAATAATGGTTGATCAAACTCTACAGGGGAAGAATCATCAACTAGTATTTTTATAACTTTTCCAGAAACTTCTGATTCTATTTCGTTGAAAAGTTTCATTGCTTCAATAATACAAAGCACATCTCCTTCTGCAATAGTTTGTCCTACTTCTACGAACAAAGGTTTGTCTGGCGCAGGTTTTCTATAAAAAGTCCCAATAATTGGCGACTTTATAGTAATGTATTTTGAATTATCATCTGCTTTAGCCGCAGTTGAAGCAGGGGGTGTTTCCGTTTGAGCTCTAGATTCTGCTAAAGGCGCAAATGCTTGCGGCATTTGTGTGGCTACCGGTGCATATTGTAATGTAGTAGTTTCTGGATCTGAACCTGTTTTGATAGTGATTTTAATATCCTCCATCTCAAGTTTAACTTCACTTGCTCCTGATTTAGCAACAAACTTGATTAAGTTTTGAATATCTTTTAAATCCATAGTTTTGGTTTTAAATTAGTTAGTTAGTGTTTTGAATTATATGCCCATTTTAAATAAATGGATCCCCAATTAAATCCGCCTCCGAAGGCAGCAAAAATTAAATTATCTCCCTTTTTTAGTTGTGATTCGTAATCGTTTAATAATAACGGTAAAGTAGCAGAAGTTGTATTTCCATACTTTTCTATATTCATCATCACCTTGTCATCCTCTAACTCAATCCGCTTGGCTGTAGCATCAACAATGCGCTTATTTGCCTGATGAGCAACCAGCCAGTTGACATCATTTTTAGTCAATTTATTTCTCTCTAAAATTTTTACTGCAGCATCCGCCATATTAAATACGGCATTTTTAAATACTGTTTGTCCTTCTTGAAAAGCAAATTGTTTTTTATTTTCTATAGCTTCTACTGTAGAAGGATAAGAAGACCCTCCAAAAGTAGCTTGTAAAAATTCTCTACCAGATCCATCACTTCTCAAATACTCATCTTGTAGCCCTAAGTTTTCTGTGTTTGGTTCAAATAATACGGCACCACCGCCATCTCCAAAAATGATGCAAGTAGCTCTATCCTCATAATTAACCATTGAAGACATCTTATCGGCACCAATTAAAAGCACATTTTTATATCTGCCAGATTCAATATATTTAGCCGCCACTGACATTCCATATAAAAAACTAGAACAGGCCGCATCTAAATCAAATGAAAAGGCATTGATAGCGCCAATGTTAAAAGCTGTAAAAGCCGCGGTTGATGCTGCTTTCATGTCTGGTGTTGCAGTAGCTACTATGACTAATTCAATATCTTTGGGGTCAATTCCTTTTTTACTAATAAGATTTTGGGCTGCTTTAATGGCTAAGTAGGAAGTACCTTTGCCAACGTCTTTAAGAATTCGACGTTCTTTAATTCCGGTTCTAGAAGTTATCCATTCATCATTTGTATCAACCATGGTTTCAAGAATCTGGTTAGTTAATACATATTCAGGTACATATGCTCCTACAGCTGTAATTGCTGCTGATATTTTACTCATAACTTTATAGTTAATTTGACCAAAAAATCGTAAAAATTGACAAAAACATTAAAAAATTTGTTCAAAATACTAAATTTTGGTCTAATATAGTGCAAATTAAGACGTTTTTGACTTATAGAAAAACTTATCATAAAAAAAACGCTCACAAAGGAGCGCTTGATTATTTCAGTTTCAATTTTTTAAGCTACGTTTTCTACCGCTTCAGTATTGTCAATTAAAACTTGACCTCTGTAATAAAGTTTACCTTCATGCCAGTGCGCTCTGTGATATAAATGAGCCTCACCTGTTGTAGGACAAGTTGCAATCTGTGGCGCAGTTGCTTTGTAATGAGTTCTTCTTTTATCTCTTCTTGTTTTCGAGATTTTTCTTTTAGGATGTGCCATTTTCTATATTTATTTATCCGTTAATAGTTTCTTTAATGTATTCCAACGAGGATCAATTTCCTTATTATCTTCTTTTTGTTCGTCGTCAAGCTTTGGGCTTAACTCTTTTAATTTTTCAAGTATGTCAGAACTTAAAGTTCCGTCTTCAACTCCTGGGTGAATGCGTTTAATTGGCACTGATAATACAATTAACTCATATATGTACTGTTGAACATTGATTTCATAAGCTCCATGTGGAAGCACTAAAATATCAATATTTTCATCATTATATTCATCTCCAAAATTCACCACCAAATCAAATTCATTTTTAATGTTTTGATCAAAGGGCTCATTGGTGATGTCACAATTAATATTAACAGTTCCTGAAATTTTAAAATTCAGCTCCAGTAATGTTGTGTTTTTCAATAGGGTCAAATCAACTTTTACATTGGCATCATTAAAATCTTCATACTCAAAATATTCAAAGAACGCTTTCTCAATTTTATAGTCGTAATGATGAGTTCCTATTTTTAACCCTATAAAAGGAATTGTAAACTCTTTTAATGGCTTCATTATCACTTCTAATTTGAGCCTGCAAATATATAAATTTTTAATTTATGCTACAGTACTTATAAACATTTTTTTGTTTATAATTTTTTTCCTGCCTGTTTTAACGAATTTGACGTAAGCTGTTCATAATCAAATCTGTTTTTAAATATTTGCAATGCTGTAAATACGGCTTCTTTAAAAGAATTCTCATCAGCTATACCTTTTCCCGCTATTTCATAGGCTGTTCCGTGATCTGGAGAGGTTCTAATTTTGTTTAATCCCGCTGTAAAATTAACTCCTTGACCAAAAGATAAGGTTTTAAACGGAATCAATCCCTGATCATGATAAGAAGCAATGATGGCATCAAAATTTTTATAATTATTAGACCCGAAAAAACTATCAGCGGCGTAAGGCCCAAAAACCAGCTTGCCTGAATCTTTAATTTTTTTAAGAGTAGGGCGCATAATGTCATCATCTTCATTGCCAATCACGCCATTATCACCTGTGTGAGGATTAATGCCTAAAACGGCTATTTTCGGTCTGTTTATTTTAAAATCTTTAAGCAGGGTTTCATAAACCGTATTTATTTTTTGCTCAATTAAGTCTGCTGAAATCTTTACAGCAACATCTTTTACGGGCACGTGATCTGTTAATAAGCCTACTCGTAAATTTTCTGTTACCATTAACATTAAACTTTCACCTTCAAGTTGTTGTGCCAAATAATCTGTATGTCCAGGGAAATTAAAATCCTTTGACTGGATATTATGTTTATTAATTGGCGCCGTAACCAGGACATCAATGCTGTTGTTCTTTAAGGCCTTTGTTGCTTCTTGTAATGATTTTATAGCGTATTCGCCTATTTTAAAATCTTCCTTTCCAAATTCAATTTTTACAGGTTCGTTCCAACAATTCAAAACATTAACTCTGCCAAAAACAACTTGATTTATGTCGTTAATATCATTAAAGTTAATTTCAGATTTAAAATGAGTCTTTAAAAAGGCCATCGCTTTTGACGAAGCAAAAATTACCGGAGTACAAAACTCTAAAACTCTTGCGTCTTCAAACGTTTTTAAAACAACTTCTCCGCCAATCCCATTTAAGTCTCCTATTGATATTCCAACTATTATATTTTCTGCTTTCTTCATTAAAAAAGATAACTTTTGTTTGTAATTTTGTTATTGCAAATTTAACCAAATAAACAGACAATATTATGTTTACAGGAATAATTGAAGATATGGGAATTGTTACGGGATTAAAGCAGGATTTAGGCAATCTCCATATTTCAATAAAAAGCAATCTCACACCAGAATTAAAAATTGACCAAAGCATGGCTCATAACGGCGTTTGCTTAACAGTTGTTAATATTAAGGACGATGTTTATACAGTTACTGCAATAAAAGAAACTTTAGATAAATCAAATCTTGGCACTTTAAAAATTCATGATAAAGTAAATTTAGAGCGCGCCATGAAACTTGGAGACAGGCTTGATGGCCATATGGTTCAGGGGCATGTGGACCAAACCGCGGTTTGCACCATGGTTGAAGAAACCAATGGCAGCTGGATGTTCAGCTTTTATTATGATTCAAAATTAAATAACATCACTATAGAGAAAGGTTCTATTACTGTTAATGGCACCAGTTTAACCGTGGTGGATTCAAAAAAGGATAGTTTTAGCGTAGCTATTATACCATATACATATGAACACACCAATTTTTCTACCTTTAAAAAAGGCTCCATAGTCAATTTAGAATTTGATGTTTTAGGGAAGTATGTCTCTAAGCTGCTTGAATTGAAAAAGTAACTATTTGTTACCCAATATTTTTTTTACACCATAAAATAAAGCAACACCAACACCCATTAAGATACCACCATCAATTGGAAAACCCGGTGGACCCGGAGGGCCGCCGCCAGGATATGGAGGGCCTTGAGCTACACACAGCACACTTATTAATACAAATAAGATTGAGGCAAAAAGTCTTTTATTTTGTATTTTCATTCCGTCGCAAAAATATAAAAAAAAGCGAGTAAACAATAAAAATAAGCAATTTTCATCTAAAAAAACGTCTACAAAAGGAGCTATTTCATCGATAAAATACCGTTAGAATTGTTCAATCTTTATTAGAAAACGTCAATTTATTCATAAAATTATACTAGTCTGAATGAATAATCCTTCAATTTTTTATATCTAAACAAATATAGATAATTATAACCAATTTCAAAGTTTAGTTAGTTTCTTGTTTTTAAAAATATTGCAAACACAAAACGGCTCTCAATGCATCATATCATTCCATGCTTTAAAATTAAAAGGGAGAGGTTTTAAGAACCTCTCCCTTTTGAAATATTTAATTTATAACACTGCTTTATTGTCTCACTAATTTTAAGCTAGATAAACCATTATCTGTAATGATTTTAGCAAAGTATAATCCTGATTTTAGTTGAGAACCATCAATTGTAGCTTCCATAGCTTCAGGTTTTAGCGATAATACTTGTTTACCTAAAATATCAAATACCTGTATAGAAGACATCTTGGTGTTTTGTGTTTTAACCGTCCAGCTATTTTGAGTTGGGTTTGGATACACTTTCAAACCTTCTTTCCAAAGGTTATCATTAGTACTCAAAGCACAAGCATCGCCAACCACATACGAAAAATACTTGGTTACCGCCAATCCACCGGCAAAGGCAAACTTACAGGCATAACGCAAAGTTGCTCCTGGTGTTTGCCCAGTAATTGTTTTGGTAAAAATTTTACCAGAAGTGTTAGTCATTGGTACTTCACTAAAAGGTGATTCTTTCCATAAATAGGCAATAACACCCGTTTTATTATCGAGTAATTCAAACGTAAAGGTAACATCGGTACCAGACGTAGTGAAACTATAGTTATACCCTGTTGAAAAAGAACCTTGTCCAGGTAAAGCTGCCGTGCTAGTCCCTGAGCAATTTGTATTTGTACTTACTAAAGTGGTTGCCTGAACTACTATAGGATTATTAGCCGCTGTATTTCCTGCTAAATCACTTGCTGATATATTAAACGTATAAGCCGTATCTGGTGTTAAAGCATTAATATTAAATGATTTTTGACTTCCTGAAGTCCCTGTTGTTGAGGTGTTATTTGCACCATAGTTGACCGCATAAATAACAGATCCCGAATCGTCTGTCCCATTTAAAAGTAATTCAACAGAAGTCGCTGTAACGGTACCCAAAGTCGCTGTAAAGTTAGCCGGTGCTTCCACATCGTTAGCGCCGCTACAATCGGTATCTACCACATAACTTATGTATTTTGTTGCCGATAGCCCTCCGGAATAAGCAAACTTACAGGCATAACTAATGGTTGTTCCTGCCGATAAACCACTTAAGGTTTTGCTAAAGATATTTCCAGATACCTGATTCATAGAAGATTCAGCAAATGGTGTTTGCTGCCATAAATAGGCAACAACACCAGCTTTATCGGTATCTAGTAGTTCAAAGGTAACAATCACATTAGTCCCTATGGTTTCAAAAGTGCTTTTATACCCTATTGAAAAGGAGCCTTGTTGTGCTTGCGTAGATGTTTCGGTACATATTTTAACAGGCTGTACGGTTATATTCACAGTGGGTGAGGTGCTTGTAGCATCATTATTATCTGTTGCTTTGGTTGTTAGCTCATGATTTCCGAGACTCGCGCCACTCCACAAATAAGAGAACGGTTGGGTGGTATCTTCTCCTAGTTTGGTGGTTCCATCAAAAAATTCTACCAATGAAACCGTACCATCTAAATCACTTGCAGAGGCCGTTATTAAAATATCTGTATTTTGTTTAAAAGATGCATTATTTGCCGGAGACGTAATATTGGTTACCGGATTGGTATTCCCCGTAGTGGAAACAATAACCAAAACCGTACTTGATGATTCGTGAGTGCCATCACTTACCGTAAGTTTACATTTATAAATACCTTCTTCTAAATTTGAAATGCTTGGCTTTACATCCGTATTATCTGAAAAACTTATTACAGACGGACCATATACTTGTTCCCACGCATAATCTAGAGTTGGCGTATCTGCATCTGTACTTAATGAACCGTCTAAACTGGCTGTTGAAGCCGGTAATATCACAACCACATTATCACCTGCATGGACAACCGGAGGATTGTAGGCCAACGGACTGTTATATGAAAATGTTAATTTTCCTAAATTAAATTCCCCGCTGGTAAAAGAAAGTCTTAACACTTGAACGCCTTTGTTTAACTCAATATTACTAACGGTTTTCGTAGCCCAGGTTGTCCAATTTGTGGTACTCGTTGAATTTACCGAAATATCTGTGCTAATAGTATTCCCTTCAACCTCTAAATGAAATGGTCCGCCACCATTGGCATTTCCGGAAGCATATCTAAAAGACACATCGTAATTTCCTGCTGTTTGTACGTCAATCGTATATTCTATCCATTCACCTGCCGATATCCAACCAATAATTTTGCCTTCGTTAGTATCTGTCGCCGAATCTACATACTCTTCTGTTCTAAAGTCGCCTTCGTTATTTTGAGAAACATCCACATAAGCTATATTTTGACCAACACCACCTTCAAAAGTATCGTAAAGGCCTGGTTCAATAATGCCGGGTATTTCTATGGCTGTTCCTGAATAAGGCACTTGTTCACCTACTTGAATCGTCACAATATTAGTAAGGTTAAACTGACTGCCTTCAAAAACTTTAGCATACATGCCATGCTTTCCTAAAGCCAAGTTGGTAGCTTTAAATTGGTAAGGCACAGTGGTATCTTCACCTAATAAGGTGGTCCCATCATAAAATTCTACTTTAGTAACACCAGAACCTTGAGTAGTGACGGTCAGGTTTACACTACCGTTTGGAAATGCTTGCTTAAAATCTGAAACCATCGTACCAGACACATTGGCATCTTTACTGGTTGCCATTTGATTGGCCGGAACGTCTAAAGTATACCCGTCTGAAAAAGTTACCGTAATAGGTGCATTTGAATAATTATGAGCCACATAGGTAATCTCTCCATTATTATTAAAAGCAGCCGCAATAGGATAATTAGCTGTTAAGGTAGCCTCCAAAGTTCCCATAGCGTTCATAGCATGTAACCAATGATAGGTTTGTGCATCGGAAATACCAAATTTGAGGATTCTATCTGGATAAGCATCATACATATCAATAGCCGCTTGTGGATCAATAAAAGATAAATATTTCCAAAAGGTATCATGCCATAAGTTAGGATTCGTACTTGATGTACTTAATATTTCCGTATAGGTTTTTAATTCATCCCAAATTTTCTGAACATAGGCTTTATTCTGCCCTAAATAGAGAGAACCGCCATGAATAGGGTATAGCTCAATACCGTAAGATGCCGTAATATCGCCTGTCCAAAAGGTGCCATTATCATAAGAATTTCCCCAAACACGGGATACTAAACTATATTGTTGTGATGGCTGAAAGTTACGTTCATTCATATCAAACCAATATTCTTCAACAGCGGTTTGCTCGGTAGTGTATAAATATATTCCTAAATCACGAATGGCATCGTTACCTGTAATCGTTCCCCAGTGAATTAATGAGGAATTAAACTGCATACTTTCAGAGGTTGATTCCTGGTCATTCCCCTGTGGAAACGTAGCAAAACCATTAGCCCAACAATGCCCTGCATACGGACTAAAATTCCTTAAAAAAGGAAACTGGTCGTCGTTTCTATTATCTGAAGCGGCGTCTCTAACCAATAAATTGATCATATCGCCCCACTGTGCTGCCCAACCTGGTTCAAACTGTTCCATAAAGGCTGCGGCATGAATAAAATAACCCCAATGGAAATGGTGATCGTTTATATTACTATCCTGACCATGGCCTGCAGGATACCCTAACATAGCCGACCAATCGCTGTTATAATAAAACAAGAAAGCCACTTCACCTGATTGATAGGTTAACCAATCTTCTAAGCGTTCTTTAATGGTTGCGATCATTTTATCTCTGGCCACTATATTACCTGTTTGATCTGCAATTCTTGCGGTTTGAATCAATCGGTTCATCACTTGTCCTTCATTGTAAGAATCTGTCCAGGTTGATAACCCATCATTTTCAATTTGTGAAATCTTAGCGTCTAATTGAGAAGGATTAAATCCTGCACTATAATTTGCTAAATAGGGCATGGTAGGCAAAATACCCTTAAAAGTGTTTTCAACACTAAAGGTATTACCATCCATAGTTTTTATTTCACCACGTATTCCCGCATAGCTATATTTGTCTGGTGCAGGCGAACCTAGGGCTAAATTGGTCCATTGATGAGGTAATAAACCTAATAATACATTGGTCTCAGTGCCTTCTTTTGCTTGGGTTAAAACAGAAAATGTAGTTAATACTTTTGAAGTGCTTTCGTCATAACTCCATGTAGTTGTGGTGTTTGTTGGAAACACGTAAGCATATTTTTTATATTCATTTGCTACGGCTGCCACATTACTTGTGCTTTGAGGCAACATCGCCATAGACCAATAGGTTTTGTTGTTTAATGTTGATGAATAAGTAGAACCATTTTGAGTCCAGGTACTTCCTGTTGGGGCATAAAAAACAAAGTCTGCACCTCCACTGGCATTTTCAATGATTAATAATTCAGATGAAATAGTTGCCGTACCAGCATTTACTTTTATTTCTAAAACATCATTGCTGTCCTTTTCAAAGTATAAAAAAGGCATTCCAATGCCCGAAGTTGTGCTTAAATGGTGTGAACCATCATTCCAGTTCATGGTAACGGTCCAGTCTGAATAATCTGATACCGTTGTTTGTGTAGCATTCAAACCAGACAAGCCTATTTGAATAGGTGCAGAATCTCCAATAACTCCAAAAGGAATGTAGGTTACAATTAAACCTGTATTGGTAGTTTTCATGGTCATGGGATAATTAAACAGATTATCCGCATGGTTTTCTTTTACCAGTTTAGACCACCAGTCGTTAGTAGGAACCGGCTTTCCAACCGCTGCTCCGCTTAATTGAGGCGTGCCTGACGGGAAAGAATTTCTACCGGCACTATCGGCGCCAGGATACGTGGTTGTATAGCTTCCGCTCCCTACAGGAACTTGCGCTTGTGAGTTTATTGTAAATAACAATATACTCAAACACAAAAGTTTGAAGCCCATTAATTTTCTGTTCATAAGCAGTTTTTTATGTATTATAAATAGGTGCGTTTTACGTTTTGGGACATAAAAAAAGGAGTGGTTGTTTACATTTAAACAAGCCACTCCTTTATATTTTATTCAGATATTACATCTGTAAATAATTACTATTGTCTTACTAATTTCAAGCTAGAAGACCCATTAGCCGTGCTGATTTTAGCAAAGTATAATCCTGATTTTAGTTGAGACGCATCAATTTTAGCTTCAATTGCATTAGGAGCTAAAGATAATACTTGTTTACCTAAAATATCAAAGACCTGAATAGTAGACATCTTGATATTTTGTGTCTTCACTGTCCAGCTATTTTGAGTTGGGTTTGGGTATACATTAAGACCGGCGATTTCAAAATCTTTGTTGCTAAGAGGTGTTCCCTTATACAAATAAAGATTATCAAAATATACAGTTCCTAAATCAGATGTAATGATAAATTGTGCCAAATCATTTCTAGCACCAGCTGTCCATGCAGATAAAGGCATGTCTAAAGAGATCCATGTTCCTGGATTAGGATTAGGTAATGCCGGATTGCTGGCATTAGTTGTTGAGAATTCTATAGCTGAAACCTCTGAACTAGTACCTCCCCAATGAGAAAACTTCAAATTGAAACTTTTATCCAATGTAGCAGTAGCCGTCCAAATATCAATATGGAAACCAGTAAAAGTAGCTGCATCAATTCTATTATTGATAAATTCAACTCCAAGAAAACCAAATCCTGTAACTTTCTTAGTATCATTACCTTCAATCACAACATCTGATGATGTTGCCGAATCCCAACTTGCATTCCAGTTTTCAACTGTTCTTGCAGCATACGCATTACTAAAAAGTGAGTAAACATCAGCAGCATTTCTTGCCGGTGGTGTTGGAGCAGCAGTAGTTGGAGCTGGCTCTGGAGTTATAGCTGTTGCTTCTGCAGTAATATTATCTACATAGATAGTAAAATCTCCAGGAGGCACATTAAACCCTGTGTTATCCGCCTTCCAATTAGGGAAAAACACTATTTTTAAATATTCTCCATCGGCTGCTGCCGTGCCATCCAAAGCTTGAGTAAACGTAAATGTTAGGGTTTGCCATGCACCAGGTGTTGTATAAGATTGTGCTGCTGCAGAAGCAGGCCCACCATTTTCTACTTTACCCAATAAAGTAAAGGCCTGTGTAGAATAAACATCAACTTTAGCCGTTTTATCAGTAGTTAACTTAATTTTATATGTTTGCATGATAACTTCAGCGCCCTGCCATGGGTTACCTGACGCTTGACTAACAAGTTTTAAGCTATTACCATTGGATCCTGCTGGTGCAGCTTCAATAGTAGCACTTGCTAATCCTTCAAAACCAGCAAATGCAGGTTCGGTTCCATCAAAATTTTCAATGAGTATCTGTTGGGAAAACCCAAAAGAGACCGTTAGCATAATAAATAAAAAAGTAATTTTTTTCATCATAATTTTTTGTTTAAAAGAGTTAATATTTTTCTATTTTTTCGAATTACCTAAATATAAGACAATTAGATGTAAATTTTAAACAAATGCCTATACAAAAAGCATACAATGCTAAAAACAACTTAATTCATATAAGATTCTACGTTTTATCAGATTTATAATTCACTTTATCGATTATAGTTGTGTGATTTAGCCGTAATATGTTAAAAGACAATACGCGTTTAAAGGCATGTTGTGGTAATGTATGGGTAAAACAAAACATTGTCGCGCATATTTTTCTTACAATTTGAGTTAAATGCTTCAAATTAAGACCTATAACATTTTTTTTATACAAAAAATCATCCTTTATATAGCAGAGCGCATTTGGACAATAATTCTGCATATTAGCTTTAGCAAAAAGACAATCCTTGCCTGCTTTAAATGCAAAAAAACTCGTATTTATAAATGTATAAATACGAGTTTTAATTAGTTCAATCTTAAAAAAGGGTCTCTATAATTAAATTAAATGTTCCTTGTAACGTTGGCTCATTACCAGTTTTGGCGTTCTGTCTACCTTAAACAAGCCCCAGTGCTTTTCTGGTTCAAGGGCCTCT
This sequence comes from Gaetbulibacter aquiaggeris, assembly GCF_044003965.1. Classification (NCBI taxonomy): domain Bacteria; kingdom Pseudomonadati; phylum Bacteroidota; class Flavobacteriia; order Flavobacteriales; family Flavobacteriaceae; genus Gaetbulibacter; species Gaetbulibacter aquiaggeris. The sequence continues at coordinate 187,653 of NZ_JBAWKC010000001.1, forward strand.
TCAGATCCTTTCCAGGGTTCATCAAAAGCTTCAAAAATAAAGGTCATAACTGCATCTTCTTCACACCAGTCCATTAAGTCGTTATAATAAATAGTTTGATGTTCTTCACTCACATTGCTGGGGCAAATGCCTTTACCGTTAGAATAGGTTGTCCAACCAGCTTCTGTTATAACCACTAATTTATCGGGATATTTGTTCGCTACCGAATAAAAGTTTTGTTTGGTATATTCCATAGCTTCATGGATATTTTTATATTCCCAGACAGGATAAGTATGAATAGAAATAAAGTCGACTTCATCTACTAAATGTTTAAGTTTATCAAGCCACGGCAGATAGTTTTCGCAAAAGGTTACCGGTTGTTTGGTTTCCCTTTTAATCATCCTTACGTATTTAATAACACTTTCAACGGGTACATAATGATCCGTCCAATCTACACATGCCTCATTTCCTGCTGACAAAGAAAAAATAATCTCCGGATATCTGTTGGCTAGCCTTATTAACTTATTTATCTGGCGTAAGTTGGCTACTTTATTTAACTCTAGCTGCTCTTCAGGATACGCGCCGCCCCAGGGGCATCCGTAATTATTTACTTCTGCGCCTATATAAGCCCCAAGCATCACTTTAAAATTAAAGTTTTCCTTTTCAATGACTTCAAGAACTATCTCAGAATGTTTATCGCAATCATAAAGGCGCAGGTATGTCCATTCATTTTGCAGTATTAAAAGATCTTCTTTTATTTCTTCATAACTAGGAAACACATCACCGGGTCTTTGACCTTCTCTAAAACCTGAATAGCAGATAGCCTTACCTGGTTTAATGTTTAATTCTTTAGCATATCTCATTTAATATTGATTAGTAAGTATAGTTCGCAATAAATAATAAATAATTTTTGAAATCAAATTTGAACATAGAAATTCGTTAAGACAGCTATTTTAACCCACCACTGAAAAAAAGTGTCTAAAAAACTGTTAATACATTGATAAAAATATATGATAATTTAGTCAAGAATTGGGGCATTTAAAACTTTAGTTTTTCGTTTTTATCCCAAAGCCCCCAGTAGGCACCTACATCACCTTCTGAGCCCACCTTCCAAGATTCATCAAATGATGAAAAATAGAACATCTCTATATCATCCTGTTCAGACCATTTTTGAGCGTTAATAAAATATTTTAAAGCATTTTCATGTGATGGCTGCGCCCCATGAAACAACTCGCCTACACTAGGCCAACCTGTTTCAGTAATTATTACCTTTTTACCGTTTGCTGCGCTTACTGCTTGATTGTACATGTCTTTCATATATAACAACGAGTATTCTAAACTACAGCCTTCCCAATAAGGATAACAATTGGCTAAAATAACATCACAAGCTTCTGTGATTTTTGGCCTGTGGGAAAACTCATAATAGGCATCTACATAACCCATAGGAATGTCTGGAATTTCCCTTTTGACCCGATGCATAAATCCTAGTAATTCGTCTTCTGTTAAATCTTTGCGGTACATAACTTCATTACCAACAGCAGCAATATCTACATAGCCTTCCTTAGCTAACTTAATAAGTCCAGAAATTTCCTTCTCATTTATTTCATCATCATTTCCTAACCAGGCACCTACCAAAGTTTTTATTCCGTATTCTTTTGCGATAATCGGAATTAACTCATTCCCTTCGGTACATGAAAATGATCTCACCCATTTTGTATAAGGTTTAATAATTTCCATACGCCTGCGGATTTGCGCTTCTGTAATTTGAGTGCCCGGTCCTTGTCCATCCTCATATGTACTGAAACATAATCCATGCATGCCATTTTCAAGTACTTTTTTGAACAATGATTTTAACTCTTCTGAAGTTTTATTAGCATGATCGATTCCTACTAAGGCCTTTATTTTTCCTGCTCTTACTGACATTCTCTTTTATATTATTTTATTTACTTCAATTTTATAATAGTAGAATTTATAATTTTCTATTAATCAATTCTATATTCCTTTTTAAACAACTTTTCTACAATTCGTTTTTAAAGTATACCGTGTTTTTATGATCGCCAAAAATAAACTTGGCAACTAGCTATAAAAACAACTATATTAATTAAAACATGCACTCAATTAACTCAAAATATTAGACAAATACTAGTTTTTGACGATTAAAATTTGAGCTTTTCATGTTTATCCCAAAGCCCCCAATAGGCACCTACATCACCTTCAGCTCCAACTTTCCAAGATTCATCAAAGGACGAAAAATAGAACATTTCTATATCATCTTTTGCTGACCATGCCTGTGCATTGATAAAATATTTCATAGCATTTTCGGCTGATGACACTGCGCCTCCCAAACTACCCCCTTCACTTGGCCAACCTGTTTCTGTAATAATAACTCTTTTGCCATTACCGGCAGCAGCAGCCTGACCATACATTTCTCTCATGTGGTTTAAGGCATATTCCTGTGGGCATCCTTCCCAATAAGGATAACAATTTGCTAAAATAACATCGCAAGCTTCGGTAATTCTCGGACGATGAGAAAATTCATAATACGCATCAACGTAACCTACGGGTATTCCCGGTAAAGCCTCCTTTACCCTGTTAATATAACCAATCAATTGATCTTCTGTTAATTCTTTACGATACATCACCTCATTACCAACAGCCGCCACATCAACACATCCTTCTTTAGCCAAAGTTATCAGTCCTTCTATTTCAGCTTCATTCATTTCAAGATCGTCTCCTAACCAAGCCCCAACTAGTGTTTTCATCCCTTGTTCATGCGCAATGCGCGGAATATGTTCATTCCCTTCAACACAAGAAAACGAACGCACCCAACTAGTATAAGGCTTTATGATTTTCATTCTTCTTCTCACTTGTTCTTCGGTAATGATATCTCCTGGCTTTTGGCCGTCTTCATACATACTAAAACATAAACCATGCATGCCGTTTTCGAGGGTTTCCCTCCAAAGTTCTTCTAATTTCTTTAATGATAATTTACTGAAATCAACTCCAGCATAATCTGAATAGTCTGCTTCGCTAAGCGAAAATTGACGTTCCTTTCTATATGACATTGTAATTTATTTTAATATTAATTTATAATTCTCCTCTACGATCTACTAATATTTGTTTTATTTCTGCAGCTCTTGTTTCATTAAGGCTGTATTTCCACATAATAACAATAGCTAAACCTGCAGTAACTGCTGGAATAACGATATCAGCAATACGAAGGTCTCTAATAGTTTCCGCGGTTTGAACAGCCGCATTGCCATCAAATCCCACCACTTTTAAAACCAAGCCTCCTAAAACTAAGGCTAAAGCCTGTCCTAATTTTACCATCCACCAGTAAATGGCCCCAAAGGTACCTTCTTTACGTGGCATTCCGTTTCTTAATTCGTCCAAATCACAGACATCGGCCGTCATGCTCATCATTAAAGTAAACAAACCTCCTAAACCAAAAGCCATAAATGGCACCGGTAAAAATATAAGCCAATGATAATCTGGATTAAATCCCCACCATTTTAAAATATAACCCAAAATAGAAATGGCTGTTGAAATCACAAAAGCATTACGTTTTCCCCAATTATTAGCCATCCAAGTCACAATAGGAATTACTCCAAAAGCTGTGATTACAGCGGTAATAGTTGAAAACCAAGCTGGCCAATTACCTGCAGCTCCAAAATCACCATTAAACATATAGTAAACAATAATAAAGTAACTAAAAGAGGCCACCAACTGGAATCCATTAAAAACTAAAAATGTGGCTCCGCAAAGTTTCATAAAAGGTTTGTTTTTAGAAACCTGCACAATGCCATCTAAAAGATCTTTTAAATTAGAAAACATGGTTTTAAAAGTAATTTTCTTTCTGTTTTCCATATGTGCAGAATCAATTCCTTTACAAAAAATGGCGGGTAATAGGCCTAAAATTAAACAAACCGCTCCCACAATTATAGAAAGTCGTCTGACACCAATAGCCTGTGTTTCAAAAAGATCCGGATTCGCTATAAGTACCCAAAACCAAGGCACTATCATCCAGGCAATTTGACCTATTGTTTGAGAAAACGCCATAATGCGCGTACGCTCGTTATAATCAGAGGTCATTTCGTAACCTAATCCAATTAAGGGCGTTGCAAACATGGTGTTTCCAACTAAGAATACCATAGACATGATTAGAAAATACCAAAAATTATAGTTTACTGAATCTTCGGGGTCTAATTGCCATAAAACAATAAAGAATATGCCACTTAAAATAGCGCCCACAAAAATATACGGTCTTCTGCGACCCCATCTTGATTTTGTATTGTCAGAAATAAAACCCATGATAGGATCTGTAATGGCGTCAAATATTCTAGGAAGACCGCCCAGCAACCCTGCTAAAAATGGATCCATGCCAAAGGCCGTTAACAAAAAGAACATAAAGATTCCTAGAGCGCCTGGTAATAAATTGAGAACTAAATGCCCTGCTCCAAAAGCCATTTTCTGACCTATAGGAACTATATCTTTGGGATTTGTTTTGTGATGTGCCATCTTATTTAGTTTATAGTTAGTTATTATTTAGATTTCTGTTTGTTATTGTTGCGGAATGATTATCGTTTGAATAGCCTGTCCGTTTATTTGCAAATCCTTTGTACTTTGCCCTAATTTAATACTCATGTTTTTTGATTCAGTATCCTGATTAAAAATCACAACAGCGATAGACCCATCAAGATTTTTAGCCGCAGTAAGCATTAAATGCTCATCTGAATTAGTAAAACCTATTCGTTCAGCTCCTGGTCTAATGAATTTACTGAAATGAGCCATGGTATAATAAATTGGCGTAAAGTATACCTCGTCAAGTTCCGGATCAACAATTACAGGCGCTAAACACCAATTTTTAAACCAGTTTGGCCCTCCTTGTTTATCAAGAACCATGTTCCAGTCAATCCAGCCATCAACCCAGTTATTTAAACACCCTATGATATCTCTTGCATATCGATTGACAGGCGCATATTTAGGATGCAGATACTTTTGGTCTTCTGGCGCCCAATCCCAGCCCCAATCTGTTGCTTCTTTAGACCAGTACCATTGGTCGTCCTGCCATTTAGGCACCTCAGAGTCCCCACATGCTTCCGTTTGTATTAAATATTTGTTCGGTACCTTTTCATGCGCATATTGTAATGACTCCGGAAAATAATCATAGGTACTGGCATACCAATGTATAGCCGTACCATCAAAATATTTTGAAGAGGCTTCATCTCTATACATCACATCGATCCATTCTTTTAACTCTTCGCCACGATTTTGATCATATCCCAGAATTTTAACATCATGACCCTCTGCTTTAAGTTTTGGCCCTAAGTGATTCTCAACAAAATTGGTCATTTCCTCTGCTGAAAAATGCATGCTCTCCCAGTTATTGTTGTTGCCTAAAGGCTCATTTTCAACTGTAAACCCCCAAATGTCAATACCTTCCGCTTTATATGCCTTTATATATTTTGAAAAGAATAAAGCCCAGGTATCATTGTATTCCGGTAATAGTTTACCGCCTCTCCAATCTTTGTTGTCTTTCATCCATGGTGGCGCTGTCCAGGGTGAAGACAAAATTTTAAAGCCATCTCTTGATATTGCCATGGCTTCTTTAATCATGGGAATAATATCATCACGATCTTCTTCAATTGAAAAGTTTGTTAACTCTAGATCACCTTCTACTGGTGCATAAGAATAATTGCTCAATGAAAAGTCACATGAATTCATGTGTGTACGTGTTAATGAATACTGTGCACCATCTTCTCCAAAATAAGCTTCTAAAATTTTTTCTCTGTTTTCTTTACTTAATTTATTTAAAAGGCTGGCTGAGGCTTCTGTGAATGAACCTCCAAATCCCGTAATGGTTTGAAAGGTTTCTTCCGGGATCAATGTAATTATAGCCGGATTATTACCAGAAACAAATGCTGTGATTTGTTTTAGTTTATTACCACTTGCAGACGTTTCATAAACATCAACAGACAATTTATTTTCGTTACAACTCATCATCATAAATACTAAAAAACTAACTATATAAAGTTTTAAATTTTTCATAATTTATTTTTCATAATTATTCTAATGCAGTGAAGGTATTTCACTCAATCTTGGTGGTACCAATACATCTTTCATTAGTTTTTTCTTATCACCATTATATGTTTTTTTTATGGCATTTCCGTTTCTTTTTAATCCATCAAAAACGCCATTATCAACCATATCCCATAAGGCATATTTTGCCTGTCCGTCTATAGTAAATAATCCGAAATGGTTTTCTGATCCTTTCTTATTATGATGATCTTTCCATTTTTCATTAAAGGCTTCAAAATAAAAACATGATATCCCAGCTTCATTGGTCCACTCTCTTAACAGTTTATGATACAACCCTTCCTTATATTCGTCAGTTGCCCTGGAACCTTTTGGGCCATAATGCCCATCTGAAATCGTTGCCCAACCAGTTTCCCCAATATGAATTGGCTTATTAACTCCTATACTTTTCATATAATTTGAAACACTATCGAATTGTTTCATAGCGAACTCTCTGGCACGAAGCATTGCCGCATCAATTTTTTCAATATCCGATAATTTGTCTTCTTCTTCAGGAACGCCCCAAAATTCGGGATTATAATGGGTATTATGATACGGATAGGTATGCATAGACACATAGTCTACAGCCGTCGCAAGGTTTTCTAAATCTGGCACATGGTAAAGGGAATCGCCTCCGCCCCAAGATGAAAAATCATCTGAACTTGTAATCCATAGGTCTTTTGAAAGTTTCCCTTTCCTTTTCAAGTCTTGCAAGTGATTCACCCATTTTAAAATAACATTAGGTTGCACAAAATAACTTGTAGCCCATTTTACCATCGCTTCATTCCCAACGGCAATAATCTTTACAATGTCTGGATATTTATTGGCTAAATCTACAGCTCTTTGAATCTCTGCTGCGTTGGCTTCACTTTCAACATCATGGTTTGGTTCTAAATCAGTCCATGCGTTTTGGCAATCAATCCAGGCGCCAAGCATCACATACATCTCAAAATTTGGGTCTTCTGCCTTTAATTCACTTATTGCTTTTAAAATATTAGGTGCTTGTTGTAGCTGCACGTTGTAGGTTCTTAATATTCTAATCCCCATAGCTGAAAGAATCTTCATGTCTTCTTTTAACTCCTTAATAGTTGGTTGCACATCTCTCGTATTTTGCCTGTAGCCTCCATAAGAAATTGCTAAATAGTCTGGATTACCTAAAATCTCAGCTGCCGTTTTTGACATAATGTTGGTTGGTTTATTAACACATGAAAATAATATAATAACGGCAAAAAGCGCCGTTATCACTTTACTCCTTTTTTTCATCATGTTATTATTAAATATTATTTGCAAAACTTATTGTTTGTAATTAATTCGTTTTTTTATTAATTCTTTTGGGTTGCCCCCTATTTGTAATTCAAATTCGCCCGCTTCCACAATCCATTTATTGTTTATTCCAACAAATTTAAAATCGTCTTTATCAATAGTCCATGATACTGTTTTTGATTCGCCAGGTTTCAGATTGATTTTCTCAAAACGAATGAGTCTTTTTGAATCTGGAGCTAAAGAGGCCCAAAGGTCTTTGGCATATAACTGAACCACTTCTTTCCCTTCCGCATTCCCTGTATTTTTTATATTTACTGCAATTTTAAGTTCTTGACTCCCCGTGATGGTATCCTTATCCATTTTAACATTTGAATACTTAAAAGTGGTATAGGAAAGACCGTGCCCAAATTCATATTGGGTATAGAACCCATTATAAGCCCATGTAATGTCTCTGATGTCTGCTTTTTTATGATAATACGTAAGCGCATTCCCTGAATATAGTGGGTACGTATAAGGTAACTTTCCACTTGGATTTATGTGTCCAAACAGCACATCTGAGATAGCTCTTCCGCCTTCTTCACCTGGTAAATAGGCCATCACGATCGCTTTGGAAAGTGGCTCAATATCTCTAATAATTCTTGGGCGACCTTGTACCATGACCAAAATAATTGGCTTATTATATACCGCTAGTTTTTTTACTAATTCTTGTTGAATTTCAGGCACTTCTAATTCATTAATATCTGAAGGTTTTTCAGTTGCCGGAATTTCCCCTATGCACACTACAATATAATCTGCTTTTTTAGCTTTAGAAGCCGCTGAAGAAGTATTAATGTCTTCTGTATAATCTGTGCCTTCAACAAACTCAACATTAGTGTCTCCAACTTCTTTTTTGATAGCGTCAAAAATACTTAGTTTGGTTGGGTCATTGTATTGCGTGTCTCTCCCTAAAAATGTTCTTGACCAGGCACCGTTTAAGATATTAGTTGAATGAGCGGCATACCCTGTAACTAATATTTTTTTACCCGGCTTTAAGGGTAAAATATTTTCGTCATTTTTAAGCAAAGTAATCGCTTCTGCAGCCGTATTATAATTCTCTGCAATATGCTTTTCACTTCCTAGATCTGGAAAATCTTCTGGATTGTTATAGGGTTTTTCAAATAAATTTAATTGAAATTTAAGTCTTAAAACCCTGGTTACTGCATCATTTATTCTATCTATTGAAATTTCATTGCTTTCAACCATTTCAACAATGTAATCCACAACATCAATGTCATAAGGATTCATTAAAACATCTACCCCTGCATTCACTGCCAATTTAGTTGCTTCTCTTTTATCACTGGTTATTTCATGAACTTCAGTTAAAAAATCAACATCACTAAAATCAGAGATCACAACCCCTTTAAAGCCCAATTCTCCTTTTAAAATATCTGTGATATAATACTTGTTTATATGACAGGGAATACTATTCACTGCATTAGAACTTATCATCACACTTGCCGCGCCTTCTTTAATAGCTCTTTCAAATGGCGGTAAAAAATACTGCCTTAAACTATTTTCCGGGATTAAAGCATTGGCTCTGTCTTTGCCATTTCTACCCGCACCATACCCTACAAAATGCTTTAAACAAACAGCACAGCTTTCAGGATTTGTAAGATCATCAGTTTGAGAGCCATTCATGTAAGCCAACCCCATTTCAGAGATTAAATAGGGGTCTTCTCCAAAGCTTTCGGCTATCCTGCCCCAAAGAGGGTTCATGGCTACATCAATATTTGGATTGAAATTCCATGGCAGAGAAGCTGCCCTTGATTCATAAGCTGTAATCTTGCCATTCATTCTTGAAAGTTCTATATTCCAGGTGGCTGCCAGCGCAATTTGTTGTGGAAAAAGTACAGACTCTTTTACATAATTAGCCCCATGAATATTATCAATACCATAGATTAAAGGAATCCCCAAACGCGTTTTTGTTAATGCAGAGTCCTGAATTTCTTTAACTATTTTATACCATTCTTTTGAACCAAGTAAATATCCAGGGGTATTATGAATAGACCCAACGGCATATTTAGTTATAAATTTATGAAACTTTTTAGGTGCAAAAACAGTACTATCACGCTCATCCCAATAATCCCCTTTTAGCAATGAAGGCAACCCAATATTTACCATTTGACTGACCTTTTCTTGTAGGGTCATTTTGGCAAGTAATTGTTCTACTTTTTCTTCAATTACCGTATCATGCTCATTTAATGAACTTAGCTCCTTTTCTTTTTTAGAACAACTCAATGATGACAAGATTATAAATAGTATTATGGTTACTCTCTGCATTCAGGTTTTTTACTAATTCTTAATAAAAACTGTTATTTGATTAATTTCTCCTGTTCTTTCAAAAACTTTTTTACTTGTTTTATTGTCTAAACTCAACCCTTTTAACTTTGTGGTTGGCCCTTGGTTGAAAACGACTTCTAATCCTTCATCATCTGATAATTTATAGATAACCGGAACTTGACAATAGGTAAAACAAAGCGATCCTTTTCCTAATTGAATGGACATATCTGCTTTATTTATGTTGGTGTATTTAAAGGTTTTTGGTTCATTTAAAAATTCATTCTTTCTTAATAATCGTGGATTAAAAGTTATTGAGCCATTGTTAACAAACACCCCCAATTCACCTATTCGGCTAAGGATATCTTCTTTTACCTGCCCTGTCATTCCTGGCTGTTGAGCGCCTTTTCCTGCCGGCGTATGTGAATACGGATCTGTAGGAACCGCACCATATAATTCTGGTGATTTATGAACCCCAATGCCCGCTTCTATTTCATAATAATGATCTAAAAGCTTTCCAGTAACAACTGCACTTTCATTAGTATTTAAAGCCAATAAACAGTTTTCCTGAACGGCTAATAATAACTTTGAAACCATGTGCCAGTAGATAGAGCCTAAGCCTTCATAACCATAAAATGTTCCTGAACGACCAGTAAATGATTTATGGTCAAAGATTTCTTCAAAAACTTCTAATAGAAACTTTCTTTCTTTTTCAACAAGAAATTTATAGGTTTCCTCTGGAAGGGCTTCCAAAGCTTCTTTCAAACTATTGGCATTGTGAAAACTTCCGCTGAAATGGTAGTTACCAAAAACATCTTTTTCAACAATTTGTGAATTGCCGGCTCCGATTAATTTCTTTAAAAGTTCTGATTTCTCAACTTTTGCAGATGGGATATTATTCTTTTTATCAAATCTTGGTAACTCCTTATTTGGATATAATATATAGCTGTATTGGTCTGGTCTGAATAGCGTACTAGATTTTAAGGCATCTAATAATTCTAAAGCTTCTTTTGGAGACAGATAACCGGAACTTAATGCTGCCACTTGCCCTTCTAGCATTTCAGCTAAATACGAAATAGAAACCTCATCATCTTGTATCGTCATAATATTATAGGCATGATATAGCTTATCCGCTCTTTTATTAGCTTCAATACTGTGATCTAAATAACTTAATGTTACAGATATAAAACTTAAAATATCGGATTTGCTGATATCCAATTTGTTCCCTGAAAATCCGTCTTCATAAATTTTTAACCTGTAATCACTTCCTGCCATACCCAATCCATCAAGAACTGATTTTCTATCTCTGTTTGAAACTTTCCCAGATAGAATATTTTTATGGGTATTAAGCGTATTGACCACTTCATTAAAAAATTGAACAAGTTCTTCAGAAACTTCAACATTTTCTACAGTTGCCTTCGATACTATGCCTTCAAAAAAGCTTAAAAATCTACGTAAATAATAGAGTGTCACCATAGAAACACCATTACCTACCAAGGCATTATTGGCATCATTCCATTCTGGGCGTTGCGTATTTAACCAAATACCGCCTTCTGGAATAAAATTTGACACTTTTGCTAAAACCGTTGCTAATAATTTCTCGATTAAATTGACTTTATAAATAAAAAATGTTTTGTCTCTTAGTAAAGACCCATCTGCTCCAAGTTCTGTTTTTTTCTTTAAAATTTCTTCGTTTAAGTGATGGTCAAAATCAATCGTGTCTTTTGGATTAAGAAGCGTGTCCTGATAGCTCTTTATTTTATAAGGTACATTGGCATAAACAAACAAATCTTGGTTAAAATGATTTTCTAGCCTATTTGGATAATGATTTTCAATAAACTCCAAAAACTTTAATAAATAAATGATTTGGTGATCTCCCCAATAGCCTATATATGACCATGGATCATCTTCTTCAATCACTTCCCAGTCAAATCCGCCTTTTGTAACCCTATATGGATTATAGCCTTCAAATGTAGTCGCATTCAAAAACTTGTGAATCATACTCTCAATAAATTCAGGATACGAGTGTGCCAATGCTTCCCAGTTCTGGAAAATGTCACGCCAGTTACCTTCATAGTCTAAAATTTTAGACCCATCTATTTCGCTTCTTGTATTAATTGAGAACTTATTCCAAGGTCTGCTGGGATCCCCGTGTCTTCTGCTGAATTTTAAAGGCAAGTATTCAAAACAAAGCCGCTTAAAGTTCTTGTCTTCATCTTGTTCTGCCAAATATTTAATGAATTTTAAATCAAAGCTTTCAGGCAATCCTTGCAGTTTTTCCTCTTTTTTCTTGAAAACTTTTTTGTTGGCATTTGACATATACTTAATAAAATCTCCCTTTTCAATGTTGTAGTCATCATCAAAAATTCCACCACGCATGATATTAAAAAGCGTGTTGGCAAAATGCCTTGTATTAGTTAAAGAATCCGCCGTTAATTGCAACCCATCTGAAGCACCCGTCAACTTAATTAAATTAGCTGTCCCCTTATCAATATCCTCCTGAACCAATTTTGTTAAATTAGAGTTACTTTTAATTAAATTTGAGATATAATTAACCCCTGTAATTGATTGGTTTACATTAGCAATTGTCATCCAAGCCTTTTCTGACGCTGGTTGTATATTTAATTTTGTACAAGTAAAGTAGGCCCCCTTTTCAGCCTTTATATCAACTTCCTGTTGCACTGTTTTTCCTTGACGGAAAGCATTAAGTTGTAAAGAAGACAATAAATAGGTTGGATTTTCAAGACCTAAAGACCATACAACATTAGCCTTTAAAGCCTCGCTAGGTTCTGCTTTATCCACAATAAAGGCACTCAAGGCAAAAATCCCTATGCCAGAATCAGTTTCTAATTCACATTTTTTGTAGGCATCCACCAAATTACTACTGGCATTTTGTAAGGCCGAGTTAACGCCGGAAGGTAAAATGTTTTGTAGCCCATCTAAAATCGTTACACTTGTTGGCGACGAACTGTTGTTCAAAAGGGTCGACTTTTTTACAAAGCCAAAAGAATCGCTAGAATTCCATTGGTATCTAAAGGTTAATTTTAAATCATGATTGGTTTCTTCAAACACCACTTTATTGCCAAATATGCTTTTATATAAATTTCTGGTAATATTATATAAGCCTTGATACCTCATTGAAAAAGGTTCCCATAAAATTGTTTTATCGCCCTTATGAATTTGAAGGATAGTTTTACTGCCAGTCATTTCAGCCGATTCCGTAATTTTATCATCGGTATAATAAGGAAATAAGGCAGATTCAGAATCCTTTCTTCCTGCCGATAACCCACCATTGCTTGAAATAAACATCCAGTGATTTGAGTCACTCACAATACTCATAAAGAAAGGACGCATGGCATTACTGTTGGAGATTTTATAAAACATTTCATTTTCAAAACTCACAACTTCTCCTGTTATTTTTTCCATGTTTATAGAAGCCTTATTTTCTCCTATATATATTTCACTATGCTTCATTAATTTTATTTTTAATTTTTTATTTAACTATAAATGGAATGTTTGCAGTTGCTGAATGACCAAATCCGTCATCCGCATAAACAAACAAGCGATACTGCCCCGGCGCTGGAGCTATAAATTTCAATACGCCATTTTGATTATTAATTTCTAAAACATCAACTTTTTCAGGTCTTGTTTCTTTGTCGCCCCCATCTTTTAAATCGGTGCTTTCCGGCAAGACTTCCCAAGCATAATTAATGGGGTCATGATCAATATCCTCAATTTTAAGAACCGCATTAAGTTCATCACCCGATTTTATATCGAGGCTATCATAAGCCGTCTTGTCATTCAATGTAAATGATACTATTTGCGGTGTTTTATTTTGAGGCCATGAATCATTCCAAATATAATGCATCACTTCAACTGATTCAGTTTCATTTCCATTCTCTAAAAATACCCCATACCAGGTAGGCGTTCTTTCTTGTTTTTGACCCCACAAAAACACATAAGACCCAAGACATTGCGTAGTGTCCGGTTCTATCGCCGTTTGATACCTCTTTAGGTAATTAGCGGCCTTTATAGTACTATTCTCTTCAATTGGAACACCCCATGATGTTTTTGGAACTTCCCAATGCCCAGTAGCTCCCCATTCTGAAACGATATAAGGACCTGTCCAATCACAATCCTTTAAATATTTTGGTAAATTCACTATGGCACCATATAATTGAACCGACAAAATATCAACATCTGGACATCTTTCTTTAATTAGGTTTATTTCCTTAAGTGAAATCCCAGCAAGTGTGGTGGTCGTTAAATGATTAGGGTCAATTTCATGAATCATTTTAGAAATGTCATTTACAGCATCCCAGACTTTTGGATTTGTTGCCCGCAAATTTAACTCATTCCCGATAGCCCAAATTAATAAAGCCGGGTGGTCTTTCAACCCTAATACTTCCCTTTTTATTCTTTGCTTTTGTTCTTTTACAGCCGCTTCATCGTCATAATCAAATCCATGTCTCTCTCTAGCCACCTCTATCCCCATGGTTACCATTAAACCGTTTTTTTCAGCAGCATCTAAAACTTCTTTCCCAGATTGCAATCCGTTTTCAGTTCGCCAAGTTCTGAATGAATTCGCTTTGTGTTTAGCTAGTGAAGTAATCTCTCCAAACTCCAATCCAGCACCTTTTATATAAAATGGTTCCTTATTTACCAATAATTGGTATTTCCCATTTACGTGGGTCAATTCAACCTTTGAAGGTATTCTTGTTTCTTGCATTTCCAATTCGGCTTTCGCCATGTTTTTATCCTCTCTATTCTCTTTACATCCAACAATAAAAAGCAAAATTAAGTATGTTATTAAATACCTTTTCATTCGTTTTATTAGTTTCTAACAAATTCATTTTCGATCTGTTCTAATGATTTTCCTTTAGTTTCAGGCAATATTTTCAATAATACGAAAAACCCGATAAAGGCGATAGCGCCAAACAAGAAAAAGCTCATGGCATTCCCCAGATTAGATAGTTCCCAAGGGAAAATTAATTGAACTACTGAACTGATAAACGAATTTATAAAGGCAATAACCCCAATGGCTAATCCTCTGTATTTAATTGGATATAATTCTGATAAAAGCACCCACATGACTGGTCCTAAGGAAAATGCAAAACAAGCAATAAAACCTAAAATACCAATCAGCACTAATGTAGCATTCATGCTTGTAGCTGCTTCTAAAATAGCGCCATCATTCTTACTGTAAATTTGATTTCCTAATGCCAATTTCATGGCATTTTTAAAATCTATGTCATTCTCAAAAACCTGATTAGCATAAGGCTGCAATTTATTTGCATCAGAAAACTCAAAACTATTGATCTCTTCAGAAGTTAATTCATATTTTGCCTGTTTAAAGCCATAAGCGCACAATAATAAACTTAAGGCAATTCCTGCTGTACCAATTAACAATAAAGGTCTTCGTCCCGTTCTATCAATTAAATACATAGCAACAAAAGTGAAAATTACTGTGATGGTACTTAATAAAACGCCTGAAGAAAATGAAGCATCTGTTCCAATTCCTGTCTGTTTAAAAATGGACGTTGCATAAAAATAAACTGCATTAATACCCGTAATTTGCTGAAGAATCCCTACAACCAGGCCTACCACTAAAATAAAACGCAACGAGCGTTTTAATAAATCCTTAATAGCAACTTTTGACAGGTTTTTTTCGGCATTAATATTATGCTCAATTGATACGATTTCTTCCTCAGCTTTAACTTCTCCGTGAATCGCTCTAAGTACCTTTTTCGCCTCTTCAAATTTATTTTTTAAATACAGCCAACGTGGGCTTCTGGGAACAAAAAATAAAGCGAAGAAATACAATAAGGCCGGAATTAACTCCACTCCCAACATCCATCGCCATACATTTTCATCATTTAAAAAAGTGCTTTCTGGTGTATTGTATTTATTAAAAAAATAATTGCTCAAAAATGCTGCAAAAAAGCCTAGAACAATGTTTAATTGTTGGATAGAGACTAATTTACCCCTGTTTTCTGGTGTACTTACCTCAGCAATATACATTGGAGCCAGTATCAGTGCAGCTCCAAAAGCCAATCCACCAATCATTCTCGCAATGTAAAGCATTTCATAAGAAATGGCATATGCGGAAAATAATGCTGACACCGCATAAAGAAAAGCCACAATCAACAGTATTTTTTTTCTACCTATAATATCACTTAATCTCCCCGAAAATAACATCGCTAACATGGCAGCGAATGAAGGTGAACTTACTACCCAGCCCACTTGTCCTTCTGTTAAATCAAATTCTGGACCAGCGTAAGACATGACCCCAGAAATAATACCCGCATCAAATCCGAATAAAAATCCTCCTAAAGAGACGACAAATGCAATAAGCACTAATTTTTTAGACATGGTAAATTCTGATTTACATTATGGTTTAGTTAAAATGATTGTTTGTATGGCATGCGGCCAAGTATTTAAATAGGCTGTTTTTGAATCTAAGGTTATGGAATATTCAAATGCCTTATCACTGGGATTCATTGCTATAATTACAATACTGTCATCCTTATTTTGAAATGCCGTAGTAAGTAAGTTATTTGAAGATGAAGCACTCGCTATTCGTTTCGCCCCAGGACGAATATATTTTGAAAAATGCCCCATATAATAATAAGAATTAGTAAAAGTAAGCGCGCCTGTTTGTGTATCTCCATGAACCGGAGCAAAGCATAAATTGCCAACATGATTTGGTCCTCCTGTTTGGTCTAAAAGAATATTCCAATCCGTCCAGGCAACAACTCCGTTATTAAAATCATTGATCATTGATTTTCCATAACGCTCAGCCAATTTTGGATCTTTATTCTCTATTCTAATAAGCTCATATTTCTCATTACAGCCTTCAGTAAAAATTAAATTTTTATCCGGATAGGTTTCTTGGACTCGTTTTACAGCATCAAACATAGGCACCCCATCTTTCCAATCTTCATACCAATGAAAACCTGTTCCCCAAACATATTTTGAGGCGTCCGGGTCATTTAAAATGACGTTGGCCCTTTGAAATAACAAATCTCTATTATGATCCCAAACAATAATATTTTTATCACCCAGACCTTCCTTTTCTAAAGTTGGTCCTAAATAATTTTTTAGAAAATCTCGTTCCTCTTCAGCTGAATAAATACAAGATTCCCAACGTTGTACCGCCATAGGTTCATTTTGAATGGTAAGTCCCCATATTGGAATTCCTTCCTTTTCATAAGCCTTAATAAACTTAGCGTAATAATTGGCCCAAGATTGATAATAGTCAGGAGCCAGTTTGCCGCCTTGAAGCATATCATTATTAGTCTTCATAAAAGCTGGTGGACTCCAAGGGCTCACATACATTGTTAAATGATTACCTGCTGCTTCAATGGCTTTTTTTATAAATGGAATTCTAAATGTTTTGTCATGATCTATATTAAATGTCTTTAATTCTGAATCTCCTTCTTCGATATAAGTATAACTTCCGCTTGAAAAATCACAGCTGTGTATATGTGTTCTTGCTAAAGTATATCCTATTCCCCTCTCTTGATTAAAATAAGCTTCCATAAAAAGATCTTGATTTTCTTGAGGAAGTTTATAAAATGTCTCCGCAGAGGCATCCGTTAAAGCTGCTCCAATTCCCAAAAAAGTTTGAAATTGTTTGCTCGGATCGACATTGATTGCCACCTCTGTTTCTTTTGGTTGTTGAAATTCTTGAAACACAAGTGAACCCGTTAATTTTAGTTTTAATTCAGAATTATGGGCTGTTGTGAAAACTTCACTTTTCATATCAACTACATTTATATACGCAGAGGTTTCAGCTGGTTGGTCATTAACTGTTTCCATCGTTTTCTGTTTACAATTAGTTAACAAAAGCATTGTTAAAAACAATACTTTTGTTAAACTTGATAAAACATTAGTCTTTATGGACCTCATATAATTTAAGTTTAGTTTGCTAATGTAAATGAATAATAAAGGAGTTTGAAACATATAAACTCATCAAAAACATCAACTAAAAGAATAATAAAAAAGGAGCAGTCATTTATTTAAAAAACTACTCCTTAAAGTTATTATTTATATACTCTTACATAATCAACCAACATGGTTTGAGGAAATACAGAACTTGCATCTGGAAAACCAGAAAAAGAACCTCCAACAGCTAGATTTAAAATCATATAAAATGGATTTTCATTGAAGACCCATTGATTCCATGTTCTGTTTATACCAAAGCATTCCGATTCTGATAGTCCTTCACAGATATTCTCTGGCGGGTTACCTGTAGGTAAATCATTAGGGGTTATTTGATTGTATAACACATCATCAACATAATAATTGATGTAGTCTGGTCCCCATTCTACACCAAACACATGAAATTCAGTATCAAAACGACCTGAAGGCAATTCATAAGTTTTTGTAATTGGGTTACTTCCTGAATAACCAGGACCATGAACTGTACCATGTGTTATTGTAGGTTCACTTCCTTTATTTTCCATGATGTCAATTTCACCTATTTCGGGCCATACATCTCCTCCGGCAATGTCATCACCTAACATCCAAAACGCAGGCCATAAACCTTTACTCCAGGGTAATTTGATACGCGCTTCAAAACGTCCATATTTTTGTTTAAACAAACCTTTTGTTGTTATGCGACCTGATGTATAACCAGAACCCATAAAAGACTCCTGCTTGGCAATAATTTTCAACATCCCATTTTCAACAACAACATTATCTGCTCTATCTGTATAATACTGCAATTCCTGATTGCCCCATCCAGGAATACCTTCGGCGGCTCCGTTACCAATAACATATGCCCATTTGGTAGGATCTAGAGCTCCATCTGCATCAAACTCATCACTCCAAACAAGATTGGTTAAAGTCGTTACTGTTTGTATCTCATCTTTATTACAACTAGTTAACCCTAAAAAGGTCATGCAGACAAAAGCTATCATAGCCAATCTACTTTTGCTAATCCAACTGAATCTAGTATATCTATTTAAATATTTCATTTTTTATCTAATTTTAATTATGCTTGACTTAATTATTCTTTTGAGAAAAATATATTATCCACTGATAAGTTTTTTATGTTACCACCAGTATCAAACAATATTATCCCAAGTGCATTTCTTTGTAAACCAGGAAAACTGGATAATGGTATTTTAAGTGACACCCACTGATTACTTGCTAAGCTACTAGCAGGGACGGTAAATGAATGACCTGTTTGACCATTATTAACATTGTTTATTAATTCAATTCTAATAAAATCAGATGGACTTAAAGCTTCATTGACCCTGAAATCAATATTAAAATGTGTCATTTGAGTAGCGTCAATAGGAGCAACTCCTGGGCCCCCATACCTTCCATAAAACTCAATTCCAACAAAGTTTAGTAATGTATAATCTATAATGTTATTACCATCTTCAATAGTTGCACCCCCTAAAGTGGTTTGAAAAGGTTCATAAAACCCATTATAACCATCAACAGGCACATTTGCGTAAAAATCACTAAAAATTGAAATAATTCTTGCATCAGGAAAAGATTGTACATTAACAGCTCCCTTAACTAAAACACCATCTAAAGTAGCGGTGATTTCCGCAGTACCTGTTGTTTTCACAGTAACTAAGCCTTCTTCTGAAACTGAAGCTACGCTAGGGTTTGATGATGAGAATGAAAAATAATTAGGTGTAGTTATTACCGTTACATCCTGACCATTTGACAAATTATAAGTACCAGTAAAACCAGATATATTTAAAGTTTGTCCAGGAACTGAAATGAAGTCAGCTGTTGAACCTCCTAGCATTGTTGGTCTTGATTGACCTATATTACTAAGGTTTTCAAATTTAAGTTCGTCTATCCAAAAAGTGTATCCCATACCAGCAGTACTAGCTGATCCAGCCGCAAACAGAAACATTCCTTTTTCTTGAACTAATTTAGAAGGATCAGGAATTGGAATCGTATATTTTCTCCAATCTGTAGATAGTTGAATATTTCTTATCGCTACTGCATACTTGTCTTCTACAACACCTATCGGAAAATCATCCCCAAAAGCTGTCCCAAAACCTGCCTCGCCAATTGTTGCTGTGGTAGAGCCCTTTGCCCAAAAAGTAAGGGCATTATAACCGGTTAAATTTCTTCCCTCTCCTCGGTCTCTAAAAATACCACCTATATAGCCTCCGGCAGGATCCGTTTCAGCAGGAACATCAATTCTTATTGATGATTTTCCCTTATAAGCCACATTATCATCCACACCAAATCCGTCTACGTTAGCTCCAGTTGCAGGATCAAATGATACAAAGAATTGATCTGTAAGTCCAACAGGCGCATCAGTAAATATTTCGGCACTATTATTAAATGTTGCTGGAACAACATCATTAGAAAGGTCTCTTTCACAACTTAGCATGGTCAATAAAAGTATTGCAGCTGAAAAGACCATTTTTGTTGTTATATTTTTTATTGTTTTCATAGTTTTTTTATTTTCCTAAGTTAATATGAATGTAAGTCATTATTTCCCATTCAGAACCATTAGGAAATCCGACCGCACTAATTATTTGTTGAGGGGGAAATGTGTCCTCGGTGGTTGCATTTGGAGTATATCTTGGCGAAAATTGATTTAATGATCTCCAAGTACCACGTATTCCTATTTGAGTACTAGGTAGAATAAACCAATCTGGTTTGCTAATAGTACTAGATATGTCTAACATCAATTGCAATGGGAACGTTAAGTTGAAATCTCTATGATAATCAAAAGGACCCCAATCATTAACTTTTACATGAGCATTTACTTTCATTTTCTTATAAATCGATCTAACGTCAGCTCCAAATCTTGTAATCGTTCTGTCAGAGTCTCCATTTGATTGACCGTTACCATAATAGAAGTTTCCTATAATTCCAAAGTCACGACCAAGTTTTGAAACCATTCTTGAATGTACTTCCCATAAATTTTGAGCTGGCACAGATTCTCCAAAAGCAAAGAATTGACGATTAGCAAGGAATCCAATATGAGCATCCATGGTTGTTGGTTGTCTGCGGAAAACAAATCCAGCATTCATAGCAAATTTTGCGTCTTCAGCTCTATCATTATCCCATGAATACATCCAAGTACCAGGTGTCGGGTCATAGGTAAATAAAATTTCACCAGCAGTCGTTTCTCTATTACCATTTCTGACCGCGAAAGGATCGTCAATTACGTTTCTTAATCTACCAGGTGCATCTCCACCGTTTGGCATAGGATCAACTAAAGGTTGTTGATACATAAAATTAGGGGCTATTTGAATATCTCCAATAGAATATGTAAACCCTGTTAAAAAGTTTGCCATATTTCCACTACCACTATCCTTTAATTTCCAGCCTGTAAAAGTCTGAGTTTGATCAAAACCACCATTGGCAACTAGTCCCATTACAGAACCTTGAGCATACCAGTTAAACTTGCCTCCTGAGTAAGTGATTTTTCCTTTACCTCCCCAATTATCACTAGATTTAATTTTGTCTACTACAACATTTCCATTGTCATCTATATCTTGGTAAGAAATTCCATTTAAAGGACGTCCTCCCCAAATTCCTCCTACTGATAACCCTACTTTTCCGAACTCACTTTCAAAAACAAGAGTCGCTCTTTCTGTTGGCCACGCTGGAATTACACCACTTCGAACTTGATCCGCGTTTAATACACGTCTCCCATTTGCATCTAAAGGCACATCTTTACCTCCTCCAAAGAAAAGCACAGAATTTAGTGACTCATCAAAATCTTTGTGATATATACCTGTTACATCCCAATGCCCTAATTTCTTTCTATATTTTAACAACATGGCTGGGTTAGCTCCCCACCATAATTGAGGTCCTATGGCGGCCTTTAATCCTGCTAATGAGCCTTTACCGTCAATTTCCATCCCTAAAATTTCACCATTATAGATGTCTAAATTAGGACCGTAGTTTGATTCAGGATATAAACTAAAGAAATCTCCTTCATAACCCCAGTGATAATGACCCGTTCTATAGAATCCTCTGAAATCAAATTTCTTAGTATTCCATTCAAACTCTGCTTGATAAACACGAACTCTATTATTATCATTTAAAATAAGGTCTTCTCCTGTAGATCCTTGAACAGATACAGGTCTGGAAACATTTTCATAAAATATTTCATTAATTGGATTTGCAGCTACATTTCCTACAATATTGAAATTTACGTTCGCTCTCATGCTAGCTGTAGGTTTTGCTTCAACCCCAATAAAATAAGATTGCATATGATCAAATCCGGTTCTACTAGGAAAGCTATTTGGCTCATCAGGGTCAACTAATGTAGGAGTGGTTAATAAAGAACCTCCAGTATTGAACGTGCTAAATCTAGCACTGAATTCACTAAGTCTTAACTTTTCTGTATCTCCACCACCTAAGGCAGCTTTGTCTCCACGTGCCCTTAACACGGCATCCATTAAATTCACTTTCTTGAAGAAATTATCTACAAACTCGGCATCAACACCTTCTGCATATACATCAAGACTATGTACGTCTTTTAAAGCGTAATAGGAAGCTCTAGGATATAATGTATATAAGCCTCTTTCGTTAGTTGGTCCCTTTGCACAGATACCAAACCATTCTTCATTCATGTTGTTAGCACCTGGATATGCCATATCAATAGTGTATCCACCTGCATTCCAGGTAGATTCAGTTTGGTGCGTATCGGCATCTTTTCTGTCATCAAATCCGGCTTTCCACCAGCCATCAGAAAATTGAAAAGTAAAACCTCCAATGGAATTGCCCGCTTTTCCTAAACCTGCCGCATTTTGGTAAATTTCTTTCCAGTTTTCTACATTGTAATAAGCTTGCATTTTTTGATCTTCGGCGTTCTCAATGGCGTTGTAAGCATCTGAACCAAACTCGGTAAACATGATAGGCAAGTTAAGTTTATCTTTAACTACTTGAAACATATCTCCAAAAGACACGCCCCTATAGGCATTTGTACCATATATATCTATGTCTTTACATTCTTCGGCAATGATATCTATAAATAAAACATCTCCATTACAAATAGCAACAGGGTGATTTGAATCTATAGCTTTCATAGCTTTACTTGCTTCGTTCATTAATTTATACATAGGCCTACCTCTAAGTTCTCCAACAGCGTTTATCTTTTCTTGACCTTCAGGGAAATCTTCTGTTTCAGCTCCTTGCCAAAACAGGCCATAATTATTTTCATTACCAATTAAGTACAATAAAATACCTGGTACATTCTTGTACTCGGTCACCATATTTGTTATTTCTGACATTAATAACTCTTTTGTACGAGGATCTTTATAATCAGTAATTGGAGTCCATACTCCATCAATAGTTAAACCATATCTTCCAAAAGAGTCGTTTAGCATGGTATAAATACCATACCTCTCATAAATATATTTAACCCATTTAGCGGGAACACCAGTATATTGACGTATTACATTTACATTCATGTTCTGTAAAAGTGCCATTTCAGCATCTAGTCCTGCTTTAATAATGTCGTCTGTCTTTTCATAGAATTTAGCATCTACTACATTGGTGCCAATTGGAACATAATCCCAATTCATACCGTTAATCATAAAATCCTTCCCATTGACTACTAATTTCATCCCTTTATCATCCTTTACAACCTTCACTTTGTCCGCCTGAGCAAACGCAGTCATTGTAAACAAGAAAAGTACTAATCCTAGAAAATTGTTTTTCATAATTCTATTTGATTTTTAGTTAACCATTACAAACATTCTCAAATCCTTTGTAATCAATTTTTGAATATAAAGAATATTTGGCCATTAATAAGAGTCGCTTCAACTCTCATTTTGTATAAATTTAAAGATAAAATATAATATTATCAACTTTACTTAAAACGCCTCAACAAAAAACATACATCTTACAAAACCAACTGAGTATTAACGAAATATTAACAATAGCAACGCTTTATTGGTAATTCTTCTTTTTTGAATTAATAAAAGAATATGATATGTTGTGGTAATGTATGGGAAATAGACCTATGTGTTGTGGCCTATATTTTAACAATAAAATCTGTGTCTTATTATTATTGCGTTCAATACGGTTCTATCGGATGAATTAATTATAGAATTTAACGGTCATTCTGAAATCCTAATAAATCTATTTTAAGGCTTTATTAAAAAGGTATGGACCTTAAAAAATAAACATAGAACTTGAGATTAATGATATAAACTAAAGCAATCGCTTTCCTTCCCAATTGGTTAAAATTTATAGGCATAGTTCCTAACAAAAGAATTCAGGCATCAAGACCATTATCGCATCCATTAGGAATTGATACAATAAAAAATAAATAGTGTCTTTCTTTTCTCTAACTCGATAATTAAAAATTTTGATTATATAATGAATAAAAAAAGGAGTGTTAAACACCCCTTTTTTTATTCATTAGCAATAAACAATTAGTTCCTATTCAGGTACTAATGTAAACCACCAATTAAATTCATTATTCCCATCAGTTGTAGTTAATACCATTTCATCAGCTGAACGACTAAAGATGATATATTTATGATTACCACCGGCATAATAACCAACGAAGCCCAAACCAGTTAAGCTAAGGGTTTCTACGCCTGCGGGAGCCGATAAAGACCATTGTTCGGTATAATCATCATAAAGATAATTTTCAACGTCATTGCTGTTTATCGTACCTCCAGAACCTCCTAATTCATCGATAAGTGTAATTCGTCCAAATACGTCGCCATTAGTCACAGCCGTAAATGTTCCATCAATATTAAAAGTATAGCGGTCATCATACATACCGAGTCCATCTTTTTCATTTGCACCAGCACTATACCATTCAAAAGGAGTTGATCCTCCAACCGGTCCTAAACCGAAGTGAGGTTTAGCCTCGCCTTTAATTCTCCATACTCTTGAAGAATTAGAGGTAAGCATAGTTAGTAAGTCTGCAGGTGGTTCATAAAGAGATAATACTTCAACCTCAAATGTTTTACTTGAAGACATTCCTCCGGTTCCATAAGCAATAACCGTTATCGGATAGGTATTAAGTCCCAGTACTGTAAAGTCATGAGAAACAGAACCGCCTTTTGCCAGTTTGGTTATATTTTGTATTACAAAATGAATTGCTGTTGCATTATCTGCGTTTGCTGTAAAATTCACCGTTCCACTTCCATCTCCATTTGGATTAGTGGCATCAGCTCCAACAATATCAACAGTTAAATCGATGTTTGTCGGCGCTATAAGTGCGCCCAGTTCCGCTTCATCATCTTGACAAGTAAATACTAAAAGTGCTAAAAAAACACCGAGTATATATTTTAAGTTTTTCATAATTCTATCTTTAAAAATTTTGAATTTAGTTATTTGAAATATCATCAATATATATAGTATAATCCGCTGAACCGTCTCCTACAGTACCATTGTCCATAATCAATACCATGTTGTACCATTCTATAGCGGCATCTATCGTTGGAAAAACAAAAGTTAATTCTTCCCAAGCATTAGCTACTGTTGATGTTGCAGTTATTTCTGCCGTTCCACTAACTGCCGGCCACGGCACCGCATCTTCAAATTTCATTAATAACTTCAATCCCACTCTTGGAGACCATACCTTCGCTGTAATTGTTACTGAACTACCCAAATCAAAAGGAATAGGCACTGTAATTTTAGAGCCTGCCCAAACTTGTCCTGGTCCTTTTACCATTTTAGCAACCATACTTGATGGGTTACCATTAGTATCAGGGTTTGCAATCACAGAAATCTCACCACCATCAAAAGAACTTAATGCGTACTTTGGTTCAAAATCTAAAGTTGGATTTGTAGAGATATCATCAACATATATAGTGAAATCTGCTGAACCATCTCCTACCGTACCATTGTCCATAATCAACACCATATTGTACCAATCTATAGCGGTATCTATGCTAGGAAAAACAAAAGTTAATTCTTCCCAAGCGTTAGCCACTGTTGTTGTGGCGGTTATTTCTGCCGTTCCACTAACTGCCGGCCACGGCACCGCATCTTCAAATTTCATTAATAACTTCAATCCCACTCTTGGAGACCATACTTTTACGGTTATTGACTCCGTTGCTCCTAAAACAAATGGTGAATCCAAAGTGATTTTGGAGCCTGCCCAAACTTGTCCTGCTCCTTTTACCATTTTAGCAACCATACTTGAAGGATTTCCATTAGTATCAGGATTTGCTATCACAGAAATTTCACCGCCATCAAAAGAACTTAATTGAAATGGTGCCTCAAAATTTAAGGGAAAGACTGTTGGTCCTGAACTTGGAGCCACTTGTTTTATGTTATCTACATAAAATGTCCAGTCTGAACCTCCTGTACCAACTGTACCGATATCAAAGAACCAAACCAGTTTTTGATAGGTTTTTGTCACATCAATATCACTGAAATCAATTAGCACTTCTTCCCATGCACTATTTCCAATTAAAGTGACTTCTTTCTCAAGAGCAATGGTGTTATCATCTAAATTTTCCAATTTAAACGTTAGCTTTCCTCCGGGACGAGGAGACCATACATCTAACTTAATAATCTTTTTGGTGCTCAAATCAATAGGTGCAGATAAAATAATTACATCTCCTGCCCATGGTTCTGGGCCGTCTTTGATTATTTGACCTACTTTAGCAGAAATATTCCCATTTGTATCTGGGTTATCTACTACAGATGCAGAAGCCCCGCCAAATCCAATAAACTTACTCGCATCAAAAACTTCAAAATCGATTGGTAATTCTACGGGTGAAGAAATTGTTACTACTTCAGTAAGTTCAGAAGTTTCTGTTCCGCCACTTAAGGCCACTACTTTTATAGTATAATCGCCTACGGCAGGATATATAAAGCTTACAGTGCCATCTAACATTAATGGTGTTGGTTCTTCATCTGGATTTGAAGTATCAAAATACACCTCAAAAGATGCTGCAAAATCAGCCGTGGCAGAAACATTTACTTTAAAAGGATTTGAATCATCTATACTAGCGGTTATAGCCAAATTCTCAGGTGTACGGAATGAAACAACTAATTGTTGTGTTACTTTATTTTTTAACCCAGTTAATCCTGTGGCTTCAATAGTAACAGGATATGTTCCTTCTGCATAAATGTGTTCTATACTCTCTCCTTGTGCAACCACAACAGGTTCTGTAATAGCATCATCTCCAAGTGTAACGCTATATGACACAGCCCCAATAGCATTAGGGACAATGGTTACATGCCCTGAATTATCCGGCGTTATCTGAAAAAAAGCAGATACTTCTGAAGGGGCTCGTGCTGTGGTCAAAAAATCTAAATTATTTTCGTCCTCTGTACAACTAAAAAGTACAAACAAGGCCAAACTGTAACTTAATAAATATTTTAATGTTCTCATAGTTCTTTTTTTAAATTTAGTATCCAGGATTTTGTTGCCATCTATTTCCAGACAATTCTATTTCTTCAATAGGTATCGGGAACAACTCATGTTTTCCAGCTTGAAAATCCGGAATGGTTCCAGCTGCTTTTCCTGTTCTTACCAGATCAAAGAAACGATGTCCTTCTCCTACCAATTCAACACGACGTTCTTTATAAATGTCATTTGTTAAATTAGCTCCTGAAGTTATTACATTTGCAAGGGTAGCTCTATTTCGTACCTCATTTAAATAGCCTCTTGCTCTATCGTCACTGATACTGCCTCTATTTAAAGCTTCAGCAGCCATTAATAACACATCAGCATACCTTATGGCTCTGTAGTTATTAGGGTTTGTAAGCGCTGCATCCGGAATGTTCTTATCTCCCAAGCGTGCAATATATTTTCTGTTAAAATAGCCGGTTTGTTCATAACCAGCGTCTGCATCATAAGAGGCTGTTGGGTTTTCACTAAGCCACTTCTGCATATCCAAAATAGAATAGTCTAAACGGATATCGCCATCTTCAAAAGCATCTACCACATCTTGAGTAGGAACATTAAAACTATATCCAAAATCAAACACAGGCCCTACATAGCCTCTTGGGCCATTAAAACCAACCGCGTAATTCCCTTCAAGACATTCGAAACAACCATAAGAACCTCCATCAACATCAGAGTATTGAATTTCAAAAACGGATTCAATATTATTCTCATAATCGTTTTCCCACATTAATGGGGCCGTAGCAGAAGGTAATAGCTGGTAAGGTCCGTTATTTATGACATTCTCCAAAGCTGTAGCCGCTTTAGAAAATTTTTCGCTATCAGACAATTCGGATAATTCAATTTTAGACCAAGGTTGCTCTGCCCAGTATAAATAAGCTTTACCTAAAAGCGCTTCTGCAGCACCTTTTGTAATTCTTCCTGTTTGACTTTGCGTATATGGAAGGTTTGCTACCGCATAACTTAAATCATCTACAATTTGTTTGTAAATTAAATCTCTTGGTGTTCTGTCTACATTAAATTGATCGCCAAATTTCATTCGTTTATCAAGTACTAATGGCACATCTCCAAACCATTTTACCAATTCAAAATAATAGAAAGCTCTTAAAAATCTTGTCTGAGCCAAAACACTCGTTTTACCAGGGAAATCTTCTATCTTATTCTGAAACTCCATAATATAATTAGTACGATTTACCCCTGTATACATCCAGGTCCAGATATTTCTTAATATAGGATTTACCGGTGTATGAATCATGTCGTCAATTTCTTGTATACCAGGTGTATCTGTAGCGCTTTCTCCACCGGCCAGCGTGTTATCTGAAGCTATTTCACCTACTTGAACTTGTTGAGCGGTTGCCTGTAAATAATCATATGCGGCAATTAAAGCCTCTTGATATTGCTCCTCTGAATTGAAAAAATCCTCTGAGTTTTCATCCAGTGAAGGCACATCAATAAAATCATCAGCACAAGAAAACATCGCGATAAAAGCAAATAATATCAAGATATTTTTAGTTTTTAAATTTTTCATAATACTTATTAAAATTTTAAGTTAATTCCTAATAAAAATGTTTTAGCACTAGGATAAAACCCTTGGTCTATTCCACCTCCTATAGGCGCACCAGTAGAGCCTGTAGGATCATATCCTTTATATTCAGTAAGTGTAAATAAATTACTTGCTGAAACATAAAGGCGTAATCTGCTAATATTCAAATCTTCGAGTAATTTATCTGAGAAGGTATATCCTAATTGTACATTTTGTAATCGTACAAAAGAACCATCTTCAACATAAAAATCTGAGAATAAACCATTAGGTGTAGCCCCATTTGTAACTCTTGGGAACGTGTTGCTTGTTCCTTCTCCAGTCCAACGGTCTAAATATGAGATTGTTCTGTTTGTTTTCTGTTGACCTCGCTCATAATTACGTACAATTTCATTTCCTATTGACGCAAATACAAAAGCCCCAAAATCAAAATTCTTGTAATCTAAAGAGATGTTAAGACCCATCGTGGCGTCTGGTATTGGATTACCTAAATTGACTCTGTCGGCTAAAGTAATAACTCCATCAGTAGCGTCTGGAATACCGTCGTTATTAGTGTCAACCGTTAGCTGATCCACATATTTTATATCACCAGGCTGTGGGACTATATCTCCAATTGGTGAGGCATCAATCTCTGCTTGATTTTGAAAAATTCCAGCTGTTTGATACCCATAAAAATATCCCATCGGGAATCCGGCTTCCATTCTAGATGGAGTAGGTTGGCTTATACCAAATTCTCCTCCAGTTAAAAAACCTGTATCTGTATTTACAGATAACACCTCATTCCTAAGATAGGTTACATTGTATTTAATACTAAACTTAAAGTTTTCGCTAAAGTTATCTGAGTAACCAATGGCAAATTCCAGACCTTCATTCTCTACTTCACCTCCGTTAACAACCGGTGGCCCTCCTGTACCTAGTAAACCTGAAACTTGAGGGATTACTAGTAAATCATCCGTTCTTCTTTTGAAATAATCTGCAGTGATATCCAGTTTGTTATCTAAAAATCTCATATCTAAACCAATATCAAAAGTTTTTTGCTTTTCCCATTTTATCTCTGGGTTAGCAATACCACCACTGGCTTTACCAATAAGTTCCTCGTCGTCAAAGATATAAGTGCCTTCTCCATTAAGGAGGGAAATATATCTGTACCCTGGAATTCTATCATTACCAAGAATTCCGTAAGAAGCTCTTATCTTTAAGAAATTAATAAAATTACTGTCTTTTAAAAAGTTTTCATCAGAGGCTATCCATCCAATAGAACCTGAAGGTAATATAGCAAAACGGTTTTCTGGTCCAAATGCTGTGGATCCATCACGTCTTACTACTGCTGATATCAAATACTTTCCATCATAATTATATTGTAGTCTACCAAAATAGGACAATAATCTAGTATCAAAAAACCCATTTCTTCCTGTGAACCTACTATCTAATTCAACATCACTTGCTAGCTCAATGCTCGCATTTTCAAACCTATTGTCTATAATATCATATCCAGTAGCTCCCATAAATTCTCCAGTAGATTTTACTACGGAAGTACCTAAAACAGCACTTATATTGTGTACATCATTAAATTGGTTTTCGTAACTAATAGTGGCATCAAATGTGTAATCTTTATAATAATCTAAAGTCTCTCTAACACTACTTCTTGAAACGTTACTGTTTTTTCCACTACCAAAATACGCGATAGGTTCAAAAATTTTACCTGCTACCTCTGCATAATTCCACTGAATACTCGATAGGGCCGTAAAATGATCAAGAAATTTATAAGATAATCCTGCGTTTCCGCTTAACTTCATAACTTTGCCTCTATTGAAAGTGTCATCTATTTGAGCTAAAGGGTTTATAACTTCACCTCCTAAGCCTTCTGCTAATGTATAGTCTCCGTTTTCATCATAAACCGTAAAGGTAGGTGCCATATTAATAGCATTAGAAAGCAGTGAAGAATTTGAATTTTCCGGTAGGTTTCTTTTGTTAGTCCTCATTAATGTAAGACCCGTAGTAAATTTAAAATTCTTAAGAAATTCTAAACTATAGCTAGCATTATTCGTAAAACGCGTAAAATTAGACTTTGATCCGCCCACAATCCCGTCTTGTGTTAAAAAAGAACCACTGTAAGAATATGTAGAGTTTTTTCCACCTCCTCTAAAAAGAATATTGTGATTTTGAGTTGGTGCATCTTCAAATAATAAATCCTGCCAATCTGTTCCCTTTCCTAAACTTGACAAATCTGTAAAAGGAGGTGTATTTCCTCCAGCCGCATAAGCTTCATTAACAATAGCAGCATATTCTGTGGCATTTAAAACAGGAATTTTACGAGTGGTTTGTTGAAACCCTCCGTAAGCATTATACTCAACAGTAATTGGCATTTCTCTGCGTCCTTTTTTTGTTGTGATCAGAATAACACCATTTGCTGCTCTAACACCATATATACCCGCAGTAGCATCTTTAAGTATATTCATACTTTCAATGTCATTTGGGTTTAAAACGCTGAGGTCTTCAATAATGTTTCCATCAACTAAAATTAAAGGTCTGTTATCACCGTTAGTTGAAACCCCTCTTATACTAATAGTTGAAGCTCCACCTGGAGTTCCAGACTGAGTGGTAATATTAACCCCTGCAACCTGGCCCTGCAATGCCTGTTCAATTCTTGTTGGATTTAATGCCTCAATACTTTCGCTTGAAACAACACTGACCGCGCCCGTAATTTCCTTTTTGGTTTGAGTACCATAACCAATAACAACTACTTCATCAAGCTTAGCAATGTCCTCTTGCAATGTCACGGATACATTATTGCTATTCGCTATAACCAGTTCTTTTGTAATGTAACCAATGTAACTAAAGGTAAGCGTTGAACCTATTTCAACACCTGTTACTGTAAAATTACCATCAAAATCAGAAACTGATCCTCTAGACGTGTTTTTTACAATTATATTAACTCCAGGAATAGGTATTCCACTTTCGTCCTGAACAGTCCCGCTTATGTCTACATTTTGAGCACTGGTATATGCCATACAAAATAAAGCAAGAAATTTAAAGAGCGTATGTCTCATAAAATAATAATTTAAGGTTTAGATAAATTTATAAATCATTAACAAAAGAAATATATAAAACACCTCAACAAAAAACATACACGGTTTAAAAAATAGCTTAATTAACATAACGTTAACAATAACAGTCCTTCCAAGAAATTGTATATAAATCAATAAAGAGGTTTGTTGTGGTAATGTATAGGTAAAAAGAGACTGTTTTGTCCTTTATATTTCTAAAATATAATCTGAAAGACTATCTTCATGCGATAAGCCCATCTTTTTGCGCAAACGATAGCGTTTAACCTCAACACTTCTTGGTGATATATTTAAAAGTGGGGCAATCTCTTTTGATGATAAATTAAGCCTAAGATAAGCGCAAAGCCTTAAATCATTTGAAGTAAGAGTAGAATGGTTATTTTTAATCTTTTTTAAGAAATCTTTATCAGCATTGTTAAAAGCCTCTTCAAATAAATTCCAATCATCAGAATTGTTTAAATTTTTATCAATGATTTTAACCACATGCTTTAGGTTTTTGGAATCCTCTGCGTTTTTTAATTCCTTTTTTATATTATTTAAAAATTCATTCTTCTTTATCAAACTCATTGTTGAAATTCCTAATTCTCTGTTCTTAGTCTCTATGTCTTGACGTAACTTATCATTATTAAACTTCATAAGCTGTTTCTGGTTTTCTAATTCCTTCAGCTCTAATTGTTGCTGGGTTTTAAATAACAATTTTTCCCTTTGCTTCTTATAGTAACGTTTGTAAACATTGTGAACAATTAATGAAAATAACCATAACGCTATGATATAAATAAATATCATTGTGTTTGATAAAAACCATGGTCTTTCAATTTTAAAATTAAAGGAGGCTATATTACTGGAAAGAGTATTTCCGGTTTTTGCTCTTACATTAAACGTGTAGTTTCCAAATGGCAAATATTTAAACGTAGCGTTTGAATCTTTAGACCATGGACTCCAATGGGTATCAATACCTTCCAATTGATATTGATATTCTGTGTCTAAATATTTATCAAATTCAGGGACGCTAAAAGTGAATTCTACATTGTTAAAGTTGTTATCAAATTTGCCTTCTTCAGCGATTTTTACACTCTCCAGATTAGAATCCAAATCGCTTATTGTTACCGAACAAATATTAACCTTATACGTTTTTTCCTGAATCTTATCCAAATCAAGTATGACATATCCGGAAGAGGCACCTATTAAATATTTTTGATCCTGTAAATAGGATATATTTTCATAGCCAGTCAGTCCTCTAGGTAAAACTTTTGAGAACGGAATATTCCTGACTTTTGGAGTACTACTTAATTTACCTGGCGCAATAAAATTTAAATTTCTGGAAGAAAAACCCCAAAGTTTGTTCCTTTCTTTATCGTAAACAAGTTTCCCAGTAGAATACTCAACCTCATCTACTAAATTACTCAATAAGGTATCCTTCAAAAAGGTTTGCTTATCATTATTATATTTAAAAACGCCTTCTTTATACGCGTAATAAATATGGTTGTTATAATTAATAAGACTTGATGTTATACCCTTTTCAACTGACGTGTCCTTTGAGACTTCCAAAACATTTATTAGTTCTTTATCTAACTTAATTTTAAAAACTCCCTTATATTCGTGATTCACCAGAAACTGGTTAGTATCAACCATTTCAAAAAATTTACTAGAAATATCAAAGCCCCGAATTTTATTTCTGAGTTTCCACTCATTATTTTTCTTTTCAATAACATATAACCCGTCATAATTGCCTTGCAACATGATATTTGGATTGCCCTCTATCGGGATCATATTCCAGGCACCTTGAATATCTGAAATCAATTTAACTTTATTTCCATTAACTATAAAGGTTCCTGAATTGTGTCCACAAAACAAGGCATTATCATATTGAACCAAACACCACACTTGTCCTTGTGTCCCTTCAATAAATTTAAATTCGGACTTTGAAATTGAGGGCCTATAAAACAATCCTTGATTGGTTCCCAGATACAACATATCATTAAAAACCGAAGAGGCATAGACTGTTCCAATTTTTCCATTTATCTCATTATAAATACTAAACGGTGAATTAATATTAACACAATTGATACCATTATTTAATCCAAGCCAAATATTGCTTTCTAAATCTTCGTAAATAGATTGAACCGTATTGTTACTTAAGCCATTAAAGTTGTTAATTTGATAATCTAGCTCTCCATTAGGCAATAAATGAAAAATCCCATCAGCAATCGTTCCTAAAATAAAACTGTTATCACTTAATTGAACACTTCTATAAACACTGACACTTGAAATGACATTGTTGGCCGGAATTTCCCATTTTTTAAGAGTATCATTTTCAAAAAAATAAAAACCATTGTCTTCCGTCTCAATCAATAATTGCCCTAAATGATAAAACATATTAACAAGTAAATTTTCTTTTACTACATTATCATCTATAACTAAAGTAGATTTACCGTTTTCAATTTTATAGATCCCGTCTTTAGTTTTTTGATAATAAATACTTCCGTTAACTTTAAAGATTTTATAGATAGTGGTGTTGGAATCAATAACAGAATAATTATTTTCCCTTTTATTATAAATATATATTCTTTTTAAAGATTGAAACAATACCCATTCATCAACATCAATAATGTTCCAGATCTCCTCATCATCTAAAAACGAAATGTTTAATCTTTGAGATAATGAGGTATAGTTTAAGGTTCCAAAATCATTCTTTTTCCAATACCCAAATTCTCTATAGCAACCCGTATATATGATATCATCAATCACGTTAACCGACCTCATAATAGTTTCATTTGGAGAATCATACAATTTCCAGGCGGCTCCATTATACTCCAACAATCCTTTGTTATTTGCTATGTATATGTTTTTATCCTTTGATTGTGAAATGCCCCAATTTTGATTTTCTGCACCATAATCTTTGGGCGTAAATATTTCTATTGGGGGCGTTTCTTGAGCAGGTGATTCAAAAAACACAAGCAACATAAAGGTTACAAACAAAAAAAACCTATTCATAATAGTATTGGTTAATAAGCTATAATGTTAAGTTACTAATATAATTTAAATATATGAAAAACAAGGTATTTTTAAAAAATAACCATCATTTGTATGGTTCATAAACCAGATATATCACACCACTACATCATATCAATTATAAAAAACAAAGGGGTTACGAAATAAACCCTATTGTAAAATGAATTAAATTTATAATAAAAACCATTATTGTGGATAGATACCAAGAGACTTTTAAAACATGGAATAAATTGGCGCCGCTTTATCAAGACAAGTTTATGCACCTAGACTTGTACAATGATACTTATGATAAATTTTTAAGTTTGGTAAAAAAACAACAAGGGTTAAATATTATTGATCTTGGTTGTGGCCCAGGAAACATTTGTAAATATCTGCTAACAAAAAATCCTGAATTACAAATTACAGCTATTGATGTGTCTTCAAATATGATTGAATTAGCTAATAGAAATAGTCCGTCAGCAGAATTTCTTACAATGGATATAAGAGAAATATCCCGTTTGAAAAAGGAATATACTGGCATTATTTGTGGTTTTTGTATACCTTATTTGTCACAATCTGACTTAATAAATTTAATTGCTCACTGTAAAAACCTGCTAAAAAAAACAGGCATCCTTTACTTGAGTTTTGTAGAAGGTGACTATAATCAATCGGGGTATCAGGTTGGTAGTAATGGTGATAAAATGTACTTTTATTATCATCCTTTAGACCTGTTGCAAGAAACTCTTAAAGCAAATTGTTTTAAAACAGAGCATCTCATTCACAAACATTATATTAAAATTGATCATACGGAAGAAATTCATACCATCATAATAGTGAGCAAAATCTCTGAAAGCTAATTACATGTTAAACCAATCACCAACAATTTTCTGCTCAATGTTATGGTTTCCTTTGTGTATAAATTCGTTTTTTATAGAATCATAGCTGTAATCCTTTTGCCACTCCTTAAAGTTTTTGGCCACCTCTTTTATAGCCTCACAAATAAATTCTATTTCGGCATTGGTCATTGTTGGATGAATAGACATTCTAATCCATCCCGGGCGTTCCATTAAACAGCCTTCCAGTATTTTTTGTTCAATGGCTCTGGAGGTAAGCTGATCTACGTGCAGTAAATAATGACCATAAGTACCTGCACAAGAGCAACCGCCTCTGGTTTGGACGCCAAATCGGTCATTTAAAAGTTTGACCACTAAATTATAATGGGCATCTTCAATAAAGAAAGAAAACACGCCTAACCTTTCAGTATGCTCTGGCGCAAGAATTGTTAGATTCTGGATGTTAGAAAGTTTTTTAAAAATAATGGCATTGAGTTCATGCTCTCTGTCTAAAATATTTTGTACCCCCATTTGCTCCTTAAGCCTAATAGCCAGAGCAATTTTTATAGCTTGTAAAAACCCTGGGGTTCCGCCATCTTCTCTGGTTTCTATATCATCAATATAGTCATGATTCCCCCATGGGTTTGTATACGATACGGTTCCACCTCCAGGATTGTCTGGCACCAAATTTTTATACAGTTTTTTGTTGAAAATTAAAACCCCTGAGGAACCAGGCCCGCCTAAAAATTTGTGTGGTGAAAAGGTAATAGCATCTAAATATTGCTCTTCATCTTCTGGGTGCATATCAATATCAACATACGGCGCAGAACAGGCAAAATCTACAAAGCAAAGGCCATTATTTTGATGCATTATTTTGGCTATTTGGTGATAATTTGTTCTGATTCCCGTGACATTAGAACAGCCTGTAATAGCTGCCATTTTTAAAGGTACATGTTGATATTTCTCCAATAAATCTTCCAGATTTTTTAAACACGGCAATCCTTCTTCATTTGATTGGATGACTTCAACTTTAGCAATCGTTTCTAACCAAGACGTTTGATTAGAATGGTGTTCCATATGAGACACAAATATAATTGGTCTTTTTTCATCAGGCACTTGGGTATGGTCTTTCAGGTTTTCATTCAGCCTAATCCCAAGAATCCGCTGGAATTTATTAATGGCGCCCGTCATACCTGTTCCAACGGTTATTAATACATCATCTTTAGAAGCGTTGACGTGTTTTTTAATAATGTTTCTGGCATCATGATACGCCGTGGTCATGGCCGACCCTGTTATAGAGGTTTCGGTATGCGTGTTGGCAACAAAAGGACCAATTTCATTTAATAATTTATCTTCAATAGGCCTATACAACCTGCCGCTCGCCGTCCAGTCAGCATAAATGATCTTTTTCTTACCATATGGAGATTCAAACTCTTGATCGACGCCAACAATGTTATCTCTAAAAGTGGAAAAATAAGTCTCAAGACTGGTGTTATTTTCTTTTTCATTAACCATTACCTGTTCATATTTTTTCTAAAAAAGATGTTTCCTTAATAATTTCTTTAATCATTAAAATTAGAAATACCTTCTGTTAACCAGTTATAATAATCATCAACATTAGGCGTATAAGCAATAGGATCAATAAGGTTTTCCTCATTGTGGTCCATCAACACATAAAATGGTTGTGAATTGGCTTTATATTTAAGCGTTTGTAACTCACTCCATTTTTGTCCAATATATTTTAACTGCTTGCCTTCTTTTAGTTTTGATTCTACAACGTCATCCGCTTCAAGTTTTCGTTTGTCATCAACATAAAGAGAAATCAGCACCAGCTCATTTTTTAAAATATTTAAAACATTTGGATCAGGCCACACCTTTTGTTCCATTTTTCTGCAATTTACACAAGCCCATCCGGTAAAATCAATCATTACAGGTTTTCCAACTTGTTTGGCATAGGCCAGGCCTTTGTCATAGTCATTAAAGGCTAAAATGTCGTGAGGAGCCAACAGGTGGGCCCCTTCCGGTAAATTATCGTGATTGGTATTGGACTGTGAACTTGCTTCACCAACTTTTGAAAATCCCACTCCGTATGGAGACTCACTATAGTTTTGTGGTGGTGGAAAAGCGCTTATAAGATTTAATGGTGCGCCCCAGAGCCCCGGAATCATGTAAATAGTAAATGATAAAACTATGAGACCTAAACTAAGTCTTCCAACAGAAATATGAGTTAATGGCGCATCATGCGGTAATTGAAGTTTTCCAAAAAGATACAAAGCTAAAGTCCCGAAAATAGCAATCCAGATGGCTAGAAAAACTTCTCGTTCTAAAATATGTGTTTGTAAAACCAAATCTGCTTGTGAAAGGAATTTAAAAGCCAGGGCTAATTCTAAAAAACCTAATACCACTTTTACTGTATTTAACCAGCCTCCTGATTTTGGCAATGAATTTAACCAACCCGGGAACGCCGCAAATAATGCAAAGGGTAGCGCAATGGCCAGTGAAAAGCCTAGCATCCCAATAATAGGAGCTAATCCTCCTTTTGAGGCCGCTTGCACTAACAAAGTTCCAACAATGGGACCTGTACATGAAAATGATACAATTGCTAATGCCAGTGCCATAAAGAAAATCCCAATAAGTCCGCCTCTATCTGCCTTTGAATCCACTTTATTGGCCCATGAGTTTGGTAACATAATTTCAAAAGCACCCAAAAAGGATACTGCAAAAACAACTAATAATAAAAAGAAGATGATATTAAACCATACATTCGTAGCTAATGCATTTAAAGCATCGGCACCAAAAACAGCGGTAACCGCTGTACCTAAAAGCACATAAATCACAATAATAGAAATTCCATAAATAATGGCATTTTTTATGCCAGCGGCCTTCGTTTTACTTTGTTTGGTGAAAAAACTTACGGTCATGGGTATCATCGGAAACACACAGGGCGTTAACAAAGCGGCAAAACCCGACAGAAAAGCTATAAAGAAAATCCCCCAAAGACCTTTTTGTGATTCGTTTTGGGTTGATGATGATTCTATAGTATCAGATTTTATATTTTGCTCATCAGTACTGGTAGTTATGGCATTTTTGGATTCTGATAAATTAAAAACCAACTCAACCTCCGTTGGAGGCAAACACCTACTATCGTCGCACACCATGAACTCTACTAAACCATTAACCACAGTTTCTTCTCCTAAAACTTCCACTTTTTGAATGAAAATAGCTGATTTTTCAAAAAATTTAATTTTCATTTGAAAAACAGGATCGTCTATTGTTTGTCCTGTTTCTTCTGATGTATTGTCTATAAACTTAAAGGCTCCGTTAAAATCATCATATACAAATGATGTTGGAATTGGGCCGTCTTCCGGCACATTTTGTGAATACAAATGCCAGCCTGATTCAATAGTAGCTTTTGAAATTAATTTATATTCGGAATCTGAAACTTTTTCAACGGAGGTTGACCATTTAACCGGTTCTAAAATTTGGGCTTGTCCTAACCAAATTGTTAAAAGTGCAATAAATAAGGTTACTTTTTTCATTATTTACTCATTAATGGATCAAAAATAAAGGTTTAAGCTGTCAAATAGAATAATTTAAGACAGTTTTATTATAATGCCATAATTTCTGTGTCAAGCCATAACAATCTTTGATCAATCCAATTTTTAATATAATTGATTTCTGCAGGATAAGAATTTCCTACATAATTATTTGGCCAAACATATTCATTTAGAACTGGCCATTTTTGAAAATTTGCTTCCACAGCACCAGAAGTATTAAGCATTTCCGTATAACTATCTATTTTATTTGATATGGCTTGATTTGAAAATGCTCCGCTGCGCAATTCCTGCCAGCGCGCCTGCACTTGAACAATAAATGCAGGGTCTGTAAGTAAGCGATCCCACCAAAATGGTATCTGCCAAAAATCATTGGAACAACGCCCATTAAACTTATATGCCCAAACATTAGTTTCTCCGCCTCCACAATAATTAGCGTTTCCAAAAGCTAAGTTGAAATCCCATATTGGGCCCATTTTAAGTTTTTCGTTTTTATCTTTTGTAAGCCAAGTACTTAATCTATACCCATCCACGTTATTTGATAATTCATTAAGCAGAAAAAAGTCTATAAAACTATTGGTGTCTATATATTTTGAATAGCCTTCATTGGGGTCAGTATAATTTTCTCCAGCTAAAGCATCTTCAAAAATATTCATGTAATTCGTTATATACTCTTTTTGCTCAGGGGTAATGTCTTCCTCTTTAGGCGTGTCGTAATTGAAGTATATTTTTTGGTTTAACAAAGCGTTATTAGGAGCATATTTTGAAGTTATTGAATTATTTGAGGTATATAGTGTTTCATCAAATCCAGAGGCTTTATCAATTTTTAAAATATAACCTCCCGTAAGATCTTCTCCGCTATTTTCATCCACATTTAATTTATTAATATTTATTCGGTTCGAATCTCTTTTGAGTTTTTCCATAAAAACATATAGGCCGTTGTACGACCCGTTAATACTTACTTCTGCAAACTTAGCTCTGCTTGCATATCGGTTTATGTCTCTTGATAAATCATAAATAAGAATATTTCTTATTAAGGACTTATCGCTATATGGCGCATATAAAATCCAGTCTTCTTCTTCGGGAAAACCAAGTATAGAGACGTCAAGGCCGTCACCCGCTTCATCCCGTGTTTCCACTCCGTATTGTTTTTTAGGGAACATTTGTGACGAAGACCCTCTGATTTCAATACCTATGATTCCTGAAAAATCAATAACATCATCAGCAGAAACAAGCATTCCCGCTGTAATTTTAGGCTCATCTACAATTTCTACACCATTAGTGATTATGTTAATTTGAGGCAATTCAACTTTAGCAATGGGCAGATTTTCTTCATCTATTGAAGGGTTTTCTTTATTACAAGTATAAAAACCTGCCAAAAGAAACCCAATGAAAATAAACCTAAGTAACGTTTTCATAATCATTTTGTTTAAACTATAAAGATATTTCAATTTTCACTAGTATCTAAATTTGCAGTTAATTTATTGTTAGGTCATCATTCGGTTAAAACAACGAAAATATGAGCCTATAGAGTAAATATATCATTAACGACCCTTAAAGATTTACTATCTTAGACAGATAATATGGATACCCCTAGATTAATATAGGATTGAAACAAATGTAATATGAAAAAAAAAGATCTATGGGGTTATTTCCCTCGAACAATTTCAACGAAACAGGCTGCCGATACGGGTATGGCCGCAGTGCTTCTATTACTGTTAATTGGATTGTTTTCACATAATAATCTTTATTATAAAATAGCCATTCCTGTTTTGATTATGAATATGACATTCCCAATGTTTTATTATCCATTTGCAATTATTTGGCTTGGCTTATCACAATTATTAGGAACCATTGTCTCAAAAATCATATTAAGCATTATATACTTTATTTTGGTTATTCCAGTAGGCGTATTCAGAAGACTCCTCGGTAAAGATTCATTACAATTATCTCAATTTAAAAAAGGTAAGACCTCTGTAATGCAGACACGAAATCATACTTTTGTATCAGAAGATATTGAAAACCCTTATTAATATAATAAAATTTTAATCATGGAATTCTTAAGAGACCTCTGGGCCTTTTTAAAAGCCCGCAAAAAATTTTGGTTATTACCAATCATTATTGTGTTATTAGTATTTGGAGTATTAATCGTATTAACAAGTGGTTCAGCCATAGCTCCATTTATTTATTCCATATTTTAAACTTTTAATTTTGGAATTATGTCAACAGCTATTCTAGGCATTTCAGCTTATTACCACGATAGTGCAGCAGCTATAATTATTGATGGAGAAATAATTGCAGCAGCGCATGAAGAACGCTTTACCAGAAAAAAGCATGACTCTTCA
Source organism: Gaetbulibacter aquiaggeris (assembly GCF_044003965.1). Taxonomy (NCBI): domain Bacteria; kingdom Pseudomonadati; phylum Bacteroidota; class Flavobacteriia; order Flavobacteriales; family Flavobacteriaceae; genus Gaetbulibacter; species Gaetbulibacter aquiaggeris. The sequence continues at coordinate 228,943 of NZ_JBAWKC010000001.1, forward strand.
TTCCCTATAAATGCTGCAAAATACGTTTTAAGTGAAGCCGGAATAGATTATAATGATTTGACAGCTATTTCATTTTATGACAAACCCTATATTAAATTTGAAAGGTTACTTGAAACCTATCATGCATTTGCCCCAAAAGGCTTAATAAGTTTTCTTTCAGCGGTTCCTGTTTGGATCAAGGAAAAGCTTTTTATGAAAAAGATGCTCAGAGACGAGCTAAAGCATTTAGGTGATAAAAAAATACCAATTTTATTTCCCGAACATCATTTATCACATGCTGCCAGTGCCTTTTATCCTTCTCCTTTTAAAGAGGCTGCCATTTTAACCATTGATGGTGTTGGAGAATGGGCAACAACCGCTATTGGATATGGAAATGATCATACTATTAAAATAATTAGCGAATTACATTTTCCTCATTCTGTAGGATTGTTATATTCTGCTTTTACACAATATATCGGGTTTAGGGTCAATAGTGGAGAATATAAGTTAATGGGGTTGGCTCCTTATGGAAATCCTAATTCTCAACAAACAAAAAACTATAAAGAGAAAATATTAGGTGAAATGGTTGATATACGAGAAGACGGATCTGTTTTGCTTAATATGAAGTATTTCAAATACGCCACCGGCTTAAAAATGACAGCGGATAAAAAATGGACGCGTTTATTTGGAATTCCTCCCAGAAATGCGGAGTCAGAGATTTCACAGGAATACATGAATATGGCTTTGGCAATTCAACAAATTACCGAAGAGATCGTTTTAAAACTTGCAAAAACCGCGAAAAAGTTAACTAACAGTGATTACTTGGTTATGGCTGGTGGGGTTGCATTAAATAGTGTTGCTAACGGCAAATTATTGGAATCAAAATTATTTAAAGACATATGGATACAACCGGCTGCGGGTGATGCCGGTGGGGCATTAGGGGCTGCGTATCTGGGTTGGCATTTATGGAAAGGAGAGAAAAGACATGTAAATAACAAACCCGACGGCATGAAAGGGGCTTATTTAGGCCCTGAATTTAATAATAAAGACATTTTAGGGATTATCAGAAAGCATAATGCTCAATACAAATATTTTGAACATTTTAATGAGTTAACAGAAGTGGTTGCAGAAAAAATTTCTGAAGGAAATGTGATCGGGTGGTTTCAGGGACGAATGGAATTTGGGCCCAGGGCTCTGGGTAATAGAAGTATTCTTGGAGATGCTAGAAATCCTGAAATGCAAAAGAAAATGAATCTAAAAATTAAATACCGGGAAGGCTTCAGGCCATTTGCACCAACAGTATTAGAAGAAGACACCCAAGATTATTTTGTTATGGATTCTCCTTCTCCCTATATGTTGCATGTTATCCCTGTAAAAGAGGAAAGATTAAAACCTTTGCCTGCAGGGTATAGCGAAATGGAGCTCTATGAGAGATTATATCATCTACGTTCTGATGTCCCTGCAATTACACATATTGATTTTTCAGCCAGAATACAGAGTGTGAATAAAAATACAAATCCAAAATATTGGAATTTAATAAATGCATTTAAAAAACAAACTGGTTACGGCGTTATTGTAAATACAAGTTTTAACGTTCGTGGGGAGCCCATTGTTTGCAATCCTGATGACGGATTCAGATGTTTTATGCGAACAGAAATGGATTTTCTGGTCATTGGCAATTACTTATTTGATAAGAATCAACAGGAAAAATTAATTAATGATTCTAATTGGAAAGAGCAATTCAAATTGGATTGAGTCATAATATATGATATTCCGTTTATTACTTTTCCTTTTTTGATTATTGGCCAAGAGCATTGCGTGCACGTGCAAGATTAGCAGCTGCGGCCTCATAGTCAGAATCAAGTTGTAAAGCCTCGGCAAACATCTCAGAAGCTGCCCTATGGTTTCCGCTCTGCCCGAATATAGTCCCCAGATTATTATAAGCTTCGGCATGGTTGGGATTCATCTTGAGGGCCCTCCGGTAAGCAGATTCTGCTTGTTTATTCTTCCCAAGCGCATGCAGCACAATTCCTAAATCGTAATGTAAATTGGGTAGTTTGGGGTCCAGACGGACGGCCTCTTCCAACTCTATTTCCGCTTCGTTCATACGACTAAGTTCTGACAATAGCACCCCTAATTTATGATGGATGATGGCGTTCCATGGGGCTAAGCGTGCGGCCTCCCGAAAATGAACTATTGCTTTTTCCTTGTCTCCTGCTCGCCAGAGTAGAATCCCTTCTTGAGCCTGTGATTCACTGTCCTCGGGAATCATAGATGCTGCACGATCGACAAGACGTTTGGCCTCCTCATTCTTTCCGCCCCACATTAACACTTTTGATAGGTTCCTGAGTGCGATAGCATGGGTTTTTTTATCCAAACTGTTTTTCAGCTCATTACTGATATCAGCAATTATATCTTCATTCCAAGTGCCTGTCTGAGTGAGCATTCTCTCCTGCAACATCTCCTTAACAATGGCCAGCGCTAGCATTTGGTTACCATCAATTGTTGGATGCACATGGTCTAAGAACAATTCTGATCCGGGAATTCCGTTAGGCGAGTTTTCGTTAACGATTTGTGCGAAGTCCACAAATCCTGCGTTTTTTGATTGTGCAACATCGGTTACAATCCCGCGGACTGGAGTTAAGGCCCGCAAAGGACAAACGTCCTCGTCCCTGCTCTGTATGAAAGCACTTCGTGCGTCATCTATCCTTCCGAGGGCTAAAAAAGCCTGTGCCTGCAAGTAAAGCAATTCGGGGTCACGGCCATCAATAGCCAGCGCTTCTCGGGCAATCGCCTCTGCGTGTTCTTGATTGCCCTCGCCTAAAGCCTTAGTCACAGTTTGCTTAAGATCGTCAACCTCACTTACCTCATCAGCGCTCAGATTGTTACTGGGCTCTGATTTGAAAGGAGAAAAGTCTCCAATGTTTGATGCAGGCGTAACAAATATCAACTTGGCTTTGGCCTGCTCGCTAATATAGGTCATACGAAACAGGCTGGTTTTAAAATCGTCAAGTATGGCATCACGTTTCTTGTCATCCCTGTGGTAATCATCTGGGCCAACAGAATGGTCAAGCAAGGCTGTAACCTCCGTAGGAAGAACAGCGTCACTTTTGTTAATAAAGTCCGAAAGCAGACTATATATCCGTGTCCTTGAGGCCAATACCGCAAGACTGCGTAAAAACTTGGGTACTTTCAGAAGCTTGTTGTATGTCCGTGATTCAAGGAACTCGTTGTGCCCCGAATAAACAATGAATAAATCTGGTTCATAATCTGCAAGTTCCTCCATAAGCCGGGCTGCGCGATAACTCGCGTAACTAATGCCACCCGCGTTAATGACTTCCCAGTTACGAGTAGAGTCAACAGCCGGAAGGAAGCGGCGTAGCCAGCCGGAAAACGAGGTGCGGTCGTCGTATGGGCGACCGTAAGTTGTCGACCCACCTATACAGAAGACTCTGGTAACATTTTTAGCCTTTTTAGCCGGAAAGCTCTGCATGTTGAACCACTGCATCTTGTTGGCCGCGGTACTATAGATTTCCTCTCCGTTAGGCTGCGTATGCTTGACAAACAGTGGCGCATAGCCAGCGAATCCAACTGCGGGATCGGTGCGCTCGTAAAGAGATTTCACTCCGGCTGTCATTAGAATCAACTCCATCAGGATGAAGAATAAGAAGGCAACACCAAAGCCCAATGCAAGATTCTTTAAAAAATCGGTCTTCATAAGCAATCTTTTGGGAGCAATGCACAGAGAATCAACACAGCCACTAAGCTGTTGCAAAACATGTATGCCTTTTTGCGGTCAAACATTTTTAAGTAATTTTTTTTGCAGACAACAAGTCTATTCTATATGACTAATCTCAGCATAAAAGCAAAATTACAAATATTAAACAACACCCCAAAAAGGACAGGAAGGAAGTTGAAAGCGTGTCTTAGATATCAATCGAACAAATCATTTTTGATGTAGTAATAAAATATTTATCTCAGAAGAAAATTCCAGTTTCATATTTCCCATAATAAAAGAAATAAAATCAAGTCAACCCAAGGCCAGCCATTTAATATGCAAATTAATTGCATAAAAAAGCCTTATATCTCTGTGTGTTCTTTCTCAATTGTAATTTTTCAAGGACGGGTCATAATGAAGCACAACGTGTTTGTGTAAGGATAGTAGCGTGTTTAAGCAACTAACTTACTAAAAATGGAACGAACCAGAGGAAAATCCTATGGATTTTCCGAGTAGACTAGAACCAAGCAATTATTTTTACACGGTGTGGCAACTGCCTTTATTTTGATTTTATATTAATTGTTGATATGTAAATTCCAATAGCTAGTGAAATTCCGATAAATAGTAGAGAAAACCATTCAGGAATTTCAGTCAAGCTAGCCGTCATCAATTTAAGTGAAACAAATAAAAGTATAGCAAAAACACTGTACTTCAAATAAACAAATTTCTCTAACATCTTTGATAGGAAAAAGTAAAGTGATCTCAAACCCATCACGGCAAATATATTTGAGCTAAACACAATAAAAGGGTCTGTCGTAACCGCAAAAATAGCTGGAATACTATCTAATGCAAATAGTAAGTCAGTTAATTCTATTGTTATCAGCGCTCCAAAAAGTGCCGTAAAGACTGTTTTTCCATTAACTTTGGTAATGTATTTTCCGTCATGCAACTCATTGCTGAATCGAAATAATTTTATAATCCCTTTCGGTTCTTTAACTTCTTTATGTTCTGCTTCTTTTTTCAACATTTTTAAGGCTGTAAACAAAAGAAATAATCCAAAAACAATGTTCATTCCGTGGACTCTATTTATTAAAATAAGTCCAACGCTTATTAAAATTGCGCGAAATACGATTGCTCCGAGAATTCCAAGGAAAAGCAAATTGTGTTGATATTGTCTTGGAATTTTAAAAGAAGTAAAAATGATTGCAATCACGAATAGATTATCGACACTTAAGGATAATTCAATAATGTAGCCTGTCAAGTATTTTACTACTGCTTGAGCTGGTTCAAGGTTATTTACATTGTCAACAAGAGAAATATTATAAAACCAATAAATAAAACCAGAGAATATTAAAGCATTAGTAATAAAGAAAATAGTTTCAAAAATAGCTCGTTTTACCGATGTGTCTCGATTCTTTTTATGCAATATGAAGAAATCAATTAACAGAAGTACAAGTACATAGCTTATTAAAATAATCCAAGGTGTAATATTGCCCATATTTTTCTATAAGTGTTCTTTTTTAGCTTGTTGCCAACAAGTAGATATAGATATTAACTATATCCGCACTATAACACTAATATATTAAATATTTAATTAGTTATTAAACTTGTATAAGGTCGTTTTGGTAGGTTAATTACTATATGTCATTTCAATCTCTACCAAACACAAAAATACTCGTCTTTTCAAAATTATTTGACTATAGTTTTACTAATTTAAAATAGAATTAGACTGTTTATGAGAATATTTTAAATGGCATAAACCTTAGGTTAAATGTCTTAATAACATGCAATTAAATTAAATTTATTATCGTAAATTTAATAGACTTGTTAAAGTAACAAACCAATTTATGTTTTAATCAATTTATAAATAATTTTAACATGAAAACACAAATAATTATTAGTCTTATTGCTCTGATGAGTTTGGAACTTATAGGGCAATCGTCAGACATAAAAGTAATTCAAAACCAAAAGATTATTGGTCAAAATTTACTGACACAACAAGATATTTTGGCAAAGGAATACCAATTCCCTAACCATATCTATAAGCGTTATTTGGACTCGGCTACGGGTAATATAACTTTACAATTAAGAAAATTAAGCAAAAATGGAAAAGTATTATCTCTACAGGGTCAAATCATTGTTTTTAATTTGCGCTCATCTGGGATAAAATGGTCAAAAAAAATTGATTATTCCATCAATGATGTAAATCAAATAGGCAGTCTTATTAGGCTTTCCCGTAATAATAAAATTCAATATATAAACAATGAAACTGGCATTGAGCTATGGAACGATAAAAATGATGTTTATTACATAAATGAAGAAAATAATATTGGTGTTCAATACATAAAAAACGAAAAAAACAAAATACAAGGAGTCGACTTAAATAATGGAAATGTTTTATGGCAACGAGATTTAAGCAGAGAATATGGCTGGAATAAAATTATTAGAATGAACGATTCTACCCTTTTGATTGCTGCAGCAGGATTGCATTCACTTAATATTAAAAATGGAATGGGTTGGGACTATAATACCGTTACCGGGAAAAAGGACTATACAGAAACAATTGCTAAAAATGCAGCAGGAGTGGTCGTCGGATTTATGACAGGTGTTGTTGTTACCTCCTCAGGGCCTAATTTAGTGCGAGATGTCGCTTCTAACGTGCTACTTGATAGTAACTTTGTTTATTTTGCTTCAAAAGAAAAATTATCGAAAATAAATAAGAATAGCGGGGAAGTGAGTTGGACTTATCCATTGGATGAAAAGACGACCAGTAAGTCTTCCATTTTTTTAAAGGACGGTATGATCTATTTGGTAAACCGTGGATATGCCAATTTTGGTAACAAACAAATTAATTTCGGTGATCCTTTTATTTTAGTTTTAAATACTGAAACAGGCAAAAAAGAATATTCAAAATCGATTGGTACCGATGATAATTTTATTATGGATTATAAAGTAATAGAAGATAATTTGTTTCTTGTATTAAAAGATAAAATCTTAAAGTTATCTCTGTCTAATATGAATGAATTTGAAGAAAAACCTATTGATCTAGCTGATTTAGGGGAATTGAATATTTTTGTTCGAAGTCGAATTATCTTTAAAAAAGAAGACTCCGTCTTATCGAATTTAGTGTTATCAGATACAACTAAACATTTCGTTCAAACCACGAAAAGCATAATATTAGAATTAGACGACCAATTTAAAGTTGGGTATCATTATAATATAAGCGATCTATACTTTTATTATAATGATTTTAAAGATTATAAACTCTATTCAAAAGGTTTCCGTGAAGAAACAATAATTTCTGATAAAGACAATCACATAATTGCTAGGATTAAAGTCCCTAATTACCTTTATATTTTTGAGGACAAATTATATTCAATAGATGGTGAAAGCTTGATTGAAATAGCTATAAATGACTTAGGTATTTTATAAGGACTTTAAAACGGGGTTATTTACGTTACCCAAGCGATATCTCATAAAGAATCTGTCAAGATGAGTCTCAGTATTTGGTAATGCCAAAAAAGTGCTTTCAGAAATAAAATAATGAAATACAAACTTAATAAGAACTTATCTATGGCATAACAGTTGACTCTAATGTCTTTAGTAATGTGTCATATTCCTATACTTAATCGAGTAAGTTTTCCCTAATCAAAATCAACATGGTCTCTAATAGTTCCATCCTCTCGGTGGATGATTAAATTTGCTTTGTATTTTTTAGCCAACACCTTGGCTTTTTTAATAGCGGTACTTTGTTTTATATGTTTTGATGTAATCTGTTTATTACCTTCACGGCGTACCGCCCAACCATCCTCATAAGGGACCACATGTTGATTCCAGGTTCTAGGGCGTGAAGTACTGCGTGAACTTTTAAAAAAAGCTTCAAGTAACTCTATTAGAATACCTAACCAAGACTGTGAGTTGTTGCTTTTTGCCATTTATTAATTCTTTTGAATCTCTAAAATACTATTTTTCTTAATAATTGTTTAGCGACCTAACCTACTTCATCTAACTCAAATAACTTCCCTTAAAGTTCTCCATCTCCAAACTAACCCTTATTGAACAACACTTGCACAACTAACTTGAGTAGACTGCATCACAGAACAACCTTAATTGTTTATATTTGATTTAAAATTAATTAAAATAAAATTATGATTTTAGGAGTTTCAGAATATCTAAATGGTAAATTAGGGTGGAACACTTCTCATATCCGCATTGCTTTTTAACTCAGTTCTTTGTTGGCTACAGTTATTCTTTTTTTAAACTTTTAAAAAGTCAAAATATTTCCCCATTTTAAAAGAAACATTATTAAAGTTGTAAAACCAATACTATATAATATTGCAGCTTGCCAATATGATAATCTCGTTGGCCAATGTTTCCACATTTTTATACCATATCCTTTTTTAGTATAACCACTAGTCAGCCTCCAAAAGAGAAAAATAAATATTAAGAAAATTAGTATTGCTGTTAATAATATCCATTTTTTTTCCATTTGATAAACTTTTTGTTTTGTTCTTAATATCTAGTCCTGAAATATGGCTACAGGTTAAAATTGATTTTACGCTGTTAATTTATATACCATATTCGGTGTTTTAAAATCTAAAGATAAATGTAATCTTATTTCATTGTATAAATTAACTGCATTTTTTGTGGCTCTTTTCGCGTGCTCCATGCTAGTAAAGGTTTGATCAAGATAAAATTCATCTTTAAGAATCCCGTTAACCCTTTCTGCTAGGGCATTTTCATATCAATGATTTTCTTCAGTCATACTGATTTCTACCTTATTTCTTTTCAGGATTTGTGTATATACATTGCTGCAATATTGAATACCTCTATCTGAATGGTGAATGAGTCCTTTTGTGTTTTTAGCTTGGTATAAAGCTTTTTTAAGTGCTCTCACACATCCGTTTAGTTCTAGACTATCACTAAGGTCATAACCCACAATCTTTCTAGAATACATGTCTGTAATGAGTGCTAGATAACAAAACCCTTTTACAGTTCTGATATAGGTAATATCAGAGACCCAAACCTGGTTAGGTCTAGTAACTTCAACATCTTTTATGATATTGTTATACTTATAAAATCGATGGTATGAGTTCGTTGTTCTAGAACTATATTTCTTTCTAAGTGTTAGCATTTGATGTTTTCTAAGGACATTAAATAAAGTATCTCTACCAACTTTAAGGTTAGCTTTAATAAAGTCGTCATCTAGTGATTTTGTGAGTTTACGCACGCCTTCTCTAGGCAGGGACTTGCGTCTTTTCTTAACTATCTCAATAATATGTTGTTCTTGTTTTAACCGCTTATCGGCTCTATTTTTATACTTATAGAAAGCATTGCGTTTATGCCCAAAACAATTGGTTATAGTAGTTAAAGAAGCAAATCCCTTAGCTTTTTCTTTGGCTTTTATTAAGGCTTTATACTTAGCTTTTTTTTTAGTTCAGCAACAGATTTGTAGCCTAGATCTTCAGCAGCTACTTCAAGATATGAATCTAATACCAAGGCATCTAAATCCTTTTTTAAGAGTAGCTTTTTAAGCTGTTCAATCTCTTTTTGAAGTTCTTTAATTCGAGTTATTTCGTCTTTTGTTTCCACTTTTACTCTGGTGTTCATTAGGTCTTTACGGTTATACTTTCTAATCCATTCATTAATGGTGGTAGGCGCAATACCATAGAGTTTACCTAGTTGATTTTTGTTTAGTTTTCCTGTTGTAATTTCTTCTAAAATTTTCAGTTTAAAAGGTTCTGAATACCGTCTGATTACTTTGTCATTTCTATACATAATGTTTAAAATTATGTAGCCTTATTTCAGGACGGGTCAAATGAAGGCACAACGTTTATGTGCCTGGAAAGTTGCGTATAAAAATGCAAGAACTTTCCCATTCATAAATATATTAAATTAGAAAAGATGGAACAAAGGAAAAGAACAAAACAAGCAATTTTTTTACACGGTGTTAGAGGTAGTTATTTTTGTTAGTTCCTTATACTCACTTCCACCCCAACCAACGTCAAAGTGTAATTGATTCTATATCCGCGCAGGGGTATGTTTGGACCGACAGGCTTGATGGTTCCACCAAGAATGTAAAAGCTGTCACCGCTGACGATTTATTCAGCGATGAGCCTCTCTATTGCGGCTCGAATACGACCCATGTCACTCACGCACATTGTGTGCAGCTCTGAGCCGTTGTCTTCATGATATTCCATGCCGGGATGAATGAATTGTATTACCCCGGACCTATCTAAGATGAATGTCACCGATGTAGCTGGTCGCTTAGGGCCTGTTAACCACCAGTCCTTTAGTGTTTTATTGCGCCAATCCCAATCAATCGCAATAGGAAACTTAAAATCTCTGGCTTCCACCACACGCTCCACACGCGGTATGTCCAATGAGTCATCTCTTCCGGCCTTAGGATGGAAAACCCCAATCATTTTAAGGCCTTTGTCTGTGTATTCCTCGTACAACTGGCGAAGTGCAGGGGTACTACTTGCACAGTAGGGACAGGTGTCGGTAAACCAACGAACCAGCACAACATGCCCTTTAAGATCTTCCAAAGTAAGCGGTATGGAATTGAGCCATCCGTCAAACTTGAATGGTGGTGCTTTAATACCAATGCGGTCATCACCCGCAGTGCGATCCATTACTGATAGGAACGCTAGACCCTTCGCGATCAAGGAATCCGCCTTAGCCTCAGGCATTCCATCCGCAATGTAAAGTTCGCGTTTGTGCTCCCAAGACATCACCGTTACATAGTTTTTAACGGAGTCTGCCATTAAGAGGCCCATCTTCTGCTTTTCATTTGTGGGAACTTGTGAGGTACACGGTAGCATAACTGCAAAGGCTGCTAAAGCCATAATTCCACGGAGTATATTTTTTAGCTTTTTCATAGTGTTTTCTTTTGGAAAATGTTAGTTATTTATTCAATGTTTATCATTAATTAACTCTAACGTTTTTGTGTATGGGGCGTTGCCGACCAAAGGAAGGTTATGACCTATACATCTTGTTAACCTATCGTTTATTATTTCTTACCCTTTTTTAATTATTAATGATTTTCAAATGATTATTTGAGCCAGTTATTTGCCAATTAACCAATGAAATAGGGATATTCCCGATTCCATTTAGGGTGTCAAAAAAGTCTTTTAAAACAAATGACTTGCCCTGTAATTCTTGTAATCTGGCATAATCAGCCAATGTATTTTCCAGTAAATATTTACCCGTGATATAACTCGTTCCATATCCTGGTTGACGTAAATACAAATGCTGCTCAAAAACGAGTAGCTCTTTCTCGGTTTTCATCCAACCACGAGGTGTGTATTCGCTGTGAATAGCACCAGCTTCTTCCATGGTCATCTCATTAGCATGCGCGTATAACGACCCTAAACCTCTTGCTGCACGCTGAGCAATCATTATATAAACAATCTCTTTGGTTCTTGGGCTATCATCGTACAAACCCGCTTGCATAAACATTTCTTCAACAGCTGTTGCTGTCCCTTCATTTCTTGAATCGAAAATGTTATATAATAATGGGCCTTTTCTTATTTCACTCTTATGTGGCTCATTATCCATACGCGCTAATTCAAACCAATGGTAAAAGTGGGAATATAAAGGCCTAGGGTCGTAATGCTCACCTATAGTGAAAAAATTTCTTTCCTCTTTGGGAATAAATTCACCTAAATGCTCACGTAATGCAGGATCGAAATAGGGTTTTACAGTAACGATTTCTTCCTGATCTAAAAAGGTAATCAAGCTTTTAGCTGCCTCATCTGCCATTTTACTATAGGCCTCAAGTGAGCCTGCATCAACCAACTCTGGTAGATTTCTGTTTCTGTGTTCTTCTAATTTTAAAGAAGTCCAAGCACGTGCGAGCTCGCGTTTTAGAATCATCACTTCATCATCCCATGATAATGGAACTAGATGTACATTTTGTAAATACCAATTATAATTGTCTTTGCCGATTCCTGATGAACCCGTTTTTGATTTGGATTGAGCCTGCAACCAAGAAACAAGATCATTTGTTGAGGCTATGGCTTCGTCAATTACTGAAACTAAAGCTACATCATCTTTTATGCTAGCTTGTTTTTTTAGATCGTTAAGTTCCACACTTTGGTATTGAATATCTCTAATACCGGTAATCCATAAATCCCTTGCATTTCCTGTTAAATTTTTCTTTGCTTGGTTATTGAGTGGTACGATTACTTTTAAGTCAGTTAAAAATCTAGTTCTTTCTTCTGTTGATAAAGGAAACGTATAAGTCCATAGTTCTGTTGTACCATGATGGGTTGGACCTTCATGGGCGGGCACATCGCTTCTATAGGCCCAAACCGATTTATAAAAAGCAGGATCTCGCGCCCAAGGTTTTAAAATACGATGGTTAAAATCATACCCATTCATTTCAGCCCAAACAATCATCCAATCCACTTGGTTTTCTACAGGCCAATTTGTGGTGTCAATGGATTGTAATCCTAACTGTAATTCTTTAAATTTTGACCAACGCTTTTCAAAGGTTTCATTTGTATAATCAGGGGCTCCGTCGAGGAGTGGTGGTTTTTCAAATGTTCTCCATTCTTTAAATAAGGCAACCAAGGCTGGATACTCCTTAGATGTGAAATTTTCTGTTTTATTGTGGGTCGCTGTGGTTTTTTCTTTATTGTCAGTTTGACAGCTCATAAAGAGCGTTAAAAAAAGAGGAAGAATGACGGTGGTTATTTTCATTTGACTTTAGTGTTTTTTTATAAATAATTTTAATTCTGGCTACAATGAAGGTTAACAGTTGGATATAGTTATTAACTATATCTGCATTATATATACTCAAATATAGCATTCTGCTTTTGAAATACAATTATTTAAAAACGTATAAAAGCAACAAAGCCTTTTAGTAAATTCTAAAAGGCTTTGTTATGCAATATATAAGTTACTGAATTATTTTGAGTTGTTTGCTTTATTAATATCTGCCATAGCTTCTTTCGGGTCAATCTGTACACGTGCAACAGGTTTTGAAACTGTAAAAGTATAAGTTGGGTAGGCCCAGGCCCAGTCAGAAATAAGGGTTGCTGAGGTTGGTTTTTCACCGCGCATCATTTGTAATGGAATATAAAAATTTTCAGTACCGCCATCGGTATAGGTTACTGTTAGGTCAATAGGCATAGGCATTAAACCAATACGCTCTAAAGTAATTTTATTGTCTTCAACAGCCTTTACACCATAGTCAATCGTGTTGGTGGTTTGCCCAAAATCTATTAAATACCAGTCAAGTTCTAAACCAGACACTTTTTCCGCCGTGCGGATAATATCTAAAGGTTTTGGATGTGTAAATTTAAAATCTTCAAAATATTTCTTTATAGTTGCTTTTAAGTTTTCAGCACCAATGATATAGCTTAATTGCGCTAAAAACACTTCTCCTTTTGAATATGCCGAAATGCCATAGGCCTGATTGTAGGCATAGCGGTCTGCATGTGTGGTAAGGGGCTGTTCTTTACCGGATTTTGCTAAATAAATATAAGCTCTATAGGCGCCTTTTGTAGGGTTTTCCAGGTTTTTGTTTAGGACAAAGTCTTCAGCTAAATCACTCATGTAGCTTGTAAACCCTTCATCCATCCATTCATGTTTTGACTCATTGGATGCCAGTAAAAACTGAAACCAGGTATGGGCCATTTCATGAGCAATGACGCCAAATAAACTATTAAAACTGCCTTCGCCAGTAATAAGGGTACACATGGCATATTCCATACCGCCATCACCCCCTTGAATAACCGAGTATTGATTATATGGATACATTCCTACATTTGAACTGTAATACTGCATCAATTCAACGGTTTTTGACTGTACATTTTTCCAGTTGTCTAAGTTCTCTTTAGACATGGTGTTTTTGTAGAAAAAGTGTAATAAGGGGCCATCAGGAACCTGCAGCGTATCATGCGCATAATTGGGGTCTGCGGCCCAGGTAAAATCATGAACATTAGGAGCCAAAAAGTGCCAGGTTAATTTATCTCCTTTAGTCTTTTTTATTTTTTCTTGTGTGTAACCATGGCCAATTTCTTCTGGGTTCTGCAGGTATCCGCTTCCGCCAATAGTATAATTTTTATCAATGGTGATGCTTACATCAAAATTTCCCCAAACACCAAAAAATTCTCTACCTATATAAGGGTCGGCATGCCAGCCTTCAAAATCATATTCAGCCAATTTAGGATACCATTGCGCCATTGATAAAGCTACCCCTTCTTGATTGTTTTTACCTGCACGACGAATTTGTAAAGGCACCTGGCCATTAAAAACCATATCAAAAGTTACTTGTTCTCCCGGTTGAATAGGGGTTGCTAAATTGACTTCTAAAATAGTCCCAACCGTTTCATATTGTAAATCCTCCCCGTTTTGTTTTAAGGAAGTCACTTTCAAAAACCCGATATCTTCCGGCGCCAATTTACTAATGCGGTCTTTGACTCTTGGGTCAGGATCTGCAATTGTTAAAGAACGCACATCCATTTCACTGCCGGGCTGAAAGGCATTAAAAAACAAATGGTAATACACACGGTTTAATATATCATGAGAATTATTGGTGTAAACTAAGCGCTGTGTTCCGTTGTATTGATAGGTCTTTACATCCATATCAACCGCCATAGTATAGTCAACGTGTTGTTGCCAATAACTGGGATCTTGAATGGTTTTAATGGGTTGGTTTATGCTGCTAAAGGCATTACAAAACGCGGTAAACGTTATAGCAAGCAGGGTAAAAAAGTATCGTTTCATAAAGTAAGATTTCTTTTTATTATGAATGTTTATTTAAAACAAAAAGGGGATAATTCCCCTTTTTGTTATTTGTTTAGGTTTTTATTTAGCCATTTGAGAGGCCATAATTAAGGCATTGTAGGCATTTACCATTTTGCCGGATTTGGTTAAATCTGCAAATGGTTTCACGTTATTAGTGTCGCCTCCGGCAACCACTTTCGTTTGTACAACCAAACCAGAATCCATTAAAACACGCTTAACTTGGGCTGCTGTTAAACCTGGATAATAAGAGCGTATTAAAGCCGCTACACCAGCAACAGCAGGAGCAGCCATTGAAGTCCCCCCTTTAGTATCATATTCATTTTCTGGCGTTGTTGAATATACTTTTGCTCCCGGAGCAAAGACATCAACATTTATTTTTCCGTAATTTGAAAAACCAGCCACCATATTAGAGCCGTATTTTGGTTCTAAAGCTCCAACAGTTATAAAAGTATCAGACACTTCTGGGCCATTATCAACTTGATCATTTGGATAAATAGCCACAGCATCTAAATCTTCACCTTCATTTCCGGCAGCATTTACAAATAGTACATCATGTTTACCAGCATAGGTAATAGCTTCTCTTACCCAGTCACTATAAGGTGAATAATATTTACCAAAACTGGCATTAATTATTTTAGCACCGTTATCAACCGCATAACGAATAGCTAAAGCAACGTCTTTATCATATTCATCACCATTAGGAACGGTACGAACTGCCATGATTTCAACATTGTTTGCTACACCATTAGCGCCTAAACCATTATTTCTCTCAGCGGCAATTATACCTGCAACATGTGTTCCGTGGCTCTCACTTTTCTTTACAGGTTTCACATTTCCATTGCCATAATATTTAGTGCTCATATCATCAGGGTTGTCTCCGTTAATACGCCCTTTAAAATCTTTATTTAAATTATAATTTAGACGATCATTAATACTTTCTAAACCACCCTCAATTTCTTCATAGGCATCTTTAATAGAATCTAAACCATTACTATACATATAGTTCATCATCTGTACTGCTTGAGTTACTTCTTGGTCGTCTGTTTTTATCCCTTGAACATCTTCTTTTGTGTAATCCTTTTTATTTAAGTGATTAGAAAGCGCTTCGTCAGCACTTTTTATCCGTTGATAAATTTGATCATATTGCATTTTTCTGCCCGACCATAGTTGGTATTCTTTTTCATATTCCGCATTAGCTTTTTCATACTCTGGATTGCTTGTATCACCACTTGCCAAAATGCGTACATATTCTAATTGCTCATCGTAACCATCTCCCAGAAAATTCCATCCGTGAACATCATCAACATAACCGTTTTTGTCATCATCAATACCATTGTTTGGAATTTCTCCTTTGTTAGTCCAAATAACTTCGTTTAAATCTTCATGGTCAATATCAATACCTGAATCTATTACAGCTACGATGACTTTTTTGCCCTTTTTAGTTTTTATAATTTCAGTGTAAGCTTTATCAACGCTCATTCCTGGAATGGTGTCTTTTAAAAGGTCTAAATGTCCCCAATTGTGTTTTTCTGCAAGCGTTAATTCAGCTGTTTTTAAAGGGGAACTATCAATATTTTCTATTGGTGTTGAAATAATAGCTGTGCTTCCACAACTAAATAATAAAGACGTTAGTAACGCCGATAAGAATAGGGGTTTGAACGATTTCATTTGAGTTAAATATTAATTAAAAATTTCAGAAGTTGTATAAATATCTTTAAGCCGCACGCCTTTTTCAGTGCGCTGTACGGTAATAATTTCATTATGAGCATCATGTTCTAAAAACAAAAAATAGTTGTTATCAGCAGCACGGTTTAAAAAGATTTCCTTTTCATCAAGCGTTAATAAGGGTCTGGTATCATAACCCATTACAAATGGAAGCGGCAGATGCCCTAAGGTTGGTAATAAATCAGCCATAAAACAAATGGTCTTTCCTTTATATTTTATCATAGGAATCATTTGCTTATCTGTATGCCCATTAGCAAAAAAAACATCAAAGCCAAGCTCAGAGTCAAACAGAGTATCTCCTTTAGGGATAGAAGTGAATTTAAGCTGACCACTTTCTTCCATTGGTAAGATGTTTTCTTTTAAAAAAGAAGCTTTTTCACGCTTGTTAGGTTGAGTGGCCCAGGCCCAATGATCTTTATTGCTCCAGAAATGGGCATTTTTAAAAGCGGGCTCATAACCTGTTTTATCAGCATTCCATTGAATGCTTCCGCCGCAATGATCAAAGTGCAAATGCGTCATAAACACATCGGTTATGTCATTAGGGTGAAAACCAAATTGTTTTAAGGATTTTTCTAAAGTATTATTACCCCATAAATAGTAATAGCCAAAAAATTTAGAGGATTGCTTGTTGCCCATTCCTGTGTCAATAAGTACCAGTTGATTGTCATCTTCAATTAATAAACAGCGCGCTGTTAAATCAATCATGTTATTGGCATCAGCCGGATTGGTTTTTTGCCACAAAGATTTTGGAACAACGCCAAACATGGCGCCGCCATCAAGCTTAAAATTTCCTGAATTAATGG
The DNA here is from genome assembly GCF_044003965.1 of Gaetbulibacter aquiaggeris. Lineage (NCBI taxonomy): Bacteria > Pseudomonadati > Bacteroidota > Flavobacteriia > Flavobacteriales > Flavobacteriaceae > Gaetbulibacter > Gaetbulibacter aquiaggeris. The sequence goes on from NZ_JBAWKC010000001.1 coordinate 245,926, forward strand.
GGTATAAATTCATAAGTACACAAAATTAGTAAAACAGCTAGAATAAGCGCTAATTGTTAAGAATTTATTGTGATTTTTAGGCTTATAAAAAAAAGCCTAATTTAGTTGCTAAATATTAAGATTTGAAAAAATTAGAACGCAGCTTATCGTTAATCACTGTTATAGCAATAAGTATTGGCGGGATGCTTGGAAGTGGTATTTTTGTACTACCAGGGTTGGCTGCCGCAAAAACAGGTTCCTCTGTTTGGTTGGCCTATTTAATTGCAGCTCTTTGTATTTTACCTGCTGCGCTTTCTAAATCAGAATTGGCAACAGCCATGCCCTCATCCGGAGGAACGTATGTATATATTGAACGTGCGTTTGGCCCAATTTTAGGAACAGTTGCGGGTATAGGCCTTTGGCTTTCATTGTTACTCAAAAGTTCTTTTGCTTTGGTTGGCTTCGGCGCTTATTTATCAATACTAATAAGTATAGACCCAGACCTTACCAGAATAGTGGCCGTATTTTTTCTTGGCTTGATTTTACTTTTAAACATTTTTGGTGTAAAAAAGGTAGGGAAAGTGCAAATTGTAATTGTAACATTGAGTCTGACCTGCCTAACCTTAATCCTTTTTTTTGGTCTACCAAAAGTAAACACTGTTTTTTTAAAGCCGTTTTTAATAAATGGCCAGACGGGACTTATGTCTACCGTGGCCTTTGTTTATATTTCATATGCTGGAGTAACAAAAGTAGCAGCTATTGCGGGCGAAATTAAAAATCCGGATAAAAACCTTCCTCGGGCTATGATTTTGTCTTTGTTTATCATGACCACTATTTACGTTTCTATTGCTTTTATTTTGGTGGGAAATATTCCCTTAGAGGCCTTAGAAAAGGATATAAAACCCATCTATACCATTGCCAATATTTTGGGCGGCCAATATGTAGGTTACGCCGCGGCAGTAATAGGTGTTATTACACTAATATCTATGGCAAATTCTGGGGTTTTAGCTGCCTCGAGGTTTCCATTTGCTATGGCCAGACATAAGCTCTTACCTTCATTTATGAGTAAGATCCATTCTAAATATTTAACACCAACGTCAACAATAATATTGACCTGCGTGACTATGGCTTTGGTTATACTGTTTTTAGATGTTGAAAAAATAGCCAAGCTAGCAAGTGCCTTTATGGTGATGATGTTTATACTGGTAAATGCCGCTGTTGTGGTTTTAAGAGAAACATCTGCCCAGTGGTACAATCCACCATTCAGGTCGCCATTGTATCCTTTTGTTCAGATTTTCGGAATTATTAGTGGCATTATACTACTTGTTCTATTGGGATGGTTGCCCTTTTTATCAATAATAGCCATTTTTATTATAGGTGTTGCCATCTATTTTAATTTCGGAAACAAAACACGTAGAACCGGGGTTTTAAGAAAATATGGCCACCGGCCAGCTTTATATTTATTATATAAAAGAAAGAATAAAGAAAAGAAAAACTTAACGGTAATTAATAGTTTAAATGAAGGTGTTTTAGATGGTAAATTAGTGTCAGACGCTGGTGCTGTTGTGGCCTTGTTAGGGAATGAAAATTCACCTGAGATGCTTGTTGAGATAGGCGCCGCAATTAATAGAAGATTACAAATACAAGCGATTAACATTACTGAGGTTCCAAATCAAACGTATTTAGACGCTTTTATGGACGACAACCCTAAAATTCATTCGTTGGCCAGAAGAATTTCGGGCTTAGCAAAGGCCAAAAATTTAGATATAGATTTTGAAGCCGTTGTAACACATGATATTTCTGAAACCATTGACGAATTGAGTAATCAAACTAATTGCGATTGGTTGGTCATGGGATGGAATGGCAAGGCCCACAGCGGGATATTTGTAAGAAACCCCATTGGCTGGCTGGTTACAAATATCAATTCTGATTTTGCTTTGTTTAAAGATAACGGGGTCAGGCATATTGGTAAAGTATTAATAGCGCTTCGCCCGGGAAGAAAAGACAAAAATTTTATTGCTATAGCAGACCGTATTTCTCAATTTTATGGGGCGTCTTTAACACTACTTCATGTTGTTCCAGCACATTTTACTAAGGACGACATTACTAAAATAGAAGAGAGCTCATCTATTATATTAAATAAATCGATCTCTAAAACTGATTTGATTATTTTAAAATCTGATGATTCTATCAATGCGATTTCTAAAACCTCCGCAGGGTATGACTTACTAATCCTTGGAACGCCTCAAAAAGATAATTGGATTAATGTGCTTTTTGGAACAGGTAAAGATAAATTTACAGAAAAATCAGCTTGTTCTGTATTAAGACTTACCATGAAAGATAACTAAATTATTTATTTTAGTTATTCTTATTTACCTTTACTCAAAACAAGCAAAAAAAGATTTATGTTAGCATTAGCGGGTATTGTTATTTTAGGAATTTTAGCCCAATGGGTCGCTTGGAAATTGAAAATACCAGCCATTTTACCTTTAATCCTTATTGGCTTATTAGTAGGGCCTGTTGCTTCTGAATACTTGTCGGCTGACGGGACCAAATGGATTCAACCTATTTGGGACGGAAATGAAGGGCTTTTTCCAGGAGAAAGCTTATTTTATTTTGTATCCCTTGCCATCAGTATTATTTTATTTGAAGGGGGTTTGACACTAAAGCTGGGAGAGATAAAAAATGTAGGCCCAATTATTACAAAGCTCATTACAATAGGTTCTTTAGTTACTTTTTTTGGTGCAGCAATTGCCGCGCATTATGTATTCTATTTAAGCTGGGAAATCTGTTTTTTATTTGCGGCCTTGATAATCGTTACTGGCCCAACAGTAATTACACCTATTTTAAGAAATATACCACTAAAAAAGGATGTGTCGGCAGTTTTAAAATGGGAAGGTATTTTAATAGACCCTATCGGAGCCTTGGTTGCCGTACTTGTTTTTGAATTTATTAGTGTTGAAGCTGGAGGCGAGTTTACAAAAACGGCATTAATAGAATTTGGTAAGATTGTATTGTTCGGTTCTACATTCGGATTTACTTTTGCACATGCCTTGAATTTTTCCATCAACAAAAAGTTAATACCACACTATCTATTGAATGTATTTGCTTTAGCTGCTGTTTTAGGTGTTTTTGTTTTGTCTGACGTCTTTGCTCATGAATCGGGTTTGCTGGCAGTTGTGGTTATGGGTATGGTATTAGGAAACTCCAAATCGCCTTATTTAAAGGAACTGCTTTATTTTAAGGAATCATTAAGTGTTTTACTAATCTCTATTTTATTCATTCTCCTTGCAGCGAATATTAATATTGATGATTTATTCTTAATTTATAATTGGAATGCGGTTATATTGTTTGCTTTAGTGGTTTTTTTAATACGTCCTTTAGGCGTATTTATTAGCACACACAAGTCAACACTAAAATTTAATGAAAAGCTTTTTATTAGTTGGGTTGGCCCAAGAGGAATCGTGGCAGCAGGGATTGCCTCTTTATTTGGTTTAACACTTGCTAAAAAAGGGATAGTTGATGCACAATATATCACGCCCTTGGTATTTATGATTGTTCTGGGGACGGTTTTACTTAACGCAACAACAGCCAGACCTTTTGCTAAATTAATAGGTGTTTTTCTTGTGAGATCGGAAGGTATTTTAATTGTTGGAGCCTCTCAATTTTCTAGATTAATTGGCAGATATTTGGAAGATAATGGACGACATGTAGTCTTAATAGACAGCAACCAAACCAATATAAAATTAGCACAAGAACTAGATTTAGAAGCGATTAATGTTGATATTTATTCTGATACATTAGAGGATAATATTGAGCTTAATGACGTGGGTTTTTTAATGGCTTTAACAGGCAGTGCCGACATTAATAAATATGCAATTAGCAAGTTTCAAGCACAATTTGGAGAAAACGGTTCCTTTAGGTTAATTACCGTCGAAGAAATGAATGGTCCAGAAGAAAACACTCCTAAAGAAGGTTTGTTTTCGCACACCGATGATTTCATTCAACTAACAGAAGTAGCTCGTAAATATCCTAAAATTCACGAAATTGAAATTAAAGACAGAGCGCATTATGAAGAGTTAATTGAGATCACTAATGCCGACCCAGATAGAATTCCGCTTTTAGTTAAAGATAAAAGAGGGGTATTAGAAATTATTTCTTCTTATAACAAAGCGATTAGTAAAGTGGAAAAAGGCTATAAGTTCGTGTATTTAGGAAAACGAATTAATGAAATAAAAACCCCTAAGTTAAATTAAAACCTAGGGGTCATTTATAGATTAAATAACGTTAAGATTATTTAATATGAATTTCTGTAAAGTCTTTGCTGATAATTAAAGTAGTCTCTCCGTTGTCTTTTATATCCTCACAGATAAACCCTTCTTTATCAATTTCTAACTTGGTTACTTTAAATGGCAATCCATGTAATCTGAGTTTAAATGTTTCATAAGGAGCAGTATATTTCCCAGATTTGTACTGTTGAATGATTAATTCATTTTCCTTACCAATGAGTGTTAAGTCCCTAAGACTGTACCTTCCTTTAATATAATCATACCCATCATGGGCATCATCATAAATTTGAGAAGTTTCTTTTCCTCTTTTGAAGTAAATATCAAGCACAACTTCTTCAATTTCCTTTTCTCCTACATATTGTTGTACCGGGTATTTTGGAATAATAGCGCCTTCTTTAATAAAAATGGGCATTGAGTCTAAATCAGCATCTACCCATAATTCTTGTCCGCCTTCAACTACTTCATCTGTCCAGAAATTATACCAATTTCCAACGGGTAAGTACATTCTTCGGCCTTTAGCATTTGGTTCTAATATTGGGCATATCAATATTTTTTCACCAAAGACAAATTCGTCATTTCTGTAGTGCGTATGTGGGTCTTGTTGATCAAATAAGACTAAAGATTTTAATATTGGAATACCTTCATTAGCATACCTCCAAAAAGCAGTATATAAATAAGGCAGTAATTCATACCTTAATTCAATAAATTTTCTAACCACATTGGTTATGTTAGTGCCAAAAGCCCAAGGCTCTTGATCACCATGATCCCCCGATGAATGCGTTCTACAAAACGGATGAAAAACACCCAACTGAATCCAGCGCGCATACAATTCGCCGTTTGGTTGCTCTGCAAAACCTCCAATATCAGAACCCACAAAAGAGTAGCCGGACATACACATGCGTTGTGCCTGTATATTAGCAATACTTAAATGTTCCCATGTGGCCACATTATCTCCTGTCCAGGTAGAGGTATAACGTTGTGTTCCAGAATATGCTGCACGTGTGATGACAAAAGGCCTCTTAGGGTAAGAGAATTTTTTCAAACCTTGGTAGGTGGCCCTGGCCATTTGCATGCCATAAATATTATGAGCTTTTCTGTGGCTACATCTGTTTCCATCATATTCGTGCCTTACATCATTTGGGAAAGTTTTCCCTGGCACATCCATAACGGCCGGCTCATTCATATCATTCCACACCCCTTTAACACCTATATCTTCGACAAGTTCTTTAAATAAGTCTGACCACCATTCACGAACTTCTGGGTTTGTGAAGTCTGGAAAATAACATTCTCCAGGCCAAACCTTTCCTTTCATATAAGGGCCATCAGCTCGTTTACAGAAATAGTCCTTATCCAGACCTTCTTTAAACACACTATAATCATCGTCAATTTTAATCCCTGGATCAATAATAACAATGGTTTTAAATCCGTCATCAGCCAATTCTTTTACCATTCTCTTAGGGTCTGGAAAGTATTCTTTATTCCAGGTAAAGCACCTAAAGCCTTCCATATAATCAATGTCTAAATAAATGGCATCACAAGGAATTTTTAATTTTCTGAACTTTGCGGCAATGGCTTTAACGTTAGATTCTGGATAGTAACTCCATTTACACTGATGATATCCTAAAGTCCATAATGCGGGCATTTCATGAGGTCTTCCTGTTAAGTCTGTATAGTTTGTAACCACTTCAGACATGTCAGGACCATAAAAAAAGTAATAGTTCATTTCACCGCCTTGAGCCCAAAAACTAGTTATATTTCTACGTTCATGGCAAAAATCGAAGAAAGAACGAAAGGTGTTATCAAAAAAGATTCCGTAGGCATTTTTGTTTTGTAAAAGACCAGTATAAAACGGGATGGCTTTATAAATGGGATCGGTATCTTTTCCAAAAGCATAAGAATCAGTAACCCAGTTTTCAAAGCGTTTACCCTTTAAATTGTTATCAACCGGCTTGTCTCCTAAACCATAATATGCTTCACCTGTATGAGATGTTTTTGACATTTTAACAATGTCCCCACCAAATTCATAGCTTTCTTCCCAGTGAAACCCAATTTCGTCTTCACATATAAGTGATTTATCTTTGCTGTCAAAAATAGCTGTGCGTGTGTCAGCTTTTGAGACATGGCAAATTAATTTTGAAGTCGTGATGATATACTTATCAGGATCTTCTGTAACCTCAAGGAAATTATACCCTCTGCTGGCATATTTTGTAATGGCATAAGAAAAATCTTTATCAAAATTACCTCGAGTTGTATATCTGAATCTTAAAACACTATCTCTTACAACTGTGATATGCAATATCACATTGTTTTCAGTAGTAAAAGCCAGCGTATCTAAGTTTTTTTTGTATGAAATTATTTTGGACGGAAACAGGTTCCCTTTATATTCTAATTCAGTATTTAATATCATGAATAATGCAATTTAGTAAGAAGGCGAAAATACTAAATTTAATAAATTTAGCGCCCCTTTTTTTTACAAAAAGAAAGGCGCTTTATTGTGTATTTTGTAATGTTAGAGGTAAAATATTAATCAAACTCTAACAATCTATGGTTTTATATTAAAAACACACATGCCTAAAGGAGGTAAAACAACCTCAGCAGAATATTCTTTACCATTCCATGGCTGTTTCTTTATTGTTATGGATTTTTTGTTGGAAACGCCACTGCCGCCAAATTCTTCAGCATCACTATTGAACACTTCAGAAAGTTTTCCTTTTACAGGAAGACCTATATGGTATTTTTCGTGAACTTTAGGGGTAAGATTACAAACGACCACGACATTGTTTTCTTCTTTATAGCCTTTTCTAATATAAGAAATGACCGAATTTTGATGATCGTCATAACTTATCCACTCAAAGCCTTCACCACTAAAGGCTTTTTCAAATAATGCCGGCGTCGTTTTATAAAAAGAGTTTAAGGATTTAAAATAATTTTGAAGCGTTTTATGGGATTTGTATTCTAATAAATTCCAGTCTAAACTACCTTCAAAATCCCACTCGCTAGATTGTCCAAACTCACCACCCATAAACAGTAATTTGGTGCCAGGATGTGTAAACATATATCCATAAAGCAAGCGTAAATTGGCAAATCTTTGCCATTCATCTCCAGGCATTCTTCCTAAGATTGATTTCTTGCCATAAACCACTTCATCATGTGATAATGGCAACATAAAGTTTTCAGTAAATGCGTAGGCTAAACTGAATGTGATTTCATTCTGATGGTATTTTCTGTAAATGGAATCCTTTGCAAAATATTCTAAAGTATCATGCATCCAGCCCATCATCCATTTCATTCCAAAACCAAGCCCTCCAATAAACGTTGGTTTTGAAACCATAGGAAACGCTGTTGATTCCTCGGCAATGGTTTGTACGTCTGGAAAAGATTTATAAACCTCTTCATTTAATTCTTTTAGAAAATCTATGACTTCAAGGTTTTCTCTTCCTCCGTAAATATTAGGCTCCCATTCTCCATCTTTTCTGGAGTAGTCTAAAAACAACATAGAGGCTACCGCATCAACACGCAGACCGTCCGCATGATATTGTTCTAGCCAAAACACAGCGTTACTAATTAAAAATGATTTTACTTCATTACGGCCATAGTTAAAAATCAAGCTTTTCCAGTCCTGATGATAGCCTTTTCTTCTATCTGGATGTTCATATAGGGATGAGCCATCAAAAAAGCCAAGACCGTGCGCATCTTCTGGGAAATGAGAAGGTACCCAATCTAAAATAATCCCTATATCGCTTTGATGTAGTTTATCTACTAAATATTTAAATTCTTCTGGATATCCAAACCTTGAAGTTGGTGCAAAGTAACCCGTAATTTGGTAACCCCAAGATGGGTCATATGGAAATTCCATAATGGGCATCAATTCAACATGTGTAAAATTCATATCTTTGACATAGCTTACTAAGTCATCTGCCAATTCATAATAGGATAAAAAACGATCCTCTTCCAGATGTTTTTTCCACGACCCTAAATGAACCTCATAAACAGAGTATGGTGCATCAAGCGCATTGTGTTTTTTTCGTTTTTTCATCCAGGTTTTATCCTTCCATTTATAGGAGTCATCCCAAACAATGGAAGCTGTTTTTGGTGGATGTTCACAGCGTCTTGCATAAGGATCTGCTTTCTCTGTTTTTATGTCATTATGATGACTATGAATTTTATATTTATAGGTATTCCCTTTACCTACAAAGGGAATAAAACCTTCCCAGATACCGCTTCCATCCCATCTAACGTTTAATTGATGCTCCCCTTCAATCCAAAAGTTAAAATCACCAATAACAGAGACTTTTTTAGCGCTGGGTGCCCAAACCGCAAAATAGGTTCCTTCAATACCATCAACAGTCGCCAGATGAGACCCGAATTTTTCATAAAGTCTATAATGTTTTCCTGCTTTGAATAAATTAATGTCGAAGTCTGTAAACAGACTGTAAGCTTTTACTTGTGCCATGTATTAATGATTAATGATATTAGAAATTCCTTTCAAAGGAATGACAGCCCATTGTGGGCGCGAATTAAGTTCATAACCTAATTCATAAACTGCTTTTTCTAGCAGGCAGTATTTTAATATAAATAGACGTTCTTGATTGTAGCCTAAATTTAAATTGGCATTTTGTGTTTCAGTAACATAGGTTCCTAAAAATAAACCTGTAATGTAGCGATAAAGTATTTCGCCCGCTTTAAACAAATCCTCTTGAGGGGCTTTATAATGGTTTATATTGTTAAAAATAGTAGCATAAATAGCATAATGAAATGATCTAAACAGCCCGGCAACATCTTTTAAAGGAGGCTGTTTAACTTTTCTGTCTCTGATAGTGCTTTCAGGCTCGCCTTCAAAGTCTAAAATATAAAAATCATCATCTTTTACTAAAACCTGCCCTAAATGATAATCGCCATGAACACGAATACGCTCTCCTTTAAGTTTAGTCCAGTCAAAAGTAACAAAGCGCTTTCTAATGATGTTTTTCTTGTTGAGAAACTCATGTGCTAATTCCAGGGCTAAACCGTCTAATTTATGTAAATTATTTTCAATAGTATTTAATCTGTTTTGGAATTGGTAAAGCATTCTATTCTTTAACCAAACCGTATAATCATCATTAAAATGGGTTGGGGTAAAAGCCGTTTCTTCAAATTCAGACCCCAGTGCAATATGCATTTCTGCGGTGCGCTTTGCTAAGGTTTTAATTTTTGAAAACAAGTTTAAGCCGGCCCAGTCAATAATTTGTGGTGGTATATCACGAATATTAAGACGCTGAAACAAGGCAGTATTGGGTAAGGAATCAATTTTAATGTTTTTGTATTCTAAATTAGAAAACACTTTATGTAGCTCTTTAAGCATGTAGTCCCAGGCGTCTCCGTCATTTGGCACCAGTTCTTGTAATAGACCTATAGTGATATTATCATTATCCGAATCTACTACATTAATACAACCTAAATAAGCAGGAGTGTTTTTGAAACCCTTTTTTTCAGATAGAAACTGGCTCATTTCAAAATCAGGATTTTTATCGGCGTAAAGGCGTCTGAAAAACTTTAAAACATACTTGTCATTGTAAATTATAGAAGTATTGCTTTGTTCTAAGCCCATAAACCTTGAAGACTCATAGGAGACATTTGTAAAAAACCGGCTTTTTTGGTATTGTACTTTGGTGGTGTCTTTTGGAAGCGCCGTAAGAATACGTTCAAAAACTAATTTTCTAAACGATTCTAAATTGGTGGCGTCAATTATATAACCTTGGTTTCCTTTGATGCTAATGGGAAGAATGCGGTCCTTTGGCGCAAAATCTTCATCTGTTACAAAAGCAATTGGCAAAAAATAATGCTGATAAAAGGCTTCAACAAAATCAATTTCAAGAATTAAACCATAATACACCTCACCGAATTGCTGAATTCGAAAATATTCGGCTAGTTCTATGTATTTAATAACGCTTGCTTTTCCACCATACCAGCGTTGTTTTAAAATATAATCACCTAAAACGTCTGACAGAAAAACTTTAACAAAAGCTTTATTATCCAATAAATCTTCCCAATTATCATCGAAATTTAATGATTTTGGCGCAGGAGTTTTTATGTCATTTTTTTTAGACATGATTACTTAGTGATCTTAAAAATATGAAAAGGCAGCGTTGGATGTAATTCAACATAATTCCATTCATTATACCAATTATAAACGCTTTCGGTTACTAAATCATGCATTTGATAAGCGCGCTCTTGATTTATTTTTAAATCATTCAAAGGAACTTTCACGGAACCTTGTTGTGAATAATAAGGATCCAGGCTTATTATAATTAAAAGCTCATTAGTTTTAGCATCATTCCACTTATAAAAAGCCATTAAGTTATTATTTTCTATATAACAGAATTTAATGTTATTTGTTTGCTGAAGCGCTTCGTTTTGATGTCTTAATTGATTGACTTTGGTAATAATAGTGGTGAGCTTATTTTCTTTATACCAATCATAATAACATAACTGAAATTTTTCAGAATTCAAATATTCTTCTTTCCCGGGTATGGCAGCATCAATCATTTGTTCAAAGACAGGACCATAGATTCCTATATTGGAACTTAATGTGGCGGCTAAAACATAGCGTTGAATGTATTTTGATTCATTGGCTCCTTGTAAGTGGTATGGGTTAATATCCGGCGTATTAGGCCAGAAATTTGGACGCATATACTCACGTTGCTCCGTTTTTGTTAATTCTTCAATATATTCTATGAGTTCTTGTTTGTTGTTTCTCCAGGTAAAATAAGTGTAAGATTGGGTGTATCCCTGTTTTCCCAACTGCTGCATTACTTTTGGTCTTGTAAAGGCTTCTGCTAAAAACAAAACATCAGGGTGTTTCGCTTTTACTTCATTTATTATCCAATTCCAGAAATAATAGGGTTTCGTATGTGGATTATCTACTCTAAACACATTGATACCGCAATCAATCCAATAAAATAAGGTGTCTAAACATTCTTGCCACAGGTTTTTATAGTCCTTGGTTTCCCAGTAAATAGGCAAAATATCCTGATACTTTTTTGGTGGATTTTCAGCATATTGAACGGTGCCATCTGGGCGCCACTTAAACCAATCCGGATGTTCCTTTACCCAAGGATGGTCTGGAGCTGCCTGAAGGGCATAATCCATCGCGATTTCAATATTAAGTTCTTTAGCCTTTTTAATTAAAGCTTTAAAATCTTCAATAGAACCTAATTGCTGGTTAATGTCTTTATGACCACCGTATTGAGAACCTATGCCCCATGTAGAACCTACGTCTCCTTCATAGGCTGTTGTGGTGTTGTTTTTGCCCTTCCTGTTAACTTCTCCTATTGGGTGAATTGGCGGAAAGTATAAAGTGTCAAAACCCATTTTAGCAACTTTAGGCAACAACCTTTCACAGTCTTTAAAAGTGCCATGCACACCAGGCTGTTGAGATGCTGAGCGCGGGAAAAATTCGTACCAGGTACTAAACCTTGCTTTTAATCTATCAACATAAACTGGGTATTCTTTGGAGTTGTTTGCTAATTTTTTTTCTGGATATTTTGTAAAAATATCATGAAGTTTTTTACTGGTGGCTTCTTTAATGGCCTCTTGATAGTGTTGTTCATTTTCAAACACCTCTTTTAATCTATCAAGATATTTTTTTTCAGCATCATTACTTTTTTTGCTTGTAGTTTTTAGGAATTCCATACCTTCAAGCAATTCAGATTTAACGTGTTGATTGTCTTCTATCTTTCTTTGAATACCATGTTGCCAGTTAAGCGCATAATCAACCCAAGCTTCAACCTTATAAGCATAATAACCTTGTTTTTCAACAGTAAATGCGGCTTTCCATTCGTCATTACCAATAAGGTTCATCCGGGTTTCACTCCATTTTTTTTCTGATTCATGTTTGTATAGTACAGAAGCAGCTATAATATCGTGTCCGTCACCAAGAACGTTCGCATCAACGGCTACTACTTCACCAACAACCCGTTTTATATAAAAGTCGCCGTTATTTATTTTTGGGTAAACATAATCAATGACAACCCTTTTTTGATTTTGCATTATTTGTTTAGATTTGAGTCAATAAATTATTCAATGGTGTATCCTACAGGAATGATCGCTCCTTTTTTAATAACCACAATGCCTTCTTTTATAACATACATATCGGTCTCTTTATCTTCCAAATGGCTTCCTCCATTTATTCGAACATCGTCACCAATTCGACAGTTTTTATCGACAATGGCATTATTAATGAAGCAGCGCTCACCAATGCCCATAAGGATTTTAATTTTATAATTTTCAATTTCCTCAAGTGTTTCGTAAGAATCACTACCCATCATGTAGGTGTTTACAATGGTACTCTCTTTACCAATTCTTGAACGAATACCAATAACAGATCGCTCAATTTTCGCCGCGCTAATAATACAGCCTTCAGCAATAACAGCTTTATTTAATAAGGTGCCTTCTATTTTTGACGTGGGTAACATTCTGGCTCTTGTATAAATACGCTTTGATTTATTATATAAATCAAATTGTGGAATGTCATTGGTTAAGCCAATATTTGCCTCAAAGAATGAATCTATATTTCCTATATCTGTCCAATAACCTTCATATTGATAACTTAATGTTTTATGCGTTTCAATATTTTGAGGAATAATTTCTTTTCCAAAATCATTAGTATTTGGATCATTCATTAATTCAACAAGCAACTCTCTGTTAAATATGTAAATACCCATTGAGGCTAAGTAATTTCTACCTTGAGATTTCATTTCATCACTTACTTCTGACGACCATTCAGGTAATAAATCGGCATTTGGTTTTTCTATAAAAGAAGTGACCACATTTTGATCATCAGCTTTTAAAATACCAAAGGAAGTCGCGTCTTTGGCGTTTACAGGAATGGTGGCAATTGATATTTCGGCATTATTTTTCATATGAGCCTCAATCATCAATTCATAGTCCATTTGATATAATTGATCACCAGACAGGATTAAAACATAATCAAAATCATGTCTTAAAAAATGATGCATACTTTGTCTTACCGCATCTGCAGTACCTTGAAACCAGGTTTTATTATGTGGTGTTTGTTCAGCAGCCAGTACATCAACAAAGGCAGAACTAAAAAAGCTAAAATGATAGGTGTCTTTTATGTGTCTGTTTAAGGAAGCTGAATTAAATTGAGTTAACACAAACATGCGTTTAATATCAGAATTAATACAATTGGATATAGGAATATCAACAAGCCTATATTTCCCTGCTATTGGAACAGCGGGTTTTGATCTTTCATGTGTAAGAGGATGCAGTCTTGATCCTTGACCACCGCCTAAAATGATGGCTAATACCTTGTCGTTAATCATGTATGTTAATTTAAGAAATTATAAATGTATGTCCTTTTTAATGTGTTTTTTAATCAGAGAACGCATTGCGTTAATTTACAATTAAAATTTTAATTATAGATAACAGTATTAGGTTAATGATTCATATAGGTTTTCTACTTGTTTGGCAATAGCAGTCCAATCAAAATAATCTTCCACACGTTTTCTGCCGTTCAAAGCCATGGTTTCTCTCAACGCCTTATTGCTTGTTAATTTGTTAATACCGTCTGCAAGATCTCTTGAAAATTTATCTGGATTTACGGGCTCAAAAGGCGCTGTACTTTGCTGTTCTAAAGGCACTAATATGCCCGTTTCACCTTCAACAACAACTTCCTTAATGCCACCAACCGCACTGGCTACTACGGCTGTTTTGCAAGCCATGGCTTCAATATTTATAATACCAAAAGGCTCATAGATTGACGGACAGCAAAACACATCGGCATGAGAATACAGCTGAATAACTTCTTTTTTGTCAAGCATTTTATCAATCCAAATTACATTTTTTCTGGTCTTTTTAACTTCAGCCACACTCTCCTCCATTTCTTTTGCAATGTCTGCAGTATCTGGAGCTCCGGCACATAAAACAATCTGTGTTTCTGGATCGATATATTTTATGGCATTTACCAGATGAATGATTCCTTTTTGCCTGGTAATTCTGCCCACAAAAAGGACATAAGGCTTTGTTTGGTCAATGCCATAGGCTTTTAAAGTGGAGGTTTCGTTTGTAACAACGTACTCCTGCAGGTTAATTCCGTTATATATAACTTTTATTTTGCTTTCATCAACATTGAAATATTTTAATACATCGTCTTTGGTTTCTTTTGATACCGCAATAACAGCATCCGCCATTTCAATAGCTGTTTTTTCTACCCATGAAGAGGCATCATAACCACGACCTAACTGCTCTCTTTTCCATGGTCTTAGCGGCTCTAAAGAGTGGGTTGTTATTACTAGAGGAATGCCATAACATAGTTTAGCCACTATACCGGCAAACTGGGCATACCAGGTATGACAATGAACAATATCTGCATGACTGTCTTTTGCGTTCATTTGAATACAAGTGCTCAGGGTTTGAAAAACCGCTTTAAGCTTTGAGTTACTGTCATTAAACACTTCGTTTTCATAAGGAAACCCTTTCACAGTCAAATTTCCGTTTTGTAAATCCTGGTCACCAAAACACCTCACATCTACTTCCATGAGTTTACTTAATTCATCGGCTAAATATTCAACATGTACACCCGCGCCACCATAAACATAAGGTGGAAATTCTCTCGTAAAAAAAAGTACCTTCATAATAATCTGATAATGTTATTTTGTGCATTCCATTTAGCCAAAGGACTTTAAATACAACCTGTTTTATAAACCATTGTTTTTAATCCCTTTGTGCTTAAAATGATAAGCCTATAAACTTAAAAATATTATTCCAAATCAAAGGCATGAACGCTACACTATTATTGATAATTTTCTAGAATTCGAGTTTTTTTAAGAATATTTCATCTAAATCGATTTTTTTAATAATTCTGTTTTGAAATTTTGCTTTGAATTGTATAAGAATTTAATAAAAAAAGCGCTTCAAATAAGTTTGAAGCGCTTGGAGAATTTTTTTATAAAAACCTAATGGAATTATTTGTTAAGGCTTAGCCAGGCCTTAATCATTAAGCTTTAATACGGCCATAAATGCTTCCTGAGGAATTTCTACATTACCTACCTGGCGCATCCTTTTTTTACCCTTTTTCTGTTTTTCTAAAAGTTTTCGTTTTCTGGAAATATCACCACCATAACACTTTGCTGTTACATCTTTTCTCAAAGCCTTAATAGTCTCTCTTGAAATAATTTTGGCGCCTATAGCTGCTTGAATAGGGATGTCAAATTGCTGACGAGGGATTAATTCCCTCAACTTTTCACACATTTTTTTACCAATGTTTTGGGCGTTATCTGCGTGAATTAATGCCGATAAGGCATCAACAGGCTGTGCGTTTAAAAGAATGTCAACACGCACCAATTTTGATTGTTTCATGCCTATTGGATGGTAATCAAAAGAAGCATAGCCTTTAGACACTGTTTTTAAACGGTCATAAAAATCAAATACAATTTCCGCCAAAGGCATGTCAAAATTAAGTTCAACACGTTCTGGAGTTAAATAGGTTTGATTGGTTATAACTCCGCGTTTATCAATACATAATGACATGACGTTCCCAACAAAATCTGATTTTGTTATGATGGATGCTTTTATATAAGGCTCTTCAACGCGGTCTAAACCAGAAGGATCTGGAAGATCACTTGGGTTGTTGACCACAATGATTTGGTCAGGATGTTTTCTGGTAAAGGCGTGATAAGATACGTTAGGGACAGTAGTGATAACGGTCATATCAAACTCACGCTCTAAGCGTTCCTGTATGATTTCCATGTGAAGCATTCCTAAAAAGCCACAACGGAATCCAAACCCTAAAGCGGCTGAACTTTCAGGAAGAAACACTAATGACGCATCATTAAGTTGTAATTTTTCCATAGAATTTCGAAGCTCTTCATAATCATCCGTATCAACAGGATAAATACCCGCAAATACCATAGGCTTCACGTCCTCAAAACCAGAGATTGCATTTTTAGTAGGGTTTTTTGCATCGGTTATGGTGTCACCAACCTTTACCTCTTTTGCTTCTTTGATACCAGTAATTAAATACCCAACATCACCCGCTTTGATTTCAGCTCTGGGAAATTGTTTTAACCTTAAGGTGCCAACTTCGTCGGCATTATAGGTCTTACCGGTTGCTATAAACTTTACCAGCTGGTTCTTTTTGATAGATCCGTTGATAACTCTAAAATAGGTTTCAACACCCCTAAAAGGATTATAAACAGAATCAAAAATCAAGGCTTGCAAAGGCTCATCGACATTTCCTTTTGGCGCCGGAATTCTTTCAATAACAGCAGCAAGAATATTGTCTATACCATAACCTGTTTTACCACTGGCATGTATAATATCTGAAGGATCACAACCCAATAAATCTACGATGTCATCAGTAACTTCTTCGGGGTTCGCACTGGGCAAATCTACTTTGTTTAGAACAGGAATAATTTCTAAATCATGTTCTAAAGCCAAATATAAATTAGAGATGGTTTGAGCCTGTATACTTTGAGCCGCATCCACAATAAGCAAGGCGCCTTCACAGGCAGCAATAGACCGAGAGACTTCATATGAAAAATCAACATGTCCAGGAGTATCAATTAAATTTAAAACATATTCCTCTCCTTTATAAGTATAATCCATTTGAATAGCATGCGACTTTATGGTAATACCGCGTTCGCGCTCTAAGTCCATAGTGTCTAAAAGCTGATCTTGCTTTTCTCTATCTGTTACAGATCCGGTGGAGTCCAACAAACGATCGGCAAGCGTGCTCTTTCCGTGATCTATATGTGCAATAATGCAAAAATTCCTTATATTCTTCATAAAAACAATCTAACCCTAGATTTAATTTGCAAATATAGATGATTTTATCTGGAATAATTTATTGAATTTATTCTAGCTTTCACGAATATTTTTAAAGAAAAATGAGCGGGTTTTAGAAATCGAAATCTTTAGTACATATGGATATCACTCATTTAAACGGAAATGCTAAAATTCAAAGTGGAAATTCGATCTATAATTTACTTGCTCATTTCAGTAGCTGTAGTTATTCCGGGGGCCGTTGTATACCGCTACTTCCCTGACATATTATATAGGATTTCGATTACAGCAATTGACCAACAAAATATCCTAAAATCCTTGATGGCCGTCTATCTTGGTTTTCATTCTTATGGCATTTTGGTATTTTTAAACCGGCGTATCAATATGTGGCCCTAATCAGTAATGTTGTTTTTTATGCTTGGCCTGGGGTTTGGTAGTGTGTAAGTCTGATTCTTGACGGTTCACTATCACTACTTTTTACTGTGAGCGCTTTTGGAGAACTCATTTTAGGATTTTACGGACTTTAGGTGCTTTACAACGAAAAAAAGTAAAGCGAGATAAAAAATGCTTTACTTTTAATGGGCTATTAACTTTTTTATAATCAACCTCATGAGAACAGGATTACGCTTTATTACTTTTTTCTTAGGCCTACAATTTGGTTTTGCTCAGGTTACCAGTGTTGTTGAAAAATATGCTTTGGATAACACCATAGTTTCGCAATCCTCCGGTGTGATCTATTACAATAACAAGATCATCACCCACAATGACGGTGGCGGCGCTAATGCATTATATGAAATGGATCCAACCTCATCCGTAGTTACCAGAACGGTGACGATTTCCAATGCCAGTAATGTGGATTGGGAAGATATTACTCAGGATGATAACTATATTTATATAGGCGACATTGGGAATAACTACGGTAACCGAAAGGATTTAAAAATTTACAAGATTAGTAAAGCCGATTATGATGCTTCCAACTCTGTAAGCGCTGAAACCATTAATTTTAGCTATGCCAATCAAACGAATTTTATATGGAATTTGGATACTACGCCCTGGGATGCCCAATCACTAATATCTATAGACGCCAACAATTTATTGATTATTAGCAAGAACTGGGACACATACGTGGCTCAGGCCTACCTTGTGCCTAAAACACCGGGAACATTTGACTTAAGCGCTTTAAGTAGCACACTTTATGATACTAGCTACCCTAACGATTTAATTAACGGAGGCACATATAATCCAGTAACCAATAAAGTCGTTTTAATAGGTTATACCTGGAATACGAGCACATTTGATGTGTTACAACCTTTTATTTATGAATGTAGTGGCTTTACTGGTAACGATGTGTTTTCCGGAAATAATAACCGGTATGACATCTCCAGTAGTTTCCCCCGAGAACAAACCGAAGCGATTGATTTTAGGGATGAAAACACCTATTACGTCACTTCAGAATATTATAGCGAAACCTACATGGGCTTTACAGCCTCTAATGATGGAAA
The DNA here is from genome assembly GCF_044003965.1 of Gaetbulibacter aquiaggeris. NCBI lineage: Bacteria > Pseudomonadati > Bacteroidota > Flavobacteriia > Flavobacteriales > Flavobacteriaceae > Gaetbulibacter > Gaetbulibacter aquiaggeris. The sequence continues at coordinate 264,479 of NZ_JBAWKC010000001.1, forward strand.
ACTTATTGAAATCACCACTTCCGATTCCGCCTTAGCGTTGAACGATGTAGATGCCGAGGCTATCAGCTTATATCCAAATCCAACGGCGGAAATGGTGCATATCAACATGCCTGAAACCGCTCAGGTAGAGGTGTATAATATGCAGGCGCAGCGCCTGATACACACCAACAGGGACAATGTCGATTTAACGGCGTTCCGCCCAGGTATGTATCTGTTTAAAATTACAACCGCCGATAAACGGACCCTTATCAAAAAGGTTTTAAAATATTAGTCCACCATTACCGCACATATTTTAATTTAAAAAACCTTAATTTTGCCACAAATTACAAACGCTTGGTTAAAATAGATAACATAGAACTACCTGACTTCCCGTTGCTTTTAGCACCTATGGAAGACGTTAGTGATCCTCCTTTTCGTGCGCTATGTAAAGAGCAAGGAGCTGATGTTGTGTATACTGAATTTGTTTCAAGCGAAGGTTTGATACGTAATGCCGCTAAGAGCGTTATGAAATTAGATATCTATGAAAAAGAGCGTCCTGTTGGGATTCAGATTTTTGGAGCAAATCTGGAGAGCATGCTTCAAACCATTGATATTGTTGAAAAATCAAAACCAGACATCATTGATATTAATTTTGGTTGTCCGGTTAAAAAAGTGGTGAGTAAAGGCGCAGGTGCAGGCATTTTAAAAGACGTGTGTTTAATGGAACAATTGACTGCAGAAATGGTAAAGCGCACCAATATTCCTATTACTGTAAAAACACGTTTGGGTTGGGATCATGATTCTATTAGAATTGTTGAGGTTGCCGAAAGACTACAAGATGTTGGTTGTAAAGCAATTTCTATTCATGGCAGAACCAGGGCTCAAATGTATAAAGGAAGCGCAGACTGGAAACCTATTGCTGAGGTTAAAAATAATCCTAGAATGCATATTCCTGTTTTTGGAAACGGTGATGTTGATACGCCGGAAAGAGCTATGGAAATGAGAGATGTTTATGGTCTTGATGGGGCCATGATAGGAAGAGCCAGTATTGGCAATCCTTGGTTTTTTAAACAAGTAAAACACTTTTTTAAAACAGGTGAACATTTAGCACCCATTTCTTTAGAAGAAAGAGTAGAAGCTGCGCGCAGACATTTACAAATGGCTATTGACTGGAAAGGAGAAACTTTAGGGGTTTTTGAAACCAGAAGGCATTACACTAATTATTTCAGAGGCATCCCGCATTTTAAAGACTATCGCACCAAAATGGTAACCAGTGATCAGTCCGCAGATGTATTTGCGGCATTTGATGAGGTTTTAGAACACTTTTCAGATTATCAATTTACAGAATAAAAGAAAAACCTATTAAACAATTAGTGGGCTTCCACTAAAGCTTTAGTAATTCTTACAGAAGCAATTTTTGAGGCTAAAACTCCTAACACTGAAATGGTTAGAAATACAACCACGAAGTTATCAAACTTAATAGTAACGGGGTAAGGCAGGGTAGAAGTTATCATCACTAATGCAAATGATTTTTGCAACAGAATAATTATAAAACCCAACAATATTCCAATCAGTCCACCCACAAGAGTCATTAAACTTCCTTGAAAAAAGAAAATGCGTTTGATGTCTTTAAGTGTCGCCCCAAGGTTAAAAAGGGTGTTTAATGTTTTCTTTTTGTCAAGAATCATCATAATAATCGACCCAATCACATTAAATAAGGCAATAATTAAGACAAGGGTAAAAATTAAATATACCGCAAGGTTTTCAGTGTTGAGCATTTTATAAAGGGCATCATTAAGCTGAGACCGGTTTTTTATTATGACATGATTACCTAATATAGTTTGTATTTTTTCTTTGGCGGTATTTTCATCAGCACCACTTGCAAGTCTGAATTCTATACCCGTGATCTGATTTTCATCATAATTCAGTAAATGCTGCGCTAAATCCAGAGAACCATAAACATAAGTATCATTGATTTTCTCATTGATATCAAACACACCAACGTTAATAGCTCTTGTAGAATTAAAGGCATTATTGGTTGAAGTTATTTGTCCTTTTCCGGGTTTTGGAACATAAATATTTAATACTTTGGAATAATCTAAAACCCCAAGGGAAAGGGTGTTGGAAACGCCCCAGCCAACAACCACCTGATTGGCTTGTTGCTCAAACCATCCGCCTTGAACAATAACAGAATCTATACTGGTAACACTTTGAAATGATTCATCAACACCTTTAAGGGTGACAATGTCATTTTTATCATCAGAAGCAATAATAACCCGCTCTTCAATTATTTTTGAGTAAAGCGCCACTTCTTTTAATTCTTTTAATTTGTTGGTTTGATCATTCGTTAAAACAAAGGACTTTCCAATTGAGGTTTCCGCTTTTAAGTCGGGGTCAACAATACTTGAAAACTGCAGTGTAAAGTCTTTTAAGCCGGCGAATCCAGACAGAACAATAAATAGTGAGGCGGCACCTAAAACAACTCCTATGCCTGCAATAATGGTAATAAAGTTTATGGCATTGTTGCTGCTTTTAGAGCGCAGATATCGTTTTGCTATGTAAAAGGAAATATTCAAAATCTATATTATTATGAAAAAACAGAAAGCAAAAGAATGATCCATCAGACCCATAGTAAAAATAAAGGCTGACAGACGAAGCATCAATTAAGACTTTTTGCGTTTGTCTAAAATACTAGGGTCTTTAATAGGATTGTCTTTGCCTTTTAATGATTGGTCAATTTGATCCATATATTCCAAAGAGTCATCAATAAAGAACTCCAGTTTTGGCATTCGGCGTAACTGATGTTTGGTACGCTGAGCAATTTCATGCTTGATTAGAGGTGCGTTTGATTTAATGCCCTCAATCAATTCTTTGCCTTTACCACTAGGAAAAATGCTTAAATACACTTTTGCAAAAGATAAATCAACCGTTACTTTTACTTTTGAAACCGAGATAAGGATCCCCTGCATACCGCCTTGTGTGGCAGCATTTTGTAAAACATCCACTAAATCACGTTGTAATACCGACGCTATTTTTTTTTGTCTTTGACTTTCTTCCATGGTGCAAAAATAGAGGATATTTAAAGATTATCTTACTTTTGATTTGCAAAATTTGTATCTTCCTTTAAACCGAATTAAAATGAATAAAATTGAACACATAGGAATTGCCGTTAAAAACATAGAGTCATCAAACCTTTTGTTTGCTAAACTTTTTGGTAAAGCACATTATAAAACGGAAGCTGTTATAAGTGAAGGAGTTAAAACCTCCTTTTTTAAGGTTGGACCTAATAAGATTGAATTACTGGAAGCAACAAATCCAGAAAGCCCTATTGCTAAATTTATTGAGAAAAAAGGCGAGGGTATTCACCATATTGCTTTTGATGTAGAGGATATTGAAAAAGAAGTAAAAAGATTGGTGAATGAAGGGTTTGTAGTTCTTAATGAAATACCCAAAAAAGGAGCTGATAATAAACTAGTTGTCTTTTTGCATCCAAAAACCACCAATGGAGTGCTCATTGAGCTTTGTCAAGAAATCATTTAAACAAATAAATTTCTTGTAGAGTTATAAAATAAGTATTAAATTCGCAGCCAATTTCGGTCCTATAGCTCAGTTGGTTAGAGCACCTGACTCATAATCAGGTGGTCCCTGGTTCGAGCCCAGGTGGGACCACTAAAAACCCTGAATAACGTTTGTTCTTTGGGGTTTTTTTATTTTCAAAATATAAAGCTTTCAAAAAAGCTAAATTATATTTGTTCAAATAAACTTTTTTTTGTGAGTATTCTTAAATCCATACGAGAACAAGAAGGTTATACCCAGACTGATTTAGCCACCAAAACCGGCCTGTCTTTACGTACTATTCAGCGTTTAGAAAACACAAATAAAGTCCCTAAAGGTTATACCTTAAACGCTCTGGCAGAAGAATTCAATATGGAGCCATCGGCCTTACAGGCTAAATATCTAAATATAAAACGTTCTCGGGATTCTGAAATTACAACAATCAAGATGATAAATTTATCGGTCTTATCCTTTCTTGGAATTCCATTCGGAAATCTAATTTTCCCTATTATTATCTGGAGGAATAACCGCGATTCACAACTCGTAGACGAGGTAGGCCGACGGGTTGTTAATTTTCAAATTTTGTTCACATTGTTCCTATGTCTATTACTCATCTTAATACCATTTACCGTTGCAAAACTATTACCTGGTATTCCAATAATGTTGATTGCATTGCTTTTTGCCTACCTTTTTAATATCGTGGTGATCATCCGTACTGCCATAAAGATTCAACATCAGGATTTGGATTTTTTAAACTTCCCTTTTCGTCTTATTTAGACCTAAAACTGAAATTGTCGTAAAAATGGCGGCATGAAAACCCGCTATATTACTGAGATTCCTTATTTCTTTGCCTCATGAAATTATATTAAATATTTATTCAAAAATTTTAAATTATCATGAAAAAAATTATCGGTTACAGTTTATTAAGCCTTTTAGCTCTTGTATTAATTCTTGGGATTTATGGCATTAGAAAATTCAATAACAAGTATTTTAAAGAAAGTCCGGCGTATTTAGAACTCAGTCATGAATCTCAACCCATGGATTTTAATTGGACTCATCAGAAAGTGGATGAAGGACACATCGAATATCAGTCAGGTTTTTTAATACCTGTCCAGATTGGCAGCCTTCAACACAATCTGAATATGCAATTTGATACAGGTGCACCTGACTCTTTCTTCTATGAAAAAGATCTTATTTCTTTGAGAAATTTGGGCTATGATATTGAGGAAGTTCAGAAGGATGGATTTCGATTTGTGAAATCCATTAAATTAAATTTGGGGGGTAAGCCCGTTACCTTATCAATGGTAAAGATATACCCGAACTATGGGAATAGCTTTTCGGCTGAATTTAACCCAAAAACCAACATTGTAATTGGCACTATTGGTAGTGATATTCTTGTAGATCGGATCACGTCAATTGATTTTAAGAATAAAACCATACAGTTTTTTGAAGAGCGTCCTGAATGGATGCAGGATCTCAATGGATTCCAAACTTTTGATTTTCCAGGACGTCGTGTCATGCTACCCGCTATAGTTGATGGAAAGGAGTATGAGTTTTTGTACGATTCTGGATGTTCAGCCTTTGGTTTAATCACGACCAAAAACCGTTTTGAAAAATATACAGATATAGCTACTCCAGTAAAAAGGTTTGGGGCTAAAAGTTGGGAGGATAAATTCTACATTAACAGTAAAGCCAGCGATTATCCGCTTACCATTGGAGGTGCTCAACTACGTATGAATCGCGTTTCATGTGTAGACATGTATGCCTTCCTTCAGCCTTTAGTAACCCCATTTACCCGAATTGGTGGTTGGATGGGCAATCAAGCTATTAATGAAAGTCTCCTCATTCTTGACACAAAAACCAAGGAATTTTTGATCACAATTTAGATGATTGATATGATTGTAACCGATCCAGATGCCTGAACCCTTCATAGCTTGCTATGAATATCAGGTGTCTGGTTATTGGTTAGCTTCCCTTTTTTCTTATTTTGAAAACATTTTAACTATCCACAAAATTAAATAAAGCCCAATACCAACTCCAAAGAATAATACTGATAATACAAAAGCAATACGGATATGAGAAGTATTCCACCCTAATTTACCGCTTAGCCATTCTGAAACTCCTAAAATCATAATCTTATTTTAATTAGAAATCAAATATAAACAATTAAGGTTGTCCTATGATGCAGAACATAACACTATAACAGAAGTAAGAAGTTTTAAATATGGTCATAGTCTTGATAAGTATGCTCCTCAAATTGATTGTTAATCTTTTCTGATTCAGTTAAATTTGTTTATCCCCCTACTAAAATTTATAATGACATTAATCATTTCCTATTCTTTGAGTAATATCTAATATTATAAGAACTAAAAGCTAATGTATTATGAAAAGTTTAAAATTAGCCGCTATTGTCTTATTATTTGGCATTGCAGCATTTTCACAAAATTTTAATGCAGGGATTAGTGCCGGATTACCCACAGGAGAAACAAGAGAACATTTCTCATATAATCTTACAGCAGAAGTAAACTGCCTATGGAAACTATCTAAAATTTTTGATGCCGGAATTATAACTGGGTATTCCCATTATTTTGAAAATGAAACAGGTGACCAAGCTTATGGTTATATTTCTTTCTTGCCTATAGCAGCTGCTACCCGGTTTAATTTGTCTAAAAGATTTATTATAGGACTTGATGTTGGTGGCACAATTGGAATTGGTGGAATTGGTATAAATGAAGGGCTTTATTTCGTGCCAAAATTACAATATAGTATTAAAGATTCTATAGATTTAGTAATTGCTCAGCGTTCTTTGGTGTATGATGTAGTTTTTGGAGGGTCTAGAGATGTAGTTTCAATTGGTTTAGAGTTTAGATTATAATAGCTCTTCTTACCTGTTAAGCATAGGATTCCACCTTCAATAAACACCCCTAGGTGTATAAAACAACACCTTATAACCCCACTTATTAGCATTATTTAAATACCAAAGCTATGTTTACATAACGCCATTATGTAAAATAGCCGCTCTCCAACGTTCTTAATAGCACTTTACAATTTCTACCAAAATTGTAAAGTGCTATTTTTCTTCCTGTATGAGTAATGTATTTAAAAACTTATTGTCATAAATCTTTTAAATACTTTTCACCTACATTATGTTGCCTCATTCTTTTCGAGGTATTAGAATCTAATAAAACTTAATTAATTTTATTTACTCAAAGAAAGGGCTAATTTCAAAAAAGGTTTTCTATTTATGTGATTAAATTTAAAGATAATTTCGGCTGAATTTTAATAATTTAATTGGATTATGTGGAGAAAAAACACCCTTTTAGCTAAAAAATATTGTTAGAGGATTACTTTCCCGAATTTTTAGTTTTAATTTATCAATCACTAAAAACTTTTTACATTATGAAAAAAGCATTAATATTTTTTACCTTTTCATTATTATTCCTTTTCGGTTGTAGCAATGAAGAAATTGTAACAAGTGAGGAATTGCAATCTAATGACACAAAAAAAGAATTCCTTAGTAATAAAGAATTCCTTAGTAAGATTAACTCAAACGATAAAGGTATTATACATCAAGTTATAGCTGGTGGAAATGACATTTGTGAAGCATTGGGTGGAGAACCTGGATGTGATAAAAACTATTCATTAGTTGCAATTATGCATGCTGATGGAACTGTAGAAGGACAGCTAATTGATATGTGGCCAGATGAATATGGAGGAATACATGTAGAAATAACTTGTATGATTGTTGAAGGAAATATGGCAAAAGTAGGAGGCATTGTTAAAAAAGGAAGATGGGGTGAAATTGACATAACTGGTAGGTCCTTGGTAGTATTCTTAAAAGACAATGGGACTTCCAATATAGATACATCTGACCAAATAGCCTTTTTACCGATTAACAGACTTTATAATTTATGTGATTTCATAGAAGAAATGCCATTTGATCCTCGTAATTATTACGATTTAACAAAAGGTCAGATTAGTATTAGATAATGATATTATTGTTTCATAACAACACATTATGCTAAAATAGCTGCTCTCCAACGCTCTAAATAGCTCTTTACATTTTTCTGATAAAAATGTAAAGAGCTATTCTTTTCTCCCTGCATGAGTAGCTTAATATTTTTAAAAAAATACGCTACACATTCACGTGTTTATCAAACCTTAAGAAGGTCATGTAATCTTTCTAAAGGAGTTTTATCTCCAAATATTCAAACGAATTTCTAATTTTAAATCATTATTTTTGATTTTATAAACAAAACTTAATTTATTAACTAGGTTGAGGTTTGCACATTGTTTGCACAAACAATCTTTAGGATTAAAAATGCTAATAAACATCGTAGCTCAGCTGGATAGAGTATCTGCCTTCTAGGCAGACGTCCAATACTTTTAATAACAAAAAAAATTGTTTTTTGATTTTTAAATGTTAGTTAAAATTTCCGGCATAGTCTTGATACGTATGCTCCAAGACTTTATTAACCAATCTTTTTCAATTAATAAAATGAGTATATTAGACTACTTATAACAAGTTGTATTTCAACATGACCAACCGCTAACCAATGATAAAATTCTTTAGAAAAATTAGACAAAAATTACTCTCTGAAAATAAATTCAGTAAGTATCTGCTTTATGCTGTTGGCGAGATCTTGCTCGTCATTATTGGAATTCTCATCGCGCTTTCCATCAATAATTGGAATGAACATAGAAAACTGAAAATTGAAGAACAGAGCTCACTTAAAGACCTTCGAGGTGAAGTGGCTTCCAATATAGAAGCGCTTGAACATGCCCTTAAGTTTCATCAGATATCGTATGAAACGGCTTTAAAATTCGGTAATCTGTTTGATAACAGAGCCGCTTTTGAAGTGATGCCAGACAGTGTATTTAGAGATGAATTTTTCAAAATGGTGAACGCCAATACTTTTGACCCGAGACTCGGGATATTGAATTCATTGATTTCCTCAGGAAAGATCAATAATATCTCCAATAAAGAGCTGATGTACTCATTGTCTTCTTTAGAAGATCAAATAAAAGATGCATTGGAAGATCAGGAAAAAATCGATAACACATTTGACGATTATATCAGAAGTATATATATCAATACCAGTTCTATCGTTGATGGTAAAAATCAAGGATCGAATCATAAGGCTCGTTATGATAACTCTGAGTTTAGAATTATGGTTAAGCGTTTATTTTTGACTTATAGAGGAAACGGACTGATTGAAGAGCGCGAATTATTGGAAACTTTGAATCACATTCTGACACTAATTGATCAAGAAGTTGAAAAATAACGAAAGCACAACAATGAACTAAGCTAAAATCCAAGTGTTTTCTTACAAAACTACATTACTAAAAACATTCGCATTAACTGTTATGCCATAGATAAGTTCTTTGTTGAGGTTGTTTATGATGCTGAACATAACACCATAACAGAAGTAAGAAGTTTTAAATATGGGCATAGTCTGGATAAGTATGCTTCAAGACTTGATTAATCAATTTATATTTACTAAATATTTAGATTTTTATAAGTATTGTAGACTAAATGTGGGCTAATATTAAAAATAAAAAATATAACTAATTGATCTACAGGCATTAAAATTTTATTAAGCGGAGAAAGAGGATCTTGAAGATAAGAGAATATAATTTTATTGGTAATCAATTATTTTTTTTGAAATGTAAAGGGGCATTTATGCCCCTTTTGATTACTATTTGATAATCATTAATTATATCCAAAATACCATGTTATCATTTATTTTGAGTAAAAGATATGCGGTTATTAGAAGATATAATGTGGTTTTTTAATCCATATACAACTTTGTTGAGATGGTTTTGTAACTTTTCTAATGTTTCTTTCTTTTTAAGATTTATTTTTCCGTTGTTTCTAAAAAGATCTTCATAGTTAATAGAAACATTTTCCCATCCTCCTGAGTATAATGTTTCTGGAAAATGAACTTTAAAGTCATTAATTTCTATACAAATCTTATTGTCAAGACATCGAAATGCTAGTTCATACTTTACATCATAATCATTTTTTAAAAGATGCATCTGATCCATGTATAAATCATCGACCGTAGAGACAAGAGTTATGACATTGTTGCATTCTTGTTCTCTAATAATATTATCGTCTAAATAAAAGTTAACACTTATCCAATCTTTAACTAATTCATAGTTATCTTCAGCCGATAAATTAGAAATGTCTATAAAAACTTCTTTAGGAGGAAAAACAGGTGATTCAGCGCTAACTTCAAATTGATTTTGTGAAAATGTATAAGTACACATAAAAAGGGTGAAAATTAATAAGTTGTGTTTCATGATAATAGTTTTTAAAATGTAAGACATATTTTGAAAATCAAATAAGCATTAAATCAGTAGCACGTATATTGTTAAAAGTCCCGCACTTAATTGAAATGAACACGAGTATTTGAGAGAAGAAAATTATTAAATCTTGGCAATATTTAAGGTGTTATAAAACATATCAGAATATGTTATAAAATTTTATCTTCACAACATTTAATTATTTAAAACCAAAATTTTTTGTAACTTAATGAGTTATTAATCAATACTTCTATTGAAAGTATATTGCGTTAGAAGACCCATTTGTTAACATTATTTGTTTTGGGATAGTGTTTTTAGAAATTAAAATTCAATAATTGTGGATTCGACCTTCAATAAACCAAACATCAAATCTAAATGCACGTCTTGTGATCTAAAAAACTTATTTGTTTTCCGTCATTTAAATGTTGAGGAATTAAGTTGCTTATCCGACCAAATGGATCAATTAAATTATGAACCGGGTGAGTTAATTTTCAAACAAGGTGCTTCCCCAATTGGGTTTATGTGTTTAAAAAAAGGTAAGGTCAAAATCACCCAATTAGATCATAATGGCAAAGAGCAGATTATTGATTTAAAATCACCACCAGACACTCTTGGTATACGTGCCTTGTCCACCAGTTCTAAATATCAATCTTCGGCTGTCGCATTGGACCATGTAAGCATTTGTCTAATTCCCAATAAAGATTTTTATAACATATTGGATTACTGTCCAAGTGTATATAAGGAGTTATTCAGTTATATTGGAGAGCGTTTGGTTAGAGCTGATCAAAGGCTGGTGTCACTTACCCAAAAAACTCTCAGGGCGAGATTGGCTGATACCTTATTGCTATTACAAGGAAACATAGGAGAAGATTTTGATGGGTACATTGATATACCCTTAAAGCGATCAGAAATGGCACAACTGTCAAATATGACCACTTCGAATGTCATTCGCGCATTATCAGAATTTAAGCGTGATAAACTAATTGATTGTAAGGACAGAAAGATTAAAATAATTGGCAAGAAGACACTATCTAATATTAGTAATTTTGACAAGTTTTAAAATCACAGTCAAAAATATTTTGTGATAATCTTCAATATTTATATAATAATTTGTTGAGGTTGTTTATGATGAAGAACATAGCGCCATAAGAGAAGTATGAAGTTTTAAATAGTTTCAATAGGGTATTCACAAATATTTTTTATGAGATTATTTACAATGTTCCGTGTTGATGTGAGAAATGCATGAATTGACAAATTTGTAAAAAGCCTTTTTTATTCTTGAAAGAATATCGCTATTTCTAAAAATGAACCCAAAGTACTACATAAATTGTACAAATAGGTTTTTTGCTTTTCCTCTTTATTTCTTGTAAACTTTTTGGAAATATTTAACAAAAAAAGTTAAATGTTTAATAAATAATAAAAAAGATTAAACAAAATAATTAAATTTGTTTCGTTAAACTCTTAAACTAATATAAAATGAATTTACGTTTGAATTTCTCGAAATCCCAAGTTTCTTTTTTAAAATTACCTACACTTCTTTTATTTGTACTATCGTTGTTTACAATTTCTTGTAACACTGAAGATACCGATATTATTGAAACAACAGGTTTACAGCCTACAATTGTAGAAGTTTTAGAAGCTTTTGGCTCAGAATCTACTGTTACAGATGCCGAATTTGGTAAGTCTAAAGTTAAAAAACCAACATTTAAAACATTAAATGTTGCCTTGGCTCAAACTGGTTTAGCTGGTACAGTGTCGTCAAAACGGTTAACAGTTTTCGCACCAACTGATGCTGCATTTGCAAAATATGGGTTAAATCAAAAAAATATTGTCTCAGAATTAGGCGTAGAGACCTTAACTTCTATATTATTATATCATGTTGTTAGTGGCACGATTTTTAGTGGAGACTTACCCGTTAATGGATTTGTTCCTACTTTAAATGGGGCATTCGTTGAAGTAAACGTTAATTCTGGCGTTACCATAAATAATGCCACTGTAATTATTGCTGATAGGGAAGCCAGAAATGGTGTGATACATGCTATTGATGATGTTTTATTTCCACCTACAAATAATTTAGTTGCTCTAGCAAGTAGTTTTGATCCAGAATTTTCTGTTCTGCTAGCAGCAGCAACCAATGCTGGCTTGGCTGATACCTTAGCAAAAAATGGGCCCTACACTGTTTTCGCACCAACAAACCAAGCCTTTATGGATTTCTTTAAAGTTGCATCTGTTGAGGCGGCTATTGATGTTGTAAATGGACTTACTGCGGAAGATTTAGCACCAATCTTATTATACCATGTGGTTGATGGTGTTGTGTTTAGTACAAATCTATCAAATGGATTTGTTCCTACGCTGAATGGTGCCGCGGTCAATGTTACTTTAGACTCTGGTGTAATGATAAATGACGCAAATGTTATTGGTGCCAATGTGCAGGCAACAAATGGTGTTGTGCATGTTATAGATAAAGTTTTACTTCCACCTTCAAGCAATTTAGTTGATTTAGCAAGTAGTTTTGATCCAGAATTTTCTGTCCTATTAGCAGCAGCAACTAAGGCTGGTTTAGCTGATACCTTAACAAATGATGGACCTTTTACCGTTTTCGCACCAACAAACCAAGCCTTTATGGATTTCTTTAAAGTTGCATCTGTTGAGGCGGCTATTGATGCTGTGAATGGACTTACTGCGGAAGATTTAGCACCAATCTTATTATACCATGTGGTAGCAGGTCGCGTATATTCAAGTGATTTGTCAAGCGGTCCAGTAACAACTCTCTATGGGAGTTTTGATTTGAATCTAGACACATTAACTATTGATGATAATGCGATGTTAGTACCAGGTCTGTTAAATGTTCAAGCAACAAATGGCGTGATTCATGTGATTGACAGCGTATTGATTCCATAATTTATTTGATTAAATAAAATAAAGTTTAAGCAGGATTGTTACGCTATAACAATCCTGCTTTTTTTATTTTTATTTTATAAAAGTTGACTCTTCGTTAAAATGAGGTCTAACCGTTAGGTGATGAGTAGTTGCGCAGTTAAGTACATAAATTTGTAAGTACACATTAAATGAAAATTCGCAGAGCTTTTTATAAGCAGGCAAATATGAGCCTGTAGTGATAGCTATTGATGCAAATAAATTCTTTATTTATAATAACTATGATCATTATTCGCATTAACTGTTATGCATTGGACAAGTTCTTTTTTGATTTGGTACTCTTTTCTCTCTTATTTCAACGCATTAAACGTGTCTTAAATAGGCTCTAAAGTGTCTAATACGCACCAAATGCACTGGCCATTTGACCCATTGCCATTAGGTAAATCACACCACAGATAATTGAAACAACCAAAACAATTATCACAATGGATATTATAATTTTTCTTTTCATGTTGTAATAATACAGCTAAAAATTAAGTATTTGGGCTCTTCAATGGGAGTCGAATCATCTTTCCTTTATATAGAAAATAATTAATAATATTATATTTTATAATTAAGAAGCTGAGAAAATATATATAACCATTTGTTTTAGTTAAGACTAATTATTTAGCATAATAAGCGCTACTACAAAAGAAATATTATTTGATATGATCTAGAAATCAGGTAATTAGTATATTTATAACTTGTTGAAGTTAACCAACCCAACCAACCATATGATACCATTCTTCAGGAAAATCCGTAAAACACTTGCAGACGATAACAAGCCAATAAAATATATGAGGTATGCGGTTGGTGAAATTGTTTTGGTTGTTATTGGAATTTTGATTGCACTTCAGATTAACAATTGGAATGAATCTCGAAAAGACAGAATATATGAAATTAAAATGCTTTCCGAAATAAGCACATCTTTAAAAACCGATGTTTTCCACTTCAAAGAAATGATAAAAACATTTGATGAGTTATATGAAACATCTGATTATTTTATGGAATTAAGTAAGAAGAATATAAAGTATTATGACTCATTACTCGGCAAAGTATTCGAGTTGAATCGAAGCATAAATTATCAATATAATTCTGGGCCGTACGAAGCATTAAAATCATCTGGGATAGATAAAATATCTAATGACAAGCTTAGAAACGACATTACCTATTTATATGATTTTGAGTTACCTATCTTAGGAAATAATATTGCGCATATAACTAGAAATCATCAAAAGAATATCGAATCTATGTTAGAGATGTTCGGTGAACGTTATGTCGATGATTCTAGGGGTTATAATTCTATAGGATGGAACAATGTTCCAAAAGACCTTTTTCAAAGTCAAGGTTTTTTACAACTAATTGCTGGAGTTAGTTTTAGAGGACTTAGTGCTGGACGTCAGCTAAAATTAGCTTTGCCTAAAATCGAAAAAACAATTGAAGATATTGATAATGAAATCAAAAAATAACGAAAGCACAACACCGTGTAAAAAAATTGCTTGTTTTGTTCTTTTCCTTTGTTCCATCTTTTCTAATTTAATATATTTATGAATGGGGAAGTTCTTGCATTTTTATACGCAACTTTCCAGGCACATAAACGTTGTGCCTTCATTTATGACCCACCAATAGACAATGATAAAATTCTTTAGAAAAATTCGACAAAATCTACTCTCTGGAAATAAGTTAAGTAAGTATCTGATTTATGCTATAGGAGAAATTATTCTTGTAGTCATTGGAATACTAATCGCTTTAGGAATCAATAATTGGAATGACAAAAACATTCTTCTAAGCAAGGAAACAAGTCTTCTGATTGAAATGAAATCGAATTTAGAATCGGATTTAGAAGGTCTGAAATGGGATATTAATAAAAATGAAAAACTGTTAAAAGCCAACCGAATTGTACTTGAAAGTTTAAATAATGGCGTTTATCACGATTCTTTAAACCAATATTACACTAGGATAAAAGGAAATACTGTATTTGTTAAAAATACTTCAGCCTTTAAAAATTTAGAATCAATTGGACTAAACATTATAAAAAATGATAGTTTACGTATAAAAATCACAAAATTGTATTCAGAAGGATATCATTACATTAGGTACATAGAAGAAGTAAGAGATGAAAAATTTCAATATGAGCAAATTACCCCTCAAATTACCAAACACTTAAGATTAAGTTCTGAAAACTTATATGAACCAATTAATGCTGATGAATTATCCAAGAATAATGAATTCAAGTCAGTAATTATCTTAAACTGTGACATGAGATATTACATAATTCAAGTTTATAAAGACATTAAAAATTTGATTGTTGAACTAATTAAAGCAATTGAATTAGAGCTTAATTAAAATAACGAAAGGCTAACACCATGTATAATTAATTGCTAGTACTCGCCTACTTACGAAAATCCTTACGGATTTTCTATTCGGTTTTTATTTGCTAAATTTCGGGTTTAACCTCGCAACTAATCATACTCAAACACCTTAGCTGTAACTATATGACGACAGTACAAACTTCAAACAGATGACAATAAAATTGAATATATTTATATTTTTCAACGCATTGGTTTTATTGACATCTTGTAATGGACAGACCACTAAACAACAAGTTAAAACAGACAACATTGTAAAGGGCGACACCGTAAAACAACTTGGAAACAGCATTATGGTGATTTATCAAGACAAGAAAAATACTTATTGGTTTGGTAGTTGGGAAACAGGAGTATATAAATACGATGGAAATGAATTAGTTAATTACACAACAAAACACGGTTTGCTTAACAATAGAATTGATGAAATAAAAGAAGATGAATTTGGTAACATTTACTTTGCAAGTGCAAACGCAACATCCTCAATATCAAAGTTTAATGGAAATGATTTCACGACCTTAAAGGCAGTTCCCAGTGAAAATTGGAAACTTGAATCCACAGATATGTGGTTTAAATATTCTTATGGAAACATGAGAAAAGTATATCGCTATGATGGCATTACATTATTTGAATTGCAGTTCCCAAACCCACCAAATTTATCCAATCCATTTGATGTCTATAGCATTTATAAAGACAGAAAAGGAAACATTTGGTTTGGTACCAACCCTGTTGGAGTTTGTCGATATGATGGGAAATCTTTTAAATGGATTACAGAAGAAGATGTGACAGAATTTCGCAACGAAGGGGCAAATGGAGTGCGTTCAATTACGGAAGACAAAAATGGCGACTTTTGGTTCAACACAGAATTTCGCTATAGCGTTTACGACAGCACAACATTAAAAAGCAATAAATTTCACACAAGACACAAAAGCATAGGCGGTTTAGATGGAAAAAAGGACAGCAATTTAGACGAGTATCTTTCAACAGTAAGAGACAACGCTAATAATCTGTGGTTTGTAACCTATCGTGATGGTGTTTGGAAATATGACGGAAAGAACATTACACATTATGCAGTTCAAGATAACTCAAAAGACATTACTTTATTCAGCATTTACAAAGACAACAATGGCGACCTTTGGCTTGGAACACACGAAAACGGAGCATATAAATTCAATGGTATAACATTTGAAAAATTTGAAAAATGAGGTATGAAAAAAGAGCGACAGCATACAATGGCTATAAGTAATTGGGACATAAGTGATAAAACGAAAGTATAAACATAAAATAAAGATCAGGCTATACTGAAAATTTAGGGCGTAAAATCTCCAACTACTCATAACCGAACCGTTGGCAACAATTAAGAACAAAACAAAAAGTTTATCAAATGGAAAAAAAATGGATATTATTAACAGCAATACTAATTTTCTTAATATTTATTTTTCTCTTTTGGAGGCTGACTAGTGGTTATACTAAAAAAGGATATGGTATAAAAATGTGGAAACATTGGCCAACGAGATTATCATATTGGCAAGCTGCAATATTATATAGTATTGGTTTTACAACTTTAATAATGTTTCTTTTAAAATGGGGAAATATTTTGACTTTTTAAAAGTTTAAAAAAAGAATAACTGTAGCCAACAATGTTTATAATTCATTGCGTCTGATTTTCTATTCGATTTGTGTTTACTAATTTAGTTCCATACCAACGCAATTGACCATACCCGAACATGTTGGCAAACATTATGACTCCTCCGGAATAAAGGCTAGATAATTTTTATTAAGTTTGAGTTTGATTTTGTTAAAAACAAAACCAACTAGACCTAAAATCAACACTATGAAAAAAATTACATTTTCCTTACTATTATTCTTTATAGCTACAGTAACCTTCTCACAATCCATAGATTCTATTTTTAAATCGGTCAAATACAGAAATATTGGCCCTTTTAGAGGAGGTAGGTCTGTTGCTGCATCTGGTGTAGTTGGAGATCCCATGACATATTACATGGGAAATACCGGAGGAGGACTTTGGAAAACTGAAGACGGCGGACAGCTCTGGAAAAATATTTCGGATGGCTATTTTAAAACCAGTTCGGTTGGTGCCATAGCCGTTTCTGAAAGTGACCCAAATACGGTATATGTGGGAATGGGTGAGCATGCGCCTAGAGCCGTAATGACATCCTATGGAGATGGTGTGTATAAATCGAACGATGCAGGTAAAACATGGCTTTATTTAGGACTAAAAGAGACTCAGCATATATCAAGAATAGTTATACACCCTAAAAACCCGGATATCCTTTTTGTAGCAGCACAAGGAGCATTATATGGCCCCAATGAAGAAAGAGGCATTTTTAAATCAGTAGATGGTGGCGCCAGCTGGAGCAAAGTACTTTATATAAATAATCTAACAGGGTGTGCCGAATTATCAATGGACCATAATAATCCTTTAGTAATGTATGCTGCGATGTGGGAGCATCAGCGCTTGCCTTGGAAAGTTATAAGCGGTGGTGCCGGAAGCGGTCTTTACAAAACTGCGGATGGAGGGAAAACTTGGAATAAAATTCACGAAGGCTTGCCCGAAGAGAAAGGCAAGATGGCTATTGCCGTGAGTCGCTCAAATTCGGATAAGGTATATGCTTTAGTTGAAAGTGATTCTGACAAGGAGTTGGGTGGATTATTCGTCTCAAATAACGCAGGAAAAAAGTGGTCTAAAGTTTCCTCAGACCATAGTCTCATTCAAAGGGCGTGGTACTATATCGAGTTGTTTATCGATCCTAATGATGAGGAAAAGATATATGTACTCAATGCCAGTGCACAACGCTCAATTGATGGTGGAAAAACCTGGTCTACACTAACCGGCACACATGGAGATTACCATGATCTTTGGATCAACCCATACAACAGTAAAAATATGATCATTGCCAATGACGGTGGTGCTGCTGTATCATATAATTATGCGAAATCATGGTCTCCTCAAAACAGAATGGCTACTGCGCAGTTTTATAGGGTGAATACCGATAATCTGTTTCCTTACAACCTGTATGGAGGCCAACAAGATAACTCATCAGTAAAAATTAGTAGCATTGCTCTTGCAAGTAATGGTATAGATGAACATCATTGGTCTCCTTCTGCCGGTGGGGAAAGTGCCTTTTTAGCTTTTGACCCTGACAATCCGCGATACGTATTGGGAGGTAGTTATTTGGGAACAATTGAAATTCTAGATACTAAAGCAAATGCCAGTACCCAGATTATGGCTGCTCCTATTCAATATTTGGGCAGAGAGACTAAGGATATGAAATACAGATTCAATTGGAATGCTCCAATCATCAGGTCGCAACACGAGCCAAATACTTATTATCATGGAGCACAGTTGTTGCTGCGCACTAGAGATAATGGTAACAGCTGGGAAGAGGTTTCTCGTGATTTATCCAACAATGAAAAAGAAAAACAGGGAAAAGGTGGTGGACCTTATACAAACGAAGCCGTAGGAGCCGAAAATTATGGTACATTAACTTATGTTATTGAATCACCACACGAAAAAGGATTCATCTGGACAGCAACGGATGATGGTGTTTTGCAATTAACCAAAGATGGTGGAAAAACGTGGAAAAATGTAACTCCAAAGGGGCTTCCTGAAACTTTAATTAACGCTATTGAAGTCTCCCCTCACGATAAGGCAACTGCTTATATAGCTACAACAAGATTTAAATTTAATGACTATACTCCTGCAATATATAAAACAACAAACTATGGTGAATCATGGACCAATATCAGTACTGGTATTCCATTAGGCGCATATACTAGAGTAGTTAGAGAAGATACTAAGCGAAAAGACTTGCTTTTTGCCGGAACAGAATTAGGGATGTACATATCTTGGAATGGGGGTAAACAATGGCAACCATTTCAGCTGAATTTACCTATAACACCTATTACTGATTTGAAGGTTAGCCATGACGACTTAAGTATTGCAACCATGGGTCGATCATTTTGGATATTAGATGATTTGGGATTAATACGACAGTTTGAAGGTAATGATAAATCTTTCGTGCTACTTCAACCAGAAGATGCCGTTATAGGAAATTGGGAGAGTCAGCTAAATAGTAATTCAGACATATTTAATGGAACTGATGATTCCCAAGGTGTTAATCCTGCCAATGGTGTTGTGTTTTACTATTATTTACCTACTGCCACAAAGGATAAAGAATTGACTTTAGTGATTAAAGACAAAGACGGAAATTTAGTTAGAACCATTAGTTCTCAAGCAAATCCTGATTATTTAAAATATCCTGGTGGTCCTTCTCCTGAGCCTTTACTTTCAAATAAAGTTGGTCTTAACCGTATTGTGTGGGACATGAGATATAACAGTTTGCCAGGAGTTCCTACGGCTTATATTGAAGGATCTTTTAAGGGTCACAAGGCATTGCCAAATGCCTATACGGCTGCCATCAAGCAAGAAGATCAATTATCTGAAGCGCCATTCAATATACTGCCTAACCCATTGTATAACATAACTAACGAGGAGTACCAAGAAACTCATGATTTCACAACTAAAACTGAGGCAAATCTCACAGATATGCATAGGAGAGTTAATAAGTTAAAAGAAGTGCAAAACAAGATAGCACTCATCTTAAAGGAATTGCCCAAAGAAAAAAAATATACCGAGGTGAAATCACAAGGCGAAGCCATCATTCAAAAGCTTAAATCTTGGGATGAAGATATGGTTCAGCGCAAATCGAAGGCATATGACGATGTAGAAAATTTCCCGAATAAATTCACTGCTGAATATCTTTTCCTTATGAACCAAAATGATAGTAGTTTACCCAAAGTAAGCCAAGCATCAAAGGACAGACTCGTTGAGCTTAACAAGCAATGGGAAGTATTAAAAAGTATATCAGAAGAACTTATAAATAATGTTATTCCAACTTATAATAAGCTACTTTGGGATCATGGTATTGGGGCGCTTCAAACAAAATAGAAAATACGGATGTGAAAGAGGTATACAACAACGGCTATTGTTCACTGCGGCGGAATAGTTCTGCCCAACCATTCCACAACGAAACCATAGCTAAGACCATTGGTTGGGGGTGATTAAACATTATGATAATTCGAAAAGCAAACACCCAGGATTCCCCCATTATTTCTGAACATCTATTCTTAGCAATGGAAGATCTTTTGTATGAATTTATTGGAATAAAAAATGAGATGAAAGCAAAGGAGTTTTTATTGTACTTTGTTGAAAAGGAAAACAATCAGTATTCATTTCAAAATTGTTTTGTAGCTGAAGATAAGAATGAGATTTTGGGCTCTATTAATATTTATGACGGAGCTAATTTAGAAGCGTTGAGAGCGCCCATCGTTCAGTATATTAAAAAGCACTTTAACATAAATTTTAATCCTGAAAAAGAAACACAGCAAGGTGAATATTATATTGATACATTTGGGGTAAGCCCAAATCAACAAGGAAAAGGCGTAGGAACTAAAATATTACAATACATAATTAAATCTTACACAATCGAAAATCAACAAACACTGGGTCTATTGGTAGGTGAAAAAAATCCTGGTGCTGAAAAATTGTACCTGAAATTGGGATTTGAATGTGTGGGAAGAAAAGTGTTAACTGGAAAGAAAATGAAACATCTTCAAAGGAAACCTTAAAATGAATAGAAAAAACAACGACCAAAATGACTATAATTAATTACTAGTTCTCTCCATTGTTAAGAAAACCCTCATGGATTATGCTTTTTTATTTGGCATTTAAAGCTTATTCAAATATGGATAAAAAATAATAAGATCCTTCTAGCGACTTTAATTTATGTCTTTATTTATGAATTTTTTGGGTTCTCAAAAATTTATCGGACTTTTGATTTTAAGTATTTAATTAGTGGAATTATAACATATTTCTTAATAGAGCAGATTATTAAAAAACAAGGCTCAAAAATGTATAAAATATGACAACTTACTAATCCACTTTTTAAAAAGTAATCATTAATTATAATATGAAATATAACAAATACATCAAAGATTCGATTTTGGTTTCTGAAATTGGACTTGGTGCATGGCAGTTGGGACATAATTCCGGTTGGCAGAGCATGACAGAAAAGGAGGCGGTGGAACTTGTTGAAAAATCATTGGAATACGGCATCAATTTTTTTGATACGGCACCAAATTATGGACATGGAACAGGCGAAGAGAGGCTTGGTAAAGCGCTTAAGGGTATTGATAGAAATAAAATCGTCATCAATACAAAATTCGGACATACGGATTCAGGCACCACTAATTTTAATTCAGATTATATTCGGGAGTCTTTAGAGGGTAGCCTTAAAAGGTTACAAGTTAATTATGTTGATTCGCTCATTATTCATAATCCACCTACTGCGTATCTAGACGGTAATAAAAACGCCCATTACGAGATCCTTGAACGATTAATTGAAGAGGGCAAAATAAAAGCATATGGAGCCTCTTTAGACACATACAAGGATATGAAGCTGTTAATGAATACTACAAACGCTAAAGTGATTGAAGCCTTTTTCAACATCCTACATCAGGATGCCGCACAAGCATTTGCTATGGCTCTAGAAAATGAGGTTGGTATAATTGCTAAAATTCCTCTCGATTCAGGATGGTTATCTGGAAAGTACACTGCTGAAAGTACTTTTAATGATATCAGAAGCCGCTGGTCAAGACAAGATATTCAAACAAGAGCACATCTAGTAAATCGTGTAAATGAAATTATCCAGGCAAAAGAATCGCTTGCACAAAAAGCAATTTCGTTTTGTTTGGCATATGATGCTGTGTCTACAGTGATACCAGGGAACGTAAATATCGCTCAGCTGAAAAGTAATGTGGAAAGCATAAATAACCCCATTTCAGACGAACTTTTTCAAAAGCTAGAAGATTTTTATCTAAATGAGGTAAAGCTGCTCAACCTTCCGTGGTAAACATAAGCAGTTAAAATTTACAAATGAAACGCTGCATTCTGCCAAACGCAGCTTATTCAAACCGTTAAACGAATACTTCTAAAAATTATCGGTTTCTTAAAGTAACTTTTATATTTTACTACCTTTGGTTTTTAAAAACAACGCCATTGAAATTCACCTTTAATAAAAAAGAAAAGCTAAAAAGCAAAAAACTCATTGATACCCTTTTTTCTGAAGGGCAGTCGTTAAGCGCTTTTCCTTTGCGTCTGGTTTACATATCAACCCCCTTTGATGATGGCGTGCTTTTTAAAACAGGCGTTTCAGTTAGTAAAAAACATTTTAAGCGTGCGGTAGATAGAAACAGAATAAAACGTCTTATGCGTGAAGCTTTTAGGTTAAACAAAGCTCATTATTTTGACAACATTTCCACGCCGTATGCGTTTATGATTTTGTATATTGGTAAAGAAATACCAACGTTAATGCAGCTTGAAAATAAAATGGCTCAGTTATTTTATAAATTTTCAAAAGTAACCTCAAATATGACACCCTTAGAAAATGAAGCAGATTCTTAAAAAAAAGATTGTTATCCTTTTATTGGCCGTTACTGTTTTTATAACCGGAACCGCCTTTCAAAATGACTTTTTTGAAATAGCGAAACAAATAGAAATTTTTACAACTCTATTTAAAGAGGTCAATATGAATTATGTTGACGACACCAATCCTGGTGATTTAATGGATACAGCTATAAAAAGTATGTTAAAGGATTTGGATCCTTATACTAATTTTATGAATGAACAGGATGTTGAAGCGGCACGTATAAATAATACCGGTGATTACATTGGAATTGGAGCTAAAGTAAGAACACTGAATGATAAATTAGTTATTGTAGAACCCTATAAAGATTATCCCGCAGACAAGGCTGGTTTAAAAGCGGGTGACGAAATTATAAAAGTAGGTAACATCCTCCTGGAAAACTATAAAGATGATGCTGGTGAGTTGTTAAAAGGAGCACCGGGAACAACGGCTGAGGTTACCTATAAACGCCAAGGCAATACAAAAACAGCCACTATTAAACGCGCTGAAGTGGAAATAAAAGCCGTGCCTCATTTTTCAATGATTAACGAAAAAACAGGGTATATTGTTTTAAGTCAGTTTAGTGAAAAAGCGGCTTCTCAAACCAGTTATGCGGTTAGAGACTTAAAAGCCCAAGGAGCTAAACGCCTTGTTTTGGACCTGCGAGGAAACCCTGGTGGATTGGTTAATGAAGCCATTGATATTGTAAACATGTTTGTTCCTAAAGGGCAGTTGGTAGTTACAACAAAGTCTAAAGTTAAAAAATACAATCGCACCTATTTCACACAAAGAGAGCCGATTGATACAGAGATTCCTTTAGTAGTTTTAATTGATGGCAATAGTGCCTCAGCAAGTGAAATTGTATCCGGTTCTTTACAGGATTTAGACCGAGCGGTCATTGTGGGCTCAAGAAGTTTTGGAAAAGGACTGGTGCAACGCCCTAAACTTTTAACTTATGGCACGCAGATAAAAATTACCATTTCGCGCTATTATACGCCCTCTGGCAGATGTATTCAGGCTTTAGATTATTGGCACCGAAATGAAAAAGGTGAAGCCGTGCGTGTAAAACAAGAAAACTATAATGAGTTTAAAACCAAAAATGGGCGTAAAGTTTTTGATGGTGGTGGTGTGTTTCCTGATGAAGAGATGAATAGTTCAAAAAATACGGCGTTGACCAAGGCTATAGAAAATAATAATCTAATTTTTGATTATGCCACCAATTTCTACTATAAAAACAAAGTGGAAAATATTGATGCTTTTAAGTTGGCCGCTTCAGATTTTGATGACTTTAAAAACTTTTTAAATACCAAGAACTTTTCTTTTGAAACGAATACCGAAAAAGCCCTCAAAAAAGCCTTTGATGAAGCAAAAACAGAAGATTTAGACGACGATATTAAAAGTGATTATAATATGCTGATTTCTAACTTAAACAAGTCCAAATTAGCGGGTTTAGACATTAACAAAGATTACCTCTTAGAGCTTTTAACGGAAGAAATTGTCAAGAGATATGTGTATAGAGAAGGATTATATGACTATTTCAAACAACACGATCCTGAAATAAAGAAAGCAACTGAAATTCTTGGAAGCCCAACTACTTACTTAGAGTATTTAAGATGATTTGAGCATCAATTGAATAATTAAAAATAGTATATTTAAAAAATTATTATGTGCCTCAGTAATGAATAAATTGTTTCTATCCATCATATTAATTGGTCAATTAACTGTTTCTCAAAATAAATTAACCCACGAAGTTTATTTTGAAACAGACAAATATGACGTACCTGTAACAGAAGAAAACCGCTTGTTATTGTTTATTTCTTCCCTTTCAGATATTGATATAGAATCTATTTCAATTTATGGTTTTTGTGATGATATTGGAGCTTCAGAATATAACTTAAAACTTTCTCAAGATCGTGCCAATGCTATTAAAGCCATTTTTGCTAATAATGAAATAAGTGAATCATTAATAAGTAATGTTGATGGCAAAGGGGAAATTCTTTTAAAAATTGTTGATGAAAAGGACCTCATAAAAATTAGGGGATTGAATAGGAAGGTAGAAATAATCATTAACCCTAAACCACCTAAAACAATTCAAGAAAAACAAACGGAAGCAGCTGTAATAAAGAAAGATGTACCCGAACAGATAAAGGGGAATCTTAAAATTGGAGATAAAATAGTCTTTGAAAATATTTTGTTCAAAACCGGATACAGTACTATGGTGTCTGAATCAAAACCCGTATTAGAGGCTATTGCTAAATCTTTAGTAGAAAGAAAAGATATTTATTTTACTATTCAGGGACATGTCTGCTGCACGCAATATAGTAGAGACGCGGTTGATAGAAAAACAAAAAAAAGAAATTTATCCGTGGCGCGGGCTAAATTTGTTTATGATTATTTTGTTAAAAAAGGTATTAATCCAAAACGTATGAAATATGTGGGGTTAAGACGTTTGTTTCCCTTAGGAGGTGATCCAAAGGATGACCGCCGTGTTGAAATTCTAATTACTTACGTAAAAGAACCATAACATAAACGCCTTTTTATTTTGAGTAAAAAATTCATAATATGTTTCTTTTCTCTCTTGGCTCTGAGTATTACTGGCTTTTCTCAAAACACCCTTATTCCTGATCCTAATTTTGAACAAGCTTTAATTGATTTGGGTCATGATAGTGGTCCTTTAGATGGGATGGTTCCAACCAGCAATATTAGCTATTTAACTTCTTTAGACGTGCAAGCTAAAAACATATCTGATATTACAGGTATTCAAGATTTTATAGGATTAACTCAATTGTTTTGTGGCTCTAATTCAATCACCACTATTAATGTGTCTCCTCTTATTGATTTACAGATTTTTTGGTGCTCAAATAATGAACTTTCTGCTTTAGATGTTAGCAAAAACACTAAATTAATTTCTTTAGTTTGCGACAACAATCAATTAACTAATTTAAATGTTACAAACAATCCGGCTCTTAATGTGTTGGTTTTTGAAACGAATCAAATAACCACTATTGATGTTTCTATAAACAGCACACTTACAACTTTTAATTGCAGTAATAACTTTTTAACTAGTTTAGATATTAGTAATAATAACAACTTAGTAAATCTTAATTGTAGTATTAATCAAATTAGTGATTTAGATATATCAAAAAACTTGATTCTTATTACCCTTGATTTAAGCTTCAATCTGTTAGAAGTGCTAGATTTATCATTAAATAATCAAATCACGGAAGTAATTTGTAGGGATAATAATTTATGTCAAATCAATATAAAAAACGGTAATAATAATGCGTTAAACGCATTTGACTTTTCAAACAATCCTAACTTAAGTTGCGTGGTTGTTGACAATCCTTCTGGGAATCCTTCTTCCTGGATCCCAACGTCGTTTACAAATTATACATACTCTATTAATGATTGTAAAGCTTTTGTTAATGTAGATTCTCAAGATAATTTTATTGGTGCTACTTATATCTTACCTAATTTAACTTATGGAAGTTATTTTACTGGTTCTGGAGGAACAGGAATTAATTTGTCTCCAGGAGATTTTATAAACACCTCACAAACTATTTTTATATATAACGAGACCTTTTGTGATAGTAATGAAACCAGTTTTAGAGTAATAATTACCGAAGAGCCTTTTTATATTCCGAAATATTTTACACCAAATAATGATGGTCATCACGATTTTTGGGTAGTCAAAGATTTTTTAAACAATATTAAAAACATTGCGATTTTTGACCATTACGGGAAATTGCTTAAGTCTTTAGGCCCTAATATAGGTTGGAACGGTTCTTTTAATGGGAAACCAATGGAAACTAATGATTATTGGTATGTCATAACCCTACAAACAGGTGAAGTATTAAAAGGACATTTTACATTAAAGCGATAAGGTTATTAATGTTTGATCATGGCAATATGTGGAATATCATCTTCTAAATATTCCTCACCAACTTCCTGAAAGCCTAAATTATTATAAAAAGATTTTAAATAAGCCTGTGCTGAAATCTTAATATAAGTCTCATTATAATGCTGCTTTATTCCCTGAATTGAAGCCTTCATAATATCATTTCCATATTTATAGTGGCGCTGGTCTTTGGCTACTACCACCCTACCAATACTCGCTTTTTCAAAATAATCGCCAGGTTTAAAAAGGCGTGTATAAGCAATAATAATGTTTTCCTTTACACCAATAACATGAAGTGCTTTTTCGTCTTTACCATCAATATCTTGATATACACAATCTTGTTCAACCACAAAGACCTCACTGCGCAATTGTAAAATTCTATACAGCTCTTGTTTTGAAAGTTCCTCAAAAGTTTTTATTTGTATATCTATCATAATTAAAACCTATAAAATTATATGATAATCAATCTTGAACAATGACATCTTTTGGTCCACATTTTCCGAATTCAGGTTGAATATTCACATGATTAATTTTGAACTTATGAAATAAAAGTTCTTCAATTTCATTCAAAACTTCATCAAACTGAGATAAAGTAATATTCTCATGAAAATCAACATGGGCTTCAAAATGGGTTTCATCCTCATTCAATTGCCACACATGTACATGATGAACATTTTTTATTTGCTCTAGTTCTTGAACTTCTTTAACAATATCTTGAATTGGTATGTTTTCTGGAGCAAATAACATCAGTACATGAAAAGAATCCTTTAATAAATCAAAACCAACCCACACTAAATACAAGGCTATAATAAGAGTTAAAACGCTGTCTATCCAGTAAATCTCATAAAATTTCATCAATAACCCTCCTATTAACACCGCTACACTAGCTAACATATCTGTTAATAAATGTAAATAGGCTGATCGCATATTCATATTTCTTTCTGAATCTTTTTTTAATAATAATACACTCAGTCCGTTAACTATAATCCCTAATAATGATAGCCAAATAACCAAGCCTGATTTAATTTCATGTGGGTGTTGAAATCTAATAGTAGCTTCTTTAATTAAAAGGATAGCAACAATAATTAAAGTTGCCGCATTAACAAAAGCAGCTAAAATTTCTGCACGCTTATAACCAAATGTTTTATGTAAAGAAGCCGATTTTTTTGATAAAACAGTTGCTATATAACTAACCATAAGAGATATTACATCTGTGAAATTGTGTAACGCATCGCTTAATAATGCTAAACTTCCAGAAACTAAACCACCTATTACCTGAGCAACAGTGATAAGAATGTTTAATAAAATAGAAATAAAAAGATTTCTTCCTTTAAGTTGTTTATGGGAATGCTGATGGTTGTGCGTGTGTAAATTACTCATTTAACAAGAAGTAGGGATCTTATTTACACGTGCCTGATGACGCCCACCTTCAAATTTAGTTTCAAAAAAAGTATCAACCATTTCTATAACTTGTTGAAGTGCTGTAAAACGAGCTGGAATAGATAAAATATTAGCATTATTATGTTGTCTTGCTAAAGCTACAATCTCTTTATTCCAACATAAAGCTGAACGTACACCTTGATGTTTATTTGCTGTCATATTAGCACCATTTCCACTTCCGCAAATAATAATTCCAAAGTCCGCTCTTTTTTCTTCAACATCTGAAGCAACAGGATGAATAAAGTCTGGATAGTCTACACTATCTGTAGTATCAGTACCATAATTTTTTATAGTATAACCTTTTAATTTTAAATGTTTTATAATTTCAAATTTATACTCAACACCAGCGTGATCATTGCCAATTGAAATAGTCATAATATATAATTTTTAAGAAGTAAAGGTAATAAATATGTCTTATAATTTTAGTTTATAACACTATTCATTATCTGTTCATAACTGTTTATAATTAATTAAAAGTAAAATGGTTTTAATTCAAAAAAAAATACAATCAAAAACTTGAAAAGAATGACCTAATTTTTAATATTTTTTTATATAAAAGTTGTTACACTAATTTTATATGATACCAACATAAAAAATAAAAATACTTATAACAAAACATCTTATATTTTTAGTTATTAACAACGGTTAATATTAAATATAAAACACCTTAAAATGAATATTTTAAAGAAATATAACTTGTTCATTAACTATTAATAGAAGGTAAATAAATTGATATCAAAATAAAATGTAAAAAAGTTATTGCACATATTAACAGACTATAATAACCATCATTATTTTTTTAAATTTTAAAAAGAAATTAATAATATAATATATAATGTGGATAAGTTAATTTTAACTTAACATAACGTTTAAAAAATATGTTTTAATATTTAAAGTGTAACTTTGTAAAAAATAAATAGCTAATCTTCTCCTAAAAAAGAGCTATATAATAACTCAATTTCCAGTATCTTAGGAAATTAATATGATTACAAAAAATTTAAATGACAAGACATAAAAAACAGAAATCATCTCAAAAGATTTCTAACCTTACAAATACAATTCTAAGTATTTTAAAAAAAGATAGAAACCAAAGTTTTAACTATAAACAAATTGCTTCTAAACTAGGAGTTAATGATGCCAGTAGTCGAAACCAAATAATAAAAAAATTACATGCTTTAGCAGCTCAGAAAGAAATAGAGGAATTTGAACGTGGTAAATTCAAAGCTATTGTTACTACGGAATACCATTCAGGAATTTTAGACTTATCTGTAAAAGGATCTGGTTATGTTATTTGTGATGATTTTGATGAAGATATTTTTATAGCATCCAATAATATAAATAGAGCCTTAAATGGTGATGAAGTTGAGTTTTACGTTTATAAAAGACGTAAAAGAGGTAAGATGGAAGGAGAAATAACGCAGGTTATTAAGCGAGCTAAAAGTGAATATGTAGGAGTTATTCAAGTACATAATAATTATGCCTTTGTAATACCTGATAGTAATAAAATGTACAAAGATATTTTTGTACCTATTAATAAAATAAATAAAGCGGAAGATGGTGATAAAGTGTTGGTTTCATTAGAAGACTGGCCAGAAAATGCAGATTCACCTAATGGAAAAGTGTTACAGGTTTTAGGTAAACCGGGAGAACATAATACAGAGATTCATTCTATTTTGGCTGAATACGGATTACCTTATGAATTTCCGCATGAAGTTGAAAATTTTGCTGATACTTTAGATACGTCTATTACAGCTGAAGAAATTGCAAAGCGCAGAGATATGCGAAACGTTTTAACCTTTACTATCGACCCTAAAGATGCTAAAGATTTTGATGATGCTTTATCTTTTAAAATTTTAGATAATGGACTCTATGAAATAGGGATTCACATTGCAGATGTGTCTCATTATTTACAAGAAGGAACTATACTGGATGATGAAGCTTATGAACGCGCAACCTCTGTTTATTTAGTAGATAGAGTAGTGCCTATGCTTCCTGAAGTATTATCAAACAACGCATGTTCTTTAAGACCACATGAAGAAAAATACACCTTTTCAGCAGTCTTTAAAATTAATAACAAAGCTGAAGTAAAAGAACAATGGTTTGGTAGAACAGTTACTTATAGTGATGCTAGGTTTGCTTATGAAGAAGCGCAAGCAATTATAGAATCAAAATCAAATAATATACCTCAAGAGGTTTCTTTGACTGGTGAGCCATATCAAACGTCACCAGAAATAACACAAGCTGTCTTAAAGTTAGATGAACTAGCTAAAATCATGCGTAAAAGGCGTATGAATGAAGGTGCTATATCATTTGATAAAGTGGAAGTGAAGTTTGATTTGGACGCAGAGGCTAATCCTGTAGGGGTGTTTTTTAAAACAACTAAGGATGCTAATAAATTAATTGAAGAATTTATGTTACTTGCTAATAAGAAAGTGGCAGAATTTATAGGTAAACAATCCCCTAAAAAAACCTTTATATATCGTGTACACGACGAACCGGACGTCAGTAAACTTGCTACGCTGCAAGGGGTGGTATCAAAGTTTGGTTATAAATTAAATTTTAAAGATAGAAAAACCACAACAGCTTCGTTAAATAATTTATTACAAGAAGTAGTTGGTAAAAAAGAACAAAATTTAGTTGATACTTTAACTATACGGACCATGAGTAAGGCAGAATACACCACTCATAATATAGGTCATTATGGTTTAGCGTTTGATTATTACAGTCATTTTACATCTCCAATTCGTCGTTACCCTGATGTGATGGCCCATCGTTTATTACAATTATATCTGGATGGAGGGAAATCTGTTAATGAAGATATTTATGAAGATAAATGCAATCACTCCAGTAATATGGAAAATTTAGCTACTAAAGCGGAGCGTGACTCTATAAAATATATGCAAATACGTTTTATGGAAGATCATAAAAACGAAGAATTTTTGGGAGTTATTTCCGGAGTAACAGATTGGGGAATTTATGTTGAAATTATTTCTAATAAGTGCGAAGGAATGGTAAGTGTTAGGGATATTAAAGATGATCATTATGTGTTTGATGAAGGTCAATATGCTTTAGTTGGTAAGACCACAAAAAACATGTATCAACTTGGTGATGAGGTGATTGTAAGAGTTAAAAACACTGATTTAGTTAAAAAACATTTAGATTTTAATTTAATTGGTAAAAAAGAGGAATAATTATTGATACCATGACGTTATATAAAAAAATAAAAACATGAAACGCTTATTGACATTATTAGTATTTGTTTATGCTGTATCCTTATCAGCACAAAATTCCATTGAAAAAACCATAGGTGAATTTACTGAACTTAAAGTTTTTGATTTAATAGAAGTTGAAATGATAAAATCCAACGAAAATAAAATTACTATTTCAGGAAAAAACAATAAAGATGTTGTGGTAAATAATAAAAATGGAAAGCTGAAGATTAAAATGAATATTGAAAAGCTTTTTGATGGCAACAACACTAAAGTTATTTTGTATTATACAGCTGTTGATGTTCTTGACGCTAATGAAGGGGCAAAAATTTATTCTAAAGATGAGATAAAACAATTTGAACTAGATTTAAGATCACAAGAAGGAGGCTCTATCAATATTTTTTGTGATGTTTCATATTTAAATGTTAAAGCAGTAACGGGTGGTATTGTAGAAGTCTCAGGGAAGTCTAAAAAGCAAGATGTTTCTTTATTAACTGGAGGGATTTTTAAGGGGGAAAATAATGAGACTGAAAATACGGAAGTATCTATCAATGCCGCAGGTGAGGCTTATGTAAAAGCAAGTAAAGTGGTTGATATAAAAATAAGGGCAGGAGGAGATGTTTTTATTTATGGCAACCCAGAAACCGTTAATGAAAGTAAAGTATTAGGAGGCAGAGTAAAACGAATGAATTAACTATCGGAAAAAAGATATTAAAAAAAGCTTGTTTTTAACAGGCTTTTTTTATTGTAAAAAATGAAATCAAATCCAAATCAATAATAATCTATATAATATTTCTTTACTTTGTATAAACGCATAGAAATTTATGTTTGAAGATATTATAAGAGCAATTCCTTTTGGTGTGATATTAGCCTTCACTATAGGACCTGTTTTTTTTGTGCTTCTTGAAACCAGCGTTACAAAAGGGTTTAAGAGCGCCTTAATATTTGACCTAGGTGTTATGTTTGCGGATATTTTATTTATTCTTGTGGCTTTTTATAGTACCAACAAATTGTTAGATAAAATAAAAGATGATCCTAATTTTTTGGTTTTTGGTGGTGTTTTGTTAGTTGTTTATGGTTTTATTTCATTTATAAAAACCTCTAAATCTTTCAGAGATATTGTTAAAGAATATCATAGAATTGACATTCAAAAAAAATATGGTAAATTATTTTTAAAAGGTTTTTTACTTAATTTTATTAACATTGGCGTCTTATTGGGCTGGGTTGCTTTTATAGTTTTAGCTAATTCTTTAACAGACAATAAAGAAGGGGTCATTGTATTTTTATCAACCATTTTAATAGTCTATTTTTTAATAGACCTGGTTAAAATAGCCGTTTCTAAAAAATTAAAGAATAAACTAACCCCACGAATTATTTTTAAAACAAAAAAAATTATAGCCTTAGTCATTTTAGGCTTTGGTGTTTTACTTTTAGTACAAGCTTTTTTTCCTAAAGAAAAGGAATTGATCAAAGAAAAGTTTGAAAAGATTAATATTATAAAAGAAAAACCCTCAGATTGATCTGAAGGTTTTTTGAGGCGTCGAGCGGATTCGAACCGCTGTAGAAGGTTTTGCAGACCTCTGCCTAGCCACTCGGCCACAACGCCATTTTCTGACTGCAAATATAAAAAAAAATAGAGTTTTTCTGACTATTATTTACTTTTTACGTTTATCGGTCATTTTAATCGTTACTTTTTCAACATCACCCCCAATAGGTGGGTTTAATTTACTTACCCATACAGTTGCTTTGTTTACCAGATGAGCTTCTTTAAAAATTCTATCTAAAATACGTTTACCCACGGTTTCTAAGAGATAAGCAGGTTTACTCATTTCGTCTCTTACAATACGGTTTAATAAAACATAATCAACAGTATCAATAAGTTTATCAGATTTTGCAGAGGTTTCTAGGTTGGCTTCAACTTTTAAATCTACGCGATAATCACTACCTATTTTTGTTTCTTCCCGAAGACAACCATGATGCGCAAACACACGTATGTTTTCAACTTTTATAATTCCCATAGTATGGCTTTTTAAGTCATCAAAATTACCTAATTTTACACAATATTTTTTGATTAATAGGTATCATTTAAAATCATAAACTAGCTACTGGCTATTATTTTATGTCTGAAGAAAAAAAACCACTAAATTTTTTAGAGCAAATCATTGAGGAAGATTTGGCTAATGGAATGGACAAAAACGAATTGCGTTTTCGTTTTCCACCAGAACCAAATGGCTATTTGCACATTGGCCACACAAAAGCTATTGGCATTAGTTTTGGTTTGGGTGAAAAATATAATGCACCTGTTAATCTGCGTTTTGATGATACAAACCCGGCGAAAGAAGAGCAAGAGTATGTTGATGCGATTAAAAAAGACGTATCGTGGTTGGGATATACGTGGGACAAGGAATTATATTCTTCAGATTACTTTCAACAGCTTTTTGATTGGGCTGTTAAATTAATTAAAGAAGGAAAAGCGTATGTTGATTCTCAATCTTCAGAAGCTATGGCTGAACAAAAAGGAACACCAACACAACCAGGAGTTGATAGTCCATTTAGAAACAGAAGTGTTGAAGAAAATCTTGATTTGTTCAACCGTATGAAAAATGGTGAATTTGAGGAAGGGTCGCATATTCTTAGAGCAAAGATTGACATGCAACATCCCAATATGTTAATGCGTGACCCCATCATGTATCGCATTTTAAAAAAGCAGCATCACAGAACGGGTGATACCTGGTGTATTTACCCTATGTATGATTGGACACACGGAGAAAGTGATTATGTAGAATCAATCTCACATTCATTGTGTTCTTTAGAATTCAAACCCCATAGAGAGCTTTATGATTGGTTTTTAGACCAGGTTGTAGCTGACGGCACTGTTAGGCCTAAGCAACGAGAGTTTGCGCGCTTAAACCTTAGCTATACCATTATGAGCAAAAGAAAGTTGCTCCAATTGGTTGAAGAAGGCGTTGTAAAAGGGTGGGACGATCCGCGAATGCCTACTATTTCTGGTTTGAGACGCAGAGGATATACGCCCACGGCTATTAGAAAGTTTGTGGAAACGGTTGGAGTTGCTAAGCGCGACAATGTGATTGATGTGTCTCTTTTAGAATTTTGTATTCGTGAAGATTTAAACAAAATAGCACCACGTGTGATGGCGGTTTTAGATCCTGTAAAGTTAATTATTACCAATTATCCTGAAGGAAAAGAGGAGTGGTTGGAAGCCGAGAATAATCAGGAAGATGAAAAGGCAGGCTTTAGAAAAGTGCCTTTTTCAAAGGAATTATATATAGAAAGAGATGATTTTAAAGAAGTCGCCAACAGTAAATATTTTAGGCTGGCATTAGGAAAAGAAGTACGTCTTAAAAATGCTTATATCATTAAAGGTGAAAGCGTTGTGAAGGATATGAATGGAAATATCACCGAAATACATTGTACTTATGATTCTGATAGTTTAAGCGGAACAGGTACCGAAGCCAGTTTAAGAAAAGTAAAAGGCACTTTGCATTGGGTTTCAATAAAACATGCCATAAAAGCAGAAGTAAGAGAGTATGACAGATTGTTTATGGATGAATCTCCAGACAGTCATCAAGACAAAGATTTTATGGAGTTTATCAACCCAGATTCTTTAAAAATTATTGAGGTTTATGTGGAACCAAGTTTATTAGAAGCCAAGGTTGGAGATAGGTTTCAGTTTCAGCGCTTAGGCTATTTTAATGTTGATGACGATTCTAGTGAAAAGTTATTGATATTTAATAAAACGGTAGGGTTACGTGATACCTGGGCAAAACAAGAGGAATCCACTCAAACCTCAAATAAATCAATATCAAAAGAGGGTCAAAATCAAGTAAAAAACAACCAAAATCAACGACAAAGACAGGCTTTGGATGTCATACAGCAATTAGGTAAAAAGTACACTAATTTACCTGAGGCTAAACAACTTAAGGCGAAAGCTGAAATTCAGGAACTTGCTAAAAATGTGAGTTATGAGGATTTGGAGCCCTTGTTTTCAACAGCGGCAAAAAAAGTTGGAACCAGAATTGCCACGATGATTACTTTAGGTGTTTTACTTAAAAAGGGTCTTAAAAAAAATGCTGAAATAGAGGCTTTTATTCAGAAAGGATTAGATGATAAGGACGCCCTTTTAGTGGCTGAGGCTTCTGCTGTTTAAATTGAAATATCGTTTTAAACTGTTGATTTACAAAATGCTAAAAAGTATTGATATTAGAATTTTAACTATATTTAAATTCTAACTAAAACTATCTTTTTATGGAATTAAATTTTTTAGCAATTCTTGCAGCTGCAGTGTCAGCGTTATTTATTGGATTTGTTTGGTATAACCCGAAAGTCTTTGGAAATGCCTGGATGAAAGCCGCGGGTGTTACTGAAGAGCAGATCAAAGGAGGAAACATTGTTAAAATACTTGTTTTATCGCTTCTGTTTGCTTTTATGTTAGCTTTTATATTACCAACTATAGTTATTCATCAAATGGGTGCTATGGGTATGGTTGGTGGAGATCCAACAATAGCTTTACCTTCTTATGACGCGTTTATGACTGATTATGGAGATGCTTTCAGAACCTTTAAGCACGGTGCACTTCATGGCTTTATTGCAGGGCTGTTTATTGCGCTTCCAATTTTAGGGACTAATGCCTTGTTTGAGCGTAAAGGCGCTAAATATATTTTAATCAATAGCGGCTATTGGATTGTAACACTAACGGTTATGGGTGCTATAATTTGTGGTTGGAAATAATATTGTAACCTTTTAATATTTTTAAAGACTGATGACCTAAGTTTTCAGTCTTTATTTTTTTAATTTGATAGAATTTAAAATATATACAGCAGTTAAGGACCTTCCAATTATTGAATGGAATGGTTTAACTCGCCACGACATTTTTTTACAAACTCATTATTTAGAAGCTTTTGAAAAGGCCTGTCCTAATACCATTTGTGTCTATTATGTTGGCGTGTTTAATAAAAATGAACTTGTTGGCGTCGCTGTTATTCAAAGAGTACAATTGTATTTAAAGGACATGTTCAGACACGAAGGTGCTACTCGTTTTAAAGAAGTGCTTCAAAACGCACTTTCAAAGTTTTTAAAAGGGAATATTTTAGTAGTTGGTAATTTAACTCATACCGGGCAACATGGTATTTTTATTGACCAAACAAAAATTTCTCAAACACAGTTTATTGAAAAAATATTTGAAGCATGTGAAGAATTAACAAAGTGGATAAGAATAGAAAGGAAACGAAAAATACGTTTAATTCTTTTTAAAGATTACTTTAAAAATGATTCTATTCACTTGGAGCAGTCTGTTTTTGAGTCCAAAAAGTTTTATAAAATGCAGGTTCAGCCTAATATGGTTATGAAACCGAGAAAAAATTGGTTAAGTACTCAGGATTATGTTGCTGATATGACCACTAAATACAGATCAAGATTTAATCGGGCTAGGCAAAAAAGGCAATCAATCATTACCAAGGAATTAAATATTGAGGAGATAAAAAATCACTCTATCGATTTATATAAACTGTATAAAAACGTGTCTAAAAATGCGTCTTTTAATACGTTTATATTACCAAAAAATCATTTTTTAATATTGAAAGAGCATCTGTTAGATGATTTTAAAGTTTTTGGATATTATTTAAATAATGAACTCATTGGTTTTTACAGTTTAATCCTGAATAATAATTCTTTAGAAACCTATTTTTTAGGGTATGATTCAGAGCATCAACACAGTAATCAGCTGTATTTAAATATGCTTTATGATATGGCTGCGTATGCTATTAATAATGGATTTGAGTCGGTTGTGTATGCCCGTACGGCTATGGAAATTAAAAGCTCCGTTGGAGCACAACCAGAAACCATGTTTATCTATTTAAAATATACAAATAGTTTTGTGAACGCCCTTTTAAAACAGATATTCAATCTCATGAATCCTACTCAGAAATGGGAGGAAAGACGCCCTTTTAAAAAATAAAACCCCTTAATAGTTTAAGAGGTTTTGTAAAAGCGTGATAAAAAATCATTTACCGTTTTTCTTTTTTTGGGCCTGTTTCATGGCCTCTCCAATTTGATTACTGGCAGTAAAGCTGGCAACCATATCATTTAACATCTGGCTTCCGGCTTGCGGCGTATTAGGTAACAAAATTAAATTACTGTTTGTTTCCTGACCTAAAGATTGAAGCGTGTCATAATGTTGTGTGACCACGATAAGGGCTGAAGCTTCTTGAGAATTGATGCCGACCCTGTTTAATACCTCTACAGATTCTTCTAACCCTCTTGCTATTTCTCTACGTTGATCGGCAATACCCTGACCTTGCAAGCGTTTGCTTTCCGCTTCTGCCTTCGCTTTTTCAACAATTAATATTCTGGCTGCATCCCCTTCATATTGGGCCGCTGTTTTTTCTCTATCAGCTGCATTAATTCTGTTCATGGCAGCTTTCACTTGTGAATCAGGATCAATGTCGGTAACCAAAGTTTTAATGATATCGTAACCATATTCCATCATGGCATCGTTTAATTCTGTTTTAACAGCAATAGCGATATCATCTTTTTTTACAAAGACATCATCTAGTTTCATTTTAGGAACTTCGGCTCTGACCACATCAAACACATAAGAGGTGATTTGTTCGTGTGGGTAATCTAATTTATAAAAAGCGTCATACACTTTTTCTCTTATTACCTTATACTGCACAGAGACCTTAAGTTTAACAAATACATCATCTAGAGTTTTAGTTTCAATGATAACATCTAGTTGTGTAATTTTTAAGCTCACTTTGCCCGCAATTCTATCAACTAAAGGTATTTTTAACTGAAGACCAGAATGACGAATACTGTTGAATCGACCAAACCGCTCAACAATGGCTGCGGTTTGTTGTTTTACTATAAAAAAGGACGAAATTAAGATGATTAGTCCTAAAAAAAGGATGATAGGAATGAATAATTGACTCATGATTTTATGTTAAAAATTTTGAACGATTAAGTTACGAAATTTATGTCATATTTGGAGGGTTTTCCCAAGCATATGTAACATTATCCCTTTTCACCTTTTTACTTATTAATCAGCATATTCAAGAAGCTTATTGTTGTACACTCAGACGCATCTGGATAGGAATAAAGTTTTTAGAGGAAATCAATCAATATTAGTTTTAGGAGGAACTATTTACTTTTTAACTAGAAACAATAATTTAGGATGATTCGTTTAATGCGATGATATAAACTTTTTTAATTGTTTATATCAGCAGTTAGCCGATGTTATCGTTTTTTTCTAACAAAGTCAACGGGCTTTAAAAGGCTATAATCAAGAAGAACGATTAAAGTGCTTAAGAAAATTACTTTTATAAAAGGTTAATCGTCTTTTCAATACGTTTGATAGTTTCTGTTTTTCCAATCAAAAACATAATGTCAAACACGTCAGGTCCCTGTAAAGCACCTACTAAAGAAAGTCGCAGTGGCATTATAACTTGACCAAACCCAATGCTGTTTGATGTTATCCAGCCTTTTATGTGTGTTTGAAGGTTTTCAACCGTAAAGTCTTCAATAGGTTGAATAATTTCAACTAATCGCAGCAAAAGGTCTTTGGTGCCTTCTTTAAAAGCTTTTTTAGAGCCTTTTTCATCATAATACAAGGGAGCTTCAAAAAAGTAATGACTTAAATCCCAGAGGTCATTTACAAACGTAGCGCGTTCTTTAACCATAGAAACTACCATTGCAATATATTCTAAATCAATAGTGCTTAATTCAGACTTAAGTTGTTTAAATGCTTCTGCCAAAGCCATATCGTTTTGTTCCTGCATGTAATGATGATTAAACCATTTAATTTTTTCAGGATCAAAACGGGCGCCAGCTTTGTGTACGCGCTCTAATTCAAAAGCATTTATAAGTTCGGTTAGATTGAAAATTTCTTTTTCAGTTCCAGGATTCCACCCTAAAAAGGCCAAGAAATTTATCATGGCTTCTGGAAAATAGCCGTCTTCTTTATAGCCTCTTGATATTTCTTCTGTTTGCGGATCTTTCCATTCTAAAGGAAATACCGGAAAGCCTAATTTATCACCATCACGCTTGCTGAGTTTTCCTTTACCGGTTGGTTTTAAAATAAGTGGTAAATGAGCAAATTGTGGGGCTTCCCAACCAAAGGCTTGGTATAATTGAAAATGTAATGCTAATGACGGTAACCATTCTTCACCTCTTATCACGTGGGTTATTTCCATTAAATGATCATCCACAATATTAGCTAAATGATAGGTGGGCATACCATCACTTTTAAAAAGCACTTTATCATCAAGAATATTGGTGTCTATTGTTATCGCGCCACGAATAATATCTGTTAATTGCAAGGATTCGTCCTTTGGGGATTTAAAACGAATCACGTACTCGTCGCCATTCGCAAGTTTTTTATCTACCTCTTCTTTTGAAAGAGAGATGGAGTTACTAAGTTTTTCTCGGTTATGCCAGTTGTAAATAAAGGTTTTACCTTTTTCTTCGTGGTCTTTCCTATGAAAATCTAATGTCTCTGCGCTGTCAAAAGCGTAATAAGCATTACCAGATGCAATTAATTGTTCAGCATATTTCGCATATATTTCTTTGCGCTCACTTTGTCTATAAGGACCAAAGCCACCCTCTTTTTCGGGCCCTTCATCATAAGGAATGTTACACCAGTTTAAGGCATCAACTATGTATTGTTCCGCGCCTTCAACATATCTGTTTTGGTCAGTATCTTCAATTCTTAGAATGAAAGTGCCCTTATGTTTCTTTGCAAACAAATAATTAAATAAGGCTGTGCGAACACCTCCAATATGAAGCGGACCAGTTGGGCTTGGTGCAAAACGCACACGAACATTGTTACTCATGCTTTGTTATTTTGAGTGCAAAGATAAAAGGATATTTATGAATAGGAATAATTATGCCCCTATCATTTCGCGAGGAACCCGTTTATTCATAATATGAAACCATAGAGGTGGAATCATGGCTAAAACCATGGAGGTTGGATAACCATAAGGCATTTGCGGGCTTTCATCATAACAGTCTAAAGTTTGATATTTTTTGGAGCTTTTGTAATGATGGTCACTATGTCTGGTTAATTCATACAAAACAATTCTTCCTATAACGTGATTTGAATTCCAGGAATGAATTTCTTTGACCCGCTCATATCTGCCCGAAGGTGTTTTTAACCTTAGCAATCCATAATGCTCTATATAGTTAACGGTTTCCAAAAGGATAAATCCGGTAACAGCTGAAAAGAAGGCAAACAGGAACCCAATATTTCCAAAAATTAAATAGATACTCAGCAAGTATAAAGTTTGTATAAGTGTAAACCACAGCATATCATTTTTCACAGACAAAAAAGAGAGATTATTGTTCTGGAGTAATCTCTTTTGAATCTTCCAGGCGCCGGCGTATTGCCTGATAACAGAACTAAACCAAAAGGCATAAACGGTTTGATTATACCTTGCCGTGGCCGGATCTTCTTTGGTGGCTGCGTGCAAATGATGTCCAAAATTATGTTCAATGTAAAAGTGCATATATAATGCGGGCAATAAGAGGGCCTTACCAATAAAGCGTTCGTTAGTTGATTGTCTGTGACCTAATTCATGTCCTACATTAATACCATTTACACCCAATACAATACCTATAGAAATTATAAAACCTACAAATTCATAGGTTTCTAATTCGTGAGATATTATAAATAATAAAGCATAAATAACCAATCCGAAGACTATGGGTAAATTAAGGTATAATAGCCAATCAAACAGTTTATTCTTTAATCTGATTTGAAAGTCTTTTTCAGAATAATTGGAGTTGTCAACCGGAAACACAAGTTCTAAAACAGGAATAATGACGAACGCATAAACAGGGGTAAGATAGGAATAAACACCACCCAAATTGAGCCCTAAGAAAGCAACCATAGGAATAGATAATGCTGCCAAATATTTTAAATCTTTCATGTGTTCTTTTTATATAGTTACATATTTCTGCTTAAATCAACCTATTATATCAAATTTAGTCAATAATGACATAAAATAAAATTGTAATTTCGTGTGTTATAAGTTTAGTTTTAAATAAAAAGGCTTTAGAATATTGAACGATTTTAATAACATACAGCAAAAGCTTGAAGGGTTTGTTAGAAAGTATTATACTAATGAACTTATTAAAGGGGCTATTTTGTTTTTTTCTTTAGGGCTGCTCTATTTTTTAATTACGCTGCTTATTGAATACTTTTTATGGTTAAACGCTACTTTAAGAACGGTTATGTTTTGGTTATTTGTGGCAGTTGAATTCACTTTAATTGTCAAGTTCATTCTCGCTCCCGTCGCGAAGCTATTGAAATTTAAAGAAGGGATAAATTATGAAGAGGCCTCAAAAATTATAGGGCAGCATTTTCCTCAGGTCAGCGATAAACTATTAAATGTTTTACAACTCGAAAAGGAAACAGAGAAAACGGAACTTTTATTGGCAAGTATCCATCAAAAATCTATTGAATTAAGTCCCATTCCTTTTAAACTTGCTATAAATTTTAAAACGAATTTCAAGTATTTAAAATATGCTGCTGTGCCTTTGGTTATTATTTTAGCGGCTATATTTACGGGTAACTTTAATTTATTTAGCGATAGTTTTGATAGAGTGGTTCATTACAAAACAGCCTACGAACCGCCTGCTCCGTTTAAGTTTTATGTGTTAAATGATAATTTAGATGCTATTGAAAACAGTAATTTTAAATTGCTAGTTTCTGTTGTAGGCGAAGTGATGCCTGAAAATGTAGAAATACTTTACAATAACGAATCTTATTTTTTACAACAAAATAAAGTAGGCGAGTTTGAGTATGTTTTTTCTCAACCAAAAGAGGACATTCGTTTTGAATTAGCAGCTAATAATATCAGTTCCAAACCTTATGATTTGCATGTTATGCAGGTGCCGTCATTATTGAGTTTTGAAATGGTGTTAAAATATCCCGATTATATAAAGAAACCTGCTGATATTTTAAAGAGTACGGGTAACGCTATAATACCAGAAGGAACGCAAGTAACGTGGAAACTTAATACCAAGGCCACTGATAATGTTGAGTTGTTTGCAAAAGACACGATTTCTTTTTTAAAGACACAAAATAATTATTTTGAGTTGACAAAGACTGTTTATAATAATTTGGATTATAGCCTAAGCACAAGTAATAATCAACTTAATAATTATGAAAATTTAGCTTTTAACATTGATATCATAAAGGATGAATTGCCTGAACTTATTCTGAAAACAGAAAAGGATAGTATTGATTTACAAACACTTTATTTTTATGGTCAAATAAGTGATGATTACGGGTTTAGTAAACTGCAATTGGTTTATTATCCAACGGATAACGAAAATGATGAGAAACAAAAATTCTTTCCAACAGAATCCTCAAATTTTTATGAGTTTATTACAGCTTTTCCAAATGATTTAAATATTAAGGAAGGCGTAGCTTATAGCTTGTATTTTCAAGTGTTTGACAACGATGCTATTCATGGTTATAAGAGCACTAAGAGTAATGTGTTTTCATATAGAAAGAGAACAAAGGACGAAGAGGAGCAGAAGAGGCTATCAGAGCAGAACGAAACAATTAAAAAATTGGATCAGTCTTTAAAAAAGTTTGATGAACAGGAAAAACAGCTAAAAGAATTGTCAAAGACTCAAAAGGAAAAAAGAGAATTAAATTTTAATGATCGGAAAAAGTTAGAATCGTTTTTTCAGCGTCAGAAACAACAAGATGAAGTGATGAAAAACTTCAACAAGCAATTAAAGGAAAATGTTGAAGATTTTCAAAAAGACAGCCCTGTTAAAGATAACTTTAAAGAAGACTTAAAGGAACGTCTTAAGGAAAATGAAGATCAGCTTAAGCAAGATGAGAAACTGTTACAAGAACTAGAAAAGCTTCAAGATAAAATAGAGAAAGAAGAGTTTTCTCAAAAACTTGAAGAACTTGCTAAACAAAACAAAAACAAAAAAAGAAGTTTAGAACAGTTATTAGAATTAACGAAGCGCTTTTATGTTAATAAGAAATTAGAAAAACTTCAGGAAGACTTGTTAAAACAGGCTTTGGAACAAGAGAAATTGTCAAATGTATCTGAAGACCAAAATACCAAAGTAAAACAGGATTTATTGAATTCAGATTTTGAGGAATTTAAAAAGCAACTTGATGAACTTCAAAAGGAGAATAAGGAGCTTAAAAAGCCTATAGAAATTCCAAGGGACAAACTTGATGAGAATGAGGTGGAGGATGAACAAAAAAAGGCTTCTGATGATTTGGAAAAGTCAGAACAGGAAGGTGAAAGTCCTCATGGTAAGGAAAAGATGAATAATGCTAAGAAAAGTCAGAAGAAGGCCGCTCAAAAGATGAAGAAGATGAGTCAGGGAATGCAACAAGCAATGCAAATGAGCGGAGGAGAGCAGATGCAGGAGGATGTTGATATGTTACGTCAAATTTTAGATAATTTGTTGTTGTTTTCATTTGATCAGGAAGCGCTCATGAACCAGTTCAAGAATATTGGTGTTGATCATAATAAGTACGCCTCTTATTTAAGGAAACAAAGTGGTTTAAGAGAGCATTTTAAACACGTAGATGATAGTTTATTTGCGCTATCGTTAAGACAACCAAAACTCTCTGAAACGGTAAATAAGGAAATCACAGAAGTGTTTTTTAATATAGATAGGTCTTTAGAACAATTTGCAGATAATCAAATTCTACAGGGTATGTCTAATCAACAATTTACTATAACGGCATCTAATAATTTGTCAAATTTTTTAAGCGATGTTTTAGATAATATGCAGGAGCAATTAAATCCATCACCAGGAAGCGGTCAAGGGAAAATGGATATGCAACTGCAAGATATTATTATGAGTCAGGAAGAGTTGAATAAAATGATGGAAGAAGGTCTAAAAAAAGGAAAGGATGGAAAGGACGGGAAACCAGAGGACAAAAATGGTGAAAAGGGAAAAGAGAGAGAGGGTCAGGAAGGAGACGAGAATGTTGGTGACGGAGAAAACGATTCGATGAATGGGCTCTTATATGAAATTTATCAAGAACAGGAAAAATTACGACAGGCTTTAGAG
The DNA here is from genome assembly GCF_044003965.1 of Gaetbulibacter aquiaggeris. Classification (NCBI taxonomy): domain Bacteria; kingdom Pseudomonadati; phylum Bacteroidota; class Flavobacteriia; order Flavobacteriales; family Flavobacteriaceae; genus Gaetbulibacter; species Gaetbulibacter aquiaggeris. The sequence continues at coordinate 308,712 of NZ_JBAWKC010000001.1, forward strand.
GATCAACTTTTAAAAAATGGTGATAAAGGATCGGGGGCTGACTTATTAAGGAAAATGGAGGAGGTTGGGATGGAACTATTGAATAAAGGGTTTACAAACCGAACGCTTGAAAAGATGATGGAGTTGGAACATCAGTTATTAAAATTAGATAACGCGGCTTTTCAACAAGGAGAAGATAATAAACGTGAATCTAAAAGTAATTTAGACAATTTTGATAATAATGGTCTTAATCAGATACCAAGAGCAAAGCAATATTTTAGAAATACAGAAATATTAAATAAGCAAGCATTACCATTGCAACAGACATTTAAGAATAAGGTTCAGGATTATTTTAGGAGAAAGGATGATTAATTTTAATTACGAAACGGATTTTGCATTAAAGGATGAAGACGCTCTATCGAAATGGATTGTTGACTGTATAAGAACCGAAGAATATTCATTGGAAGAGATTAACTATATTTTTTGTGATGACGAATATTTGTACAAATTAAATATTGAATTTTTGAATCATGACACATTAACTGATATTATTAGTTTTGATTATTCTGTCGGAAAAACTATACAAGGCGATATTTTTATTTCGGTTGAGCGCGTTAAAGAAAATGCCACAGATTTCAAAGTGTCTTTTTTTGAGGAATTACATAGAGTAATTATACATGGGGTTTTGCATTATTGTGGATATAAGGACAAGACACCTGAGGACGCGCTCTTAATGAGAGAGAAGGAAAACTTCTACTTAAAACGCTTAGCTTGATATTTAAGATTTAACTGTATATTTGCAAACTCTTTTAAAGAGCTTTTGTAGTTTGTTCCACGTGGAGCAATTCCGACAATAACAATTAATTATAACAAGGCAGCAATATGTTTAATGATATTTATGATGTGATTGTAGTGGGTGGTGGCCACGCTGGTAGCGAGGCGGCAGCTGCCTCTGCGAACATGGGCAGCAAAACACTTCTTGTTACCATGAATCTTCAAAATATTGCTCAAATGTCTTGTAATCCTGCTATGGGAGGTATTGCAAAAGGACAAATAGTTAGAGAGATTGATGCGTTAGGCGGTTATAGTGGTATTGTCAGTGACACCTCTGCTATTCAGTTTAAAATGCTTAATAAATCAAAAGGTCCAGCCATGTGGAGCCCGAGGGTTCAAAGTGACAGAATGCGTTTTGCAGAAGACTGGAGGTTGATGCTTGAAAAAACCCCGAACTTAGATTTTTATCAAGACATGGCTTGCGGTTTGATTATTGAAGACTACAAAGTTGCAGGAGTTAAGACGTCTTTGGGTATAGAAATAAGATCTAAATCAGTTGTTTTGACCAACGGTACCTTTTTAAATGGGCTTATTCATATAGGTGACAAAAATTTTGGTGGTGGTCGTGCTGGAGAAAGAGCCTCGACAGGTTTGACTGAACAATTGGTTGATCTTGGATTTGATTCAGGGAGAATGAAGACGGGGACACCACCAAGAGTAGATGGTAGGTCTCTTGATTTTTCTAAAATGATTGAGCAACCTGGCGATATAAACCCTGAAAAATTTTCTTTTTTAGATATCACAAAACCGCTTAAAGAACAGCGCTCTTGTTACATGACTTATACCAGTTTAGAGGTTCATGATTTGTTAAGAGAAGGTTTTGATAGGTCGCCTATGTTTAATGGTAGAATAAAAAGTTTAGGGCCACGATATTGTCCGTCTATTGAAGATAAGATTAATCGTTTTGCTGATAAAGACAGACATCAATTGTTTATTGAACCTGAAGGATGGAATACCGTTGAGGTTTATGTAAATGGGTTCTCTACATCTTTACCAGAAGATGTTCAATTTAAAGCTTTACGTTCTGTTGTTGGTTTTGAAAATGTTAAGTTCTTTAGACCTGGATATGCTATTGAATATGATTATTTTCCACCTACACAGTTAAAGCATACTCTGGAAACTAAAATTATTGAAGGACTTTATTTTGCGGGTCAGATAAATGGAACGACAGGATATGAAGAAGCGGCTTCACAAGGATTAATGGCCGGTATCAATGCAAGTTTAAAAGTACGGGAAATGGAACCCTTTAACTTAAAACGTGATGAAGCGTATATAGGTGTTTTAATAGATGATTTAATTACAAAAGGGACAGAGGAACCTTATCGGATGTTTACTTCTAGAGCGGAGTATAGGACTTTATTAAGACAAGATAATGCAGATTTAAGACTAACCCCAAAAGGCTATGAATTAGGTTTGGCTAGTGAAGCTAGACTAAAACGCATGGAACAAAAACACAGTGAAGCTGAAAAGTTTGTAGCGTTTTTTGCAAATACCAGTGTAAAGCCAGAAGAAGCAAATCCTGTTTTGGAATCTAAGGGATCAGCCTTGGTGAAACAGTCAGATAAAATGTTTAAAATCTTTTCCAGACCTAATATTACCATTGACGACGTTAGAAAGTTTGCTGCAGTAGAAACATATATTAACGAAAATGATTTGGATAATGAAGTAATAGAGCAGGCAGAAATACAAGTAAAATATTCCGGATATATTTCTAAAGAAAAGAACAATGCCGACAAATTGAGTCGGTTAGAGTATGTCAAAATCCCGGCAGGATTTGATTATTCTCAAATAAAATCGATGAGTTTTGAAGCCAGAGAAAAGCTTAAAAAAATTCAACCAACTACTGTATCGCAGGCCTCTAGAATAAGCGGTGTTTCACCAAATGATATTTCAGTATTATTGGTTTACATGGGACGATGACAGGAAGGTTCCACGTGGAACAAAATGAAAATATAAAATCAAATTATTCAAAAACTTGTTCATTTGTGAAAAAAACAAGCTACTTAAAAGTTAAGGATTATTCTGTTTCCGGAGATTCCTTTGAATTAATTTACAACAAGACCTTTGATTTTTTAGAAACTCAACCGCAACCTTCTTTAGATAAATTGCCAGATTATTATCAAAGTGAGGACTATATCTCTCATACAGATTCTCAAAGAACCTTATTTGAAAAGGCATATCAATTTGTAAAAAAAATTGCTATTAAAAGAAAATTGAAAATCATAAAATCAAATGCTAAAGAAGGTAAATATCTTTTAGATTTTGGATGTGGTACAGGTGACTTTTTGAAAGAGGCACAAAAAAAAGGATGGACTGTTTTTGGTGTTGAGCCTAATGAACAAGCTAGGCAAATTGCCAATAAAAAAACAAATAATCTAGTTTTTAATTCTGATCATATTTCAAAATTTAAAAAGGAGAGTTTTGATGTCATTACACTTTGGCATGTACTGGAACATTTACCAAACACAAAAGAACAGTTATCTGTTTTCAACAAGCTTTTAAAGCCAAATGGGATATTAATTGTTGCGGTACCTAATTACAAAAGTTATGATGCGAGATATTATAAAAACTTTTGGGCCGCTTTTGATGTGCCCAGACACTTATGGCATTTTTCCAGAACCGCGATAAATAATTTAGTCTCTATAGAAAACATGAAAGTCATAAAAACCTATCCAATGCTTTTTGATGCTTTTTATGTTAGCTTACTTTCTGAAAAATATAAATCAGGAAAAATGAAACCGCTTCTTTCTTTTTTGATAGGATGTTTTTCTAATTTACGAGCTATTAGCACAAAGGAATATTCTTCATTAATTTATTGCATTAAAAAGGAGAAAATTTAAATATAAAGACCATATTTAAACCATAATCCACAGCAATAAGAAATAACCTTACAAATTATTTTAACCGCCTTAAAACGCCCTAAAACAATCAATTTAAAATAAAAAAAAGTAATTGATAATCGTTTTTACTATAAGATTTTCTTATACAACAAAAACACTATGAATTCTCTGTTTAATTATTTTACTTTCCTACTTTTGTTCAAATTTTAAAAGAAAAAAAATGAAGAATATATTTTATGTACTATTGCTTTTAATAGCAGTTACTTCTTGCCAAAAAACCCAAAAAATTGGTTTCGTTGATAATGGCAAGGTTATTAATGAATATCAAAGTAAAAAAGATCTTGAAGCCAGATATCAAGAAAAAGATGGGGCTTTTCAAAAAAAGGCAGATAGTATAGGACAAGCATTTCAAATGGAAGCTAAATCTTTTCAAGACAAGGCGAATAGCATGAGTCCGAAAGCTCAGCAAGAAAAATATCAAGAGCTTGGTCAGAAACAACAATATTTAAAACAACAAATGCAAGCTGAACAACAAGAAATTCAGCAAGCTTTTCAAACAGAAATAGATACATTGATCGTTAAAGTAAAAGAGTTTGTAAAAAATTATGGTAAAACAAATGGTTATACATATATCTTAGGAACAAGCGATGCTTCTGCTACCGTATTATACGGTGCCGATGAAAATGATTTGACTCAAACCATATTAGATGCTTTAAATAAAGAGTATAAAAAATAAGGATAAACACCTGTTATACAATTAGTTAAAAAGCATCAAGAGTTATTTGATGCTTTTTTTATTTTAACAATAAAAGGTAAAGGCCTTTGGAATAATTGTTGCTTTAAATCCCCCAGATCCTATAATTTCCCCATCTGCTTGAGCAAACAGAGCGCCATTTTCAATAAGCTCAATATCAATTGCCGCCGCCTTAAGAGTAGTCACCTTTTTATTAAAAACTATTTTCCCATTAAACAGGCGGCCTAAATTTTTAATAATCTCAATTTTAGATAAATTTTGGGCAATGCTAATATCAAATAAGCCATCAAATGGATCAGGGTTTTGAGTTAGTCTCATTCCACCGCCAGAATATTTACAAAGCCCTACAAGAATCATTAAGTTTTTATTTGAATATTTATGGGACTCAACGGAAACAATAGCGTTAAATTTTTTAAACGAAAACAAACCAATTATAGCACCGAAAAGATAAGCTAATGGCCCTAAATACTTATATTTATGGACTTTATTAGCCACATAGGCGTCAAATCCAATACCTGCTAAATTATTAAAATAAACAGGGATAGAATTTTTATTTAATAATTCAATTTTCCCGATGTCTTGTGTCAAAATATTTCCTTTGAAAATAGTCTCTATGGCAGATTTTATGGTCATGGGAATATGATGTGTTTTAACCCAATCATTTCCGGTTCCTATTGGAATCATTCCAACATGAATATTTTTAGACAGAATTTTATTTTGGGACATAATGCCATTCACAATATTATGAAGTGTGCCATCACCACCTACACAGATAATATTCATAAAATTATTATCAATAGCCTCCTGAACTAATAAAACGCTATGTCCGGAATATTCTGTAAAAACAAATTCAAATTCAAAACCATGCAACTCTAAAAGCTGTTTTATTTCAGGCCATTTCTTTTTGCTTTTGCCATTTCCAGAAGTTGGATTAATTATTACGAACCATTTTTTTGAAAGACTAGACACTAGGCTGATTTTTTATGAAGTAAGCGTGTTAGTTTAATAGATAAATCAGTTAAGATGATTTTAGAATTCCCATTTCTTTCTATGTGGTAAATAGCATCCTGAATTTCGTCACTAATTTCCATAATATTGGCGTCATGAATAAACGGCGCAAATTTTTCCAATTTAAAGTTGTCCGTTTTAGGTTCGAGATATACTAATTCAGAAGTGTTATAGTTTAACAACAAAGCTTGTCTGAAAAAATTTAAACAGAACAATAAAAATTGCTTTTGAGTTTCACGACCAGTTTTTGCGATATCTTCACTCCAATTAATTAAATCATGAATTGCTGATTTATTCCCTTTGGCTTTAAAGGCGCTTCTAATCCAAAAAACAAACCATTCTTCAAATTGTAAATCTTCAGAATCTTGATAAATGAGATCACAGGCTTTGTTGAAATTGCCGTTGGATTGATGCGCTATTTTTGTGGCAACAGACTCATCTAAACCATAAGTTTTAATAAGCCCGTGCTTAATAACATGTTCTGATAAAGGAGGAAAGTGAAGTAATTGACATCGAGATTTTATGGTGTTTATAATTTGCTCCTCATCTTCTGCTATCAGAATAAAAACGGTTTTATTTGGCGGTTCTTCAATAAGCTTTAATAGTTTATTGGCACAGGCGCTATTCATTTTTTCTGCCATCCAAATCAACATAACCTTATAACCACCTTCATATGATTTTAAAGACAATGACTTAACTATTTCTAAGGCTTCATCCACCCCAATTTGCCCCTGTTTGTTATCTACTCCAAGTAGTTTATACCAGTCAAACAAATTTCCATATGGTTGTTCCTTTAAAAGTTGACGCCATTCTTCCATATAATGGTTTGATACAGGATGGCTTTTAGCCTTATCACTGGTGGTTACAGGAAAAGCAAAATGTAAATCTGGATGGGAAAAATTATTAAACTTCAGATTACAGGACTGATTACCGCCGGCGTTCTCTCCGTTGGTGTTTGAGCACAAAAGGTATTGGGCATAAGCAATAGCCATAGGCAGAGTACCGCTTCCTTCTGGACCAATAAATAATTGGGCGTGAGCAATCCTGCCGTTATCTACACTTTGTGTGAGATGTTTTTTAATGTATTCCTGGCCTAATATATCTTCAAAAAGCATGAAGCAAATATAGTTTTTTTATAATTCTTTATCACTTCAATCGTTTTCGTAAAAAAACACGTTCTACAGCGTTTTTTAATTAATTACATTTGCTAAACTAAAAGTGCTCTAAAATATTGTTTATCACCAAAAAACAGATGAGGTCTTACAGATTAATAAAAATATAAAACATTAAAAATAAACAAATGAAAACGCTTGACGATTTTAACTTTGAAAACAAGAAGGCTCTTATTAGAGTTGATTTTAACGTACCTTTAAATGAACAGTTTGAAGTAACTGATGCTACTAGAATTGTATCTGCAAAACCAACGATTATTAAGATTTTGGAAGATGGCGGGAGCTGTATTTTAATGTCTCATTTAGGAAGACCAAAAGGAGCTGAAGCCAAATATTCACTTAAACATATTGTTGAAAAAGTTGAAAATATATTAGGTGTTGAAGTAAAATTTGTTGAAGAATGTGTTGGCGCAAAGGCAGAAGCGGCAGCGGCAAGTTTAGAACCGGGTCAAATATTATTGTTAGAAAATTTACGTTTTCACAAAGAAGAAGAAGCAGGAGACAAGGCTTTTTCTAAACAACTTTCAAAGTTGGGTGATATTTATGTTAATGATGCCTTTGGTACTGCTCATAGAGCACATGCTTCTACGACTATTGTAGCTGAGTTTTTCCCAAAACACAAGTGTTTTGGTTATTTACTAGCACAAGAAATTAAAAGCATTGAGAAAGTAATGAAAACAGGAGAAAAACCAGTTTTAGCGGTTCTTGGTGGTGCAAAAGTGTCCTCTAAAATAACCATAATTGAAAACATTCTTGATAAAGTAGACCATTTAATTATTGGCGGCGGTATGTCTTTTACCTTTGTAAAAGCTCAAGGCGGGAAAATAGGAAATTCTATTTGTGAAGATGATAAAATGGATTTGGCCTTAGACATTTTAAAACAAGCAAAAGAAAAAAATGTACAGATTCATATTCCTGTGGATGTCGTGGCGGCTGATAAGTTCAGTAATGATGCTAATACACAAATAGTGGATATTGACAAAATCCCTGATGGCTGGGAGGGTGTTGATGCCGGACCAAAATCAATCGCTATTTTTCATGATATTGTTATGAAAAGTAAAACCATTTTGTGGAATGGACCATTGGGTGTATTTGAAATGGAAAGTTTTGCAAAAGGAACTATAGCCTTAGGAAACTCTATTGCTGAAGCGACTAAAAAAGGAGCATTTTCTTTAGTTGGTGGCGGAGACTCAGTTGCGGCAGTTAAGCAATTTGGCTTTGAAGAAAAAGTAAGTTATGTGAGTACTGGTGGAGGCGCTATGCTAGAAAGCCTTGAAGGAAAAACTTTACCAGGTATAGCTGCAATTTTAGAATAAACCTTTTAAAATTTTATATTTAAACGAAAAAATACGATTTTCGCAATACTATCGTTGAATAATAAGTTAAACTCAAATTATGGCATTGCGAATTTTTTTTTTATTTTTTATAATGAATATTGGATTTTGTTTAGGACAAACCAAGGATTCTTTAGGCTCTCCAAAAACAAAGGTTTTGGATTCATTAATTGATGGAAACGAAAATCTTAGTAAGATAATTAAAGCGCAGATAGATAGCGTATCGGCATTAAGTTTTTTAGACAATGACCACGCTGCAACAATTGATGAAAAATGGTTGGAGGAGTTATATGGCAATGATTTATACGACAGCATTTCTAAATCAATTTCAGAACTTACTTTTGAAGAAGTTGATTATCCAGAACTTTCAACAGAAACTCTAAAGGCAAGGTTAAAAGATTTAAACACAAAAACCCCTTTTAATGTAGAATACAATCCAGGCCTGGAAAGCGTTATTAAGTCTTATTTAAAAAACAGACGGGAATCACTTCAAAGACTCATCTCTCTTAGCGCCTATTATTTTCCTCTTTTTGAGCAGGAATTAGATAGCCATGATATTCCTTTAGAAATTAAATATTTGGCTATTGTAGAGTCTGCATTAAAGCCCAGAGCAAAATCAAGAGTTGGTGCTACGGGTTTGTGGCAATTTATGTATAACACAGGAAAAATGTATGGATTGGATGTTAGCAGTTATGTAGATGAACGAAGCGACCCTATTAAATCAACAAAAGCAGCCACAAAATATTTATCAAAATTATATGAAATATTTGGTGATTGGGATTTGGCATTAGCCGCTTATAATTCCGGTCCGGGGAATGTTACAAAAGCCATAAGACGTTCTGGGGGTTATCAAAATTACTGGAATATTAGGCATAATTTACCACGTGAAACGGCGGGATATTTACCAGCATTTTTAGCGACGATGTATATTTTTGAATATGCTGAAGAGCACGGATTTACTAAAGCTAAACCAGAATTTGTTTATAAAGAAACGGACACTATCAGAGTGAAGCAAATGATTACTCTTGACCAGGTTTCAGAAGTCACAGGGGTTGATATTGAAGAACTTCAGTTTTTAAATCCATCTTATAAATTAGACATTATTCCATACATTAAAGATGAAAATTATACGCTTCGCCTGCCAAGAAATGTCATAGGACCTTTTGTAAATAATGAAGATCAAATATATGCCTATGCAAAAGCTGAATTTGATAAGAGAGAAAAACCATTACCTCAATTTTTTGAAGCTGAAAGCAAAACAATCTATCGGGTAAGATCGGGTGATTTTTTAGGAAAAATCGCTAGAAAATATGGTGTAAGAGTAAGTCAAATAAAACAATGGAATGGTTTAAGAAGTAACAATATTAGTATAGGCCAAAGGCTTACAATTTATCCAAGTAAGCCATACATAACTTCAAGTTCAACAAACAAACCTAGCTCTTCAGTAAAGCTCAATCCAAGCAATCTCACCTACTACACAGTTAAAGAAGGAGACTCATTATGGAGCATTTCTCAAAAGTTTTCTGGAGTTTCTGTTCAAAATATTAAAGATTGGAACGATATTAGTGGTAATCATTTAAAACCGGGAATGAAACTTAAAATATCTAAAGGATAAATTCCTTTTAACTTTAATTAATTATGAAAAACGCTTTTTTAATTGCAGTAACGACTCTGCTCATATTCTCTTGTGAAAATGAAAATTCAAAAAACCAAAGAATAATATCTGATTCATCCGGCAACCTCAATAACATTTCAGTAGTGGTTGATAATGATATGTGGAGCAGTAGTGTTGGAGAAGCCATTAGAACCACTTTGGCAACAACGATTGACGGATTACCCCAAGACGAACCCATGTTTAATATGAATCAAATTCCGCCCTCAGTTTTTAGCGGCTTTGTTACAAAAAACAGAACTGTTTTAAAAATTGAAGTAAATAATAATACATCACTTTCTGTTCTAGACGATGTTTATGCTAAGCCACAACGAGTCGTTGTCATTTCAGGACCAACAAAAGAAGCTATTGCTAATGAAATTACAAAAAATGCGCCTAAAATAGTAGCTGCTTTTAAAAGCGAAGAGCTTCAAGAAAAACAAAGACGCATCAACTTGTCATTACATAATGATAAATCTATTGAAGATAAATTAGGGGTTAGTATCAAGTTTCCAACCGCATACAGAATTGCCAAAGAGGATAATTCATTTTTTTGGATTAGAAAGGATATAAAGACGGGCTCAATGAATTTAATGCTATATGAATTACCTTTTGAGGCCATTAAGCGCAGTGATAGTGTTGTTAACACTATTATTAAGGTAAGAGACTCCATTGGTGAAAAATACATTCCAGGACCGCTTGAAGGTTCTTATATGATAACAGAAAACGCTTATACACCCTTTCATTTTGAAACGACTTTGGATAACAAACCTACATTAGAAACCAAAGGACTTTGGGATGTTAAAAATGCCTTTATGTCCGGGCCATTTATAAATTATGCCATTGAGGATAAAACAAATAACAGATGGGTTATTTTAGAAGGATTTGTTTTTGCGCCTTCAGTCGAAAAAAGAGATTATATGTTGGAGCTTGAAGCAATTATTAAGTCCATTAAAATCAAATAAATTAGTAAAGAACAAACAAAAAAAGCCTACACACTGTGTAGGCTTTTTTTGTTAAAAGAAGTCATTATTCTTTCTCTTTTTTATCGTCTTTTTTATCATCTTCTTTGCTGGCATCTTTAAATTCTTTGATGCCGCTACCAAGTCCTCTCATTAATTCAGGTATCTTTTTTCCTCCAAATAATAATAAAACAACTACTACAATTAGAATAATTTGAGGTGCTCCAATTACTAACGGTAACATGTATAAGCTCATAATGTTTATATTTAAAGAACAAAGTTAATAATTAAAGTTTAATTATATCGTTTTACGATTAAGATTAATACCATGAGCACAAGCTTATGAGATAATTTTAATTAATTTTGTTTTCAACATGAGCAAAATCAAAAAAAATCCTACAAGAATTACCCGCAAACTACTTGACAAGTACAGGTTAGTGGTGCTTAATGAAGAAACCTTTGAGGAACGGGTTTCATTTAAATTAACCAGATTGAATGTTTTTGTTTTAGCGTCTTTGTCAACTATTATTTTAATTGTACTTACAACAGTCTTAATTGCCTTTACACCTTTAAGAGAATATATTCCAGGATATTCTTCAACAGCATTAAAAAGACAAGCAACGGAGCTAAATTATAAAACGGATTCATTACAGCAGGCTATCCTGATGAATGAGAAATATTATGCATCAATTAGGAAAGTCTTACAAGGAGACCTAAGCGTAGTTGACTTTAATAGAGACTCCATCATTCAGGCTGTTAAACTGGAAGCCAGTGAGGTTGATTTAAATCCTATTTTAGAAGACTCACTTCTAAGACAGAAAGTAGACAAGGAAGATAAATATAACTTATTCGAATCGGCTACTTCGGCCACTAATTTTGTGTTGTTTCCACCCGCAAACGGACCTATAAGCGAACCCTATAATTTAAAAGAAAAACATTATGCTGTTGATATTGTCGTGGCTAAAAACACTCCGATTAAGGCAACAGCTGACGGTGTGGTGGTTTTTGCCGAATGGACCGCTACAACAGGATACGTTATTATAATAGAACACAGTTATGGTTTAATCTCGGTGTATAAGCACAATGCTTCTTTAACTAAATCGCAAGGGGATTTGGTTAAAGCTGGAGAAGTTATAGCGACTGCAGGAAATTTAGGCGAACTTTCAACAGGGCCTCATTTGCACTTTGAACTTTGGAACGATGGTTATCCTGTTAACCCAACAAACTTTATAGATTTCAAATAATGTTGTCAATAAAATCTGCACTAGCAAAACCATTTGCAAAAATAATCTTCAAACGGATTCAAAAGTGGGCAAACAACCCCATAGAAACGCAAGAAAAACTGTTTCAGGATTTAATAAGCACTGCTGCTTCAACAACTTTTGGAAAAGACCATGATTTTATTAGTATAAACTCATATTCCGACTTTATTAAGAGGGTTCCTGTAAGAGATTATGAAGCACTTAAACCTTATGTTGAAAACGTGGTTAAAGGTCAGGAAAATGTCCTTTGGCCAGGAAAACCTATTTATTTCGCAAAAACCTCTGGAACAACTTCGGGGTCAAAATACATTCCAATCACAAAGGAGAGCATGCCTTATCATATTGAGGCGGCAAGAAATGCCATTCTGCTTTATATTCATGAAACAGGAAACAGCAAATTTGTAGACGGAAAGATGATTTTCTTACAAGGCAGTCCAATTCTGGACGAAAAAAACGGCATACAACTAGGCAGGCTTTCAGGTATTGTGGCGCATTATGTTCCTAAATACCTTCAAAAAAACAGATTGCCTTCTTATAAAACCAATTGTATTGATGATTGGGAAACAAAAGTAGAAGCTATTGTAGAGGAAACTTTGCCAGAGAATATGACTATTATTTCAGGTATTCCATCCTGGGTTCAAATGTATTTTGAAAAGTTGCAGTTAAAAACAGGTAAAAAAGTGGGTGATATTTTTAAAAATTTTAACCTGTTTATTTTCGGTGGTGTTAATTACGAACCGTATAGAGCAAAGTTTGAAAACTTAATAGGAAGGAAAGTTGATAGCATTGAATTATACCCGGCAAGTGAAGGGTTTTTTGCATTTCAGGATAAACAAAACGAAAAAGGTATGTTGCTGCAGTTAAATTCTGGAATTTTTTATGAATTTATTACGGCAGATGAATTTTTTAATGAAAACCCCAGGCGGATTACTATAAAAGAGGTTGAGTTAGGTGTTAATTATGTGATGATCATTTCTACTAATGCAGGGCTTTGGGCTTATAATATTGGAGATACCGTGCAGTTTACTTCTTTAAAACCCTATAGAGTCATAGTATCAGGAAGAATTAAACATTTCATTTCAGCCTTTGGAGAACACGTGATTGGTAAAGAAGTAGAGCAAGCAATGTTAGAAGCTACTCATGATACAGACGTTAGAGTAACTGAATATACTGTAGCACCACAAATAACTCCAGAAGAGGGGTTGCCCTATCATGAGTGGTTTGTTGAATTTGAGAATGAACCTGACGATTTCGAGGAATTAGAGAGAAAAATAGATGAATCTCTTCAAAAGCAAAACTCCTATTATTTCGATTTGATTAAAGGTAAAGTATTACAACCCCTTAAAATTACTAAGGTAAAAAAAGACGGTTTTCAGGATTATATGAAGTCAATTGGCAAATTAGGAGGTCAAAATAAAATACCCCGATTATCAAATGATAGAAATATTGTCGCGGTTTTCACTCAGTTAAATTTAGTTAAATTGTAGTATCTTTGCCACAATAAAAATGGTCCATGAAAGAAAAAAAGAGACATGAACGAACACGTGCGCAGGAAAGTTCAAATGCTATTGAACGTATGTACATTACGATGCGCCATTTGTTTAACCGAGGGTTTTACAAACCCATGGGTATTTCCGGTGAAACATTAAGACAATCATTGCTCCTGTTACGGCCTGAAATTTATGGCTCTATTGGTGAAGAAAAGGCAGAATTAAGCGGGTTGTTGTATGTTATAGAAAGACTTCCCCAAGGAATTGAAGAATGCACGTTTATAAACTTAACGAGTGACGAAGGCTATTCAAATTCACATTTTAAACCAATTATTCCAGAAAAAAGAAGGCGTAATTGTTACAGAATTGATTCTGAACAAATGAATATTGAAATCACACGAGGCAGATCGGAAATCTATGATATTTTAACACACCTTACCTTTCTTTTTGTAGAATCTCACAAAATCAGTAAACGCGTCTTGATTGATGAGATTGGATCAACGACCAGAGATTGGATTAAACTTGAAAATGCTGTTTTATCTCGCAAAAAACTCACACAACAAGAACGGGAAATAGCGATTACCCATATGGCGAATATCTTAGGTAGAACTTTTAATGAATTACAAGATGTTTATGAAGATTTCGCAACGGATTCTCAACCCGAAAGGTTATTGCATATTATCTACTGGTTAGGAAAATTGGCGATAGAAGAGCAAATAAACAATAACAAACGGACAGTAACCTTCAGCCCTGTTTTGAGAGAACGACTGGGGCATCATATACATGGTGAAATATGGGCAGACGCTATTAAGGAATCACTTCATAAAAACGGGCTTCTTGAAAGACCTATTCATATTATAAGCGCCAATATGCACAGTGTTATGAATACTCTCTTTGCGCCAAGTGCACTAAAAACCGAATCCGCAAAAAAGACTATTTTTGAAGTTTATGAAGCTTTAAGTTTGAGTGCAAATAAAGATTTACGAGATAAAGTAACAAAGGAAGCGCTTCAAAAAGGAATGCATTTTATACCTGACACTTCAGGGACTAATATTGATGTTCAGATTTTTGACACTAGTAAAATAGATGTGTCAAAAATTGATGTTAAAACAAATGCAACCATTTTAAAAGAGGTAAAACCAGTTATATTGGTTATGGATTATGCCTTTGGAGAACAAGCCTATGAAACCATTGATGAACTATTAAAACCTTATAAAACAAAAGGAAAGAAAGTATATTTAAATGTAGAATCAATTTCCATTATGGGCAAAGCAGGAATTCTTGAAGGAGGGAAAGGTGATATTATGATACCGACTGCGCACATTTTTGAAGGAACAGCTGATAACTATCCATTTAAAAATGAGCTATCCAAACAAGATTTGGAAGGACAAGGCGTGGATGTTTATGAAGGAGCTATGATTACGGTATTAGGAACCTCTTTACAAAATAAAGATATTTTAAAATTCTTTTTTAATTCAACATGGAGTGTGATTGGATTAGAAATGGAAGGAGCGCACTATCAGAAAGCCATTCAAGCAGCTTCAAAAGTAAGAGGAAGCATTAGCGCAAATGTAAAAGTGAGATATGCCTATTATGCCAGTGATAATCCTTTAGAAACAGGAAGCACTTTGGCGTCTGGTGGTTTAGGAACCACAGGGGTGCGGCCAACTTATCTCATCACACGAAAAATTTTAGAACAAATATTTAATTAATAAAAAATACAATTATGAGTTCAAATTCGGAGAACAATTTTGAAAATGAAGAGATTGATTTATTTCAAATTTCAAAGATAATTGGTCGGTTTTTTGACACGCTTTTAACAAAAATATTTGAAGCCATCCTTTTTTTAAAGAGAAATGCTATAATTTTTGGTGCTTTATTTATGGTTGGTGTTGCTTTGGGTTATTTAAGTGATATTTCCATAAAAAACTATAACCATAATATCATCGTTAAACCAAATTTCGGATCTAATGATTATTTGTATGATAAGATAGATTTGATTAATTCTAAAATTAAAGAAAATGATTCCAGTTTTTTAAAAAATGAATTGGGCTTAAAGGAACCAAAATACTTAAAGGAGATAACAATTGAACCTATTGCTGATGTTTATAGGTTCGTTCAGAATAGACCAGAAAATTTCGAATTAATTAAATTAATGGCCGAGGATGACAAAATTGAAAAAGTAATTTTAGACAAAACAACAAGCAAAAATTATTTTTTTCATGTTATAAATTTTACGACCTCACAAAAAATTACTCAAGAAAAAACAGTTGAACCTATTTTAAATTATTTAAATAAATCAGACTATTTTAAGGCAATTCAGAAAGAGAGTCTAAACAACCTTAAACTTAAAATGAAAGCTAATGACTCCATCATTTATCAAATAAATAGTGTTTTAAATAGTTTTTCAAATGCAGCAAACGGTCCTCAACATAATGATAGACTTGTTTACTATAATGAGAACACACAATTAAATGATGTTATTGAAACTAAAGACAAGTTAACAAGGGAACAAGGTTATAGTAGAATTCAATTAATAGATGAGGATAGAATCATTAAGGATACGAGTTCAACCATAAATATTAAAAACACTCAAGCTATAAATGAAAAGATGAAATTTATTTTGCCATTTATCTTTATAATAGGTTTTATTTTTATCAGGGGCTTCAGTTCTTTTTATAAAAGACAATTAGAAAAAAGTAAATTATAGTTGATGAATATTTTAATTACAGGAGGTGCAGGGTTTATAGGGTCTCATGTGGTAAGACTTTTTGTAGAGAAGTATTCGGATTATCATATTTTTAATTTAGATGCGTTGACTTATGCGGGCAATCTAGAGAATTTAAAAGATGTTGAAAATAAAGTAAATTACACTTTTTTAAAAGGGGATATTACAGATGAAGTCTTTATAAACAACTTATTTGAGAAATATAAGTTTGATAGGGTCATCCATTTAGCCGCAGAGTCTCATGTAGATAGATCTATAAAAGACCCTTTGGCTTTTGTTAAAACCAACGTTATAGGCACCATGATTCTTTTAAATGCTTTTAAGAATACTTGGAAAGACAACTTCAGCAACAAACTGTTTTATCATGTGAGTACCGATGAGGTTTATGGAAGTTTAGGGCAAACAGGATTGTTTACTGAAAAAACAGCATATGATCCTAATTCACCTTATTCAGCATCAAAAGCTAGTTCAGATCATTTTGTTAGAGCCTATGGAGAAACCTATGGAATGCCGTATGTTATCACAAATTGTTCAAATAATTATGGGCAAAACCAGTTTCCTGAAAAGTTAATTCCACTCTTTATAAATAACATAATAAATAATAAAGGGCTACCTGTTTATGGTGATGGAAATTACACAAGGGATTGGTTGTATGTAAAAGATCATGCTGTAGCTATTGATTTAGTTTTTCATAAGGGAAAAAATAAAGAAACCTATAATATTGGGGGCTTTAACGAATGGAAAAACATAGATTTAGTTAAATTACTATGCAAACAAATGGATGCTAAATTAGATAGGCTTGAGGGTACATCTGAAAAACTGATAACCTATGTAAAAGATCGCCCGGGACATGATTTGCGATATGCAATTGATGCCTCAAAAATAAACAAAGAATTAGGCTGGAAACCTTCAGTAACATTTGAAGAAGGATTAAATAAAACTATAGACTGGTATTTGAATAATGACGATTGGTTACATGGTGTTACTAGTGGTGATTATCAATTATATTACGAAAAACAATATAATAATTAAATGAAGGGAATCATACTAGCAGGAGGATCGGGAACGCGATTACACCCATTAACCTTATCTGTAAGTAAGCAACTCATGCCTATTTATGATAAGCCAATGATATACTATCCTTTATCTACCTTAATGTATGCGGGAATAAATGAAGTATTAATCATTTCAACACCAAAAGATTTACCATTATTTCAAGAGTTGTTGGGAGATGGCAAAAAGTATGGTTGTAGATTTGAATATGCGGTTCAAGAAGCACCAAATGGTTTGGCTGAAGCTTTTATTATTGGCGAAGCATTTATAGGAAAAGAGAAAGTAGCTCTAATATTAGGAGATAATATTTTTTATGGCACAGGATTAGCGAAACTTTTGCAAGCCAATAATAATCCTGATGGCGGGGTTATTTATGCCTACAGAGTGCATGACCCAGAACGTTATGGCGTTGTAGAGTTTAATAGTGATGGTCAAGCTATTTCCATTGAAGAAAAGCCAAAAATACCTAAATCTAATTATGCTGTGCCAGGTATTTATTTTTATGACAATTCGGTAGTAGAAATTGCCAAAAACATAAAGCCAAGTCATAGAGGGGAACTCGAAATTACAGATGTGAATAGAGAATATTTAAAACAAGGCAAACTTAATGTTAGTATTTTAGATAGAGGAACAGCTTGGTTAGACACAGGCACTTTTCAATCATTAATGCAGGCTTCTCAATTTGTTGAGGTTATTGAAGAGCGCCAAGGACTTAAAATAGGCGCTATTGAAGCTGCTGCTTACGAAATGGGTTATATTAATAAAGAACAGTTTAAAAATTTAGCACAACCACTATTAAAAAGCGGGTATGGCAAAAACTTATTAGGCTTACTTAATAATAAATAATGACATTAAAAGAAACCAAATTAAAAGGGTGTTTTATATTGGAGCCAAAAGTTTTTCAAGATAGCAGAGGCTATTTTTTTGAAAGTTTTAATCAAAATACTTTCAATAGGTTAATTGGGAAAAATATTAATTTTATTCAAGACAACGAATCGTATTCTTCAAAAGGAGTTTTAAGAGGCTTACATTATCAAAGAGGTGAATATGCTCAGGCCAAATTAGTAAGAGTAATTAAGGGAAAGGTACTTGATATAGCGGTAGATATCAGAAAAGACTCACCAACTTTTGGTGAACATGTGTCTTTAGAGTTATCTGAAGATAATAAACTACAATTATTTATTCCGAGAGGATTTGCTCACGGTTTTATTGTGCTTAGCGACACAGCGATTTTTTCTTACAAATGCGATAATTTTTATAATAAAGAGTCCGAAGGGGGCATTATTTATAACGATAAAGATCTGAATATTGATTGGGTTTTAAGTGAGAGTGAGTACATTGTTTCAGAAAAAGACATGTTGCTAAAGCCTTTAAGTCAAACTCAAGTATGAAAAAAATATTGGTAACAGGATCATTAGGTCAATTGGGAAAGTGTCTTCAAGATATATCAAACCAGTATTCTGATTTTGAATATAAGTATGTAGATATCGATGAGTTGGACATTTGTGATTCTAAACAAATACTAGACTTTTTTCATGATTTTAAACCAGATTTTTGCATTAATACCGCGGCATATACTGCTGTAGACAAGGCTGAAGAAGATACTCAAAAAGCTTTTGATGTCAACGCAAATGGTGCCAAAAATTTAGCGGAATCTTGCTTGGAATATAACACTGTTTTGATTCATATTTCTACAGACTTTGTTTTTGATGGCGCCAAAACGACACCATATAAAGAAAGTGATTTTCCGAATCCAATAAGTATATATGGCGCTTCAAAATGGGAAGGAGAAAAGCATATTCAATCTATTTTACCAAAACATTTTATTATAAGAACCTCCTGGTTGTATTCCCCTTATGGAAGTAATTTTGTAAAAACCATGTTGCGTTTGGCAGAAACCAGAACCGAATTAAGTGTTGTTAACGATCAAATAGGAACGCCAACAAATGCGCTAGACTTGGCAGAAGCCATAATGCACATGATTTCTAAACATATTTTGTTTGAGCAAAGAAAACAAGGAATAGATTTTTACGGGACCTATCATTTTAGTAATGAAGGATATTGTAGTTGGTTTGATTTCGCTAAGAAAATATTTGAAACTAATAACATCAAAATAAATCTGAAACCAATTCCAACATCAAACTACCCGACTCCTGCAAAAAGACCAATTTATAGTGTTTTGGATAAAACTAAAATCACTAACATTTTTGGACTTGAAGTTAAAAATTGGGAAGAGAGTTTAAAAACACATTAATAATGAAAATAGTAATTACTGGAGGGGCAGGATTTGTAGGGTCAACACTTTGTTTACAATTAAAATCAAAATACCCAGCATATGAAATTATAGCATTTGATAATTTAAAACGTCGTGGATCTGAATTAAATTTTGCCGATTTTCAAAAACAAGGTGTTTTATTTATTCATGGCGATATAAGAAATAATGAAGATGTTCAGGCGATTGGAAGTTTTGATGTGCTTATAGAGGCATCTGCAGAACCTTCGGTAACTGCTGGCTTAGATTCAGACCCCACCTATGTTATAAACAACAACTTGTACGGTTCTATAAATTGCTTTAATGCATGTATTAGAAACAAGGCTAAACTAATTTTTCTTTCAACAAGTAGGGTCTATCCAATAGACACCATTGAAAAAGCAAATTTTATTGAAAAAGAATCGCGTTTTGTTTTTGATGAAAATCAAACAAGTGAAGGAATTTCTCCAAAAGGAATTTCTGAAAAATTATCACTTGAAGGCGCAAGGTCTTTTTATGGAACAACAAAATTAGCTTCAGAATTATTCATTCAAGAATATGGGGCATTTTATGGTCTGCAAGCTGCTGTTACTCGATTTGGAGTTATTGCTGGACCAAGACAAATGGGAAAAACAGACCAGGGTGTTGTAACGCTCTGGATGGCTAAACATTTTTGGAAACAATCTTTAAAATATATTGGTTATGGCGGAACTGGCAAACAAGTTCGCGATATTCTTCACGTTGATGATTTATTAGATTTAGTAGACTTGCAAATCCATCAGATTGAAAAGTTTAATGGTAAAATTTATAATGTAGGAGGTGGTTTAGAAAACAGTGTCTCGTTACAAGAAATGACCAAAATATGTGAAAAAATTACCGGAAACTCAATTAAAATTGATGGAGTAGCGGAAACCAGAACAGCCGATTTAAGAATTTATATTACGGATAATTCAAGAATTGAAAATGAAATTGGCTGGAAACCAAAAAAATCGGTTGAAACTATTTTTCAAGATATTTACGACTGGATTAAGAAAAACGAAAACCAATTAGAATCAATACTAAAATGATAAAAAAAGCATTGTTTTCTAAGAATAATATATTGGCATTTGTAGTGTCTTTTAGCGCGGCATATTTATTATTTCCTAACTTTTTTGAGTTAATAATTTTCCCAATAGATTTATCAGGTAATTCTTTAGACCCGTCATGGGTTGTAACAATGGGCTATGCTAATATTAAAGATTTAATTTGGGGAAAAGAATTTGCATTTACTTATGGACCATTATCGTATTTAACACTTAGAATAGGTTGGGGAGCAAATAAGTTTAGCTTTTTACTTTTTGATATTTTCTACTTTATTAATTTATTTACTATATGTTTTTTAACCTACACAAAAAGTAAAAATAAACTACTTGTAGTTTTTGCTATTATATCCGTAGTACTTCTTTTTCCATTTTTTATCGGGGGTTCACAATCATTAGTCTTATTGTTGTTTTTGGTTTTTTGGATTCGACAAAATATTGAAAGTATAAAGTGGTATAAATATGTGTTTTCAATCATATTATTGCCGTTGATGTTTTTCATCAAATTCAACACAGGTTTAATAGCCTTTTTGCCGTATTATGGCATGCTTATTTATTTTATAATCACTAAAAAAGAAAAAATTAAATGGATTCTTTTATATGGGTCGATTCCTTTGGTATTGATTTTTATACTATCCAAAATATTAAATGTTGAATTATACGGTTACATTATCTCAGGAATTGAAATGGTTACTGGGTATAATGAAATAATGTATTTGGAACAATTTAATTTTATCAATTATCAAAATTTAACATATGTTTTTATTTTTCTATCATTACTGTTTTTATTAATAAGGCTTTTTAAAGAGAAAAAAACATATCTAAAAAACCTGTTTACCCTCTGCTTATTTACCCTCTGCCTTTTCATAATTTATAAGCAAGCTTTTGTAAGAGCTGACATTCAACACGTAATGGAGTTTTATAATTATATTCTATTATTGGTTTTGTGTTTTATGGATTTTTTCTCATACAAATTGAAGAATATAATGACACTTTTTACAACCGCTTTGATTTCAATTGGCTTATTTATTTGTGTTCAAAATTCTGAATTCAAGTCAATAAGTATAAAATCAAAGATTGATAAAAGAAATTATTTTGAAAGCTTTATGGATTTCACACCAACTTCCAGCATGCGTATTTTCCCAAATGAGAATCAAATACCTCAATCTATATTAAAAAGAATAGGCAATGAAACAGTTGACGTATATCCGTGGAATATTCAATTATTATTTGAAAACAAATTAAATTATTTACCAAGGCCCGTTATTCAATCTTACACTGCTTATACGAAGTATTTAGAAGATTTAAACTTTGAGCATTATAATTCTGAAAAGGCTCCTCAATTCGTTTTATTCAATTATTTGTCAATTGACAATAGATACCCTCTTTTTGATGAGGTAAAAATGAATTTAATTTTATTAAAAAATTATTCAAAAATTGATGCATTTACTTTAAATGGAAACGACTACATTTTATTAGAAAAAAAGAAAAATATTAAACCAGTTAAACTAAAATTTATAAAGGAATATGCCATGTTGATCAATTCGCCATTAATTCCTAAAAAGGACGTCTATTATGAACTAGAATTATATCATACCCTATCTGGAAAATTATATGGCCTCTTTAAACACACACCAAGTATTAAAATAGCAATAAAAACAGCCAATAGAAAAATATCTGAATTTAAAACTTCAAATGCACTATTAAAAACTGGAATATTTTCTGATAAATTTATTAACAGAAATGAAGAATTTCAAGAAACGATAGATAGTTTAAACAAACAGAAAACAGCAATTATAGAATACAATCTTATTCCTCAAAAGTCGAAATATTTCAAAGAAAAAGTTAGAATTAAAGAATATAAAATCACACAATAATGAAAATAGGTATTATTACTGGGTCATCAGGATTAATAGGTAGTGAATCCGTTACTTTTTTTGCTCAAAAATTTGATAAAATAATAGGAATTGACAATAATATGCGCAAAGTTTTTTTTGGCTCTAATGCATCTACGGAATGGAATACCCAAAAATTAGTAGAGGAAATAGCTAATTTCGAACATCATGCAATTGACATAAGAAATGTTGAGGAATTGGAAAAATTATTTTCAAAGTATGGTTCAGATATAAAATTAATCGTTCATACAGCTGCACAACCAAGCCATGATTGGGCAGCACGCGAACCATTAACCGATTTTACAGTGAATGCCAATGGAACGTTAAATATGTTAGAGATGACACGTTTACATGCGCCAGAAGCAACGTTTATTTTCACTTCTACAAACAAAGTTTATGGAGATACTCCAAATTACTTACCATTAGTTGAATTAGATAAGCGATGGGAAATAGACGAGTCTCACCCTTATTTTAAAGAAGGTATTGATGAGCAAATGAGTATAGATCAAACCAAACATTCATTGTTTGGCGCTTCAAAAGTTGCGGCCGATGTTTTGGTGCAAGAATATGGTAAATACTTTGGCATGAATACGGGGGTTTTTAGAGGAGGCTGTTTAACGGGGCCTAATCATTCAGGAACACAACTACATGGTTTTCTATCCTATTTAATGAAATGTGCTATTACAGGGGATAAATACACTGTTTTTGGCTACCAGGGCAAACAAGTTAGAGACAACATACACAGTTGGGATTTAGTAAACATGTTTTGGTATTTTTATCAAAACCCACGTCAAGGTGAAGTCTACAATGCCGGTGGGGGAAGACACTCAAATTGTTCTATGGCAGAAGCTATAGAAATGTGTGAACAAATTACCGGAAAACCAATGAATTATGAGTATTCAGAAACTAACCGAGTAGGTGATCATATTTGGTGGATTAGTGATGTTTCTAAATTTAAAACACATTTTCCTGAATGGAATTGGAAATACAACATTAACGATATTTTGACTCAAATTTTTAATTCGACAATTATTAAGAACTAATCAATGAGTATTAGAACCAAAATAATTCAAAAATTAGTTCATATTAATGAAGGTGTTTTCTTTTACCCCAAATTAAAAAAGTTTTATAAGGAAAATTTAATAAATCAACACATCAATATTTTAGATGTTGGAGCAAACAAAGGGCAATCGATAGATTTTTTTAAAAGGATTAATCAAAATATTAATGTCCATGCGTTTGAACCGAATAAAAAATTATTTAGTTTTTTACTAAACAAATATAAGACAACTACTAATGTCAAATTATATAATTTTGGTGTAAGTAACATAAAGGGTGATTTGGTCTTTCATGAAAACATTTTGGACGAAACATCTACATTTGAAGAGTTGAACTTAGAATCAAAATATTTAGAAAAAAAGGCAAAAATTTTAGGTGTTTCGAAAGAAAACCTTATTGTAGATAATTACAAAGTTGAGGTTATTAGATTGAGTGATTTTATAAATGAAAATCCACATATTTCATTTGATGTTTTAAAAATTGATGTTGAAGGTCATGAATTGAAATGCTTGCAAGGATTGTTTAGCGATGAAAACAAGGTTATGCCCATAAGGTTTATTCAATTGGAAAGTCACAAAGACGATATGTACTTAAGTAACAGTCAGCATCAAGACATTGAAAAGATATTAGTTAAACATGGTTTTGAAATAGCAGCAGAATTTAAACATGGTTTTGGTGATTTCGCAGAACTAATATATGTGAATAAAAGAAAATAAATGAAGCTTAGCATCGTAATTCCTGCCTATAACGAGGAAGAATCTATTACAGAAACAATTGACTCAATTGAAGAAGCCTTTTCTAAAGTTAATTTAGACCACGAAATTATTATAGTTAATGATAATTCAAAGGATAATACGTTGCAAGTTTTAGAAAGATTGGCACAAAAATATCCAACAGTAAAATATGAAACCAATCTTGGACCAAATGGATTTGGATATGCAGTGAGATATGGTTTAGACCGATTTACCGGCGATTGCGTTGCAGTCATGATGGCGGATTTGTCCGATTCGCCATACGATTTGATTCGCTATTACACCACCATGGTCGAAGGTAATTATGATTGTGTTTTTGGTAGTCGTTTTATGAAAGGAGGAAAAGTAATTGATTACCCATTTGTTAAAAAAATTATTAATAGAGTCGCTAATGCTATTATTAGAATAGTCATGCAAATAAAATATAATGACACTACAAATGCATTTAAGCTTTATAAAAAAGAAGTAATTGAAGGAGTTAAACCAATTCTTTCACCACATTTTAATCTGACAATTGAATTACCTTTAAAAGCAATTATAAGAGGTTATTCTTATACGGTAATTCCTAATTCATGGACTAACAGAAAATATGGTGAATCAAAACTTAAAATAAAAGAAATGGGCAGCCGTTATTTTTTTATTTTGGTATATTGTTTTGTTGAAAAATATTTTTCGAGAGGAGATTTTAAAAAATTATAATAGTAACGGAAAATAAATAAATTTATGAAAGCAATAATTTTAATTTTATCTGTACTAATATTGACCAATTGTAAAAACGAGAAACCAATAGATAGTCTTGAACTTGTTACTTTAAAACCAGTTGAAAGCAATGTGAAAGTTGTTTTAGAAATGCTTGTCCCCAAAGATGATATTTTTCAGGTTTTTTATACCGAAGATGGAACAGGAAATTTTAGTGAAGAAATGTCTGTAAGAGTAATTGTTAAAGGAAATAGTCGAATTCAAAAATTAGTTTTTGAATTACCAGAGGATTTACTAATAACTAATTTAAGAATTGATGTTGGAGAAAATATAGAACAAGGGCAAATGCTAATGAATAATTTTTGTGTTCAATACTTTAACAAAAAATTTGAAGCACATGGAAAACAATTTTTTCACTATTTTTCTCCAACAGAACAAATTGCAGTCGATTATCATAATTCTACAATTACACCTACAAAAGAAGGTGAATTATATAATCCGATTTTTTATCAAATAGATTATATAATTACTGAAGAATTAAGAAAGATTCAAAACAGAGAATTATTGACCAAATAAAAAGCATATTTTTTTATGCTTATCAAGTATAAATTCGTATTACAGCAAAACAAAGATAACGAATGGCATTAGTAAAAATGTTTCAATAACAACCCAATAGTTTAAAAATCACCTGTATTAGATCACAGAAAACAGCACAAAACAGTAAATGCAATTTTACAAAAAAACTACACCTGATTTAAAATACTTTTTCACAGGTACATTCTACACGGGGCTTAGTAGTATTGTGGGTTTGTTAGTGCCCATACTTGTGGTTCCACACCTTATTAAAACAGTAGGCCTAGAACTTTATGGGATGTCGGCAGTAGCATTTTCGGTTTCCTATTTTTTCAGTATGATTGTAGATTATGGATTTAATATTACAGGCGTCAATAAACTTTCAAAAGAAAGCAATCCTGATAATAAAACACGGGTAATAAATAATATTATTTACACAAAAGGGCTTATATTTTTGACCATACTTCCAATATGTTTATTCATATACTCTTTTATCATATCTAATCCAATAGAGCTATTGGTTTATATTATTTCTTTAAGCCTCCCTTTTGCGTCTGTTTTAAATTTAAGCTGGGCACTTCAAGGACTTCATAGAATTAAAATTTGGAGTCTTTTGACTGTTTTCGGACAATTTGTTTACCTTATTTTTATCTATCTTTTTGTTAAAGATAAAGACGATGTTATTCTAATAAATTTATTTTATGGAATAGGAATATTTGTTTCTGGACTATCATCTTTAATTTATATAATAAAAAATCATAACTTCAAGTTTAATAAGTTTATATTTTCTTCAATTATAACAGAATTAAAAGGGAGCTACCATTTTTTTCTATCAAACATAGGGAGTTATACGTCCCTTTACTTTTTAGGCCCTTTAGTTGGCTCTCTTATTTCTTATGAAATGGCGGGAGTGTACTCTATTATTGAAAAGATATACAACATTGGAAGAAAACCTTTTGGGATATACCAAACATTTATGTTACCAAAGATATCTGAGCAAGTAAACACTAGCAAAACAGTTGCTAAACGTAACATAAAAAACACGTATGGCTTTGTTATTATGTTTGTTATTATAGAATTAGGCGCTTTATTAATTTTTCACCAAGAAGTCATATTGTATTTTACTAGTTTTAATTCAAACATACTAGAAAGCATGTTGCTCTTATCTTTAGTAGGAATCTTAATAGCAATTGTTAATTGTCCATTAGCCCTATATTTGACTGCTTTAGACAGGAAACAAGAACTCATGAAAATCGCAATAATAGCCCCCCTGTTTGGGTTGTTATCTGGCATATTTTTAATTAATTATTTTGAAATTATAGGTTCAATTTTCACACTTATTTTAATTGAAATATTTTATGCCACTTGTTTACTAGTCGTTTATCTAAATTTAAAAGGAGTAAATTTTAAGTGAGAACAAGTGGGCCTAATAATTGCTTTTAAACAATATAGAATAAAATATATGATAATTTATGAAAAGAGAATGTAAACTATGTTTTAATGAGTCTGATGATATTATTGAAGTTGAAGAAATGATGTTTGGATTCAAAACTTATTTTGAATATTTGTATTGTGATAGTTGCCAAAGCTTGTCTTTGATAAACATTCCAAATAACATGGTAGATTATTATCCTAGAAATTATTATTCTTTTGTAAAAAGGAGTGCGAACAAATTTAAGAATTGGATTTCAAAAAGCAAAAGCGCTAATACTTTAGGAGACTTTTCAATAATCGGTTGTTCCGTTAGGTTTTTAACTGGTAGAAACTCAAACTTGAAGGCTATTAAAATTTGTAAACCAGATAAGAACACCTCAAGAATTTTGGATATTGGTTGTGGAGATGGATTTTTATTAGATAAGTTAAATGAACAAGGATTTAAAAAACTTTTTGGTATTGACCCATATTTAGAGAAAGAAATACAAAAAAACGATTATAAAATTAGAAAGGAAAGTGTAGAAGGTTTGGTTAATGAAAAATGTAAATTTGATATTATTATTTTAAGTCATGTGTTTGAGCATTTTGAAGAACCCCATTCAAGTTTAAAAAATATTTATAAATTACTTGAAAGCAATGGGGCTCTAATACTCAGATCCCCAATAAGTTCCTGCTATGCTTTTAAGAAATATAAAAAAAACTGGTATCAGATAGACGCACCTCGGCATATCTTAATCCCCTCTTTTTCAGGCTTAAAGCAAATGTGCGAAAAACTAGGGTTTCGTTTACAAAATTATTTTTTTGATTCTGACGCCAAACAATTTTTGATTAGTGCAAATTATAAAAGGGGAATTCCTATGATTTCTCAAAATACAAATATTTTAAAAACTAGATTTTATCCAAAAGGAATGTATTTTACAATTTTTTCCAGAATATTAAACTTGAAAGATAAAGGAGATCAAGCTACTTTTATCTTCCAAAAAAAGTAATTTTTATTATGACAAATAGGTCATTGACCAATAGCGTAGAACTTTCAATAGTAATTGTTAATTATAATGGAGCAAAATATCTTCATGATTGTTTAGCATCTGTTCACAAGCAAAGTCAAGGGATTACGTATGAAATAATTATAGTAGACAATAAATCTACCGATAAAAGTCTTGAAATTATTGAAAAGAATTATGCAGAATGCATGCTTATACGCAACACAAAAAACTTGGGATTCGCTAAAGCTAATAACATTGGTGTTAAAAAAAGTAATGGGGAATTTATTTTGCTATTAAATAATGACACTGTTTTATTAAATAATCTAAGACCAGCAATAAATATATTAAGTAAAGATGACGTTGGGGTTGTTGGTATAAAGATGTTGGATTCTAAAAAAAACTACAGAAAATCTACAGGTAATTTTCCCAATCCATTAAGTCTGTTTAAATTGTCTCTTTTAACAAAAAACACTAATGGATTTAGTTCTGGAATATTTAATAAAAATATTTACGAAGTAGATTGGATTGAGGGGTCTTTTCTGTTAACAAAAAGAAGGATTTGGGATCAGCTAGGAGGGTTATGTGAGGATTATTTTATGTATGTAGAGGATGTAGATTTTAGTAAAAGGGTTTCTCTTATTAAAAAAAAGAGAATTTATTTTAACACGCTTTCGTATATTCATTACGGAGGATTTAATGCTAAGCGAGAAAAGCAGTTAATAGATGGATACTTTATTTATATTAATAATTTTTATAGAAACCCCACAAAGGCTATATATAAAACATGTATAACATTAAATAAATTTATAAAGATTATTAAAAATAAGTATTAAGATGTGTAAACACACAAAAAGTAAGCGCCGAATAAAATTATTTTTTTTAACTAGGTTTATTCTAAACGATTTTAGAATACTAACTTTAGGATCTGTTTCAAGAAAAAAGATAAAGTAGTTATGAAAAAATCTATTCTCTTTTTTCACCAATCAGCTGAACTTTATGGATCTGACAAAACCTTATTGTATTTAGTAAAGGACTTAAAAGAAAACTCAGATTATAATCCTATTGTCGTACTTCCAAACGAAGGAGATTTAACGGGCGCATTAAATGATTTGAACATCTCCTATATTACTACTCCAGTACTTAAACTTTCCCGCGGAATGTTTCGTATAAAAGCGTTTTTAAAACTACCGTTTCAGATTATAAAGTCTATTAAATATATTAATAGGCAAATTGAGGGAAAGGAAATTGTACTAATTCATTCAAATACTTTGGCCGTCCTATTAGGAGCTATTTTTGCCAAAATAAAAGGCATTAATCATATTTGGCATATACATGAAATTATTGAACATCCTCATTTAGCAAAGATAATTTATCCCAGACTTGTTAATGTTTTTTCAAAAACGGTAATCTTTAATTCTGTTGCTTCACAAAATAGTATGTGCAAATCTAATGTTAGTCTTATGAAGAAATCTCATGTTGTTTGGAATGGGATTAACAGAAATACAGAAATTTTATGTACAGAAAAAATAGCTCAGATTAAAAGAGGTTATAATATAAATCCAGATAACTTGGTCATAGGTCTAGTGGGTAGGATAAGTAGATGGAAAGGACATGAATTATTACTTGAGGCATTTAATGATTTAGCTGATGAATTCTCAAATATTTCTTTAATTTTTGTAGGTTCAATACCTCCAAACCAATCAATATATAAAGATAAACTAGAAACTAAAATAAAGGATTTTAACTTACAGGATAAATGTTTAATTATACCTTTCCAAAAGGACATCTGGAATTTGTATGATATTTTTGATTTTACGGTAGTACCTTCTACCGAGCCTGAACCTTTTGGATTGGTATCATTAGAAGCCATGGTATCTAAGAAGGCTGTTATAGGTGCAAATCATGGTGGACTAAAAGAAATTATTAAGCATAATGAAACCGGTTTGTTATTTGAACCGAACAACAAAGAAGATTTAAAGTTAAATTTAAGAGTATTAATTACTGATATTAAAAAGAGAAATAAAATTGCAGAGAAAGGATATTTAAACGCAATGAATAATTTTTCTGAAAAAAAATATGTTTCAAATATAATCAGTCTTTACGAAACGCTATGATAAAGTCCGATGATATAAGTAAAATCACACTTCACAAAATTATGTTTGTGCTACTTCTATTAAGTTCATTCTTATTTAATAGCGTTGAAATTATTTTTTTGTTTATTCTCATTTCTTTGGGGATTACTTTTTTAACTTGTAATTTAAAATTTTCCAAAAGTTTTTTAAATATTCTTTTCCCTTTAATTATAATATTTTCTTTGTCTCTTTTTAGTGCCCTTTTCAGGAGTTTCGAAATAATCGATTTTATAAAGGATTTTTTTTATATTTTTAAACCAATAGCTCTTATGTCTCTTGGGTATCTACTAATAAAAAGAATAGGAGATCAAAGGTTTTTTTTAATCAGTATAATTAACGTTGGAGCTTTCCTCGCATTGTTTCATATAAGCATTGTTTTAATTAATTATAAGGAAGTAATGTCTATAGACATGAATCTTTTTAGAACCAGATATGGGCGAGATAATTTTTTAGAACTTATAGCGCTTTTGTTTTTAATTCTAAATTATAGGTTGCCAACACTTAATATTAAGTATAAAAAAGTCATCTTTTTTATTTTAGCAACATCCTTTGTTCTCTATTTTTCAAGAACTATGTTTATTATAATTCTTTTACTTGGGTTGTCTTTTTTTGGATACACCAGGATAACCAGAAAAGGCATCAAATACTTTGGAACACTCATAATTCTATTATTGGGGCTGTATGCATATCTGCTTTCTATAGAGATTGATAGAGATAACGAAGGGACATTAAGTAAATTTATGTATAAGTTAAAAATAGCTCCAGCTGAAATATTTTTAACGGAAATTGATGTTAATAATCATGCTGAATTATGGGATCACTGGAGAGGTTATGAAGTGTTAAAGGCAATAGAAAGTTTAAATAATGATGGCCCGTTATCTTGGGTTTTTGGAAGAGGATTTGGGTCTACGGTCGATTTAGGTTTTAAAGCTCCTTTAGACGACGAAGGAGAAGGGATGCGGTTTATTTCATTACTCCACAATGCATACGGGTTTATTCTATACAAATCGGGTGTATTAGGGCTTTTATCGTTCTTCCTGTTTTTGTTAATATTATACTACAGACCCATTATGCATGGTCAACTTGAACTAAATCGAATCAATAATATTATATTAGGATTTAGCTTTTTTTATTTAATTTCAACACTTGTAATTTCAGGAATTTATAATCCTAGAGATAATTTGACACTCATATTAGGGGGGATTATTTTTTTAAGGGATCATCAAATCAAACTAGAATTTGAAAATAGCAATAATAGGAACTAGAGGTATTCCCAATCATTATAGTGGTTTTGAGCAATTTGCCGAGTTTTTTTCAGTGTATGCAGCAGAAAATGGCTACGATATAACCGTTTATAATTCACATAATCATCTTTATCAGGAAAGCCTATTTAAAGGGGTGAAAATTAGACATAAGTTTGACCCAGAATATTTAGTTGGTACTTTTGGTCAATTTATTTATGATTTTAATTGTATTTTAGATTCCAGAAAAAGAAACTTCGATGTTTTATTACAATTAGGTTATACCAGTAATACTATTTGGCATAAGTTGTTACCAAAAAATACGGTTATTATTAGCAATATGGATGGTTTAGAATGGAAACGCTCTAAATATTCACCAGTGGTAAGAAAATTTTTAAAATATGCCGAAAAACTAGCAGTCAAATCAAGCGACTATTTGATTTCAGACTCTATTGGAATACAAACGTATCTTCTAAAAGAATACAATGCTAAATCAGAGTACATAGCCTATGGTGCAGAGTTGTTTACAGAGCCAAATATTGATATTTTATCTCAATACGATGTAAAAGAAAAAAATTACAATATGCTGGTAGCAAGATTTGAACCAGAAAACAATCTCGAAGTTATATTGGATGGTGTTGTATTAGCCAAAAAGAAAACTACTTTTCTGGTAGTTGGTAACCATCACACCAACAAATTCGGAGCCTATTTAAAAAGCAAATTTAAAAACTACAATTACATTAGATTTGTTGGGGGAATATATAACTTAGAGCATCTAAACAATTTACGATATTATTCAAACTTATATTTTCATGGTCATTCTGTAGGCGGTACAAATCCATCATTGTTGGAAGCAATGGCATCAAAAGCACTGATAATAGCCCATGACAATGAGTTTGCAAAATCAATTTTAGAAAATGACGCATTTTATTTTAGCTCAAAAACAGATGTTAAGAATCATATAGATAGTATAAACAAAGATCAATTCACAGATAAACTGGAAAATTGCTATTCTAAAATTGAACAGAAATTTAAATGGGAAATAATAAATAAAAAGTACTTAGATTTTTTACATGAATGTAATAAACAAAACTAGACTTTTCATTAACTCTACAGAGTTTTTAGCCTATTTAATTGCTCTGGTATTGTCTATGCTTTTTGTGGGATATGCTCCAAGCAGTATTGCGTTAGGACTATTTATTATATTTTCTGTTAGGCATAAAATTATAAATTGGGACAGGGGAACGCTAAATTTAGCTCTGCTGTTACCAATGGCTTTATACCTGCTATTTTCCTTAACATGGTTTTGGACAGTTGATAAAGGTTTAACTAAGACAGGATTAGAGAGAACGGTATGCCTTTTTTTAGTCCCTTTTGCATTTACTATTATCCCGAAAATTACATTAAAAAACCTCCAATTAATTTTAAATATTTTCACTTGGTCAAATGTCTTTTTTGGATTATATTTTTTAATTGATGCGTTTTCCAATTTTTTTAAGACACATTCTTTATACTCTTTTACATACCATAATTTGGTAAGTGCATTAGACTTAAATGCCATTTATGTATCATTAATTTTCTCCATCAGTTTTTTTTATTTGATATCAAATAACAAGAAAAGTATTAAGGATAAATTTTTGATTCTATTTTTTTTGATATTACTGTTGTTATTGTCCTCAAAAATGATGCTTTTTAACTTGTTAATTGGGGGCTTTATATATATTTATAAGAATAAAAATATTAAGATCTACAAGGCAAAATCAATATATATGGTTGTCATAATATTTTTTATAATTGGCATAAGTTCGATTACACTTACCAAAAGATTCCTGTTTGAAAAAGACACCCGCGTTAATGAAATTATTACAAAAAAAGAGTTTGGAAATAGTTACCCATGGACAGGCAGCTCAATAAGGTTACTTCAATTGAGAATATTAAAAGAACAAATTGAAGAAGACAATATTTTTTGGAGAGGGTTTGGATTATTCGCTTCACGACAAAATGTAAAGGAAAGACATCAAGAGTTTGACACCTATTATACGTTTCATAATTATAATTATCATAATCAATACGCCCAAATTTTATCTGAAACGGGTGTTTTTGGATTAATTTTACTGTTAGCAATGATCTTGACAGCTATGATTAAAGCGATAAGAACTAATAATTTTTTATTTATTATGTTTTGTGTTACTACAACAATGATATTTTTTACAGAGTCATTATTATGGAGACAACAAGGGCTATTTGTATTCACAATATTTTATTGTTTAATTGTGAGTATTAACTTGAATAAAAAAGCCTTAAACTCTAAAATTATACTATAAAAAATAACTTATAATGTCTTTAATAACGACTAATCATTGTTGATTTTTCTATATATTAAATTATATTTGTTTTTAGTAAAAACAACAAATTAGCTTATGGCAAACAAAGAAGGTTATTCTAGTTGGATAAAGCCATCATTGTATATAATAGATTTGTTATTTATTTCAGGTTTTCTAAATATTTTCTTAACACAAAAGCCAATAGATCTAATTTTTTTTATTAGTTTTTGGATAATTCTTTCAATATCCTTCTCTTTCTATAAAGTTTACAGATACACTAAAATTATTAAAATAGTTTCTTTGCTATCTAAGCAAATAACAACATTTGTCTTATTAATTTTTACTTATTTATACATAAATGATTCAAAAATTCTTTTTGAAAATGTTGTTATATTTTTTGTTTTTACATTGGTAATATTTAATATATGGAGGATATTTTTGCACATAATCTTTAGAAAATATAGAATTATAACCGGTAGTAATTATAAGCAAGTTGTAATAATAGGAAGAAATGAATCCACGAAAAAGTTAGAAGAATTTTTTAATTATAATCTAGGATATGGCTATAAGTTTGTAGGATATTTTACTAATGAAGAAAATAATGATAAAAAAGGGTCTATTGCTCAAAGCTTTGATTTTATATTAAAAAATAAAATAGATGAAGTTTATTGTTCAGTAAAAGAATTAACAAATAACCAAATAAAGGAGTTTATTGATTTCTGTGATATAAATTTAAAAACGTTAAAATTTATTCCTGATAGCGAAGAATTATTTAGTAAAAATTTATACTTGAATTATTACGATATTACACCAATACTCTCATTACGAGATATTCCGTTAGATGACCCAATAAATGCTGCAACGAAACGAATTTTTGATATAATTTTTTCTAGTATAGTAATAATTTTTGTTCTTTCTTGGCTAATACCCATATTGGGTTTAATAATAATCTTAGAAAGCAGAGGACCCATTTTTTTTCAGCAAAACCGGCCAGGAATCAAAGAAAAAGGATTTGGGTGCTACAAATTTAGATCGATGACTTTAAATTCTAGATCAGAGGATTCTGCCACTAGAAATGACGCTAGGGTGACTCGTGTAGGAAAGTTTATTAGAAGAACAAGTATTGATGAATTGCCACAGTTTTTCAATGTATTGTTTGGAACCATGTCGGTCGTCGGACCGCGCCCACATTTGTGGAGACAAAATAAAATGTATGGCACGAAAATTTCTAAATACATGATGAGACATTTTGTAAAACCAGGGGTTACAGGTTTAGCACAAGTGAGAGGCTATAGAGGGGAGATTGAAACAAGAGAAGATATTGTAAATAGAACAAAGTATGATGTATTTTACATTGAAAACTGGTCTTTACTTTTAGATTTTAATATAATTATTCAAACTGTCTTGAATATGTTTAAAGGTGAAGAAAAGGCGTATTAATTAATTTTAGAAAGAAGAATGAAAGTATCAGTAATAGGAACGGGTTATGTGGGTTTGGTTACAGGAACCTGTTTAGCAGAAACAGGAAATAATGTATTGTGCGTAGATATTGATAAGAAAAAGGTCGATAAAATGAAAAAAGGGGTTGTGCCAATTTATGAGCCCCATTTAGATGTGTTATTTCAAAGAAATATTAAGGCCAAGAGATTAAATTTTTCTACGTCATTAAAAGAAGGTGTAGAGCATGGAGATATTATATTTCTAGCATTGCCAACACCAGAAGACGGAGATGGTTCTGCAGATTTATCTTATGTGTTAGGATGCGCCTCAGATATTGGGAAGCTATTAAAATGCTATAAAGTTATAGTTGATAAAAGTACTGTTCCTGTTGGTACAGCTGAAAGAGTATGCGAAGTAATTTCTAGTCATACAGATGTTGAATTTGATGTAGTCTCAAACCCTGAGTTTCTGCGTGAAGGATTTGCTGTAGATGATTTTTTAAAACCGGAGCGAATAGTTATTGGTTCAAGTTCTCAAAAGGCGATTGAGTTAATGGAAAAACTTTATAAGCCTTTTGTTAGATCAGGTAATCCAATAATTATTATGGACGAAAAATCTGCTGAACTTACTAAATATGCAGCTAATTCATTTTTAGCGACCAAAATCACTTTCATGAATGAAATTGCTAATTTTTGTGAAAAAGTAGGTGCAGATGTTGATAAAGTACGAGCAGGAATGGGGACAGATTCTAGAATTGGAAAACGGTTTTTGTTTCCAGGAATAGGTTACGGAGGTTCTTGTTTTCCAAAAGACGTAAAAGCATTATACAAATCTGGTAAAGATTTAGGCTATGAGTTTGATATATTAAATGCCGTTATAAAAGTAAACGATATTCAAAAGAAAATTTTAATCCCAAGAATTGAAACCTATTTCAACAATGACATAAAGGGTAAAACTTTTGCGATCTGGGGTTTAGCGTTTAAACCTGAAACAGATGATATTAGAGAAGCACCAGCTTTATACATCATTGAGGCTTTATTGAGTAAAGGGGCTAATGTCCAGGTTTTTGATCCAGAAGCAATGCCAAACGTAAAATTAAAATTTGGAAATCAAATATTATATGCATTAAACAAAGATGAGGCAACGGTAAATGCAGATGCGTTAATAATTTGTACAGAATGGAGTCTTTTTCGTACGCCTGATTTTGATAAATTAAAAACGAGTTTAAACCAACCAGTAATTTTTGATGGTCGAAACCTGTATGATATAAAGGAAATGCAGCAAGAAGGGTTTTATTATAGTTCAATCGGAAGAGAAACAAAAGGGAAATGAAAAAAACATTAATAACAGGAGCCGCAGGGTTTTTAGGATCTCATCTGTGTGATCGATTTATTCGAGAAGGCTATAAAGTTATTGGAATGGATAATTTTATTACTGGTGATAAAAGGAATATTCAACATTTAATAAATCATCCAAATTTTGAATTTATTGAACATGACGTTACAGAGCACATCATTGTTGAAGGACCATTAGATTATATACTTCATTTCGCATCGCCAGCTAGTCCTATAGATTACCTAAAAATACCAATTCAAACATTAAAAGTAGGGTCATTAGGGACTCATAATTTATTAGGTTTAGCTAAAGCTAAAAAAGCAAGAATTTTGATTGCATCAACATCCGAAATTTATGGAGATCCCTTAGTACACCCCCAAACGGAAGATTATTATGGGAATGTAAATACTATAGGACCAAGAGGCGTATATGATGAAGCTAAAAGGTTTCAAGAATCTATAACCATGGCTTATCATCGGTTTCATGGGTTAGAGACTCGAATAGTTCGTATTTTTAATACCTATGGTCCAAGAATGAGACTGAATGATGGGCGAGTGATTCCTGCATTTATGGGACAAGCATTGCGTGGTGAGGATTTAACCATATTTGGTGATGGTTCACAAACCAGATCATTTTGTTATGTAGATGATCAGGTGGAGGGTATTTACAGGCTTTTATTAAGTGATTATGTATATCCTGTGAACATTGGTAATCCACATGAAATATCAATTAAGGATTTTGCTGAAGAGATTATAAAGTTAACAGGCACAACTCAAAAAGTGATTTACAAAGAATTACCAGTGAATGATCCTATGCAGAGACAACCAGATATAACTTTAGCAAGGAAATTATTAGGCTGGGAGCCAAAAGTGGATAGAGCTGAAGGAATGAAAATCACTTTTGATTATTTTAAGAGTTTAACAGAAGAAGAGCTTTATAAAAGTGAGCATAAGGATTTTACGGGCTATATAAACAAGTAGCTTATGGAATTTAAACGTGGCAGATATTCATGGCTATTAAGACCAATTTTAATTATCTATGATATTTTTGTCATTAATTATTTAGCTTTTTGTTTCTTAAAATTAAATGAAAATAATTTATACTTTTTTTCATTTAATTTTCTCAATAATAAACACCTATTATATTTTATATATTCAGTCGTTCTGTGGCTTATATCTACTGTATTTTTAAATTTTTATAAAGTTTATAGATACACCTCATTTTTAAATATAATGTCTCTTTTAATAAAACAGTTTCTGGTTTTTGGATTAATTGTTTTTGCTTTTGTGGGGGCGTTTAGATCCATAAAAATGCCAGCAACAATCACCTTAAATTATTTACTATATTCATTCGTTGCAATTGGATTTATTAAAATATTAAGTTTTTATGTATTAAAAACATTTCGCTTATACTATAAAGGAAACACAAGAAATGTTATTATAGCAGGTAGTGGAGATAGTATTGAAGAACTAAGATCTTTTTTTACAAAAAGAAAAGAACTTGGATATAATGTAAAAGGTGTTTTTAATAATTCAAAAGACAGAAAGACTACGGGTACAATTTCAGAATGTTTTAATTTTTTAGAAACTAATGGTAATATTGATGAAATATATTGTTCTATTGACGAATTAACTGAAAAAGAAGTTAATAAATTTGTTAAGTACGCTAACATAAATCACTGTAACATTAAATTTGTACCTAATAGACTTAAACTATATACAAAGCGCCTTCATACAGATTATTATACATATATTCCAGTATTATCAATTCAAGACGGTATACTCAATAATGAATTTGTAAAATTCATTAAAAGAAGTTTTGATATTATTTTTTCGCTATTTATAATAATTTTTGTGCTCTCTTGGCTTTCTTTAATTTTATTTATTTTAATTAAAATTGAATCGAAAGGCCCCTTGTTTTATAGACATAAAAGAAATGGTATTAACTATAAAGAATTCTATTGTTATAAATATAGATCTTTAACAATTACCGAAGAAATTAAAGGAACATATGTAAAACAAGATGATAGTAGAGTAACAAATATTGGTAAGTTTTTGCGTAAAACTAATTTAGATGAACTGCCACAATTTATCAACGTTTTAATTGGCGATATGAGCGTTGTGGGCCCAAGACCGCATATGTTATCTTACACTGAAGACTATTCAAAAATAATTGATAAATACAATTTTATTTTTAGACATCATGTTAAACCAGGAATTACAGGTCTAGCTCAAATTAAAGGTTATAGAGGAGAGGTAGAAACCGACCAAGACATTATTAACAGAATTAAGTATGATATTTTCTATATTGAAAACTGGTCCTTATTATTAGATGTTAAAATTATTTTTCAAACAATAATTAACGTGTTTAAAGGAGATGAAAAAGCTTATTAATATTATATATTGAAACCATTAGTTTCTATTATTACCCCCATGTTTAATTCTGAAGTATTTATTTCAGAAACCATCAATAGCGTATTAAATCAAACATTTTTAAACTGGGAATTACTTTTAATAGATGATTATTCTAGCGATAAAACTATCGCCATTGTAAATGAGTTTATCACACAAACCCCGAATATTAAACTTCTTAAAAATGAAGCAAATCTGGGTGCGGCCATTTCCAGAAATAAGGGAATTATGGAGGCTCAAGGAGATTATATCGCTTTTTTAGATGCTGATGATTTATGGAAACCTGAAAAACTTCAAATTCAAATTGAATTTATGCAGACGGAAGATTGCGATGTATGTTTTAGTTGTTACGAACAAATTAATGAAACAGGCAAACCACTAAACAAATTGATAAAAGCATTGCCTGAACTTACTTATAAGAAATTTTTAAAAAGTAATTACATCGGAAATCTAACAGGTATGTACAACGCGAATGTATTAGGCAAAATAACAACTCCTGATTTACGAAAAAGACAAGACTGGGCAATGTGGTTAGATGCTATTAAAAAGTCTGGTAAGCCTGCTAGAAGTATCCAGGAATCGTTGGCTTATTACAGGGTAAGAAAAGACTCCATGTCTTCAAACAAACTTAATCTTATTAAATATAATTATTTAGTCTACAAAAAAGGTTTAGGGTTTTCAACCTTAAAATCTATTTATTATATGCTCATATTTTTAAGAGAGCATTTCTTTATAAAATCAAAACAAATAGTTTCTACAAATAAGATTTAAACTGTTTTAGCTTACCACTGTTCGAACGTTTTAAAACAGTTTTACGTTCAAAATCAACAATTAAATTTGGTTCTAAATATTTAGCAATGGCTTTTTTTGTTTTGGTTAAATTTTCTTCAGAAAGTTCATAACCACTCACATAGCTTATCTTAAAAGTATCAATCTTAAGTTGCTCAATAATAAATTCTTTAACGTTGCCATCATCTTCAATAATCGTTTTTGTAACGTAATAAAAAGTTAACCCAGCTGCTTTTTTACCACTTGGTAGCTTAACAATATCATCTGTTCGTCCAACTAATGATTCTAAAATTGGTTTCCTCACAGTGCTTTCTTTTGAAAGTTTGCCAATATCCCCTAAATCGTATCGAATAAAAGGATGTGCTTTATTGTAAAGCGATGTTATAACAATTCTCCCCAATTCCCCGTAAGGTAAAATCGAATTATTTTCGTCAACTATTTCAAGATATAAATCATCAGTATTTACAAGCCATTCGGTTTTTGGGTTTTGAAAAGCAATTAAGCCCAGCTCAGCAGCGCCGTATTCATTAACCACTGGAACCCCAAACCGTTCTTCTAAAAGAGACCTATCTTCCTCAAAAAGCATTTCAGAAGTTACTATACAAACTTTTAACGAAGGACAAATAGTTTGTAATATTATGTTTTCTTGTTTTAAGTATTTTGCAAATTGGACAATAGAACTTGTATAACCATTTATATAATTAAACTTTGTTGTTTTGAATTTGCTTAGATTTTTTTTAAGTTGTTTGTCGCTTAAATCGAATACAGAAAACCGATAGCGCTTACTTAAAAAATCTTTAAATCGTTCTTTATAATAGCCTTTTTTGTTCAATGGGATACCGTAAAAACGCGCCTGCATAGAAGAGTTAAAATCTATATCAAACCAGTCATAACGTTTTATAAAACCAGCCCAGGTTAAAGCATGGCAATATTTGTCTTTTACAAAAACAAAAGGATCGCCCGATGAACCGGAAGTTTTGTTTACATAACTGTTTTTTTTAAAAAACCCTTCCGACAATCGATTTTTCAAAGGTTGTTGTAAATCTCTTTTCGTCATTATGGGAATACTGTTCCAATCATTTAGATTGGCCTTTTTAGCAAATGACTTATAAAACGGATTATGTTTTAAATGAAAATCTACAATTTCCTCTTTTTTTTGAGATTGGTATTTTTCAAATTCCGTATCATTTATTTTTTGAATGGCCTCAATAGCTCGTTTAGCCTTTTTTAAAGGAAACCCGTTAATCCACAAAGACAAATTAAATAACTTCAAAATAAATGAGTGAGATATGAAGGTGTAAAGTAAAGAAATATTTCAGAAAACAGTAATTCAGAGGATTTATTAATTCTTTTTATAATAATTCTTTTTTAAGATTAAAAGCCGTTATTTTTGTTCATCAAAAGAAAACAAAACACAATGAATATCTTAATTCTTGGTTCTGGCGGAAGAGAACACACCTTTGCATGGAAAATTGCTCAAAGTCCTTTATGTAAAAATCTTTTTGTGGCTCCAGGAAATTCTGGAACTTCTGAAATTGCAACTAATGTAAATATTAGTGTTACTGATTTTGAAGCCATTAAAGAACTTGTAATGCAAAAGCAAATTGACATGGTGGTTGTAGGCCCAGAAGATCCGTTGGTGTTAGGTATTCATGACTTCTTTTTAAATGATAATAACTTAAAACACGTTTCTGTGATTGGTCCACAAAAGAAGGCCGCAGAACTTGAAGGCAGCAAGGAATTTGCTAAAGAGTTTTTATTCAGACACCATATTCCCACGGCTGCTTATGAAAGTTTTACCAAAGAAACAGTGGATAATGGTTTTGCTTTTTTAGAAACTTTGAAACCACCATATGTTTTAAAAGCTGATGGTTTAGCTGCCGGTAAAGGTGTTGTAATTTTAAATGATTTAAAAGAGGCAAAAGCCGAATTAAAAAGCATGTTGGTTGATGCCAAGTTCGGTAAAGCGAGTGATAAAGTGGTTATTGAAGAGTTTTTAGATGGTATTGAGTTAAGTTGTTTTGTGCTCACTGATGGTAAAAATTATAAAATTTTACCAACCGCCAAAGATTATAAACGTATTGGTGAAGGAGATACCGGATTGAATACAGGCGGTATGGGAGCTGTGTCTCCTGTTCCTTTTGCAACGGATGAGTTTCTTAGTAAAATTGAAGAGCAGATTGTAAAACCAACAATTAAAGGATTTCAAAAAGATAATTTACCTTATATAGGATTCGTGTTTATTGGTCTTATAAAAGTGGGTGACAATCCAAAGGTGATTGAGTATAATGTTAGAATGGGTGATCCAGAGACTGAGGTCGTGCTTCCAAGACTTAAAAATGATTTTGTTGAGATACTTCAAGCAATGGCAAATGGAACATTAGACAAAATAAATATTGAAATAGACAAGAGAGCTGCAACAACTATTATGTTAGTTTCAGGTGGTTATCCTGAAGCTTATGAAAAAGGAATGCGAATTTCAGGTATTAACAATATTGAAGACTCTATTCCTTTTCATGCAGGAGCAAGTATTGTGGGCGGTG
This sequence comes from Gaetbulibacter aquiaggeris, assembly GCF_044003965.1. NCBI lineage: Bacteria > Pseudomonadati > Bacteroidota > Flavobacteriia > Flavobacteriales > Flavobacteriaceae > Gaetbulibacter > Gaetbulibacter aquiaggeris. Next base: position 350,722 of record NZ_JBAWKC010000001.1, read on the forward strand.
AAGTAGTGACTTCTGGAGGACGTGTAATGGCTATTACGTCTTATGGAAATACTTATAAAGAGGCCATAAAAAAATCTTATCAAAACATAGAAAAGCTACATTTTGATAAGATGTATTATCGAAAAGATATAGGATTTGACTTATAAATAGGAATGAGCACTGATGCTTTTGTCCTCTTCCTTATTATCATTAAAAGATTTTAATTGCAGCATCCAATATGCAAATGCAACTAAACCGATAATTAAAAAAAGCCAAGACATACCGTTTGCTCCCCACCAATTTTTAAGCTCTAATGCTCTTAAAGCATCAAAAGGAGCGAAAAGAACATTTACAAATAAATCTTGTATAGCGTAAAAGAAATCTTTCATAGTTAGTATATTTACCAAGCAAAAATACAAAAAGAGTTAATGATAACAAGTATTTTTAATAAATCAAAGCCAATAAATTTTGTCATTGTTTTTTTTATAATGCTATTGGCTTTTTCGGTCGCTAATGTAAAACCTTTTTTAGAATCTGTTTCTGTTAGTTTTTTCTTTGAAAAAACAGCTTGGTTTGTGGTGTGTTATTTTACCATTTTACTTTTCAATTTTATTGTAGTTAAAAACAGTTTAACTAAAAACAATCATTATCAAATTCTATTATTTGGTTTGTTTTTTTTAATGTTGCCTCAATGCTCCTTAGATGGAAGTGTCTTGATGGCAAATATTTTTGTGATGTTTGGTTTAAGACGTCTTTTAAGTCTTAGAACCCAAATAAAAATCAAGAAAAAGTTATTTGACACAGCCATTTGGTTTGCTGTAGCTACCCTGTTTTATTTTTGGGCGATTTTATTTTTTATATTAATTTTTGCCACACTGCTTTTATATACCGATAATAGAGTAAAAAACTGGGTTGTTCCTTTTGCTGGATTAGCTACGGTATTGGTGATTTCAATAAGTGCTTCAGTGGTTATTTATAATAATTTTTTTGAAATAATCAATCTATCAACTACCACAAGCTATAATTACAGTAACTATAATACAATGCCCTATTTAATTGCGATTACTATGCTATTCTCCTTTGGGGTTTGGGCATCTATTTTTTATGTTAAACTTGTTCAGAAGAAAAAGAAGACTTATAGACCTTCATTTAAAATTATTTTTATTTATGTCATTATAGCGTTTGTTACAGCTATTCTGTCACCACAAAAAAACGGAAGTGAGTTTTTGTTTTTATTTGCTCCATTAGCTATAATTATGGGTAATTATATTGAAAGTATAAAAGAAAAGTGGTTTAAAGAACTGTTTGTTTCTGTTTTATTGGTGGTTCCTTTTCTTTTACTAATGCTGTAACTTTTCTCCAAAAGACAAATCACCTGCATCACCTAATCCAGGAATAATATATCCTTTTTCGTTTAATTTTTTGTCAACAGTAGCAATCCATAAATGGGTGTCTTTAGAAAAATAATCACACACATAGTCAACTCCTTCTTGAGCCCCAATAGTACTGACTAGATGTATGGCTTTTGGTTTCCCATAGGGCTTTAAGGCTTCAAATGTGGAAACCATTGACCTGCCGGTTGCTAACATAGGATCTGCTAAAATGAGGGTTTTGTTTTCTAAATTTGGACAGGCTAAATATTCAACAATGATTTCGAAATTATCAGAATCTCCTTCATGATGTCTGTAGGCAGAAATAAAAGCATTTTCAGCAGTGTCAAAATAGTTAAGCAGACCATTATGAAGTGGAATTCCTGCTCTTAAAATAGAGCATAAAACAATGTCGTTTTGAATTAAATTAATTTGTGAAGTCCCTAACGGTGTTTTAATATCAACCAAGTTATAATCTAAAACCTTACTCATTTCATAACCTAAAATTTCACCAATACGCTCAATGTTTCTTCTAAAGCGCATGCGGTCTTTCTGAACAGTAACATCTCTTATTTCTGAAATAAAAGTGTTTAATAAGGAATTTTTTTGTGATAAATTATGAATATGCATGTGTGACTAGGTATGTTTCGAGTAGTAAAGTTAATTAATTAGAAGTATATTTGCACTTTAAAATAGTTACATCATGTTTACATCAAAAGCTAATGCCATTTTTCAGGACGTCATTAAACAATATCACATCCTTAATACCGTTGATCAACCTTTTAAAAACAAGTATGATGAAAGCGAATTATTAGAACACTTACTCTACAGAAAATGTTGGATTGATACTGTTCAATGGCATTTTGAAGACATTATTAGAGACCCAAAAATTGATCCTGTTGCTGCCTTAGTATTGAAGCGTAAAATTGATGCCTCTAATCAAGACAGAACAGATATGGTTGAATATATTGACAGCTATTTTCTTACTAAATATAAAGATGTAAAAGCAAAGGCCAATGCCACAATAAATACGGAAAGTCCCGCTTGGGGCATTGATCGTTTATCAATTTTAGCATTGAAGATATATCATATGAATGAAGAAGCAACACGAAAAGATGCTTCTGTTGAACATAGAAATGCTTGTCAAAAAAAGCTAGATATTTTATTGGAGCAACGCGTAGATTTATCTACCGCTATTGATACTTTGCTAGCTGATATTGAAAAAGGAGACAAATACATGAAAGTGTATAAGCAAATGAAAATGTATAATGATGATGAACTAAATCCGGTGCTTCGAACTCAAAAATAAGTTTCAACCCCTTTTAATTTTAGTTTACTAAAAAAGATGCCCGATAAACACGCACACATTCTTGTTATTCGGCTTTCAGCAATGGGAGATGTTGCCATGACAGTGCCTATTTTAAGAGCATTAATTAATCAATATCCTAAAGTAAAATTAACGGTTCTTACCACGCAGCTTTTCAAGCCCTTTTTTAGAGATTTAGTAAACACAAAGGTATTTGTGGCAGATGTTAAAGGCACTCATAAAGGTTTTTTTGGGCTCTATAAATTATCAAAAGAACTAAAATTACTTCACATTAATGCCGTTGCAGACTTACATAATGTATTACGTTCAAATATTTTAAAAAGCTTTTTCTCTGGCTATAATTTTGTTCAAATTGACAAGGGAAGAAAGGAAAAAAAAGAGTTAGTTTCAGGAAAATCCTTCAGACAACTTAAAACAACTCATGAACGTTACGCTGAGGTTTTTGAAAAATTAGGTTTTCCGCTTGATCTTTCTAGTCCAAAATTCCCAGCAAGAGCTTTATTAAACACAAAAACAGAAAGTTTGATAGGGGAAAAAGGCAATAATGTTATTGGCATTGCTCCTTTTGCGGCTCATGAAGGAAAAATGTATCCTTTAGATTTAATGAAACAAGTCGTTGAAGTGCTTTCTAAAGAACATCAAATTCTTTTATTTGGAGGCGGAAATAAGGAAGTTGAAGCCTTAAATAAGATGGCAGAATCTTATGAAAACGTGATTAATTTGGCAGGAAAAATAGATCTTGACGAGCAGATTGATGTCATTTCAAATTTAGATGTGATGCTGTCTATGGATTCAGGAAATGCGCATATCGCTGCTATGCTTGGAGTTAAAGTAATAACTCTTTGGGGTGTGACACATCCATATGCAGGCTTTGCACCTTTTAACCAGCCAGAAGACTATATGTTGTTATCTGATAGAAATACATTTCCAAAAATTCCAACCTCTGTTTTTGGAAATAAATTTCCAGAAAGCTATAAAGAAGTATCAAGAACTATTGAGCCAAAAACGGTTATTAATAAAATAAGATCTGTTATCTAAAAAAACAGTTTATACATCATCATAATCAACTACAATTGTCGGTGTTGTAGGATGTGCCTGGCAAGTTAAAATTAACCCTTCTGCCACTTCATTTTCAGTTAAAATATTGTTTTGTCTCATGGTGGCTTTACCTTCTTTTATTCGGGCTAAACAACTAGAGCAAATTCCACCTTGACAAGAATAAGGCGCGTCAATATCTTCATCTAAAGCAGCTTCTAAAATAGATTGCTTTTGAGACATTTCAAAGGTAGCTTCTTCCTCATCAACTATAATAGTAATTTTAGTATTACCACTTGCTATGGTTGTTTCTTCCTCAATTTCCGCAGGTTTTGCAGCTTTGAAAAGTTCAAAATGAATTCGATCTTCTTCAACGCCATGGTCTGTTAACACATGTTTTACTGTTTGAATCATGGCTTCTGGGCCACAAAGGTAAAAAGCATCAATATCAATATGTTTGTATTTGTTTTTTACAATAAGATTGACGGTGCTTTTTTCAATTCTACCATAAATCGCATCTTCTTCCTGAGCTTGACTAAACACGAATTGAATAGAAAACCGGTCTTTATATTGATGTTGTAATTCTAAAAGTTCATTTAAAAACATAGTATCACCAGTGGTTTTGTTGCCATAAACCAGAATGACTTTACTGTGAATCTCTTCCTCTAAAGCGCATTTTATAATGCTAAGCACGGGTGTAATTCCGCTTCCTGCGGCAAAAGCCGCAATATTTTTTGTTTTAGAATCATTAGGTTCAAAAACAAAACGTCCTTTTGGAGGAGCCACCTGAAAAACATCTCCAACCTTTATTTGGTTATTGGCAAATGCTGAAAAAGTACCGTCCTTGACTTCTTTTATGGCTACTTTAAGTTCTCCGCTTTTTGGAGAAGAACATAAAGAATAATCACGTCTTATTTCATGACCGTCAATAGTCGTTTTTAAGGTAATATATTGCCCTGCTTTAAAAGCATAAGTGGCTTTTAAATCTTCTGGAATGTTAAAACTAATACTAATTGATTTACTGGTTTCTCTTGTGATTTCTTTTACTGAAAGGTTATGAAATGAAGACATGCGTTATTTTTTTTACAAAAGTACTAAAGTTGATTTGTAAATTTTAACTTTGTTTGTAACAATTATCATAAAAACCGTACTTATAAAGCGCTATATCAATTATTACAATAACCATTAAATTTTATTCAATGAAAAAAATCTTATTAGTATGTATGCTTATGGTTGTTTTTGCTACGCAAGCTCAAGATAACATAGACTTTAAAAGTGAAACTGTAGAATTCCTGCAAATTACAGGTGCTGGTGCGGCTTTTGAAAATGCGATTGCACAAATAGGAGCGGGTGTTTCTGAAGAAAACAAAGAAGCTTACACTCAAGAAGCTAACGGAACGTTAATTGGATTGTATGATAAGATGGCTGATTTATATATGGCAGAATTTTCTCAAGATGAAATAAGAGAGCTTATAGCATTTTACAATACAGATTTAGGGAAAAAACTAGCCGAAAAGCAATTGGGATTAACTCAAAAAGCAATGTCATTCGGTCAGTCTTGGGGTATGGAAGTGTCCGCTATTGCTCAAAAATATAATTAACAAACTCTATGATATTTAAGTTTTTAGGTTTAGAGTGGAAATCGTTTGTTAGGTCTGCAAGCTTTGGTAAAGGGCTAGCATTAAAAATTTTAATGGGCTTTTTGGCACTTTATTTTTTGGTCATTTTTTTAATATTAGGCGTTGCCTTATACCCAGGATTAAAAAAGATGTTTCCTCAAGAAGACCCATTAAATATTGTAAATAATATTTTGTTTTATTGGATATTGGCTGACTTGGTTTTCAGGTTCTTTTTTCAAAAGTTACCAGTCATGTTAGCTAAGCCTTTGCTCACACTTCCCATTAAAACAAGTAAGATTGTTAATTATGTATTAGGGAAGTCTGCAACATCTTTTTTTAATATACTACCTCTTTTTGCTATTATACCGTTTGGATTGACCCTGATTATTGAGGGCTATCCCATAATATCGGTAATTACATGGATGCTGTCTTTAGTATTAGTAACGCTCATTGTTAATTTTTTAAACTTTATTATTGAGAGCTACTCCTCTGAAACGGAATTATCTTTTCTTCCTATTATTCTTATTGTTGGCGGATTGTTTGCTTTAAACCATTTTGAAATCATTTCTTTTGATCAACTCATTGGACAAGGTTTTAAAAGTATTTACAATACACCAGGATTAATAGTTGTATTAGTCTTTATACTTGCCGTATTATATATAGTTAATGCTCGGATTTTAAGAAACAAATTATTTTTAGACAGTTCTTTAAAAACAAAAGTTAAAGAAGTTAATGCCTCCAATTTAGAATGGACTCGAAATTTTGGAGACATTGCCCCTTTTATGCAATTAGATCTAAAATTGATTTGGCGTAATAAACGCTCAAAGTCATCTGTTTGGATACTTGTCATTGGATTACTTTATGGTTTGTTTTTTTATCCACAACCCATGTATCAAGAAATGCCATGGTTTTTTGCCTTCATTGGTATTTTTGTAACAGGTATCTTCCTAATAAATTTTGGGCAGTTTATTCCTGCATGGGACAGCGGATATTATAAACTGCTAATGAGCCAGAACATAAAGTATGAGCAATATTTGAAGTCAAAATATACGCTCATGGCATTAAGTGTTATTATTTTGTTCGTTCTAAGTATTCCCTATGTTTACTTTGGGTGGAAAATTTTGTTAGCTCATTTCGCAGCGGCCATTTATAACTTGGGCGTAAACACTCATGTTATTTTACTAGGAGGCTCATTCAATAGAAAAAAAATCGATTTAAATCAAAGGGCGGCATTTAATTATCAAGGAACTGGTGCTGTACAATGGCTTATTGGTATTCCGCTGATGTTACTGCCACTGGGGATTTTTGGTTTGAGTTATTTTTTAGCAGGCTTTGAAATAGGATGTCTTGTGTTGGCCCTTTTAGGAATCATAGGTATTGTGTTTCACCAAAAGTTAATGACTTTTATTACGGCGCGATATGTAAAGTCCAAGTATAAAATGATTGACGCGTTTAGTCAAGACAATTAATATCTTAAATTATGATAACAACATCAAATCTTTCAAAAAAATACAGCGGCAATGTCGTTTTGAATATAGAGACATTAGAAATTCCTAAAGGACAAAGTTTTGGTTTAGTAGGTAATAATGGTGCCGGGAAAACCACCTATTTTAGCTTGCTTTTAGATTTAATTAGACCTTCATCAGGAAGTATTACTAACAATGAAATATTCGTTCATGAAAGTGAAGAATGGAAACCGTTTACCTCCTCTTTTATTGATGAAAGTTTTTTAATTGGCTATTTAACGGCTGAGGAATATTTTTATTTTATTGGCGAGTTGCGCGGTCAAAATAAGGCTGATATAGATACCTATGTAAATCAATTTGAAGATTTTTTTCATGGCGAAATTTTAAAGCAAAAAAAATATTTAAGAGATTTAAGTAAAGGAAACCAAAAGAAGGTAGGAATTGTAGCCGCATTGATTGGCAATCCTGAGGTCATTATCTTAGATGAACCCTTTGCTAATTTAGACCCAACAACACAAATCAGATTAAAACAAATCATTAAAGATTTAGCGGAATCAAAAGGAGTAACGGTACTAATTTCTAGCCATGATTTAATGCATGTCACAGATGTATGTGAGCGTATTGTGGTGCTTGAAAAAGGGGAGATTGTAAAAGACCTTGAAACCAATGCCGCAACCTTAAAAGAGTTAGAAGCACATTTTGCTAATTAACACATCATCCAAAAGTCGTTTCATTTCATACGTTAATCAAAAAAGATGCTTATTTTTACCTTCTTGCATAATATAAGCAGGAGTTTATAGTTATTTATTAGACCAAACAGACAGGTATTGAAAACATCTTTAAAATTCATACTAGTTGTAATATTAAGTTCAATTTTTGTAACCAGTTGTTCGCGAAAAAAGGACAGTTTTATGAGCCGCAATTATCATGCAGTTTCGGCAGAATACAATGCGCTATACAACGGGTATTTGGCTTTGGAAGAAGGCAGGCAATCACTAAATTATGCCTATAATGATAACTATTGGGATATTTTGCCCATAGAGCGGATGCAAATTTTAGATGAGATTATTCTTCCCGGCCAATCAAAAAACGAAAATTTTAATAGAGCTGAAGAAAAGGCGGTTAAGGCCATTCAAAAGCACAGCATGAACATTCAGGGGAAAGAAGAAAACCCACAGATGGATGAAGCGTATTTGCTTTTGGGAAAAGCTAGGTATTTTGACCAACGCTTTGTGCCTGCGCTTGAAGCCTTTAACTATATACTTTATAAATATCCGGCAAGTGATAAGATCAATCAGGCTAAAATATGGAGAGAAAAAACTAATATCCGTTTAGATAATGATGAACTAGCCATAAAAAACTTAAAACGGCTTTTAGAGAGAGAAAAATTAAGTGATCAAGATTTAGCTGATGCTACTTCTATGTTAGCGCAGGCATATTTGAATACAAAGTCTGTTGACAGTGCCATTACTCAATTAGAAATTGCTTCAAATTTTACTAAAAGCAATGATGAACGTGGTAGATATAGATTTATTCAAGGTCAGTTATACAATACATTAGGATATAAAGATAGCGCGAATATTGCTTTTGATAAGGTTATTGAACTTAATAGGAAAACACCTCGTATTTATTTAATTAGTGCCCAACTTGAAAAAATAAAAAATTTCGATTACGAAAACGGCGACAAATTAGCTTGTTTAGAACTGTTAACCAAACTTGAAGAAGATAGAGAAAACAGACCGTTTCTTGACAAAATTTATCATCAAATAGGTGAATATCATTTAATTAATAAATCAGAGTATTTGGCAATTTCTTATTATAATAAATCCTTAAGAACAAATTCAAGGGATAAGGAATTAAGAGCGAAAAACTACCAGATATTGGGTGATATGAGCTTTGATTATTCTGAATATAAGGAAGCTGGAGCCTATTACGATAGTACTATGAGCAACTTGGTGCTTAATTCTAAACCCTATCGTCTTATAAAACGCAAAAGAGACAATTTAGAAGATGTTATCTATTATGAGGATGTTGCCCAGGTTAATGATAGTATTTTAAGACTAGTAAATTTACCAGAGCTGGAAAGGATTGCGTTTTTTGAAACCTTAATTGAAAAATTAAAAACTAAGGCTGAAGAAGAAAAGCAAAAACAAGAAATTGCACAAAGAAATAATGGTTTAGTTACCGTTAATAATAATATTGGTGGTTTAAACCCAAACGCCCCAAGAGGTGGCTTGCCTAATCAGTCAAGTTTATTTTATTTTTATAACCCAACAACGGTGGGATATGGGAAAAATGAATTTGTGAAAATTTGGGGAAACAGATCGTTGGAAGATGACTGGAGATGGTCTAGTAAAGGAATATCAAACTCCAAGAACCCTGTTTTAAACAATGAAGTATTTGTGAATGCTACAGCAGATGAATTGTACGACCCACAATTTTATATTTCTAAGATACCAACAGAAACAAAAGAGATTGATAGTTTAGCGAAAGACCGAAACTTTGCTTATTATCAGTTAGGCTTGATTTATAAAGAAAAATTTAAAGAATACAACTTAGCAAAAAGTAAGTTTGAAACAGTATTAAAAAATAATCCTGAAGAGCGATTAATATTACCTTCAAAATATAACTTATTTAAAATTTATGAACTTTTAGGACAAACTGGTGAGGCTGTAATAGCGAAGAACGACATTATTTCAAACTATCCGGATTCTCGATATGCAATTATTTTAAGCAATCCGGAATTAGCAGATTTAAAAGATGAAAATAGCCCGGAAAGTGTTTATGAAAGCCTCTATGAACAGCATGAAAATCAAGAATATGCAGAGGTGATATTAAAATGCGAAAATTATATTAATGTTTTTGATGGAGAACCAATTGTGCCAAAACTGGAATTATTAAAGGCAACAGCAATAGGTCGCTTATATGGTTATGAACCATACGGCAAGGCCATCAATTATGTTGCGATAACTTTTGCTAATACCCCAGAGGGACAACAAGCACAACAGATAGAAACGAACCTTTTACCAAGAATACAAAGCAAGGAATTTATTTTGGACAGTCTTGCCAATAATTACAAAGTGGTTTTTCAATTTGATAAAGCTGAATTGTCAGAAATCAAAGTTTTTCAAGACACTTTAGGTAAAGTATTAAAAAATATTAAGTATTATGATTTATCTACATCTATTGATGTTTATGATCCAAATATAAGTTTTGTAATAGTGCATGGTTTAAAAAACAAAGTAGTTGCAAAATCCTTTGACCAACTATTATCTAAAGAAGACAAAAAGAAAATTAAAAAACCATATTTTGTCATTTCTTCACCCAATTATCAAATAATTCAAATTCATAAAAATTTAGACGCGTATTTAAATAACGATAATAATTAAATTAAGAGCATTATGTTTTCTGATAACAAAAAAAATAAACACATGGAAGAAAATTCATCAAGCCAAAATATTATTGCCCAAGGCACCAAAATTACTGGAGATTTTAATAGTGAAGGAGATTTTAGAATTGATGGTACTATTGAAGGAAATATAATTACTTCAGGAAAAGTAGTGGTCGGTAAATCTGGTTTTATAAAAGGAACCTTACAAGGTACTGAAGCACATTTTGAAGGGAAGTTCTCAGGAAAACTTACTTTATCAGGTGTTTTAACCCTTAAGTCAACGGCTCATATAGAAGGTGAAGTAATCGTTGGTAAATTATCGGTAGAACCTGGAGCAACATTCAACGTGACCTGTATCATGAAAGGTACAGTTAAAGAAATGAATAAAGGTGGACAACAACGAGAACAAGAAACCGGAAAAACCGCTTAAAAATGTCGCTGTTCTTTCTGGAATTGCTATTCAAATGGGTGTTACCATCTATTTATCTGTGATTTTAGGAAAATGGCTGGACACTAAATTTAATAATGATGGTAAGCTGTTTGTCATTATAATGACGCTATTAGGTGTAGCTATTTCACTGTATGCTGTTATTAAGCAAGTTAATAGAATAAAGTATTAATGCGAAACCCATTTATAGATTTCACCATTAAAGCAACAATTCTATTAGGAATTGTTTTTTTTATTCATTTAGGAGTTTTAAGAACATGGAACTTTCCTGTATTTGATGATAGAATAGTGTTGTGTTACGCAGTCAATTTTGCTCTAATAATAATTGTTTTTGGATCGCTTTATCTTTTAAAAGAGAAATATAAATCTCAATTAGGATTTCTGTTTTTAGCTGGCAGTTTTTTAAAATTTACTGTATTTTTTATCGTTTTTTATCCATTTTTTAAAATGGACAACCATATTTCAAAATTGGAATTTGCAGCCTTTTTTGTACCCTATAGTATCGGATTAATTTTAGAAACATTTAGCCTTAGCAAATGGCTAAATAAATTAGATTAATAAAGGAGAAAAAGGGCTTTATTTGTGTTAATGAAATAAAATATAAAATTGTTTTTGTTTTTGAGATAAAAACATACCTTTGCAGCGATTTTTAAGCCACTATTATTAAGAGTGATATGCATATAAAAGTAACTTTAAAACCAATTACATTATTATTGTTTTTCATATCCTTGATGTCATTTGGGCAAGAGGGGCATACTGCAGCGCCGTCAAATCAAGAACCTGCGGTTGATAAGAAAACAGAAATAAAAGAATATATTCAACACCACTTACTTGATTCTTATGATTTCGGATTGTATTCATGGGAAACGAATGAAGGAGAACACAAATATTTTGGGTTTCCATTGCCAGTGATTTTATGGGATAATGGGTTAAAAGTATTTTTATCCTCTAAATTTCACCATGGCGAATCAGTGGCAGAGGTTGGTGGGAACTATTATCGAGTACACCATTCTAAAATATACAAAGTAGATGGGCCAGATGGCGAAATTATTGAAGATGAGCATCATCATGCAATAAATGAAAAACCCTTAGACTTTTCTATAACCAAGAATGTAACCATGATTTTTATGGTTTTCGCTATCTTATTTTTTATGTTTAGCAGAATGGCTAAATCGTATAAAGGTAATAAGGGAATGCCAAAAGGAATGGGTCGGTTATTAGAGCCTATCGTTCTTTATGTTCGCGATGAAATTGCTGTTCCAAATATTGGAGAAAAGCATTATAAAAGATACATGAGTTATTTGTTAACCGTATTTTTCTTTGTCTGGATTGTGAACCTTTTTGGATTAACTCCTATTGGAATGAACTTGACAAATAATATTGCTGTAACCTTTTGTTTGGCAATCATCACTTATTTAATCACTACTTTTTCAGGAAACAAAAATTACTGGAAGCATATTTTTTGGATGCCAGGTGTGCCTGTGCCAATGAAAATAATATTAGCACCTATTGAATTGTTAGGGACGTTTATTAAACCGTTTGCACTGATGATTCGTTTGTATGCTAACATTACAGCAGGACATATAGTCTTAATGAGTATCATAGGAATGATGTTTGTTTTTAATAATTGGCTGGGTAGTTCATTATCATTTTTATTAGCGTTTGTGTTAGGGATTTTAGAATTGTTGGTTGCTGCATTACAAGCGTATATTTTTACCGTGCTTTCAGCACTTTACTTCGGTATGGCTGTTGAAGAACATCATCATGATGAAGCACATTAATAAATTGAATGTTTAATTTTTAATATATATATTTTATGGAGATTCCAGCTATCGTAGGCGCAGGTTTAGTAGTAATTGGAGCAGGTATTGGTATTGGTAGAATCGGTGGTTCTGCTATGGATGCAATCGCTCGTCAACCTGAAGCTACAGGTAAAATTCAAACTGCTATGCTTATTGCAGCAGCGTTGATTGAAGGTATTGGATTTGCTGCTTTATTCGCAGTTTAAGACAAATAAAGAAGTTGCTATAACGGTTGGTTATAGCGCTTCTTTTTAATTAAACAGAAAAGTTGATTTATAAAAATAAAATATTATGGAAGAATTATTTGGAGGGTTTTCTTTAGGATTGTTTTTTTGGCAAACGATACTTTTTTTAGCACTGGTATTTTTGCTTAAAAAATTTGCTTGGAAACCAATTTTAGATTCAGTTAATGAAAGAGAAGAAGGAATAAAAAACGCATTGGATTCTGCTGAAAAAGCAAAATTAGAAATGGAAAACCTTCACGCAGACAATCAAAAATTGTTAAAAGAAGCCAGAACGGAACGCGAAACGATGTTGAAAGACGCACGTGATATTAAAAATAAAATGATTGAAGACGCTAAAGGTGAAGCTAAAGAAGCTGCCGGAAAGCTAATTGAACAAGCACAGGCTTCTATTGAATCAGAAAAGAAAGCGGCCATCGCTGAATTAAAAGCTCAAGTAGCCAGTTTATCAATTGAAATCGCTGAAAAAGTGGTTCGTGCCGAATTATCTAATAAAGACAAACAAGAAAAGTTGGTTGAGTCTATGTTGGCTGACGCAAAATTAAATTAGTTATAAATGGCAGGAGCAAGAGCAGCGATACGTTACGCAAAGGCGATTTTAAGTTTAGCAACTGATCAAAAGAAGGCAGATGCGGTTAATAACGACATGAAGTTAATGGCGAATACCATTGCAGATAATATTGAGCTAGCCAACATGCTTAACAGTGCTGTTATTAAATCTGAAGAAAAAAAGGCCGTGTTACTGGCCATATTTCCTGAGTTAAATCACATAAGCGCTAGTTTGTTTGATGTGTTAATTACAAACAAAAGAGTTGATATTTTAAATAATATTGCTTTACAATACAGCATTTTGTTTGATGAATTAAATGGTAAAGAACTTGCTTCAGTTACTACCGCAGTTCCCATGACTAAAGATTTGGAATCAAAAGTATTAAAGAAGGTAAAAGAATTAACCAATAAAGAAGTTACTCTTGAAAATATAGTAGATGAAAGTATTTTAGGAGGTTTCATCTTAAGGGTTGGAGACAAGCAATACAATGCGAGCATTTCCAATAAATTAAACAAATTAAAAAAAGAATTTACATTAAACTAAATATAAGATGGCAGAAGTAAAACCAGCTGAAGTATCAGCGATCTTAAAAAAGCAACTTGCAGGATTTGATGCCTCAGCATCATTGGATGAAGTGGGAACAGTATTAACTGTTGGTGATGGTATTGTACGTGCTTATGGACTTTCAAATGTTCAATATGGAGAATTAGTTGAGTTTGAAGGTGGTTTAGAAGGAATTGTTCTAAACCTGGAAGAAGATAATGTTGGTATTGTATTATTAGGCGCTTCAGTAGGAGTAAAAGAAGGGTCAATTGTGAAACGCACAACCAGAATTGCTTCTATAAATGTTGGAGAAGGAATTGTTGGACGTGTTGTAGACACTTTAGGAACTCCTATTGATGGGAAAGGTCCAATCGCTGGTAAAACGTATGAAATGCCTTTGGAGCGTAAAGCGCCGGGAGTTATTTTCCGTGAACCAGTAACGGAGCCATTACAAACAGGGATTAAATCTATTGACGCCATGATTCCTATCGGTCGCGGACAAAGAGAGCTGGTAATTGGTGACCGTCAAACTGGTAAAACAGCGGTTTGTATTGATACCATCTTGAATCAAAAAGAATTTTATGATGCAGGTCAGCCTGTGTATTGTATCTATGTTGCTATTGGGCAAAAAGCTTCGAACGTTGCTTTGATTGCTAAAACTTTAGAAGATAAAGGCGCTTTAGCCTACACAACTATTGTTGCCGCAAATGCATCAGATCCCGCTCCAATGCAAGTATATGCGCCATTTGCTGGTGCAGCCATTGGAGAATATTTTAGAGATTCTGGTCGTCCGGCTTTAATTATTTATGATGATTTGTCAAAACAAGCGGTAGCCTATCGTGAGGTGTCTTTATTATTACGTCGTCCACCAGGACGTGAGGCGTATCCTGGAGACGTTTTCTACTTACATTCACGTTTATTAGAGCGTTCTGCAAAAATTATCAATAATGATGCGATTGCTAAAAACATGAATGACTTACCTGATTCTTTAAAACCTTTAGTTAAAGGAGGCGGGTCATTAACAGCATTACCAATTATTGAAACACAAGCAGGAGACGTATCAGCATATATTCCAACCAATGTAATTTCAATTACAGATGGACAGATTTTCTTAGATGGTGATTTGTTTAACTCAGGGGTTCGTCCAGCAATTAACGTAGGTATTTCTGTATCTCGTGTTGGGGGTAACGCTCAGATTAAATCAATGAAAAAAGTAGCGGGAACATTAAAATTAGACCAGGCACAATATCGCGAATTAGAAGCGTTTGCTAAGTTTGGTTCAGATCTAGATGCAGTTACTTTAAATGTTATTGAAAAAGGAAAGCGTAATGTGGAGATTTTAAAACAAGCTCAAAACGATCCTTTTAAGGTGGAAGATCAAATTGCAATTATTTATGCAGGATCTAGAAACTTATTAAGAGATGTACCTGTTGAAAAAATAAAAGAATTTCAAACGGATTATTTAGAGTTTTTAAGAGCAAAACATAGTAATGTTTTAGCTGATTTAAAAGCTGGTAAATTAACAGATGAAGTTACTGACACATTAACCGCAGTAGCAAAAGATTTATCAAGTAAATATAAAGCATAATTAGATTTTAGTATTGAGTAGTGAGTTAATCAATTCACTACTGAATACTCAATACTAACAACTAAAATATGGCAAACTTAAAAGAAATACGTAACAGAATAACATCGGTATCTTCTACTATGCAGATTACCAGTGCCATGAAAATGGTATCTGCTGCAAAATTGAAGAAGGCACAGGATGCTATTACAGCTATGCGTCCTTATGCAGATAAGTTAACAGAACTTTTACAAGGTTTAAGCGCAACTTTAGATGCAGATACTGGAAGCAAATTTTCAACACAACGTGAAGTTAAGAATGTTTTGATTGTTCCCATAACGTCAAACAGAGGGTTATGTGGTGCTTTTAATTCAAATATTATCAAACAAACACAACAGTTAATCAGTAATGATTATGCCGGTAAAAAAGTATCGATTTTTGCAATTGGTAAGAAAGGGAATGATGCTTTTGCTAAGAAAAAAATAGTGGTGTCAAATGAGAGTAAGGTTTTTGATGATTTAACCTTTGAAAATGTGGCTGATATTGCACAAGTATTAATGCATAAATTTGTTTCTGGCGAGTATGACAAAATAGTAATTGTGTATAACAAATTTAAAAACGCGGCGACTCAAGAAGTAATGACAGAGCAATTTTTACCGATTGTGCCAGCTCAACAAGTTGCTAATGCTAATCTAGACTATATTTTTGAACCTTCAAAAGTAGAAATTGTTGAACAATTAATTCCAAAGTCATTAAAAACACAATTGTATAAAGGAATTAGAGATTCTTTTGCAAGTGAGCATGGTGCACGCATGACTGCTATGCACAAGGCGACAGATAATGCTACTGAGCTAAGAGATCAGCTTAAATTAACTTATAACAAAGCAAGACAAGCCGCAATTACTAACGAAATTCTTGAAATTGTTGGAGGGGCAGAAGCTTTAAATAATTAAACCTAATTTAAATCAACAGCTTTTATAAAATTCAAAACCCTCGCAAATAGTGGGGGTTTTTTTATGGCATTACTTTTGAAATGGTATCTTTATATGATCAATAAAACAACATGAAATTTTTTAAAAAGGCATTTAACTTTATATCACTATGTTTTATGGTATTTCTTGTGTCACAATGCAGCAGCGCCCAAATACTGCAAAAAGGCGCTCCTTTACAATTAGGAGAATGTTACTATCAGAGCTGGATAGCTGGGATTGAAGGCGGTGGTTCAGGAATCGATATCTACATTCCTATTATTTCAAACGTGAATAAAATTGAATTAGACAGCATTTATTTTCAAGGGAAAGTCGTTAAACTTGAATTTAAAAATGAATTATTAGCTATTGGCAGGTTTATAACTGATTTAAATCAAAAAAAGGATCTTATTATGAGTAATGAGCCTTTTGCCGAATATGGAAATAAAGTCAATCAAACGATGTTGAAGCAATGGCCCACTTTAAAGGATAGTCAATGTGTTATTTCCTATAAAGAAGGATCTAAAACCAAGTATTTCATGATTGATAATCTTTCAAAGAAACCATTACTAGCATATCCAAGTGCGCCTCGTAATAAGGAATAATGTATTTTTGGTTTAGAATCGCTAAAAACGTATTTTTAGCCATATAAAAATGAACTGTTGGGCGTACTCAAAACATTATTTAAGCAAACATTTATTTATGGTTTAGCAACTGTTTTACCCAGAATGTTAAGCTTTATTTTAGTGCCGCTTTATACTACAAAAGGGGTGTTATCTTCAGTAGCTGAATATGGGCAAGTATCTGTTATTTTTTCTTATTTTGTGCTTTTTAATGTGGTATTGGCTTATGGAATGGAAACTGCTTTTTTCCGTTTTTTTAATAAAGAAAATGAAAAAAATCAAGTTATTGGAACCTCTACTATTTCTTTAATAATTTCATCTTTTGGGTTTTTTATATTAGCATTAATATTTCAAAATCAGATAGCAACCATTATAGATATTGATGTTAAATATATCAATTTAGTGATATGGATATTGCTTTTAGATGCGCTAACAATTATTCCATTCGCTTGGTTAAGGGCTACTCAAAGACCCATGCGTTACGCATTTATAAAAATTTTAAATGTTATCATTAATTTAGGATTTAATTTATTCTTCTTATTAATATTGAAGAACTTATCTTCAGAGGGGGCCTTTTTTGAAAGCATTTATAAGCCGAATTTTGAAATCAGTTATATTTTTATTGCCAATCTAATAGCAAGTGGTATTACTTTGCTCATAGTGGTTCCTTTCTATGTTAAAACAAAATATGTTTTTAATAAAGAGCTATGGAAATCAATGATACGATATGCTTTTCCTGTGTTAGTAGCTGGTGTGGCTTTTTCAATCAATGAGACTTTTGATAGAATTCTTCTTAAGGAGTTATTGCCTCCAAACATTGCCGACACAGATATTGGAATGTATTCTGCATGTTATAAAATTGCTTTATTCATGACTTTGTTTGCAACGGCCTATAGATTGGGTATTGAACCATTCTTTTTTAGTCACGCTAAAAGTGAAAACCCTCAAAAGAATTATGCGACTATTTTAGAATTTTTTGTTGCTTTTGGATCCATTATTTTATTATCTGTAGTTGTTTTTGCAGATATCTTAAAACCATATATAGTAAGAAGTGAAGCTTATTGGGAAGCTATGTGGGTAGTACCAATAATTTTAATTGCAAATTTCTGTTTAGGTATTTATCACAACCTTTCGGTATGGTATAAGATTACAGATAAAACAAAATTTGGAGCTTATATTTCTATTGTTGGTGCGGTAGTCACTCTAGTGTTGAATATTCTGTTTATAAAGGAATTTAGCTATAAAGCATCCGCCGTTGCTACCTTAGTGGCGTATAGCATTATGATGATTTTATCTTATTATTTTGGACGCAAATATTATCCTATACCGTATAACCTTAAAAAAATAGGACTTTATTTAATTCTATCTATTGGATTTTCTCTCTTGTCGTTTTATAAATTTAGAGAAGAATATATCATCGGGATACCAATGTTAATCGTATTTTTGACAATCATTTTTATTTCAGAAAAAAACCAATTAAAGCAATTATTAAAAAAATAAAATGCAAATTAAAATAATCAATAAATCATCCCATGATTTGCCAAGTTATGAAACCATTGCTTCGGCAGGTATGGATTTAAGAGCCCATATTTCAGAAACAATTATTTTAAAACCTTTAGAAAGAGCCATTGTGAAAACAGGATTGTTTATTGAACTTCCAATAGGATATGAAGCACAGGTGCGGCCTAGAAGTGGCCTTGCGGCAAAAAAAGGAATTACAGTACTAAACACCCCAGGCACGGTTGATGCTGATTATAGAGGCGAAATTGGCGTTATTTTAGTGAATCTTTCAAATGAAGATTTCGCTGTAGAAAATGGTGAACGCATTGCTCAATTAGTGATTGCTAAACATGAACGGGCTGAATGGAAACAAGTAGATGAACTTTCTGAAACCTCCAGAGGTCAAGGAGGTTTTGGCAGTACTGGGACAAAGTAGATTTAGCAAAAAATAGTAAAAAAAGAAAAAGGATCATATGAAAATAATAGTACCTATGGCGGGAAGAGGTTCTCGTTTAAGACCACATAGTTTAACAGTACCTAAACCATTAATTCCAGTTGCTGGACAACCTATAGTTCACAGATTGGTAAAGGATATAGCCAAGGTTTTAAAACAACCAATTGATGAAATTGCCTTTGTCCTTGGAGATCCGGCATTTTTTGGAGAGGATGTGGTTGATAGTTTAAAAGCCTTAGCTAATAGTTTAGGGGCTAAAGCATCTATTTATAGACAAGACCAGCCGTTAGGAACCGGTCACGCTATTATGTGCGCTAAGGAATCATTGTCTGGACCAGCTGTCATTGCGTATGCAGACACGCTTATTAGAGCAAATTTTAGCTTAGATCCGGAAGCTGATGCTGTTATATGGGTAAAGCAAGTTGATAAGCCAGAAGCCTTTGGAGTAGTTAAATTGAATTCAAAACAGGAAATTGTTGAGCTGGTTGAAAAACCAAAAGAGTTTGTAAGTGATTTAGCGGTTATTGGCATATACTACTTCAAAGAAGTGGGCGTTTTAAAACAACAGTTACAGCACGTTCTGGATAATAACATAGTGAATGGCGGTGAGTATCAAATTAATGATGGTATTAAGGGGATGATGGCAACCGGGAAAGTTTTTAAAACCGGTCAGGTTGATGAGTGGATGGATTGTGGTAACAAAGCCGTTACGGTTGAAACCAATACCAGAATGCTAGGTTTCTTAAAATCTGATGGAGAAGAACAGATGATTGCAGCATCTGCTAAAATCAACAATTCTAATATCATTGAACCCTGTTTCATTGGAGAAAATGTAATTTTAAATAATGCCACCATCGGACCAAATGTTTCAATTGGTGATAAGTGTATTATAGAAAATGCCACCATTAAAAACAGTTTAATACAAACGAATACAACAATCAAAAATGCCCATTTAGATGATGCTATGATAGGTAATTATGTGTCTTATGATGGTAATTTTAAAGCAGTAAGTCTTGGGGATTATTCAGTATTGGAATAAGATTTGATGAGACTCTTGTTATAGAATAAAACAATTAAAATTGAAATATAAAATCTACATATTATTTGTTTTTTTGGGTGTCCTATTGGTTCCACAATATCAATTTGGACAGGTAGATTTTAATAAAAATCCTGATGATGATTTAGGCGATTTAGAGGATCAATTTCAAGAATTATTTTTTGAAGCTTTAAAGCAAAAAGGTATTGAAAATTATGACCGCTCTGTTGAAGCGCTTATAAAATGTATTGCGATAGATAATTCTCAATCTGTTTTATATTTTGAATTAGGGAAAAATTACATTCAGCTTAAAAATTTTGGGGCTGCTGAAGAGGCTTTAAAAACGGCGGTAGATAAGCAGCAAGATAATGAATGGTATTTAGAGGCACTTTATAGTTTATATGTTCAGCAAAATGAGCAAGATAAAGCCATTAAAACCCTAAAACAACTTGTAGGGTATCATCCTGATTACAAAGAGGAGTTAGTTGCCTTGTATATTTCTACTAAAAAGTATGATGATGCTTTAAAGGTATTGGATGAACTTGATGAAAAATTAGGCATTTCTGGCACAAGAGATTATATGCGAAATCAAATTTATGCTGCAACAGGACGGAAAAAGGATCAGATAAAAAATTTAGAAAAACGCGTGGATGATAATCCGGATAAAGAAGCTAATTATTTAGCGCTTATTTATCGTTATAGTGAGAACAATGAAAATGAAAAGGCTTTTGAAACAGCAAAAGAACTGCTTAAAGTCAATCCTACTTCTCAATTGGTACACCTGGCGCTTTATAAGTTTTATTTAGAAAAGAATGAACCCGAAAAAGCAATAGAATCTATGAAGATTGTTATTCAAAGCAGTCAAATAAAACCAGAGGCAAAACTCAAGGTGCTTTCAGATTTTGTGGCTTTTGTCGGTAAAAATCCTCAGTATGAATCTGCTTTAGTTGAGGCTACAACCTTGGCAGGAGATACTAAAACCTCAAAATCATTTGTAGAAATAGCTCAGTATTATTTAACTAAAGGCGACAAGAATAAAGCCTTGGAGTATTTTCAACAAGCTTTATCAATGGAGAGTGATAATTTTGGCGTTTTGCGCAATATTTTGTTATTACACATTGATTTAATGCAGTATGATGAAGCCGCTTCAAAATCTAAAAACGCATTAGAGAAATATCCATCAATGCCTATAATTTATTTAATAAATGGCGTTGCTTTGAATAAACTAAAAAGAGCGGAAGAAGCCGTGTCTATTTTGGAAGCAGGATTAGATTATATTATTGATGACACCAAAATGGAAATTGATTTTTATAACCAATTAAGTGTTGCATATACCTTACTAAACAATGAATCTAAGGCAAAAGCGTTTAGTGATAAAGCAAAAAAGTTAGAAACCACCAAATAGGAACTCTTATATGCACTTTAAAAGCCGCTGTTTAATCGCTATTATATTTATTTCATTAGTTCTTGCCACAGGCTGTAAATCCACCAAAACAATAAGATCTGGTTCTGAAAATTTAAATTTATCAACCAAGCAACTCATTAAGGAGAATACAAAAAAGGCAGCAACATTTAAAACCTTATCAGCTCGCGTAAAAATAGATATATATCAAGGTGAAAAATCCAATGGGTATACCGTTAATATGCGTATTGAAAAGGATGAAAAGATCTTATTAATGTCCACGCCAATATCAGTTGTTAAAGCTTTAATAACCCCGAAAAAAGTGAGTTTTTACAATAAGTTGGATAACACCTATTTTGAAGGAGATTTTAAATATTTAAGCGATTTATTAGGCACTGATTTAGATTTTCAAAAAGTGCAAAATTTGTTACTCGGCGAAGCCCTATTTAGTTTAAAGGATAATGCATTTGAAGCCACTGTGAATGAAAAAGAGTATGTTGTGGCGCCTAAAGAACAAAAAGCGCTATTTGAGTTGTTTTATTTGATAGATCCTTCTCATTTCAAAATAACTTCACAACAAATCTCTCAACCCCTAGAACAAAGACTTCTTCAAATTGATTATAAGTCATATCAGCAAGTTGATAAACAAATTTTACCAGAAAGCATAAAAGTTATTGCTGTTGAAGCTGCTGAAGAAATGATTATTGAGTTGGAATTTAAAGCGGTATCTTTGAATGAAGATTTGCGTTTTCCCTTTAAAATTCCCACAGGACTTAAAGAAATTAAGCTTTAATGAACAGTAGAAATCACATTTTTAAATTGATACTTTGCTTGTTGCTACTTGCAAACGGAATTGGATTTTCTCAAAACAAAAAACAACAGGAACTAGAAGAGAGGAGACAAGAATTAAGGCAAGAAATCAATAAGATTAACCAGTTACAGCAAGAAAATAAATCTAAAGAGAAATCGCAATTATCATTAATAGTTAACTATAATTATAAAATTAGTGTTCTTAATAATCTGATTTCTGTTACCAATCAGCAAGCCAATCTTTTAACAAGAGAAATTAATTCCAATCAAAAGAAAATAACAAAACTGCGTGATGAATTAAAAGCTCTTAAGGAAGATTATGCGGCTATGATTGTGAAATCATATAAAAGTAAAAATCAGCAAAGTAGAATTATGTTCTTATTGTCTTCAGACAATTTCAAACAAGCTTATAAACGCTTGCAATATATGAAGCAATATTCTGATCATCAAAAACAACAAGGTCAGGAGATTAAAACTAAAAGTGAAGAATTACAAAGTATAAATGCCAGCCTTTTGGTACAAAAGGCAGACAAGCAAAAATTGATTAATGAGAATAGAGTTGTTCAAAAGACACTAGAAGAGGAGCGCAAACAGCACCAAGTGCTTATGGCTTCAATTAAGAAAAACATTAATGTTTATGCGGCTCAAATAAAGGCGAAGCAACAAGAAGCGGATAGAATTGATAGAGAAATAGACAGAATAATTAGAGAAGCTATTGTTAAGTCTAATAAAAAGGCAGGAAAATCTGAAACCTCTGTAGGCTTTTCGTTAACTGCAGAAGAAAAAGTATTGGCTTCCAATTTTGTTTCCAATAAAGGTAAATTGCCATGGCCGGTAGAAAAGGGATTCGTCACCCTAGGATATGGGACTCAACCATCACCTATTGATAAATCAGTGTCAATCAGGAGTAATGGGGTACGTATTGCTACAGAAAAAGGCGCTAAAGTTAGAGCTGTTTTTAATGGAGAAGTAAGTAGGATTGTAGTAATAAAGAACTCAAATCCTATTGTTATGATAAGACATGGTAATTTTATTACAGCCTATAAAAACCTTTCGAAAGTATATGTTAAGGAAGGAGATAAAGTAACTACAAAACAAGATATTGGAGAAGTTTTTACAAATTCATCAAATGGAGATACTATTTTAAATTTCATTATTTACGAAAACCTGAACACATTAAATCCAGCAGAGTGGATATATAAAATGTAAGCCCTTTATTTGGTTTAAATCTTAACGTAAATGTATCCGCTTCTGGTTTTTCTGTAATGATTTCCATTCCAAAAATAGTATTTACTGCCTTTTACTTTTACAACCGTATAATGCCTTGGTGGTGTTTTAATAATGGTCACCGCATTGGGTCTGGTAACCACATGAGTTGCACAAGAGGTCATGTTTAAAATTAAAAAAAGGAATAAAAATAAGGTAAGAGTTCTCATAACTTTTAAAATTTGGGTTTAGCTATAAGACTTTTAGAACGTAAAAAGGTTTAATTAAACAAACAAAGCTTTTAATTCTGTGGCTTCATTTGGCTTTATTTTTCCTGCCAACAATAAACTTAATTGTTTTCTTCTTAGGGCGGCCATATACCTTTCTTTTTCAAGTTTTGTTTCTGGTAAAACCTCAGGAACAGCGATTGGTTTTCCTGTTTCATCAACAGCTACAAAGGTATAAATGGCTTCATTGGCCTTTGTTTTGGCTCCAGATTCTCTGTCTTCAATCCAAACATCAATAAACACCTCCATTGAGGTGTTAAATGCTCTTGAAACCTTGGCTTCAACCGTAACCACACTTCCTAACGGAACAGCTCTGTTAAAAGCTACATGATTTACAGAAGCGGTCACCACGATGCGTCTGGAGTGTCTTCTTGCAGAAATGCTGGCAGCTCTATCCATTCGCGCTAACAATTCCCCTCCAAATAAATTATTTAAAGGATTGGTTTCTCCCGGAAGGACCATGTCGGTCATTATAGTTTTTGATTGCTCAGGTGTTTTTGCTTGCATCAGGTCATTTTTTATGATTGTGCAAAGGTAAAACGATTTTAGCGTATTACTACAGGGTTTTAATTATTATTAAAACAGTTTTCACCTATAAAGGGAATTCTTTCAAAAAAGAAAAGAAAAAATTAATCTAATTCTTTAACTAATAACCAAGCGTCTTTGTTACTTGTTTTTCTAATTTTGTGAAGTTCAACTAGCGCCTCTTGTCCAGTTTCATAACTTGCATAAACAACTTCATGTAAGCCATATTTATTAACACCAATTTTTCTGGCCTTGAAACCTTCAGCTTTTAATTGATTAATTTTTTTATCACAGTTTGCTTCTACTCTAAAGGCGCCAGCTACAATATGATAATTGCCCGATTGTTTAGTCACATTAAAAGTCACCGCAGGAAGCGGGTTCTCTATCACAAAAGTAGCCTGCTGGATTTTATTGTCTAATTGCTGAAACGCTTCTTTTTGTGCCAGTTGATTATGTGTTTCAATTTGATTCACATAATAATTTGAAGCGACATATCCACCCAATGTCAAAGCAATTACAGCTACAGCCGCATATCTAAAATAAGGTATTAATCGGCGTTTTTCAGGAGAGAACACAACAGGAATTTCTTTTTCAATAGTTTGAGCAGTTTCTTTATAAAGTTCTCGTGTAATAGCAGGCGATACAAATTGAGCTAATCCAAAGGCATCAGTTAAATAATTGAGATGATAAGATGGTTCAAAAAGTATTTTTCCTTCACTATTAAAAACTATTTCCCCTATATTATTAAACGTAAGCGTTTCTCCCTGTGTTAAAAGCGATTTAAGAATTTTAACCCGTTTCTGAATTTTTTCATTAGCCTCCTCAAAAGGAATTTTTTCTACATCGGCAATGTAGTTAGCTAATAAGCCATCATTTTTTTGAATTTGCTCATTAAATGACAGATTTTTTTTGGGGGGATAAAAGGCATTAGTGGTATCATTAATAACCGCCGGAACTCGTTGTGTTAAAAAGGCACCAAATTCAGGCACCGTCACGCATTCATATCTATAAAGTAAATCACTGATGTAGGTCTCTAATTGCATAAAAACAAAGTTAAAAAATTAAGCTTTTATATAAACTTTTGACAAAACTATTTATTAACATCGCAAAAATTACTTACTTGTAAACTTTAAATCAATGCATTAGAATGACAGAAAACGACCTACTAAACACTTTAGCGTTACAACATGTAACTAATATAGGTGATATTACCGCAAAAAAGTTGATTGCATATTGCGGTTCTGCCGAAGAAGTCTTTAAAGAAAAGAAGCGGAATCTCTTAAAAATTGAAGGTATTGGAAGCGTCATAATAAATGATTTATTTGAAATGAGTCATCATAAAGCCGCCGAAAAGGAACTCCATTTTATTAAAAGCAATAATATAGTTTGTTTATATTTTGACGAAGAGGACTATCCTGAGAAATTAAAGCATTGTGTTGATGGACCGGTTTTACTTTTTCAATCAGGTTCTATTAATCTAAAAAATCAACACATCATAAGTATTGTAGGCACAAGAAAAATTACGACTCAAGGTATTGCTTTTTGTGAAATGTTATTGGAACAACTAGTACCTTATAATCCAATTATTGTATCAGGTTTTGCTTATGGAACAGATATTACAGCTCACAAAGCGGCGTTGAAACATGATTTACAAACCATAGGATGTTTGGCTCATGGATTAAATCAAATATACCCTAAAGTGCACAAAAAATATGTGGCGGATATTGAAAAGAATGGAGGGTTTTATACCGACTTTTGGAGTGGGGATACTTTTGATAAAAACAATTTTTTAAAACGAAATAGAGTTATAGCTGGTTTGAGTGAAGCTACTATTGTCATTGAATCTGCTGAAAGAGGAGGAAGCCTTGTTACTGCTGATATTGCTAATTCTTATAACCGAGATGTTTTTGCGGTTCCTGGAAGAATAACTGATTCACAAAGTATAGGATGTAATAATTTAATTAAATACCAAAAAGCACAGATGTTAACGAACCCCTTGGACATTCCGTATGTTTTAAATTGGCAATTGGAAACAGATGTTACACCAAGTATCCAAAAACAACTATTTGTTGAACTTGATGAACAGGAAAAAATAATTTATAACTATTTAAAAGAAAACAACAAACAACAATTAGATACGATTGCCATTAATTGCGGCATGCCTATTTTTAAGATTGCTGGAATCCTTCTTAATATGGAATTAAAGGGGGTTGTAAGACCCTTACCTGGAAAATTATTTGAGCTTATTTAGCTTTTTATATTCCACAAAAAAGTGAATGAGAATAGCTATAATTATAAGAACTCCAACCATGATAATCCAATTATTGCCATTTTCAGATTGAGTCTGAGACAAAATCATAAATCCCTGACTAAGAGTCATTAAAACAGTAAACCAAATTAGTTTTTTCATTTTAATATCCTGCTTTTTCTCGTACTCTCTTTAAAACAGCATTAGCTACTATTTTAGCTTTTTCTGCACCCAGAGCTAAGGCCTCATCAATTTCATTTAGATGACTCATAAAATGATTATAACGTTGACGGGGCACAGCAAATTTATCTATAATAAGTTCATATAACGACTGCTTGGCATGGCCATAACCGTAATTACCATGTTCATAGTTTGCTTTCATAACTTCAACCTGTTCTTTATTGGCCAATAAGTTATAAATAGCAAAACAGTTACAAGTCTTCCAGTCTTTTGGATCTTCAAGAGGCGTACTGTCCGTTTGAATGGACATAATCTGCTTTCTAAGTTGTTTGTCATTCAAGAAAATGTTAATAGTATTGTCTCTGCTTTTACTCATTTTCTCGCCATCGGTGCCTGGAATCAACATGGTGTTTTCTTGAATTTTTCCTTCTGGCATCACAAAAGTATCTCCCATTTTTGCGTGAAATCTGGCGGCCACATCGCGTGTCATCTCAATATGCTGTAACTGATCTTTTCCAACAGGAACAATATTGGCATCGTATAATAAAATATCAGCAGCCATAAGCATAGGATAAGTAAACAATCCAGCATTAACATCTTCAAGTCTGTCGGCTTTATCTTTAAAACTGTGAGCCAATGTTAAACGTTGGTATGGAAAATAGCAACTTAAATACCAAGATAATTCTGTTACTTGAGGGACATCACTTTGTCTGTAAAACACGGTTTTTTTAATATCTAAACCAAAAGCTAACCAAGTAGCAGCAGTTGAATAGGTGTTATGACGTAATTCTTCAGCATCCTTAATTTGGGTAAGCGTATGCATATTCGCAATAAACAGAAATGAATCATTTTGCGGATTATTTGCCATTTCAATAGCAGGCATAATCGCGCCTAAAATATTACCTAAATGTGGTGTTCCGGTGCTTTGTATTCCTGTAAGTATTCTTGCCATAATATGCCTGTCAAAAGTGAGAATCTCATTAAAATTAAACTAAACAATGATATTGAGACAAAGGTAATTTTTTTAATAGAATTGCTCAATACAATTGTGTATTTTTGAAAAACATGAAAGTTTTTAAAAATATATTTTGGGTTTTATACCGAATTTGGTTTTACGTACTTGTAGCCCTACCCATTTTAATTCTTTTTCCGATTCTAATTATTTCTATTTTAAAAGAATCTTGGTATCCTTACTTTTTTAAATTGGCTCGTATTTGGGCCAGATTTATTCTGATTGGTATGGGTTTTAACGTTAAAATTGAAAAGCAACAAGCACTTGAAAAGAATAAAAGCTATATGTTTATTGCCAACCATACCTCTATGGCAGATATTATGCTTATGTTGGTATCTGTAAAAAACCCGTTTGTTTTTGTAGGTAAAAAGGAATTGGCTAAAATACCATTATTCGGTTTTTTTTATAAACGAACGTGTATTTTAGTGGATAGAAGCTCACCTAAAAGCAGACAAGCAGTTTTTTTAATGGCGCAAAGAAGATTAAAATCTGGATTAAGTATTTGTATTTTTCCTGAAGGAGGTGTTCCAGAAGAGCATGTTCTGCTCGATGATTTTAAAGATGGCGCATTTAGACTGGCAATAAACCATCAAATACCCATTGTCCCTCTCACATTTAAGGATAATAAGAAAAGATTTTCTTATACTTTTTTTAGCGGTGGACCAGGTTTGATGCGCGTAAAATTTCATGAATTTTTAGAAACAAAAAACTTAAAAATTGATAGTACAAAAGACTTGAATAATATAGCTCATGAAATAATTTTCAATGAATTGAAAAGAGATAAAAAATAAAAACTGCTCTTTCTCAAGAGCAGTTTTTGCGAGATTTCTTCAAAAGTTTGAAAAAACATCAAGGCCTAACCAAAAACCTAAAATTTTAATCCAATTCCCGTATAAACACCTATAAAATAGGGTTTAAAATTGCCTGAGGTATTGTTGAATGTATTGATTTGATATTTAAATAAGGGCTCTAAATTCAAATCTAATTTTTTAGTTATTTTATAATTTAATCCCAAACCAAAATTAGCACTATAACTTACCTTATTAAGGTTTGTAGCTTCTCCTATACGAGTTCGGTTTCCATTAAATTCAGAAAACAATTCATTGTTGCTCAATATGAATGAACTAAAGCCACCGATAATATTAAAACCAAATTTTTTATTAATAAGTGCGTATTCAATTTCTAATGGAATCTCAATAAAACCTAGAGATTGATTGACGGATGTGTTTGATGTTTTAATAAAGGGTTCATTAACTATATTGCTTACACTTTCTCCGCTTATTAGCGAGAAGTTTTCTCCTGAATTATTCGTATCTACATTTTTTAAAGCGCTGGAGTTAGAACTTAACCCAATAGATTCAAAAACAATAACATTATTAGTATTGTATCCTAAATTAACCTTATTAATACCAGACCGAATACTTAATTTTTTATTAAAGGCGTAACTCGCGCTAACACCATAACTCATAGTGACTTCACCGCTTTTAGAATTTTCATTAAACTGTGCATCTAATGAGGAACCTTTACCAAGGCTATTAAAATAAATTGGTGCGGCATGAGTTCCAACACTCCATTTGTTTAAATTAGTAGCTTCAACTTCTTTTTTTGATTCAGCAATAGCTTCTTCAATTGTCGAATTATTTTTTGCATTTGAATTCATCAAAGGGTTGCTCTCCTCAGTTTTATTATCAGCTATAGAAGAAATATCTTGTTTATTTGAATGAGTCTTCTCATCCACTATTTCCGTTTCCGACATAACATTGTCAGATACACTTTGATCAATTCTTGCAAGGTTATTTTCTTCAGATGCATTTAAATTCGAGCTGTTTTTATTAGCCAAAATTTGTTTTTTGTCTTTTGATTTAATCGGACTAGCACTCAAATTAGTATTAGAAAAATTATTGCTATGACTAGTTGATTGAATTGAATTATGAGAATTTGAAAGGGTATTGGGATCTTTATTCTCATTGTTATCGACAGCAATATTATTAGAGCTAATAATGGCGTTATTTGGAATAATTGATTTTTCAGGGAAGACGTTTTCAGTATCCACAACTTGATTTGCAGGAAGTGAATTATCATTGTTAAAATAGATGCTTCCAACGGTTAATAGCAATAAAAATAATGCAGCAATGCCGGCATAACGCCACCATATTGGAAGAATTCTGCGTTTCTTTTTATTTTGATTAAGTTTTGCCTCAATATTTTGCCAAACGGCATCTTTAGGAGTGACCTCAAAATCTTTAAAGCCTTCTTGAAACAAC
This sequence comes from Gaetbulibacter aquiaggeris, assembly GCF_044003965.1. Taxonomy (NCBI): domain Bacteria; kingdom Pseudomonadati; phylum Bacteroidota; class Flavobacteriia; order Flavobacteriales; family Flavobacteriaceae; genus Gaetbulibacter; species Gaetbulibacter aquiaggeris. Next base: position 380,573 of record NZ_JBAWKC010000001.1, read on the forward strand.
CTGTCAATATGTTTTCTGTCTTTCATTATAACGATTGTAAACTTCTTGTTGTTTTATAGTTTTCAATAGTTTTTTTCAATATCTGTCTAGCTCGCGCTAGATTAGATTTTGAAGTACCTATATTAATATCTAGCATACTAGCTATGTCTTTATGAGAATAACCATCCAGAACGTATAAGTTAAAAACCAACCTGTACCTGTCCGGTAATTCTTGAATAATCTGCAAAAGATAATCTATGTTAACAGAATCTTCGTCAATTTCTATCTCCTCATCTTCTGCAAAATCATCAGGGATGATTTCAAAAACCTTTTCGTGACGGTATCGCTGTAAAACAGTATTAACGGTAATTCTTTTTAACCATCCTTCAAAGGAACCTTTATGTTTAAACTGTTCAATTTTATTAAAAATTGTTAAGAATGCATCCTGCAGATTATCTTCAGCTTCGGCATAGTTTCTTGAATACTTTAAGCAGATTGAAAATAGTTTGCTCGAAAAGAGTTTGTATATTTCACTTTGTGCTTGAGTATCATTAATCTTACAATTTTCTATGAGTTGTTTTAAACCCAAATCAAACACGTATTAATTAATAATTCATTAATCTATAACGGGTACTTCAATTATTAAATATTGATCTTCATCATTTTCGTCAACGCCCTGCCAAAATTTAAAAATATAACTACCATTACTGGTCACAATAAAATTAAAAGTTGCTTCTACCAATTCATCGCTCAGGTCATTACAATTATTGTCCTGTACGTTATAATTTATAACAGCTACAGTACGTTCATTTAAATTTTTTCTATAATAGAACTCTTTAAAACTATGACAAGTTGTAGGTCTTAAATAACTAACGGTAATAGGATAGATTTCACCTAAAGTAAATGATTCTGGTATATTAACACTTTCAACAGGTAAAATATCAAAGCTGTATTCAAGACTATCGTCGTTGCTACAAGAGGCAAATAAAATTAAGGATAATGTAATTATAATCAAACGTTTCATTGCAATTTTCTATTAATTTGGGTTCACCAAATAGATGCTGTGACGTTTAAATGGTTGCGTGTTAAATAAAAAAATCCCGATTTATCGGGATTTTTAAATTATTTTAAAGCTTTTAAAATTTCTTTAATTTTTAGTTCCAGTTCATCCTGAAGTTCTGGATTATCTTTAATAATAGCTTTAACAGCATCTCTGCCTTGTCCTAGTTTAGTGTCTTCATAGCTAAACCAAGAACCACTTTTCTTAATAATTTCATGTTCAACCGCAATGTCTAAAATTTCACCAACTTTTGAAATGCCTTCGCCGTACATAATATCAAATTCTGCTGTTTTAAAAGGTGGGGCTACTTTATTTTTAACCACTTTCACTTTGGTTTTATTACCAGTAACGTTGCCGTCAGTTTCTTTAATTTGTGTTGAGCGTCTTATATCTAACCTTACAGAAGCATAGAATTTTAAGGCATTCCCACCAGTAGTGGTTTCCGGGTTGCCAAACATAACTCCAATTTTTTCACGCAATTGGTTAATGAAAATAACGGTGCAATTTGTTTTACTGATTGAAGCAGTAAGTTTTCTTAATGCCTGAGACATTAATCGTGCATGTAATCCCATTTTTGAATCGCCCATTTCTCCTTCAATTTCACTCTTTGGGGTTAATGCGGCAACAGAATCTATAACTACAATATCGATAGCGCCAGAGCGAATTAAATTATCGGCAATTTCAAGTGCTTGTTCACCATTATCTGGTTGAGACATAATTAAATTGTCAACATCTATACCTAATTTTTGAGCATAAAACCTATCAAACGCATGTTCCGCATCAATGAAGGCTGCAATACCTCCTGCTTTTTGAGCTTCTGCTATGGCGTGTAATGTTAAAGTAGTTTTACCAGACGACTCCGGACCGTAAATTTCAATAACTCGGCCACGCGGATAACCACCTACTCCCAGGGCAATATCCAATCCAAGGGAACCAGAAGGAATAGCTTCAACATCTTGTATAGGTGAATCACTCATTCTCATAACCGTCCCTTTTCCGTAGGCCTTATCAAGTTTGTCTAATGTAAGTTTAAGTGCTTTTAATTTGGCGTCTTTTTCGTTGCTCATCTTTAATTTTATTTCAGTAAATATTGTTGCTAAAATAACACTTCTTTTGTCACAATACAATTTTAGCACGCAACCTTTTTTGGTATTTTACATCTACTTATTATAATGGGAAATTTTTGCTATGAAAAGATACGGTTTAAAATTTGACATCAATAATTTTTTGAAAGAATAGGTTTTTATTAAGTGGTAGCTAATCCAAAAATGAAAGCCCTATGTTGACTAATTCAAATATTTAAAAAAGCACTTTGCAATATGTAAAGTGCTTTTTTTATACTAGATGGCCATGGTTTTTTAAAAAAACGTACCTTTGCATTTTTAATATTCTTTAACCTTAAATCATTAGTATAGCATGCAACTGTACAATAAATTAAGCGCAAAAGAAAGATCAGAATTAATCGATGAAGCAGGAAAGAATCGATTAACGCTTTCTTTTTATCAATATGCCAAAATTGGCAACCCTCAAGTGTTTAGAGATCACTTATTCATTACCTGGAATGCATTAGATGTTCTGGGAAGAATCTATGTGGCTCATGAAGGGATTAACGGTCAGTTATCACTGCCGGCAGATCGCTTTAATGAATTCAAAACACATTTAGACAGCATTAGTTTCTTAGAAGGAATCAGACTCAATATTGCCATTGAGCAAGACAATAAATCATTTTTAAAACTTAAAGTTAAAGTGCGTGATAAAATTGTGGCTGATGGTTTGAATGATGACACTTTTGATGTCACTAATAAAGGCATTCATTTAGGCGCAGAACAATTCAACGCTTTTATAGAAGATGAAAACACGGTTTTAGTTGATATGCGTAATCATTATGAAAGTGAAATAGGGCATTTTAAAAATGCCGTGACACCAGACGTTGATACATTTAGAGACTCTTTAGATATTATTGAAGCCGATTTAAAAGACCACAAAGAAGATAAAAACCTGGTCATGTATTGTACCGGAGGCATCCGATGTGAAAAAGCAAGTGCCTATTTTAAGCACAAAGGGTTTAAAAATGTTTACCAACTTGAAGGCGGAATAATTGAATATACCCGACAAGTCAAAGAGAAAAATTTAGAAAATAAGTTTTTAGGACAAAATTTTGTATTTGATGACCGCAGAGTAGAACGCATCAGTGATGATGTGGTAGCTAATTGTCACCAATGCGGTCAGCCTTTTGATGTGCATACTAATTGTGCTAATGAAGCCTGTCATTTACTATTTATTCAATGTGATACATGTAAAGAGAAAATGGAAAATTGCTGTTCAACCGCTTGTATGGAAATAAACAGATTACCTTATGAAGAGCAAAAGGCACTTAGAAAAGGGAAAGGTAATAGTAATGACATTTTTAAAAAGGGGAGAGCAGATCATTTACCATTCAAAAAGGATTTGAGAAATATTTTTGAGACCCTAAATATTAATAAAGAATAACGAGTCAATTATGCAGAAAATTGAATTAATGGCTCCTGCAGGAAATTTTGAATCATTGCAGGCGGCTTTAGATAACGGCGCAGACTCTATTTATTTTGGAGTGGAACAGCTAAACATGCGTGCAAGAGCTTCCATAAATTTTACCTTAGAGGATTTGCCAGAAATAGCAAAACGTTGTAAAGCCAAAAAGGTAAGAACCTATTTAACGCTAAACACCATTATTTACGATCATGATTTATCTATAGTTAAAACCTTAATCAACAAAGCTAAAGATTCTGATATTACTGCGGTTATTGCTATGGACCAGGCGGTAATAATGACTGCAAGAGAGGTTGGCATGGAAGTGCATATTTCTACGCAAATAAATATCACTAACATTGAAACCGTTAAATTTTATGCGCTGTTTGCTGACACTATGGTTTTAAGTAGAGAACTGAGCTTAAGACAGGTAAAAAAAATAACCGAGCAAATTGAAAAGGAACAAATTAAAGGACCTTCAGGTAAATTAATTGAAATAGAAATATTTGGTCATGGAGCTCTTTGTATGGCAGTTTCTGGGAAATGCTATATGAGTTTGCATTCTTATAATTCTTCTGCAAACAGAGGTGCTTGTAAGCAAAATTGCAGAAAAAAATATACGGTTATTGAACAGGAAACAGGTTTTGAAATGGAGATTGACAATGAATATATCATGTCTCCAAAAGACTTATGTACCATAGATATTTTAGATCAAGTAGCAGATGCCGGAATTAAGGTGTTGAAAATTGAAGGTCGCGGAAGAGCCCCTGAATATGTTGCAAAAGTAATTTCATGTTATCGTCAGGCCATTGATAGTTTAGAAAGTGAGAGGTACCGAAAGGAAAAAGTGATTGTCTGGATGCAAGAACTTGAAAAAGTTTATAATCGTGGTTTCTGGAATGGGTATTATTTAGGGCAAAAACTTGGAGAATGGAGTATAGGTTCCGGATCTCATGCTACCCAAAAGAAAGTGTATATAGGTAAAGGCACGCATTTTTTTCCAAAACCTCAAATAGGTGAATTTAAAATTGAAGCTTATGATATTTCTATTGGAGACACTATTTTAATAACCGGACCAACTACTGGTGCTAAAGAAATTGAGGTCAATGATATGATGGTGAATGATGAAAAATTAACAAAAGGGTCTAAAGGAGATTTAGTTACTATTCCTTTAGGTTTTAGAATTAGACCTTCTGATAAGTTATATAAAATTGTAGAAAACAAAGTAGAAGCTTAATGGTAGTCATCACCTTACAGCGTAACAAATGTATTGGATGTAATTATTGCGTGGAATTTGCTCCTAAACAATTTCAAATGTCAAAAAAAGACGGAAAATCTGTCTTGTTGCATGCTAATGATAAGAAAGGCTTTTTTACTGTAAAATCTAATGATAATGATATTTTTGAGGCTTGTGACAAAGCTTCAACTGCTTGTCCAGTAAAAATAATCAGTGTAAAATTAATTTAAGAATCTACACAATTAATAAGCTTTTTTAGGGTTGTAATGATAATTAAACTACTATTTTAAAGTAAGCATAATAATCTTATCTTTACCTTTTAAAATAAATATAAACCTTCATTCGTAATATTTATATTAACGAATTCAACATATAAAAACATATGGCTTGTAACAGTTGTACAACTGACAGTGGCGGACAACCAAAAGGATGTAAAAATAATGGTACCTGTGGTACAGATAGTTGTAACAAACTTACCGTATTTGATTGGCTAGCAAACATGTCTCTTCCAAACGGAGAAAAACCTTTTGACTGGGTTGAGGTCCGTTTTAAAAACGGCAGAAAAGAGTACTATAAGAACCTTGAAAATCTAACATTAAGCATTGGTGATGTGGTTGCTACACAGGCACCATCTGGTCATGATATAGGGATGGTTACCCTAACAGGGGAATTGGTGCGGGTTCAAATGAAACGTAAAAATATTTCTCAAGAGTCGGAAGAAATATATAAAATATACAGAAAAGCGGGTCAAAAGGATATTGATATTTGGTCTGATGCCAGAGACAAGGAAGAACCTATGAAGGTGAAAGCACGTCAATTCGCCATAGACTTAAAGTTAGAGATGAAAATTTCTGATATAGAATTTCAAGGAGATGCCAGTAAAGCTACGTTTTATTACACTGCTGAAGACAGGGTTGATTTTAGAGAACTTATTAAGGTGTTCGCCAGAGAGTTTAGAACCCGTATTGAAATGAAACAAGTTGGTTTTCGTCAGGAAGCCGCAAGACTTGGAGGCATTGGCTCATGTGGAAGAGAATTGTGTTGTTCAACCTGGTTAACAGATTTTCGCTCGGTAAGTACCTCAGCGGCAAGATACCAGCAGTTATCATTAAATCCCCAAAAACTGGCGGGTCAATGCGGTAAATTAAAGTGCTGTTTAAATTATGAGTTGGACACCTATCTTGATGCTTTAAAAAGTTTTCCAAAAACAGAAATTAAATTAGAGACTGAAAAGGGAACGGCCGTTTGCCAGAAAACAGATATTTTTAAGGGGCATATGTGGTATGCTTATGAGGGTGAATGGATGAATTGGCATAAAATAACAACTGATCAGGCAAACGAAATAATTGGCATTAACAAAAAAGGCAATAAAGTTTCAAGCCTTGAAGAATATGCTTCTGAGTTGATCAATGAGAGTAAAAATGAGTTTGAAAACGTTGTTGGTCAAGATAGTTTAACGCGCTTTGATAGTCCAAAACCAAATAATAAACGTAAAAATAAAAGGAACAATAAAAATAGAAGAAAACCTCAAAACATAAAAAATGATGCGAAATAAGGTATTGTTCTTAGTTTTAGTTTTTTCTTTAGTAATAGTTTCTTGTGATTCAAAAAGGATCTATGATGATTATAAATCTGTTCCGGATGAATGGAATAAAGATTCAATAATGTCTTTTAAAATACAGCCTCCAGATTCCATTAACCCTTATAATTTATTTGTGAATTTAAGAAACACCAATAAATATAAGTATAGTAATATTTTTTTAATCGTTGAAATGGTCTTTCCCCACGGAAAAACAATAAAGGACACTTTAGAATACAGAATGGCCGATCCAAGTGGCAAATTATTAGGCACAGGTCTTATGGATGTTAAAGAAAATAAGTTGTGGTATAAAGAAGCTGTTGTTTTTAATGAATCTGGTGAATATACAGTTAACATTCAACATGCTATGAGAGAAAACGGCAAAGTAAACGGCGTTGTTTCTCTTGAGGGTATTACAGATATTGGTTTTAGAATAGAATCCCCAACAAGTAATAAATAGTTATGGCAAAAACGAAACAAACAAAAGATAGTCAAGGGTTTGATAAGTATGTGCGTTGGTTTTGGATACTTTTTTCCACAGGCATCATTTTTCTTATATTAATCTTTGCTTTCGCTTCTTGGGGCGTATTTGGTGAAATGCCAGACCATACTGTTTTAGAAAACCCCAAAACAAATCTTGCGACAGAAATCATTTCTTCTGACGGAAAAACCTTGGGGAAGTTTTATTTTAATGACAACAGAACGCCTGTTGGATATGAAGATTTATCGCAAAATCTGGTTCAAGCACTAATTGCTACAGAAGATGAGCGTTTTATGGATCATTCTGGAATAGATGCGAGAGGTACTTTAAGAGCCTTGGTTAAACTTGGTAGCGGCGGTGGAGCAAGTACTATTTCTCAGCAATTAGCCAAGCAATTATTTCATGGAGAAGGCTCAACGAACATTATTGAAAGAATTTTACAAAAGGCAAAGGAATGGATTATTGCTATCCGTTTAGAACGTCAATATACCAAAGAGGAGATTATTGCACAGTATTTGAATATTTATGATTTTGGGAATAATGCCGATGGTATAAGAAGTGCTTCTCGTATTTATTTTGGAAAGGAACCCATAGATTTAAATATCAATGAATCTGCTATTTTAGCTGGTATGCTGAATAATTCTTCTTTATATAATCCAAGGCGTAATCCGGAAGGTGTAACCAATAGAAGAAATTTGGTATTTAAAAAAATGGTTAGAAATGAATACATTTCACAGAGCGTATGTGACTCTTTACTAACCACACCATTAGACATAAATTATAACCCTGAATCGCATCGTGAAGGAATTGCCACTTATTTCAGAGCATATTTAGATAGATTTATGAAAGACTGGATTAAAAACAATCCAAAACCTGATGGCACTAAATACAATTTGTATAATGATGGATTAAAAATCTATACCACCATAGACTCACGCATGCAACAATATGCTGAAGACGCTGTGCAACAACATATGCCAAGACTTCAGGCAGAGTTTGACCATCAGAATATACCGAGTAGAAATCCTACAGCACCTTTTTTAGAATTAGATAAAAGTGAAATTGAAGCTTTAATGAATCGTTCTATGAGGCAATCTGAGCGTTGGAGAAAAATGAAATATGATCTGCATAAATCGGATGAGGAAATAAAGGAATCTTTTTATAAGCCTACAGAAATGAGTATTTTTTCCTGGAAAGGAGAAATTGATACCATTATGAAACCGATTGATTCTATGCGCTATACCAAACGGTTTTTGCATCCAGGCATGATGTCAATGGATCCACTAACTGGGCATGTGAAAGCTTGGGTTGGAGGCATGAACTACAGGCATTTTCAATATGATCATGTTAAAACAGGAAAGCGACAAGTGGGTTCAACATTCAAACCATTTGTTTATGCCGCGGCTATTGATCAACTACATTTATCACCTTGTGACATGCTTCCAAGATCTCAAATAACCATTGAAGCCTATAAATATGGAAATCCAGAATCTTGGTCTCCAAAAAATGATGATGGTAATTACGGAGGGTCTATGACCCTAATGGATGCGTTAGCAAATTCTGTAAATACGGTTACAGCAAGAATAATGGATAAAGTAGGTCCGCAAACGGTGGTAGATTTAGTTAAGAAGTTAGGGGTTGAATCAGAAGTCTTACCGGTACCTTCAATAGCCTTGGGAACCGCTGATTTAAGTGTTTATGAAATGGTTGGGGCCTATGCGGCATTTGCAAATAAAGGGGTCTATACTAAGCCAGTAATGGTGACAGGTATAGTAGATAAAAATGATACCGTTTTATATCAATTCACGCCAGAAACACGAGATGTTTTAAGTGAAGAAACAGCTTATGTGACGGTTAAACTTATGGAAGGTGTAACACGATCTGGCTCAGGAGCACGTTTAAGAACTTCAGGTGCTGAAACGTATAGAGCCGATTATAGAGAAATAATAACGGGCTACCCCTACCAATTTACAAACCCTATTGCTGGTAAAACAGGAACTACACAAAACCAAAGTGATGGTTGGTTTATGGGTATGGTGCCAAATCTAGTTACTGGTGTTTGGGTGGGTGCAGAAGACAGATCTGTTCATTTTGGAAATATCACCTATGGTCAAGGCGCTGCTATGGCATTGCCCATTTGGGCTGTTTATATGAAAAGCTGTTATGCTGATAAGGAGTTGAATATTTCTGCTGGAGATTTTGAGGTTCCAAAGGACCTTAGCATTCGAGTTAATTGCTCAGACACCTCAGAAAACGACGATGATAATACTAAAATAAAGGAAGAGATTCCGGATGATTTAGATTTTTAAAAATCAAAAGCCATTCTTTTTAGAATGGCTTTTTTATTTTGTAATTTTAAAACAATAAAATAGGTTTCTAATGATTAAAAAGAAAGTTGCAAATGTTGATGAGGCACTGCAAGGTGTTTCAAATAATATGACTTTAATGCTTGGAGGTTTCGGACTCTGCGGCATACCAGAAAATGCGATTGCAAAACTTGTAAAACTTGGTGTTTCAGGATTAACATGTATTTCTAATAATGCCGGCGTTGACGATTTTGGGCTGGGATTACTTTTGCAAAAGCATCAAATAAAAAAGATGATCTCTTCATATGTTGGCGAAAACGATGAGTTTGAGCGCCAAATGCTTTCAGGTGAATTAGAGGTTGAACTAATTCCGCAAGGCACTTTAGCTGAAAGGTGCAGAGCGGCACAATCAGGATTTCCTGCTATATATACACCTGCCGGTTATGGTACCGAAGTTGCAGAAGGAAAGGAGACCAGAGAATTTGATGGTAAGATGTATGTTTTAGAGCATGCTTTTAAAGCCGATTTTGCTTTCGTAAAAGCCTGGAAAGGAGATGAAGCGGGTAATCTAATTTTTAAAGGAACGGCTAGAAATTTTAATCCAAATATGTGTGGTGCGGCAAAAATTACCGTTGCAGAAGTGGAAGAGTTGGTGCCAGCGGGTTCTTTAGACCCCAATCAAATTCATATTCCCGGAATATTTGTGCAACGTATTTTTCAAGGCGAAGTTTATGAGAAAAGAATTGAACAAAGAACAGTAAGAAAAAAAGTTTAGTTATGCTAGATAAAACAGGAATTGCAAAACGTATTGCAAAAGAGGTTAAAAATGGCTATTATGTAAACCTTGGAATAGGAATTCCAACACTGGTGGCAAATTATGTCAGGAATGATATTGAGATAGAATTTCAAAGTGAAAATGGTGTTTTAGGAATGGGACCATTTCCTTTTGAAGGAGAAGAGGATGCGGATATTATTAATGCCGGGAAGCAAACCATTACAACCCTGCCAGGTGCTAGTTTTTTTGACTCTGCTATGAGTTTTTCTATGATTAGAGGGAAGCATGTAGATCTTACAATTTTAGGCGCCATGGAAGTTTCTGAAAATGGAGATATTGCCAACTGGAAAATACCTGGTTATATGGTAAAAGGTATGGGTGGTGCTATGGATTTGGTTGCAAGCGCTGAAAATATAATTGTTGCTATGATGCACACTAATAAAGCAGGTGAATCAAAACTACTTAAAAAGTGTTCTTTACCATTAACTGGTGTAGGATGTGTCAAAAAAATTGTCACCAATCTTGCTGTCATTGAGGTTACCGATAAAGGGTTTAAACTTTTGGAACGTGCTCCGGGAATATCTGTTGAAGAAATTATCAGCGCCACCGAAGGAAATTTAATTGTCGAAGGATCTATTCCAGAAATGGATATATAAAAATGTAGGCAAATACATCAATAAGTTAAAATATTTTACATTTCGTCGATTAATAGTGGTTTTTAACTTGTTATTTGAAAAAGTTTTCTACTTTTATAATCACAAATCAACCAAAACAAATAAATAGATTTCCCCAAGTCTAACATAAACTTAACGCTTATGAATTTTGCAACAAATCTACCTGAACAACCTACATTTAATGAAAGTAAATTTAAAGAAACACTACGTGAGAATTTACGTTTTTTAAAAAGCTTATTGTACCTAACTAAAAAAGTATTTATGCTATAATCCTTTTGGAATAGCATCGATTAATTTTTTAGTATAATCTGTTTTAGGCGATGTGTAAATAATATCTGCATCGCCTAATTCTTCTATTTTCCCTTTATTCATTACCAATAATTGATCGCTCATATATTTTACCACGGCCAAATCGTGCGATATAAAAATATAAGTAAAACCAAAAATTTCTTTAAGTGAGTTTAGCAGGTTTAAAACCTGTGCCTGAACCGAAATATCTAAAGCGGAAACGGACTCATCACAAACTATTAATTTAGGTTGCAGAGCAATGGTTCTGGCAATGCCTATACGTTGTCGCTGTCCTCCGGAAAACTCATGTGGATACCGGTTAAAATAATCTTCAGATAAACCGACTTTGTTTAAAATCTCAATTGCTTTTTCCTTGCGCTCAATATCAGAATGATAAAGTTTATGCACCATCATAGGTTCCATAATGGCTTCCCCAACAGGAATTCTTGGATTTAATGATGAGTACGGATCTTGAAAAATAATTTGGATCTCTTTTCTAAGCTTTTTTATTTCAGAATTTGAAAGTTTTGTGATATCAATGCCGTTATATAAAATTTCACCTGCGGTTGCTTTATCTAATTGAAGAATGGCATTTCCTAAAGTAGATTTGCCACAGCCAGATTCTCCAACTAAACCTAAAGTTTCACCTTCATAAAGTTTAAAGCTCACTTTATCAACAGCCTTAAATGTCTGTGGTTTTATAAACCAACCCGATTTCGAAATATATTCTTTTTCAACATTAATAACTTCTAATAATGGCGGTTTACCGTATAATGTTTTATGTCTTTGTTGTCGCTCTTCATAAGTGATAATAGCACTAACAGCCGTATTATTTAAATAATCCTGAATAGTTGGTAAGGTTTTTAATCGGGTATTTAATGAGGGTCTGGAATTTATTAATGCTTTTGTATAATTGTGTTGTGGGTTATTAAATATAGAATCAACCGTTCCTTGTTCAACAATTTCTCCTTTATACATAACCAGTACCCTATCGGCAATTTCTGAAATTAAAGCTAAATCATGGGTAATAAAAAGGATGCTCATGCCTGTTTTAACTTGAAGTTCTTTCAGTAAAATAATAATGTCTTTTTGAACGGTGACATCAAGTGCAGTGGTGGGTTCATCGGCAATTAGAATATCAGGTTTGCAGGCAATAGCCATAGCTATCATAACTCGCTGTTTTTGACCACCAGAAATTTCATGTGGATAAGCATTGTAAACGCGATGAATATCTGGAAGTTTAACATTTTCAAATAGCGCTAAGGTTTCCTCTTTTGCTCGTACTTTTGATAGATTCGTGTGTTCTAGTAATATTTCTTGAACCTGTTTTCCGCAAATCATGGAAGGATTTAAAGAACTCATTGGTTCTTGAAAAATAATGGCTATTTTTTTACCTCTGATGGATCGAAATGCTTTAGAGGTTATTTTAGTTAAATCATTTTCGGCATAAATAATACTTCCGGAAGTTATTTTTGAAATTTTTGGAGGAAGTAAACCTAAAATTGCCAACGAAGAAACCGATTTACCAGAACCTGATTCTCCTACAATGCCTAATATTTCATTTTGATTGAGTTGGTATGAAATGTTATGAATGACTTTATTTTTCCCAAAGGAAATAGAGAGCTCTGTAATTGACAGAATCGGTTTTTTTTGAGGCATTTATATCTGAATAATTTCGTCTTGAGTTAACAGGTCATCACCGCGTAGGCGTAAAAATATTTGAGCCACGGCAATGGTGTCTTTTTCACAGTAAGTAATAATACGGTCTATTTCTTTTTCTTCATAATAAACCCTATAAACTTCACTGCCATCAATATCATCTTTTGGCGATGGAATACCTAATACATTGGTCAATAATTTTAAAGACGTGTAGGTTTTATAATCGCCAAATTTCCATAACTCCAAAGTATCTAAATGAGGAACTTCCCAAGGTTTTTTCCCAAATAGATTAAGCTTGAATGGCAATTCTATATTGTTTATAATCATGCGTCGCGCTATATAAGGGAAATCAAATTCTTTGCCATTATGGGCGCAAAGCAGGTGTTTGGTTTCACTAAAATGTGAGTTCAATAAGTTCTTAAAATCTTTTAGAATCTTAATTTCATCTCCATAAAATGAGGTTACTCTAAAGTTTCTAATATCACCTCTAAAAGTAAAATACCCAACAGAAATGCAGATTATTTTTCCAAATTCAGCCCAAATACCAGCACGCTCATAAAAGGCCTCAGCCGTTTCATCTTCTTTTCTTTGGTACTGTGATTTATGTTCCCATAAAGCTTGTTTGGTTTCATCTAAATCAGAAAAATAAGGGACCTCCGGAACAGTTTCAATATCCAGAAATAATATGTTTTCAATATTTAATTTTGAAATCATGATCTATCACTATTTTTTACTTAACCCTAACATCAAATTACATTGCTTTCCAAAAATGGCAGCTACTCCCGCAGCTATGCCTCCTATAATTCCTGTAACAAGCAGCAAGAGATATTGATTGCCATTTAATGGCAATAAAACGGCTATTTTTTTAGCAAGAATAAAATCATTACTACTGCTTAAATAATAAGAATGAATAAACCATAACAGTGCTATTGCTAGGAAAGGGACAAAGAACACAGCGCTTTTTTTAAGTGATAAAAACAAAGAGGTTAAAAAAGCAGCAACCATTACAGACCACCATGGCAAAAATGATGATAGTAAAACCGCAATTAAAATTGTTAAGATAAAATGGACACTTTTTCTTTTCATGGTTTTGGTGTTAAGGTTTGAGTAGAAATGATGTCCTGATTAGCTTCGGGTTTTTGCATAAATAATAAATTTAAATATTCTCCTGCGGCCCATTTATCAATAAAATTATCATAATAGCTGCTTCCTGGATTTCCAGATTGTCCTCCTGGATAAATACCTAATGCTTTTGGTGGCGAACTCATTTCAACAATCATTCTCCATGAAGGGCCATGATTTTTATCCGCTGCATTAACAGTGTTTCGGTCCCCACCAATAGGTAGATCAAAACGAGAGAACGCTGGTAAAGCTTGCAATAAATGGCCAACATAAGTGCCTTTATAAGTGCCCCAGTTAAAATCACCATTTTCAGCTTTCCATGCCATTAAATTTTTAACAGTTTCCTTAAAGGATATCAAAAATAAATCACTTGAGGTTTCTTTTTCAGGCGTTTTAACAATATCCATAAAATCGTCATTAGGGTAATTTTTAAGCATGAAGATAGTTTGATATACAAAAGGATAAGTAAGTGCCGTTCCTTCAATATCATGCTCATCCCAGGTTAAAGGTAGTAATGTTTTCCACCACAAATCCCATATACTTGGAGCTAGTTCATTAACACTACTATTGTAATCCCATTTTTTAATAATGTTTAAATAGTGAATTTCGTCATTACTCAGACTTGATGTATCCATATGCTCATACATATAAGGCAATAACTCTGACGCTTTAAGATTGAAATTGTTGTTTTGAAGGTCTTTAAAATCTTGAATGGATATTTTTTCTTTTGACTTGAAAAAGTCATTAATCACTCTATTTCTGTACATTTCATAACCATCATTAAACACATAATACGGATAAGATTGATGTACAGGATGTTGGTTGGCAGAACTCACAAATCCACGTTCAGGGTTTTTAGTATGTGCGTTGAATTCTTTAGGAATAAAACTTTGCCAATCATTTTCAGGATTGCTTCCGTCCATTAAAAATTTGCCTTGACCTTTCCATTTATTAGGAAATAACCCTTGAATCCAAAGTGCTATGTCACCCTGAGTGGAAGCAAATACAAAATTCTGGGCAGGTGCCACCCAATGCTTAAGTGCTTTTAAATAATCGTCATAATTTTTCGCTGAGTTTAAGTCAATAAGTGTCCGCTGATTATTGCCTCCAATAAGGCCAGCCCATTTCATTGCGTAGCCTTCCTTTTCTCCATTTCCTTTAAAGGTGTAATCATAACTTACAGGACCATGATGTGTGTAAATGACTGAATCAACATAAGCTTTTTGATCTTTTATTTTAATTTCTTCAAGACGAACAGATGTGTTTTTCCATGAATTATTGTACTTGTATTGCTGTCTGCTTTTATCTTTAAATTCAATTTTATACCAGTCTTTGACATCACGAGTGGCATTGGTTTCTCCCCAAGCAATATCTGTGTTAAAACCTGAAACAACACCTAAAGCACCCGGTAGCGTCGCTCCAAAAGCATTATGCTCTGGGGTCGCTAATTGCATGACAAACCAAATAGATGGTAAGTTAAGTCCTAAATGTGGGTCGTTTGCCAAAATAGGGTTTCCAGAGTAAGATTTACTTCCAGAAACAGCCCAGTTATTACTGCCGTTATCTGGATCCGGTTTTTCAATAGTTTCTGCAATAGAATCTAAAGCAAGTTGAGATTGTGGAACTTCTGTAATGGGGGTATCAATAAAACTCCAATCAGTATCTTTAGGAATCACAGGATCATTAATGTCAAAAAAATCGGGATATAATAAATTGAATCGTTCTTCACCAAATAATCGCAAAGCATTAGTATATTCCAAGTCATGATCTTTTCCACATAAATCATCGGTCATATACATTAAGAGCAAAGCTGTTTTTGTGGCAGTCCATTGTTCGGGTTTATAGTCTAATAATTTATATTCTACAGGATAATCACTAACATGCAAACTATTTATATAGCTATTGACTCCTTGACAATAAGCTTCAAGAAATTTTAAAATTTCAGGATCTTCTTTCATTTTTTCTAAAGCATTTTCAGCGCCAAATCCCATACCTTTTCTGCGTTGAGCTCTATCATAATTAAGGGCTTTCTCGCCTATAATTTCTGATAAACGACCACCAGCTGCATACGTTTGAAATTCCATTTGCCATAACCTGTGTTTGGCCGTAATATAGCCTTGAGAACGATATAAATCCATATCATTTTGGGCAAATATGTGAGGAATAAGATTTGCGTCATAGTACACGGACACTTTGTCTAGAAGGCCGTCCATTTGAAAATTCTCGGAGGTTGATTCTGTTTTTTCATTTTGCCAAACACCTTGAGAAGGGCTTAAAAACTTACCAAGAGGAGGAATAGAATCAAGCTTTGTGTTGAGTGCATAAAAAGCCCCTAAGGCAAGTAAAAGGGATAACGAGAATTTAAAATATTTCATTAATTACGTTTCGTTTTTGATATATTAAATATAATAAAATTAATAATCAAAACAGCTATGTTTTGTTTGGTTATAGCAAACCACAAAAAGAATGTTTTCTAAAATAAAGACGTTTGTTTATAAGGACTTTCATGTTCCAACAACCATTGCTTTCTGTTTAAACCACCGGCATAACCTGTTAAACTACCATCACTGCCAATAACTCTGTGACACGGAATAATTATCCATATAGGGTTTTTAGCATTGGCATTTGCAACGGCACGGATAGCTTTAACATCACCTAATTGTTTTGATAAGTCTAAATAAGAAATGGTTTTTCCGTATGGAATTTCAAGCAGCTGGTTCCAGACTTTTTTTTGAAAATCAGTCCCTTCAGGATTGAGTTTTATATCGAATATTTTACGTTTACCATCAAAATATTCTTGAAGCTGAAACACACAATCTTCCAACTCCAAAGGAATAATATCAGTAATTTTTTCTTCTGAATTAAGGACCGTTATTGACACTATGCCATCGTCATCACCAACAATCTTGGTAAAACCTAATGGGGAGCTAATGATACATGTCTCCATTAGTTCTGTTCATTGTTTTTAGGTTTTTCTTCGTTAATCAAACCTAATCGTTTTGCTCTGTTTTCCCAGTTTTTTCTGGCAAGAAATTGCAAATCGGATACATTATCGCTTTCATCCATTATTTCTAGACCCAAAAGGGTTTCAATAACATCTTCCATAGTTACGATGCCGTTAACTGAACCATACTCATCAACCACCAAAGCCATATGGTTTTTACTGTCTATTAATTGTTGAAATAATTCTGGGATAGGAATGCTTCGATTTACAATAATAATGTCTCGTTTTAAGTCTAGTAATGTTTTGTTATCATTATCTAAAGCCATTTCTTTAAAAACATCATCTTTTAAAACCAAACCAACTATGTTATCTTGATGCTCGGAATATATGGGAATCCTTGAAAATCTAATATTGGAATTTGCATTAAAAAATGCAGCAACCGTCATAGTTTCGTTTTCTGTTTTAATAACAGTTCTTGGAGTCATGATATCTTTAGCTAGAATTTTTTTAAAGTTTAAGAGGTTTTTAATTATTTTAATTTCGTTTTCTTCAAAGACGCCTTCTTCATGAGCAATTTCAGTCATAGTGACAAATCCTTCACGACTTAATATACTTCCATGAGATCCTCCACCTATTAATTTTGTAGTTAGTTGTAAAAGCCAAAGTAGCCCGGTCCATTTTAAAGGAAATATAAGTATTTTTAAACTTATTGCGGTAAAACCTCCTAAATGTTTCCAATAAGTGGCGCCAATAGTTTTAGGTATAATTTCAGAGACTACTAAGATTAAAATGGTCATGATAGTAGAAACAATTCCAACCAAAATATCTTCAGTAATTATAATGCCTAAAAATGAATGAGGCGCACTACCAAAAAGATTAGCATAGGAAACTTTTGCTTGTACACCTACTAAAATGGCACCAACTGTATGAGCAATTGTATTAAGTGTTAATATGGCAATTAACGGTTTGTCAATATCTTTTTTTAAATGTTCTAAAACTTTAGCGTATGCTTTCCCTTCTTGAGTTTTTATTCTTAGAAACTCTGTTGTAATACTTAAAAGGACAGCTTCTAAAATAGAGCATAAAAACGAAAAGAAAATCGAGATAATGGCATAAAAAAGGAGTAACCCCATTTAATAAAATTAAGAAATCAATTTAACAACATCTTTGGCAAAATAAGAAGCAATGACATCTGCACCAGCACGTTTGATGGCCGTGACTTGTTCCATCATCACCGCATCATGATTTAACCAGCCGTTTTCTGAAGCGGCTTTAATCATGGCATACTCACCAGACACTTGATAAACCGCTACTGGAACATCTACGGCATTTTTTACTTCTCTAATAATATCTAAATAGCACAGACCTGGTTTTACCATTACAATATCAGCACCTTCATCAATATCCATCAATGTTTCTCTAATCGCTTCAATTCTATTGGCATAATCCATTTGATACGTTTTTTTGTCTTTAGGAACGTCAACCATATTCACTGGTGCAGAATCTAGTGCATCGCGAAATGGGCCATAAAAAGCTGAGGCGTATTTGGCAGAATAACTCATAATGCCAGTATTGATGAATCCTTCGTCTTCAAGTGCTTCACGTATAGTCAAAATTCTACCATCCATCATATCACTTGGTGCCACAAAATTAGCTCCGGCTTGGGCATGAGACACACTCATTTCGGCCAAAACATCAGCCGTATCATCGTTTATAATCATGCCATTTTTAACAATACCATCATGACCATAGGAGGAATATGGATCCAAAGCAACATCAGTCATCACTAACATATCAGGACACACATTTTTTACTGTTTTAATGGCGCGTTGCATGAGCCCATTTGGGTTTAAAGCCTCTGTCCCTTTATTATCTTTTAAATTATCTGGCACTTTCACAAAAAGTAAAACCGATTTCAAGCCAAGTTTCCAAAGCTCTTTTACCTCTTTTTCCAAAAGATCTAAACTAAATCGATAGTAATTTGGCATGGAAGCTATCTCTTCTTTAACGCCTTTACCTTCTACTACAAACAATGGTACTAAAAAGTCATTTGGAGTGATGATGGTTTCTCTAACTAATGAGCGAATGGATTCATTGGCTCTTAAACGTCTATTTCTTCTTAATGGATACATGTTTCTATATTTAAAAGCTTAAAAATACAAAGTAAAAAGTTTATAAAACCTTACTTATATCATATTTAAAGCCAATTTTTAGGATGTTTTAATACCTCAATTAATTTTTCTTCATCACTACCTTTTTCTGGATGATGGTCATAAACCCACTGCACATGAGGTGGTAAACTCATTAAAATACTTTCAATTCTGCCATTAGTTTTTAATCCGAAGAGGGTTCCTTTATCATGTACTAAATTGAATTCTACATAACGACCTCTTCTTATTTCTTGCCAATGACGTTGGGCTTCTGAATATTTTAAATCTTTTCTTTTTTCAACAATTGGAACATAAGCCATCAGAAAATTATCACCAACTTCTGTTACAAAATCATACCAATCTTGCATGGTCATATCATCAGATGATTTGCAGTAATCAAAAAACAACCCACCAATACCGCGAGCTTCATTTCTATGTGAATTCCAGAAATAAGTATCACATTTTTGTTTGAACTCATTATAAAAATTAGAGTTGTGTTTATCGCAAGCCGTTTTACAAGTTTGATGAAAGTGTTTTGCATCTTCATCATATAGATAATATGGTGTTAAATCTTGTCCTCCGCCAAACCAGCTATCTACCATTTCCCCTTGCTTATTATACATTTCAAAATAACGCCAATTAGCGTGTACGGTTGGCACATGAGGGTTTTTAGGATGCAATACTAAACTGAGGCCGCAGGCAAAAAAATTGGCGTCCTTTACACCAAAATAGGCTTGCATAGTTTCTGGTAATTTACCATGTACTGCAGAAATGTTGACCCCTCCTTTTTCAAAAACCTGCCCATTTTCTATGACCCTTGTTCTTCCGCCCCCGCCTTCAAGCCGTTCCCAAAGGTCTTCTTTAAATTTAGCCTTACCATCAATGCTCTCTAGTTTTGAGGTAATCCTGTTTTGTAAATCTTGAATATATTGGTAAAATTTATCTTTCATAATATAATTCATATAATTCCATGTCCATGGGCTCCTGACCAACAGGGGTGAATTCATTTTTTAAAGTTTTTCGCCAAACAAAATTACTTTTTTCAGCCACTTTTATACTTGCAGTATTACTTTCATGCGAAATAATCTGAAGTTTTTTCAGATTCAATTTTTGAAAAGCGAAGGTTGATGTTGCTTGTATGGCCTCACTCATAAAGCCTTTGCCCTCAAATTTTTTTCCAATGCAGTAAGCAAACTCCCCTTTTTTATTGTCCCAATCAATAGCTTTTAAAATGATTAAACCTGCAATATTTTTTGTGGATTTATCTTTAATTGTAAAGGTGTATTCAATTTTATTTTTAATAGCTTCAATACGTTTTGTGATGTAAAACTTGGTGCTTTCCAAAGTTCTGTTTTCAGAAAGTGTTTTTGGCAAGTAGAGTTTAAAACGCTCCGTATTTGACACCAATAATTTGTTAAGATTAAGAGCATCTTCAAATTTTAATAATTCAATATAAAAGTCTTCTGACTTGTAATTCATTCAATATCATTTTGATTTCTGATAAATCAAGTATTGAAAGCTGGACAAATATTAAAAGGCTATTTTTAATTATAGCATTTGGTTAAACTTTATATTCTTTTACGGCATCAATAAACGCCTTGGCATTTTCTAATGGGATGTTTGGTAAAATACCGTGACCTAAGTTTACTATATATTTATCTTTTCCAAACTCATTTATCATTTGGTGTACCATCTTTTTTATTTGTGCAGGTGGAGACAACAATCTTGCAGGATCAAAATTACCTTGAAGGGTAATATTTCCTCCAGTTAAATAGCGCGCATTTTTTGGAGAACATGTCCAGTCAATTCCTAAGGCAGAGGCGTTTGATTTTGCCATGTCATTCAGGGCAAACCAGCATCCTTTTCCAAAGGCAATTACCGGAGCATCATCTTTTAAAGCTTCAATGATCTGGTTAATATATTGCCATGAAAATTCTTGATAATCTACAGGCGATAACATGCCGCCCCAAGAATCAAATATTTGAACGGCATTAACTCCGGCTTCTACTTTTGCCTTTAAATAGGCTATAGTTGTGTCCGTAATTTTTTGCAATAACTGATGAGCTGCAATGGGATTTGTAAAACAAAATTCTTTTGCTTTATCATATGTTTTGCTTCCTTGTCCTTGTACAACATAGCACAAAATGGTCCATGGCGAACCGGCAAAACCAATTAATGGTACTTCATCCTTTAGTAATTCTTTTGTTGCTTTGATGGCCTGCATGACATAATCTAATTCCACATGAACATCTGGCACAATAACATTGTCAACGCCTTTTTGATTACGAACAGGATTTGGAAGATAAGGACCAAAGTTTGGTTTCATTTCCACTTCAATATTCATGGCTTGAGGAATAACCAAAATATCACTAAATAATATGGCGGCATCCATTCCGTATCTGCGAATGGGTTGTACTGTAATTTCACTGGCAAGTTCCGGGGTTCGGCAACGTGTAAAGAAATCATATTTATCGCGAAGTGCTATAAATTCTGGTAAATATCTTCCTGCTTGACGCATCATCCAAACAGGTGGACGGTCAACAGTCTCTCCTTTTAAAGCTCTTAAAAATAAATCGTTTTTTATCATATTTTATTGTTCCTTTTTCAAAAAAGGGCTCTTTTTTATTAAATGGCAGTTAACCTACACATAATGTTCGTTTACTAATTCAATAACACTTTCAACAGTTGGTGCTTTTGCGATGCGCACATCTTTGAAGTGTTTTTTGGCTTCTTCTGCAGTTGTTTCACCAATGCAAAAAGCTATTTTTTTTGGTTTGTTCTGTAAAATATAACTTTGAACGGTTGACGGACTGTAAAACATGACACTTTCTGTTGAGTCGTCAACTTTAACCGAAGCGTAAACAGTTTTATAGGCTTCTACTTCGTTTACTGTAATATTATTGTCTGCTAATATTTTTGGCAAATCATCTAAACGGATATCACTACAGAAATAAGTTATTTCAGTGCCTTCCATATAATCAACTAAATACTCGGCTAATTTTTTAGCACTGTTTTCTGAATGCGTAACCTTTCCAATTTTTTGTTCAATTAATTGCTTGGTTCTTCTGCCAACACAATAAATGTTTTTGAACTGTAATTCTTCAGGAGAAAAATTGGTAACAACCGATTCTACAGCATTTTTACTTGTTATGATGATACTTTTCAGATTCGATTTTAAAAGCGTTTTTGGAATCCTGTTAATACTTACTTTGATAAAATCTGAACTTTTTACAGAAATCTTATTATTTAATAAATGGCGTTGACCTTCAGTTAATGCTTTTGTGGAGTAAACCGTAGTTTTTTTGTTTGTTCTTTGTAATTCATCCATTAAGCGCTTTCCACCGCGTTCAATAACGAAATTAGCGCAAAAAGCAGCCATATCATGATGTTCGCCTAATTTTTTAACGCGCGTAACGTCTATTCTTTTAGAACCATCAATACTCAATAATACACCTTTGAAAGTTACTTCTTCATTTTTTATTTGAGCAATAGCTCCAATAGGCGCCGTACATCCACCCTCAAGACGGTTTAAAAATTCACGCTCAATACTCGTGCATATTTCAGTTTCTTCATGGTTTAATTCAGCGCAGGCATTAACAGCAAATTCATTTTCTTTTAAGGCTGTAATCATAACCGCACCTTGTGCTGGTGCAGGAATCATCCAATCTAAATTAATAGCTTCTTCTGGTCTTAAACCAATTCTTCCTAAACCTGCAGCGGCAAAAATTGCAGCATTCCAATCTTCATTATCCTTTAATTTTTGCATACGAGAATTCATATTCCCTCTTAAATCAACAATGGTATGCGTTGGATATCTGTTCAGCCACTGGGCACGTCTGCGTAAACTACCTGTTGCGATGACCGCTTCTTTTTGGGATAAAAACTCTTCGTTATTTTTAAAAACCAAGGTGTCATTAATATTGCCTCGTTTTATTACTGCAGCCTGAATAATGCCTTTTGGCAATATAGTGGGTACATCTTTTAGTGAATGGACTGCAATATCAATATCATAATTTAGCATGGCAATATCCAAAGTTCTCGTAAAAATGCCAGTGATACCAAGTTCATATAAAGGTTTATCCAGCACTAAGTCACCAGTTGATTTTACTGGAACGAGTATTGTTTTATAACCAAGTTTTTCTAATTGAGATTGAACAGTATTTGCCTGCCAAAGGGCTAATTCACTATCGCGAGTGCCAATTCTTATAATTTTAGACATCTATTAAATTTTCTAATTGGAACACTTTTTTTATAAGCTCAAGGCTTTCATCGGTAGAAATATTATCATCTTTTAAATGATGCGCAAAATGATTCGTTATTTTTTGAATGATATTATTGCTGATCAATTCGGCTTGGTCTTCATTAAAATTATCGATTTTTTTTCTTTGAGTATCTAATTCAGCAATTTTAAAATCTAAAAGTTTATGTTTTAAGGCTTTAATTGTTGGAGCAAATTTTCTAGTTTCCAGCCAGTCATTAAATTCTTTTTTTACTTCTTCAATAATACTTTCAGCAAAAGGAATATGTTCTTTGCGTTTTTCATGGGTTTCATCTGTGATTTTTGATAAATCATCTAAATGCACCAGCATGACTCCAGGCAACTCTTTAACGTTGTCATGAACGTTTTTGGGTATTGATAAATCTAAAATAAAAAGAGGTTTGTCCGTTTGAATGAGATGCTTATCAATAGTTGGTCTCTGGGCGCCAGTGGCTACAATTAAGATATCTGATTGATTGATTTCTTCTTGTAAATTAGCGTAATCCTTTACCACTAAATTAAATTTTCCGGCAATATTTTCAGCTGTATTTTTAGTTCTATTAATAAGAGTAATACGCTCATTTTTAGTATGTTTCACTAAGTTTTCACAAGTATTTCTGCCTATTTTTCCGGTTCCAAACAATAAAATGTTTTTATTTGAAACATTCTCGACTGAATTAAAAATATATTGAACTGAGGCAAATGAGACTGACGTAGCTCCAGAAGAAATCTCTGTTTCTGTTTTAATGCGTTTACTTGCCTGAATAACAGCATTCACTAAGCGCTCTAAAAAAGGATTTAATAAGTTGGCTTTTTTAGAAGCAACAGCACTCTTTTTAATTTGGCTAATAATTTCAAAATCACCTAGTATTTGACTATCCAGGCCCGAACCTACACGAAACATGTGAGAAATAGCATCTTTGTTTTTGTAGATATAAGCTACTTTTTGAAACTCTTCAACGGTTCCTTTAGTATTTTCACAAAGGAGCTGAATAAGTTGAAATGGATGTTGAGCAAAACCGTAAATTTCTGTTCTATTACAGGTTGAGGTAATCACCAAACTCTCAATGCCGTTTTCTTTGGCTTGATTAAGTAAGTTGATTTTAGAGCTTTCGTCTAAACTAAACCGTCCTCTAATATCAGCATCAGCTTTTTTGTAGCTTAATCCTAAGGCATAGAAAGAACTACTTTTAGAAATATTATATTGTTGCATCGGTAGATCTCAAAATTTTGAAGAACAAATGTATGTATCAAAAAATTAAAAAAACAACGCTAAAAGAACTTTTAGTGTCGTTTTTGGGTTTTTAAAGTATTTTTTTAATATTTTATGATATTTGTCATATTTTTATGGTTGTATTAGCGGCTTTTGAAACACTAACACGAAATGGACAAAAAAAATAACAATTATAACAAACAATCGATTTATAAAAAAAATGTCGATGAAAGGTATTTTGCAGAAACTTTTGTGGATGATGGATTTTTTGTTTTAACATATAAAAATGAGGAGAATAGCATCCTAATTTTGCGTAAGGATGTTCGAAACGATTATATACAATTCCATTTTTGTATAAAAGGCTTAAGTAAATTTCTATTTAATGAGGGTACTTATACTTTGGATATTCTTGAAGAAAACTCTTTATTGTTGTACAATCCGCAAAAAGATTTACCGATTAATTTAGAAATAAACCCAAATTCTTGGGTTGTCACGGTATTAATTTCTATCAAAAAATTTCATTCTTTATTCTCGCAAGAAGCTGATTATATCTCTTTTTTGAATGATGATAATAAGGAAAAGAAATATTATAAGGATGGAGAAATTTCAGCTTCAATGTCCATTGTTTTAAACCAATTAATTAATTACAACCTTAATCAGTCGATAAAACATTTATATTTTAAGGGAAAGGCGTATGAAATTTTGAGTTTATATTTTAATAGAAATGAAGACACCAATATTGAACAATGCCCCTTCTTAGTGGATGAAACTAATGTTACAAAATTAAGAAGGGCCAAGGACATTATTATTTCTAAAATGGCTGAACCCCCTAGTTTACAAGAATTAGCAGATGAAGTTGGATTAAGTTTAAAAAAACTAAAAGAAGGATTTAAACAGATTTATGGCGATACTGTTTTCGGGTTTCTGGTAGAACATAAAATGGAGTTTGCACGTAAAATGCTGGAAGCAGGCGATTGTAATGTTAATGAAGTGGGTTTAAAAGTGGGCTATAGTACTTCAAGCCATTTTATTGCGGCCTTTAAAAAGAAATATGGCACGACTCCAAAAAAATATTTAATGTCTTTAAATTAAAATACTGCTTATCTTTGAAAAAAATTAAAATGAAAAAAGGAATTCTTTTAGTAAATCTTGGTTCTCCTGACAGTCCGGAACCAAAAGATGTCAAGAAATATTTAGGTGAATTTTTAATGGATGGTCGGGTTATTGATGTACCTCTTTGGGCCAGAACGCTGCTCGTTAAGGGCATTATATTAAATACACGTCCTAAAGCTTCTGCGGCAGCCTATAAAAAAATATGGTGGGAAGAAGGTTCTCCTTTGATTGTGTTATCAGAAAGATTACAAGATAAAGTGCAACGACAAACTGAAATTCCAGTGGGATTAGCCATGCGATATGGCAGTATGTCTATACATAAAGGCTTACAGGAATTAGTCAATAAAGGGGTTGGAGAAGTGCTTTTAATTCCATTATACCCACAATTTGCTATGGCAACAACAGAAACTATTGTGGTTCTGGCGGATGAAATTCAAAAGGAACATTTTCCAAATCTAAAAATAGAATCGCTACCTGCATTTTATAATGACCCTGAATATATAGAAGTGCTGTCACAATCAATTAAAAAACATTTAAATGGTAAGTCTTATGACCATTTATTATTTTCATATCATGGGGTTCCAGAAAGACATATTAGAAAAAGTGATATAACAAAATCGCATTGTAAAATTGACGGCAGTTGTTGTATTACAGCCTCAAAAGCCCATCAATTTTGCTACAGACACCAATGTTTTGAAGTCACTCGATTAGTAGGAGAAAATCTAAAACTAAGAGAGGGAACATTTTCAACTTCGTTTCAATCAAGATTAGGATTTGATCCATGGTTACAACCTTATACAGACAGAACAATTGAACGATTGGGGAAACAAGGCATTAAAAACATGGCTATTGTAACCCCAGCTTTTGTAAGTGACTGTTTAGAAACTTTAGAAGAAATCGCCATGGAAGGACAGGAAATTTTCCATGAAATGGGAGGCAAGGAATTTACAACCATTCCATGTTTAAATGATGATGATTCTTGGGTTGCACTTTTGGCAAAATGGATTAAAAATTGGGCATAAGCCTCAAAATAAATGGCTAAAATATCTTCCCAAGATTTAGGAACTCAACCAATTACTAAATTATTAATCAAACAAGCCGTTCCTGCATCTATTGGAATTTTGGTGATGTCACTTAATATCTTAGTAGATACCATTTTTGTTGGAAATTGGATTGGTTCAATTGCAATTGCAGCTATTAATGTGGTCCTGCCGGTCTCCTTTTTTATAGCAGCTTTGGGGATGTCCATTGGAATTGGTGGTTCTTCAATAATTTCAAGGGCACTTGGTAGTAAAAACAGGGAAAAGGCATTAAAAACTTTTGGCAATCAAATAACCTTAACCATATTGCTTACAATCACTTTAGTGGTTTTGGGTCTATGTTTTAAAGATAGTATTATATTGTCTTTTGGAGGTAAAGGGAACATTTTTGAACCCGCCAGAATTTATTATACTATTGTACTTTATGGGGTGCCTTTTTTGGCGCTTTGTATGATGGGAAATACCGTTATTAGAGCTGAAGGTAAGCCAAAATTTGCCATGTACGCCATGATGATTCCTTCTGTGACTAATTTGCTATTAGATTATATCTTTATTAATGTTTTGGATTATGGAATGGAAGGTGCTGCTTGGGCGACTTCAATTTCTTATATCATATGTTTTGCATTTATACTTTGGTTTTTCTTATCCAAAAACTCTGAGTTAAAAATAAACTTTTCACATTTTGGTTTGAGCCCTTCTTTGGTTTCTGAAATTAGCTCTCTTGGATTTGTCACTTTAGCGAGACAAGCGGTTGTTAGTATTACTTACTTATTTATGAATAATATCTTGTTTGATTTAGGAGGAGAAGTTTCAGTAACATCATACGCCATAGTTGGAAGGATGCTTATGTTTGCTATGTTTCCTGTGTTAGGTTTAACACAAGGGTTTTTACCGATTGCCGGATTTAATTATGGTGCTCAAAACTATACGCGTGTTAGGGAAACAATTAATATCGCAATAAAATACGCCATGATAATGGCCACTTTTGTGTTTATTTTGTTAATGTTGTTTCCAGAAGAGATTACAAGAATGTTTACCTCTGACATGGAAATTATTAGTAAAACACCAAGTGATATGCGTTGGGTTTTTGCTGCCACACCTATTATTGCCATTCAGCTTATTGGTGCGGCCTATTTTCAAGCGATTGGTAAAGCAACACCTGCGTTGATTCTAACGCTATTGCGACAAGGCCTCTTTTTTATTCCGTTAATATTAATTCTGCCAAAGTTCTATGGGGAATTAGGAGTTTGGGTGTCTTTTCCAATCTCTGATGTGCTTTCAACCATAGTGACTGCTTACTTTTTGAATAGAGAAGTTAAGTTAAATTTAATAGCGAAAGACGGCGCCTAAATTATTATTCTTATTTTCGTAATTCATAATTTAACCATCATTTAATATGCGACTATTCGTTTCCTTAATGGTGTTATTCCTACTTACAGGAATTAATACTGAATCAATTGCTCAAAATTTTGATGAAGCCCAGTATAATGCTTTAGAATATAGGCTTTTAGGACCTTTTAGAGGCGGGAGAAGTGCTGCAGTAACTGGAGTTCCTAACCAACCTAACTTGTTTTATTTTGGTGCAACTGGCGGAGGTGTTTGGAAAACTATAAATGGAGGAAGAGAATGGGAAAACATTTCGGACGGCTTTTTTGGTGGCAGTATTGGAGCTATTTCAATATCCAAGAGTGATCCTAATGTAATCTATGTTGGCGGTGGAGAACAAACGGTAAGAGGGAATGTCTCTTCAGGATATGGCATTTGGAAAAGTGTTGATGCGGGAAAAACCTGGACGGAATTGGGATTAAAAAACTCAAGACATGTTCCAAGAATTGCTATTGATCCAACAGACCATAATATTGTATATGCTGCTGTTTTAGGGAATATTTATAAATCATCTCAAGATAGAGGTGTTTATAAAAGTATAGATGGTGGGATTACCTGGAAAAAAACGCTTTTTGCTAACGAAAATGCTGGTGTCGTTGATTTAATCATTGACCCAACCAATAAAAGAATTGTGTATGCCTCTACATGGAGGGTTCAAAGAACTCCTTACAGTTTAAGCTCTGGTGGCGAAGGCTCAGCGCTTTGGAAAAGCACTGATAGTGGAGAAACATGGAAGGAAATCTCAAAAAACAAAGGATTCCCTGAAGATACCTTAGGAATAATAGGTGTGACGGTATCACCTTTAAACAACCAGCGAGTTTGGGCAATGGTTGAAAACAAGGATAAGGGAGGTTTATACAGAAGTGACGATGGAGGTGATACATGGAATTTGGTTAATAGTGATAGAAGTTTGCGTCAACGGGCTTGGTATTATACAAGAGTGTATGCGGACACTAAGGACGCCGACATTGTTTATGTCATGAACGTTAGGTATCATAAAAGTACAGACGGAGGCAAAACATTTAATGCATTTAATGCACCACATGGCGATCATCATGATTTGTGGATTGCTCCGGAAAATTCAAACCGCATGATTATTGGAGATGATGGTGGTGCACAGGTGACTTATGATGGTGGAGAAACCTGGAGTTCTTATCATAATCAGCCAACGGCACAGTTTTATAGAGTGACTACCGACAATCATTTTCCATATAGAATTTATGCAGCACAACAAGATAATTCCACGATAAGAATTTCACATCGTTCTGAAGGAAGTTCAATTTCAGAAGATGATTGGGAAGATACAGCAGGAGGAGAGTCAGCACATATTGTAGTCGATCCGGAAAATGATGATATTGTATATGGCGGAAGTTATGGTGGATTTTTAACGCGAGTAAATCATAAAACAGGAACGGTTAGAGCCATTAATGTATGGCCAGACAACCCGATGGGTCATGGTGCTGAAGGCATGAAATACCGATTTCAGTGGAATTTCCCTATTATGTTTTCAAAACATAACCCAAAGCGTTTATATACTTTTTCACAACATGTTCATATCACAGAAAATGAAGGACAATCGTGGAAAATTATAAGCCCTGATTTAACCCGTAATGATCCTGAAAAATTAAAATCCTCAGGAGGCCCCATTACTCAGGATAATACTTCTGTAGAATATTATTGCACCATTTTTGCCGCTAATGAATCCCCTTTAGTTGAAGGGTTACTTTGGGTAGGAAGTGACGATGGTTTAATTCATGTAACCAGAGATGGGGGTAAAAATTGGGAGAATGTGACGCCCAAGGAAATGCCGGAGTGGATGATGATAAATAGTATTGAACCCAGTGCTTTTGATGACGGTACTTGTTATGTAGCAGGAACCAAATATAAAACTGGAGATTTCGCTCCATATTTGTATAAAACCTCAGATTATGGTAAAACATGGACTAAAATCACAAATGGCATCAATCCGGAACATTTTACCAGAGTACTGCGTGAAGATCCAAAGCAAAAAGGGTTATTATATGCTGGAACTGAAACCGGGATGTATATATCCTTTGATGATGGGAAAAAGTGGCAGGCTTTTCAGTTGAATCTGCCAATTGTTCCAATCACTGACTTGGCCATTAAAGACAATAATTTAATTGTGGCTACACAAGGAAGAAGTTTATGGATTATGGATGATTTAACAGTATTACATCAACTGTATACTGGCAACACTTCTGAAAACAGACTTTTTACGCCGAAGGACTCCTATAGAATGGACGGGAGAAGTAGGGATAAGAGTAAAACTTCTGGAACGAATCATCCAAATGGTGTCATAACCTATTTTAATTTGAAAGACTTTAATAAAGAAGATGCCGTTTCCTTGACTTATTTTGATATAAAGGGCGATACCATAACATATTTTAGCACAAAAAATAAAAAGGATGATAAACTGGAAGTTAAGAAAGGGATGAACCAGTTTGTTTGGGATATGTCTTATAAAGGAGCAGAACTTCTTGATGGCATGATTTTATGGTGGGCTAGTTTGGATGGGCCACAAGCTTTGCCAGGAACTTACAAAGTAAGTTTAAAAGTTAATGACAAAAACTATTCTCAAACATTCAATATTATTGCTGATCCTAGAGCAGAAAGCACTTTGGAAGATATGCGAAAGCAGTTTGATTTTGTTAAAGATATCAATAGCACAATGGATAATGCGCATCAATCTATCAAAAAAATCAGAAAAATAAAAGAGCAATTATCAGCTTTTGAATCCCAATATAAAGACAGTGAAACGGTAAAAGATCTTTTAGAAAAATCTAAAAAATTAAAAGAAGACTTTACAAAAATAGAAGAAGCATTATACCAAACGCAAAACAAAAGTAATCAAGACCCCTTAAATTTTCCGATTAGATTAACTAATAAACTGGGACATTTAAATGCGTTAATAAGTATGGGTGATTTTGCGCCAACCGATCAGGATATTGCTGTTAAAAACGAATTGACGATTCAAATTAATGTACAATTAGATGCTTTTAATAAGTTGCTAAGTGATGAGATTAGTGCTTTTAACGCTGCTTTTAACAACAAAAATTTAAACTATTTATTCGTAGAAAATTAATGGAGTTTTACAATTATATAAAATCGTTTCATCTCATATTTGTAATTACATGGTTTGCTGGGTTGTTTTATATTCCGCGTTTATTTGTGTATCAAATAGAGTCTTTTTATAAACCTTCTCCAGAAAAGGAAATTCTAGGCAAACAGCTTAAATTAATGAGCAAGCGTTTATGGTATATTATAACGTGGCCGTCAGCAATATTAGCTACTGTTTTTGCCATTTGGTTACTCATTTTACAACCTTATTGGTTAGAACAACCATGGATGCATGTTAAGTTATTATTTGTAATTCTTTTAATTGTTTATCATTTAAAAACGCATCAATACTATAAACAGTTGCAAAATGATAAGGTAAAGAAAACATCCAGTTTTATGCGCATTTGGAATGAAGGAGCCACCTTCATTTTGTTTGCTGTAGTTTTTTTAGTGATTTTAAAAAATGCTATTAATTGGGTTTATGGAATAATAGGTCTGATAGTGTTAGGCGTACTTATTATGTTAGGATTCAAAGTTTATAAGAATATTAGAGCAAAAAATCCCGAAGCTTAAAAAAGGATTGGTTCAATTATTGCTATCTTTATTAATCATAATTTATCTGCATGAATTTAAAAAGATTGTCTTTACGTACCCGTATTTTTATTGGGATGATACTTTTGGTACTAATGGCATCCGTTTTAATTGCTTCTGTGGCTATTTATCAGTACAAAGAAGAGACAAAGGATTACCATCAACAAAGGCTTGAAAGAAAGGAAAAAGCAATTCAAAGTCACATTAATTTTGTTTTAAAGGAAACGTCTTATCCGGTAACGACTAAAGAAATTCCTTTAATTTTTAAAGATGAAATTTATAAAATAGCTGATGTTCATTCACTTCAATTAAATTTATATGATCTTGACGGGACCTTGTTAAAAACATCAAGAGCCACCTTTACATTAGATACTTTGCAGGTTTGTATTAGAACCGAAATATTAAATGAATTGTCTAATACTGCACAACATCATTATATTGAAAAAAGCGAAGAAAATGGGGAAATCTTTCAATCGTCATATTCTTATATTACAGATCAAAAATCCAAACCTTTAGCCATATTAAATTTACCTTATTTAGAGAATGATGAATTCCTTTCTAAAGAGTTAAATGAGTTTTTATTAAGGCTGTTATATGCTTACTCTTTTGTATTGCTTATGGCAGTGGTTATTGCGTTCCTTTTATCAAAATACATCACAAAATCATTAAAAACAATTAGTGATAAAATCAATACGACCCGTTTAGAAAAAAGCAATGAAAGAATTGAAATAGGAGACACCAGTGAGGAAATTAATGTGTTGGTTAATTCGTATAACAGTATGATTGATGAACTTGAAGAAAGCGCGGTAAAACTAGCAACTTCTGAAAGGGAACAAGCATGGAGAGAAATGGCAAAACAGGTTGCGCATGAAATTAAAAACCCATTAACGCCTATGCGTTTAACGGTTCAGAATTTTCAGCGTAAATTTGATCCTACTGATGAAAACATTCACAAAAAAGTGGATGAATACAGCAAAACACTCATTCAACAAATTGACACCATGAGTTCAATAGCCTCGGCATTTTCAAACTTTGCAAAAATGCCAGCGCAGCAAAATGAAACTTTAAATGTGGTTAAAATTGTAAAACTGGCCTTAGATATTTTTAATGAAGAATATATTGAGTTTTCATCTGATTCTGAAGAGATAATAGCAAAATTTGACAGAACGCAATTGATTAGAGTGGTTACTAATTTGGTGAAAAATGGGATTCAGGCAATTCCAAATAACAGAGAGCCTAAAATAAAAGTAAATGTAAAAACCGAAAATGAACAAGTGATTATTACCGTTTCTGATAATGGCGCAGGTGTTTTAGAAGAAAATAAAATGAAGGTTTTTGAACCTAAATTTACCACAAAAACCAGCGGTATGGGATTAGGCCTTGCCATGGTTAAAAACATTGTTGAAATGCATAAAGGGACCATATCTTTTGAGTCAGAACCCAATAAAGGAACCACATTTAAAGTAACCATTCCTAAAGAAACCTAACACATCAAAGTATTAGCATTATTTAAAGAATATAATATTATGACATACAACAACATTTTATCAGAAACCAGTAATAGCATTTGCTTTATTACTATTAATCGCCCCAATAAATTAAATGCCCTTAATAAAGAAACCATTGAGGAATTGCATGAGGCTTTTAAAGAAGCGGAAGAAGATACAGACATAAAAGTTATAATTTTAACAGGAAGTGGCGAAAAGGCTTTCGTTGCTGGCGCTGATATCAGTGAATTTGCCGAATTTGATGTTAATGAAGGAAAAAGCTTAGCTGCAAAAGGTCAAGAAATATTGTTCGATTTTGTTGAGAATTTATCAAAGCCTGTTATTGCAGCGGTGAATGGATTTGCACTTGGTGGCGGTTTAGAACTAGCCATGGCCTGTCATTTTAGAGTCGCCAGTGATAATGCAAAAATGGGCTTACCAGAAGTGTCTCTGGGTGTGATTCCTGGGTATGGTGGTACACAGCGTTTACCAAATTTGGTTGGAAAAGGCAGAGCAATGGAAATGATTATGACCGCAGGAATGATTGATGCTAACCAGGCATTATCATATGGATTGGTAAATCATGTAACAAGCCAAGAAGAATTATTGCCACTTTGTGAAAAGATAGCAGGTAAAATTTCACGAAATTCATCCGTGGCTATTGGTGCTGCAATTAAGGCAATCAATGCCAATTATGAGGATGGTATTGATGGTTTTGAGGTTGAAATAAACGAATTTGGCAACTGTTTTGGTACTGATGATTTTGTTGAAGGCACAACCGCTTTTTTGCAAAAACGCAAAGCGGAATTTCCCGGAAGTTAATTTGTTTCAGGGAATGTTCATTATAAAACCTTATAAAAAGTAAAAGTGAGTATCGCTACTCACTTTTACTAACAAACTAAACTAATTAAAACATCATTTGTATCTGATGTATTTTTATATCAACTATAAAATGCTCCGTAAAAATACTTATGTTGTATTTCTTTTAAAACATCAATATTGATGTATTTATATGTTATTTTAACTTTGTTTAAATTCATACGCATAGATTAAGTTTAAAATAACATATGATTATAGAACTATTTAATGAGTTGATACATTCCGTTGTCAATTTCATCTCCAATCAGATAATCTATTAATAAGGATGAAACTATCCAATAAACAGAGGCATATATTATTACAAAAGCAAGCCATAATAATTCTAAGTGAATTGCTATCATGATATTGGTTCCTATTATTAAAGCAGAAATATTTATAAGACCCCAAATAATGTTTAGCAGGGTTCTTTTAATTTTCCAGTTATCGTAAAAGCTTTTAAGATTTAAGATGAAACTGTTTTTTTTAATTAAAGTTTCATCAAAGAAGTTAATTAATATTTCCATAAAGATTTTTTATTGGGATAATTATTTTATTAAAAGATAAAAGGTGAGGCTAAAAAAGTAACACCCACCTTTTAACAAACTAAACTAACTAATATTGTAAAACCTTTTAGAAGGTGATGTATTCATAATATTCTCTGCCGTTGGAGCTCAAAACTATTTTATAGTCGCCTGTTGCTTTTAAAGCTAGCTTATAAACTTTTTCTATCACTTTGGTGTCCTTAATGTTTTCAGAATAAATCAATCCTTCCCCATCTTGATAATATATTTTGACATCTAATGGCTCATTGTTTAGCGCTAGTTTAGACACATATATGTAGTTGTTTTTGAAAGTAACAAAGGGTTTATGAATAGTGGTTTCATTTTCGCTGAATTCTACTGTATTGGAGCTTACCGTAAAAGGGAATGACTTAATTTCAAAATCTTTTTCAAGTTCAAAAACATAAGAACCATCAGGTAATGAAGTTAAATCAAAACCTTTTGAATAGTTTCCTGAATTTTTAATTTGTTCTTTATAAAGAATAATACCATTTAAATCTTTTATTATTAGTTGGTTTCCTTGTTTAACATTGTTTAAAGTAAAAGTTGTTTTTTTTGAATCGTTCTTTGGATCAATATTTAATCCATTGGTTGCATTACTAATCAAGGCAATAAACATTGCTCCTGTTAATATTATTTTTCTAAGTGTTGTTTTTCTATTTTTCATGATTTGGTTCTTTGTAACGTTTTACAATGCAAATCTATGTCAGAAAGCGAGCTGAAAAAACAACCATTTTGGCTAATATATGTGCTATTTTATCAATAAATACAGTGTTAAATTAATGTTAAGTTAATTTAGCATACATTTGTGTTAATAGACTACATTTTTTCAGGAGTTTAAATTGTAAATTTGTTTAAAAATTACTTATGCTGAATAAGAAACCAACATTTGAAAAAGTTAGCCCTGCTTTTGGTAGTTCTTTGGTAGTCAAGCAGCATACTGAAAAAAGGGAAAATAAATTTGCCTTTTGGCATTTCCATCCGGAGCTTGAATTGGTATATGTCAACAAAGGGAAAGGAAAAAGACACATTGGCAATCACTTATCTTATTTTAATAATAGCCAGCTCATATTATTAGGGTCAAATCTGCCACATAATGGTTTTACGGATAGATTAACTACTAACGGTACAGAAACGGTCGTTCAATTTAAATCTGATTTTTTGGGAGAAGGATTCTTTAATATACCCGAAATGAACGGTATTGTTTCTTTATTTGAAAGAGCAAAAAAAGGAATTCTTTTTAAACCTGAAGCAAAAAAAGTTGTTGGGCCAAAAATTGAAGAATTACCAGAGCTTGAAGGTTTTGAGAGAATTTTAAAACTTCTTGAAGTCTTAAATGACTTAGCTGAATCTAAAGATTATTCTTTGCTCAATGCGGATGGATTTGCGTTTGAAACAAAACCACAGGACAGCTCTAAAATTGATATCATATTTAAATTTGTAAACAGCAATTTTCAGCGCCATATAAGTTTAGAAGAAATAGCCGATAAAGTAAGTATGACCGTGCCGGCATTTTGCAGGTTTTTTAAAAAGACCACGGGAAAAACATTCACAGAACTGGTTAATGAATACCGTGTGGTACACGCCACCAAATTGCTCAACGAAAGCCAGTTAAGTATTGCAGATATTTGTTTTGAGTGTGGGTTTAATAACTTTTCTCATTTTAACAAGCAGTTTAATGAGATTACGGGTCAAAGCGCTTCGAATTATAGAAAGGAGATTAAACTTATTATACAGTAGTCAATTTAATAATCAGTTATGGATAAAGATAAAATTGAAAAAACCATAGAATACTATAACACAAAAATGAATGGGATAGTAAATTTTATTAATTCAAGCAATAACTTATCTGTTGAACAAATAATACATAGTGGGGAACAACTACAGATACTGGAGTATAAGTTAACTGCATTGGAGGTGGCTCGGGAAAACTAAAGCGTATTCCATATTTAAAATAAAAAATCCTTTACTAATCAGTAAAGGATTTAATAAGTGTTTTTAAGGTTTAAATTATTTTATCAAATAGTTTTATTTTATTTAATTCTAAAACAAAGTAACAAGGCTCCTGTTATAAGAGGCAATGTGATTAATAAGATCAATAGAAATTGAAATAAATTTAATGTATTTGTTTTGTACTGTTTTTTAATTGTCTTTTTCATGTTTAAATTATTAAACGTTCAACGGGGCAAAAGTAGGCTGATATCATAATGAAAAACACATCTATTTTGACTCATATATATGCTATATTATCCAATATATCGAGATTA
The DNA here is from genome assembly GCF_044003965.1 of Gaetbulibacter aquiaggeris. NCBI lineage: Bacteria > Pseudomonadati > Bacteroidota > Flavobacteriia > Flavobacteriales > Flavobacteriaceae > Gaetbulibacter > Gaetbulibacter aquiaggeris. The sequence goes on from NZ_JBAWKC010000001.1 coordinate 417,186, forward strand.
AGTTAAGATGAAGTTAAAATAATATAGGTTTGTGGTTTTATATAAAACAGAATAGAAATAGACCTTAATGAATAAGTAATAAATCAGTGCTAGTTATTGTTTGCCTTCCCATTCATTATAAAATTGTTTTAAAAATAATTCCATAAAGGCATGTCGGTCTGAAGCAATTCGCTTACCAGTATTGGTATTCATTCTGTCCTTTAACAATAACAATTTTTCATAAAAATGATTGATAGTAGGGGCGTTTGAATTTTTATATTCATCTTTAGTCATTTTAAGATTGGGCTTTATATCCGGATTATAAAGTTGTCGGTTTTTAAATCCTCCGTAATTAAAGCAACGCGCAATGCCAATAGCGCCAATAGCGTCCAGTCTGTCGGCATCTTGAACAACCTCCAATTCTTTTGAATGAAATTTTTGAGAAACATTCCCACCTTTAAACGAGACGTTTTCAATAATATTAATAACATGTTCAATAACCACTGAATCTACATTAAGATTAAATAGAAAGGTACGAGCTTTGTTTGGCCCAATGGTTTCATCGCCATTATGAAATTTGCTATCTGCAATGTCATGAAGCAAAGCCGCAAGTGATACCACTAATTTATCAACCCGTTCTGTTTTTGAAATAAGTAACGCATTGTTAAAGACACGTTCAATATGAAACCAATCATGCCCACCTTCAGCATTTGCTAATTGTTCTTTCACAAAAGCAATGGTCTTGGTTATTTGATCTTCAATATTTGACATATAGTCTAAAATAAAAATTCCTCTTGAAGCAAAAGGAATTAATTTAATATTTATTCAGAATTTATAATTTTAATTTGGCTGGTTCTACCCATTTAAATTGAAATGAGTTTTCTGGTATAGTCATTCTATCTGCTATCCTTAACATCCTTTCTGGCAGCTTCATCAAGTAATCTCTTGCTTTTTCAGCTTCATCAGAAAGATTGGTAATCTTGTCAATTTCCCAGCGGACAATGAGTTTTTCAAGAATGTCAATATAATCTCTGGAAGTATAGACCCCAATACGCTGTGCAGTATTAGAAAATTCTTCAAAAGCCGTACTTATTTTATTCCCAGATTCTCTTAAAAAATGAGCCGGCATAGTGATTTTTTGTTTCATCATATAATGAAAGGCCATCATCATTTGACTAGGATCTACTTTAAAAATGCGCTCCACAAATTCTGAATAGGCATGATGATGTCTCATTTCATCACCCGAAATGATTTTACACATTTTCCCTAACTGCTTGTTTCCGGTACTAGTAGCTATTTTAGCAACCCTATTATGAGAAATATAAGTAGCTAATTCTTGAAAGCTAGTATATACAAAGTTTTTATAAGGATCTCTATCGGTTCCAATATCAAAACCATCAGCTATGAGATACTGTGTGGTTTTTTCAATTTCTTTCATATTGACTCTACCCGATAAGTATAAATATTTATTAAGTACATCTCCGTGTCTGTTTTCTTCAGCAGTCCAATGGCGCACCCATTTTGACCAGCCATTGTCACCATTTACTTGATCTACACCTTCTACATCCATGAGCCATGATTCATAAGTAGGCAATGCTTCCTCGGTAATCATGTCTCCCACTAAAACCACCCAAAAGTCATAAGGTAATTCCTTAGATAATTCTCTAATTTCTTTAACCTCATCAAAAAAAGCAGGACCTTCAGAGTTTGGTAAAAAATCTGTTGGTTGCCAAATTTTTTCAATTGGAATGAGGTATTTTTCGATTAAGGTATCAACGTCTTTTTCCAAAAACTTCATGACTTCAAATCGGACATTTTTTAATGACATATATTAATTTTAGGGATGGATATTATTTTTTATGGTTGTTTCAATAGTGCTAATAAGATCTTCTTTGTTTGTAAAGGTAGCTAAATTTATGGGCTCGTGTACAGTAAATGTAATATGCGAACCTATTCCCATAGGAAATTTACCATATTGATACATTTTCCAAGAGTTATTTATAGAGATTGGAACAATTAAAGCAGAAGGTATTTTTTTGAATAATATTTCCAACCCTTTCGTTTGAAATGGCTTTGGTTCACCATTTTTACTTCTGGTCCCTTCAGGAAAAATAACAGCGGAACGTTTAGTTTCTTCAATGTATTCACCAAACTTCATGAGAGCAGGCAATGATTGCCTTGGATTTTTTCTATCAATTAATGCTGCACCACCATGACGTAAATTATATGACACACTAGGAATCCCTTTAGCTAACTCAATTTTGCTAATAAATTTTGGATGATGTTTTCGCATATACCATGTGATAGGATAGATGTCGTGTAAACTTTGATGATTAGCAACAATGATCAGAGGTTGCGTCGTATCTATTTTATGAGGATTAGTAAATGTAAACCGAGTCCCCAATATATTCGCACAGCGCATTAAGCACCATTGCAAAACATCAACACTTTTTTTATGGGCCTGATAACCAAAAATATTAAAACAAATCCACTGAATAGGATGAAAAATTACTAATGCTATAAAAAAGCAAAGGAGATGAATTATAGTTAAAGGGTAAGCCAATAGTTTTCGCATGCCCCAAAAATAAGGAAAAACTTAGTTTTGATAAACAGGTATGCAGGTGTTATTTTCACAATTTACACTTGTAGGCGGTAAAGCTGCTGAGCAATCAGAAACTACATCCCACTTTTTATTAAAAGCATCTTCGTTTTGATTAAATACTTCAACCAAACCTTCCAATTCAGTGGTATCGATTGACGTAGAATATATTAAATAACTCCAAGGTTCTCCGCATGGTTTGCTGCCAAAAGCAATGAATTTACATTCGGTGCTTTCATTACAAAAAGAAGAGGCTGCTAAATCTTCAATAATCTTTTTACTGGCAATTAAGGTGTTTTGTTCATATTCCATGGTTGGAATAGAATCCTCTTCACATTGAAAGACCATAAATATTAAACAGCTTACAAATGGAAGCAAGTAGGGCTTTTTCATATTTAAATATTTGTTATTTAGATGTTTTAAAGCTTCAATGGTTGCTTTTTTAAATAAAAAAATCCACGACTTAATCGTGGATTTTTAATTTCATCCTATAAAATTCAATACTCAATTTCTATTTACAAAACTCGTCGTAGGCGTCCTTAAGGTTTTCTGAAATTATTTCTGCTGGTCGGCCTTCAATGTGATGACGCTCTAGCATATGAACCAATTCACCATCTTTAAATAATGCCATACTTGGTGAACTTGGTGGGAAAGGCACCATGTGTTGTCTGGCCCTATCAACAGCATCTGTGTCAACACCGGCAAAAACGGTTACAATATGGTCTGGTTTTTTTGCGTTTTGCAAACTCATTCGCGCTCCTGGACGTGCATTAGCTGCGGCACAACCACAAACGGAATTAACAACTATTAAAGTAGTCCCTTCTTTAGCTAAAGCTGCATCAACAGCTTCGGCGGTATGTAATTCTTCAAAACCAACTTTGGTTAAATCTTCACGCATTGGTTTTACTAATTCTGCTGGATACATATTTTTTAAATTTTAAAAATTAACTTAATGTGTGTGCAAAGATACCAATTGTGTAACAAAATAGCTTAGCAATCTACTAACAAATATTAATTTACTCTGATTCTCTGTTTTTATTATAAATTGGTCAGAGTGAACCTACATAAGATCATTTCTTCTTTTACAAGAATTTATTTATATGTAGGTTTGACGATAAACAAAATTTATTCTTACATGAGTTTTTCAAAATGGATTGGTGGTGCTTTAGGTTGGTCGTTTGGAGGTCCCATTGGTGCGATAATTGGTTTAGCCTTGGGTAGCTTGGTTGATGCCCTAGGAAATGGTACAAACTATTCACAACAGATAGAACAAGTAAAAACACAACCAGGTGATTTTGAGGTGAGTCTTTTGATTTTATCTAGCATTGTCATAAAAGCTGATGGCAAACAAGATCAAAGTGAATTGGATTTTGTGCGTCAGCAATTTGTTGGCATGTATGGAAAGGAGCGTGCCAATAATGCCTTTAAGTTGTTTAAAGAGATTAATAAACAACAGAATATTTCTACCAGACAAGTGTGTTTGCAAATCAGACAGATGATGCAACACCCTTCGCGTTTGCAATTAATTCATTTTTTATTTGGGATAGCAAAGGCTGATGGTTTTGTAACGCCTGATGAAGTAGATCAAATTCATACTATCGCTGGGTATTTAGGGATAAACTCTAAAGACTATGAGAGTATTAAGGCCATGTTTTATGATAGTTCAGACAATGCCTATAAAATTCTTGAGATAGACAAAACAGCTAGTAATGACGAGATTAAAAAAGCGTATAGAACCATGGCTAAAAAATATCACCCAGATAAAGTAATTCACTTAGGTAAAGAACATCAAACGGGTGCTGAAGAAAAGTTTAGACGCGTTCAAGAAGCCTATGAACAGTTGCAGAAAGAAAGAGGATTCTAATTTTCAAAAACTATAATGGATTGTTCTTTAGAAACGTTTAAATGGATAGTTCGCCCTAAAATCATGGCTCTATTATCTTTTTCATGACCTGCAGGCATATTAAATGCAACGGGGAAATGATAGTCACTTAATGCGTCTAGAATTAATTGCTCAACAGAGCTTCCCCAATGGGTGGTATTTTTTCTTAGTTTTGTCATATCACCAACAATTAGGCCTTTACAATTATCAAAATAACCAGCCCGTTTAAAACTTTGTAGCATGCGGTCTATATGGTATTTATATTCACCAATATCTTCTATAAATAATATTTTACCACTGGTGTCCATACTTGTTTTAGAACCTAACAAAGTATGAAGTACTGTTAAATTACCACCAACAATGGGAGCAGTTACAGAGCCCGTTTTATTATATTCAGAACCTTTTATAACATATTTTAAAGGGTTGCCAAATAAAGCGGCTTTAAATGTTTCAATTGTTTCTTCTATTTCTTTAGTATCATCTTGTAAACTGGCACACATCATGGCATGAAGGCTCTCAACACCATCATTATGAATTTGACTGTGTAATGCCGTAATATCACTATAACCAATAATCCATTTTGGTTGTTTTTTAAATTGAGTATAATCTAATTTATCTAAAATTCTAACAGTTCCATAACCTCCACGAGCGCACCAGATGGCTTTAATAGATTTGTTATCCATGGCTTTTTGAACATCTTCACATCGCTCATCATCAGTTCCGGCAAAGTGATTATTTTGATTAAATACATTTTTTCCAATAACAACCTCTAATCCCCAACTTTTAAGCAGGTCTTTTGCTTTTTGAATTTCTTCAGTTTTATTTTTTAAAATTCCAGACGGTGCAACAATAGCAACGGTATCTCCTGTTTTTAAATATGGCGGCTGTATCAAAGTATTTTTATATTTTGGTGTAGCTGTATTTTGTGCATAAATTCTTTTTCCTGAAAAGAAAAGTACCACACAAAGTAAGCTTAAAATTATTGGGCGATTTGACATGTTGTAAATGTACATTTTTTTTCTAAATCCCTCTCAAAATGCGTACTTTTGTGCCTTCAAAACAAACAATAATGTCAAAAAGATATACCATTACCGCCGCATTGCCTTATACTAACGGGCCAATTCATATTGGTCATTTAGCGGGGGTTTATGTGCCTGCGGATATTTATAGCAGATATTTGAGGTTAACAGGAAATGACGTGGCTTTTATTTGCGGAAGTGATGAACATGGTGTTCCTATTACGATCAAAGCAAAAAACGAAGGTGTTTCACCTCAGGATATTGTAGATAAATACCATGCTATAATTAAAGAATCTTTTATAGAATTCGGTATTTCTTTTGATAATTATTCTCGTACCTCGGCTAAAATACATCATGAAACCGCTTCTGAATTTTTTAAAACCTTATATGATAAAGGCGAGTTTATTGAGGAAATTACAGAACAGTTATATGATGAAAAGGCCAATCAGTTTTTAGCAGATCGATTTGTGACCGGAACCTGTCCAAAATGCGGAAATGAAGAAGCTTATGGCGATCAATGTGAAAAATGCGGAACAAGTTTAAATGCAACCGATTTAATAAATCCAAAGTCAGCATTAACAGGAAATGTTCCAACTTTAAAACAAACCAAACACTGGTTTTTACCTTTGGATAAGCACGAAGCATTTTTAAGAGAATGGATTTTGGAAGGGCATAAAAATGACTGGAAACCTAATGTTTACGGACAAGTAAAATCATGGATTGATGATGGTTTGCGCCCAAGAGCGGTAACACGTGATTTGGATTGGGGAATTCCTGTGCCTGTTGTAGGTGCTGAAGGGAAAGTGCTCTATGTGTGGTTTGATGCACCTATAGGGTATATCTCATCTACTAAAGAATGGGCAAAACGAGTTGGAAAAGATTGGGAACTCTATTGGAAAGACAAAGACACTAAGTTGATACATTTTATTGGGAAAGATAATATTGTGTTTCATTGTATTATTTTTCCAGCCATGTTAAAGGCAGAGGGCAGTTATATTTTGCCAGAGAATGTCCCAGCCAATGAGTTTCTAAATTTAGAAGGAAACAAACTTTCTACTTCAAAAAACTGGGCAGTTTGGTTACCGGACTATTTAATTGAGTTTCCAAATCAACAGGATGTGTTGCGTTATACTTTAACAGCCAGTGCTCCAGAAGCCAAGGATAATGATTTTACTTGGAAAGATTTTCAAGCAAGAAACAACAATGAATTAGTGGCTATTTTTGGAAACTTCATAAATAGAGTAGTTGTTTTAACCAACAAATATTACAATGGGATAGTTCCAAACCCAAAGGATTTTTCTAAAGTTGATTTAGAGACTTTAGCAGAAGTAAAGGGGTTTCCAAATATTATTTCAAGCTCTATTGAGCGTTATCGTTTTAGAGAAGCTCAACAAGAATTGATGAATCTGGCCAGACTTGGTAATAAATATTTAGCTGATGAAGAGCCTTGGAAAGTTATAAAAGTAGATGAAGGACGTGTTCAGACCATTATGTATGTGGCCTTGCAAATTTCAAGTGCATTAGCAACCTTGTGTGAGCCCTTTTTACCTTTTACATCTGCCAGGCTTAGAAAGATGCTAAATATTTCTTCTGGAACCCTTGAAATGTCATGGAGTGATATCGCTTCAAAAGAGGTTTTAATTCCGTCAGGACATCAAATAGGGGAAGCAGAGTTGTTGTTTTCTAAAATTGAAGATGAGGCCGTTCAAAAGCAATTAGACAAACTAATTGCCAGTAAAAAAGCCAATGAAGCTGCTGGTAAAACTGTTGAACCACAAAAGGACACGATTACTTTTGAGGATTTTACTAAACTCGATATTCGAGTAGGTACAATTCTAGAAGCAGAAAAAATGCCTAAAGCCAAAAAGTTATTAGTATTGAAGGTAGATACTGGCATTGACGTGCGTACTATAGTTTCAGGAATAGCAGAAAGTTTTACTGCAGAAGAAGTTGTTGGAAAGAAAGTAACCGTTTTAGTCAATTTAGCTCCTCGAGATTTACGGGGTGTGGAAAGTCAAGGTATGATTTTAATGACTGAAAATACTGAAGGAAAACTAGTATTTGTAAATCCGGATGATTCTAATATCTCTAATGGGTTACAAATTAGTTGATAATTTATTAACTTTACAAAAAACAAAAATTATGTTATCAAAATCTATAGAAAAAGCCCTCAATAGTCAAATTAAAATAGAGGCAGAATCATCTCAAATTTATCTAGCAATGGCTTGTTGGGCCGAAGTTAAAGGTCTGGAAGGTATTGCTGGTTTTATGTATAAGCAATCTCAAGAAGAAAGAGACCACATGCTTAAGTTGATAAAGTTTGTAAACGAACGTGGTGGTCATGCACAAATATCAGAATTGGCTTCTCCACATGTTACTTTTGGGTCTTTTAAAGAAATGTTTGAAGAACTTCTTTCTCATGAGATTTTTGTTTCAAACAGCATCAATGAATTGGTACATGTCACTTTACAAGAAAGAGATTATGCCACCCACAACTTTTTACAATGGTATGTTGCAGAACAAATTGAAGAAGAAGCTGTGGCTCGAAATATTTTAGATAAGATCAATCTTATTGGAGATGATAAAGGAGGCTTGTATTTATTTGACAGAGATATTGAGAAACTCAATGTGACTACAGTAGCTGATCCAACAGCCCAATAAAATATAATAATTATTTTTGAATCATCTTTCAAATAAGGCGACCTCTTGGGCAAAAAGAAACAAAAAAAGGCAATTAAGAAACTTATTAAGTTGGGGGTAATCCCTTCTGATAGCGTAAACAGTAGTTGCTGTAAGAACTATAAAAAGGGCAAAAACAAACGTTGTGCAAAATGTCCTTGTTATGACTTGGATAAAAAAAACCAAGCTTTGGATGCACTGGTTTCTGCTAAAATAAATCTTGCGGTTTAAATTTTTTTACTCGATAAAAGAGTTTAAAGTTTACATTACAGAAATGATTAAAAATTCAAGAAGTTAATTTGAGTTTAACAGGCACAGTGATTCTGACTTTAAAAACAGTTATCTTATTACCTAAACAGGCATGATCACAAACTTAAATGAACATTGGAATGCTGCTTATAATAAAGAAGAGGAGCAATTAGGGTGGTTTGAAGCAAATCCTATGCAAACTATGGAATTAGTCAATGCATGTAATTTACAAAAGGATGCCACCATATTAAATGTAGGAGCTGGAACTACCAGCTTAATAGATAGTCTTTTAGAAGAAGGCTACACCAATCTTATTGCCAATGATCTTAGTGATTTGGCTTTAGATAAACTAAAACAGCGTGTTAAAAAATCACATAATTATAATTTAAGTTGTATTAAGGATGATTTAACGAATCCACAGCAATTAAATAAATTACAAAGTATTGATTTGTGGATAGATAGGGCCGTGTTGCATTTCTTTTTAACAGAAGCAGAACAAAGGGCTTATTTCAACTTAATTCAAAAAATAGTCAGTAATAATGGTTATGTTATCATAGCGGTCTTTTCTTTAGAAGGCGCACAGAAATGCTGTGGTCTTGATATAAAGCGTTACAATTTAGAAATGTTGCAAAAAAACTTAGGCTCTCATTTTAAATTAATTAATACGTTTAATTATACGTTTATAAATCCTTTTGGAGGAGAACGCCCTTATATTTATACCTTGTTTCAAAGACAAGTATAAATAACCTCATTTTGCAATCATTTTTCAAACACATCAATAAAAATTTAATTGATCTGAAAAATCCTAAGAAGCACTAAACTTCGTATATAAATTATATAATATAAAAAGTTAATGTTGTAAGTAATCAAATGTACTTCTGCTTAATTTTGTATTAAAATATTAAACTAATCAAATTATGAAAAAACTAGCATTAAGCCTCGGCATTGTTTTAATGATATTATCGTGCGGAACTTCTAAAACTGTTAGAGATTCTAAGAAAATCATGAAAGGAGAATGGACTTTAAGTTCTATTACATATAGTCAAGCAGGTAAATATAATGTAACCTTATTGAATGATACTTCTAAAGATTGTTTTGAAGGCAGTACTTGGCAATTTATACCTAATAACAATACAGGAACTTATACCATTAATGAAACGAGTTGTTCTACTGGAACGCGCAATTTTGTATTTACTATTCAGGAAGTAAACAAAGAAACTGGACTTTATGATTTTCTATTAAAGCCAACTAATGAAAAACAAAAATCAGAAACTAATCAAGGATTCAGATTGAGATTAACATCGCTAACTGATACGGCAATGCAATGGCAACAAACGGTTTCTGTTGATGGAAAGCCTTTTGCGATAACTATGAATTTTAATAAGAAATAAACAAATGAAAACAATTATAAATAAAGCAGGAATATTACTTTTTACATTGGTATTAAGTATCAGTTTAACAAATTGTAAATCAGTACAAAACGCGAATAACAAACAAAAAGGAGCCGTTATTGGTGCTGCAGGGGGTGCTATTTTAGGTGCTATTATTGGAAACAATGTTGGTAAAGGTGGCAATGGTGAATTAGGAGCCGTTATAGGCGGAGTAGTAGGCGGCACTGCAGGTGTTCTTATTGGGAACAAAATGGACAAGCAGGCTCAAAAAATTGAAGAAGAAATACCGGGTGCACAGGTAGAACGTGTTGATGATGGTATCGTGGTTACTTTTGATGAAGGCAGTGGTGTGTATTTTGATACCGAAAAATATAACATTAACAGTGCGTCACAGGCAACATTAAATAAATTAATTGGTGTTTTTAAAGAATATCCAGACACTAATTTATTGGTTGTTGGGCATACAGATAGCCAAGGTTCAGAAGAATATAACATGACACTCTCTAAAAACAGAGCTTATGCGGTTACTAATTACTTAATACAAAAAGGGATAAGTCAATCACGTTTAACAACCAATTGGTTTGGTGAATCACAACCGCTTCATGATAACAATACAGCAGAAGGACGCGCCAAAAACAGACGTGTTAATATTGCTATATTGCCAAATGAGAAAATGATTCAGGATGCTAAAACGCAAGCCGGAAATTAATAAATAAGATAATACTTGTATAAATCTCGTTTTCAATGTTACTTTGAAAACGAGATTTTTTTTCGCCTTAACCTGATTAAATGGATCCATTATTAAATTATATAATTTCTCAAACTCAACTCCCTGAATTTTCAGTTAAAAATACTGTACAGTTACTTCATGAAGATTGTACCATTCCATTCATATCCCGCTACAGAAAAGAACGCACAGGTAATTTAGATGAAGTTCAAATAGGAGACATTGTTAAATATAAAGAGCAATTTGAAGCTTTAGAAAAGCGGAAAGCCACCATTTTAAAAGCGCTGACAGAGCAAGAGGTATTAACCCTAGAATTAAAGGATAAAATACTGTCTACTCAAGATCTAACGACCCTTGAGGATTTATATTTACCATTTAAAAAGAGTAGAAAAACCAAAGCGGAAACCGCCAGAAAGAATGGTTTAGAACCGTTGGCAAAAATAATCATGAGCCAAAATGCCAATGATATAGAATCTATTGCGTTAAAATACATAAAAGGCGAAGTGAGTACTGTTGAGGATTCTTTAGACGGAGCAAGACATATTATTGCGGAATGGATTAATGAACGGACAGATATAAGAAATAATATTCGCCATCAGTTAGACCGTTTTGCAATCATCTCCACAAAAGCTGTAAAAGCTAAGATTGATGATGAAAATGCTCAAAAGTTCAGAGATTATTTTGATTGGTCAGAATCATTAAGCAGAATCCCATCTCATAGATTGCTTGCCATTTTAAGAGCAGAAAAGGAAGGCTATATCAAATCAAAAGTTGAAATTGACGATGACAAAGCCTTAGCAAAAATTGAAGAAAGAATCGAACGTTCTAATAACGATTGTAGTGAACAAATTAAATTAGCCATTCAAGATGCCTATAAGCGATTATTACTGCCATCTTTATCAAATGAAGCGCTCCAAAACGCAAAAGAAAAAGCAGATGCCTCCGCTATTGACGTCTTTGCTAAAAACTTAAAACAACTATTGTTAGGATCGCCAATTGGTGAAAAGCGTGTTCTGGCTATTGATCCAGGTTTTAGAACAGGTTGCAAAATAGTTTGTCTGGATGCACAAGGCCAATTAAAATATAATGAGACCATCTATCCACATCCCCCCAAAAGTGATGCTGTAGGTGCCATGAAAAAAATTAGTTCTTTGGCGGATGCGTATAAAATTGAGGCGATTGCTATAGGTAATGGAACCGCTTCAAGAGAAACAGAGGCACTAATCCGCAAAGTTCATTTTAAAAATGATATGCAGGTTTTTGTAGTTAGTGAAGCTGGTGCGAGCATTTATTCTGCCTCAAAAATAGCTCGTGAAGAATTTCCAAACTATGATGCTACCGTAAGAGGCTCAGTTTCTATTGGAAGAAGACTTCAGGACCCATTGGCAGAATTGGTAAAGATTGATGCAAAATCAATAGGAGTAGGACAGTATCAACACGATGTTGATCAAACAAAACTTCAAAAATCATTAGATATGGTTGTTGAAAATTGTGTCAATGCTGTTGGAGTTAATATTAATACGGCCAGTAAATCATTACTAAGTTATGTGTCTGGAATTGGACCAAAACTTGCTGAGAATATTTTTGATTATAGAAATGAACATGGTGTTTTTTTATCTAGAGAAGACATTAAAAAGGTGCCTAGATTAGGAAATAAGGCTTTTGAGCAAGGGGCTGCCTTTTTAAGAATTAAAGAAGCAAAAAACCCACTGGATGATTCGGCTGTTCACCCGGAAAGTTATACGATTGTTGAAAAGATGGCTAAAGATCTGGGGAAAACAGTTCAAGAATTAATAGGAAATTTAGCAACACTTCAGAAGATAGATTTAAAGAAATACTGTAATGATTCTATTGGTTTACCTACCCTTCAAGATATTGTAAAAGAACTTGAAAAACCAGGATTGGACATTCGTGAGCAAGCTAAAGTGTTCACGTTTAATCAAAATATAAAAAGCATTAACGATTTGCGAGAAGGACAATTACTTCCGGGTATAGTCAATAATATTACCAATTTTGGCTGTTTTGTAGATATTGGAATTAAAGAAAGTGGTCTTATTCATGTGTCTAATTTAGCAGATGCCTTTGTGAGTGATGTCAATGAGCATGTAAATCTGCATCAACAAATTATTGTAAAAGTGCTGGAAGTAGATATTCCAAGAAAACGCATTCAATTAAAACTGCATAAATAATCAATAAATATTTTTTTAAATTTCTTTACTGATAAGATACGCTGTATAACTTATAAAAGTTGCTAGTAAAAGACCAGATTGCCATCTATCCAATTGTTTCTTTGAGCCAATAAACATGGCAATAAATAAAAAGGCCGTGCCACTAATCAAAACATAAACATCTGGATTAAATACGGTAGAATATTTAATTGGTCTTACAAAAGCACTTATTGAGAGAATTAAAAAAATGTTGAAAATGTTGGAGCCAATAATGTTTCCAATAGCTATATCGCTGTTCTTTTTAAATGCTGCAACAACCGATGTCATTAGTTCTGGCAATGAGGTTCCTGCAGCAATTATAGTCAAACCAATAATTTTTTCGCTAACACCTATATTTGTGGCAATTTCGATGGCATTATCAACAACTAATTTGCCGCCTAATATTAAACCTGTTAAACCTATTAATATAAAACCCCAAATTTTATAGTTAGAGGATTCTCCTTTCACTATTTCAGATTTTACAGCCACTTCTTTTGCCATTTGCTTGTAAATGTAAAACAGGAAAAGACCAAACAAAATCATCAAAATCAGACCGTCAATTCTAGATATCATATTATTTTCTTGAAAATAAAAATCATTACCTAAAACGAGCAGAAGTAATGCGGCAAAGAGTGAAATAGGAATTTCTTTCCAAACGGTTGATGATTGTACCGCAATAGGAAATATTAAACCTACAATGCCTAAAATCATAAAAAGATTAAAATTATTGCTTCCTATAATATTGCCTAAAACAATGTCTGAATGGTCTTCAAAAGAGGCTACTGTATTAACGACAAATTCTGGAGCCGATGTGCCAAAAGCGACTACAGTTAGCCCTATTGCCAGGTCTGGAATATTGTTTTTTTTTGCAAGTGAAGAGGCTCCGCTTACTAACCAATCAGCCCCTTTAATTAAAAACCAGAACCCTATAAGAATAAGAATTATTGATACTATCATGGTGTTTTTTGTTTTTAAAGGATAATCTCGTTTTAGTTCAATTTTTGAAACACTTATTTGTATTTTTCTTCAATAATATTAGTAGCTTCAGTCCCAAATATGAAATATTTTTTAAAAGAGCTTTTTCAGATAATAATATCGATTTCATAATTTATTAGATAAGGGTATTTTGTAATTATTAAAATTATAAACCAAAAAATATACTCTATTATAAAAAACATAATCACATAATAAGCCAATAAGTTTCTCCTTTTATTTTTTAATATAGCTAAAAATCACACTTAAAAACATCTAGCAAACATGCAATAGATAAGTTATTTGTGTTCTTCATTTTTTACTAAAAAACACCTTCAAGAAGCTTCTTTGATAAGTCTTTGCTTTGGGATGGCATTAAAAATTAATTTATGCCATTTTTCAATTCTTTGCAATTCATAGTCTTCACTTAAGTCTTCATCTAAGTTAAAAAAGTTAATAATTTCTTGAGGTTTATTTGAAGTTTTGTAAATAAACTCTAAATCTAAGTTTTGAAGCCTTATTATTTTGTCTCTTTCTTTAAATTGGCTTTTTAAAATATGGCATTCTTTGATTTCTGTTAAATCAATGGTGCTTATTTTTGGTTGATCGGCATTAAAATGAACATAAGTAATTTTTGTCTTGTCATTACTAATACCAATAAAATTATTATGCCATATTTCTTTTTCAGCATAGCTGATGCCGTTATTCTTTATTAGGGAATTCATTCTTTTTTTTATGTTTGAGGTGTTTTTAAGGCCATTATAAATAAATAAAAATAAAGGAAAAAACACGCTTAATATTAATAGTACGGAAATAAATATTAGAGAAACTTTCATTGTTTATAGTTTTAAATTGATTTTACTGCATATTACATCCCTTGTTAAACCTTTTTAACATTGGATTTTATTTAATCGAGATAAAAGAATGAAACTTTACAAGAAAGAATGAAAAGGAAAAATAATAGTAGTAGGTGTTAAATTTAAATCTAAGAGATTACTAGCCTTTAGATAGTTTGAATGATCATCAAGGAAAGCCTCTCTTAAAGGTTTAACAGAACAAAATAAATTGACGTTTGTGAGTCTTTTTTGTTTGTCAAAATTTATTAATACTTCGTATGAATTATTAATTGAGATGGCATAAGCATTGATAGATTGATCAATTTTAAGATGATGTATTGGGGTGTTTTTATTAAAAGAAATGCTGCCTTCTGAATGAAACAGAATTAACGAGAAGAAACTTAATGCAAGCGTTAAAAATAAACAGTTAAACTTTGACATTTAGCTTGAAATTGATGATGTAAATGTATAAATAAAGAATGTTAATAAAATGATAAATATTTAATAATTATTGATGTCCAATAATTTAATGAGATTTTGGAAAATTCATCTTTGCAATCAAATTTCTGAACTCCGGATAATTTTTTAAATTGTCAAATATTGGATCAATATTGATATAAGGCATGTTTGAATCATGATCATTGTAAGCCTCGTAAAGATAATTAATGGCCAAATCGTTGTTCCCTGACCTGGTATAGAGCGTACCTATTCGCCAAGGTGTCACATATATGTCTGAAGAACGATTAATGAGAAACTCGGCCAAACTATTTAAGGCGCTTGGATAACCCCCGCTAGCGTACCCGTTTTTAAGTGCTAAAACGGCCTCTTTATCATTTTCGGCCTCATAAGATCTGACAAAAATTTCATAAGCCTTATCATATTCTTTGTTATTGTGATAGGCCGAGCGCAATGTTGAAAGGGCTAAAGGATCTTTTGGATTAAATTGTAAAATCTTATTTAAAACAGCAATGGCTTCTGGAAATTTTCTGCTATAATTTAAATCCATAGCATATACGGCTTGAAAGAGTGGTGTTACAGGATCAAGTTCCAGTGCCTTTTCAATTTGTTGTAAAGCCATCTTGGGCTCTCCAATAATGTATAAATAATGAGAATAATAAGCACGCGTAAAGGCTTGATTTGGGTTAAGTGCTAAAGCTTTCTTGTAAGCGATGCCTGCTTTTTTCCAATCCCATTTACCCCAGGTGTTCCATAAAGCAATACTATAGTGAACTTCAGGTAAAGAATTATCTAGTTCAAGTGCTTTTGTCATCAAAGAATCTAATTTCGGAATCACTTCAATGCCCCGAACAATTCCATTTTGCATTTTTGCAGCTCCAACTGAAGCAATTCCAGCGTAGGCTGCTGCATAATTTGGATCTATCTTTAGCGCGAGTAGAAAATATTTAAGAGATTGTTCTAAATCATTTTCAGTAAGCTTCATCCAATAAAATATGCCTTTAAGATAGGCCTGATATGCCTCTGGGTCAACTTTCTTAGCACTTGATAATAATAATTTCTCTTGTTCCGTTAAAGTCAGATCCATTTCATTTGCAATTTGTTGCGAAACTTCATCAAATAAGGAATAAATTTCACTCATAGGTTTTTCAAAAATTTGTGCCCATATAGTCCGTTCTTTGGGAAATGCCTTTATCAATCTAAAATTTAACTGAACCGTGTCTTCAAATTTCATAATATCTGCTTCAAGAATGGCATCAACCCCCAACTCCTTTGCTATTTCTGAAATTGATTTCTCTGAATTTTCATATTTTAAAGTTGATCTGGGAGGAGTGGTTCGTAGAGAACTTATTTTAGATACATTTGTTATCAAATTAGAATGAAGGCCGGCTGCTAAATACATTCGATTATCATTTTCAGTAAAATTTCTTAAAGGAAGTATAGCCAGAGATTTCATAGCTCTTGTATCTGCCGATTTATATTCATTTAGCGCCCACCAAGTGCCAATAGTCACAAAACTTATAATGATAATTACACTTAAAAATAGATTCCAGATAATTGATTTCTTGCTTTTTTGAGCCTGATTATTTTCAATCTCTTCTGGTTTTGTTTTTATAATCCCTTCCGGGGTCATATCATAAACCCACCCAAGAATTATGGCTATTGGGAAACCAATTATGAGTGTAATAATAATCAGTTTCATTACCCAAGGAGAAGCTTGAAAACTACTGGTAACCAAACCAGCAATTTGAGCCAGCAACCATGCGGTAATCCCATAAGAGATTGCAACGCCATAGACTTTTCGTCTCTTTAATTCAGAAAAGATTTTTTTAGGATCCATAAGTTAAATTTACGGAATAATTAAAGATTATTAGACAGATTGAAAGGTAATGTTGAGTCTGCTTAATAGGAATAATCAAAAAAAATGTTTCAAAAGAAAATGTATTAAAGTTATATCAGCGAGATGGCTGAAAATATTTACGCATGAAATATGGTTAATTGAATATATGTAGAAATCCTGTATGAAAAATTTGGTTTCTGTCATAAGGTAGTAGCTCAGAAATTACTTTACTATCTTTGAAAATATGGGTTTATTAAAGTTGAAAACCCTTATTTAATATAATAAAATATACTATCATAAAAAAAGCGTGCTATTTAGCACGCTTTTTTTATAAATAATGGTATGAATCTATTCATTCATGTGTCTAATTTCATAGATAAAAGTTTCTAAATCTACACCGTTAGCCACTAAGGTTAAAGCCTTATCAACAATGTACTTGACGTTTTCAGGATGAAACCCTAATCCCACACCAATTTTTCTAAGTAATATTTCTTCATGATCACCTTTAATATGGTCTACATATACCATACGCGCCAAATCATATAAACGCTCTAAACGAACATCATAAGACAGCGGTGGATTAATAGGATGAGATTGATAATCTTTTAAAATCAGTTTATAATCAGATTCATTAATATCTAAATTGTGTGCTAACCTATCCAAAAATTCTTTTTCTTCAGCCGTAATAATACCGTCATCCATGGCTACTCTTACAATAGCAGCAAAATGATCTTCATTACGTTTTTTAAAACCACTATCAAATAAATCTGAAATTGACATATTTTAATATTTATTTACTACAAATATATATAAACTATAAGCCTATTAAAAATTAAATTCTTTCTTTTTTGGCAATTCATTTTGCAATCAAACACCCTGTTTTCTCAACTTTAGTTTATATTATAAAAAAATAAAAAGAGCTGAAAAAATGGGTTAATCACAAAGATAAACTACTTATAAAAATAATGCATCTTGATTCAATATTCGTAATTCTTAAACTATATTTGCACCTTTATTGCACCAAATTTATTTTAAGAAGGTGTAAAAATCAGTATACTTGAGTAAAACAGTTTTGTTACAAACTTATGAACGGGTTTTGCAGACGCAAATTCTTCAAACTGCTATTGCCCAAAGCCAAAGTAAAACACATTTAAAAGGCTTAGTAGGTTCTTCTTTGTCTTTCGTAATTTCCAATGCCTTTAAGCAGTCAGAAAAGCCATTTTTAATTGTTTTTAATGATAAGGAAGAAGCGGCATTTTATTTAAATGACCTAGAGCAGTTATGTGGGGAAAAGGATGTCTTTTTTTACCCGGGAAGTTACCGCAGACCTTATCAAATTGAAGAAACAGATAACGCTAATGTGTTATTACGTGCTGAGGTTTTAAATCGTATAAATTCTAGAAAAAAACCAGCAATAATAGTCACTTATCCAGATGCACTTTTTGAGAAAGTAGTAACCAGAAAGGAGTTAGACCGCAACACCTTAAAGATTAATGTGGGCGATAAGCTTTCTATTGATTTTATAAACGAAGCCCTTTTTGAATACCAGTTTAAACGGGTTGATTTTGTGACTGAACCAGGAGAATTTTCAGTTCGCGGTGGGATTGTAGATGTGTTTTCATTCTCACATGACGTGCCGTATAGAATGGAATTTTTTGGTGATGAGGTGGACAGTCTCAGAACGTTTGATGTAGAAACCCAGTTATCTATCGAGCAAATAAAAAAAATAAACATCATTCCCAATGTTGAAAATAAGTTTTTAGATGAGCAGCGCGAAAGTTTTTTAAAATACATGGCGCAGAAAACCACTGTCTTTTTTAAGAATGCCGATTTATTTTTCTCAAGAATTGATGATTTTTTCTTAAAAGCAGAAGATGCTTTTAAAACCCTTTCCACCACTTTAAAACACGCCCAGCCAAATGAATTATTCTGTAATTCAACTTTGCTAAAAAGACAGCTTTTAGATTTTTCAATTGTTGAATTCGGGACCACCACAATATTTGCCAAATCAGCAGAAAACAATGTGGTCTTTAATACCACACCACAACCATCATTTAACAAGCAGTTCGACCTGTTAATTGAAGATTTGAATGCCAACTATGATAAAGGTTTTACTAATTATATTGTTTGTGTTAGTGAGCAGCAGGCAAAACGGTTTCATGACATTTTTGATGATTCCCATTTAGAAGTAAAACCCTATAAAACTATTGTCCTTTCTTTACATCAGGGCTTTATTGATCATGAAAATAAAATACTTTGTTATACAGATCATCAGATTTTTGAACGCTATCATAAATTTCAGATTAAAAATGGCTATGCTAAAAAGCATGCTATTACCTTAAAAGAACTCACAAATCTTGAAATAGGTGATTATGTGACACATATAGATCATGGGATTGGACGTTTTGGCGGGTTACAAAAAATTGATGTAGAAGGGAAGAAACAGGAAGCAATAAAATTAGTTTACGGTGAGCGCGACATCTTGTATTTAAGTATTCACTCATTACATAAAATCACCAAGTTTAATGGTAAAGATGGCAAACCGCCTAAAATATATAAACTGGGTAGTAATGCCTGGAAAGTTCTTAAGCAAAAAACAAAATCCAGGGTTAAGGAAATTGCCTTTAATTTAATACAACTCTATGCCAAGAGAAAAACTGAAAAAGGCTATCAGTATAACCCAGACAGCTATATACAATTAGAATTAGAATCATCGTTTTTGTATGAAGATACGCCAGATCAAATAACGGCAACGGCAGATATTAAAGCCGATATGGAAAGCGAAAGACCAATGGACAGATTGGTGTGCGGTGATGTTGGGTTTGGTAAAACAGAAGTGGCTATTCGTGCGGCTTTTAAAGCAGTTGATAATGGCAAACAGGTGGCAGTTTTGGTACCAACCACCATTTTGGCCTATCAGCACTCCAGAACCTTTACTGAGCGCTTAAAAGATTTTCCTGTAACAGTAGATTATTTAAATAGATTTAGAACGACAAAGGAAAAAAGAGAAACGCTTGAAAACCTGGAAAAGGGTAAAGTAGATATCATTATTGGAACTCATCAATTAGTCAATCAAAACGTAAAATTTAAAGATTTAGGATTGCTTATTGTTGATGAAGAGCAAAAATTTGGAGTTGCCGTTAAAGAAAAACTAAAAACCTTAAAAGAAAATGTCGATGTACTGACTCTGACAGCTACACCTATTCCAAGAACACTGCAGTTTAGTTTAATGGCAGCTAGAGATCTATCTGTGATCACCACGCCGCCACCAAACCGTTATCCTATTGAGAGTCACGTGATTCGTTTTAATGAAGAGGTGATTCGTGATGCTGTGAGTTATGAGATAGAACGTGGCGGACAAATATTTTTTATTCACAATCGTATTGAAAACATTAAAGAAGTAGCAGGCTTGATTCAACGTTTGGTACCGGATGCTAAAATTGGTATTGGACACGGACAACTAGATGGGAAAAAATTAGAAAACCTAATGCTTCAATTTATGAATGGTGCTTTTGATGTCTTGGTAAGTACAACTATAGTTGAAAGCGGGCTGGATGTGCCTAATGCCAATACTATTTTTATAAATAATGCGAATAATTTTGGTTTGAGTGATTTACACCAAATGCGAGGAAGAGTAGGTCGTAGTAACAAAAAAGCCTTCTGTTATTTTATTACACCCGAATATTCTGCAATGACTGATGATGCCAGAAAACGTATAACTGCGTTAGAACAATTCACTGAATTGGGTAGCGGGTTTAATATTGCCATGAAAGATCTTGAAATTCGGGGCGCCGGTGATTTATTAGGTGGGGAACAAAGTGGATTCATTAATGAAATTGGTTTTGAAACCTACCAGAAAATATTAAATGAAGCCATTGAAGAGTTAAAAGAAACTGAATTTAAAGATTTATATCAGGAGGATTCACATGACAAAGAATATGTAAAAGATGTTACCATTGATTCTGATTTTGAATTATTATTTCCAGATGATTATGTCAACAATATTACTGAACGTTTAAACCTATATACGCAGCTCAATAATATTAAAACAGACGAAGAATTGAAAACTTTTGAGTCGCAACTCATAGACCGTTTTGGAGAACTTCCTACATCAGTTGTGGATTTATTAAATAGTGTAAGAATAAAGTGGATAGCCAGTAAGATCGGGTTTGAAAAAATAGTGATGAAACACGGTAAATTAGTGGGGTATTTTATTAGTGACCAGCAAAGTAATTTTTACCAAAGTAAATGGTTCACCAAAGTGCTGCAATTTGTTCAGGCAAATCCGAATATTTGTAAAATGAAAGAAACACAAACGCGTAATGGTTTACGTTTATTACTTACTTTTGAATCTATTAAATCGGTTAAACAAGCTTTATCTAAGTTAGAACCTATTGTGGCTTAATTTTTGTCAAGAATTAATAAATTTTTATCATGCTAAAACGACTTATTTTTTTAATAACCATTTTGCCAGGCCTCCTTTTTTCACAACACACCATTAAAGGAACATTTACAAACTCAAAGGATTATAAATATGCTTTGTTGTATAAAATATTGCCTTTATCAACCTCTTATATTGGAAACGCAGAAATTAAAGAAGACGGAAGTTTTATATTACCTGTAGATGCGTCTGCCACAGCTGGCATGTATAAGATTGTATATGCCATGCCGAAGGAAGAATATAATTTTGACCTCATTTACAATTCCAAAGAAGATATTGAATTCACTTTTGATACTGAAACAGGCATCACTTACCAAGAATCTATTGAAAACAAATTGGTAACGGGTTATACCAGTAGCATGTCAATAATAAGCCAAAGTATTTCAAATTTTTTCAGACAGCAAAGTAAGGATACCGCTCCCTTAATGGATATTTTTAAAACTCAACGGGAAACCCAAACCAGTTTTGAGGAAGCGGCCACAGGTACTATTGCTTTAGAATTTATTAGAGCTAACAGACCCTTTATTCCAGATCATTTTGAAACAATTCAGGAGTATATAAAAAATCTGGAAAATCATTTTTTTGACCATGTAGATTTTAAAAATGTGACTTTACAAAGCTCTGATTTTTTACTAGACAGAATGTATAATTATATTCTTGGTATGGGTAAAGATAATCATGATATTTCGGCTGCTTACAAAAAGAATATCGATGTTTTTTATAAAGCTATGGATGATGCACCCATAGCAATTAAAAGCAGTTTATTGCTTCAATTATGGCGAAGTATGGCTGATTCTGATTTTGAAAATGTGGCGAATTATATTTCAGACACCTATTTAATAAGTATTGCTAAATCATTAAATGATCAGGTTCTTATAGATGAGTTAGTTCAGTTTAAAAACACTTCAAAAGAAAGTAAAGCGCCAGATTTTTATTTGGATGAAACAAAAAAACTAAGTGATTTAACGGGTCCAGAGTATTATGCACTTGTTTTTTGGAGTAGTACTTGTTCTCACTGCCTTAATGAGATCCCTCAATTAGAAGCCTATATTAAAACTTTAAAGGAAGGAGAGCTTCAAGTGATTGCCATAGGTCTTGAAGATGATGATATAAACTGGTCTAAAAAAATTAAGGATTTTCCAGATTTTATTCATGTTTTAGGATTGGGTAAATGGGATAACGAAACAGGAAACAAATATGATATAAAGGCGACACCCACTTATTTCATTTTAGATAAAAATAAGAGAATTGTTGCCAAACCTAATGATGTTGAGGCCTTAAAAAGCTTTTTCCATAAATAATATTTTGATTATTAATGGCTTAAAATTAGAAATGATAAAAGGCATTTTCTAAATGCGTTATGTTATAGTTTTTACCTTCTTTAACTATAGCAATAATATCAAACCTTACTTCAACATCCAAATTATTTAGGGTGATATATTCATCAACAGCTTTTACTAATCTTTTAATTTGACCTGGTTTTACAAAATCTTGAGGATTGCCAAAATCTGTAGTAGATCTGGTTTTTACTTCTATAATAGCAAGGGCGTCTCCTTTTCTCGCTATAATATCAACTTCAGCTTTATCAAATCTAAAATTTCGCTCTATAATGTAGTAGTCCTTTTTCAATAGATAATCAATTGCTAGTTGTTCGCCCTTTTTACCAAGCTCGTTGTGTTGTGCCATAGTTAAACGAAGAGGATTGTGAAATTAAATTATTATGGTTTTAAAAATACATAAAAAAGTTTATTATAAAGATTTTTAGACAAGGCTAAAAAAATATTTACTCTTAAGTAAAATTTATTATCTTTGTATTATAAATAGTTGCTATGGTAACATTATCTGAAGAAAATTATTTAAAGGCAATTTATCATCTGGGAAAGCAGGGAAAAGTTGCAGTAAGTACGAACGCTATTGCCGAGAAAATTGAAACTAAGGCCTCTTCCGTTACTGACATGATAAAAAAATTAGCTGATAAAAACTTAGCTAATTACGTGAAGTATCAAGGAGTCAGTTTAACCAATGAAGGACGATTAGCGGCAGCTTCTGTCATAAGGAAACATAGGCTCTGGGAAGTGTTTTTGGTAAACAACTTAAACTTCACCTGGGATGAAGTACATGAAGTTGCGGAACAATTAGAACATATAAAATCATTAAAATTAGTGAATGAACTGGATGCCTTTTTAGAGTATCCAACACATGATCCACACGGTGATCCAATTCCAGATAAGGACGGTAATTATTCACCTATAAAAAGTATTAATATTCTTGAAATTGAAGAAGGTAAGGAAGGGGTTTTGTCTTTTGTTAAAGATTCTTCGGATGTTTTTTTAAAATACTTAAACAAAAATGACTTGGCTCTAGGAGATTCTATAAAAGTATTAGATTTTGAACCTTTTGATAAGTCTTTATCTATAGAAACTAAAAGCCGAAAACTGATTATTTCAAAGGAAGTAGCTCAAAATTTATATCTAAGTCTTTAAGAATGATGGCATACAATCCAATAACAGCACTTGTTTTATTTTTCGCCTTTTCGGCGTTATTGTTTCTAATATTTAGGCCAGTAAAGGGTTGGTTTTGGATTGTGAAAAAGAACTTCAACAGTAATGAAAAGATTATTATTGAAGACATATTAAAACAGTTGTATCATTTTGAAAATTCAGGAAACAAAGTAGATATGAAAACTTTGGTTCAGGTATTAGACTTTAATAATAATAGAATTGTTGAGGCTATAAAAAAAATGACCATCAATGATTTGATCTATTTTGAATCAGATGTTTTAAAACTTACAGAGACCGGAAGAGAATATGCCTTGCGTATTGTAAGGGTGCATAGACTTTGGGAACGTTATTTAGCAGATAGGACCGGATTTAGTAAAACAGAATGGCATGATAGAGCAGAATTGATGGAGCATCAGCTAAGCCATGATGAGACTGAAAAATTAGCGGCGCATTTAGGGAATCCGAAATATGATCCGCATGGAGATCCTATTCCAACCAGAACTGGAAAAATGGCTCAAGTTAAAGGTGTGGAATTACCTTTATTAGCCGTGAATACCATTGGCAGAATTACCCATATTGAAGATGAACCCGAGGTTATTTATAAACAGATTTTAGCTGAAAACATTCACATAGGCTCCTTTATTAGAGTTACGGAGAATAATGCTACAAGAATCGTTTTTGAATCTGAAGGAGAAGAATTTAAGTTGGCACCTATAGTAGCGGCTAATTTAACGGTGGCTCCCATTGAAAAAGAAGTTGTTTTGGAAGACAATATTGCCAGATTGTCAAGTTTAAAGGAAGATGAATCAGCTAAAATCATTGGAATTTCTAAGGAAAGCAGAGGAGAAAGTAGACGGCGTTTATTAGATCTTGGATTTGTAAAAGGAGCAGATATTAAAATAGACCTCTTAAACCCTTTAGGGGAGCCTCATGCGTATTTGATTAAGGGAACCTCTATTGCTTTGCGTAAAAATCAAGCCTCAAAAATTCTTATTAAAAAAGTGTAAACAATGGAAACTAAAATAAAAAGTGCCTGTGAAACCTGTGCACATTTTAATGCAGATGGTTTAAAAAAATTAGGTATTAGCACAGATAATTTTGATTTTGTGGTGGCCTTAGCAGGCAATCCAAATACAGGGAAAAGCACGGTTTTTAATGCTTTAACAGGGTTGCGCCAGCATACAGGAAACTGGCCAGGAAAAACGGTAACACGGGCTGAAGGAGCCTTTCAATATAATGACCAAAAATATAAATTAGTTGATTTACCCGGCACTTATTCATTGCTTTCAACTTCTGAAGATGAAGAGGCTGCCAGAGATTTTATTCTCTTTGGAAAACCAAATGTGACAGTTATTGTGGTTGATGCCAACAGATTAGAACGTAATTTGAATTTGGTGTTGCAAATCTTAGAAATTACTGATAAGGCTGTTTTGTGTTTAAATTTAATGGATGAAGCTAAACGTAACAAAATATCTATTGATGAACGTACTTTATCTCGTGATCTAGGAATTCCGGTAGTGGCGACAAGTGCCAGATTTAATGAAGGAATCCCAAATTTAATTCAAACCATTAGCGAAGTCGCTAACGGAACCATTATTTGTAAACCATATCGCATCAAAAATGTTCCTGAAAATATTGAAAAGGCCGTAAAAAAATTGACCACTGAAATTGAAAAGGAGTTTCCTAATATTCCAAACAGCAGATGGATAGCCTTCAGGTTACTGGAAGGTGATGCCCAAATAATTAAGGCCTTAAAACAAGGTGAATTGGTATAAATACTAGAAAATGAATAATAAAAATATTGACAATATTATTGAATTATCAAACGAATTACGCTGGCAAATAGGCGATGATTTTCATGATAATTTAACCGAAAGCATTTATGCTGATGCCGCTGATATTGTTAAGGACACTGTTCAAATTGATAATACAGAAAAACGATTTAGGTTAGATGCCAAAATTGATAAAATAGTGACCAGTAAAACCTTTGGTTTTCCTATAATGTTCTTAATTCTCGGAACCGTATTATGGTTAACTATCATTGGTGCAAATTACCCATCGGCCCTATTAGCTGATTTATTGTTAGACATTATTCACCCTGTTTTAAAAAACGGAGCGGCCAGCATCAATATGCCTTGGTGGCTTGGAGGGTTTTTAATAGATGGCGTTTATTTGGCAGTAGCTTGGGTTATAGCCGTTATGTTGCCACCAATGGCTATATTTTTCCCTATGTTTACCTTACTTGAAGATTTTGGCTATTTACCAAGAGTTGCCTTTAATTTAGATAATTTATTCAAAAAGTCTGGAGCCCATGGTAAGCAAGCTTTAACCATGAGTATGGGTTTTGGTTGTAATGCGGCTGGTGTAGTGGCTACAAGAATTATTGATAGCCCCAGAGAACGCTTAATTGCCATTATTACCAATAATTTTTCATTGTGTAATGGCAGATGGCCTACACAAATTTTAATAGCCACTATTTTTATTGGTGCAGTTGTCCCAGCTGCTGTGTCAAGTTTAGCTGCTTTAATGGCGGTTATAGGGATTGCTGTATTAGGGATGACATTTATGTTTGCAGTATCTTGGGCGTTATCAAAAACCGTTTTAAAGGGAGAAGTCTCAACATTTAACCTAGAATTGCCTCCATATAGACCACCACGTTTTTGGAAAACTATTTATACCTCACTCATTGATAGAACCTTAATTGTGTTGTGGCGTGCCGTAGTATTTGCCGCACCTGCAGGAGCGGTTATTTGGTTGATTTCCAATTTGTATATTGGGAATGAAAGTATCGCCGCTTGGGCTATTGATTCATTTGATGGTTTTGGATTTCTCTTAGGTTTAAATGGCGTTATTTTACTCGCTTATATAGTGGCAATTCCGGCCAATGAAATAGTTATTCCTACAATTTTGATGCTAACGGTTTTAGTTACGGGAATTTCAGGGGGCGCAGGAGCAGGTGTCATGTTTGAATTGGATTCAGTAAATGCTACTGCCGAGATTTTAAAAGCAGGAGGCTGGACACTATTAACAGCCATTAACTTAATGTTATTTAGTTTATTACATAATCCCTGCAGTACAACTATTTATACCATTTATAAGGAAACAAAAAGTGTAAAATGGACCGTTTTTGCTTCTATTATGCCCGTTATTTTAGGGTTTGTGGTAACTTTTTTGGTCGCTCAACTTTGGCGCATAATTTTTTAATAACAATAAAGAAAATTGAATTATTTAACTTTGGTTTTGTGCTTAATAGGCTTATCAGTATTTTCACAAACCATTATAACTGATAGACCAGACCAAACAGAAAGTTCTACAACTATTGAAAAGGGAAGTTTACAAATAGAAACTGGTATTTTATTGGGTTTCACCGAAGATGATTTTATTTCGGATAGACAAGTTCTAGCGCCAACAACTTTATTTAGATATGGTATCACAAAGGGCATGGAGCTAAGGGTATTGAGTCAGTTTGAAAGTTTAAAAGACCAAAACACGTCCCAAAAAATAAGTGGAATTAGCGATTTAGAAATAGGAACTAAAATTCAGTTATATCGAAGAGAAAACATAAATACTGAGATTGCTTTTCTTTCACATATTATCCTTCCAACAGGTTCAAAATATTTAACAAATGATAAATTTGGGACAATAAATAAACTTTCTATTTCTCATGAATTAAATGATACAATGAATATTGGGTACAATGGTGGGTATGATTATTTTGGCGAAGGCAAAGGCAATTTAACCTATTCGGTGGCTTTAGGAATATCTATTACCGATACTTTCGGACTGTATATGGAACCTTATGGGAATTTAATTGAATTTGATGTGCTCGAGGCCAGTTTTGACGCAGGGATTACATATTTACTAAAGGATAATGTTCAGTTAGACTTTTCTTTTGGGACAGGAATCAATCACACAATGAATTATTTGTCTTTGGGATTTAGTATAAATATAGCAAAAGTAAATATGGATTAATGACAACCACAATCACCTTCTTCGCCACATGATTTTTTAGATTGTTTTTTTTTCAAAAAGAATTTGGTGATTAAAAACCCTAAGGCTAAAATTAATGCAGCAATTGCTAATATGTTTTGAATAAATGGATTCATAATTATTGTGTCATAATAAGCCCAGTTGTTTTAATCAGTATTTATTTATTTCAATAACTGAAAAGCAATTAGAGCTACAATATATGCAAATAAGGTCATTATAGTTAGTTGTAAAATGGGCCATTTCCAGCTATTTGTTTCTCTTTTTACGATGGCTAGTGTACTCATACATTGCATGGCAAATGCATAAAACAACAATAAAGAAATACCTGATGCAAAATTAAATAATGGGCCTCCAAGAATGGGATTCACTTCTCCTGCCATTCTGTTTTTAATCGTTTCTTCTTCGTCGCTACCAACGCTGTAAATGGTAGCTAAAGTTCCAACAAATACTTCACGTGCCGCAAAAGAGCTTACTATTGCAATACCAATTTTCCAATCATAACCCAAGGGTCTGATGGCTGGTTCAATAGCACGCCCGGTTATGCCAATAAAAGAGTGTTCTAATTTGTGAGTGGCTACCTTTTGTTGAAATTCCTCTTGAGATAAATTTTGGTTGGCGTATTCTTTAGTGGTTATTTCTTCAGCATTTTTAAAATCATCTCCAGGACCAAAGGAAGCTAAAAACCAGAGTACAATTGAAATAGCTAATATTATTTTTCCTGCACCAAACACAAATGATTTTGTTTTTTCTAATACAGTAATAGCCACATTTTTTAATAAAGGCAATTTGTAATTTGGCATCTCTACCACAAAAAAAGCTTTGCTTTTAATTTTTAAAACCCTGTTTAATATATATGCAGACGAAACGGCTGCTATAAAACCTATAAGATACAATAACATGAGTGTTAAAGCTTGATAGCCCAAACCAATAAAACGGCCTTCAGGAATAACCAAAGAAATAATAATTAAATATACTGGAAGTCTGGCAGAACATGTGATAAAGGGGGTGACTAAAATGGTAATTAATCGTTCTTTCCAGTTTTCAATATTTCTGGTGGCCATAATAGCCGGAATGGCACAGGCGGTTCCAGAAATAAGAGGAACAATACTCTTTCCACTAAGTCCAAATCGCCTCATGATTCTGTCCATTAAAAAAACTACGCGACTCATATAACCACTTTCTTCAAGTACAGATATAAATAAAAATAAGAAGGCTATTTGAGGAATAAATATCACAATCCCTCCTAGCCCAGGAATAATGCCTTCGGCTAATAAACTCGTAAATATGCCTTGAGGTAATTGGTTTTTTGTCCATTCACTTAATGAGGCAAATGTAGTGTCAATAAAATCCATTGGGATACTTGACCAATCATAAATGGCTTGAAAAATAGTAAGTAGAATGATAAAAAAGATAAGATAACCCCAAACCTGATGCGTTATAATTCTATCAATTTTCATTCTTAAATCTTTGGCCTGCGTAACGTCAATTGTTTGTCCCTTTTTTAAAACCTCATTTATAAACTGATAGCGTTTAATGGTTTCTTTTTGCTGTAACCGTTTTAAATCACCTTTTGATTTGGTTTTAAAATTGGCAACCGCGTCAATTTCATTTCTGTCTGTTTTACCAAAATTAACATCTTGAGTAATAACCAACCAAAGTTTATAAATAAGTTGATTTGGAAAGGCATTTTGTAAATTTTCAAAATAATCTTTATCAATTTCAGTAATATCTATATTGTGGCTAATTGAAAGGTCTTTATAATTAGAAATCAAAGTTTTTAATCTCTCAATACCTTGATTTTTTCTGGTACTTACTAAGGCTATTTTCGTTTTAAGATGTTCTTCTAAATATTCCAAATCAAGAGAAATGCCTTTATAAGTCATTCTGTCCGCCATATTAATAACCAAAATAGTGGGGATCTCTAAGTCTTTAATTTGAGTAAAAAGTAAAAGATTGCGCTTTAAATTTTCAACATCACTAACGACGACAGCCAAATCAGGAAAGTCTTTGTCGTTTTTATTTAAAAGCAGTTCTATAACAACATTTTCATCCAGTGATGAAGCGTTTAAACTATAGGTGCCGGGTAAATCAATGATATGCGCTTTTACGCCTCTTGGCAATTTGCAAACACCTTCTTTTTTTTCAACCGTAATGCCAGGGTAGTTACCAACTTTTTGGTTTAATCCTGTTAATGCGTTAAAAACTGAAGTTTTCCCTGTGTTTGGATTTCCAATTAAAGCAACATTGATTTGTTTACTCATGTGCTATTTTTTAATTAAAATATGCATGGCAGTCTCTTTCCTAATAGCTAAGTGGGTGCCGTTTATATTTAAGTACATGGGATCATGAAAAGGAGCCACCTGAACTAACTCCACAAAATTACCTGGTAAACACCCCATTTCTAGAAGTTTTAAAGGGATATGAATTGATGAAACATCAGTAATTATACAGCGTTCGCCACGTTTTATGTTTGCTAAAGTATCCTCCACGCTTATTTAGATTGATTTTAAAGAAGTAAAAGTAGTGTAAAATTTTAGGGTAAAAAAATAGTTAATAAAAAACTATTTGACGGGTTCATTTTTCAAAATTTTGATGTCGTCAAGTAAGCGTTCTATATCTTCCTTGCTGGTGCCATCATAAAACCCTCTAATTTGTCTTTTCTTATCAATTAGCATAAAATTTTCTGTGTGAATCATATCATATTCATCGCCATTCCCAAATGTTTTTACAGCAAGATAACTTTTTCTAGCCAATTCATATATTTGCTTTTTATCTCCGGTGACTAAGTTCCATTTTTTATCATCAACTCCCTTTTCTAGAGCGTATTTTTTAAGTTGTGCTACGTCATCAATCTGAGGAGTTACTGAATGTGATAATAGCATGACGTCATTATCATCAATAATTTCTTTTTGAATTTCTGCCATATTTGTGGTCATTATAGGGCAAATAGTTTGACAAGTTGTAAAAAAGAAATCAGCCACATAAATTTTATCTTTATAATCGGCTTGGGTAATAATTTTGCCATTTTGGTTGATAAGACTAAAATCAGCTATTTTATGATATTTTTTTTGATACTGAATGGTACTATCAACTAATTCAGTACTTACCATGGCAGGTTGGTAAACAGGTAAAGGTTGATAGACATTTAATTTATTGTAAATGATTGACAATATTACAATTGAAATAATCAAAAAAACAATGGCGAACTTTTTATAGTCCTTAAAAAACAATAACATTTATAAGTAAGTAAAATTTATACGAATACAAAAATACAATGAATTTCAAACACCCTAAATTATATCGATACTTAAATTAATGTTAAATGCATTAGCATAAAATATTTGTCTTTTTAAAGTTGGTTTAAAAGCTTACTTTTGTGCGATTATAAAAATTTGAAAGAAGAACTATGGAGTTTGTAATTAAAATATCTCAATTTTTATTAAGCCTTTCTCTACTTATTGTTTTACATGAATTTGGACATTTTATTCCTGCAAAGGCATTTAAAACAAGAGTTGAAAAGTTTTATTTATTTTTTGATGTAAAGTTTTCTTTGTTTAAAAAGAAAATAGGAGATACGGTTTATGGAATTGGTTGGTTGCCCCTGGGAGGTTATGTGAAAATTTCCGGGATGATTGATGAAAGTATGGACACTGAACAAATGGCTCAAGAACCACAACCTTGGGAATTTCGTTCAAAACCGGCTTGGCAAAGATTAATCATTATGTTAGGTGGTGTTACTGTTAATTTTGTGCTTGCCATACTTATATATATTGGTATGAGTTATTATTATGGCGATAAATTTCTGCCTAATGATAATATTAAAGACGGTCTTTTAATTGAAAACACCGTTGCTAATAAAGCCGGGTTATTAACAGGAGATAGAATTATTGCTGTTGATGGAAGTAAAATAGAAACCTTTTCAGAAATTTCAGAAAAGGTATTATTTGGTAAAGAAATTACTATTGAAAGAAATGGAGAACAGTCTGTTGTTACCTTACCTGAAGACTTTTTATCTCAATTAATTGATTCCAAACAAAAGGGACTCATTGATTTGAGAACTCCATTTGCCATTGTTGAAGTTCCGGATTCCTCTCAAAATAAAGGGAGTGGAATTAGAAAAGGAGATATTATAATTGGTTTAAATGATTATAAAACTAAATACGCTGATGAGGTTAAACTGGCCTTAGAACAATTGAAAGGACAAGAAGTATCAGCAACGGTATTAAGAGATGGCAATCAAATTTCGTTTCCTCTAAATATTAGTAAAGATGGTAAATTGGGGTTGGTTTATGCTGCTGGATCTACTCCAGAGACTTTAGAAGCCCTGGGTTATTATCAATTTAATACAAAGAGTTATGGTTTTTTTGAATCATTCCCGGTTGGGTTAAACAAAGCCTATGAAAAGGTAGATTCTTATATTACTCAGTTTAAAGCTATTTTTACCCCAAGCACAGGTGCTTACAAAGGCGTAGGAGGGTTTAAAGCCATTTATGATATATTCCCTAATTTCTGGAATTGGCAGGTGTTTTGGAGTATTACAGCATTTTTATCCATTATGCTGGGGGTTTTAAATTTATTACCTATACCGGCACTTGATGGAGGTCATGTGATGTTTTTATTATATGAAATGATCTCAGGCAGAAAACCAGGAGACAAATTTATGGAGTATGCTCAAATGGTAGGTTTTTTCATATTAATTGCCTTAGTTTTGTTTGCAAATGGTAATGATATTTTTAAAGCTATTTTTAATTAAAACTTTTTTAAATATTATATTTGCAGTAAATAAAAATATATATATATTTGCGCTCGCAAAAGCGAAAAGATAACACTCCTCCTTAGCTCAGTTGGTTAGAGCATTTGACTGTTAATCAAAGGGTCCTTGGTTCGAGCCCAAGAGGGGGAGCCATATTAGACAAGCCATCAGAAATGATGGCTTTTTTATTGTCTAATTTACCGCATGCCTTACTAACTCTACCAAGAAGCTCTATCACAATATTCTGTTCTTTGGTTCGACACTTGCTTTTTGAAATAATCAATTTTTTAGGAATTAATAAACCAAGTAAGCTAGTTTTTGTCTCAAAGTTTCCATTGTGATAAAATTGAGGTATATTTTTGAGTGCCTTAAGGGCCTGTTCAATTATATTTTTTGAAATACCTGTAGCACCTTTAAGCCATTCATATTCGGCCTTTAAAGACATCAAATCTTCTTCATATCTTTTAGTTATGCGATTGAATACTTCAGATGAAATTTCATCTTTTGCTAGTTTGTCTTCTGTGTTTTCGATTTTTGCTGAAGTTTCATCTATTTTAATTTTTATTTGATTCATAGTTTTAATTTTATTACCGAGCTTATTTTTCTGCATATCAATTATAATTTCTTTGTATAATTCTAATATATTGTCATTTACATTAATACTATCTAAAACCTCGTTTTTAAACATCAGTTCTGCTGAAACCGCTGATATACGATTTTTACATGTCTTTCTGCAATGATAATATGCGTAATCGCCACCATTACCTTTGGAAATACTTCCAGTTAAACTACTGCCACAACACTCACATTCAAGAAATCCTCTTAGAGGTAATACTTCGTTTTTTTTAGAAGGTGGTTTTGCATTTCTGTTTCTTCCCTCTAATACGTCTTGTACTTTATTGAACGTCACTGTATCAATTATGGCATCATGTAATCCATCAATCCAATATGTGTCATCTTTCTTATATTCGGGTACTTTAGTCATGCCTAAATAAACTTTATTCTTCAGTAGATTGTAGAATGATTGCTTACAGCCTTTATACCCTCTTTTCTTGAAGTCTCTTCTTATTACTTCACTTGGTCGCAACCCTAATGATACTTCTAAAAAAATATCATAGACTAGTTTATGATATTTATTAGGTTCTATGGATGCGTATTTGCCAAATTTATGCCTCTTATAACCAAAGGGAACACGACCTACCCAAGCACCATCTTTCGTGGCTTTATATAAGCCGTCTTTAGTGCGTCTAGAAATTTCATCATTTTCAACTTCTGGCATTATTAGGAAAAGTGATAGCATGACCTTATTAGTGGGAATGGACATGTCTAATGGCTGTTCTACTGCATTTAGTTCAACACCCCAGTTTCTAAATTTTCTTATTACTCTCATTGATTCTTCGAGGTTTCTCGAAAATCTATCCCATTTTGTAAATAGCACTTGCTTTATGTCTTTGCGGTTTGCTTTTACGTAAATTTCTAGCTTTTTCCACTCAGGACGATTAAAGTTTTTTGCTGAATAATCTTCAGTAAATTCTTTAGCAATTTCAATGTTTTTTATTTCGCAATATTTATTTAATACTTCGCTTTGTAAGTCTCTACCATGACCCTTAGTTGCTTGTTCATCGGTACTTACTCTTGTGTATAATATTGTTTTCATAATTTAATTTGTTTCTTGCTGAATTTCAGCGATGTTATAAAGAAAGAGACGAATTATTTCAATCTCTTCATTTGTATATTCTATTCCATTTCTATTTAAAATGTTTTTACATTTTGTTAAACTTAACATGATTACTAACCACTCTTTTCCTCTTTTTTTTACTAGGAGTGGCGAGGTACATTATTTTTTATAGTCTATCGACTGTAACTATAATCTCTATAGTATTTTTTCCGTTTTGGCATAGGACGGAAACGAACCTCAAGCTAAAAGCCGATGCTTTTGGAAAATCTAATGACTTTCCAGGTCGAAAAATTTAAACTATGTTTAAATAAGAAGTGACTTTTAGCAGATTGCTTTTAAGTCATAGTGTAAATGCCCGTAATCTTCATTTTATTTGTTGGGCAGAAGAAAGTTATTGTACAAGTCGCTATAAAATAGCACTATAAAAGTCTTGTGAAGCAATTATACTACACAAACAAAAAAAATACAAGTTTTTTACCAGGTTATTTTCATAAATTTGGTAATTAACTTACAAAACAGCCTTAAAACACCATATAATACATGTTCGAAAACACCTTTAAAAATATAGACGACCTACTTTACAAAGATTCTGGAGCCGATAGTGAGTTAGATTATATAGGACAAACCTCATGGGTTATGTTCTTACGGTATCTGGACGAACTGGAGCAAGATAAAGCAGATGAAGCCGAACTAAGAGGTGAAGACTATCAATATATATTAGACCCAGAATACCGCTGGCCAGCTTGGGCGATGCCAAAGGGTCCAGACGAAAAATTAGACCATCATAAAGCCAAGACTGGTCCAGACCTTATTACGTTTGTTGACGGTAAACTGTTCCCATATTTATCAGGCTTTAAACAAACCGCAGACCACGCCCAAACCATAGAATATAAAATTGGTGAAATCTTCTCCGAGCTGAAAAACAAAATACAAAGTGGCTATATTTTACGGGATATTTTAGATTATGCCGATGGGCTCCCATTCCGCTCTTCAACCGATAAGCATGAGTTGAGTGCCTTGTATGAAGAAAAGATAAAAAACATGGGTAATGCTGGGCGTAACGGTGGGCAATATTACACGCCAAGACCGCTTATTAGAGCCATGATTAGTGTGACGGACCCAAAGATAAGCGAAACGGTTTATGATGGTGCAGCGGGTTCCTGTGGCTTCCTGTGTGAGGCGTATGAGTACATGTATAATCGCATGGATAAAACCACAGACAATCTTCAAACCTTACAGGAAAAAACCTTTTACGGTAAAGAGAAAAAGAACTTGGCATATGTAATTGGTATTATGAACATGATTCTGCATGGCATAGAAGCTCCAAACATTATACACACCAATACACTGGGAGAAAACATACGGGACATTCAAGAGAAAAACCGTTACCATGTTATTCTGGCCAACCCACCATTTGGAGGAAAAGAACGCCCAGAAGTACAGCAAAACTTTGATATTAAAACAGGAGAAACCGCCTTTTTATTTTTACAGCATTTTATAAAAAGTTTAAAAACAGGTGGTCGAGCTGCTATTGTTATAAAAAATACATTTTTAAGCAATACGGATAATGCAGCCGTGGCTTTGCGTAAATTACTTTTGGATGGTTGTAACCTCCACACAGTATTAGATATGCCGGGTGGAACCTTTTTGGGTGCTGGAGTAAAAACGGTGGTGTTGTTCTTTCAAAAAGGAGAACCCACTAAAAATATTTGGTTTTACCAACTGAATGCTGGGCGTAATATGGGTAAAACAAACGCTTTAAATGATAATGACCTTAAAGAATTTGTAGAATTACAAACAACTAAGCCTGAAACCGAGCAGTCATGGAATATTAAAGTGGCTGATATAAATGGGGAAACTTTCGACCTTAGCGTTAAGAACCCAAACACACCAGAAGAAGCTCCATTGCGCAGTCCAGAAGATATTTTAGCTGAAATGGAATTGTTAGATGATGAAACTAATACCATTCTTCAATCGATTAAAGAGTTAATATGAATAAAGATTGGAAGTATGGAATATTAGATAATGCCGTCAAAAAAGGGTCTTCAAATATTTCGTTAAATAAGATTCAGAAAGATGAAGGGCCTTATCCAGTTTTTGGAGCCAAAGGTTTTATGAAAAATGTTTCTTTTTATCATCAGGAAAGAGATTATTTGGCGTTGATAAAAGATGGTGCTGGAATAGGGAGAGTATCGAAACACCCAGCTAAGTCATCTGTTTTGGCTACAATGCAATATATTATACCAAAAGAAGGATATGATATTGATTTTATAAGATATTTTTTAGAAGGATTAGATTTTGAGGATTATAGAACAGGTAGTACAATACCTCACATCTATTATAAAGATTATAAAAATGCTAGATTTCCACTAGTTGGAGTTAACGAACAACAACAAATCGTAGCCATTTTAGATGAAGCCTTTGAAGCCATAGACCAGGCCAAAGCCAATATTGAGAAAAATATAGAAAATGCTAAAGAGTTGTTTCAATCTAAACTCAATGATATCTTTTGCCAAAAAGGTGAGGGTTGGGTGGAGAAGACTTTGGGTGAGGTTTGTATGAAAACAAAAAATATTAGGTGGAAAGACCATAAAAATAAGGAATATCAGTATGTTGATTTAAGTTCTGTTTCTAGAGAAACACTAGAAGTAACAGAAACAGTAATTATTAATGATAAGAACGCACCAAGCCGAGCAAAAAAAATTATTGAAAAGGGAGATGTAATATTTGCTACTACCAGACCAACACTAAAAAGAGCAACTATTATTGATAAAGAACTAGATGGTCAAATTTGTAGTACTGGTTTTGTGGTTTTAAGACCAAATGAAAAGATTAGTGCAGATTGGATATTTTTCTATCTTCTAACGTCTACTTTCATGGATAGAATGGAATCCTTACAACGTGGAGCAAGTTATCCAGCCGTTACCGATAGTGATGTAAAGGACTCATTATTATCGGTTCCAACATCAAAGATAATTGAGAGTAAATATGTTAGTCTAATGGGTCAATTACGAGAAAACACGAATGAACTCGTTATTCAATATCAGGAAAAATTAAATTCACTAGAAGAACTCAAAAAATCTATACTTCAAAAAGCCTTTGTTGGTGAGTTAACTAATAAACAACTAATAACGATTTAATATGCACTTTTTTTATATTGATGAGGCTGGCTGTAACTTAAGAGATTTAACTAATACTGAATCACCAATTTTTACTTTGGGAGGTATTATTGTTAAAGATAAGGGGTGGAACAAAACCCATACAGAGTATGAGAAAATCGTAAATGCGTATTTTGATAATTCTATTCCAGAAAATTTTGAGTTGCACTCACACGAACTGTTATCACCGAATGGAGATGGATTTTTTGAAAA
This sequence comes from Gaetbulibacter aquiaggeris, assembly GCF_044003965.1. Classification (NCBI taxonomy): domain Bacteria; kingdom Pseudomonadati; phylum Bacteroidota; class Flavobacteriia; order Flavobacteriales; family Flavobacteriaceae; genus Gaetbulibacter; species Gaetbulibacter aquiaggeris. The sequence continues at coordinate 454,756 of NZ_JBAWKC010000001.1, forward strand.
TCATGATAGAGCACGAAGAAATAAGTTTGCTATCGATATACTAAACCTATTAGTAGATAGAGGGCATCAAACATTTTTGCATGCAGTACATAAAGAAAGGCTGAATTTATATAATACATCTTCAATAAGAGATAAAGACCATGTAGAATTAAAAACACCTTATCTTTTGGCTTATGAAAATAGTATTTCAATGATTGAATGGTATGTAAAAGTTAGGCTTGGTTCAACTGCAAGAGGTATGGTGATTATTGATGAAAAAGATTCAATAAAAACTGAAATCGAAGGGTTGACGAAACATAGACGTTTTCATCCAACCAAATCGAAAAGAATAAAATGGATTTCTGAGTTTAGTTATCCAATTGATTCTAGAAAAAACCCCATGGTGCAGATTTCAGACTTGGTATGTTTTTCAGCTAAAAAGTATCTGGAAATTGAAAATGGATATCGGGATGGATACCCAAGTGCCGCTAAAGATTTTTATAGAGATTTATATAGAATTATTGATGAAAGATTAATTAAAAAAACTCCAGTACCAGAAGAAGGAAGGTATTCAGGGGGTTTCAATACTTTTATTAATAATATTACAGCAAAACCAGCTAGAGGCTGGGACAGTAGAACTTATTAGTTTACTATGAACGAAGCCCAAACCAAACACGATTTAATAACACCAGCCTTACAAAAAGCGGGTTGGGGTATTGTTGAAGGTAGTCGTTTGCGTTTGGAGTTCCCTATTACCAATGGAAGACTTATTGGCCAAGGCAGACGTGCTACGCCATTGTTTGCAGATTATGTGTTGGAATATAAAAACCGTAGAATAGGTATTGTAGAAGCTAAAAAAAGGGACTTATATTATACCGATGGTGTAGGTCAGGCCAAAGATTATGCAGAACGTTTAAACATCCGTTATACATACGCCACTAATGGTCTGCAAATTTATGGGGTTGATATGGATGAAGGTGCTGAAGGCGATGTATCAAAATACCCAACACCAGACGAATTATGGGAGATGACATTCCCAAAACCTAAAGAAGATTACAAAGTAGAAATTGCCGACTGGAAAGAACGTTTATTTGCGGTGCCATTTGAAGACAGAAGTGGAACTTGGCAACCCAGATACTATCAAGATAATGCTATTACCAGAGTGCTGGAAGCCATTGCTAATAAAAAAGACCGAATACTATTAACTCTAGCTACGGGCACGGGAAAAACCGCTATTTCATTCCAGATAGCTTGGAAGTTGTTTCATGCCAAATGGAACTTAAAACGAGATGGACAGCGCAGTCCTAGAATCCTGTTTTTAGCAGATAGAAATATATTAGCAGACCAAGCATTTAATTCGTTTAATGCGTTTGATGAGGATGCTCTGGTACGTATAGCTCCAGATGAAATAAGAAAGCGGGGTAAAGTGCCAAAGAATGGCAATGTCTTTTTTACTATATTTCAAACCTTTATGTCTGGGCCTAATGAAACTCCCTATTTTGGGGAATATCCACCAGACTTTTTCGACTTTATTATTATTGATGAGTGCCATCGTGGTGGTGCTAACGATGAAAGCTCTTGGCGTGAGATTATGAAGTATTTTAGTCCAGCAGTCCAGTTAGGATTGACCGCAACACCAAAGCGAGATGCAAATATTGATACCTATAAATATTTTGGAGACCCTGTATATATCTATTCGCTTAAAGAAGGTATTAATGATGGGTTCTTAACACCATTCAAAGTAAAAGAAATTTCGACCACTGGAGATACCTATATTTATGATTCAGATGACGAGGTTTTGGATGGGGAGATAGAAGAAGGTAGAATTTACACCCAAGAAGAACAGAATAGAATTATCGAACTCATGGATGTTGAAAGGTATCGGGTTAAACTTTTTATGGACTTGATTAACCAGAATCAAAAAACTTTAGTGTTTTGTTCTACACAGGTGCATGCGGCAGCGGTAAGAGACCTTATCAACCAATATGCAACCAGTAGGAATCCTAATTATTGCCATAGAGTAACTGCCGATGATGGTAAAATTGGAGAACAGCATTTACGGGATTTTCAGGATAACGAGAAAAGTATACCAACTGTATTAACCACATCCCGAAAATTAAGTACGGGTGTGGATGCCCCAGAAGTTAGGAACATTGTATTGTTAAGAACTGTAAAATCGATGGTTGAGTTTAAGCAGATTGTTGGCAGAGGCACACGCTTATTTGATGGTAAAGACTATTTTACTGTTTTTGATTTTGTAAACGCACATGAGCATTTCCAAGACCCTGAATGGGATGGAGAACCACTGGAACCAGAACCACCAACAGGTGGTGTTAGAACACCAAGACCTTGTAATATTTGTGGAGAAAGTCCTTGCTCTTGTGAAGCACCAGAGCCAGAGCAATGTCCTGAGTGCGGTAACATCCCATGTGTTTGTGATACGCCACCTAGAAATATGATAAGGGTTAAATTGTCAGATAACAAAGTGCGTGAATTTGACAGTATGGTTAGAACCTCTTTTTGGAGTCCGACAGGAACACCTATTTCAGCCAGAGAATTTATAGAACAATTATTTGGAGACTTACCGTTATTTTTTAAAAGTGAAGACGAATTGCGAAGGTTGTGGAGCGTACCAAGTACCAGAAAAAAACTATTGGAAGAATTAAGTGAAAAAGGGTACACTAACGCACAATTAGAAGACTTACGAAATATAGTCCATGGAGAAGATAGCGACCTATATGATGTACTGAATTATGTGGCTTATCATAAAAATTTGGTGCCACGTTTAGACAGAGCTGATAGGGCTAAAATTCAATTAAAAGATTACAACCCTAAACAACAAGACTTCTTAAATTTTGTATTAGAGCAATACGTTAAAGAAGGTGTTGATGAACTGGATGATGCGAAATTACCAGACCTTCTAGAATTAAAATATAAAGCTATAGCGGATGCCAAACGAGAGTTGGGTGATATAAAATCCATCAGGAACACCTTTATTGGTTTCCAAGGGTATTTGTATGGTGTTGAGGCTAGTTAGAAAAAATTACGACACGTGTTTGCTGAATAGGTTTAAAGCTTATAAAAATGCCCCGGAGGATCCGGGGCATTTTTATTTACATATGTTATTTGTATTAAAAAACGGGTTTTGCGGTATCGACCCTTACTAGCATTCGATTCTAAACTCATCTTATAGGTCGGACCTGTAAACGAATTTTCTAAACTTTTTAATTGGTTAAATAAAACTGTCTCACTTTGAAACAGTAATATTTTTAGGTGATTAAAAAAATATCATCTAAATGTCGCATTATGACGCACATTCACAAATTTCTTGATATTTAATTATATAAGTACTTAATAAATTAATCCATATAGGGAAATAGTGCTTAATAATTAGTGACAATTTAAAAAGAAATTAAAATGGAAAATTATGTTAAAAATCAAGAGTTTATTAAAAGAGCTGGTATTAGTAGAAGTAAGCTCTATAGAACATACCAAGAAAGCCCTGAATTATGGGATGAAACAACTATTAAGAATGGTAAAAGAGTAATACCTGAAAAACATTATAAATATTTCGACAGGGAGTTGCTATATAGAGATAATAAATCCATGAGAAACCTATTAGATTGTCTACAAGACCCAAAATCGCTGCCATATCGACTATGGTATTCTGAATGGACATTTTTTATCACCATAAGTTATAAACTAGATAGAACCAAGGAAGCTTGTGCAAACAGAATGCGTCAGTTATACGATAGATTGGAAACTATATATGGCGGTGATACAGGACTAAGAATGTTTTTTACCTCGGAACCCTTTACCAACCGTAAAGGGTTTCACAACCATGTTATAATTTATATAGAAAATAAATCTTTAAAATGGAAAATTAAAAAAGCTATAGAAGAAGAGTTAGCTAAAAGAGATAAAATAGACCTTTCAAATTATGACCATCGATTGGGGGCTATTTTTTATATATCTAAAGAAGGATTAAATGACACGGAATGGGATTTATTAGGGAATAATTTAAAACAAGAAGGTATTGATTATGAAAGTAAAAATAAATAAACGTCAATTAATAATGCTTTTGGACAATTTGGATTTACTTGAAGATAGAGGTTTAAGTTTAAATATGAGTGGTAAAACTTTTAAGAAATTTATGTCAGGAGATATTCCAATAAATGAACAAAAATTGTATAAAGTAGATATATGGGTTGGAGCTTATCCATTAAAAATACTTGTTTTTTCGGACAGCTCCAGTACAGCACGATTAGCTCTTAGTAAATTATTTCCAAAAGCAAGAGTCTACTTTGCAAAAGAAACGAGTGGTAAAATCTCTTAAACACAAATAATGGTCACTTTTATGATAAATGAACATTCTTGTATTAGTTTTAGCCTATAGTGATAAACTAATCCAACATTAATTGGGTGTAAGTGCGTAAAAACCAGGTTTTTGTATCAAAATAATTGTGAGTCTAAAAATAATACGTATATTAGCCTTATAAAGCAATTATTATGTATTACTTCTATTCAAGAGTTTCAACAGTTAGTCAGAACACAAATCGTCAAGTAGCTAATTTTAAATTATTTCCTGAATTTAAGCCTGAGAATTTATTTATAGATAAAGTTCAGGGTAATACGCCATTTTTAGAACGCACCGAAGCTTCTAAATTATATGATATAGTAACAGAGCATTCTCATAACAATGTTACAATTGTAGTGGATAGCATTGATAGATTAGGGCGTAATTTAATTGATATACTAAGTACAATAGAAAAATTTACAGCTAACGGTATAAACCTTAAATCACTTAAAGAAGGATTTGAGACTTTGGTTAATGGTGAAGAGAACCCAATGGCCAAAATAGTTATTTCAGTTATGGCTTCCATAGCAGAAATGGAACGTAACAGGATAAAAGAAAGAACTGCCGAGGGTATAAAAATTGCCCGTGCAAATGGAAAATTTCGGGGCCGTAAAATCGGTTCTACTCAATCAACTTCTAGATTGCTAGAACGCCATCCAATTATCGTAAAAAAACTAGAAAAAGGTTTAACGGTGCGTGAAGTGGCTGAGATTGTTGGTAAATCGACCACTACAGTTATGAAGGTGAAAAAAGCCTTATATAAAGCTTGAAAATAAGTTTAAATCATTTTTTACACTAGGTGAGTACTCAAAAGTAAAATCATTAAAAAATTACTGAATAGTTATGATTGAACAATATGAATATAACGGATACCAATACAAAAGAGAGTCAATTAAAAATGAAGATGATAAACTTGATATAGTTCATAATAAAGATAAACCTGAGTCTGTTTATAAATATTATGCAATGAGTAAACATTCAGTTGATGCTTTAATTAATGGATATATTTACACTTCTCATCCATTTGAGTTAAATGATTGTCTGGATTCAAGTATTTTTCTTTTAGGTTCTTCAAAGCCTTTGGGCTTTAAGTTATATGAAAAATTTTTAGGAGAAATTTTTAATTCTAAAGAAGAATTAATCGAATATTATAAAAACGATAACAAAGAAGGTGGTCCTTTTGGATTAGGGTACCTATCTTATATGTGGCCAATTCTTACCGATAAGTTTGGGGTAATATCTATGACAGCCGAAGATAAAAATAATTTAATGTGGCCTCATTACACTCAAGAGAAAGGTATTCAAATCAAATTTAACACAAATTCTTTAGAATCGAGTATAAGGAATAATATGAAAATGGGGGAATGTTATGGTGTTTACCCAATAAACTATAGCAAGGATTTAAATCCCATAGATATAAGTGACTTTCAAACGCTACATGTTCCATTCTTATATATGACTAACGTAAAATCAAACTCTTGGCAGTACGAGGATGAATGGCGATTTATTATTAGTAAGGAATTGATGGGGGTTCCATTTAGTAAGGCTGGCTTGGACCCTAGAGCAGATATTGGTGTTGATGTAACCAAAAGACAAATTTTTTATGATAAAAATATTGTGGATGAAATTACACTAGGTCACAACTTTTTCACTGGACAAGAGTTTAAAATTGATAGGACGTTAAAAATTGGTTTTACCGTAGAACCTATCGATTCAGACAACCACATAAAAATTTTAGCTTTTATAGAGCAAAATTTAAGTGATAAGTTATTTTTATCAAGTAAAAAATTTGAAATAGACGAGAAAGGCTCTCCATATTTAAAGAGAACTAAGGAAAGGTTTAATATCGAAAATATTGGTGGTAAAAAATATTTACTTACCAGAACCAAAGAGTATTATTAGAATTATTTACTGTTTATATCATAAAATGAAGCAAACCTCACCAATTCTTCATTAAAATGGTTCGACAAAACAATATTAGGGGGAGCCATATTAGACAAGCCATCAGAAATGATGGCTTTTTTGTCTAATTTTTGTGAAGCCTTGCTAATTCTAGTAATTGAAAACTATATTACAAATTGTCAACTTTAGAAAGGTTAACAGGAAGCTATTTATTTCCTTTTTTTATAAATTACATTATAACTACTAGTTTTTAACTTAGTTTTTTTGGAGGGACTATTTTATTTCCTTTCATAGGTTAATAAATCGTCTGGTTCAACACCTCCAATTATATCAATTAATTCAATTTTAGTTGAAGTTTGTGAAATAAAATCCCAATCATTGGTTAAGTCATCAAGGTCATTCATTAGGTTAAAGAGAATATTTAATTCTAAATCGTCAAGGTCTGCACCATCCGATGAAATATTCCAAGTACCATCAAAACTATTTGTTCCATTACTAGAATTTAGTGCACCTGTACTATTGAAGGTGAAATTATAACCAGAAAAATCACTTGTCTCGTTTATACCAGAATCTATGAATTTTGTTATACGCCAAGTTCCAGATTGAGTATCATTTTCAATAGTTTCTTGTAGTGTATTATTCGGATTATCATTGTTGTCATCAGAACTGCAAGATGTGATTAAAAAACAAATCAATAAGTTGAACATAATGCAATAAATTAAATTTTTTCATAATAATTTTTTAATAATGGTTTATCTAATTTCCTTCACTTAAAGTAAAGCTTCCGTCTCCGTTAAAATTCGATACGTTAATAGTTACGGTCCACATTCCTGATACTCCAGATGAAGTTACTCCAGAAAAAGTGTCTGGTTCAACACTACCATTTATTGTCCTATCTAAAACAGTAGTTCCTTCTGAATCTTTAACCATCATTTGGAAGAGTCCAGTAGTTGAAGCTGTAATGTCAGCATTGTAGTCAGCAGTTGATAAGTCATTTTGCCAATTAAACGTTTTGGACGCTGTGCCTCCGTTACCTGTAAAATCCCCTCCAATATCACCATCGATACCTTCAGTTAAAGTCACATTTGCGTATAAATTGTCGTCATTACTACAACTTGTAAATGGTAGAAAGGCGATGATAATTGATAAAATAAAAATTGTAGGTTTTAAAGTTTTCATAATGGATATATTTTATTTTAATGCAAGGTTAGAAATTTTAAGCATTAATTTTTATTTATATTCTTTATGTTATGCATAATAAATATTTATACTTTAAATGTAAACAATTCTTCGTGAAATTGGTTTGATAGAACAATATTTGGATTATTAAAAGCAGAAAATTCGACAAAAATATTAGGTTTTTTTGGGGCATAACTTTTAATTAAAAGCTTGTGAGGATAAAAATTGCTCAGGATAGTTAATGTTAAGGTGTATTGAAAAAAATTAGTATGAATGATTAGCCAAAAAAATAAGGTGAGTAGTATGCTCACCTTATTTTCAACTAAATGTAAATATACCCTACTTAATCATCTAGCAGGTTAACATATTCTTTTATTTTATTTCTAATGGCTTCTGCTAATGCATTATTTCCATCAGTGTCTTCTGGACTAATCTCAATTGTTCCATCTTGATTTCCATCAGTAGCTAAGGTCAAGTCTACACCATTAACACTGTTTAAAATTTGACCTAAATCAAAATCTATAACAATACCTTGAGAATTTTGGGTAACAGCAATATCAAATTGTGCATCCTCAAAATCGACTTCCACTTCATCATTAAAATTGTGCCAGAAAATAAATGGAGTGCTGTCTATGGTTCCTTGAATAAGGATAGATTTATTAAACAAATCACTTGAAGAGTCGGTACTCACATCAAATTTAAATTCCAGTTCATCATAATTTCCAACAGGAACAGTAACATTTAAGAAACTAATTTGACCAGACATTAAGTCTAGTTCAAATGGCCCCATTAGTTCTATTTCATCTTCATAGTCATAGAACCCATCATCATCCCATAACTCATTTTGGTCTTCTTCATAGTTATCGTCTTCAAGGTCTATTTCTAGCTCAAATTCACTTAAGTTCATTCGGAAATCTTCAATCACTATATTTCCAATCATTCCTTTAGCACTTGAATTTTTACCTGTCAAATTGGTAAAAGAGCTTTTTGCGCTAATGTTAAGTTTTCCAACGCTAGAATCCTCATCATTGGAACAACTGTAGCATATTAAGGCTAGAGTCAACATCAATAAGATACTTCTTTTTACATTCATTTTGTTTTTCATAATTGATTAGGGTTTAATATTATATTTATATAACAGTTAAGGATTAAAATATCCTACCCCGAAAACGAGATTTATTTTAATTTATTATGAACTTAGTCTTTAAAGTTTGAATTTAAAAGGACATTAAACGTCTAATTAACAGAGATTTTTTTATTTAAAGAACATTCATATTATTCATAAAAGAGTGTGTTTAATTGATTTTTAGGAAATACTTATATAGAAAAAGGTTTGAGATGTATTGGTTAAAAGGGTATTGTTGACTTTAATCAAGAATGATTGTATAAAAAAACCAAAACATAATTCGATTAAGTTTTGGTAGATTTAGGGAAAATTACAAATTCGTTTAAATTATGGTAGATTTGGGTCTTATAATTTGATTAGACAAATATGTGAATATTTTGTGTAAATATAGATAAAATACATATATAATCGATGAAATACATAAAAATTTAACAAATCAACACTTAAAGTATATTTATAACAAACATTTTCAAAGGAATAAAACCACTTCAACACTCATTAAGGTTCGCTAAATCGAAACATTCTGCTACTGAGCAAGACGCATCATCTAAATTAGGTGATGCGTTTTTTCTTTTAGGCTCTTTAGCCAGTAGTAATATACATGAGATTAAAGAAAATACACTATTCGCTTTGGTCATAACATTTCAAAGCCAAAAACTATTAACTATAAATATTTAAATTTGTATGCCCTTGTAATAAATAATCAATACATATTAAGGATATGACTGAATTAAAAAAATACTCCGACATTTCTTCGCTCTGGCTCGACTATAAAAATGGGTTAAAGTATTATATCTTTAAAAAAGTTAAAAATGAAGAGATAGCAAACGATTTATCTCACGAGGTATTAATGAAGGTTTACAATTCTTGTTGCTCCTCTGTTAATATTAAGAATGTAAGGTCATGGATGTTTCAGATTGCTCATAATACAACAATTGATTATTTAAAAAAGCAAAATAAGTTCACTGACAATGTTCCTGAAGATTATGATAATGATGAATATGATGTTTATCAAGAGGCAAATGAAATTGTAAAACCACTAATGCAATTATTACCTGAAAAGTATGCAATCCCACTGCAACTGTCGGAGATTGAAGAGTTAAAACAAAAAGAAGTTGCTCAAAAGTTAAATTTAAGTTTAACAGCTACAAAAAGTAGAATACAGAGAGCCAGAAACCTTTTAAAAGAAAAAATTATTGAATGTGGTAATCTAGAAAAAGATGAAAAAGGAAATCTAATTTCTTTAGAAATAAGAAGTGATTGTAAACCAATCCAAAAGTCTTTAAGAAAAAAAAATCAATAAATGTTGCATCTTTTTTGAGTTAAAACAGTCTTGGTAATGATTTTTAATTTATTCATTTAAAACATACACCATGAAAAACACAAAACACTCAAAAAACACAAGCACGTTAGCAACTACTCAAAGAAGTATAAGAGGCTTCTCAACTAGAACAAGATGTAGTGGTACTAGAAGCAGATTTGATTCAAGTCGTAGATTCTGTTAATTGATAACGTAGGAATTAAGAGCCTTTAAATTTGAAGGCTCTTAATTTATTTTAATCTTCACTATTTACAATTAATATTTTAAAATAATTTACAATGGAAAAACTTTCAATAAACAAAATAAGAGAATCAGTAATGGAAAATTATAGAAATGTGGCCTTATCGAATGGAGCGTTAGAAAATAACGAACCAGAATATTGTTGCACTTCTAAATCAAATAATTATAATAACATTTCAGGTAATTTGGGTTATTCGTCTGAAGAATGTGAAATTGTACCAGAGGGCTCAAATTTGGGCCTTGGGTGTGGAAATCCACAAGCAATAGCTGCACTCAAACAAGGAGAGACTGTTTTGGACCTCGGTAGCGGTGGCGGATTTGATTGTTTTTTAGCATCAAAAAGCGTTGGTGACACAGGTAAAGTTATTGGGGTAGATATGACCCCTGAAATGATTTCACTTGCAAGGAATAATGCTAAAAAGGGCAATTATATTAACACAGAATTTCGTTTGGGAGAAATTGAGCACCTACCAATAGCAGATTCAATTATTGATGTAATTATTTCTAATTGTGTGATAAATTTGTCTCCTGAAAAAGAAAAGGTTTTTGCTGAAGCTTTTAGAGTTTTAAAACCTTGTGGGAAATTAGCAATATCTGATATTGTCTTATTTAAACCTTTGACTGATGATTTAATATACGACCCATCACTTTTTTCTGGATGTGTATCGGGAGCTTCGTCAATTGAAGAATTAAAAAATATTCTTAACAATTCAGGATTTAATAAAATAAAAATTGAGCCTAAATATAAAAGCAGAGAATTTATAAAAGATTGGGCCCCTGGTAAAGAAGTCGAAAATTATGTTGTTTCGGCAACTATTGAAGCTGTTAAAAAATGTAATTAAACATATATTAAGTACAGTTTACAAATGATTTTATAATTCACTCATTTTGATTAAATTCAATAACTTTTAAAAAATCATTCACAAACTCATTTAGGTTCGATAATTCGATGTTTTCCGCTAGGGAACAAGACTAAAACATTTAGCATTAATGTCATAGAATGAAGCAAACCTCATTAATTCTTCATTAAATTGGTTCGACAAAACAATATTAGGGGGAGCAAAACAGAGAAAAGTTCAACAGAAATGTTGGACTTTTTTTGGGGACATTTCAACTTCATAATTTTAAGATATTTGTACTTTTGTTTTTTTTTAATATCTTTAAAAAATGCTACTCTTTTATTTTGTCACCTAAGGCTAGCATTACAAGTCCCAATTCATTTTTTTAAAAGTCCTCAAAATAAGTATTAGAGTGATTAAATACTTATTTTTTAGGCTCGGTATAGTGCCAATATATTTATTAATTAAAACCAACCAAAATGAAAAAACTAGTATTATTTACACTGGCGATTCTTATGAGCGCCTCAATTTATTCTCAAAGAAATGACAACAGCGATTATTGGAATACTTGGGAATACACTCCTAAAGAAGGGATGCATGAAGATTTTGAAAAGGCTGTAGCAAAAAAAACAGCTATGTTTAACAAAACCTCTGAAACAGCTATTTTAACTTACAGGATTATAACTGGACCTAATTCGGGTACCTATGTGCGTGTAGAGTCAAATAAATCGCCATCTGATTATGATTTGGACCGAACTGCTGAAGGTAAATATTGGAATCAAAATGTGTCTAACTTAGTTGCTAATACAAGTGGTCAGGTTAGATGGCAGAGATTAAACGATGGGACTCTTAATTATAATCCGGAAAACAAGACCCCTGCCAAATACGTTGAGAGAACAACTTATAATGTAAAGGCTGACGGAGTCATGCATTTTCGCAGGTTTATGTCTAGATTGGCAAAGGTGATAGAAAAACGAGAAGGAACCGGCACTAGAATTTTGTTTAGAGTGGTAAGTGGTGGAAACAGAAATCAGTTTGTTTTGGCGTCAACGTTTGATACTTTTAAGAGTGAGGCTTGGCCAGAACAAGAGAATACTTTTAGAGAAGATTACAATAAAATGTTTGGATGGGGGTCTATCGAAGAAGACAGTAAAAATTTTGATGCTTCCTTAGAGTATTGGGGTGAGCAAGTTGAAACAATGCAATTTGTGCCAGAAATGTCTACAAAAAGTTAAAATTAGTAGTCTATAGTATTGAAATAGCAAAAAAGTTCAACAGGAATGTTGAACTTTTTTTATGCAATAACTCTTCATAACAGTTTTACTGTATGCGCCTAAGTATTAAAATAATTCAAAAAAGTTTCTTTGAAGTTGTAAAGAAGAAATGAGAATTGGAATGTATCGTTTCAAGGATAGTGCTGAGCAACAAAAAAAAGGCGAGTAAAATGCTCGCCTTTTTTTATAAAAATTTAAAAGGGATGAAATTAGTGGCAGGTATTTTAATCAATTACTTTGTTTTGAGTTTTGTCACAGTACTTGATTACGGAATAAGAGTTGAAATTCTTATAAAAAAAGAGACTGCCTTTTTTTGACAGCCTCCTTTCATTCTTCCCTAAGAATTAATTAATAGCACTATAAAAATAGACTAGCTTTTTTAAAAAAAATGAATGAATTAGTATTAGTTATAATAAAGGATATTCTCGTAGATGATTCTAACTTAATCGTCTAAACCTATAAGTTCAAATTGTAATATCACTTTTGTTCCTTTTCCTTCTTCTGAGGTGATTTTGAAAGAATTGTTGTTAAAATTATTTAAGAGATTCAAACGCTCCATAACAAGTTTTAACCCTTTTGATTCATGTAATTGACCTGAATTTGTGTGATTCATTCCTTTTCCATTATCTTCTATAATACAGATAAGCAATTGATTTTCAATATAGAATTTAATTGAAAGTTTTGGATTTGTATAATTTTTATTAAAGGCATGCACAAATGCATTTTCAACAAAAGGTTGAATGATCATTGGTGGGATTTCTATGCTATTTGCTTCCAATCCGTCATAATCAATTGTTACGTTCACCTTATTATTAAAACGCATATTTTCCAGGACGATGTATGATTTTAAATAACTAATCTCTTCAGCTAAGAGAATCAAGTGTTTGGAAGAATTCTCTAAGGTCGTTCTTATAAGTTTTGCGAACTCACTTAAGTACATAAGTGCATTGTCAATGTCATTATCAATGATATAGTTTTGAATACTATTCATGGCATTGAAAGTAAAATGAGGATTCATTTGAGATTGCAAAGCCTCCAGTTTGGTTTCCACTAAACGCTGTTGAATCTTGGCTTTTTGTTGTTCTCTTTTTTTAATGTATTTGATGCGGTTTTTGAAAGCAATAAAACCTGAAATCAATAAAACTAATAGTAATAGAGAAATAAACCACCATGTTTTCCAAAAAGGAGGTACAATTGTAATAGCGGCTAATTTAGAAAGCGATATTGAACCAGTATTCAAGTCTTTTATCTTAATATTCACGTTATACGTACCTATAGGTAAATAAGGTATAAATATGTTTTGTTTAGTGCTGTAGATGCTCCATACAGGGTCTAAGCCTTCTATTTGATAACTGTATCTCAATTTGTTTGGATATGGATAATTGGAGGTCTTAAAAGACAAATCCAGGATGTTTTGCCAATATTTATAAGTTAATTTCTTTTTATCGCTATTAAACCAAGTATATGTTTTAGTCGTGTCCTTTTGGTAATTTACTTTGATATTGGTTAACGTAATGGATGGATGGATTTTTTTAGGGTTTAATATTTTTTCTAAATCAATTTTATAATAGCCTGATTGCGTTCCAACATATATAGTGTCTTTAATGATTTTGCTGGTAGTAAAATCATTTATTTTCAGACCTTGTGCCACATCAATTAAACGGATACTGCCGTTTTGATATATGTTTAGACCTTTTTCAGTACCAATAAAAAGTGCCTCTTTATGGTTCTCCAAAAGTGTGATTGAATTTCCAACAATCTCATCTCTTTTTATATGGGTTAAAACTTTATAATTCGTTGCCATATCTAATAAAAAAACATCACCGGTATTTGTGGAAACTAATAATGTTTTTGAATAATTATCTAAGGAAATATTATTAATATCCCTAGCGCTAAATATGTTCTTTAAAGCCAACGATTCATAAACCTTATCTTTAAAGATATGCAAACCACTTTTAGACGAAGAAACAATAACTAGGTCTTTATATTTAAGCATTTTTGTAATGTAAACGGGATTGTTTTTATCTTTTGGTGAAAAAGGGATAATCTTGGCAATACTGTCTATATCATTCGATTTAGGTTTATTTAATACATCAAGGTGAAGGTTGGTAGCTTCAAACTTATGCGCAGTTAACATGTCAGAACCTAAAAACAAAAATTTATAACTTGAATAATATAAAAATTGCACGATATCACCTTGGAGATTAAGTTTAAATAATCCAAAGCTGCTGCTAACCCAAAGTGCATTTTCATAAATATCAAGGTCATAAAACTCAAGGTTTTTAATAGAATTATAGAAAGAATTATAATTTCCATTTATAGGTAGATATGGGAGTTCTTTTTTAGCTTCCTGAGTAAAAAAATTAAAAAAGATTTCTGTATTTTGATTCTTTATTAATTTGTTATCAGGCTTTATACTGAGTCCTTTTTCATGAAGAATGTAGAGGTCAGAGTTTTTTTCTTTAAATTCAATAATTCCAGAAACATCATTAAAAAAAGAGATGGTTTTGGATAAACTTAATTGATATAGACCTTTATCTTGTGTCCCAACATACAAAAAATCGAAATCCATATCATAAAAAAGAGTTCTAACTTTATCACTTTTTATGCCGAAGGATTTTGTAACATTTACTAATGAACTATCTGCAATTTTAAATAAGCCACCATCATTTTTATGCACTCCCCAAGCTGCACAATAAATGGTATCATTAGAATCCTTTGTGAAATCCCAAATTATGGAATTACCAAAAGAAATATCTTCATCTTTAGATTCTATAAAATTTGATGTCTTGAATTTAATGATTGAATTCCTGTTGTCACCAATTTTTAGCCCGGCACTTCCATAATATAAGTCCCCATTATTTATATATAAGGAAAAGATTGATGAAGTTCCGAAAGAAGAATCAGATTTAAAAGTGTTTCTTATTTTAGTAAGTGTTAAAGCTTCAGTATTTAGATTATAAATGCCATGTGTGTAAACCCCAATATAAATTTCACCTTTATAGGTAAAATAATCCATTATCTGAAATCGTTCCTGTTCTGTTTCTAATCCAACAACAGAATAATCTTTTAGATTTAAAATAAACAGTCCTTTTTCTGTGCCAATAAGCAGATAGTTGTTGTGTATAAAAAGTTTTCTAACAAAGCTGTTTTTTAATAGTTCATGGTGGTTTTGGGCTGTAAATTCTTTACCATCAAATTTTGAAATACCACCACCAAAAGTTGCAAACCACAAATTACCTTCAGCGTCTTCAACAATATCCCAAACGGAATTGTTTGAAAGTCCATTATCTGTACTATAATTAGTTATAGTTCCACCTTCAATTTTAGCTAATCCATTATGTGTCCCTACCCATAAGATTCCTCTGGAATCTTTGTAAATACATTCAATTTGATTATTAGGTAAACCATCTGCCATTGAAATATTAGTTGATGGATAATTTTGCCCGCTTAAAAACTGAACAAAAAATAGTATTATGAAAAGTTTCAGTTTATTTTTTATGTATGATAGCATTTAAGAAATCTTCTTTTTTTCTAACTGAAACAGGAATCTTTTCTCCATTAACGAGGGTCACATGAAATTCTCTAGCTTTATCAAACTTAGTCACGTAATTCAAATTAACTAAATAGGATTTATGAACCCTAAAAAACAATGGGTTATTTATAAGCTCTTCAATATACTTTAATGTCTTCGACAACAAAAACTCTTTGCCGTCAAGGCACTTAATTTTGCAATAATTACTATCTGATTGACAATAAATGATGTTACTCATTTTTTGCAGTTCATAACCATTTTGTGTTGGCAAAGCAATTTTATTAAAATTATTATCCTGAGAGCTTAAATTCTCAAGCAACATTGAGATGCGTTCTTGACGTTTTAGATTTTCATTTTTGCTTTCAAAGCGTTTAATTGTTGAAAGCAAGTCAATATGATTAATAGGTTTTAGTAAGTAATCAAAGGCCGAGTGCCTAATAGCGTCTATAGCATAATTTTTATGGGCGGTTGTAAATACAACTTCAAAATTTATGGTTTCAAATTTTTTGAACAATTCAAAACCATTTTCTGTCGGCATTTGGATGTCTAAAAAAATAATGTCTGGGTTATAACGTCTTATAGCAATAATACCCTCCTTTATTGAATCACATTTTTCTAATACAACAATTCTTTTTTCAAAATAACGAAGTATTAATTTTTGAAGAAAATCTCTTGCCTTTTGTTCGTCATCAATGATAATTGCCGTAATCATATTTAAAGCTAACTTAATTAACTAAGGTATAAAAATATGATTAGTTATCGTAACCCATTCAAAAAGAATTTTTAAAACAACAGACCCCAAGAAGAAAAGCTTAACTAAAGAAAATTACTTAAGACATTAGGGGGTTTATTTGTTTTTATAAATCGTAGATTTTTTATATTTTTATAAAAACAAATATTTTTAACTATGTACAGACTATGGATTATTGCAAGTGTGATTTTGTTTTCATCATGCGGCACATTAAAAGAAACAAACAATGACTCTGAAAGCTCTGAAAATAAGCATATTTTACCACCCAATACCGCTTCAAACAAGTATTCAAAAATGCGTCAAGAGAATTAGAATGATAAAATATTTTCTTTTCTTCTTTTTGTAAAGTGTCATCATCAAAAACAAATTTATCAACTTAATACTACATATTATTGTTTGGTTTCTAAATAAAGTCAGGTGTTTTCTAATTCTGTATTTTTAAATTACTCAAAAACAACAGTATCCAAATAAATGTCTTGGGGTGAGCCATAAGCACTGGAAAACAATACTAAACCAGAACGAATACAGCTCAGGTCAAGTTTTTGAACATTAATTCTGTATTTTTTCCACTTGGTACTTAATTTAACCTCAATAGATTTTTTGGATGAGTCAGGAAATGGTTTGTCTTTTTCTATTAATCCAAAACCTATGGTGGCCACCACATTTTTTTTGTTTGCTTTTGCCCAGAAACTAAATTCTTTTGCTCCAGCTATTTCATAACCTCCTAAATTTTCACC
Organism: Gaetbulibacter aquiaggeris; assembly: GCF_044003965.1. Classification (NCBI taxonomy): domain Bacteria; kingdom Pseudomonadati; phylum Bacteroidota; class Flavobacteriia; order Flavobacteriales; family Flavobacteriaceae; genus Gaetbulibacter; species Gaetbulibacter aquiaggeris. The sequence goes on from NZ_JBAWKC010000001.1 coordinate 471,996, forward strand.
CCAGTCATTTGGCGGGTCAACAAAGGCAACACCATACCAATTATGGTCTGCATCATAACTAATTTTGATTGATGACTTTCCTGAATGCACGTCCTCTTGGTTATTGAGATCTACTGTGATAGATTTGTAATTTCCCATGTATCCGGTAGGGTTATACGGTAAATCGTTACTATCTTTATAAACATAAAATGGCAATTCGGTTTTTGCTACTAAATACTTTTTATTTTTAGCATTTTCATCTGAAACCATAATTGAAGTAGATGCAATACCAATGTTGTTAAAAGTATCTTTAGCATTGACATATATTTTTATAGCACCACTCTCTATTGGCATCTGTATCTCAAAACCACTCATTAAATTACCTCTAAAATTAAGTTTGTTAATCTGGTCTCTTCTTTTACGGCTTCCTGTTCTTTGATTATAATAAAAACTGACATCCAAGTTTTCATTCTCAACATCAAATACTTCTAAAGTTACGGGAACCCATGTTTCACTTTTTACTTCAGTATCTGGTAATTGAATTTTTTTTATTTCAGGAATATGGTTAATAGGTTTTTGTCCGGTATAAGCTTCTCTTATGGCCCAGTATTGCGGGCGGAGCATACCTTTATGATGTGTCAAAAACCAAGGGGAACCAAAATTGTGGGCGCTAGCATAATGAAAAATATAGACACCTAAAGAATTGGGTTTGTTTTTAATCCAATCATGATAACCAATCACTATGGCATCATATTTTTCTTTATCGGTTGGCTCTATTTTTATTCCATTTTTTTCTGCTTGTATATCCCATTCACCAGTGACCCCAAATTCTGTAACAATATAAGGTTTGTCAATGCCTCTCTCTTTTAATTCTTCAGACAAAAAATTGGCGCTTGCGCCATAACTATTTAAGCCATAGATATCAATAGAAGGAACAAATTTTTGCCACCAATCAAGTCCGAAAGTCCAGGCATCTACAGATGTTATAGGATGATTTGAATCTGTTTTTTTGATGACCCTGCAAATTTTTTCTAATAGTTTTGAATAGGCTTCTTTTTCAGCATCTGTTGCAATGTTTAAATAGACTTCATTTCCAATGCCCCAAGTAAGTACCGCTGGATGGTTTTTGTATTTTTCAACAATTTTAATGGCATTATAATACATGTCCTCCATACCTTTTTGGTCTTCCAGATAATTAAAGCTATCGTCATCTTCCATGCCAGGACGACCATGACGCATCCAAATGCCAACCATTACCTTAATATCAAATGAATGAGCAACATCCAAAAGTTCTTGGGTATTATCATTAGTTGCCCAAAGGCGAATGCTATTAACGCCTAAAAACTTTAAGTCTTTAAAATAACTTTGATAATTTTCCACCTCTTTGTCATAACCAAAAGTCACCCCTTTAATTTCATATGGTTTACCGTCAACTAATAAATCCCAAGAATTATTATTTTTAATTAAGGTTGTTTGAGCATTAATGTGAGCATTAATAAAACAAAGAAAAAGAGCTATAATGGTTAAATAATTTTGTTTTTTTCTCATTTTTCGTGTTTTTTAATTTAATGCTAACAAGTTACAACAAAGACAAGATATTTAAGAAGAAAACCCTGCTGTTATTGCGTTTACAAGGTCTATAAACTGGTTTTGGCATTTAATTTTGAATTTAATAATTAAGACCATTCAAAGGAAATATCAGATTTAGTTGGCATCTCTTAAAATATATTATATCTTTAAAAAAAGATAAAGTTTAACTAAACCAAAAACTTATAAAAAATGGAAGGATATTGTGTAAAATGTAAAGACAAAAAAGAAATCAAAGGTGCTGAAGAAGTAACTATGAAAAATGGCAGAAAAGCAATGAAGGGGAAATGCCCAACTTGTGGAACAGGAATGTTTAGAATTCTTGGAAAAGCCTAAGTCAATACAGAAAAAAAAAAGATCTAAATCTTTACAAAAAAAGCTATTTAATTCTTTAAATAGCTTTTTTTTTTGCTTTAACAAGATTTAAAATAAATGACAGACTAGTGGTCTAATGCCGCTTTTAGCCCTGTTATTAATTGATCAATATCTTCCTTACTTGTGTAGTGTAAAAATGAAATTCTCAATACCCCAGGTTGTCTAGGGATATCCATATCCATAAGCGGGCGAACGGCATAAAAATGACCCATACCCAACATCAATTTGTGCTCGGTCAGAGTAGCAAAAACCTTTTTTAAATCTCTGTTTTTAGGAATAATAGAAACGATTGGGGCCCTTGCTTCAATAGTGTTTGGGCCAATAATTTGAAGGTCATTGCGAGATCTTAAAAAGTCAAGCAGGATCGCTAGCAATTCTTGTTCATGTTCATGAAATAATCTATTGAGGGCTCTGTTTTTTTCAGCAGGTATTTCATTCTTATCAAAATGATGTTCATATACCGCATCAAAATAATCAATGATTCCACTGGCAGCTGCAATTTGTGCATGATCCGGACCCGCTGGTGTTAACATGCTTCTTGTCATACCTTCCTTAAAAAAATGAGATTGATTTTCCATTTTTACTATCAAACTATTCTTCACATACATTAACCCCAAGTGAGGGCCAAAGGTTTTATACAAGGAAAAAAGATATATGTCTGATTCCAAGTCTTTTATATCTGGAAAACCATGTGGAGCATAACCCACGCCATCTACCACAGATAGCGCTCCATGCTTATGAGCCTTTTGGCTGATTTCTTTAACCGGATTTACATGACCTATAATATTGGAACAGTGGGGAAAAGCCACCATCTTGGTCCGTTCTGAGAATAAACCGTCTAATTCACCTAAATCCAACAATCCTGTTTCAGAATTTACATGCCATTCTAAAATTTTAATGCCTTGATAGGCTAACTTTCTCCAAGCACCCGCATTAGCTTCATGGTCTTGGCAGGAAACAATAATTTCATCGCCGTCTTTCCACATGGGGCGCATGGCATTTGCTAAGACATAAATATTTTGGGTTGTTGATGGCCCAAAATGAATTTCTGAATCTTCAACATTTAGATAATCTGCAAATCGTTTATAAGAAGCCTCCATTAGTTCTCCTGCTAACATTGAGGCTGGATAAGGATAGTTTACTTGCACTTTGTTTTTCATGTAAAAGCTGGTCAATCTATTAATAAATTGAATACAAGGATAAGATCCACCGGCATTTTCAAAAAAGGCCCAGCCATTTAAAGAAGGTTCTGAAAATGCTGGAAATTGCGCGCGTACAAATTTTAAATCAACTTTCATATCTAAATAAATGATTTTCTTAAGGTTTGTAAAATATGATATAATATAGGGTTTTTCATTGACAAATTTGGGATATAATTGCTATCTTACTTATGAATTTTTCAATTTATATAAATGTCATTATTGTTTTTGAACGGTGCCGTAATCATCCTCCTATTGATGAGTCTGTTATGGGTTTTTAGTGTTTTTATTAAAAATGTAAGTATTGTTGATATATTCTGGGGCCTGGGATTTGTTATTGTGAATGGGGTGTATTTTTTTCTGTCAGAAGGGCATTATGTTAGAAGTTTAATATTACTTTTTTTAGTAAGTATATGGGGACTTAGACTATCCATATATCTGGCCTATCGGAATATAGGAAAAGGAGAAGATTTTAGGTATCAAGAGTTTAGAAGGCATTATGGTGTAAATAGGTATTGGTGGGTTAGTTTTTTTCAGGTCTTTTTGTTACAAGGGGCTTTAATTCTACTGGTTTCTTTACCGTTATTAGGATCTAATTTTTACACTGAAAATAATGAGTTAATGTGGCTGGATTATGTAGCTATTATTATTTGGATAACAGGTTTTATATTTGAATCATTTGGTGATTTTCAGTTAACTAAATTTAAAAACAACCCAAATAATAAAGGAAAGGTTTTAGACACAGGGCTTTGGAAATATACCAGACATCCAAATTACTTTGGCGATACTTTAGTGTGGTGGTCATATGCCTTGTTTTGCATTGCCTCTGGGAGTTATTGGCCTATTTTAGGTTCGGTAATAATGACTTTTTTAATTATTAAAGTTTCAGGGGTCGCTCTTTTAGAAATCTCCTTAAAAAACAAAAAACCCGATTATCAAGAATATGTTAGAAAGACAAATGCATTTTTCCCTTGGTTTCCAAAAAAGTAAATAATGTTAAGCTACCTTAAAAGTAATATCTGGCTCATACTTTTTATTTTATGGGGATTACCATTGACACATTACAGAAGTAAATTCAGAAAAATTGTGTATCAAACAGATAGCTGGACCATTAATATAAAGCCTCTATTTATTAAAGAAATTAAGGCCTTATTTAGCAATATGTATCCAAATGATTTGAACTATAAAAAATTCAGAAACTTCTATCTTTTTTATTTAGCAATCTATTTGATATTATTTCTTTTGTATTTAAAGTTTAGTTCTAATTAGTGTCTGTAATAAAGCGAAAAAGGCGAATGAATTTACCCTTAGCAAAAAGGATATTATACTAATGAAATCTATTTTAGATAATCCTATTTGGAACGCCCTTGTTACACGAGATGCTCACAATAATATTGGTTCTGATAACTGTGCCTTTTTTGATGCTGATGTCGCGCCATTTATCGGGATGCCATTTTGGGATCAAAACAGTCAAAGGGAATTAATTCATAACGTAGATGCGAGACGGAATTGGTTTTTATTAATTGGAGAGGAAGTTCAATTTATTGAAGAATTGGAAATGGTTTTAACATTACCGCTCTATCAATTCACATGTAAAAGCCTTAAGGAGGCGCCACAAACCAAAAAGCCATTAGAAATTGTAAAGTTAGATGAAAGGCATGTTGAAGAAATGATTATGCTTACTAAACTCACTAAGCCTGGCCCATTTGCTAAACGCACTATTGAGTTTGGAGGTTATTATGGGATGATTGAAGATGGCAAATTAGTTGCCATGGGTGGAGAACGCTTACATGTTGAAGGCTACACAGAAATTAGTGCAATATGTACAAATCCGGATTATCAGGGACTGGGATATGCGGCAAAAATTACGCATCATTTAGCCAAATCGGTACTAAATAATGGTTTAATACCCTTTCTACATGCACGAACAGACAATGTTAAAGCGATTACATTGTATGAGCGATTAGGTTTTCAAATAAGAAAAGAAATTCAGTTTTATATACTTAAAAGACGATTAACTTAACAGCTATTTTTTTTCTGCTAAAAAGACATAAAACTGATAGGGTTTAAATGAAAGAAATTCATGGTCTTTGCCTATTGCGGTATAAGAGTCATCATATAAGTTATAAAGTTTTTTCACTTCATTTTTTATAGAATGAAATGCGTAAAATGTTAAGTTTTGAGGTTCAGGACTATAATTGAATAAGCAAAAGACCTGTTTTTCTTTTAAAGTTCTTTTAAAACCTACAACTGATCTGTTTTGAGATTCAAGCCATTGCACATTGTTACTATCATTAAAGACAGTATGTTTTTTTCTTATTTTTAATAAAGCCTGTAATCCTTTAAAAATGCGGTTTTCTACAGTTCCATTGACCTTTACCTTGGCATTTTTTTTCCAATCAATCTTTGGACGGTGCATCCAGCGATTATCATAACTTTTTCCAGGGTCTTCTAGATAAGAATAGTCGTTGGTATAACCAAACTCATCACCATAGAAAATCATTGGAATACCACCAAGCAAAACACTATTGGCCTGCATGAGTAATATCTTATCTATTGAGGTTTGAATAGCCTCTGTATCGTTTTTATTTATGGCTTTTTCCAGTCCGCATAAGGAAGCCAATGTACCTGAAATTCTCGCATCATTAGTTTTTGGATTCACCCCAAATAAATCACCAGAAGAAGGACTTGAAACTAAACGCCCACCTAAATAATTTTTAAGATATTCTCTATGGAGATATGGATTGTATCCAATTTGTTCAATGTAATAATCTTCAAAACCTAAACCAATATCGTCATGACATCGCGTATAATTAATCCAGGTCGTGCCATTTGGTTTTTGAAGAATGGTATGTTGATTGGCCAGCATATTTCTCGTGTCAGTAGTCGCTAAGGCATCCCATTGAAGAGCCATTTGTGTAGCGTTATAGGCTAAGTCACATTCGTGATTGGTAAAGAAGCCTTTTCCAAAATACTCTAAAATTTGTTTTGGGGCCACGATAGCTTCACCCAATATAGCCATTCCTGGAGTGGCAACTTCAACAGCCACTTTTATAAACTGCAGAATGGTGTGAGCTTCCGGCAGGTTTTGGCATGTAGTTCCCATTTGTTTCCAAATAAAAGCAGGCGCATCAATTCTTAAAATATCAACTCCTAAATTGGCATAAAAGAAAATAGTATCCAGCATGATTTTTAATACTTGTGGGTTTTTAAAATTTAAATCCCACTGATAATTATGGAAAACAGACATGACCCATTTATTCATCTTTTCATCATATGAAAAACTACCCGGAGAACTTTCAGGGAAAACATCAGGCATGGTTATTTCCATTTGATCTGGTATACTCCGGTCATCATAGGTATAATAAAAATCTTGATAATAGGCATCACCCTGACGTGCTTTATTAGCCCATTCATGTTGGTTTGAGGTATGATTGAGCACAATATCAATCATCATATACATTTCTTTTGCTTGCAGAGATTGTTGAAGGGTTTTTAAATCGTCTAAAGTTCCAAAGCGTTTATTAATAACCCGATAGTTTGAAACGGCATAGCCACCATCACTTGCACCTTTAGGACTTTCAAAAAGAGGCATTAAGTGTACCAAACTAATCCCAAGTTCTTTTAAATACTCAAGTTTTTCGGGCATAGTGCTTAGGCTTCCTGCAAATCGATCAACGTAAAGGCTCATTCCTACAAGGTCTCTGTTTAAAAACCAGGTCCCTTCTTTTTGTTTTTGCTCATCGCGTTTTAAAAATTGCGAATCTCGTTCCGTATAGGCTTTAACAATCACCTCAAGCATTTGATAAAAAACGGGATCAAAATCTTCTCTCTTTGAATAAAGTTGAGAGAATAGGTAGTGAAGCAGTTGTGCATTACCAATGAATCTGTCAATAAAGGCCTGATGTTTTATCCCTTTAATGCTGTTTTTTTCGCAAAGCGCATGAATTATTGAAAATAAAGCGTTTTTTTCCATAATTAATAAAACCTATTATTAGCTCACAAATCTAATATACTTAGTTTTAATTATTATAAAGTTATAATAATTAAAAACCTCCAATTAGTGAACTTAAAAGAGTTTGAAACTTTATGCGTTACAACCCTATTTGATTCTGTCACATATAAATGAATTAAAATTATCATTTAGATTTGTCAGGATTCAGCAAAATGATATTAAACATTAGCTTTTTTGTTATAAAAAAATTATATTTTCGTCTCACGTCTGTTATAAAAACATGTTACGAATCAAGATAAAATTTGAATATAAAAATAGGCAGATAATCAGGTTATGACAAGAATTAAAACAATATTTCTTTTTTGGATTTTGCTAGCTCTTTTTAATTGTAATAAAAAAGAGTCACAAATTATAGATCCTAAAGCAAGTGAAGTCTTTGCGCTTTGGGTTGATGAAACCTCAACCTATCTTCCGATTACAAAGGAATGGACAAACCGGGTTGAAGTTGCTGACCTCAATGGTGATAACATGATAGACTTACTTTTTGCAAATGGAGGAAATTATTCCAAACCAGGTCTTTTAGAATCAAGTAGAATTTTTATTAACAAAGGGGCTAATATGAAATTTGAAGAAATTACTACTCAAGTTTTTGAAGACAGAAAATTTCTATCAAGGGTTATTAAAGTTCGTGATATTAATAAGGATTCCATTCCCGATATTATTGTTGGAACAACCTACCAAACACAAAGTCAACTTTATATCGGACTTGGAAATGGAAAATTTAAAAATGTGACTTCAACACAATTGCCACAGATAATGGCCAGTGTTGGTGATTTAGAGTTAGGAGATGTGGATAACGATGGTGATCTGGATATGGTTCTATCTGATTGGGGTGAAGGGTCTAATATGAATAATTCAGGAGGTAGAACGATGCTTTGGTTAAATGATGGGAAAGGAAAATTTATTGATGTAACAAATACTCAAATGCCAGAGCTATTGATCCAATTTTCATGGGATTTGGAATTTATAGATTATGATAACGATTTTGACCTAGATATTGCCATATCATGCAAAAGATGTCCTACTAGCAGAATTTTTGAGAATGATGGGAAAGGATACTTTGTTGATAAAAGACTTTTGCCAGCCTATACAAATAACTATGAACTTGAACCCATGGATGTGAATGGTGATGGTTATTTAGATTTGGTAACGACAAATGACGGCGAAATAGTTCGTGGAGAAAGTTCTTCGAGAAGAGAGCACATTTTCATAAATAAAGAAGGAAAGAAATTTATTGATGCAACAGACCAACTTTGGACTGATGAAAATAATATAGGAATGGATGATAATAATGTTGTGTTTCTGGACTACGATTCAGACGGAGACCCTGATTTTATACTTAGTTCTTTAACTGGAGAAGATAGGTTATTAGAGAATGATGGAAACGGTAAATTTAAACTCCTTCAGCCAGTACTCAATGGAAATCCAACGCCTCTTACACTTTCAATTGTATTAGGAGATATAAATAACGACAAGAAACTGGATATCATAATGGCACAAGGAGAAGGAACTGAAGGTATCGAAGAACGAATTTTTATAGCTAATAATTTAAAACAGGATTCGGCACTACCTATTATTTCACAGTTTCAAATTACTGAAAACAAGGTAAATGGAATCAACATAGTGAAGGCAAGAATTCATGATAACAAAAGCCCCAATATGCCTCAAGATTGGAGTTCGGTAAATGTAGAGATTGATGGAAATTCAAGTCCCATTGCAATGACTTGGTATGGAGAAAACTTGTGGGTAGCAAGCTTCTCTAATACCCTAAATGGGCATATTAATATTTGTGCCACAGACTTTGCTGGAAATAAAAAATGCTTACCAATAAAATAATTATTGCAAATACTATTTATTTTCTTCTTGCGCGAAAACCGATTTAGCTTCAACTACTTCTTTAAACTTAAATGCTGATATTAATCCTGCATCTGGATAGTTTTGAGATAAGTTTGATATTTCTTCAGACGTAACTTTAGTGTTCAAGACATATACCCTTAATTTATTGAACTTTGCTAGAAGGTTTCTCAGGGATTCATTATCGATCTTGGTTTCATTCAAATTAGCAGACTCTAGATATTCAGACTTAATAAGTAAAGGAACCATACTACTGGAAAGTTTATTTTTGCTAATGTCTATACGGGTCAGATATTTCATTTCATTTATATCCTCAATTAAATTATCTGATAAATTACAGTTGGATAATTTAAGAAATGTGATCTGGTTGGATACCTTATTTAGCAACTCAATTTGTTCTTTACTAATTGAATCCCCTTTAAACGCCAAATCCAGTAAAAAGTTCCTTTCCCCTAAATAATTAACTCTAAATTCAGAACTGCGCAATTGAGCGATTAACCCTGCATCAAGACTGTCAACTTTCACTTTCTCATAAAAAGGTTTAGGGCTAAAATCCATGTTATAATCTCTATTGATAAGAGCAATCAGTTCCTTACTCATTTTTTCAGAGCTAAATGTAGTTAAGCTATCGGCTCCATTTTCTATCCAATATCTGAGAATCTGTATATCTGTATAGCCAAACCCTGGTCCTCTTGGAGGCATCATTTTTTCGTGATTCGTGGGTAAACTAACTCTTTTGAATAATTCACTATCATTAGGGTTTCCAGCCAAAATCGGTTTGTTATGATCTGCATCTGTAAATAGGCTACTATAATTTTCAAGGGCTAACCCACCTTTACTATTATTTGTACTATGACAGGCAACACATTTATCATTAAGAAGTGGTTGAATAATATCCGCATAAATCTGAAGTGAGTCAGGATTTATACCATTTATGCTATTGAGCCGTGTATTTTCATTACTTTTTAATAGTTCAGGACCATATTCAACCAAATAATTAGGACCATGAGTTAGGTTACCCCCAAAATGACCGGTTAAGGCGGTCAATATTATAGCAATAGTGGATATGACCAGTTTAAACTTGTTTTTGTCTGCTGGTGCTTTGATTTGATAAATGATTACAAGAAGCATGACCACCAATGTAGCGATACCTAATTGCTTATGGTCATTTAGTGGTTCAATACCATAATCATCACTGAAGGATAACAACCACCCGGTCAATGCTGCAACTAGACCTGCTAATAAGCCAACACTATAAGTTACTATAATAATTTTCCGGGAAGGAATAAGGTATCGATAACCTAATTGCAATAATACTTCGAAAAAATAACCTAGAATAAATATGCCTATGGGCAAATGAACCATCAAAGGATGAAAACGACCAATAAAAAGTTCCCAATCCATTAGCTCAAAATATCTTTAACTACATTTCCATGAACATCCGTTAAGCGGAATCTGCGCCCCTGATATTTGTAGGTCAATTTTTCATGATTCAATCCCAGCAGGTGCAAAATAGTAGCATTGAGGTCGTGAACATGCACTTTGTTTTCAGTGATATGATATCCAAAGTCATCAGTCGCTCCATAGGTCAGCCCTTTCTTTACACCTGCGCCAGCCATCAACATGGTGTAGGCATCTGGATGATGATCTCTACCAAAACTATCCTTAGTAAGCTGACCTTGTGAAAAGCTGGTTCTACCAAACTCACCACCCCAAATAACCAAAGTGTCTTCAAGCATGCCACGTTGTTTAAGGTCCATGATTAAAGCAGCTGAAGCCTGATCTACTTCTTTGCATTTTTTTGGAATTTGTTTGGGTAAATTGCTGTGATGATCCCAACCTCCGTGATACAACTGAATAAATCGCACTCCGCGATCTGCTAATCTTCTTGCCAATAAGCAGTTACTGGCAAACGTGCCTGGTTTCTTGCTGTCTTCGCCATATAATTCATAAATATGTTCTGGTTCACCTTCTGTATTCATCACCTCTGGCACAGAAGTTTGCATGCGAAAGGCCATTTCATATTGAGACATTTTAGCTTTGATGCTTGGATCTCCCCAAGTATTGAAATTTTGATCTTGCAATTTTTGAAGATGATCTAATTGTTCCCTTCTTATTTCCCCTGTTACACCAGGAGGATTATTTAAAAACAACACGGGGCTTTTACCACTTCTAAATTGAACCCCTTGATATTCTGCAGGCAGAAAGCCACTTGAAAGTAGTCTTGAAGAGCCTCCTTCATTACCTTTTGTCATTAAGGCTATATAGCTGGGTAGGTTGTCATTCTCAGATCCCAATCCATAACTAATCCAGGAACCCATAGTAGGCCTACCAGGAATCTCAGAACCCGTATGTGTAAACATTTGAGCAGGTTCATGTTGTACAGATTCAGTGTACATTGAGTTAATCATGCACAATTCGTCTGCTATCTGTCCCATATGCGGCATCAGATCACTCATCCACATCCCACTTTCACCTCGTTGACTAAAATTGTATAGAGGCCTTACAATGGGCTTGCTAGCTTGTGCAGCTGCTGTAGCAGTTACCCTTCCACCCATAACGCTATCAGGCAACTCAATACCATGCATTTTGGTTAGTATTGGTTTGTAATCAAACAAATCCAGTTGAGAAGGTGCCCCAATCATATTAAGAAAAATGACCCTTTTTGCTTTTGGTGCAAAATGAGGTCCTGTTGCAGAACCAAAGGTAGCGCCGAATGCACTTAAAGGATTAATAAGTGACGACAAAGAGATAGCTCCAAGTCCAAGAGTTGCTTTGCTGAGAAAATCTTTACGACTTATTGGCTTATGATGATTTTTATGATGATGATTGTCCATATTATCTTTTCATATAAGATTCGTCAAAATTGAAAATTGTACTAACTACCAAGGTCATTGCAGCCGTCTTTTCTTTAGAAAGTTGCTGATCAAAAGGTTGCTTACCGACTGATAAAATAGAATCAATCTTCGTTGGAGCTTCCTTAAACTGTTGAAGTGACTTTAGATAATGCTTATTTAAGATGTCTATTTGTTTATTATTTGGTTTTAAACCCGTTGACCGTCTGAATGCCAGTTCAATTTGTTGGTTCACATTATCTGGAAATTCCTTTTGAACTTTTTCTGATAGTACCCTTGATGCTTCTACAAACTGAGGATCATTCAAAAGCGTAAGTGCCTGTAAAGGCGTACTTGTTACACTGCGTCGTATAGTACAGATCTCTCTTGAGGTAGCATCAAAATTTATCATTGATGGGTTGGGTGCAAACCGTCTTGAAAAGGTATAGAGACTACGTCGGTATAAATTCTTTCCTTTGTCGGGTACATATTTAGATAGTTTTTTGGAAGCCGTGCCTACTTCAGCCCAAAGTCCATCAGGCTGATAGGGCTTAACGCTAGGTCCGCCTATTTCTTCAACCAGCAGGCCACTTGCTTTCAGTGCATTATCACGTATCATTTCTGCAGGCCAGCGATACGACGGGCTTCTGGCTAAATATTTATTTTCGGGATCAACTTCACGAAGGTATTCCGGATAGAGCGATGTTTGCCTGTAGGTATGTGACATGACCATTTGTTTTATCGTATGCTTTACATCCCAGCCATGTTCCATAAAATCAATTGCTAACCAATCTAACAATTCCGGATGACTGGGTCGTTCACCCTGACTTCCGAAATTTTCTGCCGTCTTTACTAATCCCCGACCAAAGATCATCTGCCAATACCTATTTATTGCTACTCTTGAAACAATCGGATTTTTCGGGTCAAAAAGCCATTTGGCAAGCCCCAACCTATTTTTAGGGAGGTCATTGCTATACGGAAGGACCTTATTGATTCCCCCCGGACTTACAGCTTCTCCATGCTGATTATAAAGTCCTTTTTCTAAGATATACGTCTTTCGTGGTATCTTCATATCTTCCATCACCATCAATTCATTTGCACTGTCGAGAACCTTACTGATCTCTTTTCTTGTTTCTTGGATTTTATTTCTATTTAAAGCCAGATTTTGATCTTTTAAGAACCAATATTCCTGTTGAATATCAGGAGTATTCATATCTATTTCAGCCTCTCCCAGAGCAGCCATTTCCCATTGAGAGAGCTGGCGGTCATAGATTTTAACCTCATCAATGGCACCGCTGAACATTCCAAGATCTTCAGTCCATAACCTATTGCTTCTTCCAATAATTAAAGGAATGGAATCACGTTTCATCTGCTGATTGACCGGAATAATCGATCGCTTTAATTGATCAAAATCAGTTCTTAGTTTTACTTTTTTACCATTCACAAAAATAGAGATACCTTTTGCGGATTTGCTGCCGTTATAAGTGAAGCCTATGTGTTGCCATTGATTGGCAGAAACAGGATCTATAGAGCTGACAGATATAACCTCATCTGGTAAGCGGTGGATCAGACGAACCCTAACATGGTTGCTTGAATCTAAAGCCATTTCCCAACCACGATGATATTGTAATACATTACCTGAATTACCTATAATGGTTTGTGATGATCCTAAGGAATCCTTTTCTGTTGTGACCCAGGTGCTGACACTAAACGGGTCAAAATGTTCAAAACCACCTATGTTGCGCAGTGTGATAATATCATATTCTTCGTTAAAATAGGCTGCTTTTCCATATTTTCCATCTACCAAAGTAATTTTTAAATTAGCCTCAGCTTCCTTATTATTGTCAAGCATCTGCAATTCCTTAAACTCTTTCTTTTTAACCTCTTCCTTCTTTTTATCTTTCTTGTCCTTTTCTTCTTTCTTTTTCTTTTTCTTGATCTCTTTTTTATAAGGCTTTATAGCATTGAATGCAAAGTATCCTACAGGGTCAGCAACCGTGGCTTTTGGAAGGGTTTTTTTATAGTTTTTATAGGTTTCTTTTTTTATGTTTTCAATGGCTTTTTCATCAGCATGTAGGGTTTCCAGATAGGTGTTAATCTGAGATTTCTCATCTTCATCCAAAAGGATAAGAGTGGGTGCCCGGTCAGAATCTGTTGGTGCCAGACCATACTCCATCGTGTTATTAAAAAAAGCGGACATCTGATAAAACTCCTTTTGTGTTATGGGATCAAATTTGTGATCATGACATTTGGCACATTCCAGCGTAAGCCCAAGAAGTGCAGTGCCTGTAACCCCCGCCCTTTCATTGACATATTCAATCCGAAACTCTTCTGGTATAGAGCCTGCAGAACCTTCCAAAGGATTCATTCTAACAAAAGCCGTCGCTATTTTTGATTCTTCATTGGCGTCGGGTATCAGGTCACCCGCCAACTGATGAGTAATAAACATATTGTAGGGCATGTTGTTTTTGAAGGCCTTAATTACCCAGTCTCGAAAAGGCCAAGAAGTGCGGTAACCATCAAACGAAATACCATGTGAGTCTGAGTATCGAGATACATCCATCCATTCTTGCGTCATTCGTTCGGCATAGGCGTCACTTAACAACAAGTGATCTACTACTTTTTCGTAAGCATCTTCCGAAGTATCATTTAAAAACGCATCAATCTCTTCCACCGTTGGTGGCAAGCCAGTGAGATCCATGGTAACTCTCCTGATAAGGTGTTCCTTATCCGTTTCAGGAGAAGGCTCCAACCCAAGTTCTAATAAATTATTTTGTATGTAGTGGTCTATTTCATTATTACGTATCCAGTCATTATTAATATCCGGTACCTGAGGCTTTTCTAAAGCTAGGAATGACCAATGTTCTTTCCATTGTGATCCCTGATCAATCCATTTTGCTATTAAGGCAATTTCACGGTCGGAAAGTGTAAGTTCTGACTCACGAGGAGGCATAACTTTATCGGGATCATCACTAACTAAACGATGAATAACTTCGCTTTTGGAAATACTTCCTTTTACCAAAGCAAATTTACCCGATTCTAACTTTTTAAATGCTTCAGCTTCAATATCGAGTCTTAGACCAGCCTTCCTTGTTTGAGGATCAGGACCATGACAGGTATAGCAACGGTCAGAAAGAATGGGCTTAATATGAAAATTATAGTCAACATATTCAGGTAGCGACTCATAGGCTTTTGCTACCTCTTCGGGTAGAGGACCTGAGCAGCCAAAAGTAAAAGTTAGGAGTCCTGCTAGGCCAATATTATTAAGAAATCCTCGGCGGGAGGATATCTCATTAAAAAATCTTATTCTCAATGGTTGGTTTTGTAATTTTTATGAAGATATAATTATTTATTTAAAAATTAAAACAAAAGGGTATTAATTAAACACAAGCTATCTTTTGAAGGAGATATTTATCGTAAAAGACTACTTATACGTTTAACCTCTGTAAATAAATTTGGTTTTCAAAATGAAAAAAGCACAAAAATTTCCGTTTTGAAGATATTGATAAATCTTTTTATCATGACTTCATACAATACGATTATAATGAAGTTAAAAACAGTTATTGGTTCAGCATATGATAATAATTTTACGCACCCCTAAAATAAAACCATTTCACCTCCATTTACTTTTGGGCTTTTATAAAGTTTGCGTTATAAAATTGCTTAATATGTTTTGTAGATTTACAATCTAATTTCTTAATATTAGAAATTGAAGTTGTCTTAAATCAAAAATAATTTATATGAGCAGTTATACTAACTTTTATATAAATTCGAATTATTATTTAATTTAATTATGTCATTATCGTATAAATATATATTTTTTGTTTTACTGCTTGTAACTTTTAATGGGTTTTTATCAGCTCAAGAAAACGACAGCATATATTATGATTTAAAGTTTAGGCATTATACTATTAATGATGGACTTTCACACACATCTATTACAGATATCAATCAAGACCATAATGGATTTATTTGGATAGCTACTAAATATGGTCTGAATAGGTTTGATGGGATTGAGTTTAAAAGCTATTTTTCTGATGAAAAAAACTCCAACAGCATTTCAAGTGATAATATTAATATTTTATTTGTTGACAGTAATAATAATTTATGGATAGGAACCTCAAAGGGGCTTAGTTTATATAAGGAAAACGATAGATTCAAAAATATATATTTCAATCATTCAAGCTCAATAAATAGTATATGTGAGGATAGTAATAAAAATTTATGGATCGGAACAGACAACGGCTTAATTTATTTCGACACTTCTACTGGCACAAATAAATCAATTGATTTAAACTATAATAAAATTGATGGTCTTTCAACTAAAAGAATAGACAAAGTTTTCATTGATTCAAAAGAGAATTTATGGATATTGACCCTTAAAGGTCTTGTCTGCTTGCCGGTTGGAAGTAATCAATTTAAACAATATCCTTTTGATAGTGATGTCATTGATGACCCTAAAAATTCAGGAAAAGGGGATATTAAAGAGGACGCTAATGGAAATATTTGGATTGGATCTTTTACTGGTTTATGGAAATTTAATGAGGTAACAAAGGGAATTGAGCAATTTAAATTAAAGAACAATAATAATTCTTATACGTCCTTTAAAGAAGTAAGGACAATATTAACTGATGAATCAAACACTATTTGGATAGGCACCTATAGTGGAGTCTATAAAATAAACACAAAAGACAAATCATTTTCAAATTATACACATAATGACAAAAACCCTTATAGTCTAAGTCAAAATTCAGTTTATAAAATTTTCAAAGATGATTCCAATGGCATTTGGATTGGTACTTGGCAAGGGGCAGTCAATTACCTAGATAAAAATTTTGATTCTTTTCAACATTATGGAATTTTCTCTGGTTTAAGTTATCATGTTGTTAGTTCATTCGCTGAGGATGAGAAGCATAATTTTTGGATTGGAACTGAACGTGGGGGGCTTAATTATTTTGATACCAACTCAAAAACCTTCAAAATATATAAAAACAACCCTGATAATCCCAACGGTTTAGGGAATGATAATATTCAGGATATTGTATTAGACAAACAAGGTATATTGTTTATAGCGACACATGGTAGTGGATTGGATGTTTATGACACAAAAGCCAACACTAATAAATTTCATCACTTTAAAAGTGATATTCAAGATGACGAGAGCATTAGTTCTGATTGGGTAACCTGTTTAATGATCGATACTCAAAATAGACTATGGGTTGGGACCATAAAAAAAGGTTTAAATTTATTTGATCCAAAAACTAAAAAGTTCACGCGTTTTAATACCGATATATTCTCTCAAACAATTTATGAAATTTTTGAAGATAAACAACAACGTGTTTGGGCGGGTACAGCCAATGGTATGGGATTGGTTGACTTAAAAACAAAAACAATTAATAGTGAATCCATATCAATTTTAAATAATAGGATAAGTTCGCTTGTAACTTGTATCTATCAAGATGATGAAAACAACTTTTGGGTGGCTACTGAAGGCCAAGGATTATTTTTTCTAAAAAATGATTTTTCCTTAACTAAACAATTTACGGTATTAGATGGGCTGTCAAGTAATTCAATCCTAGGTATTCTTCCAGATAAAGAAGATAATTTATGGCTTAGTACGTTTAAAGGTCTTTCAAGATTTGATTTCAATTTAAATGAATTTACAAATTATGACGCTTTGGACGGCCTTCAAAGCAACGAATTTAATTATGATGCATATTATGCAGCCCAAAATGGCGAACTCTTATTTGGAGGGATGAACGGATTCAATATTTTCAATCCAAAAAAGATTAAGAAAAATCCTTATGTACCACCAGTAGTTATAACAGATTTTAAGATCAAAGGACATTCTATAGATATCTCAAAAGATAATAAAAGCAACATTTCAGAAGTCGTAATAAACCATAATGATATTCCCTTTAGTTTGGATTTTGCTGCTTTAAATTATACACAGCCCAGAAAAAATATTTTTAAATACAAATTAGAAGGAAAAGATGATCAATGGCATCTTTTAGGTAATGAAAGGAGTTTAACATTTGCTGACGCAAATCCTGGCAATTACATATTCAAACTTAAGGCAGCAAATAATAGCGGTGTATGGAATGAGAATGAAGCCTCAATTATAATAAGCATTTTGCCTCCTTGGTGGAAAACGAATATAGCTTATGCTATATACTTTTTATTGATTTGTATAACAGTATGGCTCATTTATATGTTTTTAAAATTTCGAAGAGATGAAAAGGAACTATTGAAAACTGAAAAAATAGAAAAGGAGAAAATCCAGGAAATCAGTCAACTTAAACTCCAATTTTTTACAAATGTATCTCACGAACTAAGAACACCTTTAACATTAATATTAGGGTCAGTAGAAGAAATGTCTAAAGATGTATCTAAAATTCCTGAAAATCTAAAAAACCACTTAGAGGTATTAAACAGAAATTCAAAAAACTTATTACGCCATGTAAATAGCCTTTTAGATTTTAGAAAAAATGAAGTTGAAAAACTGAAATTGAATGCTGGAAAAGGAAACATTATCCACTTTCTAAAGGAAAGCAGTTTGTCATTTCAAGAACTGGCTACCCATAGAAAAATTGAGTATCAATTTAAAAATGATAGAGAATCTATAGAACTTTATTATGACCGGGATAAAATGGAAATTATTATTTTCAACTTACTTTCCAACGCTTTTAAATTTACACCTGATGGTGGAAAAATAACAATTAAAACCCGTTTGGTGGAAGATGAATATGGAAACCCAGTCTTTTTTGAATTTGCAGTAAAAGATAATGGCATTGGAATTCCAAAAGAGAAAGCGCCTTTAATTTTCAATAAGTTTTATCAAGTAGAGCCTGATATAAAGCAAAATGAAATTCATGGAAGCGGCATTGGCTTGGCATTGGTAAAAGATTTAGTTGACCTGCATCACGGAAGTATCAGTTTAAATTTAGACAACAAAAAAGGAGCAGAATTTATTATTTCAATTCCTATGGGGAAAGATCATCTTAAAGAAGATGAAATCCTAAAAAATTTAAAAAAGGGCGATGATATCAATTCTTATTTAAAACAAGAGGAGTTAAAGGAAGAATCCAAAAGCGACATAAAACATTCTGAAAAAGATGAGACTATATTAATCGTTGAAGACAATTTAGAAATACGGAACTTTATTCTCAAAATTTTTGCAAATGATTATAACCTTTTTGAGGCATCTGATGGTGCCGAAGGTTATGATATTGCAATTCACCAAGTTCCAGATTTAATAATAAGTGACATCATGATGCCAGAAATAGATGGGATTACATTATGTGGTAAATTAAAAACAGATTTGAGAACAAGCCACATTCCAATTATTTTATTAACAGCTCGAACATCTGTAATTTTTAAGGATAGTGGTTTTGAAACAGGAGCAGATGCTTACATCACCAAACCGTTTAAAGTAAGCCATTTAAAGCTAAGAGTTAAAAATTTGCTGTCATCCCGTAAAATGCAGCAAGAATATTTTATTAGGAATTATAAAGTAGTTCCTGAAGCAATTAGTCTTACATCAAGAGATGATGAATTTTTAAGAACCGCTATAGAAGTTGTTCAGAGCAATATGGACAATTCTGAGTTTAACTCAAGTCAATTTGGAGAAATTATGGGTATGAGTCGTTCGGCATTGTATAAAAAATTAAAAGGATTAACAGGTCAATCACCTACAGAATTTGTTAGAATGATACGAGTTAAAAGAGCGGCGCAACTATTTTTACAAAATAAATTTAACATATCTGAAGTGATTTATAGTGTTGGTTTTAACGACTTAAAATATTTCCGTACCTGTTTTAGAGAGCAGTTTAAAATGTCCCCAAGTGAATTTATTGAGTCACAAAACAAAAGCGGAATTATAGAGAATTGAATTCTCAAGGGTTGATTCTGAAAATATTTTAAGGACTAATGATCGGAGTATATAATTTGTTGATATTATGATTGACGGGTTCTAAAGTTTAATTCTAACTGATATTACATTTTACTTTTGCATTGATCTACTTCATAAAGATTACTTTAATAAATCCGCTTTTTTACACCCCAAAACAGAAACATTTCACCCCAAATTAACACCAAATCTTATATAGCTTTGATTCATTCGATATTAAATAAACTTTAATAATAATAAATCACTATATGAGCAAAGTAAATTTTTTAGTGTTGTTTTCTGTTTTTCTTTTAACATGCTATTCATTTAACAGCAAAGTGGATACAGAATTTGTTCAAAGGCAATTAAAATTAGCAGAAAAGCAATTAACCTTATTATTAACAGAATCAGAAAAAGTCAAAAGAATTCCAAGAACAATAACAACTGAAGGGAAAATGCATTGGACGGATCAGAATTTTGATTGGACTGAAGGCTTTTTTCCAGGAGCTTGTTGGTACTTGTATGATTTTTCTAAAGATGAAGCATGGAAAGAAGCTGCTGAGAGATTTCAATCACAATTTGAATCCCACAAGAACTATACTAACAACCATGATTTAGGTTTTGTTTTTAATTCATCTTACGGTAATGGATATAGGCTAACAGGTAATGAGAGTTTTAAACAAGTTATGATTACCGCCGGAGATTCATTGATAACACGATTCAATCGCAATGTTGGGTGTATCCAGAGCTGGGAAACTGATACTGGGTGGCAAGCTGAGAGAGGATGGAAATTCCCAGTTATTATAGACAATATGATGAATCTGGAACTGCTTTTTGAACTAAGCAAAATAACAGGGGACAATAAATATAAAAATGTCGCTATTGCTCATGCCAATGCAACCATGAAGAATCATTTTAGGCAAGACTATAGTTCATATCACCTAGTTGATTATGACCCT
The DNA here is from genome assembly GCF_044003965.1 of Gaetbulibacter aquiaggeris. NCBI lineage: Bacteria > Pseudomonadati > Bacteroidota > Flavobacteriia > Flavobacteriales > Flavobacteriaceae > Gaetbulibacter > Gaetbulibacter aquiaggeris. Next base: position 492,686 of record NZ_JBAWKC010000001.1, read on the forward strand.
GAAACCGGAAAGGTTAGAAGTAAACAAACTGCACAAGGATATTCAGATGAAAGTTCATGGGCAAGAGGGCAAGCTTGGGGTCTGTATGGTTATACAGTTTGTTATCGCTACACTAAAGATCAAAGTTATTTGCAACAGGCTGAAAATATAGCAAAATATATTATTGAAAACCCTAGCATACCAAAAGATGGTATTCCCTATTGGGATTATAATGCAGAAAATATTCCTAATGAGCCAAGGGATGTTTCAGCAGCTGCAATAACAGCCTCTGCATTGATTGAACTGGATAATTATTCCAAAAACAGTTATTCTCAATTCATTGATATAATATTGACAGCATTAGCTAGTGATGATTATACCGCAACAATTGGCGATAACAATAATTTTATATTGAAACATAGTGTTGGTAGCATACCCCATAATGCCGAAATTGATGTTCCACTGATTTATGCAGATTATTATTACCTAGAAGCATTATTAAGGAAATTAAAAATTTTTAAGGATGGAGATCATAATTAATAATTGGACAAAAAATTAGTTTATCCCCCTCTAAAATGATTATTTCTCCCCTAATATTTAAACAAAACCAAATAATATTACAAACTATAAAACCGAATAAATATGAAACTAAAAAAACTCTTTATTAAACAAATAAGCTTTATTTGTTTTTTCATTCTAACAGCCTTTGGCGCACTGGCTCAAGGTACTATTACAGGTGTTGTATCTGATGAAGATTCACAACCTTTACCTGGAGTTAACATAATTGTTAAAGGAACTTCTAATGGAGTTTCAACAAATTTTGATGGTGAATATTCGATTAGCAATGTAGCTTCAACCGATGTTTTGGTATTTAGTTATCTTGGATATAAAACAGCAGAAGTAACAGTAGGCAATCAAACAAATATAAATTTAACATTAAATGTTGATTCTGAACAGTTGGATGACGTTGTTGTTATTGGTTATGGTTCTTCCTCTAAGCAAGATTTAACCTCGGCGGTTACATCTGTTTCTGCTAAAGATTTTGAAAAGCAACCGTTAATTCGAGCAGAGGATGCCTTACAGGGAAGAGCAGCCGGTGTACAAGTATTAAAAAACTCGGGAGCGCCCGGTGCAGATATTAAGGTGCGTGTGCGTGGATTAACTTCTATCAATGGTAATAACGATCCTCTCTTAGTAGTAGATGGTATTATAGGTGGAAACCTTGCTAGCATAAATACAGATGACATTAAAACCTTTGATATTTTAAAAGACGCTTCTGCAACAGCAATATATGGATCTAGAGCGGCAAATGGTGTTATCTTGATAACCACTAAGCAAGGTCAAGAAGGGCCAGCAAAAATAAATATTAATTATTTTACGTCTTTCTCAACAGTACCTAATAAGATAAATTTAATTACACCGCAACAGTTTGCGGACTATGTAAATGAAGGTATTTCTGATCCAGCGGATTTTATTAGTGTTACAGGAAATGGGGTAGATTATCAAGACATCTTTTTTCAAACGGCTATGTTAAATAACTTACAGGTGTCTGCTAGCGGAAAAAAAGGAGACATTTCTTATTTTATTTCAGGTAATTACGTAGACCAAGAAGGTATTGTATTCAATACAGATTATAATCGGTTATCACTAAGATCCAATTTGAAGGCAAATTTGACTGATAAATTTACCGTTGGATTAAATCTTTTTGCATCAAGAGAAAAGGCTTTTAACTTAATGAGCGGAGGAACATCTACAGATCAAAGAGGAGGTGTTACAGGAATTTTAAACTTTGACCCTACGTTACCATTAAGGGATGTAGACGGCAATTTTACGAAATCCTCTATTTATGGAAGTGGATTGGTAAATCCATATGCAGTACAGTTTGAAAGATATGGTGACCTTATAGATAACCGCTTCAATGCTAATCTTAATTTATCATATGATATCAATGATAAATTGAATTTTACAATTTTGGCAGGAGCAGCTGTATCAAATAGAGCAAATGAAGTATATCAAGGTATTCCAGCAGGAACAAATGATCAGGAACCGCCTTCAGCATTTTTTAGCTCAAATAATTTTGGCTCATATCAGTTAAGTAATATTTTATCATGGTCTAAAGAATTTGATAAAAACACATTCAAGCTCACAGGGGTATATGAAATTCAAGGACAAGAAAATCGCGCTAGAGGGTTTGGTGCTGCTCAATATTCAATTGCAGGTATACAGGACGGATTTAATTTTTTAGAGCTGGCTAATGCACTATCAGTAAATGCTAATTATACGCCTTCTACTTTACAGTCTTATTTGGGAAGGGTTCAGTATGATTTCGATAAACGTTTTTATGTAACAGGAGCCGTTCGTATCGATGAAACCTCCAGATTTCGAAGTGGGAATAGAACAGGGGTATTTCCATCAGGATCCGTAGCTTATAAATTAAAACCAAATAGTAATACAAAAATCAGGTTAGGCTACGGTGAAACAGGGAATCAAGATATAGCGCCGTTTTCTACATATCAAAGATTTTTAACAGGTTTCAATGCACCTTTAAGTGGTACCTCTCTTGCAACTGGGATTGCACTGAGTGGACCAGTTGATGAAAATCTTACTTGGGAAACCACCAAACAAATAAATGTGGGTGTAGATTTTGGTTTACTTAATGATAAAATTAATGTGAGTCTTGATTGGTATCAAAAGAACACAACTGATTTATTGGTATTGCTTCCTCAGCCACTTGCTTTAGGAGGAGGTACTTTACTTACCAATTCAGGAGAAATAAAAAATTCAGGGATTGATGTCAGCATTAGTTCAGCAATTCTAGATAAGGGTGATTTTAAATGGAATGCTAACTTCAATTTCTCTTATGTAAAAAATGAAGTTGTAAATCTTGGCGGATTAGAGAATGTTTTTCAAACAACCGCTCCATTCGGAAACGCCACTAACGCATTTATTATTGAAGAAGGTCAACCAGTAGGTAATTTTTATGGAGCTACATTTTTAGGAGCATGGCAAACAGGCGAGGATCCAAACCAGGTAGCCGGTAGTGCCAAATATGCACTAGATAGCGACGGAAATGTTACACAGGGTGTTATAGGTAATGGAATTCCAACTACGACATGGGGGTTAAACCAAACCTTTGCCTACAAGAATTTTGATTTAAACGTTTTATTACGTGGTGTTCATGATTTTGATGTGCTTAATGTTACCAGAGCCGCTATTTCATTAGAGGGTTCAAGTACAAATGTACCTACATCTGTAGAATTTTTAAATAGGTGGACTCCTCAAAACCAAACCAATATTCCGGCTTCAGGAACTAATATCTTTAATTCAACTAGATATGTAGAAGACGGTAGTTTTATTAGACTTAGTAATATAACTTTAGGGTATAATTTGGAAGGCGTTGCTAATGTATTCGATTCTGTACGGTTATACTTAAGCGCTCAAAATCTTTTCACTATTACAGATTATTCAGGCTATGACCCGGAAGTATCTTCTACCGTAGGACCAACTAGTGGTAGTGGTAATTCGGACACTAGACCATCAGTAGATCAAGGTGGGTATCCTAACCCAAGAACATTTACATTTGGTCTTAACTTGGTATTTTAGATTAATAATATAAAATTTAACTATAAAAGTATATGAAAAAATATAATATTAAAAACGAAAAATGGACAAGACCACTATGTATAGTGCTTTTGTTAGTGATTACCACAATATTTGGCTGTGCCGATTTAGAAGAAAATCCTGCAGAATCAATTTTGTCACCGGATGTGTTAAATTCTGAAGAAACGCTTAAAGCTGCTGTTTCAGGTATGTACAAAACAATGCAAAATGGAGTTATGTGGTCTGCGTATTTTATAGCTGGTTATGGAGGAGATGATATTACAACACACAGCGCCACCAACAAAATTGGATTTAGAGAATCGGATTGGAGAAGACAAACACCAACCTCAGAGCGGCTTATAGATAACGGTGGTGGTTCTTATGGAGCATCATATGACGTCATTAGAGTCGCAAACTCCATTATTGAAAATAAAGATAATATTGTTAACGGCACACAGGAAGGCATCAATCGATTAGTCGGTGAAGCCTATTTTTTGAGAGCCTTTAGTTACCTGCATTTAACTCGTACATTTGGTCAAGTACCAATAGTTGATTTAAATACATCAATTAGTGAATTGCAAAAAGCAAGTTTTCTAGAAATTTATGAATTGATGGAATCAGACCTACAAATGGCAGAAACACTCTTGCCAAATGTATATCCAGGTATTCCAGTAGTTGGAGCTCGACCTAATAAAGGAACGGCTAAAGCGTATTTAGCGAAACTCTATTTACATTGGGCAGGCTTCCCTATCAAAGATAATGGTAAATATGCTGAGGCTGCAGCTAAAGCTAAAGAAGTAATTGATAATGAAGGGGCCTATGGTTTTGGTTTAACAACCAACTATAGAGGTTTATGGACAGCGGCTAATCGTTTTAAACAAAATGAGAGCGTATTTGCTATGATATTTTGTAATACATGTGGAGTTGGCTACGCCAATAGGACTACCGGACGTTTAGGTACGCCAGCTGTTGCTGGTGGATGGGGCGAAACCTTTGGAGAGATAACATTTTATAATGATATGGAGGCCAATGCTATTGCTAACGGTACAGAACAACGTTTTCATGACACGTATTCTGATGATGTTCTACCGAGAGGAAGTCGACCAGATGCCTCTGATTGGGAAAACTTTTCAGATGAACCGCATCCAATTTTTCGAAAAATTGTAGGTGGAAATTACGCTGAGACGATTAATACTACAGCTAATGATTTGAACCGCTATTTTATGAGATATGCTGAAGTTTTGTTAACTTATGCTGAGGCGAGTGCTAGAGCCGGAAGCTCAACTGCTGATGCTTGGGAAGCTTTAAATAGAGTAAGAAGAAGAGCAGGAGCTACCGTAGATATTACATCTGGTGACCTTGTTGAATTGGCCTTTCAAGAACGTGGATGGGAATTGGCAGGTGAGTATGAGAGATGGCATGATTTAGTGAGAACAGAGCGAGTTGTTGAATTTCTACAAAAAAGATCTCCAGATGAGCGCGTAGATGTTGTAAACAATATATTGCCTGCAACTTCTGGACCTTATTTGTATTTCTCACCAATACCACAAGTCGAAATAGATTTGGCTCCGCAATTAGGTAATTAAAAAATGTTTTTCTGTATTATTTTGAATTAGTTGAAGTGATTCGTAACATTTGGTGTTACGAATTACTTTTTTCTATATAATTGGTTTTTAATAATTTGGGGAAATCGTTAATCATAAAGAAAATAAATGTTTTATTGCTATTGGTTTTACTTTTTTGTAGTAATTGTAATGCTCAGCAAAAAAGCGAAACGTTACTGCCAGATAAACCAAACATCTTAATTATTTATCCGACACAATAAGCTTTTGATTAAAAATTCTAAAATCATGAAACACTATAAAAATGATTAGATTAATTATTTTAGACCATTAGACCATAAACTTTAAAACACAAGAAGAAAGTTGGCTTTGGAAAGTTTGTGTAAGCCGGTAAATTCGAAATCACTTTTTGAAGCACTATTGGAATTAAGGCTGGCAAAATTAACGGAATGGATAAAACAAAATAAAAAAGATAATTAAAATGTTAACTGCTTGTAATTTGAAAGGTTTTAATAGACAATTTACGTTTTTCATATGCTTTATGATTTTAATTATAAGTTTTTGGTGCTGCCAAAAATCAAACCATGATGAAGAAGTGGTTGTAAAGTTATTTGAACAAATAGATCCTAAAATTTCTGGGGTTCATTTTATTAATGAAATTTCGGAAAGTGAAACCTTTCATTATTATCAATATATCTATTCTTATAATGGAGGAGGTGTAGCTGTTCTTGACATGAACAACGATGGTTTACAGGATATTTTCTTTACCTCCAATATTTCTGAAAACAGGTTATACCTAAATCAGGGAAATTTTAAATTTAATGATATTTCCAGTTCATCTGGAATATTGGGTAAAGAAGGATTTAAAACAGGCGTCACGGTTGTAGATATAAACGAAGATGGCTTCGACGATTTGTATGTGTGCAGAGCTGGCTGGTATAATGACCTAGACATCAGAAAAAATCTACTTTACATCAATAATGGCGATTTAACATTTACTGAGTCTGCTAAAGAATATGGACTTGATGATTCCAATAGGACCATATCAGCTAGTTTTTTTGATTATGATAAGGACGGCGATTTAGACCTTTATCTAGCAAATGCCCCAGTAATGACAAAAAATGATCAAAATATTATAGCTTTTGATGTCATTTCAAACAATCCGGAAACGCCCGAATTGGGTGGTAGCGACAAATTTTACCGTAATGAAGGTAATGGGAAATTTAAGGATATTTCGACGGAGGCGGGGTTGCCTGTAGAGAGAGCCTTTGGTCTTAATGCTCAGGTTGGTGATCTTAATGATGATGGATGGCTTGATGTGTATGTGAGCAACGATTTCCTAATGCCAGATTTCGCTTTTATCAATAACGGAGATGGTAGTTTTACCGATATGGGTCCAGAAATGTTCAAACATACTTCATTTTATAGTATGGGAAGTGATATTGCCGATTTGAACAATGATGGAAGTCCCGACTTGGTTGTACTTGACATGAATCCAGAGGATTATGTGCGTTCAAAAATGTCCATGCCCATGACCACCATTAGCAAATTTGATGCAATGGTTAAGTCAGGCTATCAATACCAGTATATGCAAAATGTCTTGCAAATCAATAATCAAAATGGGACTTTTTCGGAGTTAGGTAACTTATCAGGAATTGCTGCAACAGATTGGAGTTGGTCATCATTGATTGCTGATTTTGATTTGGATGGACTCAGTGATATTTATATAACTAATGGAATCTACAGAGATCTAATTGATCAAGATGCCAACGACGAAATTGTTCGGATAATCAGAAATAAGGGTTTGAAGCCAACAGAACAGGAGTTTTTCAGATATACTCAAATGCTTCCGCAGCATAAATTACTGAATTATTTCTTTAAAAACAATGGTGATCTTACCTTCTCGAACAATTCTGAAAAATGGATTGATATGAATCCCACGTTTTCCAATGGCGCTGCATATGCAGACTTAGATAACGATGGGGACCTAGATTTAATAGTTAATAACATTAATGATAAGGCAAGCATTTTAAAAAATAATGCTATTGAACTTGGATATGGTAATTTTATTAAATTTGAGTTTGAAGGTCCAGAACATAACAAAGAAGGTATTGGCGTAAAAGTTTCACTTTTCATTGACGACGGCAGTATTATCGAACGCCAATTGATACGATCAAGAGGGTATTTATCTGCTATGTCCAAGATATTGCATATTGGAATCGGTAAAGATGCGTCAATCAGCAAAATAATTGTCGAATGGCCCGACGGTAAGGAGCAGAAGGTTGAAGGATTCGAGTTGAATCAGACCTTGTCTATTTGCTATTTGGATGCGAGTGATTCTTCAGAAAAAGGAGTTTATCCCAAAACTAAGATAGTCGAAGAGGTTGAGTTTCCATTCAAGCATAAGGATTCCTTATTTAACGATTTTGGAATACAATACTTGCTGCCATATAAACTATCTCAATTAGGTCCTGCCATAGCCAGTGCAGACATTAACAATGACGGATATCAGGATATTTACCTTGGAGGAGGCTATCTTCAAGAAGGCAAGTTGTTGCTTTCTGGAAAGGATGGTTTTAGAGATATGAGAATTCCTGATTTTGAAAAGGACAAATTATATGAAGACGTCGGAGCAATTTGGTTTGATGCTGATAATGATGACGATTTGGATCTCTATGTTGTGAGTGGAAGTTGTGAGTATCAGGAGATGTCACCATACTTAGAAGATAGATTATATATTAATGACGGAGCTGGTAACCTGTCAAGGTGTACTAGCTGTCTTCCATTGTTTTTTGAGTCAGGGCAAACTGTTGCCAATGGTGATTTTGATGGAGACGGTGATGAAGATCTTTTCGTTGGAGGCAGGTTGATTCCCGGTGCATATCCGTATCCACCAACAAGTTATTTATTGGAAAACGTTGGTGGAAAATTTCAAATTGTCACACAGGCTCTAGCTCCCGACCTTAAGACTATTGGCATGGTAACCGATGCTGTATGGAAGGATATTGACTCTGACGGTGATCTTGATTTAATTCTTACAGGTGAATGGATGGGGATTGAAATTTTTGTAAACACCAATGGAAAATTGGAACAAAATTGGAGATATGATTATTTATCTGAAGTGAAAGGTTTGTGGAATAAACTTTTGGTTGAAGATGTAGATGACGATGGCGATTTGGATATTATTGCTGGTAATCTTGGTCTTAACTCAAAGTATCATGCAACTAACAAAGACCCTTTGCGAGTCTATGCCCAGGATTTTGATAAAAACAGTTCTGTGGATATCTTCCTTACAAAATATGACAAAGGGAGAGAAGTTCCAATTAGGGGTAAAGCTAGCATTGTGCAACAAATACCTTCTCTTCAAAAGAAATTCTTTACATACAAGGAATTTTCTAGTAAAGACATAAATGGTATTGTTGGTAAGGACTTAAAACATGCATATCAATTAAAAGCCACTGAACTTAAATCTGGCATTTTCATTAATAATGGCAAAGGCAAGTTTAGTTTTTGGCCATTTCCTAATGAAGTTCAGATTTCTCCTGTGAACGACATTCTTTATGAAGATTTTGATGGTGACGGAGTAAATGATTTATTTCTTGCAGGAAATAATTATCAAACAGAAGTGGAAACAACTCGTTTGGATGCCGGTATTGGTTCATTGCTCTTAGGACAGGAAAATAGTTCATTCTTATACGTGCCGAATCACAAAACTGGTCTTATAGCAGATAAAGATGTCAGAGGCCTGATATTTCTTAAAGATTTAATTGGGAAACATATTTTGATTGTCAATAATGATGAAACTCACCAGCTATATAGGTTATTGACTGATTAAATGTACAGAATTTTGTTTGTGTCAACCCTTTTACAAAGGTTAAAGACATTTTAGAATATTTTGGGAGAAAGGATCGATGTGTGTACATATTAACATCAGTCACTGAATTATAATGTAGAATAGGTAATTTTAAAAGAAGCCAAATAATAATTTTATGAACATTGATTTTTTTTAAATACAAACTATAGAACACTACATATTTTAAGGAATAAGCATTTTTTCCCCCTTTAAAAAAAACATTTATCCCCTTTTTTAGAAAGTGAATAGGATAAGTTTACACCACAATTGATTTTATTAAAAGACATCAGGTCCTTCAAACATCAAATTTATTAAATGAAGGCTTTTTGGAAGTGAGAGAATATCCTTTTTGCACAAAAATTTGCAAAAAATACTCTTTAGAATTTTGTAGAGACTAATTGGTATTAAAATGATTTACTTAAAATAATTTAATTATGATTAAACAATTGCGATTTTTTACATTTGTACTAGCAATCACCTTAATAGGTTGTCAGGAGGATTCCTTTGTTGAAACGAATATAGTCGTTCCTCAAGCGCCTACTGGATTAAAATATGCTTCTGTTGTTAGTGCTCGAGAGTTTGGAGTAGTAATTACGGCTCCCCCTACCTATAATTCCTATGGAGCAATACCGGTTTTCGAAATAGTTGCGGTTAGAGATTCAAATGGAACTGTTTTGAACCAAAGTGATGTTGATGCTTATTTTAGTATTTTGAATGCTACAGAGGAGACCGTTAATATTGAAGAAGAAGACGGTACCATAATTCAATATAAAGTTTTAAATACTGACGACATTGGGCGAATTCGAATTGATAATAATAACCCTTTAGCTGAAGGCAAGTACTATTTCGACATCAAAATGATTAGTAACTTTGATAATCAATTCCTAGAATCAACATTTGCAAACGTTTTTGAGCTTTATTTGGGGCCTGCGCTAGCATCAGGTTTGTTATACATTCCTGGTGGACAAAATCTACTTACAAGTGGAAATAATAAAACAACAGAACCAATTGTGTTTGGAGCAAATCCAGACTATAGATTTGTACTAGCTGATAACCAAGATAAATTTAGTATTGATTCTTCAACGGGTGTTATAACCTTAAATAGTGGTTATTCTCCCTTAACAGAACCAGAGATTGTTTCTCCAACCATCAATATCATTAGTAATATTAGCGAAGAAGTAGTATCCTTCAGTAATGTTGTGAGTATTTACATCTCAAATAATCCAGTGGTTATTCCTAAACAAACAATCCAGTTGTTTTATCCTACTTTTGAGTTTGAGAACACCACCTATGGATTTAGAATTCATGATGTTGTAAATACCACTGGATTATTTTGGCAAAGATTAGCACCAGCGCCTGGGGCTCTAGTTGGTGATGACCGACCAGCAGAAAATGTGAATCAAAAAAGGCTTGAAGTTAATATAGTTAGACCAAGTGGAGGCAATCAAGTTCCACATGAGTCATGGGCTATAATGAATTCAGTCGATTTAACTGCTTATCAATTTGGATTTGATGTTGAGACCGAATTTTTCTCTAATAATCAATTTGTTGAGTATTTAAGTACAGACGGTTCTTCACCTTCATTTATGAAAGCATACATCTCTACAGATTACTTAGGAGATTTCAATAGTGCTACATGGACAGAGATCACCGATCAGTTGGAGTCTAATATTGAATCTGGCGGCGTCTTTATTGAAGGTAATGAGTTCATGGGTTATCCTTATCCGGGAGATCAAAATTTGCGAGATTTTCCCAACCCAGATGGCCTTAAAGACCCTGCTAAGAATGCCGATAACAAATGGATTAGAAGCACATTTAATATGGCAGATTATGTTGGTATGAGTAATGTTACAGTTGCGTTTCGTGTTCACACAACATTTGAAGGAAGTATTTCCTACGTTTTTCCTTTTGACAGATCCGGAAGATACCTTATATCCGATTTTAATATAACTGCTTACGAACAATAGACTATAATCATGAAAAAAATAATTTTATACATATTTCTTACGCATTGTTTTATTTTACAGACACTGGCCCAAACTTCAATCTCAGGGTCTGTCGTAAATGGTGAGAGTGGTGAACCTTTGCCTGGTGCTACAATTAGTGTTAAAGGGACAAACAATGGGGCAATAACAGATTTTGACGGCAAATTTGTCCTAGAACGAGTCCCAAATAATGGAGTGCTTTCTATTAGATATATCGGTTACATTGAAAAAGAAGTGGCTGTCAACAATCAATCAACCTTTGTAATAAAGTTACAAGAAGATCTTCAGAGTTTAGATGAAGTGGTGGTTGTAGGATATGGAACACAAAGAAAACGAGATCTTACAGGTTCGGTTGGTACAGTTAAACCAGACGATTTGGTTAGAGCTCCAACACCAAATTTTGATCAGGCCCTTTCAGGCAGAATAGCTGGAGTACAAGTAACCTCAGCAGATGGTACACCGGGTAGTAGTGCGAATATAGTCATAAGAGGAGGGAATTCCATCACAGGGGATAATAGCCCTTTATATGTAATTGATGGTGTTCCGTTGACTGATTTCGATCCCGCTTCCTTGAACACCAATGACATTGAATCTTTGGATGTGTTGAAGGACGCCTCATCAACAGCCATATATGGATCAAGGGGAGCTAATGGAGTTATTCTTATTACAACCAAAGGTGGTAGAAAGGATGGAAAAACTGATATCAATTTTAATATTAATAGCGGAATACAATATGCCCCTGGACGATTAGAGGTAATGAATCCATATCAGTATGTATCTTATCTAAAGCAACAGGCTTTAATTTCCGATGGCTATGCTCCAGGAAGGGAAACACAATTTTTTCTTCAGACTTGGGAAGATCCTGAATTATATAGAAACAATGAAGGGACTAGTTGGCAAGATGAAATATTACAAGTTGCAACTTTTCAAGATTATAACCTTTCAGTAAGTGGGGGCGGTGATACGACTCAATTTTATTATAGTGGACAGTATTTAGACCAAGAAGGTATTGTAATCAATACAGGATTTACTAAGTCTGTGAATAATTTTAGAATTAATCATGAAGTAAATGATTGGATGAAATTAGATGCAAATTTGGTTTATAGTTTGACCAACCGTACTGGGTCTACAGTAGATGGTAATGGCTTTAGCGGTAACATCATACGAGATGCTTTAGTATTTAGACCTGTAGAGCCAATAAACAACGATGGTCTTGATGGCTTCGATCCTGATGAAGAGAGTGGAAGATTTCTTTTTAATCCTGTAGACAATCTTAACAATACAGATAGAACAGATAGGCGAGAATTATTTAGAGGTACATTAACAGGTCGATTTAAAATAAATAAACAATTGTCATTTAACTTAGTAGGTAGTTTTCAGTCAGAAAATAGAAGAAATACCTTATTCTATGGACAGAATACTTACCAAGGATCAAGAGGGAATGATGGTATAAGTGGTAGAATAGATAATTCAAGGGTAACTGTTTCAACAGGTTCTGGAGTTTTGAATTATGCACCAAAGATTGGAAAAAAACAAAAATTAAAATTATTAGGAGGAATTGAAGCACAAACGCGAAATCTAGAACAGTCTGGACTGTTTGCCAGTCAACTTCCAACTGATATTTTTGGTATTGATAATTTAGGTATTGGTCTGGTTTCACAAATACCTACTAGTTTGCTAAGTAAAAATACCTTGCTATCATATTTTGGAAGGCTAAACTACGCTTTAAAAGACCGTTATTTATTAACAGTTAATTTTAGAGCAGATGGGTCTTCTAAATTTAGGAAGGAAAACCGTTGGGGATATTTTCCATCGTTCTCATTAGGATGGATTGTTTCAGATGAGCCTTTCTTTGATGAAATAGATTTTATCTCTAATGTGAAACTAAGAGGTGGCTGGGGTAAAACCGGTAATAACCGAATAGGAGATTTTGATGCCTTTACAACACTTGCCTCCAGTAACACTTCAGGGTATGTATGGGGTAATGGAGAGAATTATGCTATTGGAGCAATTATAAATAACTTAGGTGTTCCTGATCTAAGATGGGAAACAACCAATCAGTTAAATGCGGGTTTAGAATTTAGTCTTTTTAATAACAGGATTCAAATGGAAACGGAGTATTACCTAAAGCGTACCGATGATTTGTTGTTGAATGCAGAAATGGCATCTAGTACCGGATTTGAAAGGGTTCAACAAAATGTTGGTGAAGTTGAAAATAGCGGAGTTGAAATTACGCTAACATCTTTCAATATGTCCAAAAAGGATTTTAAATGGAATACCAATTTCAATATAGCGTTTAACAGAAATAAGGTGTTAAAACTCAACCAAGGACAAGATGCCATTCTTGTTAATCCAGAAAGAGTAAATGGCCTGAATGAATTTCAATATATAACTCAAGTTGGGCAACCTGTAGGTCAAATTTATGGTTTAAAATTTGATGGATTGTATCAGCTCGATGATTTTAACTGGAACAATAGTCTAGGAGTTTATGAACTTAAAGACGGCATACCGGATAATGGAGGGCAACCTGCACCAGGAAGTGTTAAATATATTGACCTAAACGGAGACGGTACAGTAACACAAGATGATAGACAGGTTATTGGAAATACAGCACCTAAGTTTATAGGTGGTTTAACCAATACCTTTGAATGGAAAGGCTTTGATCTTCAAGTGTTTTTACAATGGTCATATGGAGCTGATGTACTCAATTTAAATCGGGTTGAACTAGAATCTCCTTCAGGTTCCAAACAAAACGGTTTAGTAGCACTTTTAGACCAATGGACGCCAAGTAATACAGACACTAATATTCATGCTTATGTCTATAATAGAAATTTTGGACGACCAATTACTGGTACTCGAGTTAGTGATCTTTATGTTGAGGATGGCTCTTTTTTAAGATTAAAAACCATATCACTTGGGTATCAATTACCTAAAGATTACCTTAAGAATGGATTTTTTAAGTCTGTACGGTTTTCTGTATCTGCACAAAACATTTATACTTGGAGCAACTATTCAGGATATGATCCAGAAGTTTCAGTGGCACCTAGGGGCGGTATTTCTAGTGCATTGGCCCCTAATCTGGATTGGTCTGCTTACCCACAAAGTATTACCATTACTAGCGGTCTCAATTTAACTTTTTAATAAACATTGATTAATTTTCGAAGAAAATGAAGACAAAGAATATTTTAATACAAAAAACATTAATAGTTCTGATAGCCACTTTATTGGCAGGATGCAGTGATTATTTGGATGTATCTCCTGAGTCTGTTTGGGAATCTAATAACTTCTATTCAACACCTCAAGAAGCTGAAATTGCATTGGCCGGAATTTATGGCGTGATTGCCAGTGATGAAGGTTATGGTAGAGATTTGATGATACTGGAAGCAGGAACAGATGAATATTATTACAATCGAAGATTCAATGAAGACTGGGGAGTGTCACTTTTTAGGAATACACCGTCGGATGCACAATCATTTAATTTTTGGACCAATCAATATCAGGCAATTAACCTTGCAAATTTGTTTATTGAGAGTATAAACCCTGCGAGTTATTCAAATGTTGAAGATTATAATGCCTTGATAGCTGAAGCTAAGTTTTTAAGAGGACTTTGTTATTTCAACTTAACAAACTTTTGGAATGAAATTCCTTTAAGGTTGAGTTCGTCAAAAGATCAAAATGACAATAACAAGCCTGCTGCTAGTTTAGCCGATGTTTATAAAGCAATCACAGACGACTTTACGTTTGCTTCAGAGCATTTGCCACATCCTGGATCTGCCAGTTATGTTCCTGGCAGGGCTCAAAAACTTGCGGCACATGGCCTACTTGCCCGAGTTTATTTGAAGATGTCGGGATATCCACTAAAGGAAAATCATTATGCCGATGCATTAGCCCATTGTGACGCTGTCATTAATGACGGATATCATACACTAACACTTGGAGATGGTACCAATGGCTATAGAAATACTTTTCTTAATCTGATTGGAGGTGTATATAACACCAGTGAGGTTCTTTTCGAAATCTCATTTCAAAATTTAAGAGATCAGGGATTAATTGGTGTTGATGGTCGATATGGTGCATTAAACGGAATAAATTTTGGATCAGCCAACACTTTTGGTGACCCTAATGGTTTTGCACAGGCAGGGGTATATCCAAACTTATCAGGCTTGTATGATCAAGTAAGTGATGCAAGATACCAATGGAATATTCCTTCATACAGACGTACTGGTACTGGCGATATTACGGATATAGGCAATGAGTTGCAAGTATTATTTTTTTGTCCAGCGAAGTATAGAAGATGGGAACCGGTTAATTATGCCGATATAGATATTCCTGGTACCGAAGAGCCATATGTGGTGCTTGAGAATAGTGCCAGTGAATTAAATCGAAACTTTACGAGTGTGAATTTTCCAGTACTCAGGTACTCGGATATTTTGCTTATGTATGCTGAAGCTACTAATGAGGTAAATGGCAGTCCAACAGCATTAGCTATTCAATATCTTAACGAAGTACGTTCAAGAGCCGGTTTAGAAGATATTGCCGTAGAAAAACCAACGGTAGTTACCAACAAACAATTGTTTTTTGATGAACTTGTAGATGAAAGATCAAGGGAGCTATGTTTTGAAGGTGTTCGCAGACATGATTTAATAAGATGGGAATTACTTGATGATAAATTAATTGAAGTAAAAAACATTGTTCAAGGACATCCTAATTTTTCTGCAGCAAATGCTGATCATCAAGCGATTCTAAGAGGACCATTTAATTTTGATATTAGTAAGCATTTGTCTTTAGCATATCCACTTATTGAGGTCTCTATAAATCAGCAATTGGACCAGAAACCAGAATGGAGGTAATTTTCTTAAAAAATAAATATTCCAAAGATGTTACATGAATTTGTTTATTAAAACAAGGGTAGTAGAGTAGCTTTTAAAATAGTTTTTTTAGTTTAATTAGATTGTAATTCGTAGCAATATTCTGTTACGAATTACTAGTTTAAAATTTTAATACAAATATAATGTTGAAACATAGGCTAGGTTTAATATTAATAATAGTATTACAGTTTTTTAATTGCTATTCATTTCAGAAGATTGAATCTTTAGAAGTAAAACCAAATGTTTTAATTATATACCCAGACCAATTAAGGCGGTATAGTGCCGGTTTTTGGTCTGAAAGTCAATATATAAACGATGTTGTTGGTAAACCAGACCCCGTGTTAACTCCTAACATAGATAAGATAGCCAAAAAAGGAGTGGTATTTACAAACGCCATAAGTAACTTCCCCTTGTGTAGTCCAGCGAGAGGTATGCTGTTATCGGGAATGTATCCTGAACAAAATGGTATTTGGAACAATTGCAGAACAGGAAGAACTGAAAGCCTAAAAGATGATATCCCGACCATTACCGACTTGTTTTTTCAAGCAGGTTACAATACGGCTTATTTTGGAAAATGCCACTGGTTAAAAAACGACCCCTTATTTGATGCTAATGGAAATTATGTAGGGACTATTAATTCACCTGGAGGCCAGTTTCTAAACACATACGATACCTATGTGCCACCTGGCAAATCGAGACACCATATTGAATATTTTTATCAGTCGGTAAAGGACGATCATTTTAGCCCCATGGTATTTTCAAGCGATCCAAATACAATTAATGGTAAAAATGATGGTGAACTGCACCTTCCAAAAGCATTCACCCCTAAAATTGAATCGGAAAAAATAATACAATACCTTAAAAACGATAAAGCCCAAAGGGATAGTAATAAACCATTTTTTATTATGTGGTCTATAAACCCACCTCATAATCCTTGGGATGAAAAAAATACCGACATGGAAATGTTTCACAAGTATTATGATGAAACAAAGGTGTCTAACATTAATTCCTTGGTTATAAGGGAAAATGTGAATTTAGAAATGGCAAATTATGCCCGTTATTATTATGCAAACGTTACCAGTATAGATAGATACATTGGAATGGTTTTGGATGAGCTGGAAAAAATGGGTGTATTGGATAATACCATTGTAATTTTGAGTTCAGATCATGGTGAAATGTTGGCTAGTCATGGAAAAGAAGGCAAGAACACTTTGGAAACAGAAGCTTTAGCTGTCCCTTTTATAATACATTGGCCCAAAGGATTGGAGGGAGGAAAAGCAACAGATGTATTGTTTAGCGTCCCCGATGTTTTACCCACAACCATGGCATTAGCCGGGTTAAGGCAACACATTCCAGGTACGGTACAAGGTATTGATTTTTCTAAAAAACTGTTTGGTATTGAAAACGATTTATTTAAAGAACCAGAAGGTGTGTTAATTATGTTAAACAATTCAAGGGGAATACACAGTAAAAACTATACTTTGTGCCTTAGCGAGAAGAAGTCGTCTCGAGACAAAAAAAATGTTGAGTTACTAGATGTTTATTTGTACGATAATATAAAGGATCCTTACCAGCTTAAAAAAATACCGATTGAAGATATTCCCGAGGTAGCAAATAAGTTATTGAGAATTTTAGGGAAAGAACTAAAAAGAACCAACGATCCTTGGTATAATAAAGCTAAACATAAAGATATTATCATTTATCCTTCATAACTTAAAATTTGCAAAACATGAAATCATATAAAAACTTATGTTATTTAATACTTCTAATAACCCTAAGTTTAAGTTGTAAAGCCCAAGAAACTAGTAAAATTTGGGAACAATTTAAAGTAGCATCAGAAAGTAATACAGAACCTATTTTACCCGATTTTTCTTATTCTGGGTATAAATATAGTGAAGAACCTATTCCTTTTGTAAGTTATAAGATCTTTGATGTTACCAAATATGGCGCTATTTCTAATGATACGCTATCAGACAAAAGAGCCATTCAAAAAGCAATACAAGAGGCTTCTGCGCATGGAGAAGGTATCATTTATTTCCCAAAAGGAACCTATTTTGTAAATACTTCTAGTGACGATCAAAGCATCATTTTAATTCAATCCTCAAAAATTGTTTTCAGAGGTGAAGACCGAAATCAATCTATTCTCTTTTTTCAAAATGATTTACCGCCTGCGGATCCTGATAAATTATGGACAGTTCCTTTTTCAATAAAAGTAGCAACCAAAAAAAGAGGTAAATTTTTAACAAATATTACAAAAGATGCCAGAAGAGAATCGTTTATAATACATGTAGAAGATGCATCTAAAATAAAAAAAGGCGACTGGGTTACAATTAAAGTTTTAAATAATGCAACAGACTTAGTTGAAAAGGACCTATTTCCATTAAAAGCAGATCCAAGCTGGGAATCAATAATCAATAAAGGTGTTCAAGTAAACGAGCATCATAAGGTTGCAAAAGTTGAAGGAAATACAATTCATTTAGTAGAACCTATTCATTACAATATAGAAGCAAAGCACAACTGGAAAATAGATGCTTTTGAATATGTTGACCATGTTGGCTTTGAAAACTTAACTTTTGAAGGAAACTGGACCAAAGATTTTATTCATCACAGATCTGCGCAAGATGATGGTGGTTGGAGTATTATACAATTGTCAAGAGCTATTAACTCTTGGGTTAAAGATGTTACTTTTAAAAATGTAAATCGAGCCTTAGAGTTTTCGGTTACTGCTGCATGCACAGCATTAAATGTATCTGTTGAAGGGAAAATAGGACATACAGCAGTTGATGTTGCTGGTTCTACGGGTATTTTAATTGCCAATTCTGTAGATTTGGCAGGAATGCATCACTCTTTTGGAGTTTCTGGTGGAAGCACTACAAATACTGTTGTTTGGCGTTCAAAATATCCTGCGCATACTTCTTTTGAGGCACATGCTTCCCAACCAAGAGCCACCCTTTTTGATAATGTTGAAGGAGGCTTCTTTCAGGGTCGTGCCGGTGGAGCTAGGTTCAATTTGCCAAATCATGGGCGTAATTTGGTGCTATGGAATTTTAAAGAAATTGATGAACCTGAAAATGATTTTAGATTTATTGCAACCGATACCTGGTATTGGAGAATTGTACCACCTATTATTGTTGGTTTTCATGGCGCAGGTACTACCTTTAAAGCAGATGAAGTTCAATTTCTAGAAAGTTTGGGGAAACCAGTTCAGCCAGAATCTTTATTTGAGTCGCAACTTGAACTCAGACTTGGGAAATTGCCGGAATGGATTAATGAGATTAAAAAACTATAAAGAAATTATAACAAGATATTTAATATGAGAACACTAGTTGTAATATGCAATCTGCTAATTTGTTGTATAGCATTTAGTCAAAACAAGTCAAATACTTTTAAACTTTTCTATTTGGGTGGTCAGTCAAATATGGATGGTTTTGGTTACAACAAAGACCTGCCAGATTCATTAAACACAAACTTTGATGATGTTTACATTTTCCATGGCAATCCGGCAATAGGAGGTGAATTGGATGGAGGTTTGGGTATTTGGGAACAGCTAAAACCAGGACATGGCGAGGGTTTTTCATCGGATAATGAAAAAAACAATTTATCTGAAAGGTTTGGTTTAGAATTGTCATTTGCAAAAAAAATGAAAGCCCTTTTTCCAAATGATAAAATAGCTATTATCAAATATTCTAGGGGTGGAACTTCCATAGATAGTATGGCATATAGAAAACCAGGCTGTTGGGAACCTGATTTTAACGCAGACCAAGGAATTAACCAGTATGATCATTTTCTTGCAACTTTGAGAAATGCCTTTAAAGACCATGACATAGATAACGATGGCATGGAAGATGTTTTGGTTCCTGAAGGAATTGTATGGATGCAGGGTGAAGCGGATACGGATACCAAAGAAATTGCAGAGCGGTATTTATTTAACTTAAAACGACTCATGGACTTAATTAGAGCCAGCTTATTGACCGATGATTTACCAATAGTTATAGGGAAAATATCCGATTCATGGGACAATGGAGATAAAGTTTACCCCTATGAGGAATTGGTGCAGTATGCACAGGAAGAATTTGTTAAAATGGACAAAAATTCTGACATCGTCCGTAATTCAAGATATTACAAATTTTCCGATAGGTGGCATTATGATAGCCAGGGGTTTATAGATTTGGGTTCAAGTTTTGCGGAAAAGTTATATGGATTAATAATAAAAAATAGTAATAAATAATCTTCAAACACCATGAGGAGTGCTTGCATTTTATTCTGGTTTTAAAAAATTGTATTTCATTCAACATGCAAAATAGGACTCATCATAAAATAATAGATAAGTCCTAATTAGTGTGAATTTATCCCCTACATTAAATACATTACTCCCCTCGTTTTAGTGGTAGTTTTTTCAAATTTGAACAAACAATAATTAAAAACTAACATCTAAAACTTTAAAAACATGAAAAAAATTACATTACAAATTGTTGCCCTTTTATTTGCGATATCTTCTTGGGGACAATTAGTTTATATTAACGAAGACTTTCAGGATACTGATATATCGGGGGGGGCAGTAAAACTTAATACCACTAACTTTTCTAAATACAACTATACAGCCGATATGGCTGGAGGTCAAGAAAATTGGAATGCTGGACCTACAGTTGCAGACAAAACCAATTCGGTTTCCGTTGCTGGCGGTTCTGCAAGTTCTCAATTTTTTGCCGATTCTTTTGGGGACCAACAGTGTATTGCAATGCGTGGTAGTGCAAATTATGCAAATGTAGACACGGGTATATTTTTTACGGGATTGGATCTTACAGGGAAAAGCATGTTGTATTTTGAATTTGAGGTTTATGGTGGTAATCCTGCAGATAATGCTAATATAACACCAACATTACAATCATGGAATATAAATTTAAATCACGGTAATAGCGATACCTCATTCGCTATATCAGATTCATATTTTGCAGCGGGACCCAATGTGGCTACAAATATTCCGTTTGATATTACCAACGGTACTACAAATCTAACCAATCAAACTAGTTTTGATATAATTACTGGACAATGGATTAAAATTTCTGGAAGCATAGATTTATCAGGTAAAACATTAGGTACTTTTGCGCTATTCCAAATTCAAACAGATACAGGAGGGTTTTTAACTGGTACAGGTGGATATTTAATTTTTGGCCTTGATAATGTTAAAGTATCTGCTACTTCAACACTTTCCAATGAATCTTTCGAACTTAACAACGACCTAAAAATATACCCTAACCCGGTAAAGAATGTTTTAAACATTAAATCAAAAAGCAACTTAGATATTTCAAATTTAAGTCTTGTTAATGTTTTGGGAAAAACAGTTTATACTGCTAAAACCATACATGACATTGATGTAAGCACATTTGCTAAAGGACTTTATTTTTTAAAAATTGATTCTAAAGAATATGGTGTTTTAAGCAAAAAAGTGGTGATTGAATAAATAGTAATACGCTTTAGGGAATCGGTAGTTTCCTTAATGTTAAAAAATGCATTGGTCATTTAAAACCACTTTCAAATGACCAATGCATATAAAAAACTTAAACAAACGTTGATAAAATGAAAGCATTCTTGTCATTTTTTTTGAAGGGGCTTAAACTTAAGCTTGTCAAGTTAAATTTTTTAATTTTTCTTTTTTTATTTCCGGTATTGATGATGTCGCAGGATGCTTTGATATGGCAAAAATACACGGGTCAAATATCCGATCCTAATATTCCTTTGCTTCCTAATTATTCGTATGCCGGTTATATGAGGGGAGAAGTTGGCATTCCCAACACGTTTGCTTACCCCACGTTTGATGTTACCGATGCTGCCTACGGAGCAGTCCCAAATGACGAGCTTTCAGATCAATCGGCCATTCAAGCGGCCATAGATGCAGCCGAAGCCAATGGAGGAGGAGTCGTTTTTTTTCCACCTGGTGAATATTTGGTAAATACAGATCCTAATGCTACCAATACAATAACAATTAATAGTTCCAATATTGTTCTCAAGGGTAGTGGGTCAGTTCCAGGTGGAACCATGATTAATATGGTAAACTATATGCGACTTCCTTCTGGCGTAAGTGATGCCAATAATCCTGCGATGTTTACTTTTTCGCAAACCAACACTTCTTCTGCGACTAGAACAGGTGTTGGTGATGCCAACGCTGGCGATATGTATGTAACCGTTACAGCAGGTGGTACGACACCGTTTTTGACAGCAAAATATTGCCGGATTAATACCCTTGCTAGTACTGTTGCTACTACCGATTTCTTGGAGGGTAGAACAACCAAAGATACTTGGACCGATATTAATGCGGGCGTAATTTTGGATGAAACCCATGAAATTGACTATATCGATGCAGCGAATAATCGAATTTATTTGAAAGATCCTGTAATAGATACTTTTAAATCATCGTACAGTTGGAGAGTAAGTACCAATAATCTGATTGAAAATTGTGGGTTTGAAGACATTCATCTAAAAGCAAATTTTTATGATGCATTTGTACATCACAAAGATTATATACACAATTATGGTTGGAAAGGAGTGGACTTGAAAAATGTGGCACATTCCTGGGTAAGACGTTGTAAATTTTCCAATGTGAGTAAAGCCACAACCATTACAGGCAGATCTTATGCCTCAAGTATTCTTAATATTCTAGTTGATGGAAATACGGGTCATGCCCTTTCAAGTGTAGGCTTTAAGTCCTCTAGAATATTGCAGGGCTTAATTTGGGATAATACCAGTGCCGGTCAATTTCATGGAGCTGATATGAGTGGCGGCGTTGCCGGTTCAGTAGTATGGCGTGTTGATGCCAGAAAAGGATATGGTCTTGATCTGCATGCCAGTATGCCCAGAACTAATTTGATTGATTTATATACTCAAATGGATCTCGATAATGCTGGAGGTAATTTTACAGATCTTCCAAACCATTTAAAAGGCCTTACCATGTGGAATGTTGAGCGGGTAGGAACTACCAACAAGAGTCACAATTTTTGGAATCTTTGTGGAAGTAACTATTGCGGCTTAACGGTTGTAAACCCCATAATTGTAGGATACCATGGCACAGCAAGTACAACGTTTAGTAATGTTAAATATGAAGAAAGTAATGGTGCGAAGGTGTTCCCAGAATCTCTTTATGAAGCTCAATTAGGACACCGTATAGGAGCCACTCCAAGTTGGATAGCTGATGCTATCAATGAGTGGAATACGTTAAACATAGATTGGTATTATACTCCCCCAACCAATGGAGGTTATACCGAAACCTTTGAGAACATGACCCTAATTAATTGGGGTACTCAAACTTATACGGGCAATAGTGGATATTTGTGGACAGTGAATGCCAAGGGCGTTTCCGGCTACATTGATGCCAGCAAAGGTGTTTACTTTCATAGCGGTGTAACTGGGGTACAATCTGGTACGATATCAGGAGGGATAGGCAATTTTTCGGTACAATGTAAAGATCTATTCTCTGCAGGAAATGATCGGATTATACAGCTATTAATTAATGGTAATGTTGTAGGTACTTTTACCCACAATGGGACAGAGGTTTATACTTATACGGTAGAAAATATTAATATTGAAGGTAATATCACCATAGCCATTAGAAATGCCTCAAGTACAACTGCTGACAACACCTTGGCCATTGATAATATAGCATGGACTACTTATGATGGCACCTTATCCGTTGATGAAATTTCAACCGCTAAGGCAAAAGTAAAATTATATCCAAACCCAGTTAAGCAAAGTTTAACCTTGTCGGGTAATTTAAGGAATAGTAGTTCAATGGCTATTTATGATTTGACAGGAAAGCAAATTATGGGTATTAAAACATCATATATAGAAAATGATTTTATAAATTTAGATGTTAGCGATTTAAAATCAGGTTTTTATCTTATTGAGATTAAATATTTAGATAAGGCTTCAACTTTATTAAAATTTATTAAACATTAGTTTGCCTTGAAAATATTTTTAAAAATATAAAGTCAATGGCATTGCCCGATTTGGTTAAATGAAAGGAGGAGAATCAGCCAAATAGATAAAAAAATTAAAACAAGAACTTTAATTTATAAACTATAGTTATAATCTACAATGTGATGTATTGTAGTATAGCAGCATTTGACCAAAACGAGCCAACACCATTAGATTTTTCTATTTAGGAGGTTGTCCAACATTGACTGAAACAAACTGTGTAATTCTTTAATTTGGTTCTTGATACTGTATTATTGAAACATGAAAATGGAGTATTGGGGCATATTTACTTTGTTTATAAAAAATGAATAGAAATAGTTTTATAATATTATTAGCGGCTTTTATTTCAACAGTTCCATCTATTGTGCAAGCACAGGAGCATAGAAATTTGCTTCAAAAAGAAGCCTCTTATATAGATTTAGTAAATCAATTGGTATCAGCAAAAGATTTTAACCCATTTCCTAAATATAAAGACAGTTTGCAATGGCAAAGTCTAGATAGGGCATTAAAAGAGGTTCTTTTAGATAAAGGAGAACAAGCACTGCTAGAGAATTGGGATGTCTTGACTGCTACGGATTACAGGTCATTTATAGTAAATGGAGATAGAAAAGTATTTGAGAATAAATATTTTAGTAGGAGAGGAAGGTTGAGCGATTTGGTTCTTGCAGAAATGATTGAGCGTAAAGGTCGATTTTTGAATAAAATAGTGGATGGCATCTATCTTATTTGCGAAGAAAGTAACTGGGTTATTCCTGCCCATGGAAACCATGAATTAATGAACGGTTTGGAAGATCCTTATGTTGATCTATTTGCTGCCGAGACATCTTCTTTATTAGCATGGACCTACTATTTAATAGGCGACCAACTTGATAAAATCACCCCTGTTATCACGCAGCGCATTAAAGTTGAATGTAAAAAAAGAATTATTAAGCCTGTTCTTTTAAATAACGATTTTTGGTGGATGGGTTTTAAATATTATGAAGACCATGTAGTTAATAATTGGAATCCATGGATCGCGTCTAATTATTTAAGTACCGTTTTAATTTTGGAAGAAGACCCTAATTTAAGAGATAAGGCTGTAAAAAAGATTATAGAAATCATTGACAATTATATCAATTTACAGCCCGAAGATGGTGGTTGTGAAGAAGGGCCGGTATATTGGACGGTAGCTGGTGGTAGAGTGTTACAATGTCTTGATTTGCTGCAGCATGCAACTCAAGGCGGGTTTAATGTTTATGATAATGTATTTATCCAAAACACCACAAGTTTCTTTTACAAATCTCATATTGCTAAAAACTATTTTGTAAATATTGGTGACGGTCCCTATGTAATGAATGATCGTGCGGTAAAAGTATTTAACGCAGGAAAGATTCAGAACAATGCCCAATTGATGAATGTTGCCAAATCCGTAACTCATTATTATAACCCCTTAGACGAAATAGCAACTAATAAATTTGGGGACATGTACGGTAATTTGGTTGGAATTTTTAATTATATTTTTTTTAAAACCTACCAAATCCCTGCCACTACAAAAAAAGAATCGGTATGGTTGCCTAATTTAGAATTGTTGTGTACCACAATCTCGACTAAAAGCAAGGAACTTTTTTTATCAGTATTGGGAGCCCATAATGGTCAAAGCCATAATCACAATGATGTGGGTAATTATACCATTTTTGTTGATGGTGAACCTGTAATTATTGATTTAGGGGTAGAAACATATACCAAAAAAACGTTTAGTCCTCAGAGATATGACATTTGGACCATGCAAAGCGCTTACCATAACTTACCAACAATAAATGGAATCATGCAAGCCTATGGAGCAGAATTCAAAACTACGGATGTTGTTAAGTCAAAAAACGAGTTGCGTATAAATATTGCCTCTGCATACCCCGAAGAAGCAAAAATTGACTCGTGGATTAGGACTTTTAAATATGGCAGAAGTGGAATTTTGATTCTTGATGATTACCGTTTAAAGGAGAATTCAAAAGGTATTGTATTAAATCAAATGACCTCATTAAAAATTAAAGAAAATAAAAAAGGAAATATTGTTTTAATCAATGATGATGGACAAAACGTTTTAAATTTATCATATAATCCGGAACAGCTTATATTATCTACAGAAGAAATTAAACTTACAGATGAAAAGTTGAGAACGGAATGGAAAAGGGAAAAGCTATACAGGTTTCAATTAAAAGTTAAAAATAATGCCTTAGACGGCTTAATTAAAATTAAATTTTTCTAAAATGAAAATGAGAATTGAAAGCTATCATGTACTTTGTTTGTTATTTGGAATATTAATAACTACTGGCTGTTCTACTAAAAATAAAGGAGAAAAACCAAATATTTTATTTATTGCTATTGATGATTTAAGGCCCGAATTGGGGTGCTATGGAGCTACTCAGATTTTTTCACCAAACATAGATAAGTTGGCAAATGAAGGGGTGCTTTTTGAAAGAGCATATGCTAATATTCCAATTTGCATGCCTTCAAGAGTTAGTGTTTTGACTGGTATACATCCTTTGTCCAAAACATTTGACGATGACGTAAGGAGAGCAGATATTTCCTTTCCAAATCTGGAGACACTTCCTGAATACTTGAAGAATAATGGGTATTATACGATTTCCAATGGAAAAATATTTCATGAAAAAGAAGATTCAGACACTAAAAGTTGGAGTGAACCTTCTTGGAGGCCAAAAGCCACACCCTTAGAATTTATAGATGAAGACTCAAAGAAATTTCAAAAATATAGTAGTTATGAGTATTTCGACAAAGCCACACAAAGTTATAAAAAAGTAGAAGGGTATAGAGGGCCCTTTGTAGAATATCCGAATGTGACTGATGATGTTTATGTGGATGGAAAGATCTTAGAAAAATCAATAAAGGATTTGGAGAAATTGAGTAAGAAAGACAAGCCATTTTTCTTAGCAGTAGGATTTAATAAACCACATCTTCCATTTTATGCTCCAAAAAAATATTGGGATCTATATAATGAGAATAAGATAGAAATTGCAGACAATAGGTACTTTCCAAAAAATGCACCTCAATTACTTGAACCTTCCGGTGAGCTTCAAAATCTATACCATCTTAAAAGCATACCATACAATAGTGAAGAGTTTCATAGAACAGCTATTCATGGTTATTATGCTTGTATCAGTTACATAGATCATTTAGTAGGGAATTTATTAACAAAATTAAAAGAATTAAATCTGGAGAAGGAAACAATAATTGTTTTATGGGGAGACCATGGATTTCATTTAGGAGAGCATAATATGTGGGGTAAACACAATACATTAAAAAATGCACTACAAACGCCTTTAATAATTAAAGTGCCAAATAAAAAAGCTTCCAAAGTAAATAATGAAGTAAGTTTGGTGGATTTATACCCAACAATATGTAGCCTTATAGGATTAAAAGTGCCTACCCATGTACAGGGAAAGAATCTATTTTCAGTCGCTTCAAAAGAAGATGAATTAGCCAATGCTGTTTTTATTAAGTGGAAAGGTGAGGAAGCAGTAAAAACAAAGCAATATTTATATTCAGAATGGACCAACAAAACGGGTAATATAATGGGTCGTATGCTCTATGATCATTATTCTGATCCTGATGAAAATAATAATATTGCCGATTTGGATGAGTATCAATCGGTTGTAAATGAATTGAGTGATTTACTCAAGAAAAAGAAGAACGATCTTTATTGAACTATTTAAACTTTAATCTTTGTCCAGTTGCTATTTTTAATTGAATCACAAATTAATGGTAAAATCATGAGTTATTCTAAATTTAATATTTATAACAAAAAAACAACGGTCTTTCTAATCGTGTTGTTGGTTATCGGACACGTATTTTCACAAGAAAATAAATTGTCTGTAGAAAATATTTTTGATAAATTAAATTTAGAAAGCCCCGATTTAAGAGAGGTCAATGACTCTAATAAAGAAAACAGGAAAAAGGCACTAATTCAACTTCTAAAATTTTATAGGCAGAAGGGAGATGTTTACAAGCAAGTTTCACAAGAAGATATTCAATTTCTTCAAAATAAATATTCTGATGACATTAAGAGGTCAATTCAAATTGCCGATGAAGTCAGAAATAAATACTTTTTATTTAGGGAAGAATGGGATATGGAGCGTACAAATATTCCCTATCAATTTAAAAACGACATAGATTGGGGACTAAATCCTTTTGGAGATCCAGAATGGACCTATATGCTTAACCGTCATAAATATTGGATACATTTAGGAAAAGCATATTTTTTTACGGGCAACGAGATCTATGCTAAGACTTTTGTACAACAACTCACACATTGGATTGATAATAATTCCCTCCCTTCATTGGAAGACAACTACAAGGAATCTGCAGCCTGGCGTAGAATTGAAGCTGGAATACGTTGCGAAAACTGGATCAAATCCTATGAATTCATCAAACATTCTAAATATGTTACCCCGGATTTTCTTGAAAAATTTTTGAACGCCCTCTTTTTACATGGTGAGTACATTAACAACACTTTCAGTAATTTTTCCCTAACGAGCAATTGGGGTGTTTTGGAATACCACGGATTATTCAATTTGTCGGTCTTTTTAGAAGATTTCAAAATAGCTTCTACTTGGCAAAGAAATGCCGTGGATAGATTGACAAGATGCGTGGAACTTCAAGTTTTGGAAGATGGCACACATTGGGAGCATTCACCCATGTACCATAACGAAGTAATGCATTGCCTTTTGAATGTAAATCTTTTGGCGCAACGCAAGAATATTCACCTTACAAAACCTATAGTACAAAAAACTAAAGATATGGTTTATGCGAATATAGAATGGCAAAAGCCAAATTATCACCAGCCTTTGTTGGGTGATAGTGATGACACTGATACAAGGGGATTGCTGTCTTTTGCATCCTTTATATTTGAAGATTCCGTTATGAAATCCAGAGCTCATCAAGAATTGGATTTTGAAAATTATTTGATATTAGGAAAAAACCTTGCAGAAATTTACAGAAACAAGAATTCGGAAAGCCCTTCATTCTTATCATATTATCAAGAAAATTCAGGAGATTTTTACATGCGTACATCGTGGGAAGAAGATGCAAGCCATGCCTCTTTACATTTAAGGAAGCTTTCTGCAGGTCATGCACATGATGACCTTTTAAGTTTTACCATATTTGCCAATAACCGGGATTATTTGGTAGATAATGGCCGCTATTCTTATGTGGATAACCAATGGAGAAAGCTTTTTAAAAGTAGTCAATCACACAATACACTGGGTGTAGACAATTTGCCCAACAGTATTTTAAAAGATGCCTGGCGAAGTGAATATGAAGCTTGGTCTGAAGGTATCTACACAAAATCCCACAACCTATTTGATTACGGAGAAGCGGAAAATAATGGGTATAATAGATTAGAGGATCCCGTGATTATAAAAAGAAGAATGTTGTTCCTAAAACCAAATGTTTGGTTGCTATTTGATAGCTTTTCTGCAAAGGAAACTCATGAATATTCACAATATTTTAATTTTCCTAATGATAAAGTTCAAATTATTGGACAGACTATTGTAACAACCTATGACTCTAAAAACTTAAAAATTCAGCCCATAAAGGAAGTCGAATATAAATTAAATGATGTTTGGTATTCTCCGGAATACAATCTTAAATTACCAAGTAAGCAAGTGGAATTTATTAAAACATCTAAAGGGTTTACGTCCATGATTACACTGCTGTATTTTCCTGAAAAAGGTGGATTGACATATACAAAAATACCGGTTTACAACAGAGAGGGAGAACTCCTTGAAGATAAAGATGTAGAGGCTGTCCATATTTTATTGGATAATAAAGAATATATAGCTCTGGTCGCTTACAATTCTCCTTCAATTGCAAATCATTTTTTCGCAGTAGACGGTACTTTAGTTCATGGAGAAGTTGTATTAATCGAAAAGTCAAATGGGGAAATAAAGGTTAACATAATCAAATAATGATTTATTACAATTTTATAACGTAATTACAAATACCCCCTGTTTTAAGATGATTATACCCCCATTACAAATATATTCTTGAATTAATTTTGAAAAAGACAGGGTAAATAAAAATGCTGTATGATTCTTGATAAATTTTGAGTTTAGGGTGGAAATAGAAATCTTATAATTCTTACGGTAATAAGAATTAAAGTATGTGATATACTTGGTTTTTATTAAATTTAAAATGCCTTATAATATATAATTGAA
This sequence comes from Gaetbulibacter aquiaggeris, assembly GCF_044003965.1. Classification (NCBI taxonomy): domain Bacteria; kingdom Pseudomonadati; phylum Bacteroidota; class Flavobacteriia; order Flavobacteriales; family Flavobacteriaceae; genus Gaetbulibacter; species Gaetbulibacter aquiaggeris. The sequence continues at coordinate 522,710 of NZ_JBAWKC010000001.1, forward strand.
GAAATTATGAATGAACCGAAAAAGATTGGCAATTACAGATACCGAATTTTAGGGCTTTTAATGTTTGCGACTACCATCAATTACTTTGACAGAAGTATTATTGGCGTGATGGCACCAACTTTAGAAAAATTATTTGGATGGACTAACAGTGATTATGCAAATATCATGATTTCATTTAAAGTTGCCTATGCATTAGGACTTCTATATATGGGTGGTTTAATAGATCGGTTAGGGACTAAAAAAGGTTATACACTATCCATTGCTATCTGGAGTGTCTTTGGCATGTTGCATGCTTTGGTTCGGCCTGGGTTTAGTGTTATCGGGTTTGTAGCAGCGCGTTTTGGACTGGGATTTGGAGAATCAGGAAATTTCCCGGCAGCCATCAAAACTACGGCAGAGTGGTTTCCAAAAAAAGACCGTGCTTTTGCAACAGGACTTTTTAATGCAGCAACAAGTATAGGGGCTATAGCCGCACCATTTGTGGTGGGATGGATCGTCCATGAAGATGGTAAAAACTGGCAAATTCCTTTTTTACTTACAGGCGTACTAAGTGCTATATGGGTGTTTTTATGGTTTAGAATGTATAAAAAGCCAGAAGTACATCCTAAAGTTTCCAAAGAAGAGTTAGCTTATATCCATAGTGATTCAGGAGCATTAGAGAATGAAGAGAAATTACCATGGAAAAGCGTTTTGGATAAACGTCAAACCTGGGCCTTTGCTTTGGCTAAAGTAACCGATGCTGTTTGGTGGTTTTATTTGTTCTGGGGAGCTAAATTTTTATCAGAAACCTTTGGCGTTAATATTCATAATATCGCACTGCCATTCTTTGTGATTTATATTATGGCAGATGGCGGAAGTATTTTTGGAGGGTATCTTTCAGGGGCTTTTATAAGAAAAGGATGGACCATTAATAAAGCAAGAAAAATGACTTTGCTAATATGTGCTATTATTATATTACCGGTAACCTTTGTCGCCATTACAGACAATAAATGGTTGGCTATCATACTTATCGGTCTTGCAGCAGGCGGACATCAAGCTTGGTCTGCTAATATTTTTACTTTGGTATCCGATGTATTCCCGAAGAAAGCAACAGCATCCGTTGTAGGTATTGGTGGTATGGTAGGTGCAGTAGCTGGTATTCTGGCCGATAAAGCCTTAGGGTCTGTTTTAGATACAGCAGGCAACACAGGTTATTTTTGGGCATTTCTTATTGCAGGTTCGTGTTATTTGATCATTCTTGGTCTGGTACATTTATTAATGCCTAAGATGACCCCTTTAGATGAAAATTTAAAACCAATTCAAAATATTTAATTTAAAACTAAACAATAAACAATAATAACTAATGAGTAGAGTAGTGACATTTGGTGAGATTATGTTGCGGTTAGCACCACAAGGTTTTTTAAGATTTTCACAGGCAGATAATTTTGATGTAGTTTATGGAGGCGGAGAATCCAATGTAGCCGTGTCTTTAGCCAATTATGGTATATCGGTAGATTTTGTAACCCGCTTACCAAAGAATGATATAGGAGAGTGCGCTATGATGGAGATGCGTAAACGAGGCGTTGGTGTAGATAAAATACTATGGGGTGGCGAGCGTTTAGGAATTTATTTTTTAGAAACAGGAGCAGTAAGTAGAGGCAGTAAAGTAGTTTATGACAGAGCCTATTCTTCCATGTCAACCATACAATCTGGAATGATTAACTGGGAAGAGGTATTCAAAGGCGTAGAATGGTTTCATTGGACAGGTATCACCCCGGCAATTTCACAAAGTTCAGCAGATGTCTGTTTAGAAGCAGTAAAAGCAGCCAGTAAAATGGGAGTTACTATATCAACAGACTTGAATTACCGAGCAAAGCTTTGGAAATACGGAGGCGATAGAGAAGCTATAATGACAGAGCTAACCTCATACTGTGATGTGATTTTAGGTAATGAAGAAGATGCGGAGATGCACTTTGGCATCAAGCCAGAAGGCGCAGCGGTTCAAACACACGGACACGATGTAAAAGCGGAAGCTTTCTTATCGGTATGCCAACAAATGATGGCAAAATTTCCAAGAGCAAAAAAGGTTATTACAACATTAAGAGGCTCAATATCAGCATCCCACAACACTTGGGCAGGCGTTTTATATGATGGAAATAAAATGTTGGAAACGCGTCAGTATCAAATCACAGACATCGTAGATAGAGTAGGTGGAGGCGATAGTTTCATGGGCGGATTAATTTATGGGTTGTTAACCTATCCGGATAATGACCAAAATGCCTTAGACTTTGCAGTCGCAGCATCCTGTTTAAAACACACAATAAAAGGAGACGCTAACTTAGTAACAGTAGACGAGGTGACTAAGCTCATGGGCGGTGACGCTTCTGGAAGAGTAGCGAGATAAAATTTGATTAATAGCGAGAGTTCAGTTGATTGAAACATTAAGGGCTAGTATTTGAGTTCTAGCCCTTGATTTTCTTAATTTAATTAGATTAAAAAATGGCACAATTTACAAGAATAGAAGTGGCCCAGACCATGAAGGACACAGGCATGATTCCTTTGTTTTTCAGTCAGGATTTAGAGTTAGGCAAACATATATTAAAAGCCTGTTATGATGGCGGCGCCAGACTCATGGAGTTTACAGCCAGAGGAGATTTTGCACATGAAGTGTTTGGTGAATTAACAAAATATGCGGTAAATGAATTGCCGGGAATGATCATGGGAGTAGGCTCAGTAACAGATGCTGCGGCAGCCTCTCTGTATATGGCACTAGGGGCCAATTTTATTGTAACACCGGTATTAAGAGAAGACATTGCTATTGTATGTAATAGGAGAAAAGTACTATGGTCACCAGGTTGCGGTACCTTGACAGAAATAGCCAAAGCAGAAGAACTGGGTTGTGAGATAGTGAAGTTGTTTCCAGGAGATATCTATGGGCCGCAATTTGTAAAAGGGATTAAAGGGCCACAACCATGGACCAGTGTGATGCCAACCGGAGGCGTATCACCAACAGAAGAAAACCTAAAAGCATGGTTTGATGCAGGGGTAACTTGTGTGGGTATGGGTTCCCAATTAATATCAAATGATATTATTAAAAATAAAGACTACTCAAAACTTGAGCAGGATGTAAAACATGCACTTGCTATTATCAAATCAGTGAGAAAGTAAAATCAAGATTAAAAATAAAGGTTGAATAGCTAAAACATATTCATTAACTTAAAGAAGTTAATGTTAAAAAAAGATAAAATGAAACAAGTTAATTATGAATCTCGATATGCATCGAGTCCAGATGCGGTTAAACAATATGATACAACACAATTACGAAAGGAGTTTTTAATTGAAAACCTTTTTGAATCGGATACATTAAATTTAGTGTACTCACATTATGATCGGTTTATAACAGGCGGAGTCATACCAACCTCTAAGGCTATAGAATTAGAAACCATAGACCCTTTAAAAGCGGCATACTTTTTAGAACGAAGAGAACTTGGAATTATCAATATTGGAGATACGGGAATTATAACAGTAGATGGGACGGAGTATATTTTAAACCATAGAGAAGCATTGTACATAGGTAAAGGCAATAAAAATGTTTTGTTTTCGAGCAAATCTTCAAAAACACCGGCTAAATTTTACTTGAACTCTACCCCTGCACACAAGGCATATCCCATAAAAAAGATTGGAATTAATGATGTTGAAGTTATAGAATTAGGAGCAGCAGAAACAGCTAATGCAAGAACACTTAGAAAATATATTGTGAATAGTGTGGTAGATGTTTGTCAATTACAAATGGGCATGACCACCTTGAAATCTGGAAGCAGTTGGAACACCATGCCCGCCCATGTGCATGACAGAAGAATGGAAGTGTATTTTTATTTTGAGATTCCGGAAGGGCAATCCGTATCTCATTTTATGGGGCAACCGCAAGAGACCAGACATATATGGATGCAAAACAATCAAGCGGTCATATCCCCACCATGGTCTATTCACTGTGGTTCAGGAACAAGTAATTACTCCTTTATATGGGGAATGGCGGGAGAAAATCTTGACTATGGCGATATGGATGTCTGTAAAATAAACGAATTAAGATAAATAGTAACTAATAAATATAAAATAATAAGCATGTCAATAAACCTATTTGATTTAACCGGAAAAGTAGCATTAATAACGGGAGCCGTTCATGGCTTGGGAATGGCCATGGCCAAAGGATTGGGTAATGCGGGAGCAACCATTGTTGTTAACAATAATTCAACAGATAAATTAGATGAAGCCGTTGCAGAATATAAAGCATCAGGACTTAAAGCTTATGGATATGTGTTTGATGTCACTGATGAAAAAGCGGTGATTAGGGCTATTGAGCAAATAGAGAAAGAAGTTGGACCAATTGATATTTTGGTAAACAACGCAGGAATAATCAAAAGAACACCAATAATTGAAATGGAAGTTGCCGATTTTAATGCGGTAATTCAAGTTGATTTAATTAGTCCTTTTATAGTTTCAAAAAATGTTGCGAAGGGCATGATAAAAAGGGGTGGCGGAAAGATCATCAATATTTGTTCTATGATGAGCGAATTGGGAAGAGACTCTGTTAGTGCCTATGCCGCCGCAAAAGGAGGGTTAAAGATGCTCACTAAAAATATGGCCACAGAATGGGCTAAGTTTAACATTCAAACAAATGGTATCGGACCGGGGTATTTTGCAACCAGTCAAACTGCACCAATAAGAGTAGATGGGCATCCGTTTAATGAGTTTATTATCAGCAGAACACCTGCAGGACGTTGGGGAGACCCTGAAGATTTACAAGGAGCTGCCATATTTTTAAGTTCAAAAGCCAGTGATTTTGTAAACGGGCATATTGTTTATGTGGATGGGGGCATCCTTGCCACCATAGGGAAACCATCAAATGAAGATTAAATTTTTAAAAACTTATTATGCTCTCTAAGAAAATTTTTCAGTTAGCTGCATTGGCAATATTGGTATTCAATTGTTCTCAAAAAGACAATCTCAAAACAATAACAATAAAAAATACTTTAGATATCGAACGGACCTTTGAAACCGTTGAATTATCAAAGGGCTTTTTGAAAGTAGAAGACCTGTCAAATATTGGCATTAAAGATGTAGAATCAGGCCTATTACAGGTTACTCAAGCTGTAGATAATGATGCAGATGGTGTTGAGGATGTGTTATTGTTTCAACCACAAATGAAACCGCTCTCTGAAAACACCTATCAAATAATTTACATTTCTGAAGGAGAAAAACCAAAAGCACAAAACCTTTGTTATTCTCGGTTTGTTCCTGAACGTACTGATGACTATGCTTGGGAAAATGATAAAGTGGCATTCAGAATTTTTGGACCTGATGCACAAAGAAGATTTGAAAATAATCTAGAAGAGGGAACATTGTCAAGTGGGGTTGATGCATGGTTAAAGAAGGTTAAGTATCCCATTATCAACAATTGGTATAAAAAGTATACTGAAAAAACAGGTTCTTATCATGTTGATACAGGAGAGGGCCTAGACAACTTTCATGTTGGAAAAAGTAGAGGTGTTGGTGGTGTTGCTTACAAAAAAGATAGCATTTATTATGTTTCCAAAAACTTTACAAAATGGAGAACAATTACGACAGGACCATTAAGAACAAGTTTTTATGTTGAATATAAAAATTGGGATGCTGGTGGAAAACAAATTATTGAATCCAAAGTAATTAGCTTGGATTTAGGAAATAACTTTTCAAAATTTGAAGTGACCATTGAGGGCGCTGATAATATATCACCAGGTTTAACAATGCATGAAAAAGATGGTATTGTTAGTTCAGATGAAACCAATTGGGTGAGTTACTGGCAGCCTCATTTTGATTCAGAACTTGGTATGGCACTTCTAACAAAGAAAGAGTTTTTTAATGGATATGAAGAGTATAACGTTGCCGCGGAAGATTTGAGTAATGCATATCTTCATCTCAAGATCATCAATGGTAAGACAATGTATTATGCAGGCTTCGGATGGAAAAAAAGCGATCAGTTTAGTAACAAAGAGGAATGGGAGCATTATTTAAATGATTTCACCGAAAGGTTAAATAATCCATTAGAAGTAGTTATTGTGAATTGATAAGGCCAAAATGACTTGTTTTTAATCAAACAGTCATAAAATGCCAAATAATAGCTCTCAAAAAATTGGCAAAAACTTATTGAATTAGAAAGTAATGATGATTTAATTGAGCCATTAAATGTGACTCCACCAGGGTCACAAATACATTATTTAAACACACCCTTATTTTACTTCACTTTATTAGAGATGTTCTCATAAAGCTCATATATGGTAAATTTCAACAAGTTTTATTCTTTCGTAAAACAGAAGTTCGCAAAAAAAAAGTGACACACTTTGCGACACAATATCATCAAACGTGTCACTTTATTCACTATCTTTGCGGCATAATATTTTTATTATGCCAGAAGCAAAATTTAAGTTAAGGAAAGCAAACGATAAAAGTGCAACCATTCAATTGCATTTTAGTTATGGAACTAAAAAGCGCTTCAGATACTCAACTGGACATAGAATTCAAAACATCAAGAATTGGGATACAGGTAAAATGCGGATAAAGCATGTGGTTGAAGAATTAGACTGGAATCATATTAACAAAGACCTCGATAAGCTAGAAGACCATATAGAAGATTTTTATTTCGGATTGCTTTTGGATGAGCGAGAAAAAGTCAATAACGATATTCTAACTGAATTATGCGATATCTTCTTTGAAAAGAAAAAAGCAAATGAAGAGCAGCAAAAATTGGATTTACTTCCTTTCTTTAAATGGTTTATTGAAAACTACAAAGCAAATCCGCTTATGACTACGGGTAAGCCCTTAAAAGCAGGAACAGCAAAAACATATAATAACGCATATAATCTTCTGAAACTTTTTAATGATGAAGTTTACAGGGTAAATTATGATACTATCAATAATAATTTCTATCAACAGTTTTTAAATTGGTTTTATAAAAACAACTACTCCACCAACTATATTGGGACCCAAATAAAGATTCTTAAAACCATCCTAAATGCAGGATTGGAACTAGGACAACACACTAGCCAGGAACATAAAAGAAAATACTTTAAAAAGCCAAGCGAGGAGGTTAACAATATATTTCTAAACCAGGAAGAACTTAATAAAATTTTCAATTTAGATTTAACCAATGTTGCTCCTATAAAAGTACCCACTAATTCTCTCATTCTGACCGCTAAAAAATTAGATTTAGCCAGGGACTTATTCTTAATCTCAGCAAATACTTCGCTTAGAGTAAGCGATTTCAATAGACTCAAGCCGAGTAACATCATTGAAATAGATGACAAACAATACATCAAAATAATAACAGAGAAGATGCAAAAGCCTGTAACCATTCCTATTAATTCGATGGTAAAAAGTATCCTGGATAAAAGAGATGGCAATCCTCCAGAGCGTATGCCCGAACAGCATATTAATTACGCTTTAAAGGAAATTGGTCGCTTGGCTAAAATTAACTCAAAAGAAACTATTACACGTACAATGGGAGGGGAAAAGAAAAGTGAAACCAAATTTAAATACGAACTTATTACAAACCATACAGGCAGAAGGTCATTCTGTACCAACGCTTACTACTCTAAAATGCCTACAATAGATATAATGGCAATTAGTGGACATTCTAATGAAAAGGTCTTCTACAATTACATTAAAGTCAATGATTTGCAAAAAGCGATAAAAATTGGTGAACATAAATTCTTTAATTAATAATCCTCTGCTGTTTAACTTTTTGCATTAATATTAATATATTCATTTGAATATAAAGAAAAACATATCTAGAATTGATATGTTATCCTTCAAGCCTACTCAAAATCCATTTAAGAGTTTTACCATCTTTGTTCTTCCACATAGTCAAACCATTTGAACTTGTACCAACGACCAATGACCCAGCTTTAGATGGAGAACTACATTCATAATCTTGGGTGAACACAAAGTTTTCACCTTGAGATTTTAAAATTCCACTTTCAATCATTTCATTCCTTATTCTCAAAAAGGACTTTGGGAACGAACTTTTTAATTCTTTCATAGCAGTAGAACCCTTTAGAATAATATTGAGTTTTCCGTCTCTTTTCATAATAGCATTTACGTTATTATTCCTAATGAAAAATTTCATATTTACTTTCTTTTTGTTAATGTATATCTGTTTTATGCTGCATCCATTTCGTAATAAGCATATCGCTCTTTAAAATCATTATATAGAATCTCTGCCTTAACAGAAATATCATGGTCATAGGATGGCGATGGTAATTTCTCAAACAAATAATCCTCAATTACTTTTCTTACTGCGGATGCTGTTTGTATTTTCTCTGCCCAATGCTGGACCTTGAATTCCTTTTTCTTTAATCGCTCCAGAAGTTCTCTTGCAGCATTTTTTACTTCTGCCTTTTCTTTATCTGAAATCTTCTTGTCTTTAGTCAGCATGTCAAAAACAGTAAGTTCATCTTCTGCTAAGTTTTCACGTTCTGCTCTTTTCCCTTCTTCAGACAAGTCTCCTAAAAGCACTATTAGCTCATCAAATATCTCTTTTATTGACCTGTATTCTTTACCCCGATTATAATCATCTATAATTTCCTGGTACCGTTCATAAAAATCAATCCGTAGGGGGTTTTGGTCTAGTAACCTATTGAGCTTTTTGCTTACTTTATCTTTTAAAGATTGCACCGCTACATTCTGATTCTCCTTGACCTTTAAGAACTCTTCTTCTATCTTCTTAAAATCAAGGCTGCTGATATCTATTTTCTGCCCATAGCCTTCAACCTTCTCCAACTCCAAAATCAAGCTTTCAATGGATTTGTTAACCACGTCCTGAACCTGCTTTACAATATGAGTTACATCTGCTTCTTCTATTTTGGCATTTATCATCGTATATAAAGCATTGATGGCATCCCGTTTCTCCTGGAACTCATATATAGATTTTTCAGGCATTAAGGCTTTATATTTCTTAAATAACTCTCTGGCAAGCACTCCAAACTTAGCCTTGGTTTCATCGGTCACACAAATAGCATTATATCCTTCTTGCATGTGTTTAATACGGTGGAGATTATCTTGCGTATCTACTATTTTAGATAGGCTAAACTTGCATTCATCCTTTAAGAATAATTCAGTAGTTTTTGAAGCTTCAGCAAGTTCTGAGACTAATTCCTCCAGAGGTTTTACTGGAGCATCAATACCGCCTTCAGAGCCTCCTTTTCCTTCACTACTACCATATATTGCCAAAGCTTCTAAAAGAGCCTTATAGGTCTCTATATAGTCTACAATAAGCCCATTGTTTTTATCCTTATGCACTCGGTTTGCTCTTGCTATAGTCTGCATCAACGTATGTGATTTTAATGGCTTATCAATATACATAGTGGAGAGACTTTTTACATCAAATCCTGTTATCCACATAGCACAAACGATGGCAAATCTAAACGGATGGTCTTCATCTTTAAACTCCTTTTCCAGGTCAGAGGTATTCATTTTAAGTCTGTGCGGTTCTATATCCAATCCCCAAGCTTCAAACTTCTCTATTTCGTTTTGCTCGTGACTTACCACTACGGCAATCTCAGTTTCTTTAGACCAGTTCCATTGCTGCTGTCTAGATAGCTGTTCCTGTTCGTCCTGTATGTTTTGTATCTCCTTTTGCTGCTCTTCTAAATATTCTTCCCAAGCTTCGGTAATGTAATCATACATTTTTACAGCTGTCACTTTATCTAAAGCCACAAACATAGCTTTGCCTTTATAACCTCTGGTATTAAAATGCTGCACCACATCTTTGGCAATAGCCCTTAATCTCTTTTCTGAGGTTAGAATAGGGTATTCTCTAGCGAACAATTTCTTAAGCTTATCTTCCTGGTTGCTATCTAGGTCTTGTGCTTCGATGGCTTCTCGTATCTCCTGGTTAATTCGTGGATTATCAAGCTTTAGCTTTTCACCTCGGTTCTCATAGTACAACGGAACGGTTGCCCCATCTTCAATAGACCTTTTGAAATCATATTTAGAAACATAATCCCCAAATATTCTTCGGGTCAACTCATCATCTTTAAAGAGGGGAGTTCCTGTAAACCCTATGAAGGATGCATTGGGTAATGCCTTTCTTAAATTTAGTGCTAGTGAACCTCCCTGAGTCCTATGTGCCTCATCCGATATCACAATAATATTATCCCTATCGGTTATCTGTTCATCAAAGTTAAACTTGTGTATTATGGAAAACAGAAAGCGTTTATCGGTCTTTAATAACTCCTTTAGATTCTCACCACTTGTTGCCCTGGCTGTTTTATCTTTCACGGCTCCAACGCCTGCAAAGGTGCCATAAATTTGTTTATCAAGCTCATTTCTATCGGTTACTAATAAGAAAGTGTAACCGCCACCCAGTACTCTTAATATCTTTTGACACAAAAACACCATAGAATATGATTTGCCGCTGCCTTGTGTATGCCAAAAAACCCCCAACTTTTGTGCATCCTCAATACTGATTTTACCATCTTTAGCATTTTGTCTGGTCTCCTGGAAATGTTTAATAGCTTTATTAACACCTATAAACTGGTGGTTTCTAGCTACTAATTTTGATACAGAACCAATGGAGGTATCATATAATATAAAGTTCTCAAAAAGGTCTAGCAGTCTGCTTTTTTCACAGGTTCCTTTAATGATTGTATCTAAACTCACAATGCCCTCATCTTCTTCAGAAATACGCTTCCAATCATTGAAATGCTCATACTTAGAAGTTATGGAGCCCATCTTGCTTTCAGCACCATTGCTTATAATGACGAAGGCGTTGCAATGAAATATTTTAGGAATGGTGTTCTTATAATCCCTAAAGTTCTTTTCATAAGCTGCTCTTAACTTAACATTGATGCCTTTAAGTTCAATAAATACTAACGGAATCCCATTTACAAAACCTACCACATCTGGACGTTTCTTGCGTTTGGATTTGCCCTCCATCCATAGCTGCTGAACCGCTATAAAGTTGTTATTCTCTGGTGTTTCAAAATCAAAGACCTTGATTTTTTTATTACGGACTATCTCTCCTTTTTTGTCTTTATAATTAACTGGAATCCCATCTTTCAAGAAGTTGTATTTATCCAAGTTAATGTCTACTAATCCTTTGGTAGCCTCATCACTATTTATAACATCATAGGCGAAATCATAAGCTTGCTGTGGTAAGTTTGGATTCAGAGTTTTAATGGCTTGATAGAACCTAGTTCTTAAAATAACATCAGCTTCACTATCACGACCTAATGTACCCAGTTCCCCAAAAGTTTCGCCTTCATACACATTAGCCACTTCCCAGATTAATTCCTGGAAAATATCCATACAAGGTTGCTCTATTAACTGGTCTTCTGAATAGATTTTGCTCATTAATCTTTTGCTTTAGAGTTGGGATATTTTTTCAACATCGCATTCATAAATCCCGATGATTCATTTGAGAATTTGACTATTGATTTATCATTATTATATTCCAAATCAGACACATCTAACTCACGATAAGGAAAATATTCTCTTCTTAAAATTAAATCTTCTCTTTCATGTTCTCTTAAATACACATCTAAAGTTTCTAATGTGGAGTCAAAATAATAATCGTTGAATTTATTCCAAGCATGAATATCTGCATAAAAATCATTATCATCATAATAATAAATTACAACTCCTTCAACATAAATAATGTCAAGCTCTGGATTATTTTCAACTATTAATTTGGCATTGTTGGTACATTTCCCTGGTTCAATCCCATCAAAAGACATAATATCTTTAGTTAATTCGACTTTTACTTGAAGTATAATTTCATCATTATATTTGAGTTCTTTTATCATACCTCTATCGTTCTATTCATTAAACGGGGTAATAATATATCTCTTGCTACTTTTAGCTTTTGGTTTTGTTCTAATAAAATTCTTTTCATATTAAACATAGGAGAAACTAATTTCTCATATTTTGAAATAAGATTATTTTCTGGAATTAAAACTTCAATGCGCTTTAAATCTTTCGGATAAACATGAGGTTGCGCAGCTCCTCTTTGAAGCCCAGATATCTCCTCTTGCCTATTAAGCATTGTAGCATAGATAAAATATACAAATTTCGAAATATTTTTATCAATAAATGAACAGTCTGAAGCCCAAATATCTTCCAAATAAATGTTCGTAAAACCAGCATTTGCTCCAGATGCACTAACGGTAATTACAGGGTTTTTTGTATTTGAGGTATCATGGTAATAAGCAGGTGATAAACCACCTGCAACCACAGGAACTTTACCTTCCTTAATTGTGTTTTTAGTAATATTTTTTCCTTTCTTAATTTCAGTAAAATCTCCTAAAGTTTTTTCCATCCATCCTACAGGAAGCCCCGTTTCTTCATTTAAATGCGTGTTTTCATAACCAGGGAAACGCAAGTTAACAAACCACTCCTTATAGATATTTTGTGCAGCTTGTTCTAATAGTTTTATACGTCTTAGGTTGTTATCTATTAAATCATCATAGGCACTTAAAATATCGGCTATACGTTTTTGGGTTGGGAGTATAGGAATAGTAGTTTTAAATTTTTCTAAACTTCCAATTGTTATTTGAGATTGAGCAGCACCAGAATCTAATGACCTCAAATTCGCAATACTGAGTCTATATTTTAGAAACTTTTTAGATATAGTGTTGTCATCAGTTATTAAAGCTATAGATAGATTTGTTAAATAACAGAATGGAGGAGACATTTTTACGTCACCAGTTCCTCCTACACCTCTTGCAACAATAATTACCATAGGCTCTTCAAATAAAAACTCTTTATGATACCCAACTATTCTATAACCACTAAAAATTGGAAAACCATCTTCAACAATATCATCCTTATTTGGCATCTTACCATATTTGAAACCAACTACATCCTTTAAGTATACCTCTTTCCAACTCATAAGCCTATTCCTTCTAAATTGGTTTGTATTTGTGCAGCCAACATATTTGCTTCTTCATTTAGGATTTTAAGTTCATCCTTGATGATTCCCATTTCAATTTCATAATCAAAATCATGGTCTATCTGGTCTACAATACCAACATAACGCCCAGGTGTTAGGCTATAGTCATTGGCTTCAATTTCAGCTCGGTTTACCACTTTACAAAGTCCTAATACATCCGCATAATCACCATCAGGGAAACGACTTGTCAACCATTCTAATTCTGTGGTATTTTTAGAAGCTTTATAGTCCTCAACTAATTTATTATAAAGCGAATTATCACCTCTATATAAGTCTACAATGGCGTGTATGTTTTGAAATTGTTCTTCTGTAAAATCGTGTAGTTTAGTACTCACTTTTCGAAACACATGTCGTAAATCAAGCATTAAGGTTTGGTCTGCCCTAACAGCATCTTTCTCTTTGGCTCTATCAAAAAACCATAAAGCACAAGGCAGGGTTACACTATAGAAAAACTTATTACCTATTGAAACCATGACATCAACAGCTCCTGTGTCTATAATTTCTTTACGTATTAATTTTTCGCTATGTCCTGCATCTGATGCAGAGGATGCCATCACAAAACCTGCTCGTCCTGTTTCATTTAAATAACTATAGAAATATTGTATCCAGAGGTAATTGGCGTTATCGTTATTTGGGAGTCCAAACGGTAATCGGGCATCATTTTTAACGCTGTCTTTGTTTTTATCTACACCATCTACATTAAAGGGTGGATTTGCCATTACAAAATCGCATTGCCCAACTAAATTATGGTGGTCGTCATAAAAGGTATTTCCTTGAAGTATTTTTCCATCTAAACCATGTACTGCCATATTCATTTTGGCTAGTTTGGTGTTGGTATCGGTTTTTTCCTGTCCGTAAAATGTGACTTTATCGGAAGCACTAAAACCTTCTTCCTCTACAAAATGAGCGGTTTGCACAAACATACCTGCACTACCTACCGCAGGGTCAAATACAATACCGTGGTCTGGTTCAATAATATTAACAATGGTTTTTACCAGAGACGGAGGCGTGAAAAATTCCCCACCTTCCTGGGCACCACTCATGGCGAACTTGTTTAAGAAATACTCGTATATCTGCCCAAAGGCATCACCAGGCAAATGGTCTAAAGCTTCATCATTAAAAATGCGTATCAGTCGTTGCAGAAGGTCTTTTTCAAATAGGTTATAGCTCTTTGGCAATACCCCAAGCAAATCTTCATATTCAGCCTCAATATTACGCATGGCTTCGTTTAAGTATTCTCCTAAATCGCTACTATCTGGTAAGCCTACAATGGTATCCCACCTAGAGTCTTCAGGTAAGAAAATAGCTTTGGCATCTAAGAAATCATTCTTAGCCATAGGTCTTACTCCACGTGTAGGATGCACTGGTAAAGTTTTTTCTATTTCCTTTTTAGCTATTACAAACCTATTGTGTGCGTGTCTTAAAAAGATGATTCCCAGTACGGGGAAACTATATTCTGTTGCGGTAAGTTTACTATTAGCTCTAAGGTCATCTGCTGCTTTCCATAATCTGCCTTCTAAAGCTTTGAGTTGTTCTCCTGTCATTTGAGTTTGGGTCTGTTTTTTTGGAATGGTTTAATGTAAAGCCAAGATACGAAAACACGTCAGAAATTAAACATGGAAAAGCGTAAAATGAATCGAATATTTTAGTGAGTTTTTTGCAACTTTTTTTGACCAGATTGGAAAACTAGAATAATTCGGTTAAAATCAGTCAATTTTTCACCTCAAAAACCATCAAAAAAAGGATGTTTTTTAGCGTTTAAATGTTAAAGTTTTATGAAATAAATGTTAAAAAAATTTCATATTAACTAAGATAAAAAACTCAATTTTTTATATGTTTGATTTTCAAGCACATACGCTTTAGCTTAGCTAATCTAAACTTAGATTAACTGATTTAAAATCAGTGCTTTAACACATGTTTTTCGAGTGTTTTATTGTCCTATATTTGAATATAAGTTTTGAGTGCGCATTCAACTTATTCTTTAAATGATTCAGGTATAAAAAATCCTGGACATATTATAAAAATTTAACAAGAATAAAATGGATAGAATATTTTTTGAAGGCTCATCTTCAGATGAGTTCATGAGACGACTTTGCTCAAAAATTAGTGAAATAATAGAGAGCCATAAGCAAACAAACCAACAAGAACCAGAAGCACTGTTAACCAGACAAGCAGCGGCAGATATGCTTCAAATAAGCTTGCCCACTCTTAATAATTGGACGAAGGCAGGAATATTAACACCTCGATATCTAGGTAGACGAGTTTATTACAAGAAATCTGAAATTATAAACTCATTAAACAGATAGAAGGCATGATAGATAATATAAAATTCAGTTTAACTGACAGAGAAAGATTTGAGACCGATATTGAAAATAATGACCTTATAAGCTTCAAATCATCATTCGATAGAATTACGGGAGAAGCTAATGATTACCCAAAGATTGGTAAATACCATAATCTGGAAATCAGGATTACCCCAACAACAGCCTCTATTAAGGGAAGTATTCATAAATACTATAATTTAATAACAGGAGCAGGAAATCAAAATCATAACGATTTTAGCTTTACCCAATGCGAATTTGCGATTAATCATCTATGTGAGAAGTTACAAATCAACAAAGAAGAGACTAAAATCACCAATTTGGAATTCGGCTTTAATATTACAGTTAACAAAAGCCCTAAGCTATTAATTGATAAACACATACTCATGTATGACCTCAAAGACCATAATAGCAAACATAACTATAGAGGTAAGGGAAGCTACAAGGAATTTGAAAAATCAGATTACAGCTTTAAAGTCTATGACAAGTCCAAACAATACTTACTTATAGATAAGAACATATTGAGAATGGAGTTAAAAATTATTAGTTCCAGGTACTTAAAAAGTATGGGGATAATTAACCTCAATCAACTAGGGTATTATGCATTCAAGAGTTTATTTGGGGCGTTTTTAAATCACTTCAATAAAATAATGATAGTTGATTCGCTTAAAGCCCCAGATGGAGTTAGAGATGACCAAATGATTTTGTTCAAAAATTGCATCAATCCCAATCATTGGAACAGTATTGAGACTATAGAGAAAAAAGAAACCCGAAAAGAGTTTATTAAACTAATCAGGAAGTATAACCAGAATAAAGTTCATGCTTCTTTAAGAGATGATATCATTAAGAAATATTACCTTCTTATGGATTTAAAATCATCACAATGTGCTTAATTATGTTAAAATGTCAATAATAAGACATACTACAATTTAAAAAATCTTATTGCATCAGGAACGCTCTTAGCGTACCAACCGAGTTAAAGTCTAACCACGGTGGTTTAGAATGCGGACTTCGTCAAAAAAATGACTCTTCCTCTATTTGTGTTCCTGGTGCTCTTAAATTAAATAATATAAATTATCCAATTAGAATTTTACGGTATGCCTTACTGATAATATTTATCTATCCAAATAACTGCCTACCCCCAAACCAACCTTTTTAGCCCCTTTTTGAATTTGATTTACCTCTTTTGTTCTTGTGTATTACATAAAGTGCATTCTACTCATTTTAAAGTTTACAACTTCAGAGTATAAATTTCTTCTTCTTGCCTCTTATTGTTTTCTTAATCTTCCTAAGACTGAGCTACTAATAATTCTCCATTTACTGTTGGTTTTTACCAGTTCAAAAGTTGCTCTAGATTTACCATACTTACCAGGGTTCTGCTGGATGATTTCGATTTCATTATCCATAACCTTAGAAACTATAGCCACATGTCCATAGCTATTATATTTAGTTCCACCAAAAATGATTAAATCATTAACTTTTGGTTTGCTTATACTAGGATTTGAATACTGAATCAAATTTCGGTCTTTGTTATATTCCCCATCTATAAGCTTTGAATCATAGAAATCTTTAGCATGTCCATAGCTATTAGGCATTTTATGATTTAAATACTCATAATAATAACGTTTTACGAACTCAACACACTGATACTTTAATCCTATATTATAATTATCTTTTGATAGATTTCTGCCCAAGACATGAACAACACTACCATTGTAATATACATTAACATCATTGAAGCTATCAACTGTATCTCCTACTTTGTAAAAGACATTGTTTTTATCTAATACAATTAAGCTTGTAGCTCCAACAAGAACAAGAATCATGATTGGGTATATCCAAATTCTTTTTTTCAAATAGGATTCTTTTTAAGTAAATGATATATTAAATAATAGTTAACGTATTGTATATTAGTTTATGTATTGCTTAAAACAGATATGTGACATCAGGATTTCTATTTTTACGAGCATTTCTTGAATTCCCACTGCTTAAATTACATCTGCTATAGTATTTAATAACCTAAGCTTTTTGTTTCCTATTGTTTAGTGTAAACTGAACCAGAAACAGTTGCCCAATTAATTTGATTATCAGACAATCTGTTAAATGAATAGATAACGGTTTGACCAGCTGGAAAATTTAATTCCACTGAATAGTAATCACTTGTTGATTCATCATTGGCTGAAACTTCTTCTCCCACATCAGCACCAAGTTCTAATAGCTCTCTTTGGCTCTGTTGAGCATTAAAATTAATTGTAACTATATCATTACTTGTAAATTTAAAACCAGTAACTTGGCTTTCATCCATCCATGTTCCTTGAATCCAGGCAGGAGGATTTATTTGAATACTAGAGCTTGAATCCCTATCATTTGTAGAACAATTTAGCACCAATAATGATGCTATAACTAAGATTAAAATGTTTTTCATTATAATAATGATTAGTTAAGTAAAGGTTGGAAAAAAAAGGTAGAAATTTAATGATAAAAGTCATGCATGTACAATTATAACCACCTATCTCACAATACGATAAATAATCTAATGGAGAATGTTATGTAAAACCGCAAAGCACACTTCAAAACTGTAGTTACATTTATCTTAAAAACAATGCGATTCATATAACAAACAATTGTCATATTTTAATTTGAATTAGTTAATTATCTTCAACACCATAACTAATCTTATTATCATGAAGAAATTAATCTACATTTTAGTACTATCTCTTTTTATCTTCAATTGTAGTAAAAGTGATGATGATGTTACTTTTTTAGAGAAGTATGATGGCACTGTATGGTCTTCATTTGATGGATACCTATACCTTAGATTTGTTAATAACTTAAACAATCCCATAGAAAGCATTTACGAATCTAATGAAGGATGTTATATTTATAATAGCGATTTAGGCTCAAGTATTACGATAACTATAAATTCTAATGACACATTTGAATGCACAATAGACGATGATAAGTTAACATTTACCGTTTCTGGAAATTCTCTAAAGATGGAAATGGACGGTGATTACCTTTTGGATGAACCTGTCTATTTAACTAAATCCTCCGTAGATGTAGATAGTTTTAATAGATGTAGATAGTTTTAATATATTTGGAAAATAATTTAATAATTACCCATATAAATCATACTGCAATCTCAATAAGTTACTGTTGTATTTTTACTTTCTGGCATAAATAATTAAGCTTGAATATCCTGCTTGGCAGTTAAATGAATTAACTTAAAAGGTCTAATTTAAAATTCTTAAGCTAGTTATCTGAAAAAAATTATAATATATTTTTTTTGAAGCTTGTTTAAACGATTGACAAGGTAACCTAATGAAAAGGCACCCCCCTAGTTAACAATTTTCGAACCGTCCCCAGGTCAAAAGAATGAAGTTTTTGAAACAGAGATTTTCTTAAAAAGCAGACGATTTTTAAGAAGTTTAATTTAGTTCTTCTTCTAATTGAATAAGAATCTGCTATTTTAAATATTTTTTGGTCTTGACTTATAAAAAGTGACACATAAAGCGACACATTTATAAAATAAAAAAATGTAAAAAACTTTATATCAATTTATTACATTTTATGTTAGTGACTCCACCAGGATTCGAACCTGGATCTAAAGTTTAGGAAACTTTTGTTCTATCCCTTGAACTATGGAGCCAAAATTAAAAGTCTATAATACTTTTGTAATAAGATGTTGATATTAGAATTACTTATTTTTTTCAATGATACTGATGGCATATCCACCACCAGGCACTGATACCTGATTTATTTTTGATTTATTAGTAACTTTTATTTTTTGAATTGTATATGCTTGTGGGTTTGTTTTATAATGAGCCTCTTTTGCATCAGCATAAATAGTGGCTTCATATTTTTTACCTTTTTCTAAGAAGTCTAATTTAATGGATGATGCTCTTGATGTTAAACCATTAACATTCCCTATAAACCAATTATTTGAACCCTTTGCTTTTCTTGCGACGGTAATATATTCTCCTGGTTCTGCTTCCAAATAGTAACTTTCATCCCAATCTATAGCCACGTCTTTAATAAATTGAAAGGCATCCGTGAAACGATTATAATTTTCAGGTAAATCTGCCGCCATTTGCAACGGACTATACATGGTAACATATAAAGCCAATTGGTTAGCAAGTGTACTGTTAACATGTGAATGGTTATTAGGATTCAGTTTGCTTATATCCATTTCAAAAATACCCGGGGTATAATCCATTGGGCCACCTATTAATCGAGTAAATGGAAGAATGGTTACATGGTTTGGTTTTGAGCCACCAAAAGCCTGAAATTCAGTTCCTCTTGCGGATTCGTTACCAATTAAATTAGGATACGTTCTGCAGATGCCTGTTGGACGCACGGCTTCATGTCCGTTAATCATGATTTGATAATCAACGGCTTTTTCCAGCACATATTGGTAATGATTATTAGTCCATTGGCTATAATGATGTTCGCCAACAGGTACTATATTGCCAACATAGCCTGTTTTTACCGCATCATAACCATGGTCTTTCATAAATTGAAAGGCTTTATCTAAATGACGCTCATAATTTCGAATAGCTGCAGAGGTTTCATGGTGCATAATCATTTTTACTCCTTTAGATTTTGCATACTCATGAACGCCAATAACATCAAAATCCGGATAGGGTGTTACAAAATCAAAAACATAATCTTTGGCATGGCCAAACCAATCTTCCCAACCTTCATTCCAGCCTTCTACTAAAACCGCGTCAAAACCATTATCGGCAGCAAAATCAATGTATTGTTTTACATGTTCTGTGTTAGCAGCATGCGTGCCATTGGGTTGTGCTTTTGAATAATCTGTGACGCCTAATTGTATAGCAGGAAAATCATTGGTGTAAGACCATGAGCTTTTGCCCGTAATCATTTCCCACCAAACACCTACATATTTAACAGGTTTTATCCAAGAAGTATCCTCAATTTTACAAGGGTCATTTAAATTTAAAGTAATTTTTGAAGCTAAAATATCTCTGGCGTCATCACTAACCATAATGGTTCTCCAAGGTGTGTTACAAGGCGCTTGCATTTGGCCTTTATCTCCATTTGAATTGGGTGTGAGCCAAGATTCAAAAACCATATTTTTATCATCTAAATTTAAATGCATACAGGCATAATTAATTAAAGCCGCTTCATGTAAATTGATATAAATTCCATCATCGGTTTTCATCATGAGAGCCGTTTGAACGCCTGTTGGAGAAAAGGGTGTTTGTGAAGCATTTGAAGATATTGCGCCCTTACTTAAGCCTCTTATTTCAGATAATTTTGAAGTAGTATAATCATATTCTTGTGTGTCATAATCTCCTGCTATCCAAAACGCAGTATGATCACCCGTCATTGCAAACTGTGTGTGTTCTTCTTTTATAATAAAGTAAACCAGATTATTCTGTGCAGGGAATTCATATCTAAAACCAAGACCATCATTGAATAAACGAAAACGAATAACCAATTGTCTGTTGGTTTCATTTTGTTTCAAAGTGACAGCTAATTCATTGTAATTATTTCTGATTTTTGCCACTTCACCCCAAACCGGAGTCCAGGTTTCATCAAAGGTGCTTGTTTTTGAATCAGTCATTGCAAATCCATTTAACAATGAAATCTTGTCGTTTTTTAATTCTAATCCAAGCTTACTAGGTTTAATAACTTCTTTACCCTTATAGGTTAAACTGTACGAAGGGGTACCATCATTTAATAGTGTAAAGGACATTATTAAATTTTCGTTGGGAGATTTTAATTGTTGTGAAAAGCCAAGGGCTAAAAAGAATAAAGCAAAAAGACTAGAGAAGAACCAATTTTTCATTATTTGGATTGTTTTGTTTAAATTTTTAAGTGATAATTGGTGGTTGATAATTTAATGTAAAAATAAGCGATTTAAATAATTTAAGAATCACATTAAGCCATTATTATGAATAGCCTTTTTAGCCTTTTCAACAATTTTTTTGGAATTACCAATAAATATTTCATCATTAAAAATAATAACAGGTCTGCTTAAAAATGTATAATGCTCTAGTATATAATGTTTAAAATCTCGCTCTTCTAAAGTTTGATTTTTTAAATCCATCTCCTTGTAAAGTTTCGCCTTTTTGCTAAAAAGAGCCTCAAAACTCCCCGCCAGACTTTTCATGTGTTCAAGTTGTTTAACTGTTATTTCTTCTGTTTTAATGTCCTGTAAAGTAAAGTCTGAAGTGAGATTCAATTCTTTTAAAATTCTAATGCAAGTGCTGCAAGTTTTTAAGTAATAGACCTTTTTCATGTAATTGGATTAATAAAATATATAGCAAAATAAAGCAATTATTGTATTTAAAAGTATATTTAGCAAAAAATAAGACGCATGCATTTTACATTGGAAGTACTATCAAATACCAGAAAATTTTACAATAAATTTTTAGAAAAGACCTCTCTTGATGATTTAAATAAAATACCTCAAGGGTTTAATAATAATATTATCTGGAATATTGGGCATATTGTGGTTACCCAGCAATTACTGGCTTATAAATTATCTGGATTGCCTATGATGGTAAGTGATTCTATGATAGCTAAATATATGAAAGATACCAAGCCTGAGGGTTTTGTTGATCAACATGAAGTTGACGAAATAAAACAATTATTGTTTTCTACCATTGAAAGAACCAAAGAGGATTTTAACCATAGTGTTTTTAAAAACTTTCAGGAATATACAGTTTCAACAACAGGGAATGTTCTGTCTAATATTGAGGACTCCTTTCAGTTTATTTTATTTCATGAAGGCATGCATTTAGGATATGTCATGGCTTTATCTAGAGCCCTTAAAAACTAAATAATCATCGGCCTCTTCATAAGGAATCGTAAAATCTATGAGGCCAGTGGAATAAGGCGCAATTTCATAAACATTATAAGCTAAAATAAGACCATCTTCAGTATAGCCAATGTTTACTGGAAGAGTGAAATTATCTTTTTCAAAAAGAGTAGATTTATCTTTTATTGAGGTGTCAAAATAGGTTTTCGCCATATTTTTAAAGGCAGTAATGTCATTAAATAAATTCCCGTTAGGAATACGTTTTCCTGTTTCAGCACTAAAATTCAGAAAAGAAATATGAAAAATGCCATGTGCACCTCCTGTATTGACATATGATGAGATGGAAACACTAATAATTTCATCGGATTGATAGATAACTTCTCCATCAATTTCTGCATTCCAAACCTGTGCGCTATCAGGGAATTCATTCATGAAATTTTTATATTCTTTATTAAAAGTGTCAATACTTTCTTCAACAGATTTTGAAGTAATATTTTCTGAATCACCAATATGTAACGCACTCATTACAGTATGATTTATTTCAGAATTTATAACCTCTGCAATGGTCATGTCTCCAATGGCTTCTGGAATATTTATCTCAACAGAGTCATTGTTTTCAGTGGTTATCTTGACTTCAACAAACGAGATTTTTGATTCTTCTTCGCATGAATTGAACAGAATAAAACAGAAAATTATGGATATGAATTTATTTTTTAACATGGGTGATATTTAAACCTATATAAAGATAATTATTGCATTTGAATACACCGAATTAAAAACTACATTTGTAAAAATCTTGTTAGAATGAAATTCAACACAAAAACCATTCATGGGGGTCAAGAGCATGAAAAAGCTTATGGAGCTGTGATGCCACCTATTTATCAAACCAGTACCTATGCTCAAACTACGCCGGGTGGACATAAAGGATATGAATATTCACGGACTCATAATCCAACACGTCATGCCTTAGAAAACGCCTTTGCAAGTATTGAAAATGGTGATTTCGGATTGGCTTTTGGTTCTGGACTAGCCTCTATTGATGCCGTTATGAAGTTATTAAAACCTGGTGATGAGGTGATTTCAACCAATGATCTATATGGAGGCTCGTACAGATTATTCACAAAAATATTTCAAGACTTTGGCATAAAATTTCATTTCATTAGTATGCATGATGCGTCTAATGTTGAAAGTCATATCAGTAAAAACACAAAATTAATCTGGGTTGAAACACCAACCAACCCAATGATGAATATTATTGATATTAAAACCATTTCAAAAATATCAAAAAAGCACGGTATTCTTTTAGCAGTAGACAATACGTTTGCCACACCTTATCTACAACAGCCACTTGATTTGGGAGCAGATATTGTTATGCATTCTGCCACTAAATACCTTGGAGGGCATAGTGATGTGGTGATGGGAGCACTTGTTGTAAAAGACAAAGAATTAGCCGATAAATTATACTTTATTCAAAATGCGAGTGGCGCCATTTGTGGTCCGCAAGACAGTTTTTTGGTATTAAGAGGCATCAAAACACTTCATGTTAGAATGCAACGCCATTGTGAAAACGGAAGAGAAGTCGCTCTATATTTAAAAAAACACCCAAAAATTGAAAAGGTTTATTGGCCGGGTTTTGAAGACCATCCCAATCATCTTATTGCAAAATCACAAATGAAAGATTTTGGAGGCATGATCTCATTTACTACTAAAGGCAATAACTACAATGAGGCTATAAAAATTGTAGAAAAATTAAAAATATTCACCTTAGCAGAATCATTAGGAGGCGTTGAATCGCTTAGTGGTCATCCTGCAAGTATGACGCATGCCAGTATTCCTAAAGAAGAAAGAGAAAAAACAGGTGTTATAGATTCTTTGATAAGATTGAGTGTTGGAATTGAAGATATTGAAGACTTGATATTTGATTTGAAACAAGCTTTGGGATAGTTTTTAAAAAATTTAATCTAAATAGAAAATATAACCAACATTAAGCCAAAGAAGCCAATCGTTGTTTTTGTTATATTCTAATTGATGGTTAAGTCCGTCAACCCAGTCACTAAAATAATATTGCCATCTTAAATCGAGCATTAAATCTGATAATTTGCCGAGTTTATAGCGAATCCCTACACTGGAAACCACTGAAAATGTACCTCCTGATGATGCGTCAACTGAGCCCGGCTCCCAATCAGAATAAAAATTTGATGGATTTAGTACATTGCCAAAGGCATTGGGGTCTGGATTATCATAAGTTGTGCTTACTTCAGGACTGAAAAAAGTATAGTGTACCCCTAAACTAGCAAATGGAGATATTCTAGGAGTAAAGGATTCAAATCCCCTGATATCATATGGGAAAAACTCTAATTGTGTTCCTATATCAAGAGTTTTAGCCACACCTTTATGCCCTCTTAATCTTTTAGCCTCTTCGGAGGTTTTGGCAGGGTCCACCCATTTTCCAAAATGTTCTAATTCAGTTCTATTCCAAGATATTTCATTACGGACCTTAAAATGCTCAATAAAATAAGTTTCTTTAAACTTATAAGAATAATTTTTCCGGTATGAAAAATTGATATATTGAATGAATCCAATTCCAATGCCCATATTTCCTACATTGGTTTGAGAGTCATCTCGACTTCCATAGTCTGATCGAAATTGTACCGGGCCGGTGATAATACCTATTTCATTAGAGAGGCCAAACTGAGAATGCGCAGATTGTGATATTACAAACAAGAAAAAAGCAAATGCTAAATGTTTCAAGTTAGGCATTATTAGGTTTGTTTTTTGAGGCATTAACTCAACAAATATATAAAAACAGAATTAACAATCAAATCTTTATAGAAACGCATAATTTTTTAAATAATTATTCATTGCGAAATTCTAAAAAAAATAGCGTTTTTTTTAAAGATATCGTATCTTTGATTAGAAAAACTGTATAGTTTATAATTAGTAATACAAATTTGAATCAATGAAAAGTAATATTAAAGCATTTTTAGATCTTGTAAAAGAGAGAAATGGTCACGAACCAGAGTTTTTACAAGCTGTTGAGGAAGTTGCAGAAACTGTAATTCCTTACATCGTTGAACACGATATTTATTATGGTAAAAACATTTTGTTAAGAATGGTAGAGCCTGAACGTGTTCTTCAATTTAGAGTTTGTTGGATAGACGATTCAGGAGAAATTCAAGTAAACAGAGGATATAGAATCCAAATGAATTCCGCTATTGGACCGTATAAAGGAGGTCTACGTTTTCACCCAACAGTGAATATGAGTATTTTAAAGTTTTTAGCATTTGAACAAGTGTTTAAAAACAGTTTAACAACACTTCCAATGGGCGGAGGTAAAGGAGGAAGTGATTTTGATCCAAAAGGGAAATCGGATGATGAAATCATGCGTTTTTGTCACTCATTTATGAGTGAACTATTTAGGCATATTGGGTCAAATACAGACGTGCCTGCTGGTGATATTGGCGTAGGTGGAAGAGAAATTGGATTCCTTTTCGGGATGTATAAAAAACTAAGAAACGAGTTTACGGGCGTTTTAACTGGAAAAGGATTGTCTTGGGGCGGATCATTAATAAGACCAGAAGCCACTGGTTACGGCACTGTATATTTTGCAGAAAGCATGTTAAAAACAAAAGGTTTAGGGATAAAAGGCAAGAACGTGGTGGTCTCTGGATCTGGAAACGTAGCTCAATATGCTGCTGAAAAATGTATACAGTTAGGAGCTAAGGTTCTAACGCTTTCAGATTCATCAGGATATATTCATGATTCTGAAGGAATAGATGCTAAGAAATTAGCCTATGTTATGGAACTGAAAAATGTGAAGAGAGGAAGAATAAGTGAATATGTTAAAAAATATCCTAAGGCAAAATTTGTTGCTGGTAAAACGCCTTGGGAAGTAAAATGTGATATTGCATTGCCATGTGCCACGCAAAATGAACTTCATGAATCAGATGCTAAAATGCTTTTAGCTAATGGCTGTATCTGTGTTAGTGAAGGAGCAAATATGCCTTCAACAATTCAGGCTGTACATACATTCCAAAAAGCTAAAATTTTATATGCGCCTGGAAAAGCGTCGAATGCTGGCGGTGTTGCTACTTCTGGTTTAGAAATGACTCAAAACTCTTTAAGGTTTAATTGGACAAGAGAAGAAGTTGATAAAAAGTTAAAAGAAATAATGGCTAATATTCACAATTCTTGTATTGAATACGGAAAAGAAAAAGATGGCTATATCAACTATGTTAAAGGCGCTAATATAGCAGGATTTGTTAAGGTTGCAGATGCGATGCTGGCACAAGGAGTTGTTTAAGCATTAAGAATCTTAATATAATTAAAAGGGTTGCTTCATAGCAACCCTTTTTGCTTTAGGTGTTTTTGTATTATAAAGCGGTAAAATTTATATCTTGCAATAGAAATATTGGTTATAAAGAAATGATTAGAAATCCCTTACCAGATTTAAGAAACTACGAATTTGAAGAAGTTGCATTTAATGAATTAATGCAAAACAGAATCAATAAAATTCTTATAGTTTGTTCTAACTATGATTATTATATGTTAGAAGAAGACGGTAGAATAGATGAGCGCATTTTTAATGAATACACAGATTTAAATTTAAGGTATCCACCTAATTTTGTACATGCCAACTCTGCAAAAAGAGCAATAAAATTAATGTCTGAAGTCAAAGTTGATTTGGTCATAACGTGGTTAGATGTTGGAAATTTTAATGCTTTTGAAACTTCCAAAGAGATCAAGGAGGCTTATCCAGATGTTCCAATAGCAGCATTGAGTTTTTATTCTTCAGAATTGAGGAGTAAACTACAAAAAGGGAATAAAGGGATTATCGATTTTGTTTTTCATTGGAATGGGAATGTCGACATTTTCTTGGCAATTATTAAATTGACTGAAGACCGAATGAATGCCAACAGAGACATCAATCAAATAGGTGTAAAGGCCATTTTGATGGTGGAAGATTCTTTAAAATTCTACTCAAGGTATTTACCCATTATCTATAAAATTCTTTTAAAACAAACACATGCTTTTATGTCTGAAGGCCTAAATGAACATAGAAGTATGATGGTAATGAGAGGGCGTCCAAAAATTTTATTGGCAACCACTTACGAAGAAGGATTGTCTCTTTTTGAAAAATACAAAAGCAATCTCTTAGGTGTCATTTCAGATGTTAATTACTTCAAAGATGGCAAACGAGACCCGAATGCTGGTTTTGAATTATTAAAATATGTAAGAAGCTCACAACGCTATTTCCCTTTTTTAATTCAATCTTCTGACATCAATAACGAGAAAATAGCTATAAAATTAAAAGGAAAATTTTTATATAAGCACTCCGAAACATTAACCACAGATTTAAAAAATTATATTAACAAATATTTTTCTTTTGGCGATTTTGAATTCTGGGATCCTGAACAAATGAAAGTTTTGGCGGTTGTTAAAAATTTGAGTGAATTCCAGAAAGCATTAAAAACGGTGTCTAGAGAATCTATTGCCTACCACTCTAAACGAAGCGAATATTCTAAGTGGTTAAAATCCAGGGCCTTATTTCCATTAGCCAACCTATTTAGTAACGTTGAGTATGAAGACTTTGAAGATGTTGAGCAAATTAGGCGATTCTTGATAGATGCTATAAGCGTATACAGAATTTACCGTTCGCGAGGGGTTATTGTAAAATTCGATAAAGAAAGGTATGATGAATATTTAGGGTTTGCAAGAATAGGTGAAGGCTCACTTGGTGGAAAAGGACGCGGACTGGCATTTATAGATTCATTTTTAAAACGTCATAAACTTTTTAGAAAATATGACAATGTTAATATTTCTATACCTCGAACGGTTGTTATTAGTACCGAGGTTTTTGATGAATTTATGGAGCAACATGATTTAATCAGGTTTGTGGCCAAATCAGATGATGATGATGAAATTTTAAATAAATTTATTTCAAAACCTTTACCTCAATGGGCGTTAGATGATGTTCAGGCATTTTTAAATGTTGTGAAAAGACCTATTGCCGTGCGTTCCTCAAGCGTTTTGGAAGATTCACATTTTCAGCCTTTTGCAGGGGTGTTTGCAACCTATATGATTCCAAATACTAACAATGAGGATATGTTAGAAATGGTGTCTAATGCCATAAAATCGGTGATGGCATCTGCTTTTTTTCAAGGTAGTAAAGTTTATTTAAAGGCAACAGCACATACAATTGAAGAAGATAAAATGGCGGTTATTCTTCAAGAACTAACAGGGAAACAATATGATGATGTCTATTATCCAAATATATCGGGTGTTGCGCGTTCTATTAATTTTTATCCTATTGGAAATGAAAAACCACATGAGGGGATAGCTAATATTGCTTTAGGTTTAGGAGAAATTATAGTTGGCGGTGGGCGTAGTTTACGGTTTTCTCCATATCATCCAAAAAAAGTCTTGCAATTATCATCACCAGACTCAACTCAACGCGATACACAACAGTATTTTTATGGTTTAGATCTGGATCCTAAAAGCTATAAAGTTTCAACCAGTGAGGCAATCAATAAAAAGAAGATTACCTTGAGAGCTGCAAAAAACCATCCATCTTTAAAATTTGTAGCTTCTACCTACGATTTACAAAATAATATTATCAGGCCTGGTGTTTTACATGATGGCATACGGGTAGTGACTTTTGATAATGTATTAAAATATAACACATTTCCACTGCCCGAAATTTTACAGGATTTACTGCGCATCGGACAACGCGAAATGCGAAATCCTATTGAAATAGAATTTGCCATAAACTTAGATGTCCCCAAAGGGCAACCTAGAATATTTAGTTTTTTGCAAATCAGACCTATTGTTGAAGGGATTGATTCAAAAAATGAATTACCAGAAAATTTCAATATGGCAGATACCATTATTTACTCAAAATCGGCTTTAGGAAATGGTACTTACGATCATATCAGGAATTTTGTTTATGTAAAACCAGAAACATTCAATCCGGCTAACACCAGAAAAATTGCCACCGCTGTGGAGAAAATAAATAAGAAGTTTTCAGAGCAAGATGAGCAATACATTTTAGTTGGTCCAGGGCGATGGGGTTCAAGTGATCCTTGGTTAGGTATACCCGTTATTTGGCCTCAAATATCTTCTGCGAAAATAATTGTAGAAGCAGGCCTTAATGATTTTAGAATAGATCCTAGTCAGGGCACTCATTTCTTCCAAAATCTAACCTCTTTTAAAGTAGGCTATTTCACTATTAATCCATTTATGGATGACGGTTTTTTTGATTTGGATTATTTAAACAAACAGGAGGCTTGTTATGAAGATGAGTATCTAAGACAAATTTGTTTTAAAGAACCATTAACCATTATCATTGAAGGGAAAAGCAATAGGGCGGCCATCTATAAAGCAGGATTTAAAATTAACAACAATCTAGAATCATTAGAGAATTCAATGAATGATTTGCCTCCCGAAGGGTTTATGTAATTTCAAAAATTATATGGCAAATGTGGTGAGGCCTTTTTTTAATTATACCAGACGTTATTTTAAAATAATTTTTATGTTGTTAAATTGACAAAAAAATGCCTGTAAAATCAAAAAATATTGAATTAAATAGCAGTATTTTTGCAGAATATTTTTAAACACTTTTATATTTAAATATTATGAATGTAAAAAACATTTTAACAAACCTTGAAACTAAACACCCGGGTGAAAAGGAATACCTGCAAGCGGTTCATGAAGTATTGGAATCTATTGAAAGTATTTATAATGAAAACCCGCAATATGAAGCCGCTAAGATCATTGAACGCTTGGTTGAACCAGATCGTGTTTTAACTTTTAGGGTTACTTGGTTAGATGACGAAGGTCAAGTTCATGTAAACCTAGGTTACAGAATACAGTTTAACAACGCCATTGGGCCTTACAAAGGAGGGATTCGATTACATCCTAGTGTAAATTTAAGTATTCTTAAATTTTTAGGTTTTGAGCAAACTTTTAAAAATGCCTTAACAACCTTGCCTTTAGGAGGAGCCAAAGGAGGTTCGGATTTTAATCCTAAAGGGAAATCAGATGCTGAAATTATGCGTTTCTGCCAGGCTTTTATGTTAGAATTATGGCGTATGATCGGACCAAATACCGACGTGCCCGCTGGAGATATAGGTACTGGTGGTAGAGAAATAGGGTATTTGTATGGGATGTATAAAAAACTTCAATTTGAAAATACTGGAGTTTTAACCGGTAAAGGGCTTAATTGGGGAGGTAGTTTAGTAAGACCAGAAGCTACTGGTTTTGGGGCTACCTATTTTACAAATGAAATGTTAGCCACCAATAATGATTCTTTTAAAGATAAAATAGTGTGTGTTTCAGGCTTTGGAAACGTTGCTTGGGGTGTTGCTCTGAAAGTAACTGAACTGGGGGGTAAAGTAGTTACCATTTCTGGTCCTGATGGTTATATTTATGATGAAAGAGGATTGGATGCCGATAAAATTGAATATATGTTAGCCCTCAGAGCTTCTAATAATGATATTGTTTCCCCTTATGCCGACGAGTTTCCTGAAGCTCAGTTTATTGCAGGTAAAAAACCTTGGGAAGTAAAATGCGATATTGCCATGCCAAGTGCTACTCAAAATGAATTAAATGGAGAAGATGCTGTGAAATTAATAGCTAATGGTGTTCAATATGTAGCAGAAGTTTCTAATATGGGCTGTACTCCGGAAGCTGTTGAAGCCTTGCATAAAGCAAAAATTCCTTTTGGGCCAGGAAAAGCAGTTAATGCCGGTGGTGTAGGTGTTTCTGGATTGGAGATGTCACAAAATGCAATGAAATTAAATTGGACTGCTGAAGAAGTTGATGCTAAACTGCATCAAATGATGTCATCAATACACTCTGCCTGTATTAAATATGGTCTCCAAGATGACGGATATATAAACTATGTAAAAGGGGCTAATGTTGCAGGTTTTATTAAAGTAGCAGACACGATGTTAGACCAAGGAATCGTATAACGCATTCTTTTATAATAAAAAAAGCTTCCTTATTTTAAGGAAGCTTTTTTGTTTTATTTATATCATTTTGGAGTAAAACTCGTTAGATATAAATATATTTGAAAGTTATAATACAGACTATGTTTAAGAGAATAATTGTATTAATCATTTTTCTTTCGCCTTTTTTTCAATTTGCACAAGATTATTCAGCATTATGGAAAGGCTATTTTTCATTTTACAATATTAAAGATGTTGTAAAGGGTAATAATAAGATTTATGCGGCCTCTGAAAATGCGGTTTTTAGTTATGATATTCAGTCGCAAGAAATAAAGGAGATTACCACTATAAATGGGCTTTCAGGAGAACAAATATCAACCATTTATTATAGTGAAATATATCAGTTATTAATAATTGGATATGAAAACGGATTAATTGAAATCGCTTTTGATAATGAGGATAGTGTCCTCACAATTGTTGATATAATTGACAAAACCACAATACCTCCCAACAGCAAAAGAATTAATCATTTTAATGCTTATGGGAATCTGGTGTATATAGCTACAAATTATGGCATTTCAGTTTTTAATCTTGAACGACTTGAGTTTGGAGACACTTATTTTATTGGAAATTCAGGAGATCAAACAATTGTAAATCAAACGGCCGTTTTTGGTGATTATATTTATGCTGCCTGTCAAAATGGGAACGGATTAAAAAAGGCGCTTCTTTCAAGTCCAAATCTCATTGATTTTCAAAATTGGCAAGCAGTAACAGGAGGTGATTTTTTAGCAGTAGAAACAGTTAGTGATAATCTTTATGTAATAAGAACGGATAATAGAATTTATCAAGTTACTAATGATATTTTAACGGAATTATTTATATATCCTGACCCTCCATTAGATTTGAAATCTGTAGATGATAATCTGATTGTTACTACCAAAAGCAATGTGTATGTTTATGATTCAAGTTTTAATTTAACCACTCAGGTTGCATTAAGCGTTGATTATATCACAACTTTTACGGCAGCAAGTGTTAATTCTGATTATATATATATTGGCACAAAAGATTTTGGCATTTTAAAAACGCTTTTGACATCGCCACTTAGCTTTGAGGAAATTCATCCAGACGGGCCAATATTAAACAAACCTTTTTCAATTCAAGCAAGCCCAAATAATTTA
This sequence comes from Gaetbulibacter aquiaggeris, assembly GCF_044003965.1. Classification (NCBI taxonomy): domain Bacteria; kingdom Pseudomonadati; phylum Bacteroidota; class Flavobacteriia; order Flavobacteriales; family Flavobacteriaceae; genus Gaetbulibacter; species Gaetbulibacter aquiaggeris. The sequence continues at coordinate 554,911 of NZ_JBAWKC010000001.1, forward strand.
TGGGTGACCTTTGGAGACTATGATTTGTTTTTTAATCCTTATCCATTAGACAGTTACGGCATGAGTCATTTAAAAAATGAAAAATGGATTAATACCCCTTATGCGGAGCTTTTTGATGCAAAGAGTTTAAATGCCATTTCTATTAATCCAGAGAATTCTAATCAAGTGTTTATTAGTTCTTTTTTTAGTGGATTGCTTGAGGTGAATGATGAAATACCTACTAAATTATATAACGAAACAAATAGCGGTTTAGAATCTTTGATTGTGCCTAATGACCCTAATTATGTTGATATACGAGTTGGTGCTTCAGAATTTGATAATAATGGTTTGCTATGGACTATAACTAGTGCAATTGATAAACCCTTAAAATCATTTAACCCTGCTAATAATCAGTGGCAGTCTTATAGTTTCACTTCTGTAATTAATAATATTAATTTAGGTTTTGGAGATCTTGTTATAGGTAGTGATAATACTAAATGGGTCTCTAGTTATAAATATGGGCTTATTGGTTATAATGAAAACAATAGTGCTGTAAAAATAAAAAGCTTAAAAGATGAAGCCGAAAACATGCCTACAGATTATGCGACCGCTTTGGCTATTGATAAAAGAAATCAACTTTGGATTGGCACCTATAGGGGTTTAAGGATTTTATATAATACTTCAGGCTTTTTTACAGATAATAATATAAGGGCAGAGGAAATAATTATTCTTGAAGATGGGATTGCTAAAGAGCTACTTTTCCAACAATTTATATCAAGTATTGAGGTTGACGGCTCCAATAACAAATGGATTGGAACCATTGGCTCCGGACTCTTTTATTTGTCTTCTGATGGTCAAAAAACCATTTACCACTTTACTAAGCAGAATTCACCTTTACCGTCAGATAATGTCGTTGATGTTTCAATTGACGAAAACTCAGGGGTTGTTTATATAGCTACTGATAATGGATTGGTATCTTTCCTTTCAGGTGCTTCCAGTCCTCAGGGCGACCTAACAAAGGCTTTTGCTTATCCAAATCCCGTGCGCCCCAATTTTAATATTGTAGACGAAAAAGTAAAGATCAAAGATATTTCAGAAAATGTTAATATTAAGATTACAGATATAGAAGGCAATCTGGTGGCTGAAGCACAATCAAAAACCAACTTAAGATATCGTGGATATAATCTTGAAATAGATGGCGGCACGGCCTATTGGAATGGAAAAAATCTTGCGAATAATATAGTGGCCTCTGGTGTTTATCTGATAATGCTTTCAGATCTGGACACTTTTGAAACAAGGGTTCTTAAGCTAATGGTGGTGCGATAATGATTATTACAACCAAAGCGCTAGTACTTTCTAAATTAAGATATCGTGATAACGATTTAATTGTAAAATGTTATACCCAACATTATGGTGTTTTAAGTTTTTTGTTAAGAGGGGTTTTAAAAAGCAAAAAAGGATTAACAAAAACAGCCTATTTTCAGTTGCTTTCACAACTTCAGTTAGTGATAGTGCATAACCCAAACAGATCGTTGCACACTATAAAGGAAGCTAAAATAAATCATCTGTATAGCAGTTTACATACCAATATGATGAAAAGTGCTATTGTGATGTTTTTATCAGAAGTCCTCACCCACACGTTAAAGGAAGAAGAACAAAACGACACCCTTTTCAGCTATTTAGAAACCACGCTCCTTTGGTTAGATAATCATTCAGACTGTTCAAATTTTCATTTACTGTTCTTACTCAACCTTACTAAATACCTTGGGTTTTATCCTGAAAAAATTCATTTAGAGCATGACTATTTTAATTTGCAGGACGGAAAATTTGAAACAAAACAAGTAGGTGATTATGCGGTTTCTGGAGAAAATTTAATCCTCCTAAAACAGCTATTAGGCACAAAATTTGATGCATTATCTAACATAAAATTGAGTGCAAAACAAAGGCAGTCTTTTTTAAATTTAATATTGCTTTATTATGAGTTACATTTGGGAGGTTTTAAAAAACCTAAATCGTTACAAATACTAAATCAGGTATTTAATTAAACATGAAGTTAAATTACAGCGTTTTTCTATTCTTTTTACTCACTTCATATATTAGAGCGCAGCAAATAAAAGTGCTGAGTAACATTACTGAAGAACCCATTTCCGGGGTTATTATTTATAACGTTGATAAATCTAAAAGTGTTATTTCTGATTTAAATGGCGAAGCCTCTTTAACCATATTTTCTTCCGATGAAATTTTATATTTTCAGCATTTAACACATCTGCTTAAAAAGCTTGAAAAGGCTCAAATTGAAAAGGCAAATGTGGTTTATTTGGAGGTCATTACTCAGGCTTTAAATGAAATAGTTATTTCGGCTTCAAATTTTGAACAACAAGAAAGAGACATTCCTCAAAAAATAATTAATGTAAATGAAAAAAGCATTCAGTTTGTAAACCCGCAAACAAGTGCCGATTTGCTGGAATCTACAGGGCAAGTATATATTCAGAAAAGCCAATTTGGAGGAGGAAGCCCCATGATTAGAGGGTTTTCCACTAATAGATTACTCATTACGGTTGATGGCGTAAGAATGAATAACGCTATTTTTAGAGGCGGAAATATACAAAATGTTATCTCCATTGACCCTTTAAGCATAAAAAATGTAGAGGTTACTTTAGGATCTGGCTCTGTTATATATGGAAGTGATGCTATAGGAGGGGTTATGAGTTTTTATACTCAAAAACCAAAATTATCATATACGGATTCACTTGAGGTTAGTGCTAATAGCATGCTCAGATACGCCACAGCCAGTAATGAAAAGATGGGGCATATTGATTTTAATTTGGGATTTAAAAAGTGGGCTTTTTTAACCAATGCCAGTTTTACCAGTTTTGACGATTTAAGAATGGGTAAAAATGGTCCAGAAGATTATGTAAGAAATGAATTTGTTACAAGAATTAACAAAGAAGATCTCATAATTCCAAACAACAATCCATTGATTCAGCGACCATCAGGATACAATCAATATAACCTCATGCAAAAGGTACGGTTTGAGCCTTACAACAGCTTGAGTATTGATCTGGGGCTCTATTATACCACTACCTCTGATGTGCCGCGTTATGACCGTTTAATTCGATATGAAGGCGCAAATTTACGCTCGGCAGAATGGTATTACGGACCGCAACAATGGTTTATGGCCAACGCACAGATTACTAAATACAGCAGTCTCTCTAATTTATATGATAAGGCCAAAGTCACTATGGCGTATCAAAACTTTCAGGAAAGCCGGGTAGATAGAGATTTTCAATCAGATATTAGAAATATCAGGGAAGATGCGGTTGATGCCTATTCATTTAATTTAGACTTAGAAAAAAAATGGAGTCCTAAAACCCAATTTTTCTATGGTTTGGAATATGTATATAATAAGGTAATGTCTCAAGGAGAGTTTGAAAATATTAGTACTAATACTTTAATGCCAACCGTATCAAGATATCCTAATGGTTCTGATTGGCAATCGGCTGCCATATATTCCAGTATAAAATATAAACCCAGTGCCAAATTTGTTTTTCAATCAGGCTTACGTTTCAATCATATTGTTTCAAAGGCCAATTACAAAGAGAACAATGTGTTTTTGAACCTGCCTTTTGAATCTTCAAAGAATAGAGCGGGGGCATTTACGGGAACCGCCGGAATCAGCTGGTCCCCAAATGCCATTTTGCAATGGAAGCTTAATGCCGCATCGGCTTTTAGAGCCCCCAATATTGATGATGTTGGAAAAGTGTTTGATTCAGAACCAGGTTCTGTAGTGGTTCCTAATGAGTTCTTAAAACCAGAATATGCCTATGGTGGTGATTTAGGCTTAAGGCTTAATTTTAGCAACCTATTAGTTTTTGATTTTAGTACATATTATACCTATTTAGACAATGCTTTGGTGCGAAGAGATTATAGTTTAAATGGGGCTACTGACATTGTTTATGATGGTGAACTCAGTAATGTTCAGGCGATACAAAATGCAGCTAAAGCCTGGGTTTATGGCTTTGAAGCCGGTATGGAACTCAACTTTAGCAAACAAGTAAAATTGACCTCACAATATAGTATTATTGGTGGTACTGAAGAAGATGATAGTGGTGCTGAAACCCCCTTACGACATGCTGCTCCAAATTTTGGAAATACGCATGTGGTTTGGAATGCCAAGGCTTTTAAAATTGACCTGTTCGCTAATTATAATAATGAACTCTCTTATAATCAATTAGCGCCTTCTGAAGTTGAAAAGGATTATCTCTACGCTACTGATGTGAATGGAAATCCGTATGCACCATCATGGGTTACGTTAAATATGAGAACGCAGTACCACTTAAATGATAGTACCACCATCACCGCAAGTTTAGAGAATATAACAGACCAACGTTATAAAACCTATTCATCTGGTATTGCTGCGGCCGGAAGAAATTTTATTCTGGCTTTAAAATATAGTTTATAAGCATAAAAAAAGCCGAACTCTAGAATTTGAATTCGGCCTATAAATCTACTAGTGTATTTTTTTATCTATGAATCGCATAAGACGCAGCAATAGCATGATCTTTTAACTCTTTCATAAATATTCTGAACTTTGTTTTGAATTCTTTCATGGGGTTTTAATTTAAATTAGTAAAGTTTTATCGATAATTTTATTTAGTTTATCTGTTTATCTATGTTTTTTGCAGTGCTTGACAGTTTATCGATGTTTTATACATTTCAACATACTGTCAATCAACTACTTAACAAATATACGTTGATGTCTGATTTCCTTATAAAATATTTGTTTAAGGGTTTATATTTTTGTTGAATGGTATAGAAATGCCAAAAAATCGGGTGTGCTGCGACCTGAAGAAATTTTATTCTGGCTTTAAAGTATAGTTTATAGGTATAAAAAAAGCCGAACTCTAAAATTAGACTTCGGCTTGTAAAATTATTAAAGGATTTTTTTATCTATGAATCGCATAAGACGCAGCAATAGCGTGCTCTTTTATATCTCTGATAAAAAATTTGATTTTTAGTATAATTTTTTTCAATAGTGTAATTTTTTTCATGGTATTATTATTTTGGTTAGTAGACTTTAAAACTGAGGGGAGTTTTTCTTTTAAATTAAATCGCTTTAATTTTTTTATCTATGAATCGCATAAGATGCTGCAACAGCGTGCTCTTTTAACTCTTTCATAAATAATTTGAACTTTGTTTTGAATTCTTGCATGGGGTTATAATTTAAATTAGTAAAATTTTATCGGCTTTTTTTACATGGTTTGTCCACTTATCCATGTTTTTTGCAGTGTGTTACAGTTTATCGAAGTTTTTTACATTTCAACATACTGGCAATCAACTACTTAACAAATATACGTTGATATCTTATTTCCTTATAAAAAATTTGTTTAATGGTCTATATTTTTGTTGAATGGCCTAAAAATGCCAAAAAATCGGGTGTATGGATGTCTTGACTTTTGATTTTGAATTTGAGGTAGGGATAGTTTGGTAAAAGAGCATCAATCTTAAAATAACCTTCATTACGGGACAGAGCGTAAAGAAAATGTATAGCATACATTTTTAGTGAATGGGCCAGCTGGCGCGGTGTAAAAACAAAGAAGTAATCTTTTTGCTAGGAGTTCGTGTCATAAGATTGCTTCGCTTCGCTCGCAATGACGTTTTATTCGTCATTACGGGACAGAGCGTAAAGAAAATGTATGGCATACATTTTTAGTGAATGGGCCAGACGGCGCGGTGTAAAAGCACTGAAGTAATCTTACTAATAGGAACTCAAAATGTTTTCAGGTAAGCGATGGGCAGATTGCTTCACAGCTTCGCTGCTACCTTCTAAACAAAATATATTTTGTTTCTCGGTAATACTCGCAATGACCTATTATTTCTTAATAGCCTTTTTAGTAACTAATGCCCCGTTAGATAAGGCCACTTTAGCAATAAACACCGAATGCTTTAAGTTAGACAGGTTATAGGTTTCCTTATTATGACTGCCTTCCAGCTGATAGAGTTGTCTGCCCAATAGATCATAAATGGTAACGGTTTTAATGTTGAGGTTACCGGATGCTTTAAAGGTGACACGCGTATCATCTAGCTGTATAATTTGAACGGTATTAGCGTCTAAATCAAAAGTATCTGCAGATAAGGCCTGTGCATTAAACACAATTTCAAAACGGTTTGTAAACTCCCCGACTTCTGAAATAAAGGTATAATCAGACTCTGATAAATCGTGTATTGTATTTAATAAATTATCTTTTAAATACACCTTATTATTTTTTAGAAAATCACCTTGTACATACGGAACAGAGAGTTTGTATAAAGTAGCAACGTCTATTTTGGTATCAAAGCCAAGAGGAATGACTTCGTTTTCATTAAGACTGCTTTCCGCTTTTCCTTGAATAACAAACTTGGTGTCAGAATCAGGGATGTTTGTATATAAAATAGCCGGAGCATCTGAAGACAGATATTTAGGGGCATCAAAGGCGACACCATCATAATTATTAGTAGCTATATTTAAATAGCCAACTAAAATCTGGTTAAATACGCCATTATCAGAGGTTAAATTAACCCATAGTTTATTGGAGGACGCAGCCGTTTTACCCTTGATATTTGAATTCTTAAAAAACTGACTGTTACTGGTTTCATCAGCCATTTTCATTGTATTAGTAAAGCGAACTTCGCCTTGAGTTATATTGTTTCCAATATCTGTCCCTGGAACATCAATACCTTCAGCATATGAAACAAAAAAGCCCTGTCCGGAAGGAATGTATGCTTCTGGCTCTTGATTAGGTTCTGACACCGTGGGTTCAACTACTATAACAGAACCAACTAAATTTATACTTGCATAATCATCTCTGCTATAACTAGAACCATAATTTCCATTATTTAAAGGATTAGCTGCCGTATTATGTGTCCACAGGTAAATAACACCATCTATAGTGCCTGTATCGTTTAAGGCAACATCATAAAAATTTTCTAATAAAAAGGCTTCGGCATTAATGGCAGAAGGATAGGGGTTTCCTATTAAATTCCAATTAGCATCACCATCGAATTCGTCATTTCTAAAAATATCTACAGTAATGTCTCCGGTATTGAATGTGCCTGAAAACACAGCGGTATCTGTATAGGCGCTTCCAGGAGTATATGGCTCTTCTGGTGGAGCCGCAGCTATCACATAACCACGCCCAACATCCATTGGACCGCTGTAAATAATCTGCCAATCATTAATGTCGTCATCTAAACCATCAGGTTCTTCAATTAAAGTCCCCTTTTTGTATTTATCTACATAATTCTCTGCAACATATTCAAAACGTCTGTTACCGTAAGAGTTTGGAAAAACCGTTGCAATCTCTGCGCTTGCTACCGGAGAACTCCAATACACATAATGCAGTTCAGCATCATTGTACTCACGGGTTGTTTTATTTACAGTACCCGTTCCTGTAAAAATATTGCCATACTGTACAAAATTACCCTGAGTTTCAACAATTAATTCGCCATCAACAATGACATCATTTTCAACTTTAACAAAAGATCCGTTACCAACAGTTAAGCTAACGCCTGCATTAATAGTTAAACTACATGTTGAAATGTTTCCGTTTACCGATGTGTCATAATCTTCAGCAATAATAGCCTCTCTGTTATTTGGTCCGCCAGGACGATCCCAATCTCCAGCAATCCAAGTAGTGGTAAAATAACAAGGTATTTCAGAAACAGAACCATTAAAAGTAAAATTATTTATACTATAGTCCCCTGGGTTTGATCTTGCATTATATCCATAAAATCTAAAAGTTATTGGAGTAGTAATATTTTGGTAGGGAAGGCCAGATAAATTAATAGTGGCCCCAGTAGCAGTTGGAGTACCTATAGGTGCAACAAACCCATCTACACTACTTCGAAACTGAAACGATGCAGGACCGTTACCATTAGAAGCAATTCCGGTATAAACAAAATTTACAAAATCTATTTCATAACCAGCATTTGGTGTAATTGTAAATTCAAAATACTTATCAAGAGTAACTGAAGTTAAAAGACCCCAACTACTTGCATTATATGCGTTATTAGTAGAGACACCAGTTACTCCAGGTCCTATTCCAATACCGGATACTGTAATATTTGGGTCTATTGTTTGTCCTGTTGTATAAGGAGTACCAAGAATGGGCAAAATGGCTGTTCCCGTAATGGGGTTTGTAAATATGCTTTGCCCAAACCCAAAGTGTATAGTGCCAAAAAAGACTATTAAAAACGAAAGGGATTTTATAAAAGTAGATTTTGCATGCATCATTGTTAAATTTAAAATTTGGGGTTTTAACTATGTAAAGTTAATAATTCAATTGTTATTTTTGGAGTATGCAACCCAAAAAAACATATACCGTACAAGAAGCCACCAGCAAACTGGAGTCTTATTGCGCGTATCAAGAACGTAGCCATCAAGAGGTTAGGCAAAAACTAACCAATATGTTTATGATTCCTGAGGCTATTGACACCATAATAGTGCACCTTTTAAATCATAATTTTCTTAATGAAGAACGTTTTGCCAAAACATATGTAAGTGGCAAGTTCAAAATTAAGGCTTGGGGCCGTAACCGTTTAGCTTTTCAATTAAAGCAAAAAGGTGTGGGTAAAGTTAATATAAAAATGGCACTTGAAGAAATTACTGACGAAGATTATATCAGGGTTTTTAATGATTTAGCAGAGAAAAGAGTCTCTAGTATCAAGGAAACCAATAAGTTAAAGAAAAAAAAGAAGTTTATCGACTACTTTTTATACCGTGGCTGGGAAAGCCATTTGGTGTATGAAAAAGCTAATGAATTGATAAAATAAGCCTGTAAAAAAGCGGAAACAGCATCTATACCATTTCCGCTTTTAATATTATAAAGCCTGCTTTTACAAACTAAAAGAAGCCCCAATATTTACAGTAAACTGATTGAATAATTCTTGGCCCGGAGTTAAAACACCCGTGTCATATTTTGCAAGAGGGACATTAAATTCAGTGTACACACCGAAGCCCTCTGTAAAGAAATAACGCAGACCTAAATGACCGCCAAAGTTTTTAAGGCTCAGGTCTAAACCAGGGTAAATATCAAAATTTTCATCAATATTAACCACATTGCCTAAATGGGCATTAAAACGGACCTTGGCATCAAAACGGTCACCAAAAGTAGCGTCAATGGCATTATCATTTTTTATGCCTAAAGCATAGGAACCTGATACGCCTATAGAGATGTTTTCACCTAAACCATAGTCAAAGCTCACGTTGATTCCGGTGGCATTGTTTTGTAAACTGGTACCCACCTGAAATTTATTATCTGTGTTGCCTTTAAACGCTTGTGCATGACTAAGAGAGACACTAAGAATAGCGACTAATAAAATTAATTTTTTCATCTTTTTGTTTTTTAATGATAAAATGCCATTTGCAAAGTAAGCGGGTTGGGTTTAACAACATTGTTAGCTCTGCCCATAGCACGATTTGAGTTTAAAATTAGTTGGCAAATATATTACAAGTTTTGATATAATATGAGTTTAAAAACCAGGAGATTTCTTAAAATACCTAAAACAGGCAAATCAACCGATTAAATAAGAGTTGCTTATACAGCAATCCCATTTTTTTTATGGGTTCTAATAATGGCCTGTTGGTTTTTCCAGTCAATCCATTCTTGCCCTTTTAGGCGTCTCATGGCGTTATCAAAATGGCGCATAATAAACAGGTTGTAAATGGCTTTGGATAAGTTTTTAGGGTTTCTTGGAATGCCGCGTAAGCTTAAAGAAAATCCGGGTGTGATATAGCGCATATAATGCCAGTAACCTTCGGGCATATATAACACTTCACCATGATTGAGTTCTGTTTTAAAGCCTTTTGCTTTTGCCAGTAAAGGCCATTTTTCAAGATCAGGCTTGGCAAAATCAATATCTTCTCTGGTAATTAAAGAGTGTGGTACTTTATACAAATAATCATTCTGGTTCTGGTCAAACAGGATAATTTGTTTGCTGCCTTCAAAATGGAAATGAAAAATATTAGCGAGATCAATATCATAATGCATAAAGGTGTAAGAATCACGTCCGCCAAAAAATAACATAGGAATATCTTTCATAAGACGTAAACCAAGATCTGGAAAGCTAATATCTTTTTGAAGCTCAGGGATTTCCTTGAGGGCGTTCCATAAAAAAATACGGTATCTGGTAGGCTCACGCTTCAACAAATCAATATAATCGCTCATTTTCATTGTAGCATGCGCTTCATTAAACCCGTCTTTGTAATCTACAGGGCGGTCATCATATAAAGGAATAGTTATATGGCCGGCAACGGTTTTCATGTAGTCTAAATTCCATTTTTTGTAGGCAGGCCAGTCGTCAATATAACGCTCAATCACCACAGGCTTTTGTGGCTTAAAATAATGGGTTATAAAGTCGTCTTTACTAATGGTCTTAACACGAGGAATGTCTTGTAGGTTCAATGTCATGGACGCTGTATTACTAGTTCAAAGTTAAGAAAAGCTTCTGAAATTTGAAATAGTATTTTGTGCGTTTCCTTTCGGGCCGCGCTTTCCGCACTACATGGTAGTTTGCTGCAATCGCTAACGCAAATCGAACTCAAAAAAATAGTTATTTAATGCCAAAAAAGGTCTCAAACAGGGCATAAAAAGTTTCAGGTTCTTCTAAATAGGGGTTGTGTCCACTTTCTTCAAACATCACAAATTGCGCTTGTGGCATAAAGGTTTTATACTGTATATTATACTCTGGAGTAGAAACACCATCATATCTGCCGGCAACAATCAAGGTTTTAGCAGGCACCTTTTTTAGCTGTTGTCTGTAATCCTGATGGATCATACTGCCACTGACATCAAAATCACCATCTTCGCCAATAATAGACTCATAAACATCAATTGCCATGGCTCTGTAAGGTTCTTTAGGGGCATTTCCTTTTATTGCAGTATTGTGATAATATACATATTTGGTAGGAATACTGGCGTATAAAGTTTTTAAAGGTTCCTGGCTGGACACATATCCTAAAGTTCTTAAAGAATCAACCTGTTTCCATTTTTCAGGAAAATGTGTTTTAGCATAATGGTTATAACTATCACAATTGGCCTGCCACATGGCACCGCTATGAAAACCATTTATCAGCATTAATTTATCAACCAGACTCGGGTATTTTATGGCATAGGCTTGTGCGGGAACCGTGCCATAAGAATGCCCAACAATAGAAATTTTATCAAAGTTTAAAAGTTGCCGTAAGTTTTCAATAAGAGCCACATCATTTTCAACAGAATATTCAGAGTTGTCTTTGGCATCGTCACTTTTTCCTCTTCCTAAAAAATCAAAAAATACCACGGTATTGGTTTTGTAATACTGTCCAAAATTAGCTTGCATGTAATCATGAGAATTACCTGGCCCGCCAGGCAAAAAGAAAATAGGGTCACCGCTACCTTTAACTTCTACATTGATTTTATAGCCATCTATTTCGTAGAATTTAGACTCAAATTTACTGAAGATGTCCGGGTCTTTTTGTGAAAAGGAACTTAGAGTGATAAGAAGGAAGATGAGGTTTAGAATAGCTGTATGCTGTTTCATATTTAATTAGGATTTGATACAAACATACTTAAATTTTATAAAGAGAAAACAAAGGTTCTTTATCTATATTATTTAAAATTATAAGTTACTCCAAATAACACATTCCCTTTTGGCATGGGTACTAAGTTTGTTTCAGTATATTCTGTGTTAAAAATATTGTTAGCAACTATTGAAATTTCAAAAGCCTTAAGATTTATATTAACGCTGGCATCAACAACTGAATAACTATCTCCTGAAGTTCTTTCGGCATATTTGTAAACAATGCTTTGAGACACATTTTTTATAAAACTGGTGCTTAATCTGGAAGTTACATGATGTTTTAATGAATTGATGGAGTACCTGGAGTAATTAACATTGATGTTTTTTAGTTCATCCTCTAAAAAGGTGTAAGCAAGATTTAATAGTTGATTAAAGGATCCTAATTTGAAATTATAACTGGTGTTTATTTCAAAACCTTTAGTGTTTAATTCTGCAATGTTAGTCGCTTGCCATTTATCGTCCACATTGTCTTTAACATAATCAATAAGTTTTTTGGCGTCTCTGTTAAAAAGGGCAAAAGAAGCACTAAAATGATTCGTGTTGTATTTCAAACCTAATTCTTGAGCAATGGCTTCTTCTGGATTTAAATTTTCGTCACCTAATGTATTAGGGTCGCTGTAATATAAATCGGTATAGGTCGGTATTCTGTAGGTATAACCAATGTTTCCATAAGCTTTTAGGGTATGGCTGATTTTATAACCTAGATCAATTCCAGGAAATGCATGAAACTTAAAATCAGAAAAATAATTTATCGCTACACCAGGAGTGACATCTAATTTGCCATCAGCCAGTTTAAATAAATGCTCTAAAAAAATCGTGGTCATAAAACGCTGGCGTTGGCCTAAGTTATTACTTGACAAATACACTTTTGCCATATCAATTCCAAAACCTGTCACCCCTAGATCTGAACTATATTGCGCATTAATTTCTGCTCCAACTTTATTGGTCTGGTGTAAATTTCGGTAAATAGAGGGGTCCTGACGCACATAAATATACTCGTCTTGATTACGTCTCCAGTACAAACGTGGTTTTAACGTAAGCTTATCATTATTAATTTCTGTGGTGACACCAACCAAACTGGTTTGTGTTTCCTCATATTGGTTGATAGCCGCCGGGCTAGCATAAAAGCCATTGGCGCCAAATTTTCGTTCAGAAAATGAGGTTATCATATCAATAGGAAGCGCATTTTTATTAAAAGTACTTTTAATAAAATAGTTCTGGTTGTCATAGTCCGTGTTATAACGATACCCATCTGAAATGTTTCTTGAAACATGAACTAAATGAGCGGAGTTTTCTAAATTACTGGCCACCGTCACTATCCCACTTTTTTGACCAAAAGAGCCTGCTTGCACACCTAAAGAAACCAAGTTGTCCTGATTTTTTTTGGTGACAATATTAATGGCGCCTGTAAAGGCATTTTGCCCAAAAACTCTTGCGGCAGGACCTTTAATAATTTCAATACGTTCAATAACTTCTATTGGTAACGCCATATTCATAGTATGGTGTCCGGTTTGTGCGTCTTCAACTTTAATACCATCAATTAGTAATAGCGTCTGATCAAAACTACCGCCACGAATGTATAGATCGGCTTGCATACCTGCGGTTCCGCGGCGTCTGATGTCCACTCCGGCAAATTGTTGCAATAAATCTGCCACATTGGTAGCGGCACTTTGTTTAATATCTTCAGAAGTAATGATGGTGATGGTTCTTGAATTTTCAGAAAAAGGCAAGTCAATTCTGCTGGATTTGATAACCACTTCCTGTAATTGCTCTCTTAAAGTGTCTTGTTGAGAAAGGATGTTTTTGCTGCATAATAGCAACACTAAAATCAATGAGTTTTTAAAGCGCATCTGGTTGGATTTTGGGCAAAATTAATAAAATTAACCAAACCCAAATGATAATAATGGATTAATACAAAGCACACGAAAAACAAGAATAGAAAGAGTTTGAAGACAATGGGTTATAAAAAAATGTATTGAATATTTTTAAATAGTATCTTAGGCGCTAAATTTTATGTTATGAAGAGATTTCCTTCTTATCTGTTTTTGATCGGGGTGTTGTATAGTTTAAATGCACAAGTGGCAACTACTTATGCCATTTCATTTGAAAATGCCGCGCATCATGAAGCTTTTATTGAAGCGACCTTTACAGATTTAAAAAGTGATAAGGTTGAGTTAAGAATGAGCAGAACATCACCCGGGCGTTATGCTTTACATGAGTTTATAAAAAATGTGTATGGGCTAAAGGTTACAGACGGAAAAGGAAAAATTATAGAGGTAAGCAGAACAGATCCGTATTCATGGAAAGTTAAGGGACATGATGGCACCATCTATATAAGCTACACATTATTCGCTAACCGAGGAGACGGTACTTATTCGCAAATTGATGAAACCCATGCGCATTTGAATATGCCGGCAACCTTCATATATGCAAAAAGTTTAGAAAATAAAGGGATTGAAGTTACTTTTAAAACACGTAAAGACTTAAACTGGAAAGTGGCAACACAATTAAAACCCATGAGTGGCAATACCTATTATGCCAGAGATCTTCAATATTTTATGGACAGCCCTACTGAAATTAGTAATTACAGCACACGTTCTTTTGACGTAAAAGGGCAAACCATTCATTTTGTGTTACACCATAATGGGACAGAAGTTGAATTAGATACTTATTTTGAAAAGGTAAAGAAAGTGGTATTACAGGAAGAAACAATTTTTGGGGAACTTCCAACCTTTGACTATGGTGTTTATACCTTTTTAGCATGCTATATTCCTAATGCATCCGGAGATGGTATGGAGCATAGAAACTCAACTATTTTGACTTCGACCAGGAGTTTAGCCGAGGGCGGAATGGATGGGAATATTGGCACGGTGGCACATGAGTTTTTTCATTCCTGGAATGTAGAACGTATTCGCCCTAAAGGGTTGGAGCCTTTTAATTTTGAAGAAGCTAATATGAGTGGTGCATTGTGGTTTGCGGAAGGGTTTACCAGTTATTTTGATGATTTATCTTTATGCAGAGCAGGTTTAATGAGCCCTGAAGACTATATTAACAGCCTAATAGGAAACTTTAACTATGTATGGAATTCTCCCGGAAGGCAGTTTTTTAATCCTATTGAAATGAGTACTCAGGCGCCTTTTGTAGATGCCGCAACCTCAGTTGATCCTGTGAATAGAGTCAATACCTTCATATCCTATTATTCTTATGGCAGTATGCTTGGGCTGGCTTTAGATTTGTCGTTAAGAGAAAAGGGATTGAACCTTGATGATTACATGAAATTGATGTGGACAAATTTTGGTAAACTGGAAAAACCGTATGCCGTTGAAGACTTGCATCATACTTTGAATCAATATGCAGGGAATGATTTTGGTGATTATTTTTTTGGTCATTACATCTATAAAAGTGACATGCCAGATATGAAACGATTACTAAATAATGTAGGTGTGTCTTTAACTCAAGACAAGAGCAAAGTTTCTTTTGGAGCATATGTACAAAATGGATTGATTGTTGAAAACACTATTATGGGCTCTTCGGCTTATCTGGCGGGTTTGGAAAATGGTGATAAAATCATTCAAGTGGGAGAGGTACTCATTGATGATTCGGCAGATTTAGATACCTTATTAAATAACTATAAACCAAATGACAAAGTATCTATTATTTTTGAACGACTAGGAGTTACTAAAGAAACCTTGGTAACATTTCAAGCAAGTCATGCGTATCATTTGGGTCTGTTGAAAACTAATAATGTAGAGCTAACAGCAGATAAAATGGCAAATAGAAAGGCTTGGCTACAAGCTGATTAATTCTTTTGTTTTCTTTTTTTTGTTAAAATAATTATTGTTTATCAATAAAATTTATATATTTGTTATCGTAAAACGATAATTTTATCATAATGAAAACTATAAATATTTTAAAAAAACTGATAACTATTTATTATTATCTAATGATTATAGGGTTTGTTGGTGCCATTATTTCTTTACCGCTACTACTATTTACAAATCAAAGTTATGAGATTACATTTTTAGGAAGTAAAGTGGATTTGGGAGTCTTACCATTACATAAAAGTTTAATAACCTTGATCTTAGTTGGAACGCTTTATTATTTGTTTTTTAGAGCCGTTAGACTGATTAAATTAAGTCTTAAAGATTTGTCTGAAGGCAATTATTTCTCAATATTGGTTATTTTAAGTTTTAAAAAAATTGGGACACTCTTTTTAATTTGTGGTTTTGGTTCTGCTATTGTGAAGTTGGTGTTAGGATTTTTATTAGCAAATATTCTTAAAGTTGGTGTAGACACGTCTTGGGTTATTTTTATTATAATGGGCCTTTTCTTTTTATTTTTAAGTGAAGTTTTTTCGAAAGCCGGAGAGTTAAGAAGGGAAAACGATTTAACCATATAGCTATGTCAATAATTGTAAATCTGGATGTAATGCTTGAAAAAAGAAATATGAAGAGCAATGAATTGGCAGATATTGTGGGCATTACCACCGCAAACCTGTCTATTCTTAAAACCGGCAAGGCAAAGGCCATTCGGTTTTCTACGCTGGAAGCTATTTGTAAAGCCTTAGACTGTCAACCTGCTGATATTTTGGAATATGTAGAAGGTTAGCCGTATGGATGTTTAAGTCAGGCTAGTTTTATATCTTAGCAATTATAGTATGATAAAATCTTGAATTTAAAATCTTACTTTTTCTTATTTATTGTATTGGGTAGTCTTACTCAAGTATATGCACAGTTGAATGCGACAGTAATTGGTGATGCTATCAATCAGGGAAATAATTGTTATGTTATTACGCCAGATCAATTAGATCAAGCCGGAGGTGTCTGGTATGATAACCCTATAGATTTTGATTCCAATTTTACTATTTATTATCAAAATGTTTTTGGTAACAAGGATGCCAATGGTGCTGATGGAATGGCATTAGTATTCAAAGGAAACCCTACGCCTGTAATTGGTGGTATTGGAGGAGGATTAGGATATAATGGGGTATCTTCATCTTTGGTTATTGAGTTTGATACTTATCAGAATAACGGTAATGGTGTTGAGCTTTATGGTGACCCAGCTTATGATCATATTGCTATTATGCAAAATGGAAGCCCTGATCATAATAACACTTTCAATAATTTGGCTGGACCTATTCAAGCAAGTATATCAAGCCCAAATATTGAAGACGGAAACAGCCATGAAGTAAAGATCGTTTGGAACGCAACAACCAAAGTTTTAAGTGTTTTTTTTGATTGTGTATTGAGATTAACCTTAAATCAAGATGTTAAATTAACCATATTTTCAGGAGATGATACCGTGTATTTCGGTTTCGTCGGGTCTACAGGAGGTTTATCAAATGTACAACGGGTCTGTTTTAATAGTCTTTCATTTGTAGATAATCTTCAGCTACAAGATGAAACAATTTGTTTGGGAAATTCTACTAATGTAGATGCTACTATTCCAAGTGGAAATACGTATAGCTGGACACCAACCACTGGAGTTAGCAATCCAAATATTGCGAATCCAGACTTATCACCAGCATTAACAACTACTTATACTGTTACAATTAGTGATGTATGCGGTGAAACTACATCTGAAGATATAACTATAACAGTCCTTCCATTTATAGATCCAGTTTTTGATCCGGTACCTGCAATATGCGAGGGAGATGCACTAAATGAATTGCCCTCTATTTCAAATAATGGTATCAGTGGTACCTGGGCTCCAGAATTGGATAATTCAAAAACCACAACCTATACCTTTACGCCTTCAAATGGCGAATGTGCGTTTGAGGCAACTCTGGAAATAATAGTCAATCCTACATTGATGCCCATTTTTGATGCGGTTAATCAGATTTGTCCTGGTGAATTTTTAGAAGAATTGCCAGTAACGTCATCCAATGGTTTTACTGGGTCCTGGTCTCCTGCCTTAAATAATATGCAAACTACGGTTTATACATTTACACCAGATTCTGGTCAAGGTTGTGCAGGACCTGCAACTTTGGAAATTATTGTAACAGATCCTATTGTACCAACTTTTAACTTCTTTAACTCAGTTTGTGAAGGAGATGTTGTAGATGATTTCCCTACTACTTCAGCTGAAGGAATTACTGGAACATGGTCTCCGGCTTTTAATAATTTAGTAACGACTAGGTATACTTTTACACCTGATGGAGGCCAATGTTCTATAGAAACTGCTTTAGAAATACAAGTCATTCCAATTAGTGAGCTTGTTATAGAAGTTGAAATTATTTCAGAACCGTTTAGTGATAATCAAACGGTGGTAGCTAATGTAGCAGGGGGTACTGGAACTTATGAGTTTCAGTTAGATAATGGTCCTTGGTTAAGAGAGAATTCTTTTAGTGGCATTACTGGTTGTGATGAACATATGTTAAGAGCTCGTGAAATATCGGGCTGCAGTAATATTGCTGTTGGTGCATTTAGGATTTTGGAATATCCTAAGGTTTTTACACCAAACGGGGATAGTTATAAGGATAGCTGGAATATAGATTGCTTAAGAGATCAGACAAGTGCAAGGATAAGTATTTATGATCGATACGGTAAGATGATAGCTGTTATATATCCTAGTGGTTTTGGATGGAATGGTATTTATAATGGTGCACCGATGCCAACAAATGACTATTGGTTTGAAGTAGACTATTTTAGTGAAGATGGGTCACCACGAGTCTTTAGATCTCATTTTACTTTAAAGCGTTAGACTGCCAACCTGCAGATATTTTGGAATTTGTAGAAGATTAATTACTGTCGTCTATTGGCCAGAAGCGGTGGTGGCTCTCCGTTAAAAGGGTTCCATCTGCTGATGCTTTTGGCCTCCATGCCGGCGGCGATAACAATAGCCCTATCACCATAACGCTCACGCATTTTGTCAATAGCCTGGCTTAAGTGAATATGTTTTTCATTGTCCTCAAACAAATTAATTTGATAACCACCTTCAACTAAATGACTAAACCTAACACCAATTAACCGGACTAAAAGTCTGCGATTATAAAGTTTGTGAAACAAATCTAGCACTACCGGAATGATGGTGTGATCCATGGCACTATAAGGAATATGCTGCTGTTGTGTATAGGTTTGAAAATCTGAATATCTGATTTTAAAGGTCACACAAGCAGTTAATTTATTACCCCGGCGTAGTTGATAGGCTAAATTTTCTGCCATGGCAATAATGATGCTTTTTAACTTAACCATATCTGTGGTATCCTTGTCAAAAGTGCGCTCTGTAGAGATTGATTTACGTTCATGGTATTGTACCACAGGACTATCATCAATACCATTTGCTTTTTTCCAGATAACTAAGCCATTTTTGCCAAGTACTTTGTGCATAAGTTCCATAGGCATTTCCTGTACGGTTTGAATGCGTTTTACCCCTAAATCGCAAAGCGATTTATAAGTGACCTCTCCAACCATAGGTATTTTCCGAACAGATAAAGGAGCGAGAAATGGTTTTTCAGTACCTTTTAAAATACGGATTTCGTTATTTGGTTTGGCTTCACCAGTGGCTATTTTTGAAACGGTTTTATTAACAGACATTCCAAATGAAATGGGGAGCCCCGTTTCCTTCATAATACGTTGTCGCAATTCTGAAGCCAGTTTATGACACCCAAAAAATTTATCGGTTCCCGTTAGGTCAATATAAAACTCATCAATAGAAGTTTTTTCATAAAGCGGCACATGCTCTTTAATAACATCGGTAACGTCTCTTGAAAAATTTGAATAAATTCCGGAATTCCCTCGAAGCACAATAGCTTCTGGACAAAGCATTTTTGCCATACGCATAGGCATCGCAGAATGCACACCAAACTTACGGGCTTCATAGCTGCAAGAAGCCACCACGCCACGGTCGCTAGTGCCACCAATAAGTACTGGTTTTCCTATAAGTCTGCTATCTAGCAAGCGTTCACAAGACACAAAAAAAGCATCTAAATCCATATGTACTATAGAACGTTCTCCAGAGGTCATGCCGTAAGGTGTTTTATGGTATCACTATATCGTGGGTCTTCAACAACAGCTAATTTATACATGGTAATAACTTCAATAGTAATGCAGTCAAACTCTTCTAAAACTTTACCAGTAATACTATAAATGCCGTGCCCTCTAAAAGGGAATTTAGTAGCTATTGGTGGAAAATGAACGGTATCTATAAAATCACCATCACGGTCTAAAAAAGTTCCAAAATACATGTATTTTCCGTTTGAGGTAACCGTAGTTTTTGTAGTGACTAAATAGCCTTCAATAGTGATTATCTTATCTTTAAATTTCGCGAATTGTGCTGCTCTTAACGGATTTCTGACATGATTTTCTATTAAATGAAAGGGGCTGCAGAGTGAGAACCCTAAAAGTTCTATCTCATCAAAGGCATGCTCTAAAGTGGTACTGGGTAATTCAGGCGTTTTATAATTGACGCGTTCCGTTTTAAACAAATCAGTGACGTGTTCTTGAATAACGGTCTTGCTGATTTTTAAATAGGCCTCCCAGAGTAATTCCCGTTTATTAACTTCTGTAAAACGGAATGCATTTATTTTTATCAGAATACTTATTTGTTCTATTGAAATGGGGACCCGGTCTATAAAATCGTCAAGACTTTTAAAAGGGCCATTTTTTTTGCGTTCCTGAAGTAAGCGCTTTACGGTTTTTGATTCAAAGGCATGTAGAAACATAAAGCCTAAATAAATAGTTTTTCCTTTAATAATAGTTTCATTAAAACTCTCATTAACACAAGGTGCTTCAATAACACCACCATGCATTCGGGCTTCATGCACATAGAGTTCGGTTCTGTAAAACCCACCAAAATTATTGATAGTTGCTACCATATATTCCAAAGGATAATAGGCTTTTAAAAACAGACTTTGATAACTTTCTACCGCGTAGGATGCCGAATGCCCTTTGGCAAAGGCATACCCGGCAAAACTTTCTATTTGTCGCCAGATATCCTCGGTGAGTTCATAAGGTTTACCTTCTTTTTTACAATTATCAAAGAATTGCTGTTTTACTTTTAAAAACTCTTCACGAGACCTGAATTTTCCAGACATACCGCGTCGCAACATATCAGCTTCCCCTAAAGTTAAGCCACCAAAATAATGGGCGACTTTAATCACGTCTTCCTGATATACCATAACGCCATAGGTTTCGGGCATGATTTTAAGCAAAACAGGATGTGCCTCTTTGCGCCTTTCGGGATAACGATACCGCAAAATATACTCGCGCATCATACCGCTTTTTGAAACACCGGGTCGAATGACAGAACTGGCAGCAACCAAGCCTAAATAGGTGTCTACCTGCAGTTTTTTCAGGAGCATACGCATAGCGGGAGATTCTACATAAAAACAGCCAATAGCTTTGGCGTGGCGTAACAGGTTTTTAATATTTTCATCTTGTTTAAAACGCTTAATATCATGAATGTCTATGGGGGCTTTTTCAGGATGATTGTATCTTATAATATTTACGGCCTCTTTAATTTTTCCTAACCCACGCTGACTTAAAATATCAAATTTGTAAAGGCCAATATCTTCTGCAACCACCATGTCAAATTGTGTGGTAGCAAATCCTTTTGGTGGCATAAAGGTAGCCGTGTAATAGTGAATGGGTTTTTCTGAAATAATAATACCACCAGCATGAATCCCTAAATAGTTAGGAAATCCCTGAATGTAGGTACTGTATTTAATAACCAGTTGTGATAAGGCATCCAGTTGGTTTATGTTATATTTTCCTCTGGTAAGTACATCCATTTCAGCTTTTGGTAAGCCAAAAACCTTCCCTAATTCCCTTACGGAAGCTCTAAATTTAAAGGTATTGTAAACCGCAATAAGCGCTGTATTTTTAAAACGACTAAAGATGAATTGCGTAATGTCGTCACGGTCTCTCCAGGAAAAATCAAGATCAAAATCGGGTGGATTTTTTCGGTATAGATTGATAAAGCGTTCAAAATATAAATCGAGTTCTACAGGGTCAACATCAGTGATGCGCAATAAATAAGCAATGATACTATTGGCGCCGCTACCACGACCCACATAAAAATAACCTTTACTGCGGGCGTATTTTAAGATTTTCCAATTGATTAGAAAGTAGGATACAAAGCCTTTTTCTTTAATGATTTCCAGTTCTTTTTCAATACGTTTAAAAATACGTTCTCCAGGTTTTTTATAGCGATAATGTAATCCTTGATAAGTCAGTCTTTTTAATAATTTAAAATCTAATAGCTCGTTGTTGGTGTATGACCGCTGGTTGTTTGGCACTTCTTGAGAAAAGTCGAAATTAATCGTACAATCTTCTAAAAGTGACGAGGTGTTTTCTAAAAGCTCTGGAAATTCTTGATAGCTATTGCACAACTCATTATAAGGTAATAATCTGTCCGTTGGGTCACCTTGCTCTGTTTTGGGTAGTTTGCTCAATAAGGTGTTGTTGTCAATAGCACGTAGTAATCGATGCGTATTAAAACCTTTTTTGTTTTCAAAGGAAACAGTTTGTAATACCACAAGTTTGCTTCTAAAAGCATTCCATTTTGAAAATTTAAGATGGTTAAGATCTTGGGGTTTAATACCTAAAAACTCATTGGTTTTTAAGGTATAGGTTTTGTTATGTATATAAGGATATACCACAAACGTATCTTCAAGTTGTGGTGCTTGCTCCGGAATTTCTAAGTCTGGATTATGTAAAAACGCAGACAGATACTGGTTAATATTATAAAAGCCATTGTTGTTTTTTGCTATCAGAATAAACTGCTGTTTGGCACGGTTTCTAAAGTCTATACCAAGTACTGGTTTAATTTTATAGTTGTTTGAAAGGCGGACAAAATCTAAACATGCCGAGGTGTTATTAATATCGGTCAATGCCAGTGTCTGGATGCCATTTTCTGAAGCAATGGCAAGCAATCGCTCTGGCTTTATAGTGCCATAGCGTAAGCTGTAATATGAGTGACAATTGAGATACATAATTCTATATGGTAAAAATAAGCTACAATATGTAGTTATTGTTGCTTATATTTGTAGTAATTAATGTTAAAAAAAAAAGAAGTGTTATGAAGCCTATTCAAATTAATATAAAACACCTGCGAATGCTTAAAAAGTTCTCTCAAGAGCGTTTTGCAGAGGAGCTACAATGGACGCGTTCTATAGTAGGATCTTATGAAGAAGGACGCTCGGAGCCTCCAATAGACAGACTCATTGACCTGTCAAATTATTTTAATATCCCTATAGATATTCTGGTGAAGAATGATTTAAGACTGGCAAAGAGCACCTCGTTTATTGATATTGGAAACAAGCGCGTGCTGTTTCCCATTACAGTTAATGAAAGCAATGAAGATCTTATAGAGATTGTCCCGGCAAAAGCTTCAGCAGGGTATTTAGAAGGATATGCAGATCCTGAATATATAGAACAATTACAAAAGATAAAACTTCCTTTTTTGCCTACCGGAACACATCGTGCTTTTCCTATAAAAGGAGACTCTATGTTGCCTGTAAAGGATGGGTCATTTATAGTGGCTAAATTTGTTGAAGATCTTAATGATGTAAAAGACGGCAGAACCTATATTGTGCTCACCAAAGATGATGGCTTGGTTTACAAGCGGGTATATAATAAAATTAAGGAACATAATACCTTATTGTTAAGCAGTGATAATAAATTCTACAATCCATATGAAGTAGCTATAGAAAAGGTATTAGAATTATGGGAATTTACCTGTTGCATTAATACTCAGGAATATAACGAGGAGGAATTAAAACTCAGCAGTATTATGAATATGTTTCAAGAACTTAAAGTTGAGCTAAAGTCTATTAAAGAACTTGAGAACTATATATAGCAATGATTAAAATTATGACTGAGCAATATAAAAGTGAAAAGGACATGAAATACAAATTAAACAATTAAATATAAAGTATTATATTCATATCGTTCTAACAATAAAGATTGGGAAATTTTAAGTTGGAATATAAAAATAACTAACTAATTTTTATACATGGTTAACTTATCCACATTTGATATTGCATTAATTATCGTCTTTTTTGCAATCACCCTTTTTATAGGAATTTACGTTTCAAAACAATCAGGAAAAAGTTCTGTTGAGTATTTTTTGTCAGGAAGAAGTATGCCTTGGTGGTTATTAGGTGTATCAATGGTTGCAACAACGTTTTCAACTGATACGCCTAACTTAGTGACAGATATAGTAAGAACTAATGGTGTTTCAGGAAATTGGGTTTGGTGGGCATTTTTAATTACTGGATTATTAACGGTTTTTGTGTATGCAAAACTTTGGCGAAAATCTAATGTAAATACAGATATTGAGTTTTACGAATTACGATATGGAGGTGCTCCAGCTCGTTTTTTAAGAAGTTTTAGATCAATTTATTTGGGGATTATTTTTAATATTTTAGCAATGGCAGGAGTAACACTGGCAGCCATTAAGATAGGAAGTGTTATGTTAGGATTACAGCCATGGGAAACCGTTGTTTATGCAGGAGTCATCACAGTTACATTTAGTGCTTTAGGAGGATTTAAAGGAGTGGTTTATACAGATTTCATCCTTTTTTTTACTGCAATGGCAGGAGCCTTAGGAGCTGCATATTATTTGGTTGGCTTACCTGAAATAGGGAGTTTAGAAGCGCTTCTTCAACATGAAAATGTAGTAGATAAATTAGATATTTTACCTGACTTCACTGATAAAGAAGCTTTAATAACTTTATTAATAATTCCATTGGCTGTACAATGGTGGAGTTCGTGGTATCCTGGAGCAGAGCCAGGAGGAGGAGGTTATATTGCACAACGTATGCTTGCTGCAAAAAACGAAAATCATGCTATTGGAGCAACTTTCTTTTTTAATATTATGCACTATGCTTTACGTCCTTGGCCCTGGATTATTGTTGCATTAGCATCTTTAGTAATATTTCCAGATTTGGCAAGTATACAGGAAGCATTCCCAAATGTAACACAAGATAAATTAGGACATGATTTAGCCTATTCTGCAATGCTTACTAAGCTTCCAAGTGGATTACTTGGCCTAGTATTAGCGTCCTTGGTTGCGGCTTATATGAGTACAATTTCAACTCATTTAAATTGGGGAGCATCTTATATAGTAAATGATTTTTATAAACAACAGATTAATAAAAATGCAACAGATAAACAATTAGTAAGAGTTGGAAGGTTGTCTACAGTTATCTTAATGATTTGTAGCGCCTTATTTGCTATAGTACTTACAAATGCATTGCAACTTTTTGATATTATATTAATGTTTGGTGCTGGTACTGGGCTCATTTTTATTTTAAGATGGTTTTGGTGGCGTATTAATGCATGGAGTGAAATTTCGGCAATGTTTGTTTCAGGAATTGTTTCAATGGTTTTAGCGTTTACACGTTTAGGTGATTATTTGTTTAGTGATAGTGGTTTAATGCCTTCCTACGCAAAATTTCCTATGATTGTTTTGTTAACCACAATTGTTTGGATTATGGTTACTTATTTAACAAAACCTGAAACCAATATGGTACTACAAAATTTTTATAAGAAAATTCAGCCAGGTGGACCAGGATGGAGTAAAGTTGTTAATGAAGCCGAAAAAAATAACATTAAAATTGTAGATTCTAATGAAGGCTGGAGTGTTCCATCTGGAATTGTTGCTATGATGATTGGCTGTATATTTATCTACAGTATCATGTTTGCAACAGGTAGCCTTCTTTATGGTGAATATTCTAGGGCGTTTATTTTATTGGGAGTAGTACTTGTTTCTGGATTTATTTTAATAAAGCTATGGAAAAAAATAAGGGCTAATGTTTTATAGTTGAGCATCGTTTTATAAGTAAAAAAATGGCATCACTACTCTATGCTATTGTAGCCGTTGCTTTTTATTTATAGTTAAGTCATATTCTAAATAAAAATAGGATTTTCATAAAACTATAACATAAAAAAACGCGAAGCATGTGCTTCGCGTTTTTTTTATTTAGAGCTAAAGTTTAGTCTGCTAATACAATAACTTTATTATCTTTCATTTCAATAGTTCCGGAAGAAATTTTTAATAAAGTCGTGTTTTTTTCGCCTTTAATAAATTTATTTTGAACTTCTTCCTTTAATGATATATTTCCTGAAATTTTAACAAAACCTTCTTTTAATAAAGACACAATAGGCGCATGGTCTTTAAGCATTTCAAAGCCTCCATTAACACCGGGAACAGTCACAGAATCTACTTCTCCGCTGAATAAGGTTGCCTCTGGTGATACAATTTCTAAATACATATTTTTTATTATTAATTGAATTAAGCTTCAGCTAACATTTTTTCTCCAGCTTCAATAGCTTCTTCAATAGTTCCTTTAAGGTTAAATGCTGCTTCTGGTAAATGATCTAAAGTACCATCCATGATCATATTAAACCCTTTAATAGTTTCTTTAATATCAACTAATACGCCAGGGATACCTGTAAATTGTTCAGCAACATGGAATGGTTGAGATAAGAAACGTTGTACACGTCTTGCTCTACCTACAGCCAATTTGTCTTCTTCTGATAATTCTTCCATACCAAGAATAGCAATAATATCTTGCAGTTCTTTGTAACGTTGTAATAATTCTTTTACTCTTTGAGCACAAGCATAATGCTCATTTCCTAAAATATCAGCAGTTAAAATACGAGAGGTAGAATCTAATGGATCTACCGCAGGATAAATACCTAACTCGGCAATTTTTCTAGATAATACGGTTGTAGCATCTAAGTGGGCAAAGGTTGTTGCGGGTGCAGGATCTGTTAAGTCATCCGCAGGTACGTAAACCGCTTGAACCGAAGTAATAGAACCTCTTTTTGTTGAAGTAATACGCTCTTGCATAGCACCCATCTCTGTGGCTAATGTTGGTTGGTAACCTACGGCAGAAGGCATACGGCCTAATAATGCAGATACCTCAGAACCGGCTTGTGTAAAACGGAAGATATTATCAACGAAGAAAAGGACATCTTTTCCTTGTCCTTCTCCAGCACCATCACGAAAATATTCAGCAATAGTTAAACCTGATAAGGCCACACGCGCACGGGCTCCAGGAGGTTCGTTCATTTGTCCGAAAACAAACGTTGCTTTAGATTCTTTCATTCCGGCTTTATCAACTTTAGATAAATCCCATCCGCCTTCTTCCATAGAATGCATAAAGTCTTTACCGTATTTTATAATACCAGATTCAAGCATCTCTCTTAAAAGGTCATTTCCTTCACGAGTTCTTTCTCCAACTCCGGCAAATACTGAAAGACCACCGTGACCTTTTGCGATATTGTTAATCAACTCCTGAATCAATACGGTTTTACCAACACCAGCACCACCAAATAAACCAATTTTACCACCTTTTGCATAAGGCTCAATAAGGTCTATTACTTTAATACCAGTAAATAAAACTTCAGTTGAGGTTGATAAATCTTCAAATTTAGGGGCTTGACGGTGAATAGGTAACCCAGCTTTTCCAGCTTTAGGTAAATTCCCTAGGCCATCAATAGCATCTCCAATCACATTAAATAAGCGTCCGTAAACATCTTCGCCAATTGGCATTTGAATAGGAGCTCCAGTTGCAGTGACCTCTGTACCTCTGCTTAAACCATCTGATGAATCCATTGCGATAGTACGAACCGTATCTTCACCAATATGAGATTGTACCTCTAATATTAATAAAGAGCCATCAGGTCTTTTAATTTCTAATGAATCATAAATTTTTGGAAGTTCTGAACCAGCTCCGAATTCAACATCGATAACCGGACCTACGATCTGTGCAACCTTACCTGTAACTTTAGCCATTGCTTATATGTTTAATATTATGCGATTTAATTGTAAAAAAACGTGTTATGTTTTCGCGTGCAAAGATAGATGTTTTAATTTAAAATAAAAGTTGTTTTTTATGTTTTTTAGGCATAAAAAAACGCCCTCAGGTTGAAGGCGTTTTATAATATTGTTTTAAATATAAATTAAGGTAATAAAGGCGAATAGTTAGTTGGATAATCACCAGCATTAGCAAAATTTCCAGAGGCTTCAAAATTGGAACCATACGTGGCATCAATAGCTCTTAAAAATTCGTTGGCCATTAAAGCATAGCCTCTGGCCGTAAGGTGAATGCCATCTAAGCTCACTAAACCACCCATCACTAAGTTAGTTGTTAAAGTATAATCTCCAGTTTTATACCCTGTGGTTGTTGCTTCCGTTAATATAGTATTTAAATCAACTAAAGCTAAACCTTTAGATGCAGCAACTGAAGAAATAGTGGCGTTATAAGAATCCGTGGCCGCTTTAATCTCTGCTTGTTCACTTGGGAGTAATACCCATTTATCGGCTAAAGGATTGGTGACACCTTCTACAGAAAACTGTCCTGCTAAATTAGCAGGAAGTCCTATACTTACTAAATACGCATAGGTAGTTGTGTTGACGGTACCAATAATTGAAGAGCTGGGTAATACCAATAAATCTGCGGCTGTTGCTTGTCTTGTTTGGCCATAAATAGTTCCTAATAAATTGGCTACTAAAGGAGCCGCTTCTGCGGGTAACCCAAAACTTTGTACAAAAGCGGGAAACGTAGGACTCGCATTTAGAACACCTGCTATTTGCGCAGAAATGTTAGTTAAGGTTTCATCTTTTATGACTACGGCACTTGCTGCAGTCGTTGAAAACACAATGGATCGTTCTGCTGCATTGGTAATAGCGCCTACTGATTGTAAATACGCATACACTTGATTTAACTGACCAAAAACACCATTAAGTGTTGGGATTAAGGGTCCAAAACTTGGATTTGCCGGGCTTAAAGGGGCATAAGGAACCGTTGTAAAATGTGGTAAATCTGTAATGTAAGGCACGTTGGTTACAACACCTTTAGCACCCCCAGATGTTAAAGTGGTCACTAAGGTACCGAAAGCAAAATCAAAAGTGGCTGTATCTGTGATTGGATTAGTCCCATCACCGCCAGTTGTTGCATAGCCTAAAACGTCATTACCTCCTATTTCTGATAAGCTAAAAAAGGTAGGGCTTTGTGCCATGGCTAATTCTAATATAGAAGCATCAGGAGTATTTCCTGTTAATCGAACGGCGTAAGGGTTTGCTGCTGCTGGAAAATTTTGAATATTTCCATAACCATTACCTAATAGATGAAAACTTTTGGCGCCAGGAACCCCTAAATTATTAAAAGGACCAGTAGGATTATTAAGCGCAATGTCAGTACCAACGGTTACAGGGCCAATTAAAGATTCTAAAGATACTGGACCTGCTCCTCCAAAAACTAATCGGGGATTTGCAATTCGTGTACCACCAACAGCTAATCCACCATAATTATCACTCATTAAAGGTTGTGTAAAGGTGCCTCCGCCCGCTTTTGCAAATTCTTTAGCCATCATATTAGGAAAGGAATTTTGTTGACTAGCAATAAAAACGGCACCGTCGGTATACCCGGCTGTGAAAGAAGCTCCAACTGCAACATATTTAGAAAAATCGGCACTACCGGCAGTTAGTTCTGGTAAAACTTCAGTAGAAGTGTCAACATTATTATCAATTAAAACATCTTCAATGTCATTACATGCTGTGAATCCTAAAAGGATTATTAACAGCAATATATATTTTGTATTCATATTAATTTTTTTATAAGTTGTTAATAGTCCAAGAAACATAATACATCGATCCAATAAATCCGGTACCAAAAGCAGTAAAGTATTCTTTGCCAGTCAGGTTTGTTCCACCAACTTTAAAGGTTGATTTTAAACTAGGTACTCTTAAGTTGATTTGCGCATCTACTGTATGAAATTCAGGAACTACGCCATTTCCAAAAGTAGCTTCCCAGTAATAATCATCACTAAATCTATAAGACACATTAAATCCAAAATTGTCAAACAAATTATCATTGCCAAAAGAGGCTTTAAACTTATGTTCAGGCGTATTGAAATTGGTTACAAAATCAGGGTATTTAACTCTATCGAAGTCTAATTTAGCGTAGGTATAACTTCCGCTTAAATCAAAATCTCTAAGCACTTTAGTTGATAAACCAATAGAGGCACCATAAGAATTTACTTCTGCTAATGAATTTGTATATATGTTATAGGCTTGGGTGTCTCCATTTGCCAATGCTGCTACTGAAAGCGAATTATCACCGACGGTTCCATATAATGGAGAAACAACTGTTGCTTGTGAAATAAAATCTTTATAGCTATTATAATAAGCGCTAAAATCAACGGTAAGGTTTTTAAATTTCCCGCGATAACCAATCTCTCCAGAAGTTACTTGCTCAGGTTTTACCAAATCTGGATTTGCAATTTCCAAAACTGCAGGATTACCAGTAGCACCAAGGGCTCGAGCTGAACTTAATGTGTAAGAATTTTCATAACCAGAGCGACCTGATTGAATAATACTAGAAGGTTGTCCAATTACTTGGCCAGGACCACTAACAGGATAAGACCTAGAATATCTGTCTAAATTATCAGGAGCAGCACCTATTAGCACATAAGGGCCAGCATCTAAACCTATAAATAAATCTTGAGTAGTAGGGTTTCTAAACCCAGTTTGAACTGATGCTCTAATATTATGATTATTATTAACCGTTAAACCAGCTGAAATTCTTGGTGACAAAAAGCCATCAAAAAACTGAGATTTATCATAACGAACCGAACCAGTAAGTTTAAGCTCTAAAGATTCATTTAGTTCTAAATTTTTCTGAATTTGTGTATATACACCATACTCAGAGTAATCAATTGTTCCATCTTTATCAGTATAAATAGTTCCAAATGAATTTAGACTATATTTTCTATAAGATCCACCAACCTGAATTTCTGCAAAGTCGATTAAATGGCTGAAATTATAGTTTCCGTCTGCATGATAATATTTTGAGGCATCCTGGAATTTAGAACCTGTTAATAAATCAGGGTCATTAATACTCTTATTAAAGGCCTCATTAAATCCGTCTGAGCCTGGTAAAAACCTACCGGATTCTGCCTGTGCTCTAGCCGCCGCATGGGCTTGCGCATCTGTGGCACCACCTAAAGTGGCCAGAACATAAGTTCCTGTATATTCACCAAACCAGGTGTTGTCATCTTTCCAGGCTCGGTTAATATTAATACCCGTAAAAACCATGTCATAAGAGTCTCCGGCTTTATCACCGACCATATACCCTCTTAAAAAGAAATTTTTATTTTTGATTTCAAGCTTGTGTTGTTCCTGAAAAAAGCCATTAATATTATATCTGTTACTTCCTTGATAAATAGTTGATCCAGTACCCACTTTTCCAACATATGATATTTCAAAGTCATCTTCGAAAGGTCTGTAGTATAAACCCCAGTCTGCTTTGACACTTTCAGCATTATAATTCGTTAAATCTGATTCAGCATAACCTGTCCTACTCACAGCTACAGATGGCACTAATGCATTGGCTCCCGCTGGCAAAATCCCCAAACCTTCAAGAGCTACTGCTACACCTTTAATATTCGTGGAAACCACATCACCATAAACATTAACGCCGTTATAATTTAAATTGGTTTCACGAGTTCCGCCATTTGAATTTCTGTCAGTTTCATTATTAGCTGCCCAATCCGTACCTTTTAAATAGCCAAAATTAATTTTGGCTGCGAATTTCTTACTGAATTTATAAGCCATACGTATTCCAAAATCAGTATATGGATTATCTCCAGCTGCTTTTTGTGATGTTATTCCTTGCTTATAATAAGCACTGATACCAGCATGGTCAAAAGGGTTTTTACTACGCATAAAGAGAATACCGTTAAAGGCATTTGCGCCATATAATGCGGAAGATGCTCCAGGTAACAATTCTACACTTTGCACATCCGTTTCAATCATACCCACTAAGTTTCCAATAGGAAAGTTAAGAGCGGGTGTCGAGTTATCCATACCGTCAACCAGTTGCATAAACCTGTTGTTGGCAAATGTGGCAAAACCCCTGGTGTTAACTGATTTAAAAGTTAAACTGTTGGTATTGACATCTACTCCTTTTAGGTTTTCTAAACTATCATAAAAGTCAACAGAAGCTGTATTTTTTATTTCATTAACACCTATTCTTTCAACCGTAACAGGTGATTCAAAAATACGTTCAGGTGTTCTTGAAGCAGAAATTACTACTTCATCTAAAGAAGTGCCTTCTTTAAGAATAAAATTAACAGTTTGATTGTTTGTTGTAATTTGTTCAGAAACTGATTCAAAACCAACACTACTTGCTTGTAAAGTAAATGGAGGATTTAAATTTGCTTTGAGAGTGAAGGCACCGTCAAAATCCGTTACAGTTCCTGTAGTAGTTCCAACAACTAAAATGTTGGCTCCTGGTATAGGTTGACCACTATCGTCTACAACGGTTCCAGAAATAGTTGTTTGTGAGTATGAAATACTACCTAAAAACAACAACAAAAATGGGAGAATTGTTTTCATTTATTAAAATTAGATTAGTTTAATTGGTATAATATTAACAAGAATAATCCTTATTATTACATAAATATAAAAAAAATTACGCGAGCATAATATAAATCCTTAAAAAACAAGTAGTTTCTTTATATTATTAACAATAAAAATAGCTCTCATTATTAAAAAAATAATAAGAGCTATTAGGATGAGATTTAATTATGTCAAAAAATTTGTTACTGTATTTATTCTACGGTAACAGATTTCGCTAAATTTCTTGGCTGATCAACATTTTTACCCAGTAATACAGCAATATGGTAAGATAATAGCTGTAAAGGAATGGTTGTTAATAATGGAGATAAAGACTCAAGTGTTTCAGGCACTTCAATAACGTGGTCAGCTAGTTTCCTAACATCAACATCACCCTCAGTAACAATACCAATAATTTTACCTTTTCTGGATTTTATTTCTTGGATATTGCTCACCACTTTTTCGTAATGACCTTTTTTTGTTGCAATAACAACGATAGGCATATTTTCATCAATCAAAGCAATGGGGCCATGTTTCATTTCTGCAGCGGGGTATCCTTCTGCATGAATGTATGAAATCTCTTTTAATTTTAAAGCGCCTTCCAGAGCTACCGGGAAATTATAGCCTCTACCTAAATACAAGAAATTATGAACATCTTTATAGATATCAGCGATATATTTTATATGATCGTTAGATTCTAAAACTTTTTCTACTTTCTTTGGAATCATTTCCAGTTCAAGCAAATGGTGACGGAAGTCAGAACTCGATATAGTCCCTTTAGCCCGTGCTAAACGCAATGCCATTAGAGTTAAAACGGTAATTTGAGTAGTAAAAGCTTTTGTTGAAGCCACACCTATTTCTGGTCCGGCATGGGTATAGGCTCCGGCATCAGTTTCTCTGGCAATAGATGAACCTACCACATTACAGACTCCAAAAACAAAGGCGCCTTTAGATTTTGCTAATTTAATGGCAGCTAAAGTGTCAGCCGTTTCTCCTGATTGTGAAATGGCTATGATAACATCTTTTTCTGTAATAATCGGATTTCTGTATCTAAACTCAGAGGCATATTCTACTTCAACAGGGATTCTTGCTAAATCTTCAAATATATATTCAGCTACTAATCCAGCATGCCATGAGGTGCCACAGGCAACAATAATAATTCTGTCAGCATTCAAGAATCTTTTCATGTTATCTTCAACACCAGACATTTTAATAATAGCCTCTTGTCTATTTAGTCTTCCACGATAGGTATCGGTTATGGCTTTGGGTTGTTCATATATTTCTTTTAACATGAAATGATCAAAACCACCTTTTTCGATTTGCTCTAAATTTAATTTTAGGGTTTGAACATATGGATCCACTAAAGAATCATCCTTTATCTTTCTTATCTTGATGTCTCTATTTAAACGGATGATGGCCATTTCCTCATCCTCCAAATAAATGGCGTTTTTAGTATATTCTAAAAAAGGAGAGGCATCACTTGCAATGAAAAACTCATCTTTACCAACACCAACAGCTAAAGGGCTACCTAATCTAGCAATAACAATTTCTTTTGGCTGGGTTTTGTCAAAAACGGCAATAGCATAAGCTCCAACAACTTGGTTTAAAGCTATTTGAACGGCCTTTCCTAGTTTAACATTTTCTTTATTCTTAACATCTTCTATCAGGTTGACCAGAACTTCGGTGTCCGTATCTGATTTAAAAGTAAATCCACGGTTTATCAATTCTTTTTTTAGAGATTCATAATTTTCAATAATGCCATTATGAATGATGACTAAATTTCCAGAATTAGAATAATGTGGATGTGAATTAACATCGTTTGGTACACCATGTGTTGCCCATCGAGTGTGACCTATTCCAATATGTCCGGTATTGGTAATATCTGTCGGTAATTTATTTTCTAAATCTACAACCTTACCTTTAGTTTTGCAGACTTTTAAGTCAGTACCATCAAATAATGCAATACCCGCACTGTCATAGCCACGATATTCTAGTCTTTTTAATCCTTCAATAATGATTGGGTAAGCTTCTCTTGGTCCTATATATCCAACGATTCCACACATAACAAATTAATTTGATTTGGGTTATTATTAAAATTCGAGGCAAATATGAAAAATAAATGTCAAATACTGACATTTATTATATAAAGTCAATATTTTATACGATGAAATCACTTCTCATAACGAAAAGAACCCATCTTTATCATAATAAAAGTCTTACAGACAATACCTATTTAATTTTGAGTGCTTTCTGTAAAATAAATTTCTAAAGACATTCTTTTGTCATTAGGAACATTAACATTACTACCATATAGGATGGTTCCTCTTGGTGTAATAATTGAAGCAGACGGCACTCCTGTAACAAGATCTTTACTATTTAAAATGCTGGAAGATGAAACATAATTGACGTTGGTTGATAATACTAAACCAAGTTTAGTATTTGTTGAATCTTTAAGTAAAATATTATTAAGGTGTTCTGTAATACGAATTTTATACCTTGAAATGCCATTTTCATCAGTAATACGCTGTCCCAAATGTATTAGCTTAGAATTAAATGCGTTTGATGAACTTGAAGAAGGATCATAACTGTAATCTATCAAAGGAATGTTGTTTTTTACATCATAAGCATATATTCTATCATATTTATGATAATCATCAGAAGGCACAGTCATTGTTTCGTCTTCATAAACAATTAATTGTGCTTCATTAATTAATTTTTTCAGAACAAAGCTGCCATTTTTTAAAATATAGTTTCCATTTTCATCAACGGCCCTATACTCTTTTTTAAAACATTCAATGGCAGTTTCTTCAACACCATCACAATCTACATTTCCACTAAAAATATCAACAACAGCCATTGACCCTTCAGACCCTTTAAGATAAAGTTTTTCGTCTCCGTTAGTTTTATCACCATTTTCTAAAGACACTAAATTGTAGTTGTTTATAAATGTATTTAATTTATTTCCTGAGAAATTAAGTACATAACTGCCATTCAATTTATCGGTACCTTCAACGGATGAGTCAGAAGAATAATAAATAGTTATGTTTGAACCAGAACCTGCAATATCTAATAGAATCATGTTACCATCGTTATTCACTGCTTCGGCTTTAAAATATAAACCTCTGAAATAATTGTAAAAATTATTTGAATTACTCAATACAGGATCATTTGTTTTGTCAATGATTAATGATTTCCAAAAGGCAGAATTTAGAGTATCTCTTAATGCTGGAACTTTTCTTTCAGTTGTTTCTGTGCCATCAGCGGCTATTGTTTTTAAAACAATGGCATTACTACTTGGAACAAGACTGTCGTTTTCATAGATAAGAGCTCCTTTTTGAGAATCAAAATTGATAACACCATTTGCTGTAACGGCAAAATTATCAGTAGTGTTAATGGTACCGCTTGCGTTGGAATAATAATTCTGAATAACATTTAAATCTTCATTAGGGTCAAAATCCCTTAAGAAATAATTGTTTTGATAAATGGATAGTTTAATTGGAGAATCACCAAAAAGAGAATCACTAATTGAATAAACACTGTTTCCGTCAGCATCTGTAGATATTATTTTGTTAAAATAAGGAATTGTTAAAACTACCGAATCAATAATTGGGTTAGTACCAAAATTTGGGTTAAATATAGAAGGAGTCACTTGAGTAATGATACTTGCAGTCGTTTGACCATAAATAGGATCATTAAAAACACCTAATAAACTGGCATTTAAATTATTTATTTTGAGGGAATCAAGTTTTTTATTGTAGGAGGTAATAGGTATTGGATAACTACCAGTATTAAAATTTTTAAGTCCTATAACATCACTTTCTATAGAGGTGAAATCTTGGTCACATGCAACAATGGCCAATATGGTGAATAGTAAAAAACTAGTAAATTTAAGGGCTTTAAATGTTTTTTTCATAGCTTATTTGGAAGGGAAAAAGGTTAACTTAATACTTTAGAATTTAAAAATTCTGTGTATGCTTCACCAAATTCGTCTTTATACTTATACTCTAAAACCGGTTTGTTAGAATCTTTTAAATACGTTTCTAAATCTGTTGGAATACTTTCAGAGCCAACAATCAGAGCATCTGAATGGTTAATGGCAATTTTCATTAAGTTTATATATGAAGGGGCTTCCAAAACTTTAATTTGGTCTTCGTCAATATTATCAAATTTAATTTTGTTCAACATATCCATATTTAAAGTTTCATCAAAACTTTGATTATAAATGGAGGTCACTATTTTGCTGTCACTAAATAATGGCTCGTCTTTATAATATTCTTTTAGGTATAGCGGCAATAATGATGCCAACCAACCGTGAACATGAATAACGTCTGGAGACCAATTTAATTTCTTAACAGTTTCTATAACGCCTTTTGCAAAAAATATAGCACGTTCATCGTTATCCGGAAATAAATTTCCGTTTTCATCCGTTAATGTTGCTTTTCTCTTGAAATATTCATCATTATCAATAAAATAAACCTGAATACGTTCTTTTGGGATAGACGCTACTTTAATAATAAGTGGCATATCCAAATCATTGATCACCAAGTTTATTCCAGATAGTCTGATAACTTCATGTAATTGATGTCTTCTCTCATTAATATTTCCATATCTGGGCATGAATATTCTTATTTGTCCACCTTGTTGATTTACCAATCTAGGGGCTTCAAATGACATTGAAGAAATTTCAGTTTCAGGCAAATAAGGCACTACTTCAGATGATACATACAATATCCTCTTATCTTTCATATATTCGTTTTTGGTGTTTTTTAATGGTTTATGTTACTGGAAATTCTATTATTTACAATGAAAAAATTGAAGTCACGGCGTATCATAAATTAGGTTCTTTTTGAAAATTCAGAATAAAAAACACGCAAAAGTACAAAAATTTATGCAGATTGATTGTAAAATCTTAAGTTTGCACCCGTTAATTTTTTATTAAAAAGTGAAGATTTTTTCAAATAAAGAACAAATTTCAGAGGTTGTTGATGCATTTAAAGCGCAGCAATTGACTATTGGTTTTGTGCCTACAATGGGTGCATTGCATAAAGGGCATTTGGCTTTAGTTGAAAAGGCATTGGCTAATAATAATAGAGTCATTGTAAGTGTCTTTGTCAATCCTACACAGTTTAATAATATTGAGGATCTTGAAAAATACCCAAGAACCATAGAGCAGGATATTGCTCTTTTAGAATCAATTTCCAATGATGTTTTGGTTTTTGTTCCTTCTGTTGAGGTGATGTATGAAGGTGATACAACTTCCCAGCATTTTGATTTTGATGGGCTTGAATATGAAATGGAAGGTAAATTTAGGCAAGGCCATTTTAATGGTGTAGGAACGGTTGTAAAACGATTGTTTGAAATTGTAAAACCCGATAATGCCTATTTTGGCGAAAAGGATTTTCAGCAATTGCAAATAATCAAAAGGCTTGTAAGTAAATACAATCTTCCTGTTAATGTTGTGGGTTGTAAAATACATAGAGAAAGCAATGGCCTGGCAATGAGTTCGCGCAACACCCGTTTGACAGATCTTCAAAAAAAGGAAGCGCCATTTATTTATAAAACTTTAAAGACTGCCAAAATTCTTTTTGGCACAAAAAGTGCTGATAAAGTATCTAAATGGGTAGTAAAACAATTTGAAAATAACCACGTTTTAAAATTGGAATATTTCAATATTTCTGAAGTTGACTCTTTAAAAGAGATTAAAAGAAAGTCAAAAAATAAAAAATACAGAGCATTTATAGCGGTATATGCTGGTGAAATTAGACTAATAGATAATATCGCATTAAATTAATTATCTTTGCCACATGCAAATTCAAGTAGTAAAATCGAAGATTCACAGGGTAAAATGCACAGGAGCAGACCTTAATTATATAGGAAGTATAACTATTGACGAAGATTTAATGGAGGCTGCCAATATTATTCAGGGAGAAAAAGTTCAGATTGTTAACAATGACAATGGTGAACGCCTAGACACATATGTCATTCCTGGCCCGCGAAATAGTGGAGAAATTACTCTAAACGGTGCCGCGGCCAGAAAAGTGGCCGTTGGAGACACTTTAATATTGATAACTTATGCTTTTATGGATATTGAAGAAGCAAAGACATTCAAGCCTTCTTTAGTTTTCCCAGATGAAGCTACCAACCTATTAAAATAAACTTTTGTCTAAAAATTTAAAAATATTTCTAAAGATTATACTCCCATTATTATTGGGAGTTTTTTTGGTTTGGTACTCACTATCAAAAGTCTCTTTAGATGAGTTATATATTTATTTAAAAAAAGCTGATTATAAATGGATAGTCATAGGATTATTATTTGGATTATTGAGTCATCTTTCAAGGGCTTATCGCTGGTTATTTATGCTGGAGCCATTGGGCTATAAAATTAAATTTGGAAATAGTGTTATGGCAGTATTCGCGGGCTATTTAATAAATTTTACTATTCCAAGAGCAGGAGAAGTTGCTAGAGCATCTATTCTATCAAATTATGAAAAAGTACCTTTTGAAAAAGGATTTGGCACTATTGTTTCTGAACGAATCGCTGATTTAATTCTGATGGCGGGTATTATTTTTATAACCTTGTTTCTGCAGTTTGATTTCATTTACAGCTTTTTGATAGCCAAATTTAATCTCACTAAAATTTTAATAGGGCTCGTTGTTTTTGTGTTATTGATATTTGGGTTTTTAAAAATTATTAAACACAGTAATTTGCCGATTTCTACAAAAATCAAGTCTTTTATAAAAGGACTAGTAGAAGGTGTTTTTAGCATTTTCAAAATGGATAAGAAATGGCCATTTATTTTTCATTCCTTTTTTATCTGGGCTATGTATGTACTTATGTTTTACGCTACTTCTTTGGCGGTTGAAGAATTGCATGATATTTCGTTAGGTGCTATTTTGATTGGGTTCATATCTGCAAGTTTTAGTATTGCAGCAACCAATGGAGGCATTGGGTCTTATCCGCTTGCCATTTATGCCGCATTTTCAATTTTTGGAATAGCTCAAGAACCTAGTTTAGCCTTTGGCTGGATTATTTGGTCCTCACAAACACTTATGATTATTCTTTTAGGTGGGATCTCATTAATTTACTTGCCTATTTACAATAGAAAAGCACAGAAAAAAGCAATTTTAAAGAGTCATAAGGATTAGAATAGTTTGTTTTTAAACTTTCGCTTTATTTGTTACCTTGCCATAGATTAACGCTTAAATCAAAAATATGAAATCAGTTTTTTGCTTTTTATTACTGGTATTTTCACACCACATTTTAAGTGCCCAAGTAATTTATGAAGTTTTTGAGTCAAATAAATTAGGGGAATCAAGAGAACTTAAAATACAACTTCCCAGAGGATATGATAAGGATGATAAAAAAACCTACCCGTTATTTATTGTTCTAGACGGAGATTATATGTTTGAAGCGGTTGCAGGTAATGTGGATTATTTCTCTTATTGGGAGGATATGCCTGAATCTATTGTAGTTGGAATTAACCAGATAGATAAAAGATATGATGACTGTTTGTATTCTGAGCAAAATTCGCTTCCGATAGATTCAGGGGCTAATTTTTTTGAATTTATTGGAGCAGAATTGATACCTCATATTCAAAGCAACTATAAAATTGGAAATTTTAAAGTAGCGGTAGGGCATGGGGAAACCGCTAATTTTATAAACTATTATATGCTCAAACAACAGCCGTTATTTCAGGCATATTTTGTTATAAGCCCGGAGCTTGCCCCTAAAATAAATGCGTTTGTGTCAGATAGACTTCTTAAGTTCGACAGTAAAATCTTTTATTACTTAGCAACTTCCACTAATGATGTGCCCTCTATATTAAAAGGAACAGAAGAATTAAATCAGAGTCTATCAAGTCTTGAGAATAAAAACCTTTACTTCTATTTTGATAAGTTTGAAGGATCATCCCATTATGCAGTACCTACACATGCTTTGCCAAAGGCTTTAGAAGCTGTTTTTTCTGTGTTTCAGCCCATCAG
Organism: Gaetbulibacter aquiaggeris; assembly: GCF_044003965.1. Taxonomy (NCBI): domain Bacteria; kingdom Pseudomonadati; phylum Bacteroidota; class Flavobacteriia; order Flavobacteriales; family Flavobacteriaceae; genus Gaetbulibacter; species Gaetbulibacter aquiaggeris. Next base: position 594,823 of record NZ_JBAWKC010000001.1, read on the forward strand.
TAAAGACGAATACAAAGAAAAAATCTTAAAATTAGAGTCCTCATCTGTTATTTATCTTCAGGAGAAATATAATACTATTAAAGATTTGTTTGGTATTGAAAAACAAATTCTGATAAATGATTTTAAAGCGATTGAAGCGGCTATTGAGAAGAAGAAGGAATTTCAGTATTTTGAAGAATTGGGTAAATTGGCCCGCGATGAATACCCGGAAACACTATTAGGAAACTACTATTTAGCCCGTTTTTATGAAGAAACCGGTGAGTTAAAAAAGGCCATGAGAACTTATCAGTCCGGATATTCATTTGAAGAAATTGGAGGTATCACAAAAGATTTAATGTTAGAAAAAGCGGATGCCATTAAGGCAGATTTTGGATACTAAATGGCTAAAATAAAAACAACTTTTTTTTGTCAGAATTGCGGAACTCAATATGCTAAATGGCAAGGGCAATGTACCGCATGTAAAGAGTGGAATACTATTGTAGAAGAAGTTTTACAGAAGGAAGAAAAAAGTGGCTGGAAAATGCCGAATTCATCAGTAAAACGTGTTTCTAAACCCTTATTAATTCAAGATATTGATACCTCACAGGAATCTAGGTTAGATACCTTTGATGGGGAGTTCAATCGAGTTTTAGGTGGAGGCATAGTCCCTGGGTCATTAATTCTGCTTGGCGGTGAACCCGGCATTGGGAAAAGCACCCTGCTTCTTCAGATTTCTTTAAAATTACCTTATAAAACCTTATACGTTTCTGGTGAAGAAAGCCAAAAACAGATTAAAATGCGTGCAGAACGCATTTATCCGGGCAATACAAACTGTTATATTTTAACTGAAACCAAAACGCAAAATATCTTTAAGCAAATTGAGTCGTTAAAACCAGATATTGTGGTTATAGATTCTATTCAAACCTTACATAGTGATCATATTGAATCTTCTTCAGGAAGTATTTCACAAATTAAGGAATGTACAACAGAGCTTATTCAGTTTGCAAAGGAAACGGCTACACCAGTTATTTTAATTGGTCATATAACTAAGGACGGGAATATAGCAGGACCAAAAATTCTGGAGCATATGGTTGATACGGTTTTACAATTTGAAGGCGATAGAAATCATGTTTTTAGAATTTTAAGGGCCAATAAAAACAGATTCGGTTCAACCAATGAACTAGGTATTTATGAAATGCAGGGATCTGGCTTGCGTGAAGTATCCAATCCGTCAGAAATTTTAATTTCAAAAAAAGATGAAGACCTATCAGGTAATGCCGTTGCGGCTACTTTAGAAGGCATGCGTCCTTTAATGATTGAAGTGCAGGCTCTGGTTAGTACGGCTGTTTATGGCACGCCTCAAAGAAGTGCCACAGGATTTAATGCCAAGCGACTTAATATGTTGTTGGCCGTTTTAGAAAAGCGCGCAGGCTTTCGTTTAGGAGCAAAAGACGTTTTTTTAAATATTACAGGAGGCATTAATGTGGATGATCCCGCCATTGATTTGGCTGTCGTTGCTGCTATTTTATCCTCAAATGAGGATATGGCATTACAAAAGGATATTTGTTTTGCTGCTGAGGTTGGGCTTTCTGGTGAAATAAGACCCGTACAACGTGTTGAGCAACGTATTTTAGAAGCAGAAAAACTTGGTTTTGCTTCAATTTATATTTCTAAATACAATAAAATTTCTTTAAAAAATAGTGGGATTAAAATTCATCTCATTTCTAAAATTGAGGATTTGGTAAATCAACTTATTTAATTAAATTTCAATTAACTTTTTAAAATGGCAAAAAAAATATTTATTGGAATCGCTCTTCTGTTTTTCACGTTTAGTTATAGCCAAAAGGAGTTTTATGAGTTAAGAACCTATGAATTAAATTTTGGTAAATCAGCTAACCTATTATATGATTATATTGAAAAAGCACTGATACCCGCTTTAAACAAAAATGAGATTTATAACATCGGAGTTTTTGAGGAAATTGGTGATGCCATGCCAAAAAAACTGTATTTATTTATTCCCTACAAGAGCATTAATGATTATTACGAAGCCTTTGAAGGTTTAAAAGAAGATCAAGATTATAAAAAGGTTTCAAATAGTTACATGAAAACTTCACCAAATGATTTTCCTTATTTAAGATATGAAACCTCATTATTTATTGCTTTTGAGGGGCTTCCAAAAATGATCAAACCTGACGAAGGAACCTCCGTTTTTGAGTTAAGAACCTATGAAGGCTATAACGAAGATGCTCTGAATAGAAAAATAAGGATGTTTAACGAAAGTGAATTCAAAATCTTTGAGGATGTAGGATTGCATTCTGTTTTTTTTGGAGAAAAAATAGCGGGACCACAAATGCCCTGTTTGACTTATATGTTGGCTTTTAAAGACATGGAAGAACGCAATGCCAATTGGGAAAAATTTGGACCGCATCCAGAATGGCAAAGAATTTTCGGGTTGCCAGAATATGAAAATACGGTTTCAAATATTTATCGTATATTTTTAAAACCAATGTCTTTTTCTAAACTGTAAGAGCGCTATTTTATTTGAATCTCTATGATAATAAATCTTATTTTTTGATATTCAAAAGATTAAGATTATTAATTCAGTTAATAGAGAATAAATTTAAAGTTAATTTGTTTCATCTCAGACCTTGTATTTTATCAAAATTCCTTAATTTCGCACCTCGATTAGAATTTTGATATAATGAGTGCTAAATTTCCTGAATATAAAGGACTTGACTTACCAAAAGTTGCAGAAGAAATTCTAAGCTATTGGCAAGTACATAATGTATTTGAAAAAAGCGTTACTACACGGGAAGGCCATGAACCCTATGTGTTTTTTGAAGGACCACCTTCAGCAAACGGGCTTCCTGGGGTGCACCACGTTTTAGCACGTGCTATAAAAGATATTTTTCCTCGATATAAAACCATGAAAGGGTTTCAAGTAAAGCGTAAGGCGGGCTGGGACACACATGGATTACCAATAGAACTTGGTGTAGAAAAGGAATTAGGTATTACCAAAGAAGATATAGGAAAAACTATTTCGGTTGAAGATTATAATGCCGCCTGTAGAAAAGCCGTTATGCGTTATACGGATGTGTGGAATGACCTGACACAAAAAATGGGTTATTGGGTAGATATGAATGATCCCTATATTACGTATGAACCCAAGTACATGGAAAGTGTTTGGTGGTTATTAAAGCAAATTTATGACAAGCAATTATTATATAAAGGCTATACCATTCAACCCTATTCGCCTAAAGCGGGAACAGGATTAAGTTCTCATGAACTTAATCAGCCAGGTACTTATCAGGATGTAACAGACACCACGGTAGTCGCTCAGTTTAAAGCTAACACAGAATCATTGCCTGACTTTTTACAAAATGAAGGACCTATTCACTTTTTAGCATGGACAACGACACCTTGGACATTGCCAAGTAATACGGCCTTAACAGTTGGGCCAAAGATTGAGTATGTGTTGGTTGAAACCTTTAACCAATACACCTTTGAACCTATTAAAGTGGTACTGGCTAAAAAATTAGTGAGTTATCAGTTTTCTGGGAAATTTGATCAAGTAGAAAACCAGTCCGAATTATCATCCTACAAACCTGAAGATAAAAAGATTCCATTTTGCATTATAAAAGAATTTATTGGTAAAGATTTAGTGGGTATCACCTATCAACAATTGTTACCGTATACATTACCAAACGACCATCCTGAAAATGCCTTCAGAATCATTTCCGGCGATTTTGTTACAACTGAAGAAGGAACTGGAATTGTCCATACGGCCCCTACTTTTGGAGCGGATGATGCCATGGTAGCTAAACAGGCAGTGCCAGAAGTGCCACCTATGTTGGTGAAAGATGAAAACGGGAATTTGGTGCCTTTAGTAGATTTACAAGGGAAGTTCAGACCAGAAATGGGTGAATATGCTGGTAAATATGTAAAGAATGAATATTACAATGATGATGAAGTACCAGAGCGATCAGTTGATGTTGAAATTGCTATCAAATTAAAAGAAGAAAATAAAGCCTTTAAGGTTGAAAAATATAAACACAGCTATCCAAACTGCTGGAGAACAGATAAACCAATTCTATATTATCCATTAGACTCCTGGTTCATTAAAGTGACTGATGTTAAGGACAGGATGTTTGAACTTAATGAAACTATTAACTGGAAACCAAAAGCGACAGGAACTGGTCGTTTTGGAAATTGGTTGGCCAATGCTAATGATTGGAATTTATCCCGTTCGCGTTATTGGGGTATTCCGTTGCCAATTTGGAGAACCGAAGACGGCAAAGAGGAAATCTGTATTGGTTCAGTTGAAGAACTGAAGTCTGAAATGCAACGCGCCGTTGAGGCAGGCTTTTTAGCAAAAGATATTTTTGAGGATTTTGAAATTGGTAACAATTCTGAAGATAACTATGCAAAAATAGATTTGCATAAAAATATAGTAGATGCTATTGTATTGGTATCGCCTTCGGGCAAACCCATGAAACGGGAAACTGATTTGATTGACGTTTGGTTTGATTCAGGGTCTATGCCATATGCGCAATGGCATTATCCATTTGAAAATAAAGAAAAAATTGATGATCATAAATCATTCCCTGCAGATTTTATCGCTGAAGGAGTTGACCAAACGCGCGGTTGGTTTTATACCCTGCATGCTATAGCCACTATGGTTTTTGATTCTGTTGCTTATAAAAATGTAGTTTCAAATGGTTTGGTGTTAGACAAGAACGGCCAAAAAATGTCTAAACGCTTAGGTAATGCCGTTGATCCGTTTGAAACACTTTCAACCTATGGCGCCGATGCCACACGTTGGTATATGATTAGTAATGCCAATCCATGGGATAATTTAAAGTTCGATTTAGAAGGTATTGAAGAGGTGAAGCGCAAGTTTTTTGGAACACTGTACAATACATATTCCTTTTTTGCTTTGTATACTAATCTTGATAAGTTTAAATATTCTGAACAAGAAATGCCATTAGCTGAAAGACCGGAAATTGACCGGTGGATTTTATCTGAATTACATACTTTAATTCAAAAAGTGGATGAGTTTTACGCAGATTATGAACCAACAAAGGCTGCAAGAGCGATCTCAGACTTTACACAGGACCACTTAAGTAATTGGTACGTGCGTTTAAGTAGAAGACGTTTCTGGAAAGGAGATTATCAAACAGATAAAATTTCAGCGTATCAAACACTTTATACTTGCATGTTGACCATTGCAAAACTGGGCGCACCAATTGCACCTTTCTTTATGGATAAATTGTACATGGATTTAAATTCAGTGACTCATAAAGAGGCTTATGAAAGTGTCCATTTAGCAGATTTTCCACAATTTGATGAAGCGTTTGTAGATAAATCTTTAGAGCGTAAAATGGAAAGCGCACAAACAATTTCATCCTTAGTTTTGTCGTTAAGAGCCAAGGAGAAGATAAAAGTGCGTCAACCACTTCAGAAAATCATGATCCCTGTTAATAATGCTTTGCATAAGGAAGAGATTTTGGCGGTTTCAGATTTAATAAAACACGAAGTAAATATTAAAGAAATTGAATTGTTGGAGGATGCCTCAGATATCCTTGTAAAACAAATAAAACCTAATTTTAAAACATTAGGACCACGTTTTGGAAAAGACATGAAAGCCATTGCCAATGCAGTAATTAACTTTACTTCAGAAGATATTAACAAAATGGAGCAAATAGGTAATTTAGAAGTTGCCATTAATGGAAAAAATATTACTTTAGAACGCTCAGATGTTGAAATTACATCGCAAGATATTGAAGGGTGGTTGGTTGCGAATGAAGGATCTTTAACAGTGGCTTTAGATGTAACAATTACTGAAGAATTACGAAAAGAAGGTATTGCCAGAGAGTTGGTAAACAGAATACAAAATTTACGTAAAGACTCTGGATTTGAAGTGACCGACAGAATTGATGTACTACTTCAAAAAGATGATCATATAGTTACTGCAGTAAATACAAATTTATCGTATATTAAGGCAGAAACCTTAACAGAAGAATTAGAAATTATTGAACGAATAGACAATGGTATAGAAATTGCCTTTGATGATGTAAATACCAAACTGTTTATTAAAAAACATTAAAATTATGAATGAGGATACAAACGTTAGATACTCGGATAAAGATTTAGCAGAGTTTAAGGAGTTAATCAAGGAAAAAATACAAAAAGCCCAAAATGATTTAGAGCTTATAAGAAGTGCGTATATGAATGACCATAATAATGGAACGGAAGATACGTCACCAACATTTAAAGCTTTTGATGAAGGGAGTGAAGTAATGAGCAAGGAGTCTAATTCGCAATTAGCCATTAGACAGGAAAAATTTATTCGTGATTTGAAAAATGCCTTAATTCGGATTGAAAATAAAACTTACGGTATTTGCAGAGTTACAGGCAAACTTATCAATAAAGAGCGATTAAAATTAGTGCCACATGCTACTTTAAGTATTGAAGCAAAAAACATGCAGCAATAATTATTTATATGATATTTTTGAAACGTCTCAAATTTTGAGGCGTTTTTATTTTTATATTATCCTACACTATGTCTTTAAAGAGGTCAATTATCATAATCATCTTAATTTTACTTATTGATCAAATCAGTAAAATTTATATAAAAACCCATTTTGCCTTAGGCGATGAATACCGGGTGTATGACTGGTTTAGGATTTATTTTGTGGAAAATGATGGTATGGCATGGGGTACAAAACTGAGTGATTTTGGGTCGTTTATTTCAGATAGAACTGCAAAAATAAGTTTAACTATTTTTAGAATTGTTGCAATAATAGGCATAGGCTTTTGGCTTTTGGATGCCACCAGAAAGAAAAGTCCTAAAGTGTTATTGCTGGCTATTGCATTTATTTTTGCCGGAGCACTTGGCAATATTATAGATTCTGTGTTTTATGGGGTATTATTTAATGACAGCCATGGGCAAATTGCTTCTTTTTTGCCTATTGAAGGAGGCTATGATGGATTGCTGCATGGACGCGTAGTTGATATGCTTTACTTTCCTATATGGAAAGGCTATTTACCAGAATGGTTACCTTTATTTGGAGGCAAATATTTCACGTTTTTTGAACCTGTATTTAATATCGCAGATATGGCTATAAGCACAGGCTTTATCATGCTTTTGGTATTCAATAAAAAGGCTTTTCCTAAAAATGAATCATAAATTTAGAATATATACAGGAAAGTATTTTATAACTCAACAGGATTCATTAACTTTAACTTTTTGATAAAACAAGAAACCTTATCTCTCAATTAATGAATGTTAAAACCTTCTTCTTAACCTCATTTTTATTATTCAATATCAATTTTATCATTTCTCAAAACACCTATGATATTATTTTTCCTGGAAAAGAGACTGATCAAAAGTGCCAAGAGTGTTTAAAAGCATTTAGTCAAAAACCTAAAGAAGTTAAGTTTTCAATTATAAGAGAAAACGAGAACCTTTATTTTGAGGTAAATGATAAAAACTGGTTCAATTTGCTATTTAATAATGCCGGTGATGGACTTGCTATAGAGATCGTTTTAAAAAGCAGATATGCCTGTGAATTAGAATCTGTTGCAAAAACGCAATTAAGAGGCTTTTTATTGAAACCCGTCTATTCTAAAGAATTAAAACAGGGTTTAAGTTCTAATGCAGAAAACAGATATCGCTCTTATGTTGGTAAAGTTCCAAAAGGATTTCTTAATGATGAATTAGAATACAACATCATGTTTTTAGGCAATAAAAACTTATGCCGTTATTATGTTATTTATGATCTGGAGTCCTACTCTTGGGATTTGCTTGATATGGGGATGTATTTAGATAATTTGACCTATGATGACAAACAAATTAAATCATCAGCCGATGAAAATTATATTATAAGAAATAAAACTTTAAAGTTTAAAATTCCTTTTGAAAGGAATAAATCTAATTATTCACAGGCAGACATCAAGCCTATTTATGATTCTTTAAGATTAACAGATTATAATATAAAGGGTATAAACATTAAAGTTTATTCATCAATTGAAGGGGTAGCGAGCCGAAATGTAGAATTGCAAGAACTTCGCGCTAAAAGTATTGTAGCGGCTTTGCAATCTTTTCAAAAACCAACCATTAAAACGGTGGTGTCATCATCAGAAAACTGGGTTGATTTTCTTAATGATATCAAGTCTACTAAATACAGAACGCTTTTAATATTAAATAAAAAGCAAATTAAAGAAAGAATTGCTGGAGAGCTTTCAAGAGAGATGGAGCCCATTTTTAAGAACCACAGAAAAGCCATTGTTGAATTAGAATTAGAAAAGAAAGATAAATATAAAGTTGAATCTGTTATTGGGTTATTAAATAAATTTAGCGATGCGATAAATACAGAATCCGTAAAAGAAGCTAATGAACTTCAAAACTCCATTTTTGAAAGAATCAGAATGAAAGAGGCTTCGCCAGACGTTTTGCAACAAATGTCCATTCCAAAAAAGGTAAAGTTTGCCAATTTACTTAGTAAGAATTCTGCTTATAAATATATGTTGGATTTTAGACAAGGATTAATTGTTTATGATGAATTACTAGAGCTGGAAAAAATGATTCCCAACGATGAGGGGATTAAATATAATTTAATGGCTATTAAACTAAAATTATGGCGTTATAATGCTATAAATGTTGATGAAACTTCCTTAAATAAGCAAATAAATGCTTTAAAAAATTATGGTATTGAAAGCGATCTCATCTCAAGAATGCTGACTAATTTACATATTATAAAAGCTGAAAAGTTAATGCAAAAAAGAGATTATACCAACAAAGATATAGCGGTTGAATACGTAAATAATAACTATAAAAATTTCACTTTATCAAATTATGATTATTTGAGTTTGGCACAGTTTTTTAGCTTTTACTCTAATAATAAATTGGCTGTTAATTTGTTAGAAAACAAGGTGAGAACTTTAGATATTGATGAGGATTTACTGTTTTATTATTTAAACTTAACCTTAATAGATAAGCAGCTTACACAGGATTTTAATTATAGAATAGTAATGCTAAATGCTTCTAATATGAATAAAGAACGGTTTTGCAAATTGTTTAATTCCGTAGAAAACGGAGGGATCACATTTCAGTTATTAGAAGATGATTATTTAAGAAAAACCTATTGTGAGAGTTGTAATAACTAAAAGGAATAAACCATTTTAGGAGTGATACAATAATCTAACCTTACATCATTTTCAGAATGATTTATAAGTTCCGTTTCGGCTTCAAAAAAACTCAAGCCTATTTTGATGGTTTTTTGTTTGCATTCTGACAAAAAACGGTCGTAAAATCCTTTGCCATATCCTACCCGATTTCCTTGTTTGTCAAAGGCTAAAAGCGGGACAAAAACAACCTCCAGTTTTTTAGGAGCAATTTCAATACCGTCTATTGGTTCAGGAATATTATAACTGTTTTTTTTAATAATGGTATTATCAGTCAATAAAAAATGAGTCATCAACCCAGTAGAAAAACTACTTTTAGAAATGATAATGTTTTTGTCTTTTCCTGACAAAATATTTAAAATATAATCTGTATTTATTTCCTTTTTTTCTTCAATGCTCAAAAAAATATGAAAAAAAGTAAAGTGCCAAATGTCAAGTTTTAATAATTGATTGGCTATGGAAAGGCTTAAATCATCAACTTGATGTGTGGACAGGTCATCACGAAGTATTTTATATTTTTTTCGTAGTTCTGACTTGGTCATCATTGCAGTTTTTAGCTTTTAAGTTTGGAAGTAATATGAAATAAAGCGTCTCCTTGATAGACTAAAGAGGCTTCATTAAGGTTTATAATATAGCCTTCAATAGTAGATTTAACGGTATGGTGTACTTTTCCGTAGGGATCAGTAATTTGCCCTAGAATATCATCAATATAAACCTTTGAGTTAATAGCCATTTTTGCCTTGAACATGCCTGAACGCTTGGCTCTAATCCATTTACTTTCTTCAACAAATACCGTTGGTTCTTTAGGAGGGCTTATTTTTTTCTTAGGATTCAGCATGTCAAAATGATTTAGAATGCGCTTAACCCCTTCAATGCCAATTTTTGAAATAGTGTCGTCTACAAAAAAAGACTTTCCACCTTCGTATAATAAAATAGGTTTACCTAATTGATAACAGGCGTTTCTAAATGATTTACCTATATTGTTTGAATACAGTGCAAAAGGCGCTCCAAAAACAGAGGCTAAGGTTTCCAGTTCGGAGTCATTTTTAACAATCCTCAATTGTGCTGCATTAAATCTACTGGCACCTCCCGTATGAAAATCAATAATCAAATCAACATCTGGGATAATTTCAGTCATTAATCTATTAGCTACCCTACTGGCTAATGAACCATTTGCAGAACCTGGAAAAACCCTGTTAAGGTCGCGTCCATCTGGGAAACTTCTGGAGCTATTTAAAAAACCAAACACGTTTAATATGGGCATACAAATAATAGTACCACGTTTTGGAATATTTATTTTTTTTGAAATGAGCTGGCGTACAATATCTACTCCATTAATTTCATCACCATGAATTCCGGCGGTAAACAAAACAGTAGGTCCCGGTTTTTTTGCACGCTCTATAATTACTGGAACCTCAATAATGGTCGCGGTATGCAGTTTTGCAATATTAAAGTTGATTTCTTTTGATGTTCCTAATGGAATATCATGACCTAAAATTGAAATAATACGTTTGTAATTGCTAGCCATAAAATAATTTAAACGTTACGTTCAATATAACGAATAATAATATTGGCAATATCTTTTTTGGTCGCAAATTCAATGCCTTCAAGACCAGGAGAAGAATTGACCTCTAAAATTAAAGGACCGCGGGCAGATTGCAGCATGTCTACCCCACAAATACCTAATCCCAGTGCTTTAGCAGATTTTAAAGCCGCATTTTCTTCCTCATCCGTTAATTGAATAATAGTCGCACTCCCACCTCTATGAAGATTAGATCTAAACTCACCTTCTTTCCCTTGTCTTTTCATGGCTCCTACTACATTGCCATCAACGACAAAAGCTCTAATATCGGCACCTTTAGATTCTTTAATAAACTCTTGCACTATAACTCTTGCTTGTAACCCATTAAAAGCTTCTAATACAGATTCTGCTGCATTATTTGTTTCTGCTAATACAACGCCTAATCCTTGAGTGCCTTCCAATAGTTTTATCACTAAGGGTGCGCCACCAACATAGTTTATCACTTCAGCCACATCTTTAGTGTAATTTGAAAACACGGTTTTTGGCATGCCTAAACCAGCACGAGACAAGACCTGTAAACTTCTTAATTTATCTCTTGATCTTACTAACGCTTGAGATTCAACCGTTGAAAAGACTTTCATCATTTCAAATTGCCTTACTACGGCGGTTCCGTAAAAAGTTACTGAGGCACCAATTCTTGGAATAATGGCATCAATATTTTCTAAATATTTACCTTTGTAAATAACGGCGGGATTTTTCTTTTCAATAATAATCTCACACATTAAAGGATCAATAATCTGTACACTATGTTTGCGTTTTGTAGCGGCTTCAACAAGTCTTTTAGTGGAATATAATTTAGGGTTTCTAGATAAAATTACAATATTCATTGGCTGATTTTCAGTTCTTTATTTTCAAAAGATAAGTTTTTTAAATTAACATCTACAATAAACTTTTTATTTAAAAAGCGTCTTCCTATTAGGATAGGATATTTCATATCATCCCTGGTACTTAAAGTCAAATTAATACTATACCTTTTGTTAAATAATACAATAGTAGTTTTAACCTTATAACGTTGTTGTACTATGCCATTGCTGCTTTTCACCTTAGCAATATCATAAGTTTTAAAAATAATTTCTTTGCCGTTATAATGAGGGTGGTCTTTGTCATAAAAATTACACTTTAGCACATCATCTTCAATAATCACTTTATGGCAATGAATAGAAGAGGTATAGGCACCTGTATCAATTTTTATATCAATATCAAATAAACCAAGCAAGGGAAAATCTGCTTTGTCTATTCTTCCTATTAATTTTTTTGGCATTGTTTAGTTTAAAATAGTCTTGCAAGGTAAAAAAAAACAATGTTAAATAATACTCAAATGATTGTTAACCTTGAAATGTTTTTGGATATATGCTATCTTTGGTTATATGAGTAAACCTGCTTTAGAAATTCAACTACAAACTTTACCTCACAAGCCTGGAGTTTATCAATATTTTGATGCTGACGGCATTATTATTTATGTTGGAAAAGCAAAGGATTTAAAAAAAAGGGTGAGCTCCTATTTTACAAAAACACATGACAATGGAAAAACAAGAGTTTTAGTAAAAAAAATTGTTAATATAAAACATATTGTCGTTGATACAGAGACCGATGCCCTGCTTTTAGAAAATAATCTTATAAAAAAATATCAGCCGCGTTATAATGTGTTGTTAAAAGATGATAAATCCTATCCTTGGATTTGTATTAAAAACGAGCGTTTTCCTAGGGTGTTTTCAACAAGGCGCGTCATTAAAGATGGTAGTGAGTATTTTGGACCGTATACCAGTATGAAAACAGTATCAACCTTGCTAGACTTAATTAAAGGGCTTTATCATTTGCGAAATTGTAATTATGATTTATCAAAGGAAAAGATTGAAAACGGGAAATACGCGGTATGCTTAGAGTATCATTTGGGCAATTGCAAAGGTGCATGTGAAGGGTACGAAACAGAGGCCGCGTACAATGAAAATATTAAAGCCATCAAAGAAATTTTAAAAGGAAATTTTAAAGATTCTTTATCCCAATTTAAAATTCAAATGAAACAATGTGCTCAAAATATGCACTTCGAGGACGCACAAAAAATTAAGGAAAAAATTGAGGTTCTAGAAAACTACCAGTCAAAATCAACCATAGTAAATCCAAAGATTAGTAATGTGGATGTGTTTACAATTATGAGTGATGAGAGTTTTGGGTATGTTAATTTTTTACAATTATCTTACGGCTCAATTATTCGTTCTCATACGCTTGAAATAAAAAAGAAACTGGATGAAACCGACCAAGAATTACTGGAACTGGCCATCACAGAGATTAGGCAACGATTCAATTCCAATTCAAAAGAAATTTATGTACCATTTGAAGTTGACTTAGGAGATGAATTGAAGGTGACCATTCCTAAATTGGGAGACAAAAAGCATATTTTAGAATTATCGCTTCGAAATGCTAAATATTACAGAATGGAGCGTTTTAAACAAATTAAAATCACAGATCCCGATAGACATGTGAATAGAATTATGGCACAAATGAAAACGGACTTACGGCTTTCAGTGGAGCCCAGACATATTGAGTGTTTTGATAATTCAAATATTCAGGGGACGAATCCTGTAGCGGCTTGTGTCGTTTTTAAAAATGGAAAACCAAGTAAAAAGGATTATAGGCATTTCAATATAAAAACGGTAGAAGGGCCTAATGATTTTGCCTCCATGGAAGAAGTAGTTTACAGACGTTATAAACGGTTGCTTGAAGAAGATCAACCTTTGCCACAATTAATTATTATAGATGGGGGAAAAGGGCAATTGTCTTCTGCCTTAAAAATTTTGGATTCCTTACAGTTAAGAGGAAAAATAGCTATTATTGGAATTGCTAAACGTTTAGAAGAATTATTCTATCCAAATGATCCAATTCCCTTATATTTAGATAAGAAAAGCGAAACATTAAAAATTATACAACAGTTAAGAAATGAAGCACATCGTTTTGGTATAGAACATCACCGGAACAGACGCAGTAAAAATGCTTTAAATACAGAATTAGAAACCATACCAGGAATAGGTGAAAAAACAGTGATTGAGCTGTTAAAACAATTTAAATCAGCAAGCCGTGTTGCAAAAGCTAAGTTAGATGAATTAGAATCTGTTGTTGGTGTTTCAAGAGCAGAAAAAATATATAGCTATTACCATAAACAATGAAATATTATTTAATAATTATATTGCTATTTATAAGTGTTCATGGCATATCACAAAACGCTGAACAGGATGACCTTAAAGTCGGATTGGTGTTAAGTGGTGGTGGTGCTAAAGGATTAGCTCATATTGGTGTTCTAAAGGTCATTGATAGTTTAGGTATTCGGGTAGATTATGTTGCTGGAACAAGTATGGGTGCCATTATTGGGTCCTTATATGCCGCAGGATACTCCGGTAAAGAACTTGATTCCATTTTTAGAGTTTTAGATTTTAGTATTTTAATAAATGATGAATTGCCTAGAGCTTCTAAAGCGTTTTATGAACGAAACAATTCAGAACGATACGCGGTGACGCTGCCATTTGATCATTTTAAAATTAAACTACCATCTGCTTTGTCAAGGGGCCAAAATGTTTATGGGTTAATTTCAAAATTAACAATACACGTTAATGAGGCTGAAGATTTCAGCAAGTTACCTATCCCGTTCTTTTGTATAGCTACTGATGCTGAAACTGGCAGAGAAGTGATTCTTGATAAAGGCATATTAGCCCAAGCAGTTATGGCCAGTGGCGCATTGCCCTCTTTGTTTCAACCGGTTATGATCAATGATCAGATGCTAATAGATGGTGGCGTTGTTAACAATTATCCAATTGATGAGCTCAAGAAAAAAGGGGTTGATGTTATCATAGGGGTTGATGTTCAAGGTAGTTTAGCAACTAGAGAAGAGTTAACTTCTGCGCCTGATATTTTAGTTCAAATCAATAATTTCAGAACCGTTCATGATATGACTGCTAAGGTTGAAAAAACCGATATTTATATCAAACCAGATATAAAAGACTTTAGTGTGATTTCTTTTGATGATGGAAGCACTATAATAAAAAATGGCGTTGATGCAGCAATCTCTCAGAGTGAGGCCATAAAAAAGGTGGTTAGACAGCAAAAGCAAAAACCAAAATTGGAAATTAAGAAAACAATTCAAGATACTATTAGATTAAACACCATTATAACAAAAGGTAATGAAAGATATTCAAGAGCATATGTCTTGGGGAAATTAAGACTTAAAGGAAATGAAATAGTCAGTTACAAAAATTTTAATAAAGGTGTCAATAACCTTATTGCGACAAACAATTTTGATTATTTTCAGTATGAATTTAAAAAAACATTGGGTAAAGAGGGCTATGATCTAGTTACGGAATTAACTGAAACTAAAATCAATACTTATTTGAAATTAGGGGTGCATTATGACAAATTATACAAAAGTGCAGCCCTCATAAATCTTACCAAAAAAAAGTTTCTCTTTAAAAATGATGTCGTTTCTCTGGATTTAATTTTTGGAGATAATGTGAGGTATAATTTTGATTATTTTATTGATAAGGGATTTTATTGGAGTATTGGAGTAAAATCAAGATACAATGAATTTAATAAGAGTGTCAATGCACAATTATTATTAAGTGACCAAGAACTTACAGTCACCGGAATAAATAAGGCGGATGTAGAATTACAGGATCAAACCAATCAATTTTATTTACAAACGCTATTTAGGAGGGACTTTGCCTCAAGTATTGGTTTAGAACATAAACGATTAAGAATAACTTCAGAAACCTTCAGCTTAAACCCTTCAAACGAGCCTTTTGTTTTTGAACAAACAGACTATTTGAGCGTTTTTGGAAATATAAAACTTGACACCTATGACAATAAATATTTTCCAAAAAGAGGGGTGTATTTTAATGGGTATATTCATAATTACTTTTATGCGTCACAGTTTAATAACGATTTTGAAAATTTTTCTATAGCAAAGGCAGATATTGGTTATGCCTTTAGTGTTTCAGATAAATTGTCATTGAACTTACAAACTAGTGGTGGGTTTAAATTAGGAGATAATTCCACGAATACTTTGGACTTTGCTTTAGGTGGATACGGGAATAATCTAATTAATAATTTCATTCCTTTTTTAGGATATGACTTTATCTCTCTTATCGGAAATAGTTATGTCAAGGCTTATGCGAGTGCAGATTTTGAAATTTTCAAACATCAACACATTACCTTGGAAGGAAATTGGGCAAACATTGAGAATGATATTTTTAGAACCGGAGAATGGTTTACCCTTCCAGACTATAGGGGCTATGCTTTAGGGTATGCCATTGAAACTTTTTTAGGACCCATTCAGGCGAAATATAGTTATTCACCAGAACAAAGCGATGGTGTTTGGTTTGTTAACGTTGGTTTTTGGTTTTAGAGGTTTTTGAAATTAATCAATATCAGTAGAATTAGGCTGAAAACCCATAATATTTTACTTTTGTCATTTTAAAAAATTATAATTCTATTAATGAAAGTATCAAAAAAAATAAATAGTTTTAGAAGGCAGGTAATGAATTCTTTAACTAAAAACATAGGGAATTCTTATCCGGCAGCACACTTAAATTCGGGAGTCATTCCAGAAATAAACAGAATTTTAATTTCAAGACCAAACCATAGACTAGGCAATCAATTGCTTACAACGCCGCTTGTTCAGGAAATCATTGATACATTTCCAAATTGCAAAATAGATTTATTCGTTAAAGGAGGCGTTGCAAATGCCGTTTTTGAGAATTATGAGAATATTGATAGGGTTATTCAGCTTCCCAAGAAACCATTTAGCCATTTAATAAAATATATATTTAAATGGTTTGCATTGAAAAAAAGAAGTTATGATTTGGTGATTAATGGAGATAAGGATTCTTCATCTGGAAAACTGGCTACGCAACTGGCAAAGGGAAAATTCAAATTGTTTGGAGATATAAATGAGGCCATTCAAAATGAGTATGATGATTATGAACACATATCAAAATACCCTATTTATAATTTAAGGGAATATTTATCTTTAATCGGATTTCCAAAAAACAACAAACCGGTACCAACTTTAAATATTAAATTAAGTGAACAGGAGCTTGCTCAAGGAAAAACAGTTTTAAAGGAATTAGTTCATAATGAAAAACCAACTATTTGTATTTATACCAATGCTACGGGTGATAAATGCTATGATGAGTTATGGTGGACCCAACTATACAAACGTTTGCTAGAGGAGTTCCCGGAATATAATGTTATAGAATTATTGCCTATTGAAAATATATCAAGGATTAATTTTGTGGCCCCAAATTTATACAGCAAAGATGTGCGAGAAATGTGTGCTTTATTAGCAAATACGGCTGTTTTTATTACTGCAGATAATGGAGTGATGCATTTGGCGAGCGCTGCTCAAATTCCAGTGGTCGGGTTTTTCAAAATAACCAATCTTGAGAAGTATGGACCATACGGAAATAAGAGCTTAGCATATAACACTAATGAATCAAATCTTAAGGATTGGTTAAAAGGCATTCATAACATTCTTGGTTAGCAAAATTTTACGATATTTGTAAGTGTATGAAACTTTTTTGGCAAAATTTATTACAATTTCTACAATTTCTTATCAAGAGAAATCCTGAATGAGAAGGCTTTAAATTTATTTATCTTTTTAAAGTTTGAGAATTTTTTTGAGCTTTAATTATTAATCTTAAAATTTAAAAGAATGCCATTTTATCATAAATTAGGAAACATTCCGCCCAAGAGGCACACACAATTCAGAAAACCAGATGGCAGTTTGTATTATGAACAACTATTTGGAACCATTGGTTTTGATGGGATGTCTACAAATAGCTATCATGAACAACGCCCAACTCAGGTAAAAGAAATTAAACGGCAATACAGCGTAGCTCCTAAAATAGCGAAATCAAATCACATACAATCGTATAGATTTGTTGGGTTTCAGGTTAAACCAGAAAATGATTATTTAGAGAGTAGGAAGGCCGTTTTAGTCAATAGTGATTGCGCTATTATTTTGGCAGCACCAAAACACTCTACAAGAGATTATTTTTATAAAAATACAGATGCTGATGAATTGATTTTTATTCATAAAGGAACGGGTAAGCTCCGTACTATGTTGGGAAATCTTGATTTTAAATATGGTGATTACCTGTTAATTCCAAGAGGTATTATTTATAAAATAGATTTTGATACTGAAGATAACCGATTGTTTATTGTGGAATCCAGAAGGCCCATTTATACGCCTAAACGATACAGAAACTGGTTTGGACAGCTTTTAGAACATGCTCCTTTTTGTGAGCGTGATATACGTCAGCCTTATGAATTGGAAACCTATAATGAAAGCGGAGACTTCTTGATCAAAGTAAAAAAGCAAAACGATATTTTTGATATGGTTTATGCCTCGCATCCATTTGATGTGGTGGGGTATGATGGGTTTAATTATCCGTATGCCTTTTCTATTCATGATTTTGAACCTATTACAGGACGTATTCATCAACCACCACCGGTGCATCAAACTTTTGAGACAGATGCATTTGTGGTATGTAGCTTTGTGCCTAGGTTGTATGATTATCATCCTCAAGCCATACCGGCACCATATAATCATAGTAATATAGATAGTGATGAGGTGTTGTATTATGTTGATGGGGATTTTATGAGTAGAAATGATATAGCAGCGGGTCATATTTCGTTGCACCCGGCAGGAATACCTCACGGACCGCATCCAGGGGCTACAGAAAGAAGTATCGGACAAACCAAAACGGAAGAACTAGCTGTCATGGTTGACACCTTTAAACCTTTACAGGTAACTGAAGAAGCAATGAAAATAGCCGATGAAAAATACCATAAATCTTGGTTGGAGTAACATTCACTTATTAAAAGATCAATCAAAATTAAACAAATGAGTAAGCAAGTAAAATCAGTAAATTACGGTTTAGAAAAAATATTTGAAGGGGCTCAGGATTTTCTGCCGCTTTTAGGAACAGATTATGTGGAGTTTTATGTTGGAAACGCAAAACAATCAGCCCACTATTACAAAACAGCATTTGGTTTTCAATCATATGCCTACAAAGGTTTAGAAACGGGCTCTAAAGATGCCGTGAGTTATGTTTTAAAACAAGATAAAATCCGGCTGGTATTAACCACGCCATTAAATAGTAAATCACCCATTAATGAACATATTGTAAAGCATGGTGATGGCGTAAAAGTAATTGCTCTTTGGGTAGAAGATGCCAGAAAAGCTTACGAAGAAACCACTAAGCGTGGCGCAAAATCATATATGGAACCTGTGGTTGAGAAGGATGAAGATGGCGAAGTGGTAAGAGCCGGTATTTATACTTATGGAGAAACAGTTCACATATTTGTTGAGCGTAAAAATTATAAAGGAGCGTTTTTACCAGGCTTTAGAAAGTGGGAGTCAGATTATAATCCAACACCAGTAGGTTTGAAATATATTGACCATATGGTTGGTAATGTAGGATGGGGTCAAATGAATACCTGGGTAAAATGGTATGAAGATGTGATGGGATTTGAGAATTTCTTGTCTTTTGATGATAAACAAATTCATACGGAATACTCTGCATTAATGAGTAAAGTGATGAGTAATGGTAACGGACGTATTAAGTTCCCAATTAATGAGCCTGCAAAAGGAAAAAAGCGTTCACAAATTGAAGAATATTTAGATTTTTACGAAGGTTCAGGAGTGCAACATATTGCCGTGGCTACAGACGATATTATTTCTACAGTATCTCAATTAAAGGCTAGAGGGGTGGAATTTTTACCACCACCACCACAAGCTTATTATGACGATATTCCCAGAAGGCTTGGAGAACATAAAAGTATGATGAAGGAAGATATGAAAGAGCTTCAAAAACTATCAATTATGGTAGATGCTGACGAAGAAGGGTATTTGTTACAAATCTTTACCAAACCGGTTGAAGATAGACCCACTTTGTTTTTTGAAATTATTCAACGCATGGGAGCCAGAGGATTTGGAGCCGGTAACTTTAAGGCCCTTTTTGAATCAATAGAAAGAGAACAAGCTAACAGAGGAACACTTTAACCATGATTTAATAGTAATAGTTAAAAACTTCATCATTATATTTTGATGGAGTTTTTTTGTTTTAATACTTTTGGAACAGTAATTGCAAATTCTAAGATATTAACAATAAAACAAATACCTTTGAGTTAGTTTATAATTACCCAAAAAACATGATAAAGAAACTACTTGTTTTTATTGCAATATTAGCCATGCAGTTTTCTGTTGGCCAATCCGATTCAGCTTTTGGGGATGGTGAATGGTTTAAATTCAAAATGAGCTATAGTGGATTCTTAAAGGCCGGAAATGCAACCCTTACCGTAAAAGAAACTAAGCTAGATAAAAAAGAGGTGTACCATGTAGTTGGTAAAGGATGGACTTCAGGTATGATAAAATGGTTTTTTAAAGTACAGGACAGGTATGAAAGCTATTTTGATACAAATACGCTGGTTCCTTATAAATTCATCAGAAAAATTGATGAAGGCGGTCATACAAAAGATTTAGAAATTGATTTTGATCAAACTAATAATAAGGTTTATGTTAATGATAAAAAGCATAATGAAAAAAAGGTCTTTGATACGTCTCAAAATATCCAGGACATGGTTTCAACCTATTATTATTTGCGCAATACTTTAAAAATAGACGGCCTGAAAATAGGTGATGAGGTAAAAGTGGACATGTTTTTTGATGAAGAAACTTATGGTTTTAAATTAAAATATCTTGGTGAAGAAATTATAAACACCGAATTTGGAAATATTGAAGCTTTAGTATTCAGGCCTTATGTTATGGCTGGACGTGTTTTTAAAGAAGAAGAAAGTTTAACCCTTTGGGTTTCAAAAGATAAAAATAAATTACCTTTACGCATTAAAGCAGATTTAGCGGTTGGCTCATTAAGAGCTGATCTTGAGGCTTTTAAAGGTTTAAAGCATCCGTTTAGAATTGTTGTTGAAAATAAAAAAAATTGAAAAAAGAAACAACCAAAGAACTTGAAGAAAAATTCCAAAAAATAGGACAGGATCTAGAGGTTCATTTAGAGGGTTTATTATACAGTAAACCTATAAATTATTGGGACTATATTCATACAGATACCTTATTAAACCTTCAATTACCACGCACCTCATTTCCTGATGAGATGGTTTTTATAATGTATCATCAAATCAATGAATTATTATTTAAAATGATTCTTGGGGAGATTGAACAAGTGGCAAAAACGGAAAATGTTGAGGCTTCCTTTTTTTCCTCAAAATTAATGCGGATAAGTCGTTATTTTGATATGTTAACATCCTCGTTTAGTATCATGAAAGATGGTATGGATGTAGATCAATACAATAAATTCAGAACAGCTTTAACCCCTGCCAGCGGATTTCAAAGCGCACAATACAGAAAAATTGAATTTTCTTCAACTGAGCTTATTAATTTAATCGACAAAAGATTTAGAGATACTATAGATAGAAACTCCTCTTACGAGAATGCGTTTGAACATTTATATTGGCAAGCAGCTGGTAAGGATTATAAAACTGGAAAAAAAAATTACACATTAACAGTTTTTGAAGAAAAATACAAAGAGGAATTTATTAGATTTACGCAATTTTATAACACACACAATTTGTGGACAAAATTTAAAGCGTTACCACAAGCTGAAAAAGAGAATAAAGCATTAATTAAAGCCATGCGCCATTATGATTATACAGTAAACATAAAATGGGTTATGGCTCATTACAAGACCGCAAATCATTATTTAAACATAGGTGGTAAAACCACTGAAGCAACAGGAGGAAGTGAATGGGTAAAATATATGCATCCAAAATATCAAAGAAGAATATTTTTTCCAGATTTATGGACCAAACAAGAATTACAAAATTGGGGTACAGAAGTTTAATATTTTTAATAATAGCAATTGGGTTATTTGCTTGTAAAGAAAAGGTTGATAACAATCTGGAAGTCCAGGCATATGAAGAAGCTGTAGTGGTAGAGCCCGATATTTATGAGTTTGGATTTAATTTGAATGATTACGTTGTTAAGAGAGATACCATAAGACGCGGTGATAGTTTTGGGACCATTTTAGAACGAAATAAAATTGGCTACCCTAGAATTTTTCATATAGCAGAAAAAGCAAAAGACACTTTTGATATTAGAAAACTTCAGGTTGGCAAACCATATACGTTGTTGTGTTCTAAGGATTCCTTAGAAATGCCAAAATGTTTTATTTATCAGCCTAATGTTGAAGAATATGTTGTGGTGAGCTTTCAGGATTCCATACATGCCTATACCAGTAGGAAACCAATTAAATATGTTGAAAAAACAGTCTCAGGGGTCATAAAGACGAATATTTCAGAAGCCATGGAAGAAGAAGGCTTAAGCCTTAGATTGGCTTATAAGATGGCTGATGAAATTTTTGCCTGGACTATAGATTTCAGACGTCTTCAAAAAGGAGATAGATTTAAAGTTATTTATACAGATAAGTTTATAGATGACACCATTTATGCTGGCGTTCAAAATGTGAAGGCAGCCTATATGGAATTTAATAAAGAACCGTTTTATGCCTTTAAATTTGAAACGGATTCCGTTAAAAAACTGACTGATTATTTTAGTGAGGACGCAAAAAATTTACGTCGGGCATTTTTAAAAATGCCGGTACAGTTTAGTAGAATATCTTCAAGATATAATTTAAAAAGACGCATAGCCTATTATGGGAATAAAATTAAACCTCATAAGGGGACAGATTTTGCGGCACCAGTTGGAACGCCTATTATGGCCACTGCTAATGGAACGGTAACCAATTCAGGCTATACTGGTGGAAATGGAAATTATGTTAAAATAAGGCACAATGCTACTTATGAAACCCAGTATCTGCATATGCAAAGGCGCAATGTAAGAGTGGGGCAGTTTGTTAAACAAGGAAGTGTTATAGGTTGGGTTGGCATGACCGGGAATACTGGTGGCCCACATGTGTGCTATCGCTTTTGGAAAAACGGAAAACAGGTAGATCCCTTTAGAGAAAAACTACCTGAGGCAGAACCCATTTCAGAGGCATTAAAAACCAAATATTTTAGTTTTATTCAACCAATAAAAGCACAATTAGATAGTATACCTTTTCATAATGAAAAACAAGAAAATCTAATTGAAGATAATTTAATTTCACAAGTAAAAGAATGACATTTCCAAGCATAAATCCAACAACAACAAAATCGTGGGAACACCTTGCACAGCATTATAAATCAGTTCATAATATAAAAATGAAAGATTTATTTGCTCAAGATAAAAACAGAGCAGATAAATTCACCATTAAATGGGAGGACTTTTATGTTGATTTTTCGAAAAATAGGATTACTGAAGAAACATTAAATTATTTACTTCAATTAGCTGAAGAAGTAAAGTTAAAAGAAGCTATTGAATGCCAATTTTCAGGTGATATTATTAATCAGACTGAGGGAAGAGCTGTATTACATACTGCTTTAAGAGCCCCTGAATCTGCAAAATGCATGGTTGACGGTGTTAATGTGATGCCTGAAGTTTACGCTGTTAAAAGTAAAATTCACGCCTTTACAAATAAAGTAGTAAATGGGGAGTTAAAAGGTTTTACAGGAAAAGGGTTTACAGATATTGTTAATATAGGAATTGGTGGATCAGATTTAGGACCTGCCATGGTAGTGGAAGCCTTACAATTTTATAAGAATCATTTAACCACTCATTTTGTTAGTAACGTAGATGGTGACCATGTAAATGAGGTCATTAAAAAATTAAATCCAGAAACCACCCTTTTTGTAATCGTTTCAAAAACCTTTACTACACAGGAAACCTTGTCAAATGCCAATACCATTAAAGAATGGTTTTTAAAATCGGGAAATGAAGACGCCATTGCAAAACATTTTGTGGCTGTTTCAACCAATATTGATAGTGTAAAATCTTTTGGCATTGATGAAAACAATATCTTTCCCATGTGGGATTGGGTTGGAGGCCGTTTTTCTCTTTGGAGCGCCGTTGGTTTATCAATTAGCTTAGCTGTTGGGTATAATAACTTTGATAGTTTACTACAAGGAGCCCATAAAATGGATACTCATTTTAAAAATGAAGATTTCAAAAACAATATTCCTGTAATTCTGGCCCTTATAAGTGTATGGTATAATAACTTTTTTAATGCGGAAAGTGAAGCGGTTATTCCCTATTCTCAATACCTAAACCAGTTTGCAACGTATTTGCAACAAGGAATCATGGAAAGCAATGGGAAAAGTGTCGATAGAAATGGAAACCCTGTTGATTATCAAACAGGTACTTTAATTTGGGGAGAACCAGGAACCAATTCACAACATGCCTTTTTTCAATTGATTCATCAAGGAACTAAATTAATACCAGCAGATTTCATTGGTTTTGTTAAATCTTTACATGGAAATCAAGACCATCAGGACAAGTTAATCTCTAATTTCTTAGCGCAAACAGAGGCTCTTTTAAATGGTAAAACAAAAGAAGAAGTTGTTGCTGAAGGTGCTACGGAAAAACTGGTTCCTTTTAAAGTTTTCGCAGGAAATAAGCCAACCAATACTATTTTTATTAACAAACTAACTCCTGAAAGTTTAGGGAAGCTAATTGCAATGTATGAACATAAGATATTTGTTCAAGGGGTTATCTGGAATATTTTCAGTTATGATCAGTTTGGTGTTGAATTAGGGAAACAATTAGCAAGCAAAATTTTAAAAGAGGTTTACACTGCCGGAATTGACAATCATGACTCGTCTACGTCTAATCTTTTAGAATACTACAAAAAATTAACATAAACTTTATTCAATATTTATAATTAATCTTTTTTCCTAAAAAGGTTGCTTTAAGATAGATTAGAATTAATTCACAATTAATAAAAATTTGTTAATAATAAGTTAATTAATTATCCATTATTATACTTATTTTTGCAGCACTAATTCAAGTAATTTAATCTTTCTTAAAATTATGAAAAAAACTACTCAATTTTTATTATTAACTGTAGCCCTTATATTCTCTACAGTTGCAATGTCACAAAGCACTATTACGGGTACGGTAATGGATGCTGATTTGAATGCGCCTTTACCAGGTGCAAACATTATTGAAAAAGGAACTACTAATGGGGTCTCTTCAGACTTTGATGGTAAGTTTACTTTAACAACACAAGCTACTTCTGGAAAAATAGTCGTGTCTTATGTTGGTTACGGTTCTATAACTTTAACGTTTGACGGAAGTAAAGATTTAGGAGAAATAACCTTATCTGCTGATAATTCTTTGGGTGAGATAGTCATTGTAGGAATTGCAGATGTGGCAGTAGACAGAAAAACACCTGTTGCTGTTTCTTCAATAAAAGCATCAGAAATTGCTTTAAAAGTTGGAAACATGGAGTTTCCAGAAATCATGAATACCACACCAGGAGTTTATGCTACTAAGCAAGGTGGTGGTTATGGAGATTCAAGAATTAGTTTACGTGGATTTGACCAAAGTAATACGTCTTTTCTTATTAACGGTCAACCTGTAAACGATATGGAAAACGGATGGGTTTATTGGTCTAACTGGCAAGGTTTAACCGATGTTGCTTCTGGAATTCAAATACAAAGAGGTATTGGAGCGTCAAGATTAGCAGTACCTTCAGTTGGTGGTACAGTATCTATTTTTACTAAAGCTGCAGAGCGTAAGCAAGGCGGTTCTGTGTCACAAGTTATTGGTAATGATGCTTACACAAAAACAACAGCATCATATAGCACAGGTCAAAATGAAAAAGGTTGGTCTAGTAGTTTCTTATTATCTAAATGGTCTGGTGATGGTTATGTAAACTTCACAAAAGGTTCAGGATGGACTTATTTTGCAGCCGTTGGATATGCTCCAGAAGGCTCTAAACATGAATTCAATTTTTCATTCTTAGGAGCTGGTCAATGGCATCACCAACGTGATGTTTGGGTATCGATTCGCGATTACCAAAATTTTGGAGACAACGGTGTAGACAGAAGATGGAACACTAACGGTGGCTATTTAAATGGCGAGGAGTTTAACATGAGAAGAAACTTCTACAACAAACCATTAGCAACCCTTAACTGGGATTATGAAATTTCAGACAATGTTAAATTATCGACATCATTCTACGGTTCTGCTGGTCGTGGTGGTGGTACGGGTCCAAGAGGAAATAACTTCCGTAATGCAGATATTGACTTATATCCTTTCAATATAGATTTGACTGAGCACCTGAATAATAGAGGTAGAGGAGCTGCTTCAAGAAATCCAGACGGATCAATCAATTTTGATAATGTAGTTAATGTAAACCGCACTACTACAACCCCTTACACAGGAGGAATTGGTGCATATGATGGATTATTAATTGGATCTAATGGGTTTAGAGATGATGGCGTTAACAGATCCGTACTTGTTAGGAGAGCTTCAATGAATTCTCATGACTGGATTGGAATGATTTCTAATTTAGATTTCAACGCAGGAAAAATGAGATATAGTATTGGTGTTGATTTACGTGACTATACCGGTTACCACTACCGTGCTTTAGAAAACCTAATGGGCTTAGACGGTTATTATTCTACGGGTAATAAAAATAGTGCAGGTGAAATTATTGAAACGACCATTAAGGCGTCGCCTTTTAAGAATACAGGTTTAAAAGGGCCTATGATTGATTATTATAACATTGGTTATGTTGGATGGCAAGGTGTTAACGGTTTGGCAGAATATTCTAACGAAGATTCATTTACGGCTGTTTTACAAGCTGGATTATCTAATCAGTCATTCCAAAGAGAAGATTTATTTGATCAGCCTACTAGTCCTCTAAGTAAGAAGAAAAATGTAGGTGGTGGTTACATAAAAGGTGGTGCTAACTACAACATAAATGATGCGAATAACGTGTTTGTTAATGCCGGATATATTAGTCGTCAACCAAACTTTGATGCAGTATTCCCTAATTTTGCAAACGCCATTAACCCAGATCTTCAAAATGAAAAGATCACTTCTTTTGAAGTAGGTTACGGCTTACGCTTACCATCATTCACTATGAATGTAAACTTATATTCAACCAAGTGGGGTAACCGTTTTGTGTCTAGAAGTTTTACAAATACTGGAGGTACCACAGGTACAGCTCAGTTTAAAAATATTGAAGAATTACACAACGGTTTTGAACTTGAAGCTAAATATACAGTGGCATCTAACTTCAAATTATCAGGGATGTTATCTATAGGAGACTGGAAATATACTAAGGATTTTACATCAACATTATTTGATGATACCAACACACAAATTGGTACAGGAACACTTTATACTAAAGATGCTAAAATAGGTGATGCTGCTCAGTTTGTTTCTTTTATACAAGCTGACTATGGTGTTGGTGATCACTTATTCTTTGATTTAGGTTGGAGAAATGTTAATAATCTATATGCGGATTACAGTATTGTAGATTCTGATTTCGTGAATCCTGATAATCAAGGTGCTTTGAAGCTTCCAGCTTATAATTTAATCGATTTAGGAGCTACTTACCGTTTTAACTTATTCGGTAATAACACTTCTGCTAGATTAAATATCAATAACTTATTTAATGAAGAGTATATAGCAGAATCAAACACGAATATTCATGCAGACGGATCAAACCCTACTTATAACGGTATTGATGTGCGCAACTCTGTTTGGTTTGGATTTGGAACTACTTGGAATTTCTCATTAAAAATGGAATTTTAAATTTTCTGGATAGCATAAAAAAACCGCTTCGAATGAAGCGGTTTTTTTTATGCCTAAACATTAGATTTCAATTTAAATAACGCCATATTTATTTAATTACTACATTTGTAACATATATAAAACTAAAATAATCACTACATGTATAACACAGTCAAAATAATACACTCTTACTGGGCTTACTTAGTTCTTTTGGTATTAATAATTGCAAGTATAAATGCTATTATGAAATCTTTAAGAGGAAAGGAATATGAAGCAAAAGATTTTAGAATATCCTTATTTACCTTAATAATATCGCATATTCAATTGCTTATAGGCTTGTTACTTTATTTTGTGTCTCCAAGATTAGAATTATTTGCTGAACTTGGTATGGGAGGGGTTATGAAGGATGCCGTTCACAGATTGTATTTGGTTGAACATCCTTTAATAAATATTATTGCAGTGGCTTTAATAACTATTGGGTATTCTAAACATAAAAAGAAATTAACGTCCAAATATAAGTTAAAAACTATAGCTGTTTTTTATACCATTGCTTTGGTTTTATTCTTGTCAAGAATCCCATGGGCTGTTTGGCCTAATTAAATAAAAAAAGGCGACACTCAAGTGTCGCCTTTTTTTATTTAATTAGACTGATCTAATTTTCAACTTCTTTTATTAAATAAACATATACCGGGAAGTGATCACTGTAGCCATCAGTAAACCCACTATATCCAAAACTTCTAAACGGATATCCTTTAAAACGGCCACTTTTTTGGGTTAAAAAATTGTCATTAAAAATACCTGCTTTATAAAATCTATAGGTTGAAAAATCCTTATCAAGTAAAGGTTCTGTCATCAGAATCTGGTCAAATAAACTCCAGGCATCACGGTATGCTGTAGTACCAATGCCATTTTTAAACATAGCTTCATAAGGGTTATAAATACCTTTAAATGCTACTTTTTCTTTGTCTTTTTGAGTTTTTAAAACGTCTTTAATGCTTGCATTAGTAGGGTCGTCATTTAAATCTCCCAAAATAAAAACTTTGGCATAAGGATCAATTATTTGGAGCGAGTCAACTAAATGTTTAGTTAATTTGGCAGCAGCCACTCTTTTTGGTCTGCTTCTGGCTTCACCACCACTTCTTGAAGGCCAGTGATTGACAATAAGGTGAATAAGTTCCCCATCTAAGTTACCACTCACTAAAAGCTGATCTCTGGTATAAACACGTTTGTTGGAAAGGTCATCAAATATTTTAAGTTCATGACTACTGGTTGAAACGGGAGTAAATAATTGTTTTTGATAAAGTAATGCCACATCAATACCTCTGGCATCTGGGGAGTGGTAATGAATAATACCATAATCCTTAGAAATGAGTGAAGAATCATTAACCAGATCTTCAAGGACCTCTCTGTTTTCAATTTCTGAAACACCAATTACGGCAGGAGAATTATGAGCACCGTCAAGACCTATTTGAGCGATCACACTTGCCATATTATGAACCTTCTTTTTGTAAACTGCAGAACGATTGGTTTTTAATTCCATCATAGGGCTGGCTTCATCAAATTTGATGGGATCATTTATGGTATCAAATAAATTCTCCAAATTATAAAAAGCTACCGTATGTATTTTATAGGTCTTTTTTTCTTGTGCGTTTACTTGTATGATTGCACATAATATGAGGACAACATAAAGGTGTTTTAAAATTCTCATTAGAGATATGTTAGGTTAACATTATTTTCATTACAAAACGTATTCCAAAAGTAGATATTTATTATAAATAATGTAAATTTGTATAGCTTAAATAGTATTTATTTAACTCATATCCTTCCTTAAAATATAAATTCAAGTATGAAAAAAAAGTTACTTATTTTTTTATTCGGAATTTTTTCAATTTTTACAACCTATGCGCAACAAACCACCATTAAAGGGAGCGTTAAGGATGCTGTTACTTTTGAGCCAATCGCGGAGGTCACAGTGACTATTGAAGAAACAAAACAAACCACTAAAACTAATGATTTAGGGGAATTTAAATTTTCTAATAATGTTCCCTTAGGAGAGCAGGTATTAAAAATATTTAAAGAGGGATACGCCGTAAAGAGATATCCTATAGTGGTTAATGAAGGTCAAACTGTTAATATAACAGATATGACATTAGAACTTGACATGACAAGTGCTGAAGAGTTATTTACAATTACCTTGTCTGATGATGAATTGAATGATGACACCAGTGGTTCAGATAATATTTCTGGATTATTATCATCTTCTTTAGATGTGTTTCAGCGAACAGCCGCTTTTGAATTTAGTTCTTCTTTTTTTAATTTAAGAGGATTGGATTCTCAAAACGGATCCGTTTTAATTAACGGCGTTGAAATGAACAAACTTTTTAATGGAAGACCGCAATGGAGCAATTGGGGCGGATTGAATGATGTGCTTCGAAATCAAGAATTATCTGTAGGACTTCAAGCGTCTAGTTATAATTTTGGAGGTTTTTTAGGTACTACAAATATTAATGTAAGAGCCTCTCAGTTTCAGAGTGGAGGGCGCGTTACCTATTCATCTTCAAATAGAAGTTATACGAACCGTTTCATGGCTAGTTATGCAACGGGTTTAATGAAAGATGGTTGGTCTATGGCTTTTATGTTTGGAAGACGTTGGGGTAATGAAGGGTTTCAGGATGCCACATTATATGATTCCAATTCGTTTTTTGCCTCTATTGAAAAGAAATTTGGAGAAAAACATAGTTTAAACTTTACCTCAATTTACACACCTAATAGAAGAGGTAAATCATCTCCAAATACACAGGAAGTCTATGATTTAAAAGATATAAAATATAATGAATATTGGGGTTATCAGGATGGGAAAAAGCGTAATTCTAGAATTAAGGAAGTAAATGAGCCAGTTTTAATGTTGAATCATTTTTGGGATCTATCTGATAAAACAAGTTTAAACACCAATGTTGCCTATCAATTTGGAAAAATTGGAAATAGTCGATTAGATAACAATGGTCAGCGTTTAAATGATGATGGTATTCCGGTTGGAGGTGGATCAAATCCCAGTCCAGCCTATTATCAGAAATTACCGAGCTATTGGCTAACACCAGCAGCAGGTCCAAATTATGAACAAGCCTATTTAAATGAGCAACAATTTGTAAATGATGGGCAGATAGATTGGAATAGTATGTATCTAACAAACTTAACCAATACTGATAATTACTCGACCTATATTTTATTTGAAGATAGAAATGATGACAAGCAATTTACTGCTAATACTATTTTATCATCATATATAAATGATAACATTACAATTAATGGATCTATTAATTACAGTAAATTAAAATCTGAAAACTTTGCAGAAATTATCGATTTATTAGGTGGCAATGGGTATTTAAATGTCGATTCATTTGATGGTTTTCAGTTTGATGAGCTCAATCCTAACAGAATTGCCAGGGAGGGAGAAAAGTTTAGATATAATTTCAACTTATATTCAGACATCGTTTCAGGGTTTTTACAAGGTCAGTTTAAATACAATAAGTTTGATTTTTATGTTTCAGCTACTGCAACAAATACACAATACCAAAGAGAAGGATTATATCAAAATGGTGCTTACTCAGATAATTCATTTGGCAAAGGAGAAAAATTATCATTTACAGGGATAGGAGCAAAAGCAGGAGTCACTTATAAATTGTCTGGAAAACATTTATTTAACGTAAATGCGGGTTATTTAACTAAGGCTCCTTCCTTAAGAAATACGTTTTCTAATTCAAGAGAAAATCATAATATAGTAAGCGATATCACAGAGGAAAAAATGAGTACCGTGGATGCTAGTTACATTTTTCGTTCACCCATTGTAAAAGCCAGATTTACTGGTTACTATTCTAAAATAGAAGATGCTAATGAGATTTCTTTCTATTACGCCGATGGTGTTGGAGGAGATAATACTGCTTTTGTTCAAGAAATTTTACAAGGAATTGATAAAAGACAAATTGGCGCAGAGATAGGTATTGAAGCACAAGTAACTCCAACTATTTTATTAAAAGGGGTTGCGTCATTAGGTCAATTTACTTACGATAATAACCCTAATCTGTATTTAACATCATCTGATTTTGAAAATGGACGCGTTGATTTTGGGGTTTCCACTTTAAAAGATTACAGAGTTGCGGGCGGACCACAACAGGCCTATTCTATTGGTTTTGAATATCGCGATCCAGATTATTGGTGGATTGGAGCAACAGCCAACTTTTTTGATGATACTTATATTGATATCAGTCCATTAACAAGAACAAAGAATTTTTATCTGGATTCTGACGGCTTACCGTTTAATGATTATGATGAAGATTTAGCGAGAGAATTATTAAAACAGGAAAAATTTGATAGTTATATGAGTGTAAACCTTATTGGAGGGAAATCATGGAAAATAGACGATTACTATATAGGATTTTTTGCTAGTATTAATAACTTGTTGGATACCGAATATAAAACGGGTGGTTTTGAGCAAGGTAGGAATGCTAATTACAGACAATTAAGAGATGATGTAAGTAATGACACACCTGTATTTGGTTCAAGATATTGGTATGGCAGAGGAGCTACCTATTTTATGAATATTTACTTTAGATTTTAAAAAAATGAAAAATATAATATCACAACTTATGAAAACAATAAAAATTTTACCATTAACACTGTTGTTTATAGCTGTCTTTGCTGTAATATCATGTGTTGAAGATGACGACTATGATATTCCAAGTGTTGAATTTACAGAACCAAACATAGAAGCTAATACCACTATAAGCATTATAAAATCAATGTATGCTGGTAGCTTGGTTGATTTTACTGCAGCCAGTAATGGAGGAGAATTAATAATGGAAGGATATGTCGTTTCAAATGATGAAGCTGGTAATTTCTATAAAGTGTTAATATTGCAAGATACACCTGAAAATCCAACGGCCGCTATTCAGTTAGATGTGGATGTTACGTCAATGTATGCATTATACAAACCAGGAAGAAAAGTTTATGTTAAACTGAATGGCCTTGGTATGGATAATTTAAATGGGGTCCTCCATATTGGTGCGATTCAAGGAACCTCTGTAGGAAGAATTTCTGCTACTAATTATACAGATTTTATTATTCGATCAGGTGAAATCGCAACCATGGTTCCTAAAGTAATTACCCCTGCTGATTATAGTGACAATTATATCAATATGTTGGTTCAAATTGATAATATGCAATTAAGTTTACCTGAAGTTGGATTGCCATATGCGAATGCATCAGACACTTTTACGGTAAACAGAAACTTAAAGAACTGTGACGATGAGTCCAGTACAATTTTAAGAAACAGTGGTTTTGCAGCTTTTAAAAACGAGTTATTTCCAACAGGAAGTGGAAGCATCGTGGCTGTTTTTAGTAAATATAATTCAGATTACCAGATATTTATTAGAGATACAGATGACATCAATTTTAATGGTGAGCGCTGTGATCCGCCATTATTAGAATGTACTGGTACCTCTGGCGGAACTCAAGTAATTTTTGATGAAAATTTTGAAGGAACTACAGAAGCAACTTTGACTAGTGAAGGTTGGATAAATATTAATGCAAATGCAGGAACCTACAAATATTCATTAAGATCCTTCAGTGGAAATAGTTATATGCAAACTACAGCCTATAATTCAAATGAAAATCCTTATGAAGCTTGGTTAATCACTCCTGCCATTAATTTAGACGCTTCAACCTCTGAGCAATTAACTTTTAAAACAAATGTTGGTTATTATAATGGAGATGCTTTAAGCGTTTATGTTTCGACAGATTTTACTGGAAATTCAGCAGATATTTCTGATGCAACTTGGTTAGCTGTTGATGCTATTTTACCACAAGGACCAACTTCTGGATATGGAACTACGTTTACTAATTCCGGGCCAATAAATGTTTCTTGTTTAGAAGGGAACATGTATGTTGCCTTTAAATATCTTGGTTCAAGTACAGGTATCACTACCACATTCCAAGTAGATGATGTAAAAGTTACAGGTAATTAATTAGAGTATAAATTATAGTTAAATAAAAAAGGCCTCGGAAAAGAGGCCTTTTTTATTTAAGAATTCTTTTCAACGATGGCATAAACAGGAAAGTGGTCGCTATAGCCTCCTTGATATTTTTTACCTATGTAGGTTCTAAAGGGTTTGCCTTTATACTTGCCATTAAAAAGCTTTAAAAAGTCATCGTCAAAAATATTAGCATTTGAGAAACTAAAGGTATTTGGAACTGTTTCAAAGAAATTTTTGGTAAACATGATTTGATCAAATAAATTCCATCTAAAATTGTGAGAAGTAGATCCTCTTGAGTATGAAAGTAGAGATTGCATGGGGTTAAATAAATCTTGACTTTCTACTAATTGCATAATACTGTTATTAGTTGGATCATCATTAAAATCTCCAATAACCATAATTTTTACATTTTTATTTTTTGCTTTTAAATTATCAATAATCTCAGTTACTTTATTTGAAGCGGCTATGCGTTTAAACTCGGTTTCATTTTCGCCTTCACGTCTTGAAGACCAGTGATTTACAATGACCTGAATTTCTTCATCTTCTAAGAAGCCGCTTACTAAAAGGATGTCTCTGGTATAATCGGGGAGCCCTTCTTCATTAGTTAAATGAATGGAAAACGTTTCACTATTGGTAACTTTAAAGCAAGTGGAATCATATAATAAGGCAACATCAATTCCCCGCTCATCTAAGGAGTCGTAATGAACAAAGTGGTAATTGCAGTCATCCAAATGTTTTGACGCAATGAGGTCTTTTAAAACGGTGTCATTTTCAATCTCAGCTAGACCAATGATAGCAGGATGTTTATCAGTTTCTTTAAGTCCAATATTTGAAATGGCAAATCCTAATTTTCTAAGTTTATCCTTGTATCGTTTAGTGGTCCATTTTTTTGTATTTGTTGGTAAAAAATCATTATCATTAGTTTTTGGATCATCAGTGATATCAAAAAGATTTTCAAGATTATAAAAAGCAATGGTATGTTTAAGCTGTTTGGATTCGTTTTCTTCTATAAAATTGCTCATAAACTCAAATTAGAACCCTAAAAATATAAAAATTAAAATACTTCGAATTATGTAACTTTGTACAATATTTTAATTTATGATAGAATCAAAAAATATAAGCTTAGAAAGGGCTGTACTGGTAGGAATTGTTACAAAAGACCAAGATGAAGTAAAATCTAAAGAATATTTGGATGAACTTGAGTTTTTAACTTTTACTGCAGGCGGAGAGGTTGTGAAGCGTTTTACTCAAAAAATGGAAATGCCCAATCCTAAGACCTTTTTAGGTACAGGTAAAATTGAAGAAGTAGAGCGTTTTATTAAAGAAAATAATATCGGAACTGCCATTTTTGATGATGAACTGTCATCGGCTCAGGAACGAAATATCAGTAAAATTCTCAACTGCAAAGTACTTGACAGGACGAACTTAATTCTTGATATTTTCGCACAACGGGCACAAACCAGTTATGCCCGCACTCAAGTTGAATTGGCACAATGTGAGTATTTATTACCACGCTTACGCGGTATGTGGACACACCTTGAGCGTCAAAAGGGAGGAATTGGTATGAGAGGACCGGGTGAAACTGAAATTGAAACAGATAGGCGTATAGTTAGAGAAAAAATCACTTTACTTAAAGAAAAGATTAAGACCATTGACAAACAAATGTCTGTTCAAAGAGGAAATCGCGGTGCTATGGTACGGGTTGCTCTGGTTGGATATACTAACGTGGGTAAATCAACTCTAATGAATGTGATTAGTAAAAGTGATGTTTTTGCTGAAAACAAATTGTTTGCAACATTGGATACGACGGTGAGAAAAGTAGTAATTCAAAACCTACCATTTTTACTTTCAGATACGGTGGGGTTTATAAGAAAACTGCCAACCCAATTAGTTGAAAGTTTTAAAAGTACTCTAGATGAAGTTAGAGAAGCTGATTTACTATTGCACGTGGTAGATATTTCACATCCAAATTTTGAGGAACATATTGATTCTGTTCATAAAATTCTGGGAGAAATTAAAAGTGCTGACAAGCCAACTATTATGGTTTTTAATAAAATAGATGCTTATAAACCAGAGCCATTAAGTGATGATGATTTAGAAACTGAGCGTTCTAAAATGCATTATTCATTGGAAGAATGGAAAAAGACCTGGATGAGTAAAGTAGGCAATAATGCCCTCTTTATTTCGGCATTAAATAAAGAAAATTTAGAGGATTTTAAAAAGCGCGTTTATGAAGAAGTAAGGCAAATTCATATTACACGTTTTCCTTATAATCATTTTCTATATCCAGATTATGATGTAAATCAAGCATAAAAAAAGAGCTTCATTCAATGAAGCTCTTTTTTCTTATTATTTGAGTTTTATTTAAAATTTATAGCTCAAACCAACAGTATAATAGGTTTGTAAATCGTTGTTTACATTATCAAAAGTAGCATTCGTATCACCAATGGTGTTCAGGGCATAATCTAGTGCTTCTTGCTTATTACTTCTTAAGCCAAAGTCAAAGCCAACACCAATCATTTTCCATAGGGTATAACCAAATGAGTTAGTCCATGTCCAGTTGGAATAGTTCGAGCTTTTATAACTTTGAAACATAGACAAGTTAGATTTAAAATTAATAGCACCTATTTGTCTGGTATAATCTGCAACAATTTTAGCACCTAAAGACGATTCAAAAACGGTTTCTCCAGAACTAAATACAAAGTTGTAGTTTAAGGGATGAATCACAACAATAAGGTTTTCAATTGGGGTCCAGGTGGCACCTATACCTAAATCTAAATAACCCGGATCATTGAAGTTATCAAGAAGCGTCGTCCTGTATTCCATTAATCCTGATGCGGCTAAGGATTTTGTAATGTTTCTTCCATACAAAGAGGAAACAGAAAAAACATCTGTTGTTGGACTAAAACTGCTGTCATCAGTTGGATCATCTCTATCGTCTAATTTCACCCAATTTAAGTTGGTGGTCAATGAGTTTCTCCAAAAGAATTTTTCCTGAATTAAATTGGCATGGCCATTAATAGTAAAACCAATATTCCCTGAAGTATTATTTGGTTTGCCTTGAGAGTACCAGTTGGTAAAGTTTGATAAACTTCCGCCAATAGTACCAAAAGCTCCAATTCTCCAACCAGGAAGTGCATCAATTTGCTTTTGAAGTGCATCAGCTTCCTTTTTATATTTATCTGCCTCGGCTTGCTTTTCAGCTTTTTGAGTTTCCAGCTCTTCTTTTGTTTGTGCATTGACAGTCACCATGCTACAAAGTAAAACCGCTAAAAAAAGTAATATTCTATTCATTATTGAAATTTTTAAGGGTTAAATATATTAAATAACAATGTGTAATTCTATTTTTTCTTGTATAAAGGCACTGAAGAACAGGCTTCTCCGTACATAATAGAGTGTGCAATTGGCTTCAGTTTACTGGCCAGCATGATGTAGGCATTTTGAGGTACTGGCTTTTTAGAACAACCTTTTATGATAATAGGTTTATTAGTAAATTCTGAAATATCTAAAGTGTTTAATACCTCTTGATAAATGGAAGTTTCAAGTACTTGCAGGTTTCCAATCACCGTTTTTTTTGCAAATGGCTCTAAATGGATGCTCAATAAAATAAAGGCCCAGGCGGGTATAATGGCATCACTACTGCACGTTAAAGCAACATAATTATCTTTAAACTGAGACCAGTCAAATTGATTTGCTTTATCCCTAAAATCTTTTTCACGTAACACAAAACCTTCAAAAAGCCAATCTTTAATATCAAACAAAATACGCTTGCCTGGAGGATAATAATCTTCCAGGTTAATGGTTACTAATTTACTATTCGCTACGCGATTGATAATTTCGTCTTGCATGTAAATAATGAAAGTAAATTATTAAAGCATTCCAAGTTCTAACTTCGCTTCTTCACTCATTAATTCATGGGTCCAAGGTGGATCAAAAGTGATTTCAACTTCAGCACTTTTCACCTCATTAAGAGATTTGACTTTTTCTTCAACCTCTAGTGGTAAAGTTTCCGCTACTGGGCAGTTGGGCGTTGTTAAAGTCATCAAGATTTTAACGTCATAATCCTCATTAACAAATACGTCGTAAATCAATCCTAATTCATAAATGTCAACAGGAATTTCTGGGTCATAAATGGTTTTCAGAACCCCTACAATTTTTTCACCTAATTTTGAAGTATCTATTTTTATATCGCTCATGTTAATTTAATTGTGTTTGGTATGCTATGGCATACATTTTTAATTGTTTAATCATACTTACCAAGCCATTAGCTCTTGTGGGAGATAAATGTTCCTTTAAACCAATTTTTTCGATAAAATCTGTGTCGGCTTCAATAATGTCTTTAGGTCTTTGGTTTGAAAAAACTCTAATTAAAATGGCTATAATACCTTTTGTAATAATAGCATCACTATCAGCCGTAAAAAATATTTTATCATCCTTTAATTCAGCATGAACCCATACTTTACTTTGACAGCCTTTAATGATATTACTATCGGTTTTATATTGTGCTTCAATTAAAGGTAAGTCCTTTCCAAGATCAATCATATATTGATAACGTTCTTCCCAATCTTCAAACATTGAGAATTCATCAATAATTTCGTTTTGTATGTCCTTAATACTCACAGTTTTTATTTTATGCAAAAATACAATAAGAAATGGTCCTATTCAATATTTTCTGAAATAGATAAGATTTCTTTAACAATGGTTTCAATCTCTTTTGGGGGATTCCCGTGATCAAAACTTGCTGATTCATATTTCTTATCATCAGAATAGATAATTAATTTAGCAATAAGAGCTCCATCAAAAAAACGTCTGTCTGAAGGCGCCTTTAAATTAGAGATATTTTTAACATCAACTGTTTTTATGGCGTTTATAAGTTGTTCCCATTCTGGTGCGCTACAAACTTTAATAACTGGATCATCATCACGCTTGTTAACTACTGAAACCTGTTTTTTATTAATTGATATGGATTTATAGACACCTCTTGAAGTGGTGGAATATTCAAACATGACTGGCATTACTTGTGGATTTTTAATCATGGTTAAAACAATGCCTTTATTACTAATGAATTCTAAAGTTGCATTATTAGAATTTAAATGATCAATTTTTGATAAGGCCTCAAATAAGTTAGTTTCAACAGTATTCGCTTCCTTTTCGCAAAACATTTTTGTAGAGCCCAGCGCTCCAAAAGTAATGCTTTTTTCACTCAATGTATAGTTTCCAAAAAAACGATTACATCCTGAAAAGCCCGTTATTTTTTGTTTTTCAGCATTAAAATTAACTTCTAAGCCATAAGCTGAAACATCTTCATTTTGTAATGATTTAATAACATAAGTACCATTTAATTCAAGTTTCGTTTCGATTTCGTTTTGAGAAAAATTCAAGGTTTTCTTAGAATTATTGCAGGTATTTAACGAGATAAGACTGCACAAGAAGATAATTAATTTCATGGCTTATATTTTTAATTATAAAATACAAAAAAGACGCCAAAGTTGGCGTCTTTTAAATAAAAAATAAATATGTTTATTATTGTATCATAATTTCTCGTGGACCTCCAGAGGCAAATATAGCTCTCATTCTATTGCGTTGCCCGTCAGTAAACATATACATACATGAATCATAGGTATAATCCATATAATTCATAGTCATATCTGTAGAACTACAGTTCACAGTCGGATAGGCAGGGCATCCATAATTTGGACCATCAGATGTAGGAGTATCTTCAACAAAATCATCTTGGCGGCATCTACCATCTCCCCAGATGTGTCTTAAATTTAAATAATGTCCTACCTCATGACTGGCTGTTCTTCCTAAGTTATAGTTTGATGCAGAGCCACCAGGTAAACTTTCATGCAGTATGACAATACCATCAGTATCTGGACTTCCACCCGGAAACTGTGCATAGCCTAAAAGGCCGCTACCTAAATTACAAACCCAAATATTTAGTTGTGTTGAAGGAGAAACTGGAGGGTACGATCTTTTCACAGAATCATTCGTTCCCCATGAAGAGGTGTTGTCGTTATGTCTCACAATTCCTGCTAGTGTAAAGCTAATGTCTGTGTTGGTAGCATCATTTATAAAGTTAGTGGCACCTGAGGGCAAAAGGTTAGTATTTAATTTACTAAAATCGTCATTAAGAACATTCAATTGAGATTGAATTTGAGCATTGCTAACATCATTGGCATTTGGCAATATAATATGAAAATATACAGGGATCACAATATTTAAATTATCCTCAATTCGCAACACATCAATATCAGGTTCACCGCCATCGCTGCCACCACCACCAGGGTTACCTACTGGTTTTCCTTTGGCATTGATCAATTTTCTGGTATGGTACTCAATGTCAAACATTTTTTTCTCTAATCCTGGGTTTTCAGCCAGTAATCTGTTTAAATTAGACATGGTTCCACATGTTTTGTTGATTTCCTTACCGGTATTTGACTTATTGGTTAAGTCATCAGCAGAATCCGTGTAAACGTAAAAATCGCTCATATCAATTTCTTGATCTAAAGTAATCTCTTTTGTATCGTTGTTACATGCCGAAAATAATAAGGCTATTGAAGCCAAACCAAAAAATAATTTTTTCATAATAGTTGTTAATTAAGAATTAGTGTTGAGGAAAGTATAAAATATTTTTAAACTTCTTATTATTTATTAATAATTTTTGTTAAATATTCGACAAAAAGCATGTGATTGTTAGGTAAATAACAATTTTTATTTAATATAAAGTCTAAAAGAAATAAGATAATACTTAAGAAAGCATGAATTGCGCCTTCCTTACTCCTGCAACTAAACTATCAATTTCTGCTTTAGTGTTGTAAAAAGAAAAAGAAGCTCTTATAGTACCAGGTATTTTATAATAATCCATGATGGGTTGCGCACAATGATGGCCGGTTCTAACAGCAATGCCCATTTTATCAAGAATACTGCCTACATCATAAGGATGAATGCCTTCTAAATTAAAGGAAATAACGGATGTTTTATTTTTTGAAGTCCCGTAAATTTTTAAACCTTCTATTTCAATTAGTTTTTGTGTAGCATATTCTAAAAGTTCATGTTCATATTTAGAAATGGCATCAAATCCAATGGCGTTTATATAATCAATGGCTGCACCAAAGGCAATACCTCCACAAATATTAGGGGTTCCTGCCTCAAATTTATGAGGTAATTCGGCGTAAGTGGTTTTTTCAAAAGTGACTTCCGCAATCATTTCACCTCCACCTTGGTAAGGTGGTAATTTTTTAAGCCATTCTTCTTTACCGTATAGCATTCCCTCGCCTGTTGGGCCGCACATTTTATGGGCGGAGGCTACATAAAAATCAACATTCAAAGCTTGAACATCTGGTTTTAAATGCGGACTGGCCTGTGCGCCATCAACTAATATGGCTGCGCCAATTTGGTGCGCTTTTTCTATAATATATTCAATAGGATTAATGGTGCCTAAAGCATTTGAAATGTGATTTACAAAAACTAATTTGGTTTTATTGGAGAGGAGCTTGTCATACTCAGACATGATTAATTCACCCTCTTGATTCATGGGGATTACTTTTAATATGGCTCCAGTGCGCTCACAAAGCATTTGCCAAGGCACAATATTGCTGTGATGCTCTAAGGCAGATACGATGATTTCATCACCCTTTTTAAGGATGGAAGAAAACCCATTAGCTACTAAATTAATACTATGCGTCGTACCCGACGTAAAAATAATTTCATGTGCAAATTGAGCATTAAAGTGCTTTTGAATTTTATGTCGCGCTTGCTCATATTTATCTGTAGCTTCCTGACTTAACGTATGCACACCACGATGAATATTGGCATTATAATTTGAATAATAATCTACAATAGTATCAATAACCTGCTGAGGTGTTTGAGAGGTTGCTGCATTGTCCAAATATACCAATGGTTTTCCGTTGACTTGTCTTGAAAGTATGGGAAAATCTTTTCTTATATCTTCTACGTTAAACATAGTTGTTTTTTAAAATAGCCCCGATAGTAGCGGCATCCTTTTTTCCTTTATTCATGTAAAAAAGATAGAGCGGATAGCGGGAAATAGCTTCAAATAATTTTATAGATCAAAACCGATATCAACGCCTAATTTATTAGCTATAATTTTATTGATGCGTTGTTTAATTTCAGGAATTTTAACTGAGCTTAACACGTTATTACTAAACGCATACATAAGTAATGCCTTCGCTTCTTTTTCGGGAATACCTCTAGAGCGCAAATAAAACAGCGCACTTTCGTCTAACTGACCTATGGTACAACCATGTGAACATTTCACATCATCAGCAAAAATCTCTAATTGCGGTTTGGTGTTAATAGTGGCTTTATCGCTTATTAATATGTTTTTATTTGACTGAAAGGCATTGGTTTTTTGGGCTTCCTTATTAACAATTATTTTTCCATTGAAAACACCCGTGGAGTTTTCGCCGAAAACACCTTTGTAATCCTGATGACTTTCACAATTTGGTTCTATATGATGAACTAAGGTATTATGGTCCACATGCTGTTTATCACCAATAATGGTGATGCCTTTTAAAATGGAGTTAATACCTTCGCCATGTTGATAGAAATTAAGATTATTTCGAGTTAATTTCCCTCCAAAAGAAAAGGTATGAACCGAACAAATACTTTCTTGCTTTTGATTGATATATGAGTTGTCAATTAATGAAGCGTTTGAATGGTCATTTTGCACTTTATAATAATCAACAATGGCGCGTTTATTGACAAATAATTCTGTAACGCTATTGGTTAAAACAGGATTTTCAGTTAAACTTTGATGTCTTTCAATAATTTGCAAATGCGAATTTTCATCAACCACAATTAAATTACGTGGTTGTAACATGATGGCTGATTCATTTCCTGTTGAAAAATGGATGATTTGAATTGGTTTTGCCACCATTTTATTCTTAGGAATATGAATGTAAGCTCCTTCACTTGAAAAGGCTGTATTTAATGAGGTTAAACTATCGTTTTTCGCAATTTTATTAAAATAGTTCTCTATAAGAATCCGGTATTTTGGTTTTGTTAATGCCGAAGACATTAAACAGATATCCATCCCATCATGCGTTGTCTGTGAGAGATGAGAAGAATATTTCCCATCAATAAAAACAATTTTATAAGTGTCGATGTCATGAATGAAATATTTTTTAACATCATTGTATTCAATGGCATTTTCCTGCTTTGGGAACACACTAAAGTCATTTTTTAAAACACTGTTTAGGGAGGTGTATTTCCAGGCTTCTTCTTTTTTGGAAGGAAACCCATGATGCTCAAATGTTTTTATAGCTTCGGTTCTTATGTTATGCAAATAAGTATCCTCGTCTTGATGGTTTTCAAATGCCCAAAAGGATGATATGAGTTTTTCTTTTAAATCCATTTTTCAATTGTTAGTAAAAGTGGCTGAACCGCTCAAACTGAAAATTAATTATGCGTTAACTTCTTCTTTAATCCAGTCGTAACCTTTTTCTTCAAGCTCATGAGCCAGTTCTTTAGTCCCAGACTTCACGATTCTTCCATTATATAATACATGTACAAAATCAGGTACAATGTATTCTAATAATCTTTGGTAATGGGTAATCACTAAGACCGCGTTGTTCTTGCTTTTAAGTTTATTTACCCCATTAGCTACAATGCGAAGTGCGTCAATATCAAGACCTGAATCGGTTTCGTCTAAGATGGCTAATTTGGGTTCTAACATGGCCATTTGAAAAATTTCATTACGCTTTTTCTCACCTCCGGAAAAGCCTTCATTTAAAGAACGAGATAAAAACTTTCTGTCAATTTCTAATAACTCGGCCTTCTCACGAATGAGTTTCAACATGTCTTTAGCAGGCATATCTTCAAGCCCTTTAGCCTTGCGTGTTTCATTGATGGCCGTTTTCATGAAATTGGTTACTGATACTCCAGGTATTTCAACCGGATATTGAAATGATAAAAAGATGCCTTTATGGGCACGCTCTTCAGTTGCCATTTCATTGATATCTTCTCCTTCAAAAAATATGTCACCATCAGTGACTTCATAATCTTCTTTCCCTGCAATGACTGACGCCAAGGTGCTTTTACCAGATCCGTTTGGCCCCATAATAGCGTGAACCTCTCCAGGCTTAATTTCAAGATTAATACCTTTTAATATTGATTTGTCTTCAACACTTGCGTGTAAATTTTTAATTTTTAACATATTATTATTTAAAATCGAGACTATTTGTTTTTATTCTTTTTTTATTAACCTACAGATCCTTCTAAGCTTATCTCAAGTAATTTTTGAGCTTCTACAGCAAACTCCATAGGCAGTTTATTAAGTACATCTTTACTAAAACCGTTTACAATTAAAGCAATGGCTTTTTCTGTTGGTATGCCACGTTGGTTGCAATAAAAAATTTGGTCTTCACCAATTTTACTGGTGGTAGCTTCATGCTCAATTCTGGCGGTTTTATTTTTTGCCTCAATGTATGGAAACGTATGGGCGCCACATTCATTACCCATAAGTAAACTGTCACATTGTGAAAAATTACGGGCATTATCGGCATTTGGGCTTATTTTAACCAGGCCACGATAACTGTTTTGAGATTTTCCGGCTGAAATACCTTTTGAAATAATGGTTGATCTGGTGTTTTTCCCCAAATGAATCATTTTAGTTCCTGTATCAGCTTGTTGATGATTATTGGTTACCGCAATTGAATAAAATTCGCCGACAGAATTGTCGCCTTTTAATACACAACTTGGATATTTCCAGGTTACAGCACTTCCTGTTTCTACTTGTGTCCAGGAAATTTTTGCATTGGTTTCACAAAGTCCGCGCTTAGTAACAAAATTATAAACTCCTCCTTTACCTTCAGCATTACCTGGGTACCAGTTTTGAACGGTTGAATATTTTATTTCAGCATTATCAAGTGCAATCAGCTCAACGACTGCCGCATGTAACTGGTTCTCATCTCTACTAGGGGCTGTACAGCCTTCAAGATAGCTAACATAACTGCCTTCATCTGCAATAACAAGTGTTCTTTCAAACTGACCGGTCCCTGCCTGATTGATTCTAAAATAAGTGGAAAGTTCCATAGGACAACGAACACCTTTTGGTATATAACAAAAGGACCCGTCACTAAACACAGCACTGTTAAGGGCCGCATAAAAATTATCTTTTTGAGGCACCACAGTGCCTATATATTTTTTTACAAGTTCTGGATGTTCTCTGATAGCTTCAGAGATGCTCATAAAAATAATGCCTTTTTCACCCAAAGTCTTTTTGAAAGTGGTGGCTACCGAAACGGAATCAACAACCACATCCATGGCAACGTTACTCAGCTTTTTTTGCTCATCGATGGATATTCCCAGCTTTGCAAAAGTGGCTAATAATTCTGGATCTACTTCATCAAGACTATTGTATTTAGGCTTGCTGTTTGGTGCAGAATAGTAAGAAATAG
This sequence comes from Gaetbulibacter aquiaggeris, assembly GCF_044003965.1. Lineage (NCBI taxonomy): Bacteria > Pseudomonadati > Bacteroidota > Flavobacteriia > Flavobacteriales > Flavobacteriaceae > Gaetbulibacter > Gaetbulibacter aquiaggeris. The sequence continues at coordinate 639,709 of NZ_JBAWKC010000001.1, forward strand.
CTTGAAAATCTGGTTTTTGATAATGTACATTGGCCCATTCGGGTTCAGTCATTTCTTTCCAGGCTCTAAACGCTTCAAGTCGCCAATCAGTCATCCATTGCGGCTCTTCTTTTTTAAGAGAAATAGCTCTAACAATATCTTCATTTAAACCGTTTGGAAATGTGTCAGAGGCAATGTCAGTATAAAAACCGTATTCATATTCCTTGGTTTTAAGCTCTTCTCTTAAATCGTCTTCAGTATATTTATTCATTGTTTTGTTCTTCTGTAGATTGTTTAAAGTGAAAAAGATTCACCACAGCCACAAGTTCTATTGGCATTAGGGTTGTTAAATACAAACCCTGTTCCGTTAAGCCCACCTGAATATTCAAGCGTTGTACCTATTAAATATAAAAAGCTTTTTTTGTCTACTATAATTTTTACTTCATTATCAACAAAAACTTTGTCGCCTTCTTGATTTTCTTTGTCAAACTTTAAATCGTATGATAAGCCAGAACAACCACCGCTTTTTACACCTACACGTACAAAATCCGTTGATGGATTATAGCCGTCTTCTTGCATAAGTTCGATGACTTTTTTCTTAGCAGTTTCAGAAACTTTAATCATAATTATTAAAATAGTTTTACTTTGTTTTTCTGTTATTTTTTAACCACCATTATTAAGACAGTTTCTAAATAAGCTACAAATATACAATATAAGTTATGGATTTCCATACATTCTAACATTATATTAGCATATGCTTTTATAAGTTTTTCTTATTGATTTAAGAAGGCAGGATTAGATATAAATGTTTCGTCAGAAAGTGATAATAAGAAGGCTTTTAAATCCGTTTTATCTTCCTCAGTTAAATTGACACCTCCTTGAGAAACCTTTTTCATTAAGGGGTCAATAGTAGGAGAGTTTTGTAATCCTTCACTGTAGTGACTGATAACTTCTTCGAGGGTTGTAAATCTGCCATCATGCATATAGGGTGCAGTAAAAGCAAGGTTGCGCAATGAAGGTGATCTGAACTTGCCGTTATCAGCCGGATCACCAGTCACTTTTCCTAAACCCAAATCAGTAATAACTGCATCCAGACCATTATTATGGAATAAATTATCTGTCCATAAAGGATTGTTGGCATTACCATGGCAATGAAAACAATCTCCTTTTGTTTCATCCATAAAAACATTAAACCCATTCAGTTCTTGGGTTGTTAATACTCCTTCTTCCAAAAGATATTTATCGAATTTTGAGTTTGCAGAAATTAAAGTTCTTTCAAATTGTGCAATGGCCTTGGTGACCAAAGTTGAGTCTATAGCTGAAGGTCCAAAGGCTTCATTAAATAATTTGGGATAATCCTGATGGGCTTGTAATTTTTCTACTACTTTTTTCCAGGTATTATGCATTTCAATAGGGTTTGTAACAGGCTCAAAGGCCTGATGCTCTAAACTAAAAACACGGCCGTCCCAAAAGAAATTTTCATCATAATTCCATGCGAGATTAAAAAGAGGCATAGAGTTTCTGTGTCCCAAAATCCCATCAATACCTTCACTAAAACGATTCGCATCCGTAAAGGCCTTTTCTGGTGTGTGGCAATCTGCACAGGCCCGTGTATTATTAGCCGATAAAATTGGATCAAAAAACAATTTTTTCCCTAAAGCAATGCCTTCAACAGTTTGAGGATTATTAAAAGGAATTATGGGAGCTAAAATGTTTTGTTCAAAAAGAAGTGGAATATTTAAAGGTGCCGGGGTTGGCTCATAAATAAACTTTTCAACGGTTTCATTAGTACATGACACTATTAGAAATAAAAAGACAATATGTAAAACCTTTTTTTTAATCATTTTCAGGGCTAACAGATTCTAAACTAAATGCATTTTTACCATTTTCATACATCATCACTTGTGCATTAAAATTTGGCATTAATGAGTTGTATAAAAGGTTTAAATCCCATGTGTTTGGGTTTTTAAACCATTCGGCTATATTCATTTCAATATTAAATGAGGTATCATTGGAAATCATAACTGAACCTAAATTAACCTCTATGAAAGTATCTTGAAAAATTAAATTATCAGGGTCTGAATTATCTACGGCTCTAATAGCATGATAGGCATACCCAATTTCTTCACTCTGTTCATTGATATACTTCCCTTCTAATTGCATAAAGTGATAGCCGCCACCTAGCATTTCTGGAACATTCCAGGAAGCAGAATTTAAATCGGGATAGGCACCACTTATATTGTCTTCATTATCAAAACCAAAAAGAAAAGAGACATTACTGTAATTACCTGTTGGTATGGTTGTCTTTGAAGAAAATGACAAATGAGTTCCATTGGTAACATCCACTAAGTTATATCCGTCCAGGACTATTTTTTCTCCATTTGATTTGTGAAAGGTGATTTTTGAAATGAGATATCTCAGTCTTTCAATGCTTAAAATGTCTCCATGGGCATTGGTGTATTGTATGTTGTTGAAATCTGAATTTGAAACCATTGTTCCATCCCAATTATGACTAAAATTAAAACTGATAGTTGCTTCAGATTTTATTGCTTGATCATCTGATTGACATGCCAATAGTGCGATCATAAAAAAGGAAACAGCAATTAATTTTTTCATTATTTTAATTTAGCAATTATTAAATCTGTAAACCCTTTGTTTTCTGGAATATCTTTGTCTGCACTGCTTGATTCACCAATAATAATAAAACTATTGTCCTCAAGTTCTAGGGCGCCATAGGCAAAATCAATGTTGCTTCCACCGAAAGACTTTTGCCAAAGGAGACTTCCATTAAAATCTATTTTTAAGACCCAAACGTCATTTTGTCCTTGATTGGTAGTTAAATCACCATCCATACTTCTGGAACTGCCAGATATTAAAAAACCATTGTCTGAGGTATTTGAAATTGAGCGTCCTGCATCAAAGCTGGTTCCTCCAAATGTTTTTTCCCAGAGTAAATTTCCTGAAGGGGTTATTTTAACAACCCATAAATCTGAAGCCCCATTGTTTTGTGAAATGTCTTTATCATTACTTCTGGTATCACCCACTATAATATAATTACCATCAGATGATTTAACGATGCTGAAAGCTTCATCTATTTCTGATCCTCCAAATGATTTTTCCCAAACCAATGTGCCGGTGTTATCAATCTTGATGACCCAGAAATCATAAGTGCCTTGGTTACTGGAAATATCAACATCTGCACTATCAGAGGAGCCTACAATGATATAGCCATTATCTTCAGTTTGAATGACATCATAAGGCGTGTCTGTAAAGGATCCACCATAATATTTACTCCATTGTTTTTCACCTGATATATTTAATTTAATCACCCAGTAATCTCCTCCAGCGTGATTAATTTTGGTGTTTTTACTATTCCCATTGCCCTCTGAAGCGGTCACGTCAAGAACTCCGGTCAACAGAAAACCCAGGTCATTGGTTTCTATTATAGAAATACCGGTATCAGTTCCGGCATAACCCAAAGATTTTTTCCAAAGGATATTACCTGAAGCATCTAGTTTTGATACCCAATAGTCACTAAACCCAAAATTTTCACTCATGTCACCATCATTACTTTGACTATATCCTAATATGGCATACCCTCCGTCAGTTGTTTGAATGACCTCATTACCGCGGTCATCTCCTGAACCACCATAAGTTTTCTGCCATTGTAAATTATTGTTTTGGTCAAACTTTAGAAGCCAGTAATCATAAGAGTTATTTACCTTATTAATAACATCACCATCCATACTTTGTGTATATCCTAAAATGGCATAACCACGATCAGAAGTTTTGGTAATAGATTTGGCGCTTTCATTATTTGAACCTCCAAAAGTTTTAATAAATTCTATCTGTATTGGATTGTTTGGAGGCGTTTCATTAATTGACGAACAACTCCATAGCAATGAAAGAAAAAAGAGTTTAAATATGAGAACTTTTATATTTTGAAGGAACATGATCTTTTAATTAAGTGCCACTTTTTCTTATCACAAAAAGGCCTCTATTAATATCACTAATGATAATATTGCCACTTTCAAAAAACGGAAATACACTCCATGCACCATCAAAGGCAGCATTGTTGTTTTCTGGATACGAATCAAAATAACCAATTTCATTCATTGATTTATTTTCTATTTGAGCGATATCAATGATTCGCACTCCGGCTCTATAATTAGCAAGATAAAAAGTGTTATTTTTTACATATCCATTATGATCTATGGCTAGTGTAGGCCCAGAATAATCAAAACCATAAGTTGGATTATCTAAATCCGTAAAATCAAAGATTACGGTTCTGGTATTATTACCAAAAGAAAGTTCATCAACTTCGTCACCAAGTATGAAATATTTCATATCTGCCGTTAACCACCCTTGATGTGTATACCCTGTATTACTATAATTTACTGTGCTAATAATTGTTGGGTTGGCTTTATCTGTAACATCGGCAATTATCACCGCGTTTTCATTACTTCCAATTAAAATTTCACGACCAGTATAGTCTGTATCAGCCCCATTATAGGTCACAACTTGCGCGTCATGTGAATAACCGCCAATTTGAAAATTACCTTCATAGACTGGATTTGCTGGATCTTGAATATTAATGAATAAGGTAGCACCAGTAAACGGGCCGCTTTTAGTGGTTCCCACGATATAGGCATACCCTGTAGATTCATTAATTACAATATTATGAGCACTTCCAAAACCAGAATAATTACCATCTGAATTAAAGGTTTCAGGAGGATTGGATATATTGCGTAAACGAGTTAAATCAAACACTTGCATACCATGATTTCCAGCATTATCGGCAATGATAAAAGCGTAATCATTATAAATTTTAATATCACGCCAGGAACTATTTACTGAAGCTGTTGGAAGTTTTCCTAAATAAACAGGGTTTTCAGTGTCAGTAATATCTACAAAGGCAGTGCTGGAATTTGTTCCCATTAATGCATATTCTTTTCCAGTTGCAGAATCTGTCCATCCCCAGCAATCGTTTCCTGCAGTAACTCCGAATGTATTTAAAGGGATCCAGGCCATTAAATCATAGTCATTACACGGGAAAATATCAGCAAATCCGTTGTCGCAATAGGCAAGAGCTACAGCAGAATCAACATTATCACTGTCTGCAATTAGCAAACTTTCAACCTTTTCGTCAGAGCAATTTTGAAATGCAATTGCAAGAAGACATAAGAAAAGTAAGAAAGAAAAGTAATTTATTGATTTTGAAAAAAAAGGTTTAAATAAATTTCTCATAGTTTTTTTGAATTCACTGTATAAAACTATTGTATGCTTAGTTTTATTATATAAGTGGTGAAAATTATAACAAGTGAACAATATAAATTATAAAGTGGGTTTTCTAATTGTTTTTATGTTAAAGTTCAAAAGTGTTATTATGATACTAATGTTGAATTATCAAAATAAGGTTGTTATTTTTGCAGCATGATAGAAGATAAAAATATACAACGAACTGAATTAAGTGATTTAGGAGAATTTGGATTAATAGATCATTTAACTAAGAATTTTAAAATGAATCATAAGTCCACTATTAAAGGTATTGGTGATGATGCCGCTGTATTGGATTTTAAAGACAACAAAATAGTAGTTACTACTGATTTATTAGTGGAAGGTGTTCATTTTGATTTGAGTTATATGCCTTTAAAGCATTTAGGTTATAAATCTGTTGTTGTTAATTTATCTGATGTTTGTGCAATGAATGCGACCCCAACACAGATTACGGTGTCTATTGCAGTTTCAAACCGGTTTCCTTTGGAAGCTTTAGAAGAACTTTATGCAGGAATTGAAACTGCTGCTTCTATTTATAATATTGATGTAGTTGGAGGAGATACTACCTCATCAACAACGGGTTTGTTAATTTCAATTACGGCTATTGGAACTATTGATGGCGACAATGAAGTTTACAGACATGGTGCTAAACCAAATGATTTGCTGGTTGTTTCGGGAGATTTAGGGGGCGCCTATTTAGGATTGCAAATTTTAGAAAGAGAGAAGGAAGTTTATAAAGTAAACCCTAATAATCAACCAGATTTAGAACCTTACAGTTATATTATAGAGCGTCAATTAAAGCCAGAAGCTAGAAAGGATATCATTAAATTATTAAAGGATTTAGATGTTAAACCTACATCCATGATTGATATTAGTGATGGCTTATCTTCTGAAATAATGCATATTTGTAAACAAAGTGAAGTAGGCTGCGATTTGTTTGAAGAAAAATTACCTTTAGATCCTGTGGTTATTTCTACTTGTGAGGAATTTAATATTGATAGCACTACTGTGGCCTTAAATGGTGGTGAAGATTATGAGTTGTTATTAACTGTTTCACAGGAAGATTTTCCTAAAATAAAAGCAAATCCTAGTTTAACAGTGATTGGTTTTATCAAAGAAAAAGAATCGGGAATACATTTAGTTACACGAGCCGAAACTAAAATTCCAATAAAAGCCCAAGGCTGGAAAAATTTTAATGCTTAAAAACTAATAAGTTTTTAAAGGGGTTTTTCTCCATTAATTTTTTGTTCCTTTTTTCATGGATACGTTCTAAAACGTCGTTTATTTCTTTAAACTTAGGAGAAAGTTCAATTAAATGGCCATTGCCATTGGTAGTTAATTGCTTTTTGCAATTTTTACAGGTATATTCCTTTACATGATAGGTTACTTTTCTGGTAACTTTAAAATCATGACCAAAGACCTTGCAGTGAAGATGTTTCATCAAAAAAAATGTTTTGCCTTAATTAATCAGTGAGAGACTGTTAAGATATAAAAACGTTTTTTATGATTTTAACATAGGGTTATTAAATCGATGAAGTGATTAATTTTTCCTTTGAACGTTGAATTCTCACGTTGTGAATTCGCTCTAAAATGGTATTTATTTCTTTAAATTTTGGGGTTAGTTCAATTAGGTGTCCATTTCCGTTAGTGGTCAACTGTTTTTTACAATGCGTACAAGTATATTCTTTTACGTAATAGGTGACTTTTTTGGTTACCTCAAAATCATGACCAAAGACATTGCAGTATACATTTGGAAGGAATGAGGTCTTTTTAGTAGCTTTTTCCATAAGTTTCAGATTTAGAACAGTATAAATATAAAACAAAAAATGAATAAAACGACGAAAAGCTATATTTTTTCGATGAAATGCACAATTGTACGTAAGAATAAGGTTTCGTTTTCAACATGACTCATATGTCCGTCAGGAAATTCTACTACTTTTATATTGGAGTTTTTCGTTTGCTTAATAAGAGATTTAAAAGCTAAAACAGGATCTTTCTTGCTTATAATCATTAATTTTTCAAAAGCAGCATTTTTAAAAAATTGTTCTCTGTCTTTTCTGATTTTCATGCCTTCCAGAGCAGCGACTATACCCTGAACGGGTATTTTTAAAGCCTGTTCTTTTATAAGTTTAATTTGATTAGCAAAAATCTTTCTGTTTTTAGGTCTAAATAAATTGACAACCGCTATTCTTACAAAGGTTTTATGATTTTGTTTGACAGCGATAATGGCTCTATCTCTATTTTTTTTGCGTTCACTGCTATCTGCATTTGCAGTTGAATTCATTAAACAAAGACCAATAACATTTTTTGGATTGTTCTCAGCAAAAGCGAGTGCCACATAACCGCCCATTGAATGCCCAATTAGAATGGTCTGACTAATGTTTAAATGATTTAGGACCGCCTTAACAATTTCAGCCATTAATTCCATTGAATGAATATATCCTAAACAGTCTGTTTGGCCATGACCCAGTAAATCAATACAGATAATTCTGTTTTTTTTTGAAAGGACGGGTATAAAAGCGTCCCACATAGTGGAGTTTTCTAAAAAGCCATGAAGCAAAACTACCGGAACACCCGTACCCTTGTCAGTGTAAAAAATGTTTATGCCTTTGTGTTGTAAAATCATATTTAAACTATATTAGTCAAAGATATCATTGAATAATGAATAAAACTAAACAAACTTTTGTATTTGGATTTGCTTTATTTGCCGGATTTTTTGGTGCAGGAAATTTAATTTTGCCACCTTTATTGGGTTTTAATTCTGGGCCTGATTGGTGGTTAGTTACCATTGGGTTTATCATATCAGCGACTATTATTCCGCTATTAGCTTTATTTGGACATGCTAAATTACAAGGTACCATGTTGGCTTTTGGTAACAAGGTGTCGCCTTTGTTTAGTTTAATATTTTGTCTTTGTATTTATGTGATAATTATTGCATTACCATGTCCTCGTACCGCTGCAGTGACCCATGAAATTGCCATTGCACCATTCTTTAATACAAGTTCATTAACTACCAGCTTTATTTATTTTTCACTGGCTTTTGTTTTTGTAATTAACAGAAATAATGCTTTAGAAATACTGGGCAAATATTTAACGCCCATTATTGTACTCATATTACTGGCTATTATTGTGGTTGGTGTTTCTGTAAACGTAAGCCCAATGAACATATCAAATTTAGATACGCCTTTAGTTAGTGGGTTATTGGAAGGCTATCAAACCTACGATGCCATTGCAGGAATGGTTATGGGAGGTATTGTGATCATTTCAATAAACAATTTTAATGATGCCATGTCTTTTAAAGATAAAAAGATAATGATTGCAAAATCCGGACTGATAGCTATGGTTGGGTTATTCATTATTTATGCTGGTTTGATTGCTTTAGGTGCTTTGTACAATTCAGAGTTTCCAGTTGATATTTCAAGGACTAATTTACTTGCAGGTTTAGCTTCAAAAACTTTAGGTAATATGGGTGCTGTTTTTTTAAGTGTTTTGGTTGGATTAGCTTGTTTTACAACTGCGGTGGGTATTATTATGAGTACCGCAGATTTTTTTAAAGCCCTTTTTAAAGACTCTAAAACAGCCTATGTCATAACAACAATAGTTTGTTGTATCGTGGGAATACTGGTTGGTCAATTTGAAGTGTCCTATATTATTAAAGTGGCGTTGCCATCTTTAATGCTTATTTATCCGCTTTGTATAGTCCTTATATTATTGAATGCGATTTCAGAAACATATGCTACTCAATTGGTTTTTAGGTGGGTGGTTGTTGTAACTTTTATGTTTAGTATTCCTGATTTTTTGAATTTTATTATGCCTATTGAAAAACTGGAACCTATTATAAAAATGATTCCTTTCGCTCAACAAAATTTAGGATGGGTTTTACCCGCTTTAACAACTTTTATTTTAGTGAATATTTTTCAAAAATTAACACATAATAAAAGATTACAAACTTAATTTTTGAATCGTTTTATTGCTAAAAAGGCATTGTCAACATATTCTTCTTCAACCAAAATGGTAAATTCATTAGTTGTTGAAATAACCTCGTAAAGTACAACACCTTCCCAGGCTAAGCGTTTAAAAAAGTGATAATATAATCCGGCTATTTTTGAATTGTCTTCAGGTAAGCTTATACTAATGGCTGTTAAACCTTCTTGAATCGCAATAAAAATTTCATTTTTAAAATGTGTATTCACATAATCGTTCAAACTACTTGACACTATAATATTGCTTTCATGAATACCTCTTGTAAATGTGTAAAACAGTTTAGATTCTTCGTTAATTTTCTGCAATAATTGGGCGTGATTATGAATTAAAGTCTCAGAATTTTTTACTGTAAAATCAGTTAAGTTTGACCTCACAGTAATATCTCCCAAATTCTGAATCACCTTTTTCATTTTAATTGAATTGGTTAATGCAACCGGCGGATTATAACGGCGTAAAGCCATCATAATAGCCCCTGGCTTTACCTCCTTTTTCAACATCTTACTTATTGGCTCAGTCAATTCAATGGCTAAAGCACTAAAGTTTATAATATTTCTTGAGAGCGCCTCTTCTAAGTAAGGTTGGGCGATTAAAATATCTTCGACACAATTGGACACTGTTTTCATGTTAAATATTTAACAATTTGTGCAAAAATAATCTTTTTTTTTAATAAATATCTTATTTAGAGTTATCTAGTCTACTTTCGTTCCATAAATTAATAAAAAATGAAAGTATTAAAGTTTGGAGGAACTTCGGTAGGATCCGTTGAAAACATGAGTAATGTTAAAAACATTATTAATGATGGAAAGAAAAAAATTGTGGTTTTGTCAGCTATGTCCGGAACCACAAATACTTTAGTAGCAATAGCTAGTAATATTTCCAACAACATGCCTAATGAGGCTGTTGAAAAGATCAATAAATTACATGAAACATATTTTAACACTATTGATAAATTACTTGGTGATGAGTCTTTAAATGCAGATGTTAAAAATTATATCACTGAGATTTTTAACTTTTTGGTGGAATGCACCTATCAAGAATATTCACTTAACTTAGAAAACAATATAGTAGCCCAAGGCGAACTTCTCTCTACATATATGTTTCATAATTACCTAAAGCAAGAAGGCATAAAATCTGCTTTACTTCCGGCTTTAAGTTTTATGCGAATTGATAAAAATAATGAGCCAGATCTGTTTTATATTAAACAAGATTTAGATATTCTTTTTAAAGAAACGCCTGAAGCACCAATTTATATTACACAAGGGTTTATTTGTTTAGATGAAGACGGAAATATTTCAAATTTGCAACGTGGGGGCAGTGATTATACAGCTACAATTATTGGGGCGGTAATAAAGGCTGAAGAAGTTGAAATTTGGACAGACATAGATGGAATGCATAACAACGATCCAAGATATGTTGAAAACACCAGACCTATTTCAAATTTGTCCTTTGATGAAGCCGCTGAATTAGCCTATTTTGGAGCAAAAATTTTGCACCCACAAACGGTAACTCCGGTGAGAGAACTAAACATTCCTGTGCGTTTAAAAAATACTATGAATCCTGAAGCATACGGCACCTTGATCAATGAAAGTCATAGTGAAAATGGGGTAAAAGCAATTGCGGCAAAAGATAATATTACTGCTATCAAAATAAAATCCGGGCGTATGCTCTTGGCACATGGTTTTTTAAGAAAGGTATTTGAAATATTTGAAGTTTATGAAACAGCTATAGATATGATTACGACTTCTGAAGTGGCTATTTCACTGACCATTGATGACGACAGAAATTTAGACAAAATTATTACGGCTCTTGAAAAGTTTTCAGCTGTTGAGGTTGATAAAAACCAAACCATTATTTGTCTGGTGGGACACTCTATTGTAAACCATCAGGATACCTATAAATTATTTCAGATTTTACAAGACGTTAAAATCAGGATGATTTCTTATGGCGGAAGCAGAAATAATATTTCACTATTAGTCAATTCTAATGATAAAATTAATACGCTAGGTAAACTAAATAATTATTTATTTGAATTGGTCACTGTTTAAGGGTAAAATTTAATTTAGTCAGGTTAGCAAAAAGGGTCATTTTAAATGACCCTTTTTTTATTTTTAATTAATTGTTGACTATAAAACCAGATTAATTCATAAGGTCTTCAATTTCTTCCACTTCAATAGGGATGTTGCGCATTAAATTAAAAGGTTCTCCTGTTTTTTGAATAACGACATCATCTTCTAAACGAATTCCAAATCCTTCTGCCGGAATATAAATTCCCGGCTCCACAGTAAACACCATATTGGCTTTCATGGGTTCAGTTAAAATACCATAATCATGCGTATCTAATCCCATATGGTGAGAAGTACCATGCATAAAGTACTTTTTGTAGGCTGGCCAATCAGGATTTTCATTTTTCACATCGGCTTTATCCAATAGTTTAAGACCTAATAATTCAGAGGTCATAAGTTTTCCAACTTCCACATGATAAGAAGCCCAATCTGTGCCGGGTACCAGCATTTTTGTAGCCTCATTTTTTACGCGATTTACAGCATTATAAACCGCCTTTTGCCTATCTGAAAATTTTCCAGAAACAGGTATGGTTCTGGTCATATCACTGGAATAGTTTGCATACTCTGCACCGACATCTAATAAAATTAAATCGCCTTTTTTACATTGTTGATTATTCTCAACATAATGGAGTACGTTGGCATTATTTCCAGAGGCAATAATAGGGGTATATGCAAATTTTTTAGATCTGTTTCTTAAAAATTCATGCATAAATTCAGCTTCAATTTCATATTCCCAAACACCCGGTTTTGTGAAATTTAAAACACGTCGAAAACCTTTTTCAGTAATGTCACAAGCTTGTTGCATTAAGTCCAGTTCAATCTGATTTTTTACAGATCTTAAACGCTGTAATATGGGGTTGCTTTTCGCAACGGCATGAGCAGGATATTTATTCTTTAACCATTTTGTAAAACGGTCTTCTCTAGTTTCTGTTTGAACGTTGGCTCTGTAATGTTCATTAGTGTTGATGTATACGGTATCACATTGGGTCATTAACTCAAACATGATTTTTTCCATTTCTTGAAGCCAATAAACCGTTTTTATGCCACTGGTTTCAAAAGCAGCTTCCTTGGTTAGTTTTTCACCTTCCCAAACGGCTATATGATCGTTGGTTTCTTTTAAAAACAGAATTTCTCTATGCTTTTCTTTTGGGCAATCAGGAAACAAAACTAAAACACTTTCTTCCTGATCAACTCCACTTAAATAAAATATATCGCGGTGTTGTTCAAATGGCATGGTGCTATCAGCACTAATGGGGTAAATGTCATTTGAATTAAAAACAGCTAAACTGTTAGGAAGCATTTTGGCTTTAAAATTTTTTCGGTTTTGAATGAATAAACTTTGTTTTATAGGATGATATTTCATTGAATTGTGATTTAACTATAAAATTACAAAAACTATTAAAACTTTGTTCATAATTCTTTAACTTTGGTCAAAGCCCATTTATTAGGTATTTAATATTGGGTTAAAATTTTGAAAATGAAAACGAATAGATTAACAATTACTATCATTCTGTTTTTTATCAGTTTTAATGGGTTATATGCTCAAGTAATGCTGCGGGAGATCACATTAAAGGAGCAGATTGATAGGTCAGCCTTGGTTGTTGAAGGAGAAGTGATATCTAAAACATCATTTTGGAGTAATAATTTAATTTACACTTCTAATACGGTTCAGGTATATAAGGTTTTTAAGGGAACGCCTGTTTCAACTATTGAAGTTATAACTTTAGGAGGAACGGTTGAACTCACAGCATTAGTAGTGTCTACTGGTTTAAAATTATATAAAGGTAATGTAGGTGTTTTTATGCTTCAGAAAAGCGATGTTAATAACGCCGCTACAAATAAAATATTAGTTAATCAGTTTCAACCTTTTGGAGCCATTCAAGGGTTTTATAAGTACGATGTTTATAGTGATGTTGCTGTAAATCCTTTCAACAAAAAGCAGGGTATTTCTTTAAATTTTTATAAAGAAATCATCTCTGCTACGGGCAATAATTATGTGGAAGTTTCATCTTTTAATACGGTTGAACTGAATAGATCATTAAATCAAAAAAGTGCTTTAGCGCCAATTATTTCAAACTTTAATCCAACTACAGCTACAGCGGGTACTAAAACGAGACTTACTATCAACGGAACAGGCTTTGGGACAACCATGGGAAAAGTGAGTTTTGCTGATGCCGATGAAGGCGGTAAAGGTAGTTACACAGATGCTTTAGAAACTCAAATAGTATCATGGGGTAATACCCAAATTGTAGTTGAAATTCCTTCTGGAGCAGGCACAGGAAAAATTCGAGTTACTGATGCCGCATCTGCAATGGGTACTTCTTCAGGAAATTTGACCATTTCTTATTCTGAGATTAATGTTGTTTATGACCCAGATGATAAACCAAATGATGTTCCTCCTACAAACGGACCTTTAAAGCCATATGCCTATCCCGTGCAACATTACGGGCAAACCAGTGGGGGCTATGAATGGGAAATGCAAACCCAATTTTTTAATGACAGTGAGTATTCCGGAGCTAGAGCGGCTTTTGAAAGAGCTTTTGAAACCTGGAGATGTACAACAAAAATTAATTGGACTATAAAAAATGTTCCAACTGTAATTGATGTTGTAGCTAGTGACGATACTAATGTTATTAGATTTGATAACGTTAATGAACTTGATAGTGGTGTTTTAGGGACTTGTTATTCTTGGTATAATGGTTGTGGTAGTTATCCAAATTTAAGTTGGTTTGTTTCAGAATTAGATATTGTTTTTGATGCTGGAGGGACAACTGATTGGAATTTTGGCCCAGGACCAACTACCGTTTTAGGAGAATATGATTTTGAAACCGTAGCACTTCATGAGTTAGGCCATGGGCATCAATTAGGTCATGTTATTGATACGGATGCAGTTATGCATTATGCGCTTTCTTTTAATGAAGACCAAAGAGCCTTAAATAGTGATGATATTGCTGGTGCAACAGATATACAAGATAGAAGTACCTCAACTTCTGTTTGCGTAAAACCTCCTATGACCGATTATTCTGGACCCTGTAGTTTAAGTGTGGAAGATGATATATTTAAACTTGCCGTAAAAATTTATCCGAACCCATCAAATGGGACATTTTATATCAAGAATGATTTAAATTTGAATTTACAAAAAGCCACTGTTTATGATATGAGTGGCAGATTGATTTCTGAAATAAATCTTTCGGGTGCTTCAGAAACAAGCACTATTAATCTAACAGGTATGGCAAAAGGGATGTATCTGGTTAATATCCATTCTGATCATGCTTTTGTAACTAAAAAAATAATTTTAGAATAATATTATTGATGTCAAAAATGAAACAAGAAGGGGCCTGTAAAAGGCCCTTTTTAATTTGTTGAACACAAATTATTTAAAATCATTCCAAATAGATATTTAAGTGTCTTTGTTTTTGTCTATAATGTTCTTGAAGTGTATTTTTGTACGTATCTAAATATCTTCAAAAAAATGAGCGGATTTTTTAAATCTTCGATTGGAAGAAAGGTAGCCATGGCGCTTTCAGCTTTCTTTCTAATGTTTTTCTTAGTAATGCACGTTTCTATAAATTTATTATCTGTTGTTAGTCCAGACAGTTTTAATGAGGCTTCGCATTTTATGGGAACAAATTTGCTGGTTCAATTTATTATGCAACCAGTTTTAATTTTTGGTGTAGTATTCCATTTTATCATGGGATTTGTATTGGAAATTAAAAACAAAAAAGCCTTGGGAGTTTCTTATGCTAAGAATAATGGTGCTGCAAACTCCACATGGATGAGCAGAAATATGGTTTTAAGCGGCGTTGTGATACTGGCATTTTTAGGTCTTCACTTCTATGATTTCTGGGTGCATGAAATCACGATTAAATATGTTGGTGGCGATATGACAGGGCTGATAGATCCAGACAATTTAGATTCGGGATATCGTTATTATGAAGAGCTTAAAGAGAAGTTTATAAGTCCGGTTCGCGTTGCTATTTATGTTGTTGCATTTATATTGCTTGGGCTTCATTTGGCTCATGGATTTACCTCAGCATTCCAGTCTCTTGGAATTACTGCGGGCAGAAAGAAAACCTTACAATCAATAGGTAAAGCCTATTCAATTATAATTCCTCTAGGATTTATTTTTATTGCACTTTATCATCATTTTAACCATTAATCTTAAATACGCATGGCTTTAAATTCAAGAGTACCAGAAGGTCCAATTAAAGATAAATGGACAAATTATAAAGATAAAATCAATTTAGTAAATCCAGCTAATAAACGTCTTATTGATGTCATCATAGTAGGTACTGGTTTAGCAGGTGGATCGGCAGCTGCAACCTTGGCAGAGCTTGGTTATAATGTAAAATCATTTTGTTTCCAAGATTCCCCAAGGAGAGCACACTCTATTGCAGCTCAAGGAGGTATTAATGCCGCTAAGAATTATCAAGGTGATGGAGATTCAACATACCGTTTATTTTATGATACCGTAAAAGGAGGCGATTATCGTTCTCGTGAAGCCAACGTCTATCGATTGGCAGAAGTTTCAACCAATATCATTGATCAATGTGTGGCACAAGGAGTACCTTTTGCACGTGATTATGGCGGATTATTAGACAACCGTTCATTTGGTGGGGTATTAGTTTCCAGAACTTTTTATGCAAAAGGACAAACAGGGCAGCAATTATTGTTAGGTGCTTATTCAGCAATGAATCGTCAAATAGGTCGTGGTAAAATTAAAATGTACAATCGCCATGAAATGTTAGATGTTGTGATTGTTGATGGAAAAGCAAGAGGAATTATTGCGCGAAATCTGGTGACAGGAGAGATTGAACGTCATTCAGCCCATGCGGTAGTATTAGGAACTGGTGGTTATGGTAATGCGTTTTACTTGTCAACTTATGCTATGGGAAGCAATGTTACCGCTGCCTGGAAAGCACACAAAAGAGGTGCCTTTTTTGCAAATCCTTGTTTTACACAAATTCACCCAACCTGTATTCCGGTTTCAGGAGACCATCAATCAAAATTAACACTGATGTCTGAATCCTTGAGAAATGATGGCAGGATTTGGGTGCCAAAAAACATGGAAGATGTTTTGGCAATTAGAGAAGGTAAATTAAAACCAGTTGAGATAGCTGAAGAAGACCGCGATTATTATTTAGAACGTCGTTATCCTGCTTTTGGAAATTTAGTACCACGAGATGTCGCTTCAAGAGCCGCTAAAGAGCGTTGTGATGCCGGCTATGGCGTCAATAAAACAGGAGAAGCCGTTTATTTAGATTTTGCAGCGGCCATTCAGCGATATGGAAAAGAACAGGCACATGTTAAAGGCTTAGATGAAAATGATAAAGGGGTTGTTACAAAATTAGGTAAAGATATTATTAAAGCGAAGTATGGCAACTTGTTTCAGATGTATGAAAAAATCGTAGATCAGAACCCATACGAAACCCCAATGATGATTTATCCAGCAGTACACTATACTATGGGAGGTATCTGGGTAGACTATAATTTAATGACTACGGTTCCCGGATTATACGCTATTGGAGAAGCGAATTTTTCTGATCATGGAGCTAACAGACTTGGGGCTTCTGCACTAATGCAGGGACTTGCTGATGGCTATTTTGTATTGCCTTATACCATTGGAGATTACTTATCTCATGATATTCGTACCGGAAAAATTTCAACGGATTCAAAAGAATTTGAAGAAGCAGAAAAACAGGTTAAAGCGACTATCGATGCATTAGTTAATAATAAGGGAACGCATTCTGTAGATTATTTCCACAAAAAGTTAGGTAAAATAATGTGGAATAAATGTGGAATGGCAAGAAATGAAAAAGATTTAAAAGAAGCTATTACAGAAATAGCAGAATTAAGAAAAGAGTTCTGGAAAGATGTTAAAGTTCCTGGTGGCGCCGATGAATATAATGAAGAGCTTGCTAAAGCTGGCCGTGTTGCCGATTTCTTAGAATTAGGTGAGTTATTTGCAAAAGATGCTTTACAAAGAGAAGAATCAGCTGGAGGTCATTTTAGAGACGAATATCAAACACCTGAAGGTGAAGCAATGCGTAGAAAAGAGTTTCAATATGTTTCTGCCTGGGAATATAAAGGAGAACCTAAGGATGCCGTTTTACACAAAGAAGCATTAGAATACGAAAATATTGAAGTAAAAGAAAGAAGTTACAAATAACAGATTGGTTATGAAATTAACATTAAAAATTTGGCGTCAAAAAAACGCAAGCGATAAAGGAAAACTTGTTGATTATAAGGTTGATGATGTTTCTTCAGATATGTCTTTTCTTGAAATGCTTGATGTATTAAATCAAGATCTTATAGATAAAAACGAAGAGCCCATAGCATTTGATCATGATTGTCGTGAAGGTATTTGTGGTATGTGCTCAATGTATATTAATGGACGTGCTCACGGACCGGATAGAAGTATAACGGTTTGTCAATTGCATATGAGAAGTTTTAAAGATGGTGATACCATTTATATTGAACCTTGGCGTGCGGCGGCTTTTCCGGTAATTAAGGATTTAATAGTAGATAGAAGTGCCTTTGATCGCATTCAACAAGCCGGCGGTTTTATTTCTGTCAATACTTCAGGAAATACACAAGATGCCAATGGTACTTTAATTTCAAAATATGCAGCGGATACCGCAATGGATGCCGCTACTTGCATTGGTTGCGGTGCCTGTGTAGCAACCTGTAAAAACTCATCTGCCATGTTATTTGTAGGCGCTAAAGTGTCGCAATATGCATTATTACCACAAGGGCAAATTGAAGCTGCCGATCGTGTAAGAAACATGGTAGCTCAAATGGACTTAGAAGGATTTGGTAATTGTACCAATACGGGTGCTTGCGAAATAGAATGCCCGAAAGGGATTTCATTAGATAATATTGCCAGAATGAATCGAGAACTAATGAAAGCCAATATATATTAACATTTGTTAATGCATCTTGATGTTTTTTTTATTTAGATTAGCCCACCTAAATATGGAACTTAATGTTTAATAAATGTAGGTTACTCACTTTTTTTTTAATTTTATTTTATACACTTTGTTTTAGTCAGAATGCACTAAAGCAAAACGAGTTCTACCCGTTTTTTAATGAAGATGCTTTACTACAAAACATAAAAACTTTATCTTCTGATGATTTTGAAGGAAGACGCACCGGCACTAAAGGGGCGGACAAAGCAAAAGAATATATAATCGATCAATTTCATATACTTAATGTGTTGCCTTTTAACACTAATTATGAGCAGAAATTCTCTTTTTTTACTAAGAGGAAAAACTATAACGGCACTAATATCTTGGGCCTGATTAAAGGAACAGAGAATCCAGAAAGATACATCGTTATTAGTGCGCATTATGATCATGAAGGTATAAAAGAAGGTTTAATATATAATGGTGCAGATGATGATGCTTCTGGAATAGGAGCTTTAATTAGTTTTGCTGAGTATTTCAAAAATAATCCACCTAAACATTCAGTAGTTTTAGCGGCTTTTGATGCGGAAGAATTAGGTCTTGAAGGCTCTAAATATTTTGTAAATAATTCTATTGTGTCCTTAAATAAAATCGTGCTTAATCTTAACATGGATATGATCAGCCGAAGTGAAACAAATGAATTATTTGCTGTTGGCACAAGATTTAATAATACCCTTAAGCAAGTCATTACAAATTTCGATCAATCTGAAACTGTGAAAATGGTGGTTGGCCATGATGGTGAAGATGGCCTTGAAAATTGGGTCTATTCTTCTGATCACGCTTCATTTCATAAAAAGGGAGTGCCGTTTTTATACTTTGGTGTTGATGACCACGAGGATTATCATACACCAAATGACGATTACGAAAATATTCAACCAGAATTTTATAAGGAATCTGTAAAGTTAATTATTGCGGTTTTTAACAAGATTGATACAATGAATTTTTAAAAATACGCCTTTAACTGAATGGTTCCTGTGTGTATCGTTTTACTTGTTTCCGTTTTTCTTCCAAAATAACTCAGATTTAAATCTAAAAACTTGGTTAGTTTTTTTTGTGCGATCAAACTCCATGTAAAGTTTTTACCCGGTTGCAAACCTTCAAGCATTTGATAAGAAACAGGGGCGTTTGGATTTCCAACAAAGTTGTTTGAGAAATAATTAAATTCCCCGTTTATGGCCCCTTTTTGACTGCTGGAAAAGGTAAATGAAGCGCCATATTTATGTTGCTTTAAAGACTCTAAATTGCCAATGGTATTGTTGGTTGAAGCGTATTGATAGAACACATCAAAACGCGTATTATCATTAAACAAATAAGACAGTTTTGGATTATATCGTTGTTTATTGAAGTTATAGTTTTTCGTTGAATAATTTTCACTGGCACTTTCGTTGTTGTCAAAAGAAGCAAGTAAGTCAACTAGCCAGGATTCTTCAATTTTATGATTAAAATTAAGTTGATGACTTTTTAAATTGTTCTTAATAAACCCGATAGATAAAACGTTTTGAGATTTATTGGATAAATAGGTATAGGAGGACGTATAATGCTGTTTACCTCTATTAAAAAATAAAACATTTCTTAAATTTAATTGCAATCCTAATTGATTCTTGGCATCTGATTCAAAGGGATTAATATTAAAATTGTTGCCATCACGTTTTATTTTTCTATCAATTAAGTAGCTGGTTTGATTGTAAAAATGGGACCAAAAATTTTCAGACTTCTTTTCACTGACTGACCATTGTTGTGGATTTATGGTTAGTGTTTGACTCAGTCTGTTTTGATGTGTTTTTACAAAAACCTGATTAGGGAGCAATACTCTTATATATTTTCCCTGATCTTGAAATTGTGCAATTTCAAACTCTTCTAATTCTTGAATGCCGTTGTTATTATAATCAATCCAAGTAAATGTGCCTTGTCCTGCTTCTACTTCAACATAGGTAAAATCCTGTTGTGCTATGGCGCCAGAGTTGGTTTCAAAAACGGTATTCCATTGTATAAGCTGTTTAATAAACTTTTGATTGTATTGTAGTCTGGAGTTAATGGATTGTTCATCATCAAGGGCTTGGTCAGTATTTTTAAGGGTTCTGTAATTAATATAAAGGGATAAATTGGTAGTGTTATTTTGAATAAGTCTGGAATCTAAATAAAAGGTGTTTGAGGTATTTACTTTTTGTAATTCATTGTTTCTTATACTGTCGTTTACCCTGCTTTTATAACCCACTTCAGCAAATATCTGTGTGCTATCTCCAATACCGTAAAAAACTTCGTAAGATTTAAATTTTTGACTTAAGGGGGTCAATACTGAGGTAATTTTGTCTTTTTGTTCATTATCTTCAATAGCTATTTTTGTACCTACCCAGCTCTTGTCCATACCGTAAGTTATTCTGTTGGATGACCTTAAAAAGGTAGACGTATTTAGGTCAGATGTAGCGTTTAAAAAACTAGAAAAGGAAACAATGTTGAATTTGTTAAAAAGCAGATTAATATTAGCAACATGCCTGTTTCCTGTAAAATTTTCTGAATATCCTAAATGTTCAAACTGATAAGAAGCGACCCCTTTTTCCGGATGTAATAATTGCAAACCCGTTTTAAAAAGTTCTTGATTACCAATTGGTTTTTCAATATTCCAGTCTCTTGAAAACTCAGCGTTATAAAGACGCTCTATAGTTTTAAAATTCTTTTCTATATAATCAACATCTGCAACAGCATTTAAGCTCCAAAGACTATCATTTTTAATAATGCTTTGAGATATTTTAAGCTTGGTTGCAAAACCGTTATTGTTTTCATCATCAATGTTTGAAAAAAGGTTTTGATCATTTTTACTTCCTGCTACTTCAAAATTAATGGCAGTTTTTTCAGAGGGGTTATAGCTCCCATTAATAATGGCCATTTGAAGTTTTTTTGGGGCAATAAGCTGAACAATAGGCGCAAAATTTCCTTGTGGAATCCCTAAAATTGGCCCAACGTATTCGTATATTTTACTAATGGCATTGATACTGCTTAAAACATAATCACCTTGATTGGCGCCAACAGCACTGAATGTGACTCGGTACAATTCATCGTCTGGATTGTTTGAAAAAACAAAAGCCTCCAAACCATTGATCAGTTCTTTTTTATATAAAATGCGATTATCGCTATAGGTGTCTAAAACCTCAGAAGGCGATACCATTAAGGAAGTGTCATTACCGGCATTTGAAAGTATTTCAACTTGTTCTTGAGATAAGTTTTGTTGTAATGGCTGGTTTTTGGCATCATTTTCAGAATACACGGAAACTCCTATTTTTAGTTTTTCACTATCAAGTCGTCCACCACCATAGGCCACTAAGCGTGAATAATTGCGTTCACTATATTGATAATCTACCGTAATACGCATTTCACTTGTGATAGGAAATGTTGAGTTAAATATAATTTCACCGGCGTTATAGTCAATAATATAATCAGCGTCTTCACCACGTCTTAGGGCAATGCCATTAACATAAACCGTTTCACTCCCGGAAACTATGAGTACATATAATTCACCATTTTGCCCTTGCAATTTATAAGGGCCTTGATTGCCTTCTTGGGCATTAAATTGACTGCGCGTAAACTGTCCTCTAACCAAAGCACCAGCCGCAAACAAATTAGTTTTAGAATTCTCTTTATCAAAATTCACATTTAACAATAACCCCTGCACCCGTTTAGAGAAATTGCCAAAATAAGAGGTGGTATTTATTAAATCAATGTCACCTGCGCGCACATTCCATTTATCACTCATTAACTCAATAAAAACCTGATCAAATTCATCTAATCTCTGTGAATACCCGCTTTCTTGTAAAGGAATATTGGCGTCTTGTATGGAGGCTCGTAGCGATACTTTATCGTTTAACTTACCAGTAATTTGAAGGTCTAATTCACTATTTAATACCGAATTTTGATTATTCCCAATGGTAACCCCACGCGAAATACTTCCGGAAGTTGTTAATCCGTCAAAAGGGATAAAATCAAAGTCTTGATTGCTTTGCGTAAGTTTGTAGAGCGTTTGTATATTATCATTGTTTTCAACAATAATCTTCTCGTCTAATTGTTTATAGGTTTTTGTTAAAAATTCCGGGAATCTCAAATAATTTATAATAATAGAATCAGTTTCAACAGGCTTTTTAAAGACTATAATAGCTTTTGGGAAATCAATGCTATAGAATGATGAATCAATTGCCGTAAAATCTTTTCTTTTAATAAAAAAATAACTCGAATTGATGCTTACACTATCAATAATAATAGAATCATTTACAGCAACTTTTTTAGTTCTATAGTTAGAATTCTGGTTTTGAGCGAAAGCACAAAAGCCAAAAAAAAAGATAAAAGGAAAGGCTATAAATTTCATCTGATACTTAAACTAAAAATAGTTTAAAATATTTTGTTAATAGTTTTCGTTAAAAGTGCTATAAAATAATAGTGTAAAAGTAACGCATTATTTATTTTAGCTAAAATTCTTAATCTATTACATGAAGATAATATCATATAACGTTAATGGCATCAGAGCTGCAATAAATAAAGGGTTTATGGATTGGTCAAAAAGTGCCAATCCAGATGTTATTTGCTTACAGGAAATTAAAGCCTTAAAAGAACAATTAGATTTAGATATTTTTGCTGAAGCTGGTTATAAATACAACTATTGGTTTAGTGCACAAAAGAAAGGATACAGCGGAGTGGCTATATTAAGTAAAACAGAGCCAAAACATGTAGAATACGGTACGGGTATTGCCTCTATGGATTTTGAAGGTAGAAACATTAGAGCCGATTTTGATGGTTTTTCTGTGATGAGCCTATATTTACCTTCTGGAACAAATGACGATAGATTAGACCATAAATTGGAATATATGGATATGTTTCAAGAGTATATAAATTCACTTAAAACAGATTTACCAAATTTAATTATTTGTGGTGATTATAATATTTGCCATGAAGAAATTGATATTCATAACCCAAAAGGACTTAGTAATACTTCAGGATTTTTACCAGTAGAGCGCAAATGGATAGGTAATTTTATTGACAGTGGCTTTATTGACTCTTTCAGACATTTAAACAATGAGCCTCATAACTATACATGGTGGAGTTATCGTGCTAATGCGAGGGCAAATAATAAAGGTTGGCGCCTAGATTATGCCATGGTTTCAAAACCATTACAAGAAAAAATAAAAAGAGCCGTTATATTGTCTGAAGCAGTGCATAGTGACCACTGTCCCATTTTAGTTGAAATAGAAAAATAAACCTAACAAAATTTTAAAAAATGATAAAAAAACTTTTATTGGTATTTGTAACTATTGCTTTTGTGTCCTCTTGTGTTTCACCAAAAGTTTATAAGGAATTAGAAAGTAAGTATACCGACTTAAAACAGGAGAACAGAAAACTTTCTGATGAGAACGAGGCCCTATTAAGTGCTAAAACAGCCGCAGAAAATGAAGTAAAACAATTGCAATCAGCTTATACTGCTGCTGTAGCAGAGCGTGATAGACTGCAGAGCGATTATAATGCCACTAAAGCGAGTTTGGATAATTTAAAAGCATCCTATGATGCCTTAGAGAAGAATAGTTCCGCTGCTATTGCTGCTAATTCCCAAAAGAACAGAGAATTATTAGCACAATTAGAAGCTAAGGAACAAGCCTTGGCTGCTGAAAATGCGAGATTAGAAAGTCTTAAAAAAGCACTGGAAGATCGTTCTAACAGAGTTGCTGAACTTGAAAAAGTGATTGCAGATAAAGATGCCGCAATGACTGCTTTAAAAGACGCCATTTCAAGAGCTTTAACTGATTTTGAAGGCAAAGGCTTAACGGTTGAGCAACGTGATGGAAAAGTCTATGTTTCTATGGAAAACAAGTTACTATTTAGTTCAGGAAGCTGGGCTGTTGGCACAGAAGGAAGAAGGGCCGTACAACAATTGGGCAGCGTATTGGGTCAAAATCCAGATATTGCTGTGTTGATTGAAGGACATACAGACAATGTGCCTTATCAGGGTAATGCTCAGTTAAGTGGAAACTGGGATTTATCTACCAAACGCGCTACAGCTATTGTTAATATTTTAAGAGAAAATGCAGCTATTAACCCGGAAAACTTAACGGCTGCCGGTCGCGGAGAGTATGCACCTGTGGCCACTAATAGTACACCAGAAGGTAAAGCGAAAAACAGACGTATTGAAGTGATTTTAACGCCTAAGTTAGATGAACTATCTAAATTACTAAAGGATAATTAATCTAAAATCTTAACAAAGTATTAAACCTTTCAGTTTCTTTATAACTGAAAGGTTTTTTTATCTTTAAACTTTTAAAAAAAAGCTTCAAAAGTCAATTGAAATGAAATATACAACACTGCCAAACACCAATACAAAAGTCAGTAAAATATGCTTAGGTACCATGACCTGGGGCAATCAAAATACCGAAGCCGAAGGTCATGCCCAAATGGATTATGCATTTGATCAGGGGGTGAATTTTTTCGACACCGCAGAAATGTATCCTGTGCCTGCAAGTCCGGAAACACAGGGTAGAACGAGTAAGATTATTGGGTCCTGGTTTAAAAAGACAGGTAACAGAGAGAAAATTATTTTAGCAAGTAAGATTGTGGGTCGTCCAAGTGATTATACGGCACATATAAGAACGACAGGGTTAAGCTTAAATGCCATTACACTTGCTTTAGATGCTGAATTAAAACGATTACAGACTGATTATATTGATTTGTATCAAATCCATTGGCCGGAAAGGCTTACTAACACTTTTGGAGTTAGAGATTACAAGCATGATCCTGATGATTCTTGGAAAGACAATTTTAATGAAGTACTACAAGGTCTAGAAGCGATGATAAAAGCGGGTAAAATTCGCCACATAGGCATGTCCAATGAAAAAGCATGGGGTGCTATGCGCTATATGGAAGAATCTAAAGCCCATGATTTACCAAGGATGATAACCATTCAAAATGCTTATTCCTTAATAAACAGAGTTTTTGAAGGGGATATGGCTGAGGTTTCATTAAGAGAAAATATCGGTTTATTGGCCTATTCCCCAATGGCATTTGGTGTGCTTTCTGGCAAGTATATAAAAGGAACTGCAGAGGCAGATGCCAGGTTAACCTTGTTTCCGAGGTTTGCCAGATATAGTAGCAAACAATCCACAGAAGCTACGAGACGTTATTTGAAAATTGCAGAAGACAATAACTTGACTTTGGCACAAATGTCATTAGCATTTGTAAACCAACAACCATTTCTTACAAGTAATATTATTGGAGCCACCAAAATGGAGCAATTAAAAGAGAATATTGGTAGTATTAATGTAATATTAAATGAGGAGATATTAGACCAAATAAATGCAGTACACGCTGAGATTCCTAATCCAGCTCCATAAATTAGAGATAAGCATGAAACAAAAAAGCCTAACTTTTTAAAAAGTTAGGCTTTTTTAATTATTTAATTTGTTTACCATTTTTATCGAAAAAATGATATTCTAAATATGTGTAAGCATCTCTTGGTAAAACTTTAACCCATTTTTTGTGTTCAAAAAACCATTTTGAACGTGTTGATGGAAAACCTTTAGTTAAAAAGGCTGCTATAAAAGGGTGTGTGTTTAAAGTCAGCTTTTTATAGTCTTTTTTAAATAGTTGTTCTAGGTCGTGCGTTATTTTTGGCACAATTCCTATTGGAGCGTCTACCTCAGAACCATTAATGATATCATCAGGGTTTTCTTCCTGAGTTTTAATGTTCATTTCTGGGCGAACACGTTGTCTTGTAATTTGTATCAAACCAAATTTACTTGGCGGCAATATTTTGTGCTTTGCTCTGTCATCCTTCATTTCATCACGAAGGTGATTAAAAAGCTGTTGCCTGTTGTCAGCACTTGTCATATCTATAAAGTCCACTACAATGATGCCACCCATATCGCGTAAACGCAATTGGCGAGCAATTTCAGTAGCAGCAATAATATTGACTTCTAAGGCTGTATCCTCTTGGTTGTTTGCTTTGTTTGACCGGTTACCACTATTTACATCTATTACATGTAAAGCTTCTGTATGCTCTATAATTAAATAGGCACCTTTAGCCATAGAAACGGTTTTACCAAAGGAGGTTTTAATTTGTCTTTCTATCCCAAATTTTTCAAAAATGGGAACATTTGCTTGATACAATTTAACTATTGATTCTTTATTTGGTGCAATTTCTTGCACATAATCTTTAATTTGATAATAAAGGGTTTCATCATCAACATGAATACTTGTAAAGGTGTCATTAAATATGTCTCGTAACATAGACGAGGCTTTATTCATTTCTCCTAATACTTTACTTGGATGATGGGCTTTATTAAGTTTTTTACACATTGCCGTCCAACGACTAAGCAAATTCTGTAAATCTTTATCTAGTTCGGCTACTTTTTTGCCTTCTGCCACCGTACGAACAATAATTCCAAAACCTTGTGGTGTAATACTTTTCACCAATCGTTTTAATCTGTCTTTTTCTTCTTTACTTTCTATTTTTTGAGAAATAGAAATACGGTCAGAAAAAGGAACTAAAACAATATATCTACCAGCTATAGACAACTCAGAACTTATTCTTGGGCCTTTAGTTGATATGGGTTCTTTTACTATTTGTACTAATAGCGATTGATTTGATTTTAAGACATCGGCAATGCTTCCGTCTTTATCAATATCTTTTTCAAATGGGAAATTTTTTAAAGAAAAATCTTTTAGTTTACCTGTGCTTACACGTTTTGTGAATTTTAAAAGCGAAGGCAGCTTTGGACCTAAATCATGATAATGCAAAAAAGCATCTTTCTCATAACCCACATTAACAAATGCAGCATTTAGTCCAGGAACAGCTTTTCTTATTTTGGCTATAAACACATCACCAACAGAAAAGTCATTACTTTCTTCATCTTTCTGTAATTCAATAAGTTTTCCATCTTTTAATAAGGCAAAATCAACATCTTCTGAACTAGATCGAATGATCAATTCTTTATCCATTAAGTTAATTTTTATCCGTACAATTAAGTACAGATGGATTATACATTATTTTCACAGGATTTTTAACATCCGTGGAGTTCAAAAAACACAAAAAGTGTTTAAAATTTTGATGAACTCATTTCAAAGAACGTTTTTTACCGACCAAAAAAAAGTAGCTCTAGAACTACTTTTTCTGGTTTATTTTTTCTTTTTGTGACGATTAGCGCGAGCACGTTTTTTACGTTTGTGCGTTGCAACCTTATGTCTTTTACGTTTTTTACCGCTTGGCATAAATTATGTTTTTTAAATTAATATTTAATTATAATGTTTTTACTTAACGTCTACATTAGTTTTTACGCCTTCAACAAATACTTTTGCCGGTTTAAAAGAAGGAATGTTGTGTGCAGGAATTTTAATAGTAGTATTTTTTGAAATATTTCTACCAGTTTTTTCTGCTCTTGTTTTGATGATGAAGCTACCAAATCCTCTCAAGTACACATTGTCTCCACTTTCTAACGAAGTTTTTACTTCGTCCATAAATGATTCAACAGTTGCTTGAACATCACCTTTTTCTATTCCTAATTTTTCAGAAATTTTTGCTACTAAATCAGCCTTAGTCATTTTTAATATTTTATTTTAGTTACTATATAAGTTTAAAAGGGATGCAAATATAGGAATTTAAAATTCAATATTTCAAACCTAATTCATTAAAATTTAAGATTATAAACGTTTATTTTTGCGCTTCGTATAAATTCAATAATGATATTTTCAAAAATATTAAATCGCTGGTATTCAAATAATAAGAGAGAGCTTCCCTGGAGACAAACCAATAACCCATATTTTATTTGGCTTTCTGAAATCATATTACAACAAACACAAGTTAGCCAAGGGCTACCTTATTACATGTCTTTCATAGAAGAATTTCCTACTGTTTTTGATTTGGCAAAGGCTGAAGAAAGCAAGGTTTTAAAATTATGGCAGGGCTTAGGATATTATTCCAGAGCCAGAAATTTACATGTTACTGCTAAATATATTGTTAAAGTTTTAAACGGACAGTTTCCTAACAATTATAAAGATTTACTAAAACTAAAAGGCGTTGGTGACTATACAGCCAGTGCTATTGCATCCATTTGTTTTAATGAAGTGACAGCAGTGGTTGATGGGAATGTGTACAGAGTGCTTTCTCGGTATTTTGGAATAGACACCCCAATAAACTCATCAAAAGGGGCAAAAGAGTTTAAACAATTAGCGCAAGAAATTATTGATCAAAAAGACCCAGCAACCTTTAATCAGGGCATTATGGAATTCGGAGCAACACAATGTAAGCCGCAAAACCCTGATTGTGAAAG
Organism: Gaetbulibacter aquiaggeris; assembly: GCF_044003965.1. Taxonomy (NCBI): domain Bacteria; kingdom Pseudomonadati; phylum Bacteroidota; class Flavobacteriia; order Flavobacteriales; family Flavobacteriaceae; genus Gaetbulibacter; species Gaetbulibacter aquiaggeris. The sequence continues at coordinate 668,272 of NZ_JBAWKC010000001.1, forward strand.
TTGTCCGTTTCAATCAAGTTGTGTGGCATTTGATAGGAAAATGATACATCAATTACCTGTAAAAAATAAACTTAATAAGGCCTCTAAGAAACACTTTAATTTCTTAGTCATTCTATCAAAAGACCAAAAAACTATTTTGGAGAAACGCCAAGGAAAAGGGATATGGCAAAACCTATATCAATTTCCTTTAATTGAAAGTAAAAAGGAATTAGTCCATAAAGAGATTATAGTAGCACTGAAGGATCATGAATTTTTGAAAGGTAATATCTTTGAAGTTTCATTATTTAATGAAACAGCTATCCTCCATAAATTAACCCATCAACATTTATTTACTAAATTTTGGATTATTTCTGTTGATGAAATTAAACGGGAAGGAATTTCTGTGAATGACATCCATAATTATCCGGTTCCTATTCTAATTAGTAATTTTATTGATGATTTTAATTTTTAACCGTTTGGCATGTAAATGACATTTTTTTATTAATTTTAAAAAAATGAGTAGTAAATAGTTAATTTTGCTTTTTAAATACAAAAAAAATTATGTCTGGAACACTAAATAAAGTAATGCTCATTGGTCATTTAGGTGATGAAGTAAAAATGCATTATTTTGAGGGCGGTGGTTGTGTTGGAAGGTTTCCTTTAGCTACTAATGAAACGTACGTGAGTAAGCAAACTAATGAGCGGGTAACAAATACAGAATGGCATAATATAGTGGTTAGAAACAAGGCTGCTGAAATTTGTGAAAAATATTTGAGCAAAGGCGATAGAATTTATGTTGAAGGTAGATTAAAAACAAGAAAGTGGCAGGATGATAGTGGGAATGAACGTTATTCCACTGAAATTCAATGTACTGATTTCACCTTTTTAACTACTAAAAAGGAAAGTGAAGGGCAAGCCTCGAATAAGATGGATCCCAAAAAATCAATTGATAATCAACAAATGGCTAATGAGCCTATTGGAGAAGAGGATGATGACCTTCCATTCTAATTGTTTAACTAATATTGTAATATTTGGATCCTGGTCCCCCGAGTTTTAAGGCATTATTTATAGCAATTGACCCATCAATTGTAACAGGCTTTGTGCTTTTGTTTTTATTATTATTTTTTTCAGCTCTTATCTCTGGTGCTGAAGTAGCCTTATTTTCTCTTACAAGAACCGATATAGAGGAAGGATTAGAGCAAAAATCTAAGCGAATCCAAATTATTTCAAGACTTTTAGAGCGTCCAAAAAAATTATTAGCAACAATCCTGGTTGCAAACAATTTTATAAACATTGGTATTGTTATTTTGTTTGCCTATTTGGGTGAAACTGTTTTTGAAAGCATGACTTCTCCTGTATTGAGGTTTATTGTTGAGGTTGTTATTGTCACTTTTTTAATTTTATTGTTTGGAGAAATTCTGCCAAAAATATATGCCAATAGGAATAGAGTTAAGTTTGCAACATTTATGGCGCATCCATTAAATGTTTTAGATGTATTATTATCGCCTTTGAGCTTGCCAATGCGCAGTATAACCATAGCCATCCATAATAAATTGGGAAAACAAAAGTCTAATTTAAGTGTAGACCAATTATCACAGGCATTATCACTAACAAGCGAAGAGCATACTTCTAAAGAAGAGCAAAAAATATTGGAAGGTATTGTGTCTTTTGGAAATACAGATACTAAACAGGTCATGCGCCCACGAATAGATATTTTTGCACTAAGTGTAGATCAAAAATATACGGAAATAATGGAAGAAATTGTTGAAAACGGCTATTCCCGTATTCCCGTATATAGAGAGAATATTGATAAAATTGAAGGCATTCTCTATGTAAAGGATTTATTACCATATATAGACAGGAAGCAATTTGATTGGACAACCTTATTACGAGAACCTTTTTTCGTTCCTGAAAACAAAAAACTGGATGATTTAATGGCTGAATTTCAAGAGAAAAAGGTCCATCTGGCCGTCGTGGTTGATGAGTATGGCGGAACTTCTGGGTTGATATCTTTAGAGGATATTATTGAAGAAATTGTGGGTGACATTAGTGATGAGTTTGATGATGAAGATTTGAAATACTCAAAATTAGATGATCATAATTATGTGTTTGAAGGAAAAACAGCGCTTAAGGATTTTTATAAAATAGTTAAGGTTGAGGACGAAATGGCTTTTGAAGAGAATAAAGGAGAGGCTGAAACAGTAGCAGGTTTTGTTCTTGAGATTTCTAAGAATTTCCCAAAATTAAACAGTAAAATACATTTTAAAACCTATGTTTTTACTATTGAAGCCTTAGATAAAAAGCGTATTAAGTTTGTAAAATTCACCAAAACAGAATGAGACAGTTTTATTATTTAGGGATAATTGTATTTTTTTGCTTTGCCTGCAATGATGAGGTAGTGCCTAAGCCAAAGGGTTATTTGCGCTTAGAATATCCTGTAGCGAATTACATTAACACAAATGTTGATGGCGTCCCTTTTTCTTTTGAATCTAACACATTGGCCAATAAAATATCATCAAAAAAAATAACAAGCACAACAGAAAGTTATGCTTTAAATATTGAATATCCAACATTAAAAGGAACCATTTATTTAACGTATAAATCAATCAATAACGACCAAAAAAACTTAATTGATTTTCTAAAAGATGCTCAAAATTTCACCCAAAAACATACCGCAAAAGCAGATGAAATAAAAGAGAAGGAGTATATAAATAAGCTTAATAAAGTGTATGGGATGTTCTATGAAGTAGGAGGAAATGCGGCTTCACAATCACAATTCTATGTTACTGATAGCACGGAACATTTTTTAACAGGCTCCTTATATTTTTATGCCAAACCTAATTATGATTCTATCCTTCCGGCCGCAAAATATTTAGAGAAAGACATCAAGCATATTATGGAAACTGTAAAGTGGAAATAAAAAAGCTTCTCATTTCGAGAAGCTTTTTTACAAGTGATAATAATTTTATGCTTTAGATTTATTAGCGCAACAAGGTTTTTGACAGTCTTTTGCACAAGCCATTTTCTGAGCCTCGGTTTTATTAGCGCATTTAGCTTGGCAGGCTTCAGTTTTTGCCTTACAATCAGGACAATCTTTTTTAGTGCAGTCTGGTTTACATTTTGCAACACATTCTTTAGTAACAGTTGAGAAATCATCAACTGTTTTCATATCGCTTACCTTGTAAACATCAGCTACTTTTGTCACTGTTTCTTCAAGAGATACAGGAGACACTTTAGTGTCATTATACTCAACCATTGCCAATTTGCGGTCAAAATCAACAGTTGCTGATTTTACGCCATCCATTCCGGCAATTTTCTTTTCAATCGTTTTTGCACAGCCAATAGCACATGTCATTCCTTCAATAGTAAATTCCGCTTTGGCATAAGTAGCATTAGGGTCAACTTCTTTTGTAGTTTGTGAAGCATTTTCAATTTCAACGGTTTTAACTTCTGGCCTAGCTTCGTTTTTACAACTAAACGAAATGAAGGCTAAAACTAAAATTGTTAGGGCGTTTTTAATGATATTCATTATTTATAAGTATTAAAAAAATTTTTTACAAAATTACAAAATATTGTGATTTAATCTTTTTTTAAATAAGGTTTTATGATTTTATAATGAAGATATTGACGGGATTCTGAGTTTAATTAAAGTAATAATTAATTTCATTTGAGATGAAACCTTAAATTGAGTGATAAAAAAACTCGAAGTAATAAAACCCCGAGTTTTTTAATTAATTTCTCGAATAGTTATTCAAAATCGGCATCTGTAACGCCTTTATTTACTTCAATACTATTTATAACAAATGGAATAACTTGTGGTCCAGCAGTTACTTTCATAGAATAAGGGAATTGTATGCCTTCAACAGCAGTATAACTTCCATAATCAACAACAGATGTGACTTCTTGTCCCGCTGTTTTATTAGTGCTTTCAGAACGAGTTAATAATCCTGTTTTCACATTATAAAACCTGTAAGAGGCTGTTTCACCGTTATTAACTTTTATTTTATACACATCTTCGCCATCAATAGTAGTCAAACTTTCTAAGTTTAAATTTGAAGCATCATAATATAATTCAGGAAAAAGGGATTTTTCATCTTTCTTTTGAGCTATTTCTTCAGCAGACATTTCTCTTTTTTGACCTTGTTGTTCAGCATAACCGGTTTCGCCATTCCATTTTTGTGTCATTATAACACCCATACCTTCAGCACTTAATTCCATAGACTCCTTATTTGGTGCCATTCCTTTTAATTCTGCATTAAGGGGAAAGGGAGCTAAACCACTAATGGTTGCTTTGGTTAAAGTTGATTTTACAGACATTGCTTTTTCTTTTCCGCCAATGGCATTAAAATAATTATCAATAATGGTTTGCACTGTAACACCGGCCGGAATTGGTTTTGAAAACTCTGGTTTTTCGGTTGCGTTAGCATATTTATCGTAATATTTAATTGGTATTCCTGTTTTTTCAAGATTATCTAAAACATCACTTCCTTTGCCTACAACTACTATTCTTGCATTTTCTAATTGAAAATACTTATTAGCGACACGTTGTACGTCTTCTTCGGATACCTTATTGATATTCTCTAGATAATTTGTATAAAAATCTTCAGGTAAATTATTAAGCTTAATATTTAGCGCGTAGTTGGCTATGGTCTGTGGACGCTCTAAAGCCATTACAAAATTACCTATATATTTAGCTTTAGCATCTTTTAAAGTTTGAGGATCTACAGGTTCAGTTCTAATACGTTTTATCTCTTTTAAGAATTCAACAACGGCACTATCTGTTACTGCATTTCGTACTTTGGCGCTGGCATTAAAACGAGATACACCGTATCTGTCAGCTCCTAAACTAGAATACGCACCATAAGTATAGCCTTTATCTTCACGTAAGTTTTTAAATAAGTAGCCTTCACCGCCACCACCAAGGATGTTATTTGCCATTAATGCTGCAAAATAATCACTTTCGTTTTGTTTTAAATTTACATTATTAGTTACCGAAATATTAGATTGCACGGCATTTGGCATATCAACAAAGTTAATCTCTGTGGTTACTACATTGGCAGGCAATTGTGGAGAAGGTAAATCTTGTAAATCTGCTTTTTGCCATTTACCGAAATATTTGTTAATCTGCTTCTTGACTGTTTTAGTATCAATATCGCCAACAACAACGATATACGCATTGTTTGGCGCAAAACGCATCTTATAAAAATCTAAAACATCTTGAAACGTAACGTTATTTACAGTTTCTTTAGTAACAAACTCCCCATAAGCATGGTTTTTACCGTAAGCTAAAGCACTAACGACTCGGCCTGCAGCTGCATCAACACTTTTTTCGTCTGCCTTTAAGCCTTCTAACAATTTATCTTTTTCTTTATCAAACTCCTCTTTTGTCAGTAAAGGATTGATTGTAGCATCAGCCATTAATTCTATTATACGATCAGAATATTTAGACAATGAACTTGCAAATCCTCCACTTGAACTAAAATTTATGTTGGCACCAAGAAAATCAACTTCTTCATTAAAGTCATCTTTAGAAATATTTTTTGTTCCATTTCCTAACATTGCAGACAATAAATCTAATACACCAGCTTTTTCACCTTCAACAACTGGTTTGTTTTCTATGCTTAATTGATATGAGACTCTAGGAAGTTTGTTGTTTTCTACAACCATTACAGTAATGCCATTTTTTAACTGGAATTCATCTGGTTTTTCCAGTGAAATTTTAGGTTCTGGCCCTGGTACAGGCATTTGTGACCTGTCTATTTGTGCGTTTACACCTAAAGTTATTAATGCAACAGCTATAAAGGCCGATATTTTTAATCTTAATGTTTTCATCTTATTGTTCATCTTTTTTAGGTAAATACTGAATCTCTACGCGTTGATTCGGGCTTAGATATTTTTTAGCTACATCTTTAATCTCCTCTCTTGTTATAGATCTGTATAAATCTAATTGTGTATTTATTAAATTTACATCGCCATATAACAAATAGTAGGTTGCTAAAGAACTCGCGATACCAGCGACACTAGAATTAGAATTTACAAACCGATTTTCGAATTGATTAAGCAGTTTTTGGTAATCGCGCTCAGAAATTAATTCGTTTTGCATTTTTGATATTTCTTCATCCATTTCGCTAAGTAAAGTATCTAAAGGAACATCGCCTAATGGTAAGGCAAATAAGGCGAAGATATTATAATCTACTTGCCCTAAGTTTACCGCTTGAACACCTAAAGCCTGCTTTTGCTCATCAATTAGTTTTTTATATAAGATTGAGCTTTTTCCATCACTTAAATAAGTAGAAATCATGTCTAATATATAAGCGTCTCTTGTGGCTTGCCCAGGTAATCTATAAGCTGCAATTATTGCAGGGATTTGAATATTTTTGTCGTATTTTTGAGCCTTGATAGTTTCGTTGATAGGTTCCTCTTTTGGGAAATCACGAACGACATCTGGTCCACGCTTTACTTCACTAAAATATTGTTTTACTAAGGTTTTTGTTTTTTCCTTATCAATATCACCAGCAACGATTAAAACAGCATTGTTTGGCACGTAATACGTATTAAAATAAGTGTTAAATTCTTCTAATGTGGCAGCATCTAAGTGTTCCATTTTGCCAATATTTTCATCTTTATAAGGGTGTACTTTAAAAAGATTTTCTCCAATGGCGCTTAAAATTTGTCCATAAGGTCTGTTATCATAGCTTTGGCGTCTTTCTTCTTTTACAACCTCATTTTGAGTATCTACACCAACTTGGTCAATTACAGGGTGTAACATGCGTTCAGATTCTAACCATAAGCCTAATTCTATTTTATTGGAAGGGAAGATTTCGTAATAATAAGTTCTGTCCTGAGAAGTGTTTGCATTAAACGTTCCTCCATTAGCAGGAATAATTTTCATAAACTCCCCACGACCTATATTTTCTGAACCTTCAAATAATAAATGTTCAAAAAAGTGGGCAAAGCCCGTGCGTTCTCTGTCTCCATCTTTTCCTCCAACATCATACATCACAGAAGTAATAACAACCGGGGCGGTATTGTCTTGATGTAAGATAACATGTAAGCCGTTATCTAAATCAAATTCTTCAAAATTCACTTTCTGTGCTAATGCCGAATGAACCACAAACAGCAAAAGAGCCAGACTTAAAAAGCTTCTTTTCATTTTACTCTTATTTAATTAATAATTAATGATTGCAAGTTGATTTTTATGATTGTTTTTATAAATCAATGCTAAAAATAATAAATAAAAATCCTACAAACAGTGTATGGCAGAAATTTAACATTTTTATTAAAAATAAAAGATCTATGCAATAAGAAGGTGTATGTGAATTACTTTATCTACATAGTTTAGATTATCCAATTTTTTAAAAATGAGTGCAAATATTGCTCTAAAAGAATAAAACGTTTGTAAATTAATTTATTAGCAGTATATTTGCACTCATTTTTAAATAATTTAATTAATAAAACGTTACGCTATGTACGCAATTGTAGAGATAGCAGGGCAACAATTTAAAGTTGTAAAAGACCAGAAAGTTTTTGTTCACCGTTTACAAACTGAAGAAGGAAAGCAAGTTGCTTTTGATAATGTTCTTCTTATTGGTGATGGTGATAAAGTAACTGTAGGCGCCCCAGCTATAGACGGAGCTCAAGTAGGAGCAAAAGTCTTAAAGCACCTAAAAGGTGATAAAGTTATAGTTTTCAAAAAGAAAAGACGTAAAGGATACCGTGTAAAAAATGGTCACCGTCAATCTTTAACTGAAATCATTATTGAAAGTATTGCTGCTTCGGGAGCTAAAAAAGTTGCCAAAGTTGAAAAAGTGGCATCTGTAAAAGCAACAAAAAAGGCAGAAACTAAAGTTGAAGCTGCTGCACCAAAAGCAGAAGTGAAACCAGTTGCACCAAAAGCAAAAGCTACTAAAGATTTAAGCACACTTACAGTTGCTGAATTAAAGGAAATGGCAAAAGCTAAAGGGATTGAAGGAATTTCTTCAATGAAAAAAGCTGATTTAATTGCTGCTTTAAGTTAATTTTAAAAAAAATAAAATCGAAATAAAATGGCACATAAAAAAGGAGTCGGAAGTTCGAAAAACGGTAGAGAATCAGAATCAAAACGCTTAGGTGTAAAGATTTTTGGTGGTCAAGCTGCAATAGCTGGAAATATTATCGTTAGACAAAGAGGAAATACACATCACCCAGGTGAAAATGTTTATTCTTCAAAAGATCATACATTACACGCTTATGTTGATGGTGTTGTAAAATTTACAAAGAAAAAAGATAACAAATCTTATGTTTCCATTGAGCCTTTTGAGGTTTAAGAAATAATTTTCTATAAAAAGAATTAAAACCTTTCTGGAAACAGAAAGGTTTTTTTGTGACTCAATAGTTTGAAATTATCTATTAAAAGGAAAACCCTCACATTTCTGCAAGGGTTTATTTATTCAAATTAAAAGTAAAACACTTTTAATATCTATAATATTCTGGCTTAAATGGGCCTTCAACCGTAACACCAATATAATCGGCTTGGTCGTTACTAAGTTCAGTCAATTCAACACCAATTTTTTCCAAGTGTAACTTAGCTACTTTTTCATCTAAATGTTTAGGCAACATGTATACTTCATTTCCGTAAGCCTCACTATTAGTCCACAATTCAATTTGTGCTAATGTTTGGTTCGTAAACGAGTTACTCATTACAAAACTTGGGTGACCTGTAGCGCAACCTAAATTCACTAATCTACCTTCCGCTAAAATGATAAGGTCTTTCCCATCAATAGTATATTTGTCAACTTGAGGTTTTATAGTGTTTTTTGTGTGACCGTAGTTTTTATTTAACCAGGCCATATCAATTTCATTATCAAAATGTCCAATGTTACAAATAATAGTTTTGTCTTTTACAGCTTTAAAGTGTTCGGGACGAACAATGTCTTTATTGCCAGTAGTTGTAATAACAATATCTGCATTTCCAATCACGGTTTCTAAACGCTTAACTTCAAAACCATCCATAGCTGCTTGTAAGGCACAAATCGGGTCAATTTCAGTAACGGTTACAATACTTCCAGCTCCTTTAAAAGAGGCTGCAGTACCTTTACCAACATCTCCATAGCCACAAACAACAACACGCTTACCAGCAAGCATCAAATCTGTAGCTCTTCTTATAGCATCTACAGCACTTTCTTTACAACCGTATTTATTATCAAATTTACTTTTTGTTACGGAATCATTGACATTAATAGCAGGCATTGGTAAAGTGCCAGCTTTCATTCTTTCATATAATCTGTGAACTCCAGTAGTGGTTTCTTCACTTAATCCTTTAATACCTGAAATTAATTCTGGGTAACGGTCTAAAACCATATTGGTTAAATCCCCACCATCATCTAATATCATATTAAGTGGTTTACGTTCTTCACCGAAGAAAAGGGTTTGTTCAATGCACCAGTCAAACTCTTCTTCAGTCATATCTTTCCATGCATAAACAGCAGTTCCGGCAGCAGCAATGGCAGCTGCAGCTTGATCTTGAGTTGAGAAAATATTACAAGAGCTCCAAGTGACTTCCGCCCCAAGAGCTTGTAAAGTTTCAATTAATACCGCTGTTTGAATAGTCATGTGCAAACAACCAGCTATTCTTGCTCCCTTAAGAGGTTGTGAATTTTTGTATTCTTCACGAAGACTCATTAAACCAGGCATTTCAGCTTCGGCTAATTCCATCTCTTTTCTTCCCCAAGCGGCAAGTGAGATATCTTTTACCTTATTAGGAACGTAAGCAACTGTTTTTGTGTTCATATTAGTATATTTGTATTTAACAATTTTTGCCTGCAAAGATAACTAATAACTTTGAGAAAATTAAATGCCTCTTTACAAATCCATTACACCAAACTCACAAACTACTGTTAAAATCTGGAAGATTACCGAGTCTTATGATGAGTTGATGGCTTCTATTTCTTTAAAACCGGAAAATGCAATTCGTGTTTTAGGTATGAAAAGTGAATTACATCAGCGTGGCTTTTTAAGTGTCAGATGTTTACTACTTGCCTTTGGTTATAAAGATGCTGATTTGTTTTATGATGAAAATGGTAAGCCACATTTAAAAGATGGTAAACATATTTCTATCACACATTCCTTTACGTTTGCTGCAGTCATTATAAGTGAAAGCATGGTTGGTATTGATATTGAACAGCAACGTGATAAAATAACCATGATAGCTCATAAATTTATTGATTATGAGTTCAATTATTTAACGGAAGTCGATGTTGATTATATGAAAAAACTTACGGCTATTTGGTGTGTGAAAGAATCATTATATAAATTATTTGCAACACCTGGATTAAGTTTTAAAAAGCATTGTTTAGTGATTCCTTTTTCAATTAATGATGAAACGACCGTGGCCTGGATTGATTACAAAAACAGAAAACAGCGCTACAATATAAATTTTTTAGAGTTTGAAGGCTTTACTTGTGCCTACGCCATATCTTAAATGACAACTATCTATAAAAATATAAGGGCATCAATAAAAAGGCAAGACAGGTTATTCGCTGTTTTGATTGATCCAGATAAGACTTCAGTAAACAAAATCTCTGTTTTTATAGACAAAATAAATCGGTCCATAGCGACGCATATTTTTGTGGGTGGTAGTATTGTTGATGACAATAAAACGGACAAGTTAATCAAAGAAATAAAAAGGTTTACTCCATTACCAATCGTCTTATTTCCTGGAGATATCACACAAATATCCAATAATGCAGATGCGCTATTATTTTTATCCTTAATTTCTGGAAGAAACCCCGAATATCTTATAGGTAAACATGTAGATTCTGTATCAAAACTGAAGGGAACCAATTTAGAAGTTATTCCAACGGGATATGTTCTTGTTGAAAACGGAAAACAAACTTCTGTTGAAAGGGTAACTCATACAAAACCTATTTCAAGAGATAATATTCAATGTATTGTCAATACCGCTAAAGCAGGAGAATTATTAGGCATGAAACTGATTTATTTAGAAGCGGGAAGTGGTGCAATAGAACCTATTACAAGCGATATTATTCGCTCTGTTAAGAGAGAATTGAATATTCCTCTGATTGTTGGTGGAGGTATAAGAACTATTGGACAATTAGAAAATGCTTATAATTCAGGTGCTGATTTAGTAGTAATTGGAACCGCTTTAGAAGAGGATTACTCATTTTTTGAACAGTTAAAACAAGAACATTGAATCAAATAGTAGACTTTTTACTGGAACCATATAAAACAGCCTCCACTTTAAATATTATTTTAGAGTTTATTGCTGCCTTATTTGGAGTTGTAAGTGTTTTGTTTGCTAAAAGAGAAAATATTCTAGTGTATCCAACTGGAATAATAAGTACCGCATTATATGTTTACCTACTATCTCAATGGAACTTATATGGAGATTTAATTATCAATATTTATTATACCTTAATGAGCCTTTTTGGTTGGTATATGTGGAGTAAAGTTATTGATGATAAAATGAACCACATTCCAATTACACGAACAAATACAAGGGATAAATTAAAAGCCATAGGTATATTTTTGTCAACCTCTATATTTGTAATCATAGTCTATCGTTACTATAACGTCATGCCGAATGATTTAAGTTTTAATGAAAGTGTGCATTTTGCATTTTCAAATTTAACTTCCGGGAATTTGGAGAAATTTAGACTGGCTACTCCTTTTATAGATACCTTTACAACCGGAATATTTTTTGCAGCTATGTGGCTCATGGCTCTTAAAAAAATTGAAAACTGGACTTTGTGGATTATTGGCAATATAGCCTCCATCCCTTTATATTTTGTAAAAGGATATGGTTTTACAGGCATTCAATATTTTATTTTTTTAATTCTTGCAATTCTAGCATATAAACAATGGAAGAAAATCTTAAACAACAACCGTCAAATTGCGTGAAAATTGTCTTGTTTGGACCTGAATCAACAGGAAAAACAACCTTATCTATTCACTTGGCAAGATATTATAATTCTGTTTGGGTTCCGGAATATGCCAGAGAGTATCTTCAAAACAAATGGAATGAAGAACGAAAAACATGTGAAGCTGATGATTTGATTCCTATTGCTATAGGACAAATGAATTTAGAAAATAAACTGTCAAAAAAAACAGATTCTGTTTTAATTTGCGACACCGATTTGTTGGAAACAAAGGTGTATTCTGAAACTTATTATACGGGTTCATGTGATCCGATTTTAGAAAAACACGCTATAGAAAACACCTACGATTTATACTTTTTAACGTATATTGACACACCATGGGAAGCGGATGATTTAAGGGATAAACCTCACGAAAGAGAGCTTATGTTTAAAGCTTTTCAGGATGCTTTAATAAAATATAAAAGACCTTATGTTTTGTTAAAAGGAAGTAAAAAGGAACGTTTGGATCTGGCAGTAAAGCATATTAATGAATTATTAAAAAACAAAAAATAATGTTTTCTGAAAAAGACATTTTTCAAATAAAAAACCATGGATTAACGGTTGATCAAGTAAAAGCTCAAATAGCTTCAATTCAATCAGGAATGGTATTTTCTAATTTAAAGGAAGCTGCTACAATTGGAAATGGTATTCTAAAACTTAAAACGCCTCAAGAAACCTATTATATAGATTTGTTCGATCAGAGAAGTCCCGATCTTTCAATAGTGAAGTTTGTTCCAGCTTCAGGTGCAGCAACCAGAATGTTTAAATTTTTATTTGAGTTTTTAAATGATTACAATATTAGTCAAGAAACAATTCAGGATTATATAAAAAGGACAGGGAACAAGGATTTAGAAGTTTTTTTAAATTCACTTGAAAAATCACCTTTTTTTGAAGAAGTAGTTCATGAAATTCATAAAATCATTCCAAATTATAATGACTTAACTTATAATGAACGATGTTTTCAGTTCGTAAAGACCATGTTAGACGAAGACCGTTTGAATTATAGTTTTTACCCAAAAGGTTTATTGCCATTTCATAAATATAAAAATCATGTTTCTACTGCCTTTGAAGAACATTTATTTGAAGCGGCCTTTTATGCATCGACAAAAAATAAGGCAAGTTTACATTTCACTATTTCCGAAACACATCATAAAAACTTCAATCAAGAGTTAAATTATATACAAGAGGAGATTGAAGAGTTAACAGGTAAAACATTTTATATTGACTTTTCGTATCAAAAATCAGCTACTGATACGATTGCTCTTACTTTGGATGATGCGCTTTTTAGAGCATCAGACGGTGGTATTTTATTCAGGCCTTCTGGCCATGGGGCCTTGCTTGAAAATTTGAATGAATTAGATTTTGATATCGCATTTATAAAAAACATAGACAACTTAGTAGTAAGAGATCGGCTTGAAGAGGTTTGTAATTACAGAAAAATATTAGCGGGTATTTTGTTAGAGACTCAGAAAGAAATTTTCAAATATTTAAGATTACTTGACACGAATAATCTTGATGAAAATGAAGTTCAAAGTATAACCAAATTTTTAATGACAAGATTAAATATTTTGATTTCACCAGATTTTGAATCATCTTCAATTGATTCCAAGATATTTTACCTGAAAGATAAATTAAATCGTCCCATTCGTGTGTGTGGCATGGTTAAAAATGAAGGCGAGCCCGGTGGTGGCCCTTTTTGGGTAACAGATAAAAAGGGAACAGTTTCATTGCAAATTATTGAGTTTGCACAGATTGATATTTCAAATCCTGAACAAAAAAATATTGTTGATAATGCCACTCATTTCAATCCTACCGATTTAGTATGCGGCATTAAAAATTATAAAGGAGAGCCTTTTGATTTGATGAAATATGTTGATCATAATGCGGCCTTTATAACTAATAAAACTCAGGAAGGAACCAACATTAAAGCACTTGAATTACCGGGTCTTTGGAATGGTAGTATGGCTTATTGGAATTCTATATTTGTTGAAGTGCCTTTAAGTACTTTTAATCCTGTGAAAACGGTAAACGACCTTTTAAGAAGTGCACACCAAGCGTACAAATGATTAATGAAGACACCTTAATATCAGAACTTAAGTTCAAAGCTATTAGAAGTTCGGGCAGCGGTGGTCAAAACGTGAATAAAGTAGCTTCTAAAATGGAATTAGCTTTTAACTTGTCAGAATCTGAAGCCTTAAATGACGAGGAAAAAGAGAGATTAATGACCAAGTTAAGTCACAGATTAACAAAGGAACATGTGCTTTTGCTCCAGTGCGATGAAAGCCGAAGTCAGCATAAAAATAAGGAGCTGATTATAAAACGTTTTTTAGGCCTTATAAAAGAAGGTTTGAAACAGGATAAAAAACGTGTTCCAACTAAAATCCCAAAAAGCGTCATAAGAAAAAGACTTAAAAACAAACGTAATCTTTCAGTAAAAAAGGCCACAAGAAAAAAGCCGGATTTAGAATAAAAATAATTTTAATTATAAGCAGCAAATTGTTTTTTGTTTATACATTTGTACTGTTCTCATAAAAGGGGTGCCTAAAACGGCTGAGATCACACCCAATGAACCTGAGCAGGTAATGCTGCTAAGGGACGGCGAAAAAGCCAATTGAATTAATTTTAACCAGAATAATTACCTCTTTTTATTCGAATAAATTTATTTATCGAATGAAAATACTTTTCACAACCTTATCACTGGCCTTGCTCGCAGGCAATTTATATTCACAAGACAAACAGCAGGATTCAACAAAAATAGAAGTTTTAGATGAAGTGCTAGTGAAGGCCATACGGGTGAATGCCGATTCACCAATTACCCATTCAAATATTAAAAAGGAAGCACTTGAAAGGAGGAATCTAGGTCAGGACTTACCCATTTTATTAAACTTTCTGCCCTCTGTTGTTACTACAAGTGATGCAGGCGCTGGGGTGGGTTATACCGGAATTAGGGTACGTGGTATTAGCGCCCAATCCACCAATATTACAGTGAATGGTATTCCTTATAATGACGCTGAATCTTTAGGCACGTATTGGGTTGATTTACCTGATTTTGCGTCTTCAGTAGAAAGCCTGCAGTTACAAAGGGGTATTGGGACTTCAACAAACGGCTCTGGTGCTTTTGGCGCCAGTATAAACATTCTCACTGATGCTATTGCAGAAAAAGCAAATGCTGAAATATCGAATACTTTTGGAAGTTATAATACAAGAAAACATAATGTAAAGTTTAGTACAGGCACTTTAAATGATCATTTTGAAATTGCTGGTCGCATGTCGCAAATTAATTCAGATGGCTATATTGACAGAGCAAGCTCAGATTTAAAATCCTATTTCCTGCAGGCTTCTTATATTGATGATAATACCCTCATAAAAGCAATCACCTTTGGAGGTCATGAAGTTACCTATCAGGCATGGAATGGTATAGATGCTGAAACTTTGGCAACTGACAGAACCTTTAATCCTTCCGGAATGTATACTGATGAAAATGGGATGCTTCAGTTTTATGAAAATGAAGAAGATAATTATAAACAAGATCATTATCAATTACACTGGAATGAGCGCTATAATCCTAATTGGACCACCAATATAGGGTTGAATTATACTTATGGCAGAGGTTATTTTGAGCAATATAAAGAAGATGAAAATTTTGCGGATTATGATTTATCAGATATTTCAATTGGAGGGGAAACAATAAACACAACTGATTTGATTCGCAGACGTTGGCTGGACAATGATTTTTATGTCTTTAATGCGAATGCCAATTATAAAAATGAGGTCATTAATTTGACATTTGGAACATCCTATAACACCTATACCGGGAATCATTTTGGAGAAATCATTTGGGCGCGATTTGCGAGTGATTCTGAAATAGGAGACCAGTATTATAATGGTTTAGGTAAAAAGAAAGACTTCAGTGTTTTCACCAAAGCCACATACAGATTAAATAGTACAATAAGTTTATTTGGAGATTTACAAATGCGTTACGTAAATTATAAAACTTCGGGTTTAACCTCTGATAGAGTCAATATGTTAATTGACGAAAATTATAATTTTTTCAATCCTAAGGCTGGGATTACCTATAAATTAAACCCTGAAAATAATTTATATTTCTCTTATGCTAGGGCCAACAGAGAACCAAGTAGGAGTGATTTTGAAAGTAACCCGAATATAAAACCAGAACAATTAAACGATTTTGAATTAGGTTGGAGGCACAACGCAAAGGCATTAGTAATAAATACTAATCTTTATTATATGCTTTATAACGAGCAGTTGGTACTTTCAGGTGCCATAGATAATACAGGGGCGCCTATTAGAACAAATAGTGGTGATAGCTATAGACTGGGATTAGAAGTTGAAGCAACCCTGCAGATATCTAAGAAGTTGGCTGTTCAACCAAATGTTACTTTTAGTTCAAATAAAAACAAATCAACCCTTGCTCAGATAGATGGAGAACTAGTTGATTTAGGAAAAACAAATATTTCATTTTCACCTGATCTGGTAGCTGCCAATGCTTTAATATATCAGCCTATAAGTAACTTACAACTTTCTTTTTTGAGTAAGTATGTTGGTGAGCAATATATGGGAAACACAGATTCTGAGGCCTCAAAACTGGAGAGTTATTTTGTGAATGATTTAAATGTTACTTATGAAATAAAACCAAACACTATATTCAAGACCATTTTATTATCGGCTTTAGTTAATAACATATTTGGAGAAAAATACGTCTCCAACGGATATTATTACACGTATGATGATACCTGGTCTGATCCAAACCAAATTAATACTATAGAAGGTGCGGGGTATTATCCGCAGGCTACTACTAACTTTTTATTAGGGGTAACTTTAAAATTTTAGTTGTCAATTAAATTGAGGGAGAAGAGCGACCTATTTTAGGTCGCTTTTTTTATATTTTAATTTGAAATCAAAAGGTTATTACCACTTTGTTCAACCCTGTAAAATTTCAAACCGCACAAAAGCCCTGAGTCAGGTTCAATATCACCATTTGGCAATAAACGACCTAAAGGTTGACCATTTATAAAACTATAGGTATTTCCATCCCCGCATCCGCAAGTGCCCTCTAAACCGGATCCTATTACTGCAGAACAATTGCTTGGGATGTGGTTTGGGTCACTAGCATCCCAGGCTAAAAAGCCCGTACCCGCATTAGTGACTATAATTCCTGCATTACCTGCATTTATATCATTAATATAAATAGAATTGCCTATTGAATTTAGATTTTGATATTCTGGCAAGTTTAAATTCAAAGGTATATTTACCGGAACATCAAGTAAAAATCTGCAATTTGGATTATTAACGGAATCCCCACTACAAGTAGTTAAAAAAACAAAGGAAATTATCAGAAAGAATGATCTCATTGGTATGCTATAATTAGGTTGCAATTTACAATAAAAAGCAAATTGAGTTAAATATTTTGTATATTTGTTGTAGAATCTCGTGTATACGGGATTTTTTTATTCCGAACCTGTTTCGGAATCTTTTTATTAAGTAAACGATGAAGTTATGAGTAAAGTATCTTACTATACACCGGAAGGATTAAAAAAATTAAAAGACGAATTAAATTACTTAAGAGATATTGAGCGCCCAAAAGCGTCACAGGCTATTGGGGAAGCAAGAGATAAAGGAGATTTAAGTGAAAATGCTGAGTATGATGCAGCAAAAGAAGCACAAGGCATGCTTGAAATGAAAATTTCTAAATTAGAAGAAGTGTTGTCTAATGCCAGATTGATTGATGAATCTCAATTAGATGTCTCTAAAATATTAGTGCTGTCAAAAGTTAAGATTAAAAACCAAACCAACGGTATGATCATGAATTATACCTTGGTAGCAGATGGTGAAGCCAACTTAGCAGCAGGAAAAATTTCTGTAAATTCTCCAATTGGTAAAGGCTTACTTGGTAAATCACTGGGTGATATTGCTGAGATACAAGTACCTAACGGTGTCTTAAAATTTGAAGTTTTAGAAATTTCGAGATAAAAACCCTCAATTATAAAAGTTATAAAAGGATTCCTGGTATTTCAAATTAGGAATCTTTTTATATTTACATAACCAATAATTTTAAAATCTTATGGCTTCAATTTTTACTAAAATAGTTAACGGAGAAATTCCTTGTTATAAAATTGCTGAAACCGATGAGTTTTTGGCCTTTCTTGATATTGAACCCAATAGTAAAGGACATACACTATGCATTCCTAAACGGGAAATCAATAAGATTTTTGATTTAGAGGAGGATGAGTATAGTAGGTTAATGAGTTTTACAAGAAAAGTAGCAAAAGCTCTTGAAAAAACAGTGCCTTGTAAACGCATTGGAATGACCGTTATTGGCTTAGAAGTGCCTCATGTACATGTACATTTAATTCCTTTACACAGCATGGAAGATGCGCGTTTTATTCAAAAAACAAAAATGTCAAATCTGGAATTTGAAGCCTTGGCTAAAGCCATTCATGCTAATTTATAGCGCGTTTTAGTGCTATTTGGAAGGTGGTGCCTTTGTCAATTTCAGAATGTATAACTTTTATTTTGCCATTGTGAAACTCTTCAATAATACGTTTTGTTAATGATAAGCCTAAACCCCAGCCCCTTTTTTTTGTGGTATATCCCGGTTCAAAAACGGTATTGAATTTATTTTTTGGAATCCCTTTTCCAGTATCAGTAATACTCACTTTGATATCATTCTCAAGCTCAGAAATTTCAACTGTGATTTTACCTCTTCCTTTCATAGCGTCAATAGCATTTTTCACCAAATTTTCTATGGTCCAACTATAAAGTTGTTTGTTGAGGTTTACAAGAATTTCTGTGTTTGGTGTTTTAATTTCAAACTCTACAAGTTTTGAAGACCGTGTTTTTAAGTAACTATATGAATCAATAGTTTCTTTTATAATATCAAGAGGCTCTAATGTTGGAACTGAACCAATTTTACTAAACCTTTCAGTGATGGTTTGAAGTCTGTCTACATCTTTTTCAATCTCACTAATATAATCTGGATTAACATTTTCACTTTTTAATATTTCAGTCCAACCAATTAAAGAAGATAAGGGCGTTCCTATTTGGTGAGCTGTTTCTTTTGCCATACCAGACCACAATTTATTTTCAGTAGCATTTTTATTGCTTTTATAAAAGAAGAATACAACGGCTCCAAAAAGAAAAATGATAAGTAATAATGCCAGTGGATAGTACTTTAACTTATTCAGCAACTCAGAATTGCCATAATAGATGTTGGCTAATACGTCGTTTTCATAACGTATTTCAATAGGTTTGTTTTCATTTTTAAATTTTAAAATCAGTTTACTAACATACATAGAATCAGAAACTTTAGATTCATCAATGTTGCTAAAACTACCTACACTGCCATCTTTATTAATAACAATCATCGGTGTCGTCTGGTTGCTGCTTAATATTTTTAAGGTAAGATCTAAATTGGCATTGGTATCACTATTTATAAAATCACTTTGAGCTTCCGCCCAAATATCCATTTTAGTGCGCTCTTCGGCTTTAAAATTTTGAAAAAACACATAAGTATTCCATAGGATTAGGGAAATTATTATAAATGATAACACGATCATTACCCATCTAAAAGTGTTTTTATATTTTGTGAAAATCATTAAAAAGAATATTTAATATGAATATAATGCAAATCTGTTAATATTATTGTTCAAGATGTTAGTAAATCGGTTTTTAGTTCAATAACAGAATGGTTACATTTGTGAAAATATAAAATTTAATGACCTCATTTGATCCTAAAAATCTTCCAACCAATATTTTGCATGGCTATTTATTGAGTGCTGTTGCACCAAGGCCTATAGCTTTTGCAAGTACGGTAGATGAGCATGGGAAACCAAATCTGTCACCTTTTAGTTTTTTTAATGTGTTTAGTTCAAATCCTCCTATTTTGGTATTTTCGCCATCAAGAAGAGTGAGGGACAATTCTGTAAAACACACATTAGTTAATGCAGAAGCCACAAAAGAAGTAGTGATCAATGTGGTCAATTATGATATAGTGCAGCAAATGTCCTTATCAAGTACCGAATATCCAGAAGGTGTGAATGAATTTGAAAAATCGGGATTGACCATGCTGAAATCAGATCTAGTAAAACCATTTAGAGTGGCAGAATCTCCTGTTCAATTTGAATGTAAGGTCAATGATATTATTAAATTAGGAACGGAAGGTGGCGCAGGAAATTTAATTATTTGCGAAGTTGTTAAATTTCACATTTCAAAGGATGTTCTGGATAAAGACAATAGCATCAATCAAAAAAAATTGGATTTAGTTGCAAGAGCCGGAGGTAATTTTTATAGCAGAGCTAATAAAGGATTTTTTGAAGTTCCAAAACCGTTATCAGCTTTAGGAATAGGGGTAGATAATTTGCCAGAAGAAGTTAGAAACAGCATGGTTTTAACGGGAAATGATTTAGGCATGTTGGCTAATGTGAAAGCCCTACCAAGTAAAAAAATGGTGAATGAGTTTATAAAAAATTTAGGAGAAAATCATCCTAATATTAAAAATGTTTCGCATAGAGAAAAGCATAAATTAGCTCGTAATTATTTGAGTTTTGGAGATGTTGAAAGTGCGTGGAAAATATTGTTGAGTTAAAATAAAGTAATTAATAGATTAAAATTAAAATTAATGGAAGTTCAAGGAAGAATTAAAATGATTGGAGAAACTCAAACCTTTGGGGGAAATGGGTTTAGAAAAAGAGAAGTGGTTGTAACTACTGATGAGCAGTATCCACAACATATTATGGTGGAATTTGTTCAGGATAAAACTGATTTACTAAACAATTATAAAGAAGGTCAGCAAGTTAAAATCAGTATTAACTTACGTGGCAGAGAATGGGTAAACCCTCAAGGTGAAACCAAATATTTTAACTCAATTCAAGGATGGAGAATTGAAGCTTTACAGGCAGAATCAGGAGATGCTAGTTTGCCACCTGTACCACCAATGGATGCTTTTGAGCCAGCTGGTGATTTAAACGAAGAGGATCACGATGATTTACCTTTTTAAAATTGTATAATAAAGACTTGAAAAAAGGAATACATTAAAATAAACCTCAATGTGATAATAAACATTGAGGTTTATTATTTTTATACCTTTCTATGAAATATCTAATCAATAATAGGCCGTTTCCAGATGTTTCTGAAGCTTCAGAAGAAGGACTATTGGCTATTGGTGGAGATTTATCGGTTGATAGATTATTAGAAGCCTATAGATTGGGTATATTTCCTTGGTTTTCAGAAAATGAGCCCATCTTATGGTGGTCTCCAGATCCACGTTTTGTATTGTTTCCTAAAAACTTAAAGGTTTCAAAAAGCATGAAACAAATACTTCGTAATACAGATTATGAAGTGACTGTTAATAAAGACTTTAAAGCAGTCATAACAGCATGTTCTTTAATGAAACGCGCCAGTCAGGAAGGTACATGGATTACAAATAATATGTTGGAAGCTTATGTGCAATTATATAATTTGGGATATGCCAAATCAGTTGAGGTTTGGAAAAAAGGTAAATTAGTAGCCGGACTTTACGGTGTTGATTTAAACAATGGGGTATTTTGCGGTGAAAGCATGTTTACTAAAGAAAGCAATGCCAGTAAAGTGGGTTTTATAACTTTTATTGAGAACAGCAATTACAAGCTTATAGATTGCCAAGTTTACACACAGCATTTAGAAAGCTTAGGTGCTGAAGATATTGCTAGAGAGGAATTTATGAAATATTTAAAAAACGACTAAAATGGAAAACTTATGGGATACAAGATTTGGCCAAAAGGAATATGCTTACGGTACTTTGCCAAACGCCTTTTTTAAAAGTGTCATTGACACCTATAATGTTGAAGGAAAACTTTTGTTACCTGCTGAAGGCGAAGGACGTAATGCTGTTTATGCCGCAAAAAAGGGTTTTGACGTTTACGCTTTTGATACAAGCACAGAAGGTAAGAAAAAAGCCATGAAGCTTGCTAAAGAAAACAATGTGACCATTAATTATGAAGTTGGAGATTTTTATAGTCTTGAATTACTCAAAGAAAAATTTGATGCGGTGGTATTGATTTTTGCCCATTTTACGCCAGATATTGTATCTGATTATCATAAAAAGATAACAGAATTATTAAAGCCGAATGGCCTTGTCATATTAGAAGGGTTTAGTGAAAATCATATAGAATTTCAAAAAAATAATCCAAAAGCCGGCGGACCAAAAAATTTGGAAATGTTGTTTTCAAAAAAAACTATAACAAGAGATTTTCCAGATTTTGAGATCATTAAACTTGAGGAAGTAGAGGTTGAACTTGACGAAGGAATTTTTCACCAGGGAAAGGCGAAAGTTATTAGATTTATAGGCAGAAAAAAATTTAATAACTAATACCTGAATTTTTTTAGCAAAGATTTGCAATTTTAAGGATCTGTACGTTATTATATTTGCTCTTAGTTAGCTAACTTCGTTTAATTCTTTAGAAAATATATTAACATTGTAACTTGTAAGAGTTTTTTAATATTAAGAAACTATTAAATATAAAGCCGATGAAGTCTTTTTTTAGTGACCCGTATCATAGAGATACACAAATAAAAAACAATCAGGAAATTTCAAAAAGCCCTTCACGGACAGAAATTATTAATTTCTTATTATCATTATATCAAGAAGAGACTACTTATTTAGAAATAGGTGTTCGCAATCCCGAAGACAACTACAACCATATCAAAGCAGGCACAAAATACAGCGTGGACCCTGGTGTTGAGTTTAAGGGCAACCCTGTCAATTTCAAAATGACCAGTGATGCGTTTTTTGAGAAACTTTCTGCTAATGAAATATTATCTGATGAAATAAAATTTGATGTTATTTTTATTGATGGTTTGCATCTAGCACCTCAGGTAGATAGAGATATAAAAAATGCGGTCAGCTATATTAAAGATGATGGTTTCATAGTGCTGCACGATTGTAATCCTCCTTCTGAATGGCATGCAAGAGAAACTTTTAAATATAAAAAATCTCCAGCACAAAGATATTGGAACGGAACAACTTGGAAAGCATTTTTAAAATGGCGTTTTAACCCTTCAATAAACTCTTGTTGCATAGATTCAGATTTTGGAGTTGGTATATTGTCAAAAAATAATCAGATTGGAAAAAATATAGAACCTGTTAATCCTTTCTTTGAATATGGGTTATTAGAAGCTAACAGAAAGGAATATTTAAACTTAATTGATTTCGAAACTTTAAAGAGAATAGTGCAGAAGTAAAATATCCCGTATCAAAGCGTTAAAGTAATTTTAAAAATTACACTTCATGATACCTAAAACAACCAATCTCATGGTCGTTTACCATGCCTATAGCTTGCATATGGGCATAAATAACCGTGCTCCCTACAAATTTAAAACCGCGTTTTTTCAGGTCTTTACTTAAAGTATCACTGACACTTGTAGTGGCCGGTAAATCTTGAATGTTTTTACGTGAGTTTTTAATTGGCTTACCGTCAACAAATGCCCAAATGTATTTAGAGAAACTTCCAAATTCATTTTGAACTTTCATAAAAGCTTGTGCATTCGTAATAGTTGCTTTTATTTTGAGCTTATTACGGATAATACCGGCATCCTGTAGCAGAGAATCAAATTTAACTTCCTGGTAAAGCGCAATCTTTTTATAGTCAAAATTATCAAAGGCAGCTCTAAAATTTTCCCTTTTGCGTAAAATGGTTATCCAGCTTAAGCCTGCCTGAAATGTTTCTAATATTAAAAATTCAAATAACGTCGCGTCATCATAAACAGGCACACCCCATTCCTGGTCATGATAGGCTTCGTATAGGGCATCACCTAAACACCATTGACATCTATGTTTTTCCATATGTATTGTAAGTATTTCTATAAAAGTATGACAAATATCATCTAAAAAGAAACATCAAGATTGTAATTTTGTTTCTTCAAAAAGTAAGATTATGAACACGGTAATAAAAGATAGTTTACAGGGTAGTATGTCCTATTCCACCTATAGAAATCTGGTAAAAATATTGGTTGAAGAAAAGTCAAATAGTGGTATTGAAAAAAATGAAGATTTAGCAAACTACACGGTTCTTAATGATAAACGTATGAATCGTTGGGATAAAACATTAAAAATATCTGCAGAGTCTCAATTGAAATTATCCTTTTTTAATAGTAATATAACATGGCTTGTTATAACGGAGAGCTGGTGCGGAGATGCGGCACATATTGTTCCGGTTTTATATAAAATAGCAGAGCATATTAATATTAATTTTAGAGTGGTACTGAGAGATGAAAATCTTGAATTGATGGATCTGTTTTTAACCAACGGAGCTAGAGCAGTGCCTAAATTAATTATGATAGATAATGTAACAGGAGAAGTTTTAAATACTTTTGGCCCTAGACCTAGTGAAGCAACTCAATTGGTACTTGATTATAAAGCAAAGCATGGTGTTATTACTCCAGAATTTAAAGAAGACTTACAACTTTGGTACAATAAAGATAAAGGGCAAAATATTGTTAATGATATTACTGAATTGCTTTGCAAATTAGAACCTAGTATTTGCCAACAAAATTAAAAGTAATAGAGCCTAATTGTGTTTTTTTGCCCGGACTGGCATTAAATTTGGCTTTTTTGGCATATTCTAATGCGCTATCAATTAAACATTGATTGTCTGAATTTGATGAATTATTGACATACGTATCAATCACATTTCCATTATCATCTACGGTGATATTGATAACAATTTTACCACCATCTTCACATAGATAAATGGGGATAGGTAAATACTCATCAGTTCTGTCTACTAAAGAATATCTAATGGTACTTTTTCTATTAGTGCTTTTTGGAGCCTCCTTTTTTTTGGTAGTCTTATTTAAAATGTCTTTTACTTTTGAAAACGAAGAAATTTCTTCATGATTCAAATCAGAGATTTCATTATTATTGCTATTTGAGGCTTCGTTTGTCTCTTCGTTTTCATTAAACTCAGGCTTCACATAGTCTTCAGGGGGAGCTATTGGTTTATAAGCTTCAGAAAAGGACTTTTCTTTTACTGTTTCGTTATAGGCTTTATTGGTTTCAGCTTTCTCGTTATTCAAATTTTCTAAAGCTTCAAGAACTTTAATTTCTTCTTCAGTCAGTTCTTTTTCAGGCTCCATTTCATAGTAGCTTTCCGAAACTAATTCGTTTTGTTTTTTGATGTTTAAATTAAAAACAGAAAGCACCACTGTTCCTGAAAGCAGGAAAGTAATTAATAGGGCTTTTTGTTGATTACTAAAATACAAAGAGTATTATTTTAACGAATATTACTATATATACGCCAAATTAAGATAAAAAGTTTAAAATACCATAAATTCTAGAAAAATTGAAACACTTGATAAGCCTTCAAGTGTTTTATAACCAAAGCGTTTTCGGCTGAAATCCAATCCTATTAAGAAGGAATTACCATTCTCTGAAAAAAACTGACCACCAAGTCCAAACTTGTACATATTCCCTTTTTCAAAATCATTTGAGATACCTAACAACGTTCCATATCCAAATCTTGCAAAGAATGCCGAATTTTCAATATTCTTATTTAAACTATATTGAAAACTTAAATAGGCTGGAAAAAAATGCAGTCCTTGTTGTGAATGCCAGTTGTATTCAAAGTTTAAACCTAATAAGGTGCGTTTATCAAATTGAAAACCTATGGTGTTATTGACAAAAAGGGCACTTGGGTTAATAAGGGTCTCATCACTATCATCAAAAGCGACATATTCTTCATTTATTCCTAAAGTGGTAGCTAATGAAAATTTATAAAAAATACCACTGGTTTTTTGTATGTCTGTTTGTGAATAGAAATAATGAGATGTAAAAAACAGGCAAAGAATGAGAATTTTGGTAAGTTTCATAGGTGTTGATTTATTAAAAATCAATTTTCAAAAATTATTCCGAAGGTAAGTTTTTTAAAAAATCATCTACAGTTTCTGCAGTATTTACATTAAAATCACCAATTTTTGTCCGCCTTAATGCAGAAAGGTGAGCCCCAGATTGCAGCGCTTTTCCAAAGTCATTTGCTATTGATCGAATATAGGTCCCTTTACTACAAACAATTCTAAACTCAACGTTTAACTCCTCTATTTTAGTGATTTCAAATGCTTGAATGGTTACCTTTCTGGACTTAATTTCAACTTCTTCTCCGGCTCTGGCGAATTGATACAATCTTTTACCATCTTGTTTTAATGCTGAAAAAACAGGTGGAACCTGCGCAATTTCACCAATAAATTGTTTGGTGGTTTGGTGTATTAAATCTTGAGTAATATGACTGGTTGAAAAGGTTTCATTTATTCCAGTTTCTAAATCAAAGGAAGGTGTTGTACTTCCTAAAACGAGGGTGCCCGTGTATTCTTTAATTTGTCCTTGAAATGAGTCAATTTGCTTGGTCATTTTACCAGTACAAATCACCAATAAGCCTGTAGCTAAAGGATCAAGTGTTCCTGCGTGTCCAACCTTTATTTTTTTGATATTAAAGGCCTTTTTTATTTCGTAACGCAACTTATTGACTACCTGAAAAGAGGTCCAATGCAAGGGTTTGTCAATTAAGAGTATTTGACCAGATAGATAATCTTCAGCGGTTAACATTAAACAATTGTTAAGGGATAAATAAAATAATGGATAAGTAATAAACTAACGCCCAAAATAATACGATAATACCCAAAAATTTTAAAACCTCTCTTACTTAAATAATCTATGAAAGATTTGATGGCGATTAAAGCCACTATAAAGGCGACTACATTCCCTATAATTAAATAATTTATTTGGTCACTGTTTAAGACAAAACCTGCCTGATAGTAGTCGTATAACTTTTTAGCTGTTGCCCCAAACATAGTTGGAACTGCGAGAAAAAACGAAAATTCAGCCGCCGTTTTTCGGTTAAGTTTTTGAGTCATGCCTCCAATAATGCTGGCACCACTGCGAGAGGTTCCTGGCACCATTGCTAAACATTGGAATAAACCAATTTTTAAAGCGGTACTATAACTTATTTGAGTGTGCGCTTGCGGATTAGCCTCATCATAAACTTCGTTTGCTTTAAACCAGTCATCAACTTTTAACAAGATAAATCCACCTAACACTAAGGTTATAGCAACTACTAACGGGCTTTCTAATAATTCATCAATAACATTATTTAATAATAAACCAAAAAAAACGGCAGGAATAAAGGCCACTAAAAGTTTAAAATAAAAATCTAAACTTTGAAAAAAGCGTTTCCAATATAATACTAATACGGATAAGATAGCCCCTAATTGTATAACTATAGTAAACAGTTTTGTAAAATCGTCACCAGCTATTTTCATAAGTGATGAGGCTATTATCATGTGTCCTGTAGAAGAAATTGGAAGGTATTCTGTAATACCTTCAATAACGGCTAAAATAATAGCGTCAATGTTGTTCATTACTTTTTATCAGGATTCAATAAAATAGCATAAATCTGGATTCCAAAACCTAAAAGGACTAACATAGGTGCCAAACGAATTCTGCGAAAACTAAATATTTCAGGGTTAAAAACATTAGGGTCATCACTACCGCCTCCTGCCATTAAAATATAGCCCAGGGCAATACAAGCAATCCCTATAAACATAAACTTATAGTTTTTTTTTCCAAAGATAAATACGCTCTCTGAAACTTCTTTACGTTTTTTTTCTCCCATAATTATTTAAAAGTAATAATGCAAATTAACATAATTATTTAAAAACTATACGTTAACGCTATTATAAATTGTTCGTTTTATTCTTTTGGTTGTGTATTGCGTTAGGGATTGCAGCGGCATCCTTTTTTACTTTTAAAAGCAAAAAAGATAAAGCGGAAAGCCCGACCCTTGTGGTAACGCTCAAATTTAATAATACAACTGATCTGTTTTTAAATTTAAAAAGCGTTGTGTGGCAATATGTGTGCTTATCCAGGTAATAACGATACCCAGAGTAAACACAAAAATAAACAAGAGCGCAACAAGAATAGGATTACTTAATAATTCAAGTTCAGGGAATGTTTTGTTGAGATAAAATAAAACAATCGCCATTCCAAAAAGAGCTAAAACACCTCCAATAATTCCTAATCGAACACTTTTCCAAACAAAGGGTCTTCTAATAAATTGCTTGGTAGCCCCTACCATTTGCATGGTTTTAATAGTAAACCTTTTGGAGTAAACAGCAAGGCGAATGGAACTATTAATAAGTAAAACAGCGATTAAAGTAAAAATGCCACTAATCACCAATACCCAGAAACTTATTTTCTTAACATTGTTATTCATTAAAGTAACTAAGTCATTATCGTAAGTCACTTCATCAACAAAGTTTTTACTTAAGGCGTCTTCAGAAATTTTCCCCAATTGATCAGAAGTTACAAAGTCTGCTTTCAAATGCACGTCAATAGAATTTTGTAAAGGGTTATACCCAACAAAATCCATGAAATCTTCACCATTTTCTTCCTTCATAAACTCAGCAGCTTGCTCTTTTGAAACATATTCAGTGGTTTTAACATAGTCTGCCATGGCTAAACTTTTTTCCAGCTGCTTAATTTCAACCTCCTTGGCAGTGTCCTTCAAATAGATGGTTAAAACGACCTGTTCTTTAAAATGATCAGATACTTTTTTAGCATTCAGTACCAGCAAGCCTAATAAGCCTAATAAAAACAAAACCAAAGCAATACTTAACACCACAGAAAAGTAGGAGGAAATAAGACGACGCTTTTGGAGATTTTCAAATGATGCACTCATAAAAATGGATTAATGATGTAAAAATAATAAAGTATATTTAATCTGTATTTATATAAACTAAAACATATGAACATTGTTGTAATTGGTACTGGTGGTGTAGGCGGTTATTTTGGGGGAAAATTAGCGAAAGCTGGTTTTGAGGTTACTTTTATTGCGCGCGGGAAACACCTGGAAGCTATAAAAGAAAAGGGTTTACAAGTAAAAAGTATTTTGGGGGACTTCATAGTACACGCAAAAGCGACGGATAACATTGGTGAGATTAAAAATCCGGATCTTGTGATTCTTGGTGTTAAATCTTGGCAGGTTTTAGGAGTTGCAAAAGAATTAAAATCAGTTATTACGCCTAGAACTATGGTGTTACCACTTCAAAATGGCGCTGATAATGCTAATACTTTGTTGTCTGTTTTACCAAAAGAGAATGTTTTAGCGGGTTTAAGTAAAATTGTGAGTAAGGTAGAATCACCTGGTGTTATTAATCACTTTGCTTTCGAGCCTGAAATTATCTTTGCGGAATATAATAGCGAAGAGACTGAGCGAGTTAAAGAAGTAAAGGCGGTTTTTGACAAGGCAGGTTTTAAAAACTCGATTTCGAAAGATATTCAACTTGATATCTGGCGCAAATTTCTGTTTATAACTATGGTAAGTGGCATAGGTGCTATAACCAGAGTCACTTATAAATATTTACAACAAAGTGACCAAATAAAAGAGATCATATGGAAAACGGGTGAAGAAGTTGTTTCCGTTGCCAATGCAAAAGGAATTCCATTAAAAAAACAAGACATAGAGTTTTCAATGCAGGCATTTATTAATTCAGTACCAAATACAACGGCATCTATGCAGAGAGATATGATGGAAGGCAAGCCTAGCGAACTTGAAAATTTTAATGGATATATTGTTAATCAAGGTAAACGGTTAGGAATAGAAACGCCAACAAATGCCTTTATTTACCATTGCTTGTTGCCACAGGAAATGAAAGCCAGGAGTTAAGGATTTTGTTTTTTACTTACCAGATATACACCAGAAACAACGAGTAAACAGCTGATTATTTTTACAAAATTAATGTCCGCTTTATAGGTGTCATACCCTAATAGTAGTGCCGAAATCAAAACGAGCACAAAACTGATAGCGGGTTGAAGATACACGTAACTTCCGGCAATAGATGGTGCCACATGCTGCAAGGCGTAAATATTAAAAAGGTAGGTTAAAAAAGTAGTACCGATAACCACAAAACCAATACTTAAATAGGTTTGTAAAGTAAATGCTTCATAGTCGGTATGGATCACATCGTTAATCCCAAATGGTAATACAAAAATAAACCCTAATAAGAATACCCAACTTATGATGGTAATTGGGTTGTATTTCATCATCAAAGGTTTTATTAAAACAAGATAAAGCGCATACGAGCAGGTATTTATGAATACGAGAACATTACCTAATAAAGAACTGGTACCTTCAGTTTTATTGCCATACCAAACCAATAAAAAGGCACCAAGACCACCAATAGCGATGCCTAATAACTTATAATTAGTGATTTTTTCTTTTAAAATAAAAGCGCTAAAAATTAATACCATTACAGGAATGGAAGTACTAATAATAGAGGCATCAATAGGAGAGGTTAAACTTAACCCGTGAAAAAACAGGAGCATATTGACTGCAGCACCAAGTATGGCACAAAGTATAATCATGGGATAATCCTTTTTATCAATGGATTCTTTTACAAATCGTTTAATAATCCAGAATAAAAGACCAGCGCCAATAAGTCTAAAAACAACTAAAGCAGAAGGGCCAATTTTATTAGGCATGATGCCTTTGGCAATCATAAAATTAGCACCATAAATGAGGTTGGCGCCTAATAAGGCAAGATGCGCTTTAAATATGTTGTTTTTCAAAAAATTTTTATATGAATGCGAAAGTAGAAATTTTAAATTGATTTTTTCATTTTTCTAAAGAAATGAGAATTTCGTTTATTTCTTTTTTGGCTTGATTGTAACCAATTTCAAAAGCAGTATCAATACCTTTAGTTTCTAAGGTGCCAATTTTATCTATGGCTTTTGGTTCAAAAACATAATTACACAGTTTAAATTTCTTGATATTATTCATTTCTAAACCAAGATGATAGACCCGATAAACTAATTTTAAGGAGCTGTTAATTTCTGATTCTTTAATAGGAGTTATCGGATTTACAAAACTGCCAATTATTTTAGGGATTTTTTGTTTTTTTAACGGTTCAACCGGGAAATTATTTAAAATACCACCATCAGAATATAGCTTATCATTAATTTTTAAAGGAGAAAATAAGGGAGGTAAAGCACAAGAGGCGATTAAGGGTTTTATCAATTCGCCTTTACTGAAATATTCTAATCTGCCAGACAGCAAATTGGTTGCTGTTGTTGTTAATGGATATTTTAATTTTTCAAATGAATTTTCAGAAAAAAAGGTTTTAAAGAATTTCTCGTACTTACCACTATCTAAAATCCCAGGTTTATTGAGGGCGTATAATGAGAAATCTAAAATAGGCGTTTGCTTAAAAAACTGAATCATTTCATCTGTGTTATATCCAGCAGCATATAAAGCACAAACTAATGCCCCAGCACTTGTTCCAGAAACCTGAGTTGGGACAATTCCATTTTCTAATAAAACTTTTATTAAACCAATATGTGCAATTGCCCGAACACCACCACCAGATAGAACTAAGCCAATTTCTTCATTCATAATAATTTAATTATAAAGTACAATAAAGATACAATTATAAAAAATACCTTGAAGTAATTGAAATAGCTTTTAGTTTTTTCTTTTTAAAACGTAACTTTGCGCTTCAAATTCCGTCAAAACGAGGAGTGAAACAACATAGTAATCTTTTGAAATTAACAGATTACTTCACTTTGTTCTCAAGTGACGTTAATAGTTATAATATAGAATGAAGTACCATTTCAACGAGATAGAGGCCAAATGGCAAAAATACTGGGCAGAAAATCAAACGTTTAAAGCTGAAAATTATTCAGAAAAACCAAAGTATTATGTATTAGACATGTTCCCTTATCCAAGTGGTGCGGGTTTGCATGTTGGACATCCTCTTGGATATATTGCTTCAGATATTTACGCCCGTTACAAACGCCATAAAGGTTTTAATGTATTGCATCCTCAAGGCTATGATAGTTTTGGATTGCCTGCTGAACAATATGCTATTCAAACCGGGCAACATCCGGCTTTAACTACAGAAGAAAATATAAAAACCTATCGTCGTCAGTTAGATCAGATTGGGTTTTCATTTGACTGGAGCAGAGAAGTACGTACTTCGGACCCAAGTTATTATAAATGGACACAATGGATTTTTATTCAATTGTTTAATTCTTGGTATAATAATAATGCGAATAAAGCGGAAGACATTTCAGAATTAGTGACAATTTTTACTTCTGAAGGAAATGCAAATGTTAATGCCGTATGTGATGATAACATCCAAATATTTTCTGCATCAGAATGGAAGACTTTTGATGCTGTAAAACAACAACAAATCTTATTACAATATAGACTCACTTATTTAGCGGAAACAGAAGTGAACTGGTGTCCTGCCTTAGGAACTGTTTTAGCAAATGATGAAATTGTCAATGGCGTTTCAGAGCGGGGAGGCCATCCGGTGATTCGAAAAAAAATGACCCAATGGAGTATGCGAATATCTGCCTATGCAGAACGTTTGCTTCAAGGATTAGAGACTATTGATTGGACAGATTCTTTAAAAGAAAGTCAGCGTAACTGGATTGGAAAATCAGTTGGAGCATCGGTCTCTTTCAACGTCATTGCGAGCGAAGCAAAGCAATCTCATGTTATAGATGTGTTTACAACACGTCCTGACACTATTTTTGGGGTGAGCTTTATGACCTTGGCTCCTGAGCAC
Organism: Gaetbulibacter aquiaggeris; assembly: GCF_044003965.1. Taxonomy (NCBI): domain Bacteria; kingdom Pseudomonadati; phylum Bacteroidota; class Flavobacteriia; order Flavobacteriales; family Flavobacteriaceae; genus Gaetbulibacter; species Gaetbulibacter aquiaggeris. The sequence continues at coordinate 700,782 of NZ_JBAWKC010000001.1, forward strand.
GAACTGGTGTCAAAAATTACAACCCCTGAACAAAAAGCTGAGGTGGAAGCTTATATATTAGCAACGGCTAAACGTAGTGAACGTGATAGAATGGCCGATGTAAAAACCATTACAGGCGCTTTTACAGGCGCTTATGTAGAGCATCCGTTTACAAAACAACCCGTTCCGGTTTGGATTGGTGATTATGTGTTGGCAGGTTATGGAACGGGAGCCGTGATGTCAGTGCCATGTGGAGATCAGCGTGATTATGATTTTGCTAAACACTTTAAGATCCCGATTCCTAATATTTTCGAAGGGGCTGATATTACAGCAGAAGCCTTTGCTGATAAAGACAGAACCGTCATTGCTAACAGCGATTTCTTAAACGGACTAAATTATAAGGAAGCAACTAAGAAAATCATTGAAGCACTGGAAAAATTGGGCCAAGGACAAGGAAAAACAAATTACCGTTTGCGTGATGCGGTATTTTCTCGTCAACGTTATTGGGGAGAACCTTTTCCGGTGTATTATATAAAAGGTATGCCGCAAATGATTGATGCGAAGTATTTACCAATACGCTTGCCTGAAGTTGAAAAATACTTACCAACTGAAACAGGCGAGCCACCATTAGGAAACGCCACTGTTTGGGCTTGGAATACTGATAAGAATGAAGTGGTTTCAAATGATTTGATTGATCATAAAACGGTATTCCCGTTAGAATTGAATACCATGCCAGGTTGGGCTGGAAGCTCGCAGTATTTTAATCGCTATATGGATCCTCATAATGACGAAGAGATTTTCTCCCAGAAAGCGATTAACTATTGGCAACAAGTAGACTTGTACATAGGCGGTAGCGAGCATGCCACAGGGCATTTATTATACTCTCGTTTCTGGCAAAAATTTATGTTTGATAAAGGCTTGGTGCCTGTTGATGAGTATGCAAAAAAATTGATTAATCAGGGAATGATTTTAGGGACGAGTGCCTTTGTTTATAGAGTTGATGGAGAAAATAAGTTTTTATCAAAAGGGCTAATCGAAGGTAAAAATGTTCAAGCAATTCATACAGATGTCTCTTTTGTCAATGCGTCAGATGAATTAGATATTGAAGCTTTTATAAATTGGAGAGAAGAATTTAAAGAGGCTGAATTTGTTTTAGAAAATGGTATTTACAAAGTGGGTAGAGACGTTGAAAAAATGTCCAAATCCAAATACAATGTGGTCAATCCAGACCAGATTTGTGTTGATTATGGTGCAGACAGTTTGCGTTTATATGAAATGTTTTTGGGGCCTTTAGAGCAATACAAACCTTGGAATACCGCTGGGATTACTGGTGTGCATTCTTTCCTTAAAAAAATGTGGAAATTATATGTTGGTGAAAATGGATTACTTGTAAATGATGTAGAACCTTCAAAAGACAATCTTAAAACCCTTCATAAAACCATTAAAAAAGTAGAAGAAGACATTGAGAATTTCTCATTCAATACCTCGGTGTCTACGTTTATGATTGCTGTGAATGAGTTAACCGCTCAAAAATGCACGAGTAAGGACATTCTTGAACCCTTATTAATTCTATTATCCCCATATGCACCCCATATTGCTGAAGAATTGTGGAATCAATTAGGGCATAAGCAATCTATTTCAATAGCGTCATTTCCAACATTTGATGCCAGTTATTTGGTAGAAAGCACTAAAAATTACCCTATTTCTTTTAATGGAAAAATGCGATTTACTTTAGAGCTGTCTTTAGATTTGTCACAACAGGAAATAGAAGCGGCGGTTATGGCACATGAAAAAACACAGGAACAATTACAAGGCAGAACACCTAAAAAAGTAATTATTGTTCCTGGTAAAATTGTAAACATAGTTGGATAGTTATATTGAAATCATAGGGTTTGTGGCAGCGTTTTTAACAACAGCAGCCTTTTTACCTCAGGTTTATAAAACCTGGAAAACTAAAGATGTTACTGGATTGTCATTACCTATGCTGGCTATGTTTTTTGTCGGTATTTTAGCTTGGTTGGTTTATGGACTTTTAAAAGACAGTCCTTCATTGATTTTTGCAAATTCAATTACTTTAGTGTCTTCATTTATATTAGTATATTTCAAAATCAAATACCATAATAAATAGAAACTGACAAAATTTCACTTTTAAAAAGTGGCGTTATTTTTGTTACATTTAATTTAAATTTTAAAGACAAAAAAAAATGATAGGATATTATATATTAATAGGTGCCATAGCTTTAGTTAGTTGGTTAGTAAGTAGCACCTTGAAACGTAAATTTGAAAAGTATTCAAAAGTGCAATTGCGTAATGGCATGAGCGGAAAAGAAATTGCTGAAAAAATGCTTTCAGACAATGGTATTTATGACGTGGAAGTTATTTCTACACCCGGACAATTAACAGACCACTACAACCCGAAAAATAAAACAGTAAACTTAAGTGAATCTGTTTATAACCAAAGAAATGCGGCCTCTGCGGCAGTGGCTGCGCATGAATGTGGACATGCTGTGCAACATGCCAAAGCATACCAGTGGTTAGAAATGCGTTCTGCTTTAGTGCCAGTGGTGAGTGTAACCTCAGGAATGTCTCAATGGTTGATCATTGGTGGGTTAGTACTTGGTGGCGCAGCGGGCCTCGGCCTTGGTTGGTATGTGGCAGCAGCAGGCGTATTATTAATGGGATTTGCTACAGTTTTTAGTTTTATAACCTTACCTGTTGAATATGATGCCAGTAACCGTGCATTGGCTTGGTTAAAAAATAAAAACATGTTAAGCCCTGATGAATATGTGGGTTCTGAAGATGCTCTTAAATGGGCTGCAAGAACCTATTTGGTAGCGGCAATTGGTGCCTTAGCAAACCTTTTATATTGGGCACTTCAAGTATTTGGAGGAAGAGATTAAAAAAACATTGAATTTTATATAGAAAGCTCTGAATGGTTTCAGGGCTTTTTTGTTTCTTTATTTATCAATCAGAATCACTTATGAACGAGCCTTTAACATATTATACAAGACAATTAGAAGCCTATCAGCAAGAAGAACAAAAAAGGGGCAAACAAATAATGCTTTTAAGTACCCTTAGAGTATTGGTGTTTATAGCCACTGTAGTTGCAATATATATGTTGTTTGATTATTGGCAGTTAGCCACTATAATTGGTTTGATAAGTGTTATACTATTTGCCTATTTGCTGTCTAAATATTCAAATGTTAAGAATCAAAGAGCGTTTTATAAAGAACTCATCAAAATTAATGAAGAGGAAATAACCATTCTTAGAGGTAGTTTCCATCATAGAAATAAAGGCTTGGAATTTCAAGAGGTAAATCACTTTTATAGCATAGATATTGATCTGTTTGGTCATGGGTCTTTTTTTCAATACATCAACAGAACAACCATTTCAGAAGGCACTGAGAAGCTCGCGGAAGCTTTAAAAGTGAATGATATATCTAATATTCAACTTCGACAAGAGGCTATTCAAGAGTTAGGTGCAAAACCAAAATGGCGACAATATTATGCTGCTACGTCAAGTCTTGTTAAAGTGGAGACTTCAGCTCAAAATATTATCTCCTGGTTGTTAGAGCATAAACCTTTTTTACCAGGAATAATGCGATGGCTGCCCATCAGTTTTAGCATCATCTCTTTAGTGATATTAGGCTTGACCATATTTAACAGGGTTGATCAATCTTGGATTGGTTACTGGTTGCTTGTTGGATTAGCCGTGACTGGAATATATCTTAAAAAGATTAATGAACTATCTTCAAATTGTGATAAGGTAAAGGAAACCTTTCGTCAATATGCCTCACTTTTGAAGCAAATTGAAAATGAAAACTTTTCTTCAAGGGAACTGCAGGAAAAACAAAATCAAATTAAATCAAATGGTAAAAAGGCATCAATCATATTTAAAGAATTTTCAAAAAGTTTAGACGCACTAGATAACAGAAACAACTTGATTTCAGCCATTTTTGGAAATGGGTTATTCCTTCTGGATTTAAAAAACAGTTACAAAGTTGAAAAATGGATTTCACAACATGCCAATAAAGTATCTGATTGGTTTGAAGTCGTTTCCTTTTTTGATGCCTATAATTCTCTGGGTAATTTCGCCTTTAATCATCCTGAGTTTGTTTTTCCGGAAATTATCAAAAACGGACCTATTATTAGTGCCACACAATTAGGGCACCCCTTATTAAATAAAACAAAGCGCGTGGATAGTGATTTATTAATTGACAGCGAACAATTTTTTATAGTAACAGGCGCCAATATGGCTGGAAAAAGTACTTTTTTAAGAACTGTTTCTTTACATATAGTAATGGCAAATGTGGGCTTACCGGTCTGTGCAAAAAGTAGTCAATATTTTCCTGTCAAGTTAATAACGAGTATGCGGACTAATGATTCATTATCAGATGACAGTTCGTATTTCTTTTCAGAATTAAAACGTCTCAAATATATTGTAGATGCTATCAAGAAAGAGCCTTATTTTATTGTATTAGATGAAATTTTAAAAGGAACTAACAGTACAGATAAAGCTATTGGTTCTAAGAAATTTGTCGAAAAATTAGTAGCCTCAAAGGCGACAGGTATTATTGCAACACATGACTTAAGTTTGTGCGAAATTGAAAAGGAGTTGAATGAAGTGAAAAATTATTTTTTTGATGCTGAAATCATTAATGATGAACTTTATTTTGACTATACTTTAAAACAAGGTGTTTGTAAAAATATGAACGCCTCTTTTTTATTAAAAAAGATGGATATTATTTAAATTATTTATGGAGCTCCCAATATAATTTATCTCAATAAGTTGTTATCTTTATAAGTATGCAACACAAATCAAAATTACCTCAAATTGGAACCAATATTTTTACGGTGATGGGCTCTTTTGCTTCGCAATATAAAGCTTTAAACTTATCTCAAGGATTTCCAAATTTCAAAAGCGATCAGTATTTAATTGATTTAGTTTATAAGGCAATGAAAGATGGCTACAATCAGTATGCGCCTATGCCTGGAATAATTGAGTTGCGTGAAGAAATTGCTAAAAAATTTGATAGATTATATCGATCAACATATCATCCTGAAACAGAAATCACGATTACAGCAGGAGCCACACAAGCTATTTCATGTATTATTACGGCTTTTGTAAACCATCATGATGAAGTTATTATTTTTAAGCCGGCTTATGATTGTTATGAGCCATTTGTTGAATTGAATGGCGGAAAAACTATAGCAATACAACTTGAGGCACCGCTGTATTCTATCAATTGGGAATTAGTCAAACAAAAAATTAATTCGCGCACCAAAATGATTATTATAAATACACCACAAAACCCAAGTGGGCGTATTTTTTCTAAAAATGATATGTTAAAGCTTCAAGAGCTAACCAAAGGGACCAATATTTTAGTGCTCAGTGATGAGGTGTATGAACACATTATTTTTGATAACGAAAAACATCAAAGTGCGTGTTTGTTTCCTGATTTAAAATCAAGAAGTTTGGTTGTGGCTTCTTTTGGAAAAACGTTTCATAACACAGGCTGGAAAACAGGCTATTGCTGTGCTCCAAAAGAGCTTACGGAAGAATTTAGGAAAGTGCACCAATTTAATGTGTTTTGTGTGAATCATCCGGTTCAAAAAGGATTGGCCGAATATCTTAAAGAACCCAGTCATTATCTTGAACTTTCACAATTTTATCAGGAAAAAAGAGATTTGTTTTTAAATCTTATTAAGCCCTCAAGATTTAAGTTTACACCTTCAAAGGGAACCTATTTTCAGGTGTTAGATTATTCAGAAATCACTAAAGAAAATGATGTGGCATTTGCTAAACGATTGGTCATTGAATATGGTATTGCAGCCATTCCATTATCCGTTTTTAACAGTAATAATTTAGACAATAAAGTATTGCGATTTTGCTTTGCAAAAACGAATGATACCTTAAAAGAAGCAGCCGAAATTTTAAACGCTATTTAATTATGCAAGATCATCTTAAAATTGCTCTTATTCAATCTGATTTGGTTTGGGAAAACCCTAAAAAGAATCGAAAACACTTTAAAGAAAAAATTGAGACTATTACTGAGGCGGTGGACCTTATTGTGCTTCCTGAAATGTTTTCAACCGGATTCACCATGAATGCTACTGCGGTAGCAGAAGATATGGATGGAAAAACCATTGAATGGATGAAAGACATGGCCTTACAAACAAATGCGGCAGTGGTTGGTAGTTTAATTATTTCTGAACATAAAAAATTCTATAATCGCTTGTTATTTGTGGAGCCTTCGGGCAGTATTCACCATTACGATAAAAGGCATACTTTTACTTTAGCGGGAGAACATAAAATATATGCTTCAGGTACTAAAAAAATAATTATTGACTATAAAGGATGGAAAATCTGTCCTTTAATATGCTATGATTTACGTTTCCCTGTTTGGGCTAGAAACACTGAAGATTATGATGTTTTAATGTATGTTGCCAATTGGCCAAAACCAAGAATTTTGGCCTGGGATGCCTTATTAAAGGCCAGAGCTATTGAAAACATGTGTTATTGTATTGGAGTGAATAGGATTGGAATTGATGAAGGTCAAAATGAATATTCCGGTAATTGTGCGGTTTATGATGTATTAGGGAATGCCATAACCAATATGAAGCCAAACAGAGAACAAATTGAAGTGGTAACTTTAGATAGAAACCACATTAATTTTTATAGGAACAAACTTAAATTTTTGAATGATAAAGACGCGTTTACTCTTCTTTAAATTCTAAAATTTCAGAGATTCCCCAATCTGCGCGAATTTCAATTTCTTTAAAAAAGCTAACCCGTTCAGGTTGTATCTTATTTAAATAATTTCCGGTGTCAAACTTTTTATTGCCGTTGGTGTCCCAAACAACTCTTATAAAATATTTTCCGGGTGCCAAATTTAAAAAATCAATGGCTTCGAATTTTGATGAATATTGTTCAAATTTGACTTCATCTTTATCATTTGTTAACTGTAAAATAATGGGGTAAGTGGCATTAATTAAAGTAAAACGGGCATAACCAAAATCTGATTCTTTTTTTGTTCTCAGATTATAGTTTAAGGTATCGTTACTGTTGCCAAACAAATCAGTAAACCCTTCAGGCAAAATTTGAATTTTATAAATGTTTTCTGCCGTCTTTTTAAAATTATAAACGTAATTGTTATTTATAGTATCCAAAGATGCCGTGAAATCTATCAAAGTAGAATCCTTATCCATCATAGCCATTTTTGAAGCGTCAAATGATTTAAAAGGAATGCTCGCGTTAATTTTAAAATCTTCATCAATACCAATCGATCCAACAGTAATTGGTTTGATGGTTAAAGAATCACGCTTCATGTCCCGTAATTTTAAAGTGTAATCTTTTTCATATTCAATATTTGTTACTTTAAAAACTAATGAATCCAATTCTAATTTTGGAGTATACCAATAATAAAGTGAATCTGTTTTGGTGTCTTTGGTGATTCTGGATTGAAAATTATCAGGAACTTCTGACAGTAAATTAATCTTCATGTTTTTGTAATCACCTTCATAGCCAAACACTATTTTTTCTCCAGCCATTAATAGTGGTCTGATAGACTTAAAGTCTAGGTCTTCACTAAATAACTTTAAATCATATAAGGAATCTGTAGGGACTGTAACAAATTGCTTATAAAAAGCTATTTTATCCGTTTTTTGTTGAAATTTATTATCGCTATTACCATCTTTTAAGGCATAGAGCATATAAGTCCCTGCTTTTATATTTTCAATAGAAAAGGTAGTGACACTATCTAATGTATTGGTAATGTATTTTGGGCTTTGTTTATAAATAATGGAGTCATTAAATGTGGAGTCTACTTCATATAATCCTACGGAAACAAAAGTGTCTGGTTTTCTGTTTATGGCATCAAAAATTTGTCCATTTACGCTTAAGGAATCTATATAATCACCTGTAGAAAAAACGTATCTGTAATAGGGGAATGGGTTATCCTCATTATTGTCTGAAATGCTATTCCCAAAGTTAAAAGCATAGGTAGTATTAGGTTGAAGGGTATCGAATATTTTTATTGATATATATTTACTGGCATTACCTAAAGGGGTAATTTCAGGCTGTGTTTTCATTGGTGGTGAAATAATCAGTTGTTTTTGAATATCTTTAATTTTTATATATTCATCAAAATAGATTCTTATTTCTTTCTGATTAAAATTAGTATTAAAATTTACTGGTTCTGACTTAACAATACTTGGCGGTGTGATGTCTTTTTCGCCACCCTGCGGGGTTCCTCTATTGGCACAATTAATAAAAATCAAAGCAATAAAGAATATGAAAATAAAATTTGAAAGTGTTTTATTCATTACCAAAATTAAATTTAAGCAAACCTACATAATTTTGCAGAAATAACGACAAACTCACTGAGCAATTGCCATGCAAGCCACACTTATTTTTATATTTTCAGCTTGATTTAAAACATTAATACAGGCTTCCAAGGTGGCACCTGTTGTAATTAAGTCATCAACCAAAAGGATATGTTTATTGGCAATAGCATTTTTGTTCTGAAGCGTAAAAAGCTCCTCATTATTAGTCCAACGGGCAAAACGACTTTTGAGAACCTGAGAACCTGTATTAGTAACTTTTAAAAGTACATTATCAACATATTGCACGTTTAAGGCTATGGCAATATGCTTTGCAAATTTGGCCACTTGATTATAACCTCTTTTTTTAAGTTTGTTTTTATGAAGAGGTACCGGAATCACTATATCAATTTCTGAATACTCTTTGACAGTTTTTAGCTCTCCGCCCAGCCAGTCACCTAAAAAAACACCAATAGATTCTTGCCCTTTATATTTTAAGTTGTGAATAAGTTGTTGCACAAGGCCTTTTTTTTCAAAACGCAATAATGCGGTGCCATTTTCCACTTTTACTCTTGCGTAAAACACTTTTAAAACATTGTGGTCTTGATTGAAATGAAAATTGGTTACAGGTAAATCATTTCTGCAATTAGTGCAGATGTCTTGTTCATGATCATTTAATACTTCATGACAGGCAGAGCATACTTTTGGAAAGAATAAATCTATAATCGCTTCAAACATTTCAAAACAAATAGGTTCTTATGTAAACTTAACTAAAAAATATATGAATCTGACGCATAATTTTTAACAAACAATTCCATTTGTTTGAATCGCTTTTTTATTTTTGCAGCATGACAAATCAAGACGATCAATTTAAGAAAGTAATATCACATGCTAAGGAGTATGGATATGTGTTTCAAAGTAGTGAGATATATGATGGTTTAAGTGCTGTGTATGATTATGCGCAAAATGGAGCCGAATTAAAGAAAAATATTCGTGAGTACTGGTGGAAAGCCATGGTGCAAATGAATGATAATATTGTGGGAATAGATGCTGCTATTTTTATGCACCCAACTACCTGGAAAGCATCAGGACATGTTGATGCCTTTAATGATCCGTTAATTGATAATAAAGACTCAAAAAAAAGATATCGAGCCGATGTATTAATTGAAGACTATTGTGCTAAAATTGAGGCTAAAATTGATAAGGAAGTTGAAAAGGCAGCGAAGAGATTTGGAGATAGTTTTGATAAAGCACAGTTTTTAGCAACCAATACACGAGTTGTTGAATATCAGGAAAAAATAAACACCACTCTTACAAGAATGGCTAGATCTTTAGAAAAGGAAGATTTAGCAGATGTAAAGGCACTTATTGAGGAATTGGAAATAGCAGATCCTTTAACTGGATCAAGAAATTGGACAGACGTTAAACAATTCAACCTGATGTTTGGCACTAAGTTGGGTGCATCTGCTGAAAATGCGATGGATTTATATTTACGTCCAGAAACTGCTCAGGGTATTTTTGTTAACTTTTTAAATGTTCAAAAAACAAGTCGTCTGAAAATTCCTTTTGGGATAGCGCAAACAGGAAAGGCTTTTAGAAATGAAATTGTTGCCAGACAATTCATTTTTAGAATGCGTGAGTTTGAACAGATGGAAATGCAGTATTTTATAAAACCTGGGACACAAAAAGAATGGTATGAGCAATGGAAGCAAACCAGACTTAAATGGCATATGTCATTAGGGTTGGGAGCAGAAAATTATCGTTTTCATGACCATGAAAAATTGGCTCATTACGCAGATGCTGCGGCTGATATTGAATTTAAATTTCCGTTCGGATTTAAAGAATTAGAAGGGATACATTCTCGTACTGATTTTGATTTAAGTCAGCATGAAAAATTTTCTGGGAAGAAATTACAGTATTTTGATCATGAAGAGAATTTAAGTTATGTGCCGTATGTTGTGGAAACCTCTATTGGATTAGATAGAATGTTTTTAGCGGTATTTTCAAATTCTTTGAAGGAAGAAACCCTTGAAGATGGCAGTACAAGAACGGTTTTAGCTTTGCCTAGTGTATTAGCACCAGTAAAAGCGGCCGTATTTCCATTAGTTAAAAAGGACGGACTACCTGAAATAGCACAACAAATTATAGACGAGCTAAAATGGGATTTTAACGTGGTTTATGATGAAAAGGATGCTGTTGGAAGACGCTATAGAAGACAAGATGCCAATGGAACGCCTTTTTGTATTACTGTAGATCATGACACTTTAGAAGATAACACGGTCACTATTCGTCACAGAGATACGATGCTTCAGGAACGCGTTAAAATCGAAGCTTTAAGAGACCTCATAAAACAAGAGGTAGACATGCGTTCTTGGTTAATGAAAATGTAATTCACAACGCATATTATAAAAAAAAAATCACGCCAATGCATTGGTGTGATCTTTTTTAGATGCTTATCTGTCTGTCAATTTGCTGGTCCAATGAAATAAAAGTTTCTGTACGTGAAACACCTTCAATAGATTGAATTTCTTTATTTAGTAAATGCATTAAATGGGCATTATCTTTACAGAGTATCTTAATGAATACGCTCCAGTTTCCTGTGGTATAATGACACTCCAGAACCTCAGGTATTTTTTTCAATTGCTTTACGGCTTCAGGATTACTTATCGCTTTATCTAAATAAATACCAATAAATGCCATGGTTGTATAACCTAATATTTTTGGATTGATTATAAATTTTGATCCGGAAATCAAACCTGATTTTTCAAGCTTTCTAAGGCGCTGATGAATGGCCGCACCTGAAATGCCAACGCTACGGGCAATTTCAAGAATAGGTGTTCTGGCATCCTCCATAAGAGCTCTGAGGATCTTTTTGTCAATACCGTCTATTTCTAAGTTTTGATTTGTAATCTTCATGGCCCATATGGTTTAAAACAGAAGTATAAATGTAATAAATTGATTTTAATTCAAAAGTATAAGCCAGACTTTAGAATAAATATCGTCTCTTAAATCTGGCAAATTGAAAACAAAAAGGGGTCTATGAATAAAGCGTCTATTTAAATGCTTAAAGGATTATACCCTAAGTATGGAACTTCTTTTTCTTTGAAAGTAATACCAAAGTTGGTTAGCTCTTTTAAAATAGGCTCATAAACTTCTTTAGTGATAGGCATTTGAACGCCTGGTGTTTTAATTTTTCCATTCAAAATAGCAAGCGTCGCTATAGCAACCGGTAGGCCTACCGTTTTAGCCATAGCCGTATAGGTTTGATCTTCCCCTAGTGTGACCATGGTTGACTCTATTTGATGTTTTTTGCCATTGAGTTCGTAACCAAATTTATGGTACATGACAAGCATATCTTTATCATCTTCAGCAAGTGTCCAGCTATCCATTAATATTTTTTGGAGTATTTGAGCAGGCGTTGCTTTTTTAAGTTCCACCATTTTATTAGGATTGAAAATATCAAGTTCTAATAATTTATCCCAAACGATATCGTCCTGGTCAATTTTTAGTGCATGCCTAAATTTCAATTCTACCGAATCAGACGGACTGTAAGCCAAAAAGGCATTTACAAAATCTCTATAACTCATGTTTTCACTGTCGTCTATAACATAGCTATCATCGGTCATGCCAAGTGTAACAAACATATTCCAGGCTCTGCTAAAACCAACACGCCGCATGGTTCCACGATATAAGGTTTTTATAGCATCTAAACCATAAACACTTTGGTATTTTAAAGAGTCCCGATTGGCATAAACTTCAAATCTTCCGAATCCGTCAATTTCTAAAAATTCTGTTCTTCTAAATAATCTATGGTAAGGGATGTACTTAAAAGTGCCTTCCTGCAAAAATTTTGCAGCACCTCCTTGTCCTGCAACCACAACGTTTCTCGGGTTCCAGGTAAATTTATAATTCCAAAGATTATTGTCACTTTCAGGAGCAACTAATCCGCCGGTAAACGATTCAAATAGAATCATTTTTCCACCTTTAGCCCTAATGCGGTCAATCACTTGCATGGCGCTCATATGGTCAATTCCAGGATCAACGCCAATTTCATTCATAAAAATGAGTCCTTTAGCTATAGCCTCTTGGTTTAAAGCTTCCATTTCAGGGCTTATATAGGATGCGGTAACCATGTTTTTTCCATACAAAATACAATCCTTAGCAACATCAATATGAAAACGTGCTGGTAACATTGAAATAATAATATCGGCATCCTTTATGGCTTCCTTTCGTGAATTGGCGTCAAAAACATCTAATAAAACGGCTTTTGCATTTCTATGGTTTTTAATTAGATGGTTTGCATGGTTAATATTGATATCTCCAATAGTTATAAACAGCTTTTCAGTCTCTGATTTATCTAGTAGATATTTTATTAAATAGGAAGTTGATTTTCCTGAACCAATAACCAAAATCTTTCGCATAATGAATTTTGTTGAGTAATTTTGTGATGACTAATGTACTAAATACAAAAGGTTTTATAAACCCAAATCAGTGATAAATATGAACAAAACAATATTAATTTCAGGAGCTTTATTAGGTATGACAGGGATTGTTTTAGGAGCTTTTGCAGCCCATGGTTTAAAAGAATTAATTGCTCCGGAATCTGTTCAAACTTTTGAAACCGGTGTGAGATATCAAATGTATCATGCACTCTTTCTGCTTTTTATAGGAAGTACAACGTATGTTTCAATTAAAGTAAAAAAACAAATATTCTATTTGGTCATGATTGGGTTGTTATTATTTTCTGGGTCTATTTATGGTTTGGCGACTAATTTATTAACAAATTTTGATTTTAAATCAATTGCATTTGTGACGCCAATAGGGGGTTTATGCCTCATCATCTCCTGGATTTTATTATTTGTGAATTTCATAAAAATAAAGGTTGAGAATTAAATATTATTTGTGATTACATTAAAATATTGTTTTAATTTTGCTGAATAATCATTTTTATCAAAAAATATGACGAAGCAGGGCCAAATTACGAAAACGATTGAGTTGGAAAATTACGGGATAAAAAACGCCAAAGTAAAGTATCAACTTTCAGCTAAAGAATTACATGATATTGCTATTGAAAAAGGCCAGGGTGTTGAAGCGTCTTCTGGAGCCTTAGCAGTTCATACAGGAGAATTTACAGGACGTTCACCACAAGACCGTTTTATTGTTCAAGATGATATCACCAATAATAAAGTTTGGTGGGGAAATATTAATATTCCATTTGCTCCGGATAAATTTGAAAAATTATATAACAAAGTAGTTGACTATCTTTCAAACAAGGAACTTTTTGTTAGAGATTGTTATGCTTGTGCAGACGATAATTATAAACTTAATATTAGAGTAATTAATGAATATCCTTGGAGTAATCAATTTGCTTATAATATGTTTCTGCGGCCAACAGCAGAAGAGTTAAATGGGTTTGATCCGGAATGGCTAGTTGTAAATGCCCCTGGCTTTATGGCAGATCCTGCTGAAGACGGAACACGTCAGCATAATTTTGCGATTTTAGATTTCACTAGAAAAATTGCGCTTATAGGAGGAACTGGGTATACCGGAGAAATTAAAAAAGGTATTTTTTCAGCATTAAATTTTATATTACCTGTTTTCAAAAACACTTTGCCTATGCATTGCAGTGCTAATGTTGGTAAAGATGGTGATACCGCTATTTTCTTTGGCCTTTCTGGAACAGGAAAAACAACACTTTCAACCGATCCAAATAGAAGTTTGATAGGTGATGATGAGCATGGGTGGACAAAGGAAAATGCTATTTTCAATTTTGAAGGAGGTTGTTATGCTAAAGTCATTAATCTTTCTGCTGAAAATGAACCTGAAATATTTGAAGCAATAAGGGCAGGAGCCATTTTAGAGAATGTTGTTTTAGATAAAAATGGGCATGTAGCTTTTGAAGATGCCTCTATTACACAAAATACTAGAGTAAGTTATCCTTTAAATCATATAGAGAATATTCAAGTGCCTTCTATTGGTAAAAATCCCAAAAACATTTTCTTCTTAACAGCAGATGCTTTTGGAGTTTTACCTCCAATATCTAAATTAACACCGAGTCAGGCTGCCTATCACTTTATCTCTGGATATACGGCAAAAGTTGCTGGTACAGAAGCAGGTGTAATAGAGCCTCAACCTTCCTTTTCAGCTTGTTTTGGGGCGCCTTTTATGCCATTACATCCAGCTAAATATGCTGAAATGTTAAGCAAAAAAATGAAAGAAGCAGGTGTTAATGTTTGGTTGGTAAATACTGGATGGACTGGAGGTCCTTATGGAGTTGGTACCAGAATGAAATTAAAATATACGCGAGCTATGATTAATGCCGTTTTGAATGGTGATTTAGGTTTGTACACGTACGATAATTATCATATTCATTCTGTGTTTGGAGTAGCTCAACCAAGAGAATGTCCGGGGGTTCCTACAAGTGTTTTAAGTCCGAGAGCCACTTGGAACAATGATGAAGCGTATTATAAAACAGCATTTAAATTAACAAATGCCTTTAGAGAAAACTTTAAGAAATATGAAGCTTTTGCCAGTGAAGAAATACGTCGAGGCGGTCCCCAACGATACGCCTTTTAAGAATAAAAAAAAGAGCGACTTATTTGAGTCGCTCTTTTAATTTTATATAAGTTCAGTTATTTTGCTTTATTAACTTTATCTATATACTTTTCTAAAGCCATAGTCATTGAAGGGGTTTCTTTGGTAGGTGCTGCAATATCAACCCGTAACCCTTTTTCTTCAACGGCTTTAATAGTGGTATCTCCAAACACTGCTATGCGCGTATTATTTTGCTTAAAATCTGGAAAATTATGGAATAATGAATCTATACCGGATGGGCTGAAAAATACAAGCACATCATAGTATACATCGGCCAAATCTGAAAGATCACTAATCACTGTTTTATAAAATGTAGCTAGTTTCCAGTTAACTCCTAAAGCGTTCATAGTCTCTGAAACTTCTGATTTTACCTTATCTGTATTTGGTAACAGAAATTTTTCGTCCTTGTATTTTTTAATTAAAGGAGAAAGCTCTGAAAATGAACGTTTCCCAACATAAATTTTTCGTTTTCTGTAAACAACGTATTTTTGCAAATAAAAAGCAACTGCTTCTGACTGGCAAAAATATTTCATAGTATCAGGCACCTTAAAGCGCATTTCTTCTGCAACTCTAAAATAATGATCAACAGAATTTCTACTGGTTAAAATAATAGCTGTGTAGTTATTTAAATCAACTTTTTGTAGCCTAATATCTTTAGCTGATACACCTTCAACATGAATAAAGGGTCTGAAGTCAATTTTCACCTTTTGTTTCTCTTGAAGATCAAAATAAGGAGAATTTTCTATTTTAGGTTCTGGCTGTGATACTAGAATTGTTTTCACTTTCATAGGGCACAAATAATTAGGTCTTTAATTATGAAATAAACACCTTATATATTATAATATATGGAGCAATTTCAAGTGCGCAAAGATACAAAATAAAATAAAATAAGTTTTGTTTTATTAAACTTTGATTTGTTTTAATTGTAGTAATTAAGCCTAAAACGTTTATAATTAAAAGAATTATTATAAGAATGTATATAATAGTCAGGTTTGGTTTAAAACTGTAGATTAGAAATAAATTTATTGGAAACAATAAGAGACCTAAAAAATTCTTATAACTTATTTTTTGAAAAAGATATTCATCAATTAATTTATCTATTTCAAAAAGGCTCCCAATCAATCGCTCTAAAAGAACTTTTATCAGAACAAAAATCCCGATTCCCATGATTAACTTAAATAAATCATCATTTGATGGGTTTAATACGGCATTATCATAATGAAAGCATATATAACTAAAAATGGCTACAGATAGGATTAAATTCACAAATAATAGGGCGTCAAATCTATCGAAGAATTTTTGCTCTCTAAGATAAATTTTAAGGTATTTTGAGCTTCCTATAACCGAAACAAAATCATTGAATCGTTTGGGATAAAACGCTTTTGCTAGGGTTATAAATAATAAACTTACAACTATAAGAACAGTAAATAATTCATATGTAGGCACGTTTCGTAGCATGCCATAAAATTATTATAAATTATAATATCTGCTTCTAATTATTAGTATTATTTAAAAAAAAGTATCTTCTAAATAATGTACATTTGCTGAAAATTATTTGCTTTTAATGTTTTTATGGGATATTTAAGATAAAAAGATTAAAACATACGCAGGATTTTCATGAAAAATGCTTTAGTAATAATACCAACATATAATGAAATTGAAAATATAGAAGCAATTATTAGAGCTGTATTTTCTGAGTCAGATTTAATTCATATTCTTATAGTTGATGATAATTCTCCTGATTTAACAGCCTTAAGGGTTAAAGAACTCCAAGATGAGTTTCAGGACAGGTTATTTTTAGAAGTAAGAAAACTAAAGTCCGGACTCGGAACGGCCTATATTCATGGCTTTAAATGGGCTTTGAATAAAGGGTATGACTATATTTTTGAAATGGATGCTGATTTTTCTCATGACCCAAAAGACCTGATTAAATTATATGAATGTTGTGATAAAGGAACGGCTGATGTTGCCATTGGTTCGAGATATATTACGGGGGTTAATGTAGTTAATTGGCCCATGAATCGTGTGTTAATATCTTATATAGCCTCCATATATGTTCGAATTATTACGGGCATGAAAATTCATGATACAACAGCAGGATTTGTTTGTTACAAAAGGCACGTTTTAGAAACTTTAGATTTAAATAAAATTAAATTTATTGGTTATGCGTTTCAAATTGAAATGAAATTTAAAGCTTATATAAAGAATTTTAATATTGTTGAAGTTCCAGTTATTTTTACTGACAGAACAAAAGGCGAATCGAAATTAAGTTCTGGCATAATTTCTGAAGCTATATTTGGAGTTATTTCAATGAAAATTAAGAGCATTTTTAAAAAGTAGAAGGAACCATGAAGTTAAAAACAATACTCATTAAGAACGCAAATATTGTCAATGAAGGCGCAATATTTAGTGGAGATATATTAATAGAGGGAGAATTTATAAAGGAAATAAGTGAATCAATTAGTGCAAAATCATCAGATGTGCATGTGATTCATGCAGAAGGTAAATACCTTTTGCCAGGGGTTATTGATGATCAGGTGCATTTTAGAGAGCCGGGATTAACCCATAAAGGCACAATAGAAACGGAATCTAAGGCTGCTATTTCAGGAGGAATTACTTCTTTTATTGAAATGCCTAATACGAATCCACAGACTACTACCATTGAAAAATTAGAAGAGAAATTTAAAATAGCTTCAAAAGCATCTTATGCCAATTATTCTTTTATGTTTGGAGGAACTAATGATAATTTAGATGAAATTTTAAAAGTTGATGTAACTCAAGTAGCTGGGTTAAAATTATTTTTGGGATCTTCTACAGGGAATATGTTGGTTGATGATCCAAAAGTATTAGAGAATATTTTTAAAAACACTAATTTGTTGATTTCTGTTCATTGTGAAGATGAAACAACTATTAAAGCGAATCTTGAAACGTATATTTCAGAGTATGGTGAAGATATTCCAATAAAGTATCATCCCGCAATACGCAGTGCAGAAGCCTGCTATTTATCTTCCTCTAAAGCTATTGAACTAGCAAAAAAAACAGGGGCTAGATTACATGTGTTTCATTTGTCAACAGGAAAAGAAACAGAATTATTCAGCAATACACCATTAAAGGATAAGAAAATCACATCTGAAGTGTGCATCCATCATTTATGGTTTACTGATGAAGATTATGATAAAAAAGGCACTTTAATTAAATGGAACCCTGCTATTAAATCAAAAAAAGATAAAGATCAACTTTGGGAAGCATTGCTTGATGACCGGATTGATGTTATAGCTACAGACCATGCACCACATACTTTAGAAGAAAAGAAAAATGTGTATACTAAAGCACCTTCTGGTGGGCCATTAGTGCAACACGCTTTACCTGCCATGTTAGAAATGTACCATAGAGGTAAAATTTCAATAGAAAAAGTGGTTGAAAAAATGTGTCACAATCCAGCGATATTATTCCAAATTGAAAAAAGAGGATTTATTAAGGAGGGTTATTTTGCTGATTTGGTCTTAGTAGATTTAAATAATCCATTTACTGTAAAAAAAGAAAATATTTTATATAAATGTGGTTGGTCACCATTTGAAGGAACTACTTTTAAATCTAGAATTACGCACACTTTTATTAATGGTAATTTGGCCTTTGAAAATTCTAAATTCCATAATGATAAATTTGCAAAACGATTAACTTTTAACAGATAATGCTGAAACGAATTTCAATCTATTTCTTTCCAATATTTTTAATGCTGTCTTGTTATTCATTTCAGAAACCTGAGAAGCCAAAGCATTTAATTTCAAAAAAGGACATGGTTAACATTATTCTTGATTTAAGGTTGTTGGCCTCAGCTAATGGATCCAATCAAAAAGTACTGCAGGAAAAGGGCGTCTATTCTGAAGAATATGTGTTTAAGAAATATAAAATTGACAGTTTGACTTTTGCCTTAAGTAATAATTATTATGCTTATTATGTTGAAGATTACGATGACATTTATACTAAGGTTAAAGATAGTTTAGAGCTATTGAAAGAGAATTTGGATGCATTGGTTATTCAAGAAGAAGACGAAAAAAGAAAAACAGATTCTATTAATAATCTTAGGAAAAGAGATTCTTTAGACTTACTAAAAAACAAAGATTCCATAAGAATATTCAAAAATGAAGATTCACTTTTAAATATAAAACGAAAAAATAAAATAAAATCAAAACTTATTGAGCCTGTTTCAGATAAAGCTGCCCAATCTCAATAATACTCTGGTTTACCTTCTTAAATTCAAAGTCCATATAAGTTTTTATTTTAGTATTATCATATGATTTATCAGTTGATAAAGACGTGACTAATTGTCTGGTTAACTGACGACGTTTGCCTCTCAATTTATGGTCTAGCCAGTCCAATCTCCAGGCAATTTGAAGTAATAAGGGAGAGGCCATTTTTTCAGGAGGAGAGGTGTTGACTGATCTGGCCATGTTTTGTAAAAAATCTTTATACTTCCAGTTTTCTGCTATTAGAATAAAACGTTCATTTTTAATACTACTTTTAGTTAGTGAAATCATAGCAGACACTACATCCTGTACATCTACCAAGCCAATAGAGCCTGAAGTGTAATATTTAATACCTCTATGGGCTTTTTTAAATAAACCCGCACTTCCATAACGCCAAATGCCGGCACCTAGAATGACCCCAGGATTTACAATGACTACATTGAGGCCTTCTTGAGATGCTCGCCAAACCTCCATTTCTGCCCCATATTTTGTAATGGCATAGACACTGTTGTTGGCTTCAGGATTCCATTCAGTCTCTTCAGTGATGGTGATCTCTTTAGAAGGAATTCCAATAGTAGCTATAGAACTCACATAGCATAATTTTTTTATGTCATTTGAAATACAAAAGTTAACTATGTTGGCTGTTCCTTCAATATTGGTTCTTCTTAAGAGTTGATATTTGTCAGGTTCAAATGAAACAAATGCTGCGCAATGATACACATAAGTGACGCCATTAAAGGCGTCAGATAAAGTTGAAATATCAATAATATCAGCCTGAACCCATTCAATAGATTCATAAAGCGACATGTAATTATCTGTATAACAAGAGAACACATTTTTTACGTTTTCTAATTTGCGCTCACTTCTATAAAGGGCCCTCACTTTTTCGCCATTACTTGTCAATTTGTAAAGTAAATGTGAGCCAAGTAAACCTGTACTTCCTGTAACTAAAATCATATCTCTAATGTAAAGAAATATTCATTAAACATGAGTAATTATGCATTGATTTTTATCTTTGCCCTAGTTTACGAAAAATATAATGAAATGATAAAGAATTTTGTAGAAGAATTGACTTGGAGAGGTATGATACATACTGTAATGCCGGGTGCAGAAGAACATTTATTGGAGGGCATGCGCAGTGCTTATGTGGGTTTTGACCCAACGGCTGATTCTTTACATATTGGAAATTTGGTGCCTATCATGTTATTAGCGCATTACCAACGCTGTGGGCATCGCCCTGTCGCTTTAGTTGGTGGTGCTACGGGTATGATTGGTGATCCTTCAGGAAAATCCAATGAGCGCAATTTATTAGATGAAAAGACTTTACGACATAATCAGGAAGCTATAAAGAAACAGCTGGCACACTTTTTAGATTTTGAAAGTAATGCAGAAAACGCCGCTATTTTAGTTAATAATTATGACTGGATGAAGAATTTTTCATTTCTTGAATTCATTAGAGATGTGGGTAAACATATTACCGTAAACTATATGATGGCTAAAGATTCCGTGAAAAACAGAATTTCTTCAGATGCTTCAGAAGGTATGAGTTTTACTGAGTTTACGTATCAATTAGTTCAAGGCTATGATTTTTTGCATTTATATAATGATAAGAATTGTACCATTCAAATGGGTGGTAGTGACCAGTGGGGAAATATTACTACTGGAACAGAATTAATCAGAAGGATAGGTAATGGCAAAGGATATGCAATAACCTGCCCATTAATTACTAAGTCTGATGGTTCTAAGTTTGGAAAATCTGAAGGCGGAAATGTTTGGTTAGATGCCAACAGAACTTCACCTTATAAATTCTACCAGTACTGGTTAAATTCCAGTGATGAAGATGCTGAAAGGTATATTAAAATATTTACGTTTTTAAGCGAATCAGAGATAAATGCTTTAATTGCAGAGCATCAGGAAGCGCCTCATATGCGTGTATTACAAAAGCGATTGGCTGAAGAAATTACTACCATGGTACATTCAAAAGAGGATTTGGAAAATGCCATAAAAGCCAGCAATATTTTGTTTGGAAATTCAACAAGCGATGACTTGAAAAAGCTTAGTGAGCAAACGTTTTTGGATGTTTTTGATGGGGTGCCACAAGCCGAAGTATCAATGGCTGATATTGAAAACGGATTGGATATCATTGGTGCGTTAGCAGAACAAACGGGATTTTTAAAATCAAACGGTGAAGCCAGAAGAGCATTAAAAGAAAACTCCATTTCTGTAAATAAGGAAAAGGTTGGTGAAGATTTTAAAATCGCTACGACAGATTTGATTAACAACAAATTTGTATTACTTCAAAGAGGTAAGAAAAATTACTTTGTATTATGTGTTAAATAAAAAAGCCTGACAGGGAATATCAGGCTTTAAAAACTAACCAACCAGCTTATAAAAAATTTCTTTTTCATAGCTGGTTTTTTGTCGATAAATTATAGAAACCTTACAACAAAAAATGTTTTTTTTGGATTTAATAGGTCGTCATTACGAGGAGCAAAGCGACGAAGTAATTTGTTTAATTGGAGTTCACATGTTGAGATTGCTTCGTTTCATTCGCAATGAGGATAATAATAAAATTATAGGACCATTAAATTACAACCGCGAATATCTGAATGGTCAAATCGTCCAATCACTTCAAAAGAACCATTATTATAAACGCGACCCAGATCTTGTGTCGCAATAAATGAGCATGAGTTGATGTTAGCTAAATCAATAACATTGATTCCACCTGTTTTTCCAATAGGTTGAATACTCAAAGCATCTTCAGTATCACGGGTTAAAATGCGCATCCAGCTTGGGCAATTAAAAACACCATGCCCTTTAGAATAGGCCTGACTCAATAATTCAGTCATGCCATATTCACTATGGATGGTGTCAACCCCAAACCCTTGTTTTAATTGTTTATGAAGTGCTTCACGTATCAGTTCCTTACGTCGCCCTTTCATACCGCCTGTTTCCATAATTATGGTCTGTTTTAAGTTGAATTGGTAGGTTTCAACCAAATCTAAAAGCGCAAATGACACACCAATGAGCAAAACTTTTTTCCCTAAAGAATCCAAATGAATTAAGGTGTCTTTTAATTCAGTTAAATTGTTGAGGTAAAAACCACTTTCAGGGTGGTTAGACTGCTTTATAAAAGCATCAACCATATAAACCAATGAAGAACCTTCACGTTCTAAATATGAAGGGAGCAAGGCCAAAACCACATGATCTTCAATGGGCCCATAAAAACCTTCAAATCCTTTTCTAAAACTGGTTTCATAAATATTTAAATCTGTAATAAAATGATTGCTGGTTGCACTTCCTGTAGTGCCGGAACTGGTAAAGGTCCTTTGAATAGGCTCATTCGAACTTAAAACGGGATGTGATTTAAAAAATTGAATGGGTAAAAAGGGGATCTCTTTAATGGATTTCACATCACTGGGATGCATATAAAGCAAATCACAAAACGAACGGTAGACTTGGTTATTTTCAAACTGATAGTTAAAAACCTCCAATGCGATAGTGCTGAACTCCTGTTCAGATTGAATATTAAAAATGGCATTGATATCTATCATTAAAAAATGGTCAGTTCGAGTGAAAATTGTGATACAATTTTTGTATCGAGAACATAACACAAAAGTACTAAAATAAAAAAGCGTTGCCAGTAGCAACGCTTTTAAAATTTATTAAAGTATAATGCTTATTGAATCACTAATTTTTTAGTGATACTGGCATTATCCTGAGATACTTTCATAATATAAATACCTGAGGTTAAACCAGAAACATCAAGGGTGTTATTACGAACTGTTTTATTAAGGACTTGCTTACCTAAAATATCAAAAACAGCAACATCCATTCTGGCACTATTTTTACTAGAAATATTTATATAACCTAAATTGGTTGGGTTAGGGTAAAATTTAAAATTATTAGCTTCAAAAGTGTCATTCGATAAAATATCAACACTGAAATCATTTGCATTTCTTGCCGTTAGGTAATAAAGGCTACCAGACCTCTCGTTAACTATACCAACTATATCAGTTGCTGTTATTGGGACTGTGGCAGAAATGTAATCAACATCGTAAAATGTAGTTCTAAAGTTGAAATTATCAGAACTTTGTGTCATGGCGTATTCAGTGCCATTAAGAAATGTCGTATTTACTGAATTGTCAATGGTTACTGATATTACCTGAACCAATTCTGATTCATATTGCTCGGCGTTTGCTGTTAAATCAGCAAGTGTAACGGTTTGAGGAGTAATAGTATTGCCTGTTGAAGAAGGAGCCCCATAATCTGCACTAGGTATTAGCTGTTTCATACCACTAAACTCTGATACTTGGCCACGAATGTTCGTAATACCATCATTAATATCATAAATCGAACTGATTCTTCCATTATTATCATCTATTAAAATTCCACCTGTAGCATCCTGAATAAATTTTTGACCTCTAAATGATTGTTGGAAAGTTAATAAGGCTTCATTAGTAAGTCTGTAATAGCCGTCATCAGTTACTGCTCTCAATTCAGCTACACTTGAAACATCAGTATAACCCAAAGCATTAATGTTCAAAGTATATTCAGCTACTACATTACTTGTAGTGTAACTGATTAATTGAGCAACAAAATAATAACTGTTATTTGATTCTAATGGAATGAACGGATCTGGTGTAAAGTCATAAAGTGGCCCACCCTCATCATGTGCGGTTGAAGTGGTTGTATTTATTACTGTCCAAACAATGTAGCCATCTCCACCATTTCCTTGTGTGTCAACATTAAAATTTGTAACAACAAATTCCAAGGATCCACTGAGTTCTTCTGGACTTAAATCAATTGTTGAGCCACTTGATGGACCTTCAAAAATAGCTATGGTTGGGTCAGTATTTAGAATTGTTGAATAAGTTCCAATTGGGAAGGGTTGCGTAGAAGCAGAATTTGTCGTTCCATCTAAGTTCACAGTACCGCTAAAGGACCAATTACTTATCTCAAAATTATTACCGTCTGGACCGGTTGCATCATTTCGATAGGCCCAACCATCGACATAATCCCATGCTGTTCCTGTGCCAGCAAAATTAATATCGCCGAATACATCAATAACTTGATTGCTCTCAAACAATTCGATAGCATCATCACCATTAATAAACATTGCTCCGGATTCATAAACTGTAATGGAATTTTCAAAAAATGCATTAAAATCAGTTCCTTGCCCTGATCCAACAATGTAAATATAATCTCCTTGATTCGCTGCGACTGCTGGAAAAGTAAACTCTTCGCCATCTGTACCTCCGCCATTATTTGCGCTTCCAACACCAAATGAACTCAAATCAGGAATATTTTGAAGAACATATAGTTCGATCCCTTTCGGTGTAGAATTATTTTGAACATCAAAAACACCCGTAATTACCATAGAATTTGTAGGCGGTAACAACACCGTTACTGTAACATCATATATAACTGCTGGGTCTAGTGGAGAGCCATCATAGTTCAGTAATTCTGCAACGAAAGAATAAGTATGCTCAGGAGTGAGAGGGCCAAAAAGTGTTGGTATTGTTATGTCAAATACATCTACATTATTAATAACAACTGCAGTATCGTCATCTGTTACAGTAAATGAAATATAACCATCACCGCCGTTGGCCTGTGTATCCACATTAAAATTGATTGGAGACCAAATAATATCTCCACTAGCTTCAAGTGAAGGAAGTTCAATACTGGACCCATTTGCCGGACCATCAACTATGGTTAGTGTTGGAACAGGAGTGCCACCAAAGGTTTGCCCAGAATTTATTGTTCCAGGTGTTGCTGTTGCTTCAGTTGCCCAAGAAAAGTTTGTATATGTTGAACCTGTTCCAGTTAATTGTAAAGATGAACCTTCAACAGTACCAGCTTCTGAAACAACAATATCTGTAGAAGTTACTCCAGAGGCTACACCATTTGTTGCCGTGAAGGAGCCTTCATAACTTATAAATTGAATTAAAGACCCACTATTATCTAGTGCAATTCCGTCTGGAGCACCATTTTGAAGAGGTCCAATAGGAAACCAAATGGTGCCATAACCGGTTCCTCCTTCATCCGGAATTATTCCGGATAATGAAGTTATTGGAGTGTATGTTGCTCCTCCATTTCCATTATATGGGGTAATGGTATAACCGGTTAAATCAGTACCTGCCGGCCCAGCAATTTCAACACCTTCATTGAGGTCACTACCAGTATTATCGTAATGAATTTCATTAATAAATACAGTCTGCCCAAAAGAAAGGCCAGAAATTAAAATACTAAAAATTAAAATGTAAAGTTTTTTCATAATAATAAAGGATTAAATAGTCCTTTAAATTAATTAAAACTAAGTCATTAAAGAAAAAAACAATCTAAGAGGTTGTTTTTAATCGATGAAATACATCGGATTATTTTATAACCAATTTTCTGGTTTCACTAATATTATTTTCAGTGATTTTTAAGATATAAACACCAGTGCTTAGTTGTTCTACATTTAATTCTTGACCGTATAAATCTGTGGCATAAATTTGCTTTCCTAAAACATTGAAGATTGCTACTTTTTTAGAAAGATTCTTATGAGTAGTAATGTAAACAAATAGCCTGCCATTACTAACGGGGTTCGGATATATTGAAAGACCTTCAATATGTTCTTGCTGAGGCATATTTTCTGAGATTGATTGAGAGTACCCATTAAAAGCACTCAAAAACAAAAACATAAAAATAAATAAGACTATGTAGTTTTTTTTCATAGTAGGTCGTTATGTTTAGTAAAATTAATAAATTACTTCAAAAGTTGTACCAAAGTATTGTTAAAAGTTTCTGTTATACATCGAATGGTAAAAACATGGTTAACTGTATGTTACCTTAAGGTTAATTATATTATTTTTAAGGGTATGCTTTGTTATTAATTTTATCTTTACTCATGGAAATAATTTTCTAAGCATATTTTAAATATGACATACTCAAAACCCATCATTAGAATATTAACCAAAATTATAATTTGGGCATTGCATCTGACTTCCAAAAAAATAAGCACTAACAGATGAATAATAAAGACATTAAAATTTTATTGGTTGATGATGAACCAGATATTTTGGAAATTGTTGGCTATAATCTCTCAAGCGAGGGATATCAGGTCTTAACCGCTGAAAATGGTATTGAAGCGGTCAAAAAAGCAAAAAAAGAACTGCCACATCTTATTATTCTTGATGTGATGATGCCGGAAATGGATGGTATTGAGGCCTGCGAAATTATTAGAAAAAATCCTGATTTAAAAGACACTCTTATTACCTTTTTAACGGCCAGAGGCGAAGATTATTCGCAATTAGCTGGGTTTGATGCAGGGGCAGATGATTATATCACAAAACCTATAAAACCAAAAGTATTGGTTAGTAAAGTGAAGGCGCTTTTAAGACGTTTTAAAGAGCAGGAAGTTGAAAACGAGAATGTGAAAATTGGTAATCTGGTTATTAACAGAGAAGAATATAAAATAATTTTAGACGGAGCAGAAATGGTGCTTCCTAGAAAAGAGTTTGAATTACTGTCTCTATTAGCTTCAAAACCTGGAAAAGTGTTTAAGCGCGAGGAGATTTTAGATAAAGTTTGGGGAAATGAAGTTATTGTTGGCGGAAGAACGATTGACGTGCACATTCGAAAATTACGCGAAAAAATAGGGGATGATAGTTTTAAAACAATAAAAGGCGTTGGCTATAAGTTTGTTGATTGATGCAGTTGAAATTTAAAAAAACATATAAGTTTGCTATTAAAACAGCATTGTATTTAACGTTTTTTATAACGCTCTTAATGGGTATTTTTTTATATGTTTTTTATACACTTAATTGGTGGTTATTTTTAGTATTTGCGGTTCTGACCTATGTTTTTTCTTTTATGGTCATTCAGTTTAGAGCGGAGCGTTTTATTTATAAACGGGTTAAAAAGATATATGACGATTTAACGCTTCTTGAGTCTACAAACTTGTCACGTAGCCCCATAACGACTGATATGGGAACACTCATTCAAGAAATTGATAAGTTTGCCAGAGACAAAAAACTGGAAATAGAAACTTTAAAGGTGCGTGAACAATATAGAAAAGAATTTTTCGGCAATGTTTCGCATGAGTTAAAAACGCCTTTGTTTACGGTACAGGGTTATATTTTAACCTTGCTTGATGGCGCCATGAATGATGAAAATATTCGCAAAAAATATCTGGAAAGAGCCAGTAAAGGCGTAGAAAGATTGGTTTACATTGTGAATGATCTCGACATGATTACCAAATTGGAAATTGGAGATTTAAGTTTAAATATAGAAAGTTTTGATATTGTAAAATTAGTAAAAAACGTATTTGAGATGTTTGAAATGCGTGCTAATGACAAAAGGATCACCTTAACTTTTGATATGGACTATCCAAAGCCTATTATGGTTAAAGCTGATAAGGAACGCATACAGCAAGTGCTAATAAATCTTATAATCAACTCCATTAAATACGGCAGAGAGAAAGGCACTACTGAAGTGAGTATTGAAAATCTTATAAAAAACAAGGTTATTGTTCGTGTTACTGATAATGGCATAGGTATTGGAAAAAATCATCTACCTCGTTTGTTCGAGCGCTTTTATAGAGTAGATAAAAGTGGTTCCAGAACTGAAGGGGGCTCTGGATTAGGGCTTTCTATAGTAAAACATATTATTGAAGCCCACCATGAAAAAATTTATGTTGAAAGTGAATATGGTGTTGGCAGTGAATTTTCATTCACGCTTGAAAAGGCTGAATAGAGTTTTATAATCAGTTTCATTTTTGAAGGCAATAAATCCGGAATAATTATCAAGATTCTTTAGTTTCTCTAAATCAAAATCTGACTGTTGACAATAGGGGGCAATTTTTAAATTGTTAAACCTTTTGGCTAAATATTGTTGTTCTCTTTGTCCCGGAGTTGGTATAAAAAACACTTTTTTCTCAAGCTTAGCTAAATCCATAATAGAAGTATAGCCGGAACGTGAAATAATGACCTTAGTGTTTTGAATCACTGCTTCTAATTCATTGCTGGTCATAAAGTTGTAAATAGTAATATGATTGTTTTGTGCTTTAGTTTGAATTGTTTCTACCAATCCTTTAACTAGTATTGCTTTTCCTTGAAACGATTTTAATTCTGAAAACATTTTTTGTTCTAAAAGACTACGCTGAGGTTCAGGGCCAGATAATAAAACCATGACATCATAGCATGCCTTTGATTTGGTTTTAGTAAATCGGCTTAAGGGGCCTAAATATATTAAATTGAATTTACCGGCCTTGATATGACCTAGTTTTCCACTTAAATTCGGATTATTTTCAAAATCAGGAATCCAACATTCTTGATGTTTTTTTATGATTTGTTGATGTATTTTTGAGGTTAACCAAGAAGTAAGATAACCACTAAAAACAGTTAATTGATGGGTGATATAAACGGATGGCACATTTATAGAATATACCCCAAAGCGGTTATCAGAAATGAGGCCTTCAATCTGATGTGTTTTAATAATGCTTTGAATTTGTTTATGTTCTTCCCGAATCACTTTTAGTAATTTGGGAATGGATTTAAAAAGTTGCCATTGCAATAAAAAACCATGTTTTGAATAGCTGATATTATAGGATGGAAGCTCTATACAAGTCAAGTTGGAAAATTCTTTTTTAAGCAAGTTTAAAGAGGCACCATCACATGCAATAATGGGTTCAAATTGTTCAGCCATTAAAGCCTTAATAATGGGAATGCATCTGGTGGCATGTCCCAATCCCCAATTTAACGGTACAACTAAGATTCGCTTTTTGGGTTTCATCAGTGGTATAAGATTGATTTAGAGGTCAGACGCATAGCCTTTATAAACATTTCGGTTGGTTTGTTGAATTTGTTAATAGGCATTTCATAAAAAACAAAGATAAAGCTAATTTGTTTCCTTAATTTTACCAAAATTTTTAAAAAGCGTGGGTAGTAAAAATAAACTTAAAAGATTTAGAGAAAACGAAACATTTAAAAACGTCTTTCAACCAACAAGAGATGACCTAGTTAACAATCAATTCCTAATAAAGGGAAGTTGGAATGAAGTATATTTTAAAAATGACAATCCTTTAATTTTAGAATTAGGTTGCGGCAAAGGAGAATATACGGTTGCTCTGGCAAAAAAATACCCTAATAAAAATTTTATTGGCGTCGATATTAAAGGCGCTCGTTTTTGGAGAGGCGCAAAGACTGCAGTTGAAGAAGAACTTAAAAATGTGGCGTTTTTAAGGACGCAAATTGAATTGATAGATTATGCTTTTTCTCAGAAGGAAGTAGATGAAATATGGATTACCTTTCCTGATCCGCAAATAAAATATAAGAGAACAAAACACCGTATGACCAATGCCTCCTTTTTAAAAAAATATAAAGCCATTTTAAAACCGGAAGGGGTGGTTAATTTAAAAACGGATAGTGAGTTTATGCATGGCTATACCCTAGGATTACTTCATGGCGAAGGGCATGAAGTACTGTATTCAAATCATAATGTATACAAACAAGAAGGAAGTCCGGAAGAAGTGACAAGTATTCAGACTTTTTATGAATCACAATATTTAGAGCAAAACAAAGCAATTACGTATATTAGGTTTAAAATTAAATAATATTGAACATCACTTTTATCTTTTTTTTAGGTCTAATAGTCGCATTAATTGGGGTTGTGCCTCCGGGCTTATTAAATATGTCTGCTGCAAAGATTAGCCTAAAAGAGGGACATGTTAGAGGCATTATGTTTTCCATAGGCGTTTGTGTCATCGTTTTTATGCAAACCTATCTAGCTTCTATTTTTGCGAGATATTTGTCCAATCATGTTGAGGTTATTGAAATTTTGCAGCGGGTCGCTTTCGTTATTTTTGTATTAATTACTATTTATTATTTGTTTATTGCAAAAAAACAAGCCAAACCTCAAATAGTACCTCAAATAAGAAGTAAGCACAGTCGCTTTTTTCAAGGGATGTTTTTGTCCAGTTTAAACGTTTTTCCGATACCTTATCAGGCATATATGACCATTACTTTAGCGTCTTTTGGCTGGCTTGATTTTAATATGACCAGTATTATTAGTTATGTTGCCGGGGCCGGTATGGGCACTTTTGTCATGCTTTATTTTTATATTTTCTTTTTTGATAAAATAAAAAATAAGTCTATTTCATCACAAAAGAGCATGAATTATCTTATAGGAGGTATAACTGGGGTCATATCAATAATTACCTTGATAAATATTATCAAAGAATTATAAAAGATGAAGGCGGAGTCATTAAATTTCTTTAATCAGGTTTATGAAGTTGCAAAATTAATTCCTTATGGAAGGGTGACCAGTTATGGGGCAATTGCTAATTATCTTGGTGCTTCAAGAAGTGCACGAATGGTTGGTTATGCTATGAACGCCTCTCACAACATGGAACATATTCCGGCACATAGAGTGGTTAACCGAAAGGGGCTTTTAACAGGAAAACATCATTTTGAGGGTACCAACTTAATGCAACAGCTTTTAGAAAGCGAAGGCATAAAAGTTATAGAGAATCAAATTCAAGATTTTGAGGCTATTTTCTGGAACCCGTCTAAGGAATTATAAATTAAAATCATGGCTTTAAGAAGCGCTTTTTTTGTGTTTTTTATGGATATGATTTAAATCAGTTTATATAATAGCTAAAGCATATATCTTTATAAATCATTTCAATAAATCTGCTTTAAAATATTAACTTTTCAGTGTATATTTGTACTTTAGAATAAATCTAAATTACTTCAAATAAATTAGGTTTATGGCAATGATTTGAAATTCAAATTAAACAATAACAAATGAAACATTCATGACTAAGAATTTAGTTGAACAAAGAAAGGATGGTATGAATGTAACATGTGACAGAAAACAAAAAATAAATTTAAACACATGAAATTAAGCAAACAAGATATCCTTAAAGCTCTCGAAACAATTTCTGTTCCCGGAGAAGGAGGAAATATGGTTGAAACTGGAGCTGTAAAAAACGTCATGACTTTTGGCGATGAAGTCATTGTAGATATTACAATTACAAATCCTAGTTTACAGGCAAAAAAACGCACTGAGGTCGATATTTTAAAGACCATTCATGAGCAGGTTTATGAAAAGGCAAAAATAACGGTTAATGTAAAAGTAGATGCACCAGCAACTCCAAAAGTGAATGTCATTAAAGGTAATGCCATACCAGGCATTCAAAACATTATTGCAGTCGCTTCGGGAAAAGGAGGTGTTGGGAAGTCAACTGTTACAGCAAACCTGGCCGTATCCTTACAAAAAATGGGATTTAAGGTGGGGATATTAGATGCAGATATTTATGGACCGTCTATTCCTATTATGTTTGATGTTGAAAAGGAACGTCCTTTAGCTGTTGATATTAATGGTAAATCTAAAATGAGACCTATAGAAAGCTACGGAGTTAAAGTGCTTTCCATAGGATTCTTTACCCAACCAGATCAGGCAGTAGTATGGCGTGGCCCTATGGCAGCTAAAGCATTAAATCAAATGATATTTGATGCGCATTGGGGAGAAATAGATTTCTTGTTGATTGACTTGCCTCCAGGAACTGGTGATATTCATTTAAGTATTATGCAATCGCTTCCTATTACAGGGGCCGTTATTGTTAGTACCCCTCAAGTAGTAGCTTTAGCAGATGCTAAAAAAGGAGTTGCCATGTTTCAACAAGAAAGTATCAATGTGCCAGTTTTAGGTATTATTGAGAACATGGCCTATTTTACACCTAATGAATTACCAAATTATAAATACTATATTTTTGGAAAAGATGGTGCAAAAAATCTTGCAGATGATTTAGGTGTTAAATTTTTAGGAGCCATCCCTTTAGTACAAAGTATTCGTGAGTCTGGTGATGTAGGCAGTCCTGCTGCGTTGCAAATAGACACGCCGTTATCTGAGGCGTTTAAATCTATTACTCAAAATGTGGTTCAGGAAGTTGTTAATAGAAATGAGGCCTTGCCGCCAACAGAAGCTATAAAAATTACCACCATGGCAGGATGTGCTGCCCCTAAAAAGTAATCCATGAACACTGAAGAATTAAGAGAAAATATTGAAAAGGCATTAGATGAGATTCGTCCATTTTTGCAAAGTGATGGAGGCGATATTTCTCTAATTTCAATAGAAGATGATAAACATGTAAAGGTTCAATTAAAAGGAGCCTGTGTGGGTTGCAGTGTGAATCAAATGACCTTAAAATCTGGTGTTGAAATGACTATAAAAAAGTATGCACCTCAAATTGAAACGGTAGTAAACGTTTTGTAAATAGAGATTTAAAATATAAAATAAAAAAAGAGCGGTCCTATAATAGAACAACTCTTTTTTTATTGATAAAACTTGAGGTGTTTAAATGATTTTTTCTTTTCTAAGAAAGGTATCTAAGTTATCAGCCGCATCAAAACAGTTGGTAACTACTGGTATTTCGGTACAATATCTAGAATTGATATCGTGAGCTTTACATTGAAAATCTGACAAATCAACCTTTTCAAAATTCTTATTAATTACCAGACATTGATTGTAAAGACTATCTATTGTGTTACAGTCTTCAACATCTACACCATTTTTTAAAAGATAACCTTTTAAATAACTTTCAATAGCATGCTGCGAATTCTTGCAAACTAAATAAGAAACTATATCTTCTTCCGGTCTGAATAACTCTTTTTTAGCTTCATTTAGTTTTTCTTGGGCAGTTGCAAAATGATCTTTGGATTTTGTTCCCATGATGAATGAATTTAAAGTTTATTATTGTAAAAAGTTAATTCTAAATGCCAATGTAATTTGACATTTAGAATATAACTTTAAGGTATTCATTTTAAACCTTTAGATTCTTTAGAATTACATATCTCTATATATCTCTAAACGTTCCCATTGTGAATTAACTTCTTCCTGCGCTTGATCAAGTAATTGCTTACCTAATACTGCATCGTCTTTCACTACTCTTGTAAATCGAGTTTCATTATACATGAAGTCACTTAACGGAATTGTTGGTTTTTTAGAATCTAATCTAAATTTTTTCCCTTTTGGTTGTTGTGGGTCAAATCTAAATAATGGCCAGTAACCAGATTCAACAGCTTTCTCTTGTTGTTCAGCACCATGTTTTAAATCATAACCATGTTCACCACAATGAGAATAAGCAATAATTACCGATGGTCCCGGATAAGCAGCCGCTTCTTCAATAGCTTTTAAAGTTTGTAAATCTTTAGCTCCTATAGCGATTTGCGCTACATAAACATTTTGATAGGATACCGCTTGTAAAGCTAAATTTTTCTTACTGGTTCGTTTTCCAGAAACTGAGAATTTAGCACTTGCGCCTAATGGTGTGGCTTTAGAGGTTTGACCTCCTGTATTTGAATAGACTTCGGTATCTAAAATCATAATATTGATATCTTCACCAGAAGCTAATACGTGATCTACACCACCATAACCTATATCATATGCCCAACCGTCGCCACCTAATATCCAAACCGCTTTTTTACGTAAATATTCGGTCAGGTTGCTCAGTTTAATAGCGTCATCATTGTTGTCAAGAACTTTTAAAGTTTGCTTGAGTTCTTCAATATCTGCTATTTTTTTAGATTTTTCTGTTTCAGTACTTTCTGGATTAGACAAGATAGCGTCTACTATTTCGCTTCCAACTAAAAACTCTAAAGATTTTAATAGATCAACCGCTATTTCTTGTTTTTTGGTTAATGCTAATCGCATACCTAAACCAAACTCAGCATTATCTTCAAACAGTGAATTAGCCCAAGCTGGTCCTCTTCCAAATGCATTGGTTTTGTATGGTGTGGTTGGTAAATTTCCTCCATAAATTGAAGAACAACCAGTAGCGTTCGCTATTAATATACTGTCTCCATATAATTGTGTTAACAATTTAATATATGGTGTTTCACCACAACCAGAGCAAGCACCGGAGAATTCAAATAAAGGTTCTAAGAATTGAGAGCCTTTTACATTGGTAATTTGAAGTTCGTTTCTGTCATAATAAGGCAGGTTTACAAAGTAATCCCAGTTATTAACTTCATCTGTTTTGTTATCAAGTATTTTCCTCATGTTGATAGATTTAAAATCATCTATCTCTTTACTTACCGCAGGACAAACAGCAACACAAAGGTCGCATCCAGTACAATCTTCTGGGGATACTTGTAACACATAAGATTCTGTCGCAGTGTCAAATGGTCTTCCTTTTGCAGGAACATGTTTCAATGATGACGGAGCACCTACCAACATATCATTATTAACTACTTTTGACCTAATAGCGGCATGAGGACAAATTGCCACACACTTATTACATTGTGTACATAAGTCAGCATCATCCCAAATAGGAATAAAATCTGCAATACCACGTTTTTCATATTGTGTGGTTCCTGTAGGGAATGTGCCATCTACTGGGAAGGCACTTACAGGAAGTTCATCTCCAGCACCAGCTAATATTTTTTCTAAAACTTCTTTTACAAATCCGTCAGGGGCATTTGTCATAGCTGATAATAACGGTTTTTCACTACTTGACTCTTTTGGATATTCTACTTTCTCTAAATTTTCAAGAGATTTATCCACCGCATTAAAGTTCATTTTTACCACTTTTTCTCCTTTATGAGAATAAGATTTTACAATGGCATCTTTAATTTTTTGAATAGCTTCATCTTTAGGTAAAATTCCGGAAATAGCAAAGAAACAAGTTTGTAAAACAGTGTTAGCACGTTTACCTAGATTGGCTTCTTGAGCCACTCTACTTGCATCTATGATATAGAATTCAGCCTCTTTTTCAATAATCTCTTTTTGAAGTTTTTTAGGTAATTGATCCCAAATTTCTTCTTTAGAGAAAGGTGAATTCAATAAAAATGTCCCGCCTAATTTTAGGTCAGTTAACATATTATATTTTTCAATAAAATTAAATTGATGGCTCGCAATGAAATCTGCTTTTTCTATTAAATATGTTGAGTGTATTGGATCTGGACCAAAACGCAAGTGAGAAATAGTTTGTGCACCTGCTTTTTTAGAGTCATAAACAAAATATCCCTGAACATAATTATCAGTTGTATCACCAATAATTTTAATGGAGTTTTTGTTAGCTCCAACAGTACCATCTGAACCTAAACCATAAAACATACAGTTGATAGTTGTGCGCTTAATAGTAAAGTAATCATCAATTTCTAAGTTAGTATGAGTGACATCGTCATAAATACCAACGGTAAAATGATTTTTAGGTTTTGCTTTTAATAATTCGTCATACACACCTTTAACCATTTTAGGGTTAAATTCTTTAGATGATAATCCGTAACGACCACCAACTACTGTTGGCATGGCTCTATCACTTTCGGAGATGGCTGAAATTACGTCTAAATATAATGGTTCACCAATACTTCCTGGTTCTTTAGTTCTATCTAAAACAGCTATTTTCTTAACAGTTTCAGGAATAGCATGTATGAAATTTTCAATGGAGAATGGTCTATATAATCTAACTAAAAGAGCACCTACTTTTTCACCTCTTTCAATTAATTCATTAACCGTTTCTTTCACGGCACCTTCACCAGAGCCCATTATAATGATGATGCGCTCTGCTTCAGGATGTCCTATATAGTCAAATAAATTATATCTACGACCTGTATGTGTGTAAAACTCATCCATTGTGGTTTGAACAATCCCAGGAACGTTGGCATAAAATGTATTTGCGGCTTCACGTGCTTGGAAAAATACATCAGGGTTTTGAGAAGTTCCTCTTATCACTGGATGGTCTGGATCTAATGAACGTTTTTTGTGATCCATGATCTTATCTTCTGGCATCATGGCTTTAATAATACTATCAGGAATAGCATCAATTTTAGAAATTTCATGAGACGTTCTGAAACCATCAAAAATGTTTAAAAATGGCACTCTTGATTTTAAGGTTGCCACTTGCGAAATCAATGCAAAATCCTGTGCTTCTTGTACAGAGCTACCAAATAACATGGAGTAGCCTGTTTGTCTTGTAGCCATGACATCTGAATGATCTCCAAAAATTGATAAAGCGTGGGTTGCAATGGTTCTTGCAGCTACATGAATAACATTGGGTAATAGTTCTCCTGCTATTTTGTACATGTTTGGAATCATAAGGAGTAACCCTTGTGATGCTGTAAATGTAGTAGTTAATGCTCCCGCTTGTAATGAACCATGAACAGCTCCTGCGGCGCCGCCTTCACTTTGCATTTCAACAATTCTAGGAATATTGTTCCAAATATTTTTTTGTTCTTTTGAGCTATAAACATCTACATGTTCACCCATAGGAGACGCAGGTGTTATTGGATAAATAGCACAAACCTCGTTTGTTTTATGTGCTACTCTTGCTACAGCTTCATTGGCGTCACATATGAGCTTTTCAAATCCTTTTTCCATAATACTTATAATTTGTTATTGTAAAATATATTAAATAAGTGGGGTGAAATTATAAACATTGAATCACTAATTCTATGACATATGTCAGTAAAAGAAAAAAAGCAATTTTGGCGGAATATGATATAAATCATATTTGTTTAAAGGATTGATTTTAAACAAAAAAAAGGTATAGACAATTAATTAGTCTATACCTTTTTAATATACTTAATTGAATAAAAAAGTATATTAAAGATATTTAAGTAAGATTATTAAAAACAATATATTACTGTAATTTATTGGATTTAATAATTACATAATTATTCGCCGTGTAACCAAGCTTTTTTAGCTAAAAGAACGTCTTCAGTTTCAACATGGTTTTCATCAAGAATACAACAATCTACCGGGCAAACAGAAGCACACTGTGGTTCATCATGGAATCCTTTACATTCAGTACATTTATCTGAAACAATAAAGTAGAATTCATCAGAAATCGGATCATTTTCAGCATCTGCATCAACCTCTTTTCCATAAGGTGTTGTAACAATTCCTTTTAAAGCAGTTTCATCTGAGTAAGACCAGTTTTGATCTGGCTCATAGATAGCATTGTTTGGGCATTCAGAAACACAAGCATCACAGTTTATGCATTCATCAGTTATAATTATAGCCATAATTTTAAAATTTTATAATAATAATATGGTACAATATTAAACTTAATTAGACTTTCATTAAATGATAAAAATCATATTTCATATTAAAAAGTGAAATTATCTTTGGTCACATTAAATATAATGACGCTAAGTCATTTTTCATGAATTAATAATGGTTTAAATTATGGTAACAGATAAAATGGAAGTCCATCCTGAAGTTTTAGAAGCTGTGGTGATTCGCTTTGTTGGAGATTCTGGTGACGGAATGCAATTAACCGGTACTCAGTTTTCAGATACTTCTGCTATGTTTGGTAATGATATTGCAACATTTCCTAATTATCCTTCAGAAATTAGGGCTCCTCAAGGTAGTTTGTATGGGGTTTCGGGGTTTCAAGTTCACATTGGAAGTGTTGAGGTAAGCACACCTGGAGATAATTTAGACCTATTAGTAGCTATGAATCCGGCTGGTTTAAAAACCAACTTATATGCTTTAAAGCCGGGACACACCATTATTGTTGATTCAAATGCCTTTAACAAAAAGAACCTAGAAAAGGCACAATATGAAACCAATCCGCTTGAAGATCATAGTTTAGATAACTATAGAGTGATTCAGGCAGATATGACCTCTTTGACAAAAGAAGCCTTAAAAGATGTAGAAGGTTTAGACAATAAGGCGATCACAAGAAGCAAAAATATGTTTGCTTTAGGAATGGTATATTGGATGTATGGCAGAGCCAAAGAACACACAATTGAGTTTTTTAATAAAAAGTTTAAATCAAGCCCCCATTTAATTGAAGCGAATACTAAGGTTCTTAATGCAGGTTATTATTTTGCTGAAACTTTAGAATTAATCCCTAATGCCTATACCATATCACCGGCAAAAATGCCTTCTGGAACCTATAGAGTTATTATGGGTAACACAGCTACTGCTTGGGGATTTTTAGCAGCTGCTGAAAAATCTGGTCTGGAACTGTTTTTAGGATCTTACCCGATTACTCCTGCAACAGATATTTTACATGAATTGGTGAAGCATAAACATTTTGGTGTTAAAGCATTTCAGGCAGAAGATGAAATTGCAGGTATTTCATCAGCAATCGGTGCTGCCTTTGCTGGAGATTTAGCAATTACTACTACTTCAGGTCCTGGATTAGCTCTAAAAGGAGAGGCCTTAGGATTGGCCATGATGATAGAATTACCCTTGGTGGTAGTAAATGTGCAACGGGGCGGCCCTTCAACTGGATTACCTACTAAAACAGAACAGTCAGATTTATTACAAGCCATGTATGGCAGAAATGGTGAAAGTCCCGTCATAGTTATTGCGGCAAGTACACCAAGTAATTGTTTTAATTATGCATTTCAGGCGGCAAAACTGGCTTTAGAGCACATGACCCCTGTTATATTATTAACGGATGGATATATTGCCAATGGCTCGGCTCCTTGGAAAATTGAAAGTATTGAAGATCTCCCAGAGATTAAGAATAATATTTCAAAAGGCTCAGTTGAAAACTGGCACCCGTATACAAGAAACGAAGATACTTTAGCCAGAAACTGGGGAATACCTGGAACTCCTGGATTTGAACATCGAGTAGGTGGTTTAGAGAAAGATAGTGTTACTGGTAATGTGAATCAAGCGCCAGAGAATCATGAAAAAATGACTAAAATTCGGGCAGAAAAGGTGAAGCGTGTTCAAAATTATATTCCTGAAATTAAAACCGAATTTGCTGAGTCAGGAGATTTATTGGTAATAGGCTGGGGAGGAACTTATGGTTCTTTACATTCAGCCGTAAAACAAATTAATAAAGAAGGTTATAAAAATATTGGATTTGCTCAATTTAATTATTTAAATCCATTACCAAAAAATACAGAAGACTTATTAAAAAAATTCAAAAAAATTGTGGTTTGTGAATTAAACAATGGACAGTTTGCCAAAGTTTTAAGAATTAATTTTAGTGGTTTTGAGTTTTTACAATTTAATAAGATTCAAGGATTACCATTTGGAAATAATGAACTGATAGATGAATTTAAAAAACTAGTAAAATAATTATGGAAGCAACTCTTGAAAAAAAATATACTTACAAGGATTTTGAAAGTGATCAGGAAGTAAGATGGTGTCCTGGATGTGATGACTATGTTATTTTACGCTCTATGCAAAAGGCACTTCCAGAAATGGGTGTTAAAAGAGAAGAGGTCGTATTTATTTCTGGTATTGGGTGTTCATCTCGGTTTCCATATTATATGAATACTTATGGTATGCACTCTATACATGGTAGAGCTCCAGCTATTGCGACTGGCGTTAAACTGGCAAACCCAAATTTAAGTGTATGGGTTATGACAGGCGATGGAGACGCTATGGCCATTGGTGGTAATCATTTCATTCATGTGCTAAGAAGAAATATAAATCTAAACATTGTGTTGTTTAATAATGAGATTTATGGTTTAACTAAAGGACAATTTTCTCCGACCTCAATAGTTGGACAAAAAACAAAATCCTCACCATATGGCAATACACAACCTCCGTTTAATCCTGGAGAATTGGCCATAGGTGCTAATGCAAGATTTTTTGGAAGAATAGGAGGAAATGTTCCTAAAGATATTTCTCAAATGCTCATACAAGCACATAATTTTAAAGGCACTTCGCTTATTGAAGTATTACAGAACTGCGTGATTTTCAATGACGGCTGTTACAGTAATATTACGAACAAAGATGTAAAGGAAGACAAGCAGATTTATTTAGAACACGGAAAACCTATGATTTTTGGTAAAAACCGGGATAAAGGATTGGTCTTAAACAAGCTTAAGCTGGAAGTTGTGACTATTGGAGAAAATGGCATCACTGAAGAGGATATTTTAGTGCATGACGCCAAGGAGAAAGATCCGACTATGCATCAAATGTTAGTGAGGTTACAATACCCAGTAGCAACAGGAATTATCAGAAGTTTTGATGATGTAACACTTGAAGAGCGTGAAGATGATTTAACTAGACAGGTTAAGAAAAATTCCAAGTTTACTAAAACCAATGATTTGTTCTTTTCTGGAGAAATATATATGGTAAAATAAATTCTTAAAAACTGACTTATATCAGTAAACACGCAGATATTTACTACTAATTTTGAATTAATAATATTGAATACTTAAAATGGGGTCTGAAGCTATCATTGTATTTTTACTAGCCGGAATTGTTTTAGTAGCAGGAGCAAATTTCTTATCAAATTTAATTTCGCACAAATCAGATAACGCTCAAAAACGAGAGCCTTATGAGAGTGGTATGACCACTATTGGACCTACTTGGGTTCAGTTTAAAGTGGGCTATTATTTGTTCGCCATCCTGTTTTTAATCTTTGATGTTGAGGTGGCCTTTTTGGTGCCTTGGGCTGTTGTTTTTAAAGATTTTGGAGCGGTCGCTTTAATAGAAATATTTGTATTCTTATTGATATTAGGATTAGGGTTAATTTATGCATGGAAAAAAGGCGCGTTGAAATGGGAGTAGAAGATAAAAAAAGATACATCTCTGAAGTTCAGGATAGAGATCACAAATTCACTGAAGATTTCCCGGGAAAAGTTATTCCCGCGGGTAATGGAGCTAACGTGATTGTTACTTCATTAGACAAAATAATCAATTGGGGACGATCAAATTCACTTTGGTCGCTTTATTTTGGTACCAGTTGTTGCGCCATTGAAATGATGCAAACGGGAGCGGCCAGACATGATTATTCACGGTTTGGTTTTGAAGTGGCCCGCCCTTCACCACGTCAGGCAGATTTAATCATTATTGCAGGAACTATTGTCAATAAAATGGCGCCTGTTTTAAGACGATTATATGATCAGATGGCAGAACCAAAATATGTGATTGCCATGGGTGCATGTGCTATTTCTGGAGGTCCGTTCTTTTATAACTCCTATTCGGTGGTTAAAGGTGCCGATCACGTCATTCCAGTTGATGTTTATGTTCCAGGTTGTCCACCCCGCCCAGAAGCTTTATTGCAAGGGATGTTGATGCTTCAGGATAAAATTAGAACTGAAAACATGAAACATAAAGAGAATCCTGTTGATGGGTTTGATGAAGGTATTTAAATAACAAGTTATGACTAATGAAGCCTTACAAAATTTACTAAATGACTGGATTCCGGAATTAGAGTTTTCTGAAGAAGAATCTCAGTTTTTAAATATTACAGTTACCCCTGAAAATCTTCATCAATTAATGTCAGACTTGAAGTCTAATAAGGAGACAAGTTTTGATTATTTATTCTGTTTAAGTGGTGTAGACTGGCAAACAGAACTAGGGGTTGTATATCATTTAGAGTCAACTACCCACAGACATATTATTGTTGTAAAAGTAAAAACAGCTGACAGGGAAAATCCAACTTTAGACACCGTATGTGATATCTGGAAAACAGCTGAATTTCATGAAAGAGAGGTTTATGATTTCTTCGGAATAAAATTCAATAATCATCCTAATTTAAAACGTTTATTCTTAACTGAAGAATGGGAAGGTTTCCCGTTAAGAAAGGACTATGAAGATGAAATTAACATGGTTATTAAATAGGCGATTATGGAAACACCTTTAGTTAAAAGCAATTTTAAATCAGAAGAATATTTCATTAATATGGGGCCTCAGCATCCTGCTACACATGGTGTGTTGCGTTTGTTGTTGACCATAGACGGTGAAATAATTAAAAAAGTGGAGCCAGATTTAGGCTATATCCATCGTTCTATTGAGAAAATGTGTGAGCGAGATAGCTATCAGCAAATAGTTCATCTTACAGACAGAATGGATTATTTGTCTTCTCATATAAATAATGAAGCCGTTTGTTTAACAGTTGAAAATGCACTTCAATTAGAAATTCCAGACCGTGTAAAAGTAATTAGAACTATACTTGGAGAGCTTACTAGAATAGCTTCTCACACGTTATGGTGGGGCGTTATGGGAATGGATGTTGGTGCTCTTACCACCTATTTTTATGGTTTCAGAGACCGGGAATTGATTAACGATATCTTCGAAGAAACTTGTGGTGCACGATTAACCATGAATTATAATATACCCGGAGGATTGATGTTTGATATTCATCCAAACTTTGTGCAAAGAACTAAGGATTTCATTAAGCATTTTAAAACAAAATTACCGGAGTATGATACCTTACTAACAGGTAACGTTATATTTCAAAAAAGGACAAAGGGAGTTGGTATTTTAACTAAAGAAGATGCTATTTCATTTGGAGCGTCAGGACCAGTGGGACGTGCTTCAGGATATTCTTGCGATGTTAGAAAACATCATCCGTATAGCGCTTATGATAAAGTAACATTTAATGAAGCTCTAAAAACCAAAGGTGACACCTTTGCAAGATATCAAGTTAGAATTCAGGAAATGTGGGAATCTATGGCAATCATAGAACAGTTAATTGACAACATTCCTGAAGGGGATGTGCAAGTAGCAACCAACGCCGTCATCAAATTACCAAAAGGAGAGTACTATCAAAAGGTAGAAACAGCGCGAGGAGAATTAGGAGTTTATATCATTAGTACAGGGACGAAAAACCCATACCGTGTCAAATTCCGCTCACCAGGATTTTCAAACTTATCCTTATTAAATCATATTGCGGTTGGTGGAAAAATTGGAGATTTAGTGGCCTCTATGGCGACCCTTGACCTTGTAATACCTGATATTGACAGATAAAATGAGCACAATGAATATATCTTTAAATATAACAGAAACAATTCAAGAATGGCTCATGAGTATGATGCCAGAAGGCGCTGCAAGTATTGCTGCGATGGTATTAGTAGCCTTAATATATTTAGTAATTTTTGCTGTTGCAGGATTGTATTTGGTGCTTCTTGAACGTAAAGTTGCGGCCTGGTTTCAATTGCGAATTGGACCAAACAGAGTTGGATATTGGGGCTTATTACAAACCATGGCTGATGCCTTAAAATTGGTTTCAAAGGAGTTAACAGGAACTATTAAAGCGGATAAATTTTTATACAATTTAGCACCTTATTTTGTAATCGTTTCATCATTAATGGCTTTAGCGGTTTTCCCTTTTACAAAGGAATTTCAGGCTTTCGATATTAATATAGGTATCTTCTTTTTAATAGCTATTTCATCAGTTGGTGTCATTGGTATATTACTTGGAGGTTGGAGCAGTAACAACAAGTTTGCTCTTATCGGAGCCATGCGTAGTGGTATTCAAACCATAAGCTATGAATTGTCTGTTGGACTGTCATTACTAACCATGGTATTATTAACAGGGAGTTTACAATTATCAGAAATTGTTGAATCACAAAAAGAGGGTTGGCTTATTTTACAAGGACATGTGCCTGCTATTATAGCCTTTATGGTTTATATGATTGCCGGAACAGCAGAAACCAACCGAGCGCCTTTTGATATGGTTGAGGCCGAATCTGAATTAGGAGCAGGTTTCCACACAGAATATTCAGGAATGAAATTTGCCTATTTCTTTTTAGCGGAGTTTATAAACATGTTCATTATTGCAGCTATTGCAACAACGGTGTTTTTTGGAGCTTGGTTATCACCTTTCGGAATTACTGAATCTTTACCTTGGCTTGGCGTTTTTTGGTTCTTGGGAAAAACATTGATACTGGTCTTTTTAATGATGTGGTTTAGATGGACTTTTCCACGTTTAAGAGTGGATCAATTGTTAACTCTGGAATGGAAATATTTGTTACCAATCAACTTAGTTAACATTTTGATAATGGCCATAATTGTTTGGTTGAACTTAACAATTAAATTTTAGACACATGAGTTATTTTTCAGATATATATAAAGGAATAAAGACACTACTTACCGGTATGAGTGTTACCGGAAAGTATTTTTTAACCTCACATAAAGGAGCCATTACACAACAGTATCCTGATAACCGTGACACTTTAAAAATGTTTGAACGTTTTCGGGGAGAGGTAGTCATGCCACACGACGAAAATAATGAACACCAATGTACCGGTTGTCAAAAATGTGAGTTAGCCTGCCCTAATGGAAGTATAGAAATAATCTGGGATAGAGGTATTGATGAAGCAACAGGCAAAAAGAAAAAGTTTATTGATAAACATATTTATCATTTAGGATTATGTACCATGTGTGGTTTGTGTATTGAAGCTTGTCCTACTGATGCCATTGTATGGGCTCAAAATTATGAGAACTCAACTTATGACAGAACACAATTAACGAAGGTATTGAACAGACCCGGATCAAAAGTTAAAGCTGGTATAGAAGATTAAGGATATGGAAAAATATATATTTTACATTTTATCGGTTATAATTATAGTATTTGCAGTGGCTTCAGTAAGCAGTCGCAAAATGCTTCGTTCTGTTATTTACTTGTTGTTTGTTTTGTGCGGAATAGCAGGTATTTATTTCTTGATTGATTATAATTTTTTAGCAGCTATTCAACTGACTGTTTATGCAGGAGGTATTATAGTATTGATTATATTTTCAGTGCTTCTTGTACATCACATTGAAATGGAACTCGAAATGGCAAACCCATTTAGAAAAGTACTTACTGGCTTATTGTGCTTATTAGGTTTAGGCGTTTTCTTATATACTATTTATAACAATGACTTTAATGTTGTTGAAAATA
Organism: Gaetbulibacter aquiaggeris; assembly: GCF_044003965.1. Taxonomy (NCBI): domain Bacteria; kingdom Pseudomonadati; phylum Bacteroidota; class Flavobacteriia; order Flavobacteriales; family Flavobacteriaceae; genus Gaetbulibacter; species Gaetbulibacter aquiaggeris. Next base: position 745,500 of record NZ_JBAWKC010000001.1, read on the forward strand.
GTCTTACCACTTCTACAGCTGATATAGGGTCAAAACTGTTAAGCTATGATGCAGGAGGATTTATTTTACCATTTGAAATAGTGAGTGTCTTGTTATTAGCCGCCATGATTGGAGCTATAGTTATAGCAAAAGGTAGAAAACTAACTGATAAAAACGAAGAAGCCCTATGATAGCAGGTATTAGTATATACGAGATTTTAACAGTAACATCCATTTTGTTTTTTATTGGGATTTACGGTTTTATTACTAGAAAAAATTTGATTTCGGTATTGATTTCTATTGAATTAATATTGAATGCCTCTGTGATAAATTTTGTGGTAGTCAATAAGTATTTATATCCAGATATGCTGCAAGGCGTTGTTTTTTCAATTTTTATTATAGCAGTTGCTGCGGCAGAAACAGCCCTGGCAGTTTCCATTATTATTAATCTTTACAGGCAAATAAGCTCTGTTGAGGTTAAAGACACTGAAGTCATGAAATATTAATATTTCGAATTATGAATATTAGTTACATTGTATTAATTCCCTTAGTTCCTTTAGCAGTATTTTTATTGCTAGGGCTTAATAGTCAAAAAATCAAACCAGCAATCTCCGGATATATAGGTGTTCTTGGATTGTCTGTTTCTGCAGCACTTTCATTTTATACCGCCTACCAGTATTTTTTGGTAGATGGGAAAGTGGATGGTGTCTACCAGACTTTTGTCAATAAATCAGTTTGGATGAACTTTACGGATACTCTGCATATTGATATGGGTATTCTTATTGATCCTATATCTGTTATGATGCTTGTTATTGTTTCTATAGTCTCCTTAATGGTACATATTTATAGCAGAGGGTATATGAAAGGAGATGATGGCTATACAAGGTTTTTCTCATTTCTTTCGCTGTTTACGTTTTCAATGTATGGTTTGGTATTAGCAACTAATTTATTTCAGATTTATATTTTTTGGGAATTGGTAGGGGTGTCTTCCTTTTTATTGATTGGATATTATTACACGAAACCTTCTGCAGTTTCAGCTGCGAAAAAGGCCTTTATTGTGACTCGTTTTGCTGATTTAGGATTCCTTATAGGTATTTTAATCATGGGCTATTTTGCAGGAACCTACGATTTTGAAACTTTAAATAACCCTGAAGGCAGTGTTATTTTAAACTGGGCTTCGACATCGTTTATGGGGCTTTCAGTCATCACCTGGGCATTAATATTAATATTTATGGGTGGTGCAGGTAAATCGGCCATGTTTCCATTGCATATTTGGTTACCAGATGCTATGGAAGGACCAACACCTGTTTCAGCATTAATACATGCTGCAACCATGGTTGTAGCTGGTGTTTTTTTAGTAGCCCGATTATTTCCAATGTTCTATTTTGTTGAAAATGGGTTTGCCTTAAATATTGTGGCCTATGTCGGTGCTTTTTCGGCGCTTTTTGCAGCCATTATTGCCATTACTCAAACAGATATCAAACGCGTATTAGCCTTTTCAACCATGTCTCAACTGGGTTATATGATGCTGGCCTTAGGCGTTTCTGGCTATGATGGTCATGAAGGCGTTGGTTATATGGCTTCCATGTTCCATTTGTTCACGCATGCCATGTTTAAAGCCTTGTTGTTTTTAGGTGCCGGATCTGTAATACATGCTGTGCATAGTAATTATTTGAAAGATATGGGCGGTTTGCGCAAATATATGCCTATAACCAATATCACTTTTTTAATTGCAGCTCTAGCTATTGCGGGTGTGCCGCCGTTTGCTGGATTCTGGAGTAAGGATGAAATCTTAGTAGCTGCTTTTGAACATAACAAACTTATTTATTATATCGGGGTATTTGTGGCTGGATTAACAGCTTTTTATATGTTTAGAATTTACTTTGGCATATTCTGGGGTAAAGATAAAACCTATGAACATACACCTCATGAATCGCCATTGTCAATGACCATTCCTTTAATAGTTTTGGCGCTCTTAAGTATTGTAGGAGGGTTTATTCCTTTTAGTGAATTCATATCACCAGATAAAGCTGGGTTTGAAGCACATTTAAATTACCCACTCGCAGCTATTGCAACAGGCGTTGGTTTAACAGGAATTGTGCTTGCTTGGATGTTTTATAAAAATGAAAATAGTTTATCTGATAGATTTGCCTTAGCCTTTGGCCCTTTTTATAAATGGGCAAGTGATAAATTTTACTTTGATGAGATTTATTTATTCATCACAAAGAAAATTATTTTCAACCTTATATCGGCACCAATTGCAAAATTTGATAAAAAATATGTCGATGGCACCATGGAAGGCATCGGAAATAAAACAGTCTTATTGTCGGGTAAAATTAAAGGTCTGCAATCTGGTAAATTCCAAGATTATGCCTTTTCATTTGTCATGGGAGCAGTCATCATCGCATTAGTGTTTATTTATTTATGGACAAACTAAATTAATATGGATATTCTAACTCTTTTTATAATCGTACCTATAATAACCATTATAGCCTTAGTTTTTTCAAAAGGTCTGGAACGGTCGCGCCTTGTTTCTATGATAGGGAGCATCATTCAACTGGGAATGGCTATCAATTTAATGTTTGCCTATTTTAAAGAACGAGCCGTCAATACAGATATCATGGTGTTTACCAAAGACCTTGTGTGGTTTAAAAGTTTTAATATTCATTATAATATAGGCGTTGACGGCATTTCAGTGGCCTTAATATTATTAACGGCCATTGTGGTTTTGGCTGGCGTTTTTATTTCTTGGAAAACAAGCGAATTACCTAAGGAATTTTTCATATCCCTCATTGTCCTTTCACTCGGAGTTTATGGCGTATTCATATCAATAGATTTATTTACATTATTTGTTTTCTTTGAAATAGCTGTTATACCAATGTATTTATTGATTGGTATTTGGGGTTCCGGTCCAAGAGAATATTCAGCGATGAAATTAACACTGATGTTAATGGGCGCTTCTGCTGTTTTATTAGTTGGAATTTTAGGGATCTACTTCAATTCTAATGCAGATGGCGGCGCTTTAACTTTTAATATATTAGATATTGCTCAGGTTCATATTCCATTGGCAGCTCAAAAATTATTTTTCCCATTCGTGTTTATAGGATTTGCGGTAATAAGTGCTTTATTTCCATTTCATACCTGGTCACCAGACGGTCATGCTTCGGCGCCAACTGCGGTGTCTATGTTACACGCAGGAGTTTTAATGAAATTAGGAGGTTATGGCGTGTTTAGAGTGGCTATGTTTTTATTGCCTGCTGGGGCTTTACATTGGTCCTGGTTCTTTATTATTTTAGCAGCTATTGGTGTGGTTTATGGCGCCTTCTCTGCTATTAGGCAAACCGATTTAAAATATATTAATGCCTATGCTTCTGTGAGTCACTTAGGATTGGTTTTATTTGCGCTTTTGACTCTTAATAAAATAGCATGGAACGGAGCCATCATTCAATCTTTATCACATGGGTTGTTAACAGCCTTGTTTTTTGCTCTTATAGGCATGATTTACGGCAGAACACATACCAGAGATATCACTAAACTTGGTGGAATGATGAAAATATTACCCTTTATTGGGGCTATTTATGTCATCACAGGTTTAGCTTATTTAGGATTACCTGGTTTTAGTGGATTTGTAGCGGAAATGAACATTTTTGTTGGGGCATTTCAACAGAATGCAGATACCTTCAATAGAGTGCTGACTATTTTGGTAGTATCTTCTATTGTTGTGACTTCAGTGTATATTTTAAGATTGGTTGGAAAAATAATGATGGGACCATTAGAAACAAATGGGGTTACAGATTTACCAAGGGCAACCTGGTATGAAAAGACAGGGATCTTATTATTAATGTTACCTGTAATTGGGATAGGGGTAGCTCCTTTCTGGTTAAGTGATATGATTATGAAAAGTTTAGAACCTTTCATTCAAGGAGTATTATAATATTTAAATAACTGACTAAATGAATTTTAGTAGCTTTTTATTGATGCGGCAAGAGATTTTACTTCTAACAATTATATTGTTGTTAGTAGTTGCTGAAATTTCAATTTCACAATCCAAAAAACAAAGTATTGTTCATTTGGCTATTTTCTTATTTGGAATTCATACCATAGTAGGGTTTTTTACTATAGAAACAAGTAGTCTGTTTGGAGGCATGTTTCATACCAATAATTTGATTCATTTCTTTAAGAATGTTCTTAATGTGGGTGTTTTTATTTTATTGCTCCAGTCAGCAGACTGGTTGCAGGAAAAGGTGGTAGATGAGCATAAAGGAACAGAGTTTTTTATCCTTTTATTTTCTTCTTTATTAGGAATGTATTTTATAATTTCTGCAGGCGATTTCTTAATGTTTTATTTAGGATTGGAGCTTTCAACATTACCCGTGGCTGCTTTGGCTGCTTTTGAAGTGACTAAGAGAATTTCAAGTGAAGCAGGAATTAAATTTATTTTGTCTGCTGGATTAGCTTCAGGAGTTTCCTTGTTTGGGATCTCTATGTTATATGCTACATCTGGATCTATTTATTTTGATGATATTATCACAGTGATTTCATCCTCAAACTTAACCATATTGGGATTTGTCTTGTTCTTTGCTGGATTGGCTTTCAAAATATCATTAGTGCCATTTCATTTCTGGACGGCTGATGTTTATGAAGGAGCGCCTATTAGTGTGGCATCCTATTTATCTGTTATTTCAAAAGGGGCTGCGGTTTTTATACTTATGATTTTATTTTTTACCGTTTTTAAAACCTTAATGCACGTTTGGGAGAATATCATTTATGTGGTCGCTTTAGCAACCATGTTTACGGGTAATTTATTTGCACTGAGACAACAAAACATGAAACGTTTTTTGGCATTCTCATCAATAGCTCAGGCTGGATTTATCCTACTAGGATTAATGACAGGAAACCAATTAGGAACAGCTACTATTGTTTACTTTGTAATGATTTATATCTTTTCAAATTTAGCCGCTTTTGGTGTGGTTCAAGCCATTTCTTTAAAAACGGGTAAAGAAAATATGAATGATTATGAAGGTTTATACAGAACCAACCCTAACTTAAGTTTAGTCATGATGTTGGCGCTGTTTTCACTGGCCGGAATTCCTCCGGTAGCTGGATTTTTTGGCAAGTTTTTCTTATTTACAGCGGCTGCAAGTGAAGGGTATTATCTTTTGGTGTTTTTAGCTGTTGTTAATGTGACTATTTCATTATATTATTACTTGTTGGTTGTAAGAGCAATGTTTTTAAGAACCAGTGATCAGGCCATTCCATATTTTAAAAATAAATTATACATGAGATTAGGCCTTTTGGTAACGGTTGTTGGGATTTTAGTTATAGGTCTTTACAGCCCTTTATATGATTATATTTTTGAATTAAGTAAAAATTTAAATTAAGACGTTATGCCATTATCAGGAAGTCATATGTTTGGAAGTATTGAGGAAACAAGAGTTACGTTTGTTGAAAAAGGCGTTTCTGAAGAACGCAGAGACTTTTTAAAAAGACTGCTTGAGCATAATGGTTTTGAGGTTATTATTCAGGAAGATAAAAAGAAGGCAGAAGAAGACCCTCAACTATACACCGTGGCTGTAACAGATATGGTTTTTAATCCTACCATTTGGGTGTATGAGAGAAAATTGAAAACTTTTGATGGTCATAAGGTAAATCAGGCTTATTGGGAACAACGTTCCGAAGACACCAATCCACATTATTGGAATAACGGCAAAAAGTAGAGTCCTTAATTCTTTTGCAGTGTTCAATTATTATTTCCTCTGATTAAGAGAGAGAATACCATCTCATTTATTTTTTCGTATTAATTAATATTTTTATTTCCTATTAATTTTATAGGATTATATATTGTTGTTAGCGATTTAATATTATTTTTGCCGCTGTTTCTTATTGTTTCTAAGAAATGATAAATCTAGAAATGAACATAACCTTGAATAACGGCGTTTAATGAAAGATATTACTATAAAAATAACGGACAGAAATGGCACTCAACATCAGGTGTTGGCACCAACTGATATGGCCATGAACCTTATGGAAGTAGTACGATCTTATGAATTGGCTCCTGAAGGAACTATTGGTGTTTGCGGTGGTATGGCTATGTGTGCTTCGTGTCAATGTTATATTCTGAGTAATACTGAATTACCAATAATGCAGGATGAAGAAGACGCCATGCTTTCAGAGGCATTTTATGTAAAGCAAAATAGCAGGTTGGGTTGTCAAATTCCTATTACACCAAATATTCATGGCTTGGAAGTGGAGTTAGCGCCAGAGAGTTAATCTATTTTATAATCAATTAGTTTTCGTGGTCCTTCAAGAAGGTCTCTTATAATTTGAAGAGTACCATCTTCTTTTGTTGAAATTTGCCATTTGATCAATGCGATTTCTCCATTTTCAATTTCAATACCTGTGATACTTCTGGGATGCACACAACTGCCATCATTAAAAAAAGCAATATCACCTGGCTCAGGAAAACGGGGTCTGTGCGTATGACCAATAATAGTAATTATATTGTTGTTGTCTGCAATCCATTTTTTGGTTCTGCGTTCTACTTTAATGAGCTCTTTGTAGTTTTTTGCGGGACTTGTTGGGTCTGCAATGCCCATAACATTTAAGGGTTTCCAAAGAACCCTTACCATAAACCGGCTCCATTTCCAGAACAAATAATTCCACCAGTCTGCCTGATGACCATGAGTTAAAAATAATTCCTGATTTGTTTCTGTATTTTTTAAAATGATGCCTTCGTTGTAGGTGATACCGTTAAATAATTCTACATTTTCACCCGTTTTTTCATCAAAATAGGTTGATAAATTCTTTTTTACGTAATTAGGGTTCTTGTAAACCATATCATGATTGCCCCAAATTAAATGCAATCTGTTTTCAGTGTAGAATTGTTTCATTAACAGATAGACATTTTTATGAGCCTCAAAGATAGATTTGAAAAAAAGATTTTCCCAGAGTTCATCACCATCACCCACTTCACAATAGATAAACCCATTATTATAATAATGTTTTAAGGCGTGGAAATAGATGTTTCGGTTGTTTGCAAAATCATCGGCAAAACTATTATCACCTCTGTGACAATCACTAAATAAAATGAATTTTGAGCGGTTATTAAACTCAATAACTTTAGCCGTTTTATAAGCCTTATCTAGTCGTTTTTTTGATGTAAGCATAAAGTAAATGTAACAAAAAAAGCAATTCTAATATTTTAATTTATCAACGGCTATAGGAAGAATTCTTTCAACAAAAAATGAATAAGCCAAGCTTGAAGGGTGAAGTCCATCTGAAGCTACTAATTTTGGGTTTTCTAATCCTTGTCTTGTAATATCTGTGATATTAACAAAGCTTATGTGATTATTGGTGCAATACGCTTGGGCAAACTCGTTGTATTTGTCTATGTCTTTTGATATGTATTCATTACCATTCCCATAAGGGGTAAATGCATAATCAGGAATTGATACAACAATGACATTGGTTTTATCTCCTTTAGCCAATAATATGGCGGTGTTTACAAGCTGAGGAAATTCTGTCTCGTATAAAGAAAAGGCTTGCCCCTGGTACTGATTGTTAACGCCAATTAGAAGGGTTACTAAGTCATAGTTGTAAGGCAAATTTTCAGTTTTGATGGCGTTGATGAGATTTGAAGTCGTCCAGCCAGTTCTGGCTATAATTTTTAATTCAAAATTAATGTCAGAACTAAATTGAGTTGTTAATTTATCTTTTAATTGTTCTGGAAACCTGCAGGTTTCACAAACACTCTGCCCAATGGTATAACTATCACCAAGTGATAAAAGTTTCAAATTTTGATTATTCGTGTTGGGATTGTTGTCACTAGATCCGCTATTGGAATCGTTATTAGAACCATTGTTGTTTAATGATTCATTAATAGGAGTTGAAGTATTTTGATAGGAATCATCGCTTGTAGAACAAGCTAAAAACAAGGTTACAATGCTAAGCGTAAAGAGTTTTAAGTAAATGATTTTTTTCAATTTCAGTATTTTTATTTAAAAATAAAAAATGCCTCTCAAAACAGAGAAGCATTTGTATCAATTTTTTCTATTAAGTTATTTATTTGAAGGCATTTAAACCTGTAATATCTAAACCTGTAATTAATAAATGAATATCGTGAGTGCCTTCATAAGTAATCACGCTTTCCAGGTTCATAGAATGGCGCATGATGCTGTATTCACCGGTAATTCCCATACCGCCTAACATTTGTCTGGCTTCACGAGCAATGTGAATAGCCATATCCACATTATTTCGTTTTGCCATAGATATTTGTGCTGATGTGGCTCTGCCTTCATTACGCAAAACACCTAAACGCCAGGTTAATAATTGTGCTTTGGTGATTTCTGTAATCATTTCAGCTAATTTTTTTTGTTGTAATTGAAACTGACCAATAGGTTTTCCAAACTGCATACGTTCTTTACTATAACGTAAAGCCGTATCATAGCAATCCATAGCGGCACCAATGGCACCCCAGGCAATACCATATCTGGCAGAATCTAAGCAGCCAAGAGGAGCGCCTAAGCCTGATTTGTTGGGCAATAAATTTTCTTTAGGAACTTTGACATTATCAAATATCAGTTCACCGGTGGCACTGGCGCGAAGTGACCATTTGTTGTGAGTTTCAGGAGTTGTAAAGCCTGGCATACCACGTTCAACAATTAATCCATGAATACGCCCGCTCTCGTCTTTAGCCCAAACAATAGCTACTTGAGCAAACGGCGCATTTGAAATCCACATTTTGGCACCGTTTAATAAATAATGGTCTCCCATATCCTTAAAATTGGTTACCATTCCTGCTGGGTTGCTGCCATGGTCGGGTTCGGTTAATCCAAAACAACCCATCCATTCACCACTTGCCAATTTTGGTAAGTATTTTTGACGTTGAGCTTCATTTCCATATTTCCAGATAGGATACATTACCAGTGAAGATTGTACAGAAGCTGTGCTTCTTACACCCGAATCACCACGTTCTATTTCTTGCATGATTAATCCATAAGAAATCTGGTCTAAACCAGCACCACCATACTCCACTGGAATATAAGGGCCAAAAGCACCAATTTCTGCTAATCCATTTACAATCTGTTTTGGAAATTCTGCTTTTTGCGCATAATCTTCAATAATTGGTGATACTTCACGTTTCACCCATTCTCTGGCTGCATCACGAACTAATTTATGTTCTTCAGTTAAAAGATCATCAAGATTATAATAATCTGGCGCTTGAAATAAATCTGGTTTCATAAGGTTGTTTTAATTGAAGAACAAAAGTAACTAAAACGTTTGCGAGTACCAATAATTAGTTACATTTTCAAATAAAAATCTTTGGTAAGATTCATGTATTTTTGTGTGTATTGATGCCTTTCTGTTTCAATAATAAGGTCCTCAATTTGAACATTGCTTTCGCTAAATGAAAACTCTAAAAGACTTCGCTTTATTTCTGAATTCGGATGGCCTTTAACATGACAAATTTTGCTCGGAAACAAATTGAAATTTGAAGCTAATACAATGAAAGATTGTTCTTCTTTAAATGGAATGATAACAGAAAATGACCCGTTTTCTGAAAGTAATTTTGAAACACTTTTAAGTAGCTGATCAAAAGGTAAAGCTTCAGAAAACCTGGCTGTATCGCGTTGATTACTGGATGTTTTATAATTCTCTGAATAGAATGGTGGATTTGAAATAATGAGGTCATATGTCTCTTCTATTTCATCTGAAAACTCATCCAGAGAGGCATGGTAGCAAAATAATCGATCGCTCCAAGGTGCATTTTCAAAATTCTCAACACATTGCTCATAGGCGTCATCATCAATTTCGATGGCATCAATGAGTTCTGCCTTACTGCGTTGAGCTAATATTAAAGCTAAAACACCGGTTCCGGCACCAATATCTAAAATAGAAGAGGGCTTATTTTGTAAAGAAGTCCATGCGCCTAATAATACGGCATCCGTTCCAATTTTCATGGCGCAGCGGTCTTGGTTTACACTAAATTCTTTGAAAACAAAGGGCTTTTGAGACACGATTAACTTAGGTATAAATCAATCAATCCTTCTGGAGTGTCTACAATGACGGTTTTTTTTGTTCTGTCTACTTTTACAATAAATTGGTCATTCACAGGAATCAAAATTTCTTTACCATCTTTATCTATTTCAAATAAGGCTTGGGCAGTTGAATCATTAATGCCTTTTATAATTCCAACTTTTCCAAAATTGACATCTTCAATGCTAAAACCAATAACCTCATGAAAATAAAACTTATTTCCTTCCAGTTTAGGTAAAAATTCTAGTGGTAAATAAACATCACTTTTTAATAAACTGTCTGCTTCAGCTTCGGTATGGACATCTTCAAATTGGACACGTAACAAATCAGATTTATGTAATTGAGAGCTTTCAATAAAAAAGGGTATAAACGTGTTTTTATAATCAATAAACACAGCTTCTAAATTTTCATAGAGTTCGGGCTGGTCCGTATCTAGTTTAATGAGTAGTTCTCCATGGAAACTGTACTTTCTCACTATTTTTCCTAAATAAAAGCAATCTTCAATTTTCATGATCTTAGAAATAAAAAACTCCGATAGAGCTATCGGAGTTTAAAAGTATAAAAAATATTATTTTTATTCTTCTTTTTTAGTTTCAGGAGTTTCTTCAACTGCAGGTTCTGCAGGTTCTTCAACAACGTCCTCAACAATTTCAGCAGCAGTTTCAGTTTCAACAACTTCTTCAGCCGTTTCAACAGCAACTTCAACTTCCTCCACTGTTTCTTCAACAACAGCTGCCGCAGCAGTTCTTGCTTCATTTACAGCTTTTTCAGCTTCTAAGGCTTTAGCTTTAGCATCAGCTTGAGCTTTTGCTAATCCATCTGTTTTTGAGACAACTCTTGAACCTTTTTCATCCAACCAAGCATTGAATTTTGTTTCAGCTTGTTCTTCAGTTAAAGCACCTTTTCTAACACCACCAGCTAGATGGTTTTTTAATAAGGCTCCTTTATAAGATAAAATTGCTTTTGCAGTGTCAGTTGGTTGTGCACCGTTTTGTAACCATGTAACTGCACCATCAACGTTTAATTCAATAGTTGCTGGGTTTGTGTTTGGATTATAAATACCTAATTTTTCTAAGTATTTACCATCTCTTTTTGAACGTGCATCAGCTGCAACAATCCAATAGAAAGGTTTCCCTTTTTTACCGTGTCTTTGTAATCTAATTTTTACTGGCATAATGATTAATTAATGAGGTTCTCGACCTCGGTTATTAATAAGAGCGCAAAGATACTATATTTTTTTTATTTACAATATTTTATTTGTAAATGAATTAACAGCTTATTTTGAATTTATTTTTAAAACATAAGACAGACTGGAGAGGGTGTTTTTACACTGCTTAAATAAGAAAGGGTTCCATTTTCTGAGTTGATCTTAAAGACAGAGATGTTATTGCTTTTTTGATTGGCCACCAAAAGAAATTTACCAGAAGGATCTATTGTAAAATTTCTTGGCCATTCACCTTCAACATCAATATTTTGAATTTGGGTTAATGTACCATCTAAAGTGTTTCTTTTAAATACTACAATGGTATTTTCTCCTCTGTTTGAGCCGTATAAATAGTTTTCGTTTTTTGATAAATGAATGTCTGCACATGAATTGGCCCCTTTATAATCTTTTGCTAAGGTTGAGTAATGGTCAATAAGTAAAAAACCATTGATCTCTTTTTTTGAGGCGGTTATGGTACTGGCATATTCATTAATATTATAAATAAAATTACCATCTTTGGTTATCACAAAATGTCTAGGACCAGCTTTTTCTTGAATTGAAACAGAAGACGATGATACTAAATCATAAGTTTTACCGTCATTATTTAATATGTATATATATAAAGCATCCATTCCTAAATCTGAAACAAACAAATTAGATTTAAAAAACTGAGCCGAATGGGCATGAGATGTTTTTTTTGTTGTGTTATATTCAAAGACCTGATAGGCAGGATTTAAAGTTCCGTCATCTTTAATTTCGTAAAGAGAGACATTCCCACCAACATAATTAGACACAACAGCTTTATCTCCTGCAGGATTTATTGATATATGGCAAGGTGCGCCGCCATTACTTGATACGGTATTTAAAAATTCAAGAGTTCCATTTTCTTTTACTTTAAAAGAAGAAACAGTTCCTTCGCCACCTTCTCCCACGGCATAAATAAACTTTTTGTTTGGTGAATAGGCAATATAAGAAGGGTTTTGAGTTTTAGCGGCTAATTTAAAATGACCCAATTTACCGGTTTCAGTATTAAATGTAGCCTGATATATGCCCTGACTATCACCATCAGTATAGGTTCCAGTATATAACGGTATGCTCTGGGCATTACAATCTATAAGACTCACCATAAGACATAAAAAAAATAGTTTAAAATTCATAACGTAAATGATTAACTCATTAAAAGTATGATATTTTAAACTATTTTTTGACTAAATTCTCTTATTAAAAAGAATTAAAATTAAGCATTTAATGAAGCAATCTCTTCTGAAATTAATTCGTCTAAGTCAATTGAATCTATTGAGAATTCATGATTAGCCATTACTTTTTTCATAACTTGGTTAGTGACTAATTTAATATTTGGCTCTTCTATTTTGGTTTCAAAATACGTTTTAACCTTATTGTTTATAGATATTTTCAACTCTGCTAAAAGCGCTCTTAAAGGCGCTCCTTCAAGCCATTCTTTATAAGCCTCAATCTCTTCTGAAATGATGAGGTTAACCTGATCAGTCGCCGCTAAGCGGTGCTCTTTGGTTTCTTCTAACTCCACAGAAATAGAATCTAAATCATGGAAGATTATTTTGTTATTTTGAGCTAACGTTTTTTCAATATTGCATGGAACAGCAAGATCTATTAGCAATATTTTTTTATCAACATTAGATATGTTTTTGATTAAATTAGGACAGTTGCTCGCCGCACTAATAATCACATCAAAATCGTCAAAATTATTTGAAATCACATTTGCCCAGGGATAGGTTTTACAGTTGTTGGTTTGTGATAAAATAATAGCCTTTTCCTCACTTCGGTTGCTAATGTATATGTTATTGTAGTTGAACTTTGAATTGTATTTAAATAATTGTTTTACGATATCACCGGCGCCGATAAATAAAATATTTACTGATTTCACTAGGTCTTTATCAAAAGACTGTCTGATGACCTTTAAAGATTTGTAAGCTACAGAGGTCGTGCCATCTCTAAAATCGGTTTCATTACTAATACGTTTATGAGTTTTAAAAACAGCTTGTAAGGATCTTTCAAGTAATGATCCTTGTAATTTATGAGCCATTGAAAACTGATGTGCCTTTTTAATCTGTGAAATAATTTCAGCATCACCAAAAACAAGTGATTCTAAACCAGAAGAAACTTCTAACAGATGTTTTATAGACAATTCAGTATCATCACTTGACAGGAACAAAGATTTTTCAGAAGCTGTATTTTTTATGGATTTAAAGTCAATTAAGAAATCAATAATAGTAATTGACTTTGTAGAAACAGATTCAAAATAAATTTCTGTTCTATTGCAAGTAGCCAATATAAACAAGCCTGTAATATCCTTAAAGGAAGTACTTAAAACATTGCTTAATTGCTCTTTTTCTTCTTCAGAAATATGATATTTTTCTCGTTCTTTAGTATTAGCCGTTTTATGGGAAATACTTATGTAGCGGTATGATTTATTCATAATGGTCTTTAGCTCAAAAATCTTCAAAAAACTATAGCAATGGATGCAATAATTATTCAAAGGTAGTAACGCAACATTAGATAGATAATGACATTTATCATGTTTTGTAACATATGTTACATATTTAATTATTTAAATAATATTACTGAATATTAATCAAAAATTAAAGACTAAAAAACGGGTTTTAATTATCTGATAATGCCTTAATTAAGGCTTAAATTAAAAACATTGGATTGATTTTTCAAAAACATGACTTTTGTCATGCTTTTTGTTACGAAGTTTTGTTAGTTTGGATTATCAGTACAAAGTAGTTCTTGCTTTTAAATAGTACCCCCAAGTTGTAATGTGTTTTTTATTAATCTTAAAATCATAAATTATGACTCACTCAACTAAAAAAAATTTCCTGACGATTTTCATTATTGCTGTTTTTGTTTTGGGCTATGGCTTATACATGTATTTAGGAGTAGATAACATGAAATATGTTCCCATTTTTACAGCATTAATTTTTGCAATTATTCCTGCTATTTTGATTAATAATATTTGGAATAGAAAACCTGTAAAAAAGAATTGACAGTTTAATAAATTATTTTTTTTTACGACCTTAAATTTATATAATATGTCAAAGATTATTTTTCGATTATTATTGTCTTTTATTGTTTTTGTAACTGCTTTTATTGCCATTAGGCAATTAGTGATTCCAGATTCTTTTGGAAAATTGGGTCATTACAGGGCCAACTCACTTGAAGACAATAAAGCTAGAGTTCCATATTATAAGGGGACAGAAAAATGTGCTTCCTGCCATCAAGATATTTATGATTTGCAATTTTCTGATTTACATTCAGAAATTAGCTGTGAATCGTGTCATCCTCCAAAAATTGATGCTTACACAGAATGTAAAGTTATGCCTCCAAAAGTTGAGGGTACTATTGAATTCTGCGCGCAGTGTCATAAGATGAACGCAGGTAGAATAGATAAAGGTGTTCCGCAATTAAATATTGAAGAACATAAAGGAGATCAAAATTGTATAGAATGTCATAATGCACATGCACCATGGGAACTAACGGAATAAATAATAGAAGAAAATTTTTTAAGGCTTCTGCAGCTTTAATTGGTGGAACCATTGCGGTTTCTATTATGAAGCCACTTGGGTTAATGGCTCAAACAGATAGCGATGATAATCCTAAAGACAAGGATAAGTTACCTCTTTGGGGAATGGGAGTTGATATTGAAAAATGCGTGGGATGCGGAAAATGTGCGGAGGCTTGTAAAATTGAAAATAATGTACCCAAGGAGCCCTTTTATTTTAGGACTTGGATTGAACAATACACCGTTAAAAATGATGGTGAGGTTAAAATTGAATCTCCCAATGGTGGTATTGGTGGTTTAAAACAATCAGTACCTGATGAAGATATTTTTAAATCATTTATGGTACCAAAATTATGCAATCACTGTACAAATGCACCTTGTGTTCAGGCCTGTCCTGTCGGAGCCACCTATATTAGTCCTGAAGGTGTTGTTTTGGTAGATGACTCTTATTGTATTGGTTGTAGCTATTGCATTCAGGCCTGCCCGTATGGTGCGCGTTTTATGAATCCGGTTACTAAAGTGGCTGATAAATGTACTTTTTGTTATCACAGAATTTCAGAGGGTTTGCAACCGGCATGTGTTGAAGTGTGTCCAACAGATGCGCGCATATTTGGAGATTTGCATGATAAGAAGAGTGACTTGGTTAAATTTTTACAGGAAAACCCAACCGAAATCTTAAAGCCTCATCTAAATACAAAATCTAGAGTATTTTATAACGGATTAAGTTCAGAAGTCAGATAATTATGGAAGAGCATTTTCAACATTTATACCAAGCCTTATCTCAAGTAGATGGCTACATTTACCCAAATGAAATTGATTTACATTGGGGATTGATGATTGTTCTGTATCCTTATATTACAGGATTAGTAGCAGGAGCTTTTATTTTAGCGTCTCTTGAACGTGTTTTTCATGTCAAGGTGCTAAAACCTACCTATGGATTAGCACTTTTAACTGCCTTAGCTTTTTTACTGGTTGCAACTATGCCGCTGGTTAGTCACTTACAGCATCCTTTTAGATCCTATGAAATTTTTATGACACCTAATTCAACCTCTGCCATGGCTATTTTTGGGTTTGTTTATCTATGGTATTTAATGGCCGTGTTGCTATTAGAGATTTGGTTTGACTATAGACGCGATTTTGTGATTTGGTCTAAAACCAGTAAAGGGTTTAAAAAATTATTCTATCAATTAATAACCTTAGGAATCAATGATACTGATGAAAAATCTGCGAAACTGGATGATCGATTGGGATATTTTATTACCGTTATTGGTATTCCATCTGCCTTTTTATTACACGGTTATGTTGGTTTTATTTTTGGCTCCATAAAGGCTAATCCTTGGTGGTCAACCGTATTAATGCCTATCATATTTCTTTTTTCAGCCATGGTTTCTGGAGTGGCATTGGTTATGCTGATCTATATGGTAGTAAGTTGGGTGAGAAAAGTTGATATTGACATGAAATGTTTGGATACCATAGCCAGGTATTTGCTCTTTATTTTAATTATTGATTTTACATTAGAATCATTAGATCAAATACATAGAATTTATGAAGCTGAAGAGTCCTTTGATATTATTAGTGTTTTAGTAAGTGGTAAATTGAATATTACCTTGCTTGTTATGCAGGTGGGCTTCGGAACCATTTTTCCATTAAGTGTATTAGGACTATTTCAATTTTATAAGCCATCAGAAAGAGTACGGCAATTTTTCTATTTTGTAATAGGAGGGATGGTGTTAGTTGGGATTTTCTTTATGAGATGGAACGTGGTTATTGGCGGACAGTTATTCTCAAAAAGTTTAAGTGGCTTTACATCATTTAAAACTGTTTATTCTGGAATGGAAGGGTCTGTTATGGCAGCTGTTTGGCTAATTTTACCATTGCTCATTTTAAGCTTTTTTTTATGGCTCATGCCTCCTTGGAAAAAAATAGCTTACCATGAATAAGTATAAAAGGCCTATTTCATATGAGTTTATTTAATCGTATGGTTAGTATAATAAACTAAATAAAAAAGCCGAACCATATGGTTCGGCTTTTTTATTTGAAATATAAATTAAATTATTCTTTCAAGGTTCTCATGTAATTTACTATTAACCAACGGTCTTCATCATTTGGTATTTTTTTAGTGTATTCCGGCATATCATCTCTACCAAAAGAAGTTTTATAGAATAATTCACCATCGGTTTGTTTTTGGTATTCTTCAGAAGAGAAATCACCTAAATCACCTTTCAATCCATCCGCTTTTGTACCGTCACCATAACCTTCTTTACCATGACAAGATTTACAATGTTTTTCGTAGAGCGACTTGCCAATTGATATGTCAACTTTTGCGTCTGTTGGGTTTTTCATAGTTTTATACTTTGCAGGAACTACCCATTTGTCTTGCTCTACTTTTGTAAAAGCTAAAAGAGCCAAACTTATTACGCCAATAATCATTACTCGTTTTACTGTTTTCATTTTAATTAATTTTAATGGTTATTTTTTAATTTTTAAATCAAGTTCTTTGCCTTCTTTCCTAATATTCATGAGGTTTATAATACTATATACATAATTGGCCCAAACACCAATTAATAAAATTGACAATACAATATACATCCAGATAGGAGCGGCACTTGACCATAGTTTATGAGATTCAATTTCTATTTTCTTATTAACGCCCCAATTGATGTTTTTTTTCTGCACAACATTGCCAAACTCATCACTATCTAAAATAGAAGCTATAACAACAATATTTCCGTTTTTATCTCCTGAGATATTTTCAGGAAATTTAAATTGAAATTCACCACCTTCTATAGTGCCTTCTTGTATGGGCATGTTTGAAAGATAACCACCAATAGCAACTTTTATAGCTGCGTCTTCAACAGGTATTTTGGTGTTTATACTATCTAATGTAAAGGCATTTATAATAACAGTCTTGACACTATCAATGACTTCTAAATTCAATTCCATTAAAATATCTTTAACAGCAAGTTCACTTTCTTCACCATCTAAGTCATCAGTACCATCAAAAACGGCTTTAAAATTTATATATCCTTCTTCATTAGTTATATACTTTTGATTTCCAGGCATCGTTAATTGAGCGGTACCTTCTTGATCCGTTTTTACAGTTCCTAAAAGAAGGTCACCATCTTCAGTAACGTTATAAAAGTTGATATCGGCATTATAAACTGGCACCCTGTCTTTTCTGTCTTTTTTATGGGTTCCAATAAAACTGGCTTCTAAAACACGGGAATTATCTGGTTGTTTTTTTGTGCTTAATCCAAAACGAATTCGGTAGTTTTCTGCGTCGTTTTCTTGGGCATAACTTTGAAAATTAAATAAGAACCCCATGGCTATTATGATTGCTATATGTTGTGTGATTTTAGTTCTCATAATTTTTTATTTTTTAAGTGATGGATCTTGTTTAGTTTCTAAACCTCTTTCATGTTGCACAATTTCAGACATAGAAATGACCGGTACTAATCTCATTATTAAAAGGAAGAACAATATAAAGGCAGCTATTCCTGCAAAACTTAAAGACCACTCTATCCAAGTTGCGTTATAATGAACAAATTCTAGTCTGGTATCTTGAATAGGGATATAGGGGGTTTCTAAAGTTGGTACAACCACTAAATACCTGTTTAACCATAAACCGCAAACGGCAATTAAAGCGGCAAAAGTTATCGATTTGATAGTTCTGATTTTTTTAATTGACAAAAAGAATAAAGGAACTATAACGCCTATATAATTAGCGAGAATGAATTGCCAGAAATAATGACCAAATAAAGTGTTTAACAGACTGATGTCTGCCGGTTTATGACTAAACCATTTTGCAAAGTAATCACTAAATGTAAAGTACCCAAATAATAAGGATAGTACTAATAATACATAGCCAGCCATTACAAAATGAGAGTGAATGATATATTTTTCTAATTTATAATATTTTCTAATGATATACATGGCTATGATTATAACGCCTACACCTGAGTATAGACCGGAGAAAATAAAATCAGGCGCAAAGATGGTACTGTTCCAACCAGGTTGAAGTGTTAAGCTAAAAATCCATGCAAGTACTGTATAGGCTACTATAGCCATAGCAATTATCATTTTAGACATAATACTGGTTATTTTGTGCAACCTTTCACGTTGTGATTCAGTATCCTGATAATTAATTGCTAAGACCCGATACAATTTTTTTCTCCAGTTAGGAAGCTTTAAATCGGTATTATCTCTTAGAATAGCAAAGTCAGGAATAAAAGTTAAATACAGATACAAAAAACATCCGAAAATATCTGTGATTATGGCAATAATATCCCAGGTAATGGGTGATTGAATTCTTGGATATAGAAACAGATAATATAATCTATCTAATCTTCCAATACATAATAAAATAAAAATAGGACCAACAATTATTGATAAAATGGTTATAATTTCAACAATTCTTGTCACAGAATTTTTCCAAGGAGTTTTAAAAAAATGTAATATTCCCGAAATAAAGGCGCCAGAGTAGCTTAAACCTACAAAAAATATAAAATTTATAATATATACGCCCCATACAACATTATCCCTCATGCCGGTAATTTCATGACCTTGAGTTAACTGTAAATAAAAGGCGTACAGGCCAACTGCTATTATTGCAATCAACGTTAGAATCCAAATATTTGATAGGAAACTGGATTTTACTAACATTGGCGAAAATTCTTTAACTAATTCTCTTTTTCTACTATTTGTATCCATAATGAAGAGTCATTTTAGGTTAAATTTTACCTTGTGCTTTTAAATCTTTAACGTAGGGAACCTTGTTATATCTGTCAATGATATCTTCATCTACATCAAACCCGCGTTCTAAAGGGAATTGTCTGTTCACAGCCGGTAAATAATACACATTAGGTTTAGTTCCTAAATGTTCTAAATAGCGGTAGCCACCACGATTATTAATTAATTCAGAAAAGCTGACCGTTTCTTCGCCGTTAGTGACAATATCTTCATTTTTGTCTCCAAAATAGATAACTCCCATTGGGCAGGATTGTGCACAATGCGGTAATTTACCCTGTCTTAACATATCTGGACAAAAATCGCATTTCATGACCGTTCCTTCTGCCGCTGGGATCTGCGTTTCTGGAGAATAAGGAATCTCTTTATTTTCAAATTTATCTTTATGCCCCCAATTAAAAATACGTGCAGAATAAGGGCAACTGGTAATACAGAATTTACATCCAATACATCGTTGATTATCAATTAAAACAATGCCGTCTTCTCTTTTAAAAGTAGCTCCTGTTGGACATACCGTTACGCAAGGCGGTTCGTCACAGTGAAAACAAGGTTTTGGAAACCAATGAGGTGAAACATTTTCATTGTCTTGAAGCAGTTGAATTTTCATAAATTCCTGATTGTAATCTAATTGATGTGCTTTCTGGCAAGTTTCAACGCATTTTCTTGCATTTTTACATCTGGCTAAATCAATTACCATTACAAATTTCCTGTCAGGAATTCCCTTTCTGGATTCCTCAGGCGTTATGAGTGCCTCTGGATATTTGTTAATATTAGTGGCATCAACTTCAACTATTTTTCCTTCTGGAGTTAATAGTCTTATTTTCTCTCCTGATGGATTTTTTTCTTCTTCAGAAGCAAAATTTGATATTAATGAAGTACCTGCTAGGGCAGTAACACTGGACATTAATCCTAATTTTAAGAATTTCCGTCTGTTAGTACTCCTTTTTTCAGAGTCGTGATTATTCATAATATAAGAAACTAGAGATTTGTACTACTGGAAGGATGCCTAAAATTATAAAGCAACAACAGATATTCCTATGACAAAAGTCATGTGAATTGAAATATTAATACAAAAATTTAATGAGGTAGCTAGTAATATATGTTACACAACAAAAACAACAGTTTTCATCCTTTTTATTAGAGTTAATTGTATTAATTAAAACTTATAGGCATAAAAAAACCGAACATTATGTTCGGTTTTTTTCAATTTTAAATAAAATAATAAGTTATTATTTTAAAGTTCTCATATAGTTTACTATTAACCAACGGTCTTCATCATCTGGTAATTTTTTTGTAAACTCAGGCATATCATCTCTTCCAAAGGTCGTTTTATAAAACAACTCACCGTCCGTTTGTTTTTGGAATTTTGCTGTTGAAAAATCTCCTAAATCACCTTTTAAATCAGCTGCTTTTGGCCCGTCTCCGTAACCTTCTTTTCCATGGCAGGACTTGCAGTGTTTATCATATAATGATTTTCCAATAGCCGCATCTTGTTTAGTCGGTATAGGATTTTTCATGGTTACATATTTAGATGGTACCTTCCAAGCATTTGAGTCAGTATTTGTAGGAGCTTCTGTAACTTTAGGTTCCGTTTTTGTTTCAACTGGGGCATCCATTATGACCTCAGTCTTAGTTTCAGTTTTTGTTACAACTGGAGCCTTAGTTATTACTTCATTTTCCTTTTCTATAATGGGCTTAGTCACTGTTTTAGTTGTGGTTTCAACTTTTACAGGTGCTGAAGTAGTTTTATTGACTTCTGTTACATTTTTATTAGGTGATAATACTTCAGCTTCATTTTTTTCAACATCCTTTTTAAAAGGACTGATCTGAATGCTAGTGTCTGTTTCTTTTAAAACTTTTGGGTTTGTTTTTTCAGGAACCACTATTTCTTGGGGTTGTGTGTCTTTATTTTTACAACTGGAAAGAACAAATATTACCAGCAGTGTTCCAAGTATGAATGTTTTTTTCATTGTACTAAGTTTTATTTATTACAATATAATTATTTTAAGTTCGTAACGGTTATACAATTGCTAATATAACTTACATGATTTATGCTTTATAATGTCATGAATCGAGAATAAAAACTATAAACGTCGTTGTAAGAGGTTATAGCCTGCTATGAGCCAGACGACGGGAAGCGTTTTTTTAATAATAACTGCACTTACAGTCATTATTTGTCTGTTAAAAATAAAGTCTAAAATGAACTTGTCGGCTGCCCACTGTTTAAAGCAAAAAAAACCGAACAAAAGGTTCGGTTTTTTTAAGATTATATCAATTCAATAAGTTATTCTTTTAAAGTTCTCATGTAGTTTACTATTAACCATCTGTCTTCATCATCTGGTAATTTTTTTGCAAACTCAGGCATATCATCTCTTCCAAAGGTAGTTTTATAAAATAACTCACCATCGGTTTGTTTATGGTATTCTGCTGTTGAAAAATCTCCTAAATTACCTTTTAAACCATCTGCTTTTGGTCCGTCTCCGTAACCTTCTTTTCCATGGCAAGATTTGCAATGTTTGTCATATAATGATTTTCCAATTGCTGCGTCTGTTTTTGCAGGAACTGGATTTTTCATTGTTACATATTTTGCAGGTACTACCCATTTGTCTTGCATAATAGTAGTGAAAGAAAAGAAGATAAAAGCAAAGGCTCCTGCTATTGTAAAAATTTTAATTGTTTTCATTGTTCTAATTTTAGTTTATAATTTTTTTATTTTAATTAAATTTAATATTAAATATATAATTATTCCCCAAATTCCTAAAGTAATTAAATTAGGAACTATAAGTAAGAATAAGGGAGTTTTATTTCTTGGAGACCACATAGTTCTTTCATCAAAAGTTGATTCATCAACTACTGGGACTCCTAGAGGTGCGGTAACTTGTGCTTTTACGGTTCCGTAATCATCATTATCCTTAAGAACCACTTCAAAAGTTAACATCCCATCTACACCAGGTATTCCTTCTTCTATAGGTACAATAATGGTGCCAGACTCATCTGTGCTATTAAATTCTGGGCCAATTCTTAAAGGTCTGAATAAGCGTTGCACTTGTACATTTAATATCTGATCACTCAATACACTATCTGTAGCAGTATCTTTCAGAGTTGCTGTAATATAGTTAACACTATCTTTGCTAATTATTTTTGCTTCAATAGTAGCGTCTTTATAGCTTAAACTTTTTGAGGCCCGTTTATAGGCATCATTTCCTTTAAATGAGACTAATATATTATATAAACCTGTTGAATCTGGTTTTATTAGATTCAAGTCATTAACGACAAATGTGCTTTTGCCCTCTGAGTCTGTAATGGCACTTCCTAACTTAACGCTATCATCATTATATTCATTAAAAACAGTTAGTTCAATATTTGCAACATCTATGTTTGATCCATCAACTTTTGAAGAAGCTCTTAAATTAAAAGCTATTTCTTTGTTCATGGTTTTTATATAATCTGCTTTTAACCTGATGGTGTTTTTTTTCGGAGGATCTTGTGAGTAGACATTTTGTACATTAAGACCTAAGAAATAACCACTGATTATTATCAGAAAAACGAAACGTAAGTTTATAGTTATTTTCATGATTTAATGTTTTTAGCAGTTTCTAATTCTTCTTGTTCATCAGCTGTTCTTTGAATAGGAATGACAGGTAAGTACCTAACTAAAATGGTTATAATCAACAAGCACATGGCTAATGTTGCAGCCGTAATTAACCATTCATGGAGGCTTGGAAAATAGTGGCGCCAAGCTTCTGGAACACCTTGTATTGGTAAAAAGGGATGCAATAACGTTGGGGTAACAATAAGGTAACGTTTCCACCAAGAACCTAAAACAACAAGGATACTAACCCAAAATATGGCTAGAGGGCTTCTTCCTTTTTTGAAAAATAAAACGATGATAGGTATCACTAATCCACCAACAATAACAAACCAGAATAAAGGAGCATATTCACCAGTAACCAGTACATTTAAATGGGTGATTTCTTCTTTTTTAGAAGTAAATTCTGGTATTAAATATTCATTGATATTAAAGTATAAGTAAATTAAACAGGTTAATGCTAAAAACTTACCTAATTTATCAAAATGAAAGTCAGTTATATAATTCTCCAAATTATAAGCTCTTCTAATAACGTATACAACGGTAATAAGGGCTCCTATACCTGCAACAGCGGCTCCTGAAATAAAATAGGCCCCCATATTGGTGCTATCCCAACCCACTCTAAATAAAGTTGAAAACAACCAGGCGTCAACGGTTTGTA
Source organism: Gaetbulibacter aquiaggeris (assembly GCF_044003965.1). Lineage (NCBI taxonomy): Bacteria > Pseudomonadati > Bacteroidota > Flavobacteriia > Flavobacteriales > Flavobacteriaceae > Gaetbulibacter > Gaetbulibacter aquiaggeris. Next base: position 769,254 of record NZ_JBAWKC010000001.1, read on the forward strand.
GCATAAAACCTGCTGGAATAATTAATAGTGAAATTAAATGAATGGATTTTATATGAATGGATTTTTGAGCATCACTTCCTGTCCAATTAAGTGATAACATTCCATACCACTTGCTAAGTTTCGGTTTTGTGTTTTTAAAATGTTTTTTTAGCAGAGCGAAATCAGGTAATAATGGAAAATATAATAATAATAGGGATATGGCCATAAATGTTGGAATGATGATAACATCCCAGATAATTGGCGATTGCATTCTGCCGTGAATAAATAAATACAACAACCGGTCTGGTCTACCCATATCAATCATGATAGTAAGTCCAGCCATAATGATAGCGGCTACAGAAATAATTTCGGCAATTCTAACAATAGGAGTTCTCCAGGCATTCTTTGTAAGCCTTAAAACAGCAACCGTGATGGTACTCACAAAACTAGTAGCTACAAAAAACACAAAGTTTGAGATGTAAACTCCCCATAAAGCATAATCACTCATGTTGGTGACCACCTGACCTTGAATGACTTGATCTATATATGCTATAATTCCAGCAATGCTTACAACTACTAAAAGGGTCGTCCAAATAACGCCTTTTCTGCCAAATTTCTGTGGCGCTAAATCGTTCAATAAAGTATCGTAATTTTTCATGATTTTTCAGGGTTTTCAACAGATTTAAATTCTGTAAAATATTCTAATCCTTCTTCAAAATCGACTAATCTGTTTACAGGAGGCAAATAGTAAACGCTAGGTTTGGTACCTAAGCCTTCCATGAGCCTATAACCGCTTTTATCTCTTAATAATTTGCTTAACCGAACGGTTTCGTCTCCATTAGTAACGGTATCTTCATACTTGTCACCAAAATAGAAAACACCATTTGGACACGCAGTTACACAGTGTGGTAGTTCTCCTTTATCTATAGAATGCGGACAGAAATCACACTTATCTACGGTACCTTTTACACTAGGTAAACCTGCAAATTCTGGTGAAGAGTGACAAGCTCCTTCCATTTCCATTTCCATTTCCATGTTCCCTTGATTGGGTTCACTCCAATTGAAAACACGTGTTGAATATGGGCACGCCGCCATACAAAAACGACAACCAATACAACGTTCATTATCAATTAACACCAATCCGTCTCTGCGTTTAAAAGTAGCGTCAACCGGGCAAACGGTCACACAGGCAGGATGATCACAATGCATACAGGTAGTTGGCATCCAGTAAGGTGCCGTATCTTCATCTTCCTGCATTTGATATACCTTAAGCCAAGCATGCTCACCTGTTATATAGTGATGCTTGTTACAAGCAGTCTGACATTTTAAAGCATTTTTGCATTTGGCTAAATCTATAACCATTACAAATTTTCTGTTAGGCATGCCTTCCCTAACATTGTATTTTTTATCAGTATCACAAGTCTCAACAACTTCAACAACTTCTGATGCATCCACTTGGATCAAAGTGCCATCTGTAGTCATTAATTCTACAAATTCACCGGTATTGGTGTTTGACTTTGCATTTAATTTGGAAATTTTTGAAATGGCCATCCCGCCAATGGCGGTGGCAAGGCCCAATTTGAGTCCTTTATCAAGAAATTTACGTCTTGAATTTTTGTTGTTATCTTCCATATTTATTGGTGGTTAACAGGAATTATAATTTTTTATTTAGCCATGAAAGAAACGATGCGTTTGATACGTTTTTCTTAATAACTTTTGAGTTTTTTATGGCACTTGCCTTAACTTTAACGGTGGTACCGTCTGGCTTTAATAAGATTTTATACTCCTCATCTTCTGCTGTTGTAGTATCAATAGCATCTTCTGTTTTACCAAATCCTAGGAAGGGAATAAGTAATCCGCTTCCTAGTAATGGTAATATGCTTCTTCTTGATATTTTTTCCTCTTTTCTAGATGGTTGGTCTTTCATGTTATTTTGTTATTTAAATTAGAAACTATATCGTCTTGTAATGTTAAATCCAATTAAAATGCCTCCTTTACTAAAGAAATCATTGGCATCGTTCATGTTGTTATATTGTGGTAATATGCCATTGTAATTAGCGATAAATACTTGGAAAGCATGTCCAGAAGTTGAAAATTCTGCACCTAAACTAATTCCAGGATCATTATTACTATTATCATTAAGTTTTGTTATAGGTTGACTATAATCAAGAATTAAAGAGGTATTAGGACTTATTTTATAACGTCCGCCAAAAGCAACGGCAAAACGGTCATTTTCATTTCCAAAATCAGCAGCATTGTAGTGTGTCATACTTGGTGCTATTTGGAATGAGAAATCTGGACTAAAGCGTTTAGCAAAAATCAATTGATGGAAATAAGAGTATCTGTCTTGCTTTGTTAAGAATCCAGCATTATCTCCATTCTTTCCTGAGCGGCCATCAATGGCTGCATTTCCATAATAAGTGATACTTAAAGGGATGCTTCCAGAGCGGGTTTGGTTTAATAATCCAACTTTTAAGCTAAAGTCGCTAGTGATATTCTTTTTAGTGATGCCATAACCTACAGTAAGCCAGTCTAAAATAGAATAAGTAGCTCCTATTCTTATATTGGAAGCACCGTAAATACCAAGTAAAGTATTTTCGCCGTCAATAGCACCAAACCGGTGTTGCATCATGACTTCTAAGGTGTTTTTGTTAAATAACACATTGGTTTGGTTGTCTATAAGACTTGAACTTTCAAACGCAGGACGTTCTGGTTTTTCTACAACTGAATCCTTTACTTTTTCTTGTGAAAAAGTAAACAAAGGAGCCATTAAGAATATAAACAGTAATATTTTATAATTTTTCATTTCTAACGTCTTTATTATTAGTTATTTTCTGCGCCATCATTTATCCACTTTTCAATCAAAGCCAGTGAAGTAGCGTCTACACTTCTGTGACCTCCAGCTAACTTTGTATACAGGCTGCTGCCAGCACTGTTTCCAGCGCTAACATAGGCTGGTACTAGGTTGCTGTATTCACCGCCAGCAGTTAAATCTGGGTTTTGTCCAGAGGCATTATGGCATTGTGTGCAGTTGTAGTTTACAAATATTGGTGTAATGTCATCTGCAAATGAAACCACTGTACCTTCCGGAATATCTACTGGAATGTCTTCAGGGAATTCATCATAATAACATGAAAAAAACAACAAAGTTATACTGCTAACGAGAACTATTTTTAATAGTTTTTTCATTTCATTTTATTTTAATTTTGAACTTTTAACTTAAATTTCTTTACGAAATTTTGTTAGCTATTTTAAAATTTAGCATCGTACATTTTATAATAGCTCAGGAGCTAAACTCCTGAGCTATTTAAAATATCTAGCTATTATTGTTGTAAGTATTCAATTGAATTTTTAAGTAAGGCGTCAGTATATTTAGGATTATGTATACCATTACTTTGATCTTCTTCTAATGTTTTATAATTCCAAATGGCTTGGGCATCTTTTACAGGAACAACAAGTGGATTGCTACTACTAGCAACAACACTACCTGATGAAGTAATATAACCTTTAGCGACTAACAAATCATGTAAAATTGGGAAATTGGTAGCAAAAGAACTTGTTGCTTCAGGAATTGAAGTCATAGAAGTATGACAAGTTACACAAGCGTCTAAACTAGGCACCCATGTGTGTCCTCCTTCAGTAGCTACTGTAGATTCACCCATATGACAAGCTGTACAAGAAGTGCCTTTTCTATGACCATTATCTCCATTAGCTCCAGCGCCTGGATAGGCAGTAGAACCAACTATATTGGCGCCCATAATACCTTCAAACATTGTTGATTGTGGACCATGGTGAGGGCCAAATCTTGAACTAGTAATAGTTACATCAGCCGTTCCAGCAGGAACCGGATAACTAGGTCTAGGTTGGTGACAAGTCACACAAGCATTACTTAAACCTAAGGCATCAGTAGCGTTGGCTAAGTCAACAGTTACTGTAGGGTCAATAACTAATTTTACAGGATCAATGTTTCTTAAGGCATAATCATTACCATCATTTGTAAAATCAAAGGATCTGTGGGAGTCATGACAACCAGTACAATTAATTGGGTTTGAAACCAAATACCCGTCAGGGTTTGGCATTGGAATAGGGTCTCCATTGACGTCTAGAATTAAATCACCAAAATCAGGACTTAAAGGGTCTGTGATTGTTTGATAAAAATTACCAGATAAATAATCTATGTAACCTTCATTGTTGTGACACTGTGCGCAACTTGAACCGGTTCCTCTTCCCCAAGAGCTACCTGTAGCATGTCCTGACGTGGCATAAGCATTGATGATTGGGTCACGATGTGTTGAAGCGTGACACTGAATACAAAGGGCGGCATCGGCGTCTGAGCCGTTGATGCCATCAACGCCGTTAATGCCGTCTTTTCCATCTATTCCCGCAATGGGAGTATATTCACTCGTACATTGGAAAAACATAAAACTTGATACAACCATGACCAAGTTTAGTATTAATTTGAAATTTTTCATAATAACTGTATTTGATATTTTATTTAAAATCTTGGTGTAAAATTATGTAACAAGTGTTACACTAAATATGATTTTTGTCATATATCAAAATATTTTAAAAATTCTTGAAAATATTATTATGATTAAGTTTTTTGTTTATAAGTGCTGATAAATTAACATTTTAAAAAAAGTATTTATTAGTATTTTTATCCTTCTTATTTATATTCAAAAAAATATTTATGTACTTAATCTTTGATACTGAAACCACTGGGTTGCCAAAGCGATGGGATGCGCCTATTAGTGATACTGATAACTGGCCTAGATGCATACAAATTGCTTGGCAGTTGCATGATGCTTTTGGGAATTGTATTGAGCATCAAGATTATTTGATAAAACCAGAAGGATTTAATATTCCTTTTGATGCTGAAAAAATTCATGGTATTTCTACAGAATTAGCACATCAAAAAGGGATTTCTTTGGTTGAAGCCCTGCAAAAATTTAATGAAGCCTTAAATAAAACAAAGTTTGTAGTGGGTCAAAATGTGAAATTTGACTTGAATATTATGGGTGCTGAGTTTATTAGAGAAGGCATAAGTAATGTTTTACAGGAACTACCTGTTTTAGATACCTGTACCGAGCATACAGCAGCTTTATGCCAATTACCCGGCGGAAGATATGGAAAGTTCAAACTGCCAACACTTTCTGAATTACATGAGTTTTTATTTAATGAGCGTTTTATAGAAGCTCATAATGCCACCGCTGATGTGGAAGCGACTACGCGCTGCTTTTTTGAATTGATTCGATTGGCGGAATTCACCAAAGAACAATTAGATGTTTCTCAGGATTATTTCAGAGAATTTAATGTTGCCAACCCAAAAGAAATTCAGCTTTTAGGTGTAAAGCATATCAACTTAAAAAATGAAAGTGCCAAGATACGTGAGCAAATAAAAAAGGCTGATACGACTACTATTTCTTCCGAAGAGATTATAGAAAATATTGCTGAACTGGCAGATGTTGATTTTGTGCATTTACATAACCACTCGCAGTTTTCCATTTTACAGTCCACGATCAGTATTAAAAAATTAGTGGCTTCAGCTGCCAAGTATAACATGCCTGCTGTGGCATTGACCGATCACGGTAATATGATGGGTGCGTTTCATTTTGTAAAGGAAGTGACGCTGCACAATAAAAATGTGAAGGCAAAAAATGAGGAAGCTCTCGCTAAAGGAGAATTACCTACTGCAAAAGAAATCAAACCCATTTTGGGATGTGAGTTTTTTGTTTGTGAGAATCATTTAGATAAAACCAGAAAGGATAATGGCTACCAGATTGTCCTTCTTGCAAAAAATAAAAAGGGCTACCATAATCTGGCTAAACTATCATCAATTGCCTATATAGATGGATTTTATTATGTTCCCAGAATTGACCGAGAATTAATTCAACAATATAAAGAAGATTTAATTGTGCTCACGGGTAATTTATATGGTGAAGTACCAAGTAAAGTATTAAATATTGGAGAAAATCAGGCAGAAGAAGCCTTGTTGTGGTGGAAAGAACAATTTCAAGAAGATCTGTATGTTGAAATTATGCGCCATAACCAGGAAGATGAAAAGCGTGTCAATCCAACTTTAGTCAAGCTGGCAGAAAAGCATAATATTAAAATTGTAGCTTCTAATAACACTTATTATGCAGAACAGATAGATGCCAATGCCCATGATATTTTATTATGTGTAAAAGATGGTGAAAAACAAGCGACGCCTATAGGTAGAGGAAGAGGTTATCGGTATGGTATGCCCAATAAGGAATACTATTTCAAGTCATCAGATGCTATGAAAAGCTTGTTTAAAGACTTGCCTCAAGCTATTTCAAACATTCAGGAAGTTGTAGACAAAATAGAAGACTATCAATTATCGCGCGAAGTCTTACTGCCAAAATTTGAAATACCAGAGACTTTTGATAATGAAGATGACTATTTGCGTCACATAACCTATCTGGGTGCAGAAAAGCGATATAAGGACCTTACTCCAGAAATTAGGGAGCGTATTGATTTTGAACTGGAAGTTATTAAAAATACGGGGTATCCGGGCTATTTCTTAATTGTTGAAGATTTTATCAGAGAAGCAAGAAACATGGATGTGTCCGTTGGGCCGGGTCGTGGTTCTGCAGCAGGTTCTGTGGTGGCTTACTGTCTTTGGATAACCAATATTGATCCGTTAAAGTATGATTTGCTTTTTGAGCGTTTTTTAAATCCAGACCGTATCAGTATGCCCGATATTGATATTGATTTTGATGATGAAGGCCGTGGGCGTGTGATGGATTATGTGATCAATAAATACGGTAGCAATCAGGTGGCTCAAATTATCACTTATGGTACCATGGCCGCAAAGTCTTCTATTCGTGATACCGCAAGGGTTTTAGATTTGCCTTTGTTTGATGCAGACAGAATTGCCAAGCTGATTCCAACCATGTCTAAACTCCACAAAATATTTGGGCTCAGTGACAAGGAATTGAACAGTACGTTTAGGGCAGAAGATCTAGAAAAGGTCAATCAGCTTTTAAATATATCTGAAGGCGATGATTTAGAGTCAGAAACGGTCAACTTAGCTCGAACTTTAGAGGGTTCTTTAAGAAATACAGGTATTCACGCCTGCGGTGTCATCATTACACCAAGTGATATTACAGACTTTGTGCCGGTGGCGACGGCGAAAGATTCCGATCTTTATGTTACGCAGTTTGATAACTCGGTGGTTGAAGAAGCCGGGTTGTTAAAGATGGATTTCTTGGGCTTAAAAACATTAACCTTAATTAAAGATACCGTAAAAATTGTAAAAGCGAAACACGGTATTTTACTGGATCCGGATAATTTTCCATTAGATGATGAAAAGACCTATGAGCTTTTTCAAAAGGGAGAAACGGTCGGGGTTTTTCAGTACGAATCCCCGGGAATGCAAAAACATTTAAAAGATTTAAAACCAACGGTTTTTGATGATTTGATCGCTATGAATGCGCTATATCGTCCGGGACCCATGGAATATATCCCCAGTTTTGTTAAGCGTAAACACGGTGAAGAGACTATTGATTATGATCTTCCTGCCATGGAAGAATATTTAAAAGAAACCTACGGTATTACGGTATATCAGGAGCAAGTGATGTTGCTTTCTCAAAAACTGGCCGATTTCACTAAAGGTGAGGCCGATGTTTTAAGAAAGGCCATGGGAAAAAAGCAAATTGCCGTTCTTGATAAAATGAAACCAAAATTTATTGAGCAGGCAGGCGCTAAAGGACACGATAAGGTTAAATTAGAAAAAATATGGAAAGATTGGGAAGCCTTTGCCAGTTATGCCTTTAATAAATCGCATTCCACTTGTTACGCCTGGATAGCCTATCAAACCGCTTATTTAAAAGCCCATTATCCGGCAGAATATATGGCAGCCGTGCTTTCTAACAACATGAATGACATTAAGCAAGTTACTTTCTTTATGGAAGAATGTAAACGCATGAAATTAAATGTTCTTGGGCCAGATGTTAATGAATCATATTACAAATTTTCAGTAAATAAAGCGAACGCCGTGAGGTTTGGAATGGGTGCTGTAAAGGGCGTTGGTCATGGTGCTGTAAAAACCATTGTTGAAAACAGAAAGGAAAACGGACATTACAAGTCCATTTTTGATTTAACAAAACGAATCGATTTGCGTGCCGCTAATAAAAAAGCATTTGAAAATCTGGCGCTAGCTGGTGGTTTTGATTGTTTTACTGAAACGCATCGGGCACAATATTTTCAAGATGAAGGTGATGGCATTACTTTTTTAGAAAAAGCTATCAGGTATGGAAGTAAACATCAGGAAAATGAAAATTCAGCGCAAGTAAGTCTGTTTGGTGATGCCAGTGACATTCAAATTGCAGAACCATTAGTGCCGCCATGTGAGTCCTGGGGAACTATGGAGAAACTGGCAAGAGAGAAAGAGGTAGTTGGGATTTATATTTCGGGGCATCCCTTAGATGATTTTAAAACTGAAATGAATACCTTTTGTAATGCCAGTTTAGCCTTGTTTAGAGATTTGGAGTCTTGCGTTAATAAGGAACTTGCTTTTGGAGGCGTGGTGACTGAGGTTCAACACCGCGTTACCAAGCAAGGGAAAGGATGGGCCATCTTTTCAGTGGAAGATTATACCGATAGTTTTGAGTTTCGCATTTTTGGTGAAGAATATCTTAAATTCAGACATTTTTTATTGAAAAACAGTTTTGTTTACGTTAAAGTATATGTAAAGGAAGGATGGATCAATAAGGAAACTCAAAAAAAGGGAGACGCTCGTTTACAATTTAATAGCTTTCAATTGTTACATGATGTGATGGAGAACTATGCTAAAAAGTTATCCATACAATTAAACATTAAAGATATTCAAGCAGAAAAAATCAACAATTTAAAAGATTTGATTAGAATGCACCCGGGAAATCAAATCCTGAATTTTGTGATTTATGATCATGAAGAAAGTATAAAACTTAATATGCCAAGCAGGAAGAAAAAGGTGAAAATATCACAAGAGTTGTTGCAGGAATTAGAAAATCAAGAGGTTTACTATAAATTGAATTAATATTTTAATAAGTCCAATAAGACGATCACTTAATCTAAAAGAATAAAAAACAAAGAACTATTGAGCTAAACAATAAGATTATAAGTAAAACAAATAGCTGGCTTGTAAGCTTTAGAGATATTTTTGACTAATTTTGTATTAAATGAAAGTAAAAAACAATTAAATTAAATATTATGGCATTAGAAATAACAGATGCATCATTTGAAGAAACTGTTTTAAAAAGTGACAAACCTGTTTTGGTTGACTTTTGGGCAGCATGGTGCGGACCTTGTAGAATGGTTGGACCAATTATTGAAGAAATAAGTAAAGAATACGAAGGTAAAGCAGTGGTTGGTAAAGTAGATGTTGATGCAAATCAAGAGTATGCTGCTAAATATGGTGTGCGAAACATACCAACGGTATTAGTTTTCCAAAATGGAGAAGTAGTAGGGCGTCAAGTTGGTGTAGCCCCTAAAAATGCGTATACAGAAGCGATAGACTCTCTTTTATAAAATAAATTGAAAAAGAATATGATAAAGGTTTGCTGTTATGGCAAACCTTTTTTTTATTTTAGACGATACGAAAATTAATAAATTTTTAAAATTATCTTTATTTAAGAATTTTAAAAAAACAATAAAACTTTAACGACCGAAAAGGTAAAATCATGAGTGAGAAATCAAAAATTCAAGATGCTATAGACAGAAAATTAATCGAAGAAAGAAAAGTGTTTCTTTGGGGTCAGGTTGATGATAAATCTGCAAAACACGTTATAGATCGATTGATGTATTTAGATGCATTGGAAACAAAAGATATTCATTTATTTATTAATAGTCCGGGTGGTTATGTAACTTCCGGTTTTTCTATTTATGATTGTATGAAGTCATTAAAAAGTGATGTGTCAACAATCTGTACAGGCTATGCTGCCTCTATGGGTTCCATAATATTATCTGCAGGAAAAAAAGGCAAACGTTTTATTCAGCCCCATGCCAGAGTCATGATTCATCAGCCTAGTGGTGGTGCTCAGGGTCCAGCAAGTGATATTGAGATTACTGCTAAAGAAATTATAAAAACAAAAGAATTGAGCGCAAAGCTTTTGGCTGAAAATTGTGGGCAAACCATAGAAAAAGTAATGAAAGACTTTAACCGTGATCATTGGATGGGAGCAGAAGAATCTGTAGCCTATGGTATTGTTGATAAAATTATTGAATAAGTTTGAAGTAATTGAATGGATGTTCAGAAGGAATTAGATAAAGCCAGTGGGTTTAAAAATCTTGAACTGCTTGCCAAGCAAGTGGTTGAAGGCTTTATTGCAGGCATGCATAAAAGTCCATTTCATGGTTTTTCGGCTGAATTTTCAGAACACAAAATTTATAATCAAGGTGAGAGTACGCGGCATATTGACTGGAAGTTATTTGCTAAAACAGATAAGTTGTACACCAAGCGTTATGATGATGAAACCAATTTAAGATGCCACATAATTATTGATAATAGCAGTTCTATGCATTATCCAAAAATGGATACTTTTAGCATTGATCATCTTAATAAAATTGCTTTTTCTGCGCTTGCTTCAGCCTCATTGATGCATATTTTAAAAAAACAAAGAGATGCCATTGGGTTGAGTATATATAGTGATACCTATGACTATTACGCTCCCGAAAAAGGAAGTGAACGTCATCACCAGATGCTATTAAATGAACTTAATAAAGTGGTCATTCCAAAAGCGTTAAATCAAACTACAGAAACTTATAAATATCTCCATGAAATAGCAGAGAAGATCCATAGACGCTCCTTAATATTTTTATTTACAGATATGTTTCAATCATCTGTTAAAGAGGCCAAATTATTCGAGGCATTAAGGCATTTAAAGTATAATAAGCATGAAGTGGTCTTATTTCATGTTATTGATAAAGAAAAGGAGCTGGTCTTTGATTTTGATAACAAGCCAAGGCGATTTGTTGATGTAGAGACTGGAGAGCACATTAATTTATATGCTGATACGGTTAAAGAAAATTATCATGCAGCGGTAAGTCATTATTTTGAATCTTTAAAATTAAAATGTGCCCAGTACAAAATAAAATATGAAGAGGCTGATATTAATAAGGATTTTAATAACATCCTCACAACCTACATGATAGAACGTCAAAAGTTTTTGTAATTAAATTTTATTTAAAAAACAGTGAAAAACATTTGAGATATAAAAAAAGCCGTGTATATTTGCAACCGCAATAAAGCAACGGTCTGGTAGTTCAGTTGGTTAGAATGCCGCCCTGTCACGGCGGAGGTCGCGGGTTCGAGTCCCGTCCAGACCGCAAAGTTGCAAAAATGCTCTAAGAAATTAGGGCTTTTTTTTTAAACTTAAGACGTTGTGTTGTCTGATATATGTAGTAGTATATCAGGGGTTTAAGTAGTTAAACCGATGGAAAGCTTTCCTTTTTTCTTTACCGAAAATTGGGATGCTTTTTTGTTTTTGGGGTGTTTTTGTTTATAAAGGTCTGAAGGATCAATTCAATTTTTTTGCAGATTTAACTATTTGAATAAATCTAATAATAAAAATAAGTTTAAAAGTAATTCCACAAATTATCAAATAGATCGGTTTGATATGTGTTTGATTAATATTTCGAAGGTATAAGCCCGTAAAAAACAAAATTAACCCAACGATTAAAAAAAGAACTTCTTTCCCGGGTTTATATTCACCACTTCTAACTTTAGACAATATGTAGATTGACTTCAATGTTACACCAGTTATAATTGAAGCTAGGCCAAGGGTATCCATTTGGGTTGACTTTTTTAGTACTATACCAAATACTAATAAAATAATTCCAATAAATAATAGTCCTTTTGATTTCATCAAACTTTATTTTTAGCTACAAAAATAAAGATATTTTACTAATTGAAAGCTATCCTTTTTTCTTTACCGAAAATTGGGATACTTTTTTGTTTTATGTAGGTTTTAATTTTCTATGCCATATGATTATTAGTAGTGTCATTAGTATTATTGAAACAATAGAAGAATTCAATGTTCCTAGGTCTAAACCTCCTTTAATAAGTGGTTTTGTCAAGAAATCTGCAAATGTTGCACCAAATGGTCTGGTGAAAATAAAAGCAATCCAAAAAAGTATGACGTGATTTATTTTTGTCTGATAATGTAGTAAGACTACCATCAAAATTATTCCAGCTGTAACCATGGCGCCATTAAGATAACTTAATCCAACCACTTCACTTGAATAATCTCCAAAGGCAGTTCCTAAACTGTTAGAAAACAGGATGGCAATCCAGTAATAAATTTCTTTTTCCTTATAAAAATAGGGTATACACTTAAAGACTTAAATTTTTTGTTCCATAGAATTAAGGCTAGAATGAGTCCGGAGAATAAAACTAAACTACCCAAGGTATATCCTAAGTGTAAACTTCTATCGAGAAAATCAGATATTTCAGTGCCTAAGGTTGTTGTTGCTATAACTACCAACCAGTAAAAAACAGGAATATATTTTTTTGTAAATAACTGGATGGAAAGCACCACTAAAAAGAAAATAACTGTGATTAGAATTCCTGTCAAATAACCAAGATTTAAAGTCATTTACAAATAATCTCCCAATGTCTCGCCTAGAGTTGTGGCTACAATTTTCATTAACCAGAAGATTAATGTTATTTCGGATACTTTGTTCAATTTTTCCAAAGTCATTTTGATCTGTACTACAAGGTCTAATTGAAAGGAAAGTTGTATCGGGAGTAACTGACTTAATAAAAATCGAGTGAATTAGTAGAAAGTCCTTAGGAATTTCGCAGGTAAGCTTGCGCAAGTAATTAATTATATAAGGTGTTTCATGTCATCTATATTTTTTAATAATTCATAAGGTTAGGATATTTAAACTCATAATTCAGTAAGCTTTTCATTTTTTGGCTAGTTACTATCTTATAGTTGTTTTCTGACTTTTCATTAAAGACAACCATGGAATTCCCTAATTTTTCAGATTCTTTCAAGTAAAATTCTCGTCTTGTGGGATGGCTATCGGCGCAGGCATTTAAAACGTTGTTCCAGGCATTTCCTGTAATAATTTGTTCAATAATTCCAATGCAATCATCTCTGTGTATAAAGTTTATAAAGCCTTCAGGATTGTCTATTTTTTTACCAGATTTAATGAAATTTCCAGGTTTTCTATCATAACCAAATAGACCTCCAAACCTTATTATGGTGGATTCAAAAAAAGCATTTGTTCTAAATAAGTTTTCAATATGAGCAAGAGGAGAATTATTTGTAACGGTTTCTTCAGTAACTATTCCGTTTGTATTAGGATAAACGGAAGTTGAGCTAACAAATAATACCTTACACACTTCAGATTTTTCAACTTTTTTTATTAGGTTTTTAAAAGCACTGATATTTTTTGATGGAATAGCTATAATTAAAATGTCAGAGAATAAAAAATCGGAAATATTAATATGATTGTCGTTTATGTCAATAACAAATGGGATGATACCTTTAGCTTCAAGCTCCTTTACTTTGACATTAGATGTGTTTGACCCATAAACTCTATATCCTTTGCCTATTAGTTTAACCGCTAAAGTTAATCCAAGCCAACCACATCCTAAAATACTAATTCTTTGAGTCAATATGAGTTCTAATTGGTTCTAATGCCTTCATTTTATATATATAATAAATATACATTTTATCCTCTGTAATTTACTGGATAACAACATTTTTTGTTCCTCTTTTTATTATTTTTTCCTGGTTTAAAATTCAACAGAACCTCTATTCTATAAAAATAAATAAGATATATTAAATCCTACTTTTTCCGACCTGTGAAATGTTCCATTGTTTTATATATTCCCATGACACTTCCTGTAAACCAATCAAATAGATTAATAGGCATAATGGCTTGTCCAAGTCTGGTTAGTCTATAGATATATCCAGGTATAGTGAGCATTTTTTTGTTTTTTTCAATGGCTTTAATAATTTTTAGCGCGACTGACTCGGGATTGAGAATGGGTATTTTTGAACGCACACCATCAAACATGCCTGTGTTAATGTAATAGGGCATTACCGTGGTAATGCCAATATTTTTATTCATTTGTTTCATTTCTATACGCAAACTATCAGACCAGCCTATAACTGACCATTTACTACCTACATAAACTGACATTTTTGGGTTTGAAATAAGACCTCCTGAAGAAGCTATGTTACAGATATGACCAGAATTTCTTTTTAACATATCTCCCAGAAATTCCTTGGTAATTAAAATGGGGGCATTGGCATTGATCTCCATAGTTTTTACAACGTCTGCGGCAGAATGTTCGTGAAAATATTTGCCAACAATGATTCCGGCATTATTGATAAGTACATCAATAGCTCCAAATTCACCCTTTATCTTTTTGGCATTTTCTTGAATTTGTTTGGTGTCTGAAACATCTACCTTAAATCCAAAAACAGCTCCTTTACTCTTAAATTCTAAGAGGGTGTCATCAATTTTTGACTGGTCTATATCCCAAATAATAACCTTGGCATTCCGTTCCAACATTAAACGGACCATAATTTTCCCAATGCCAGAGGCTCCGCCCGTTATCAATACTAATTTTTGCTCCAAGTGTTTCATTTCTAAATTGAATTTTTCATAATGACTATTATTTATCCAAAAATCTTTCTTTTTATAGCTCTGCCAATAAATCGTACTTTATCGTTAAAAGGAAAATTTTCTAAGACCGTTTTTACCACTCCTTTTGTAAATCTTGTTCGTTTTTGATAATCAATGTTTACATCAACCAATACAATTTTATCATTTTTTGCCTCTTTAAGCGCGGTGCTAATCGTTTCATTGATCTGAGAGTCATTTTCTATCACTAAGTATTCAGCACCAACGGCGTTTGCAATCCCTTCTAATTTAAAATCACCTAACTCTGTAGATGTTTTTCTGTTATAGGGAATTTCTTGTCCTTGAGATATCTGAGAAAGTTCACCATCGTGGAAGACAAAAATCACAATGCCTAAATGATTTCTTTTTGCGGTTAACAACTCCAGACCTGTCATTAAAAAAGCACCATCACCAACAATTCCTATCACCTGCTTGTCTGGATTAGCTAATTTAGCCCCTATAGCTGCTGGTACACAGTACCCCATGCAATTGAAATCTGTGGGACTAATAAAATGTTTGCTTCTCAGATTCTGAAATAATTCTACGGTTAGGAACGTGTGATTACCATCATCCACAACCGTAATAGCATCATTATCAAGATGGTGTCTTAAACTTTTAAAGAAATTATAAGGATTTACTTTATCGAATTTATGATCTGACCACTCCTTATAATACGCCTGTTTATCTTTCTCAATAGTATTTAATAAATGAGGGGTGGTTTTTTCTATATTTCTTTTTGTAAGGGCCAGTAGCAAACCTTCTAAAACCTGTTTTGCATCCCCTTCTATAGCCAGTTTGCTTTGATAATTTTTATCGAAAACATTTTTATCAATATCTATATGAATAAGGTTTTCAGGAACTTTGGCTCCATAACTTCCGGTTGGTATTTCTGCAAATCTTGTGCCTACTGCAATTAAACAATCAACATCTTTAAAAGCGTTTTCTGCAGCAGGGACTGCTGCGGCACTAAATCCCATCCCTGTAAACAATCCGTGATTGCCTGGAAACACACTAAATCCTTGCAATGTGGTTGATACCGGTGCATTTAACCTTTCTGCAATTTGTACACTTATATCTGTAGCCTCTTTAGCACCCCATCCTAAAAACAAACCCACTTTTTTTGATTCAGAAATAATTTGAATAGCTTGATCTATTTGAGTATCCAGGATTTCTGGTTTAATTTCAGACTTTTTAAAAGATACTATTTCTAAAACTTCGCCTTTAAATAATTGAATATTTGCAGGTATCTCTATAAAAACCGGGCCTGGATTTCCGGATACCGCAATATTATAAGCATCAAAAATACTGGGCATGATCTCTTGATGGCTTTTTATTTTGAAAGTCTTCTTAGTAATCCCACTTAATACAGTATGCATATCCCATTCATGAAGCTGATAACTTTTATGGATATCTGTTCTAATGCCGCCTGAGATAATAAGCATGGGTATGCCATCTAAAAAGGCTTCTCCTATGCCACTTAAAGCATGTGTAATTCCCGCTGCTGGTACAATAACCAAGGTACCAATATTACCTGAAGTACGACTTACCGCATCTGCCATAAACGCACCACCGCCTTCATGAGTCACTAATATGGGTGTGATTTTTGTCGATTTATTTAATTCGTCATAAATCTCCGTATTATGGACTCCCGGAACACCAAATGTATGTGATATAGGTAATTGCTCCAATGCGTTAACTACTAACCATGCGCCTGTTTTTTTCATAAATTTTAATTCTAAAGTTTTATTGCTGATATGTTTGCTGCTGCCATTCTTCCTGTTAAGATACAAGACCCTAAAAAGGTACCCTCTAAGGATCTGGAGCCGTGAATGCCTCCGCCTCCAAAACCGGCAGACTCTCCCACAGCATATAGACCGGTGATAACTTCACCATCTTTATTTATAACCTGTGAATTCAGATTTGTAGGGATGCCTCCCAAACTTTTTCTGCTCAAAATATATTGTTTTACTGCAATTAACGGACCTGCTTTTGGGTCTAATATTTTTTGAAATTTTGAGGTTCTTATTTTATCTCCTCTATACAGTCTGAAATGAATTAATCGTCTCAGTTGTTCATCATTAAAATACGATTTTCCTCTATCAATTTCAGTATCATAATTTTGTAAATTCTTTTTCAGAATCTCCAGATCTACTAAATCATTATGACATTGTTGATTCATTTTTTTTACGAGTTCTTCAATATTATCAGCAACAACAAAGTGATCTGATTCATCAATTAATCTGTTTATTAATGTTTTATTGCCAAGCAATACCTCTTTTATCATTTTGAATTTATCCTTATTCCTGAAGGCGCTCATATACTCTGATCCGGAAACAGCTAATTCTTTAATGGCGATTTTCCAGTTCATGATACTCCATGAGTACTGATGTTTTGTTTTTAGAATGTTTTCAACAAAAAACGACGTGTCAGTATAAGCAATTAAGGGAGGATCAAACCGCTTTCCTGTAGCGTCAACCCATATTGCAGATCTAGGTGGAACTAAACTCAGACCATCGCTGATTTTACCTTTTTCAGGGTTTGGAGCAGGAATTCCTGCGGCATAGTGCCATTGCTTATTTAAGTGGGTAGAAGGTATTCCTTTTTTATCCAGATCTAAATGCAATGTCCCATCTGCATATTTATGCGACCCGTTTAATAAGGTCTCTGGTGGCGTACTGTGATTAGGCCAATGTTTCTTCACCAGCTCCAAATTACCTCCTGTAATACCTCCCGAGGCAATGATTATATTTTCTGAATTTATAAGTAGATTTTTTTTAGAAACTTCATCAAAAACTTCAACTCCAACAGCCTTTTTGTTTTCTATAATAACAGATTCTACTTTGTGTTGAAATTTTATTTCTAACTTTTCTTTATTTGGATGATTTAATAAATAGTTGACTACTTTATTAGATAAATCATATCCAGTACCCCAGGTTATATGCCATCTGGGAACTGAATTACCTTTTATATGCATGCCTCTTTCAGGCCAATTAACAACCGGAAGAAATTCAACTTTTTTGTTAATGAGCCAATCATAAATTAAAGAAATAGAATGTTCTGAATAAAATTTTGCCCATTTTGCTCCTAAGCCATCATTCTCGGTAAATGCGCCAAAACGCATCCAGTCGTCATAGAGTAATACAGCTGAATCATTAATGCCTGCTCTTTTTTGTTGTGGTGTTCCGGAAAACAAAATTCCACCAAAAGATTTTTTTGCTAATCCTCCGAAATTATTTTCAATGTCTCTTTCAATAATGAGAACCTGCTTATTATTATCAAGAAGCTCAATGGCGCACGATATTCCAGCTAATCCACCTCCTATAATTATATTTTTGTATTCAAAAACCTCCATAAATCACATTGAATTTTTGCAGGAAATAAAATTTTTATTCTTCTTATTCATTGTCCTTTTACCAGATTTTAATTTCAATAGGATACATGTTTTATTTAAATAAAAACAGTCATAAAATCTAAACCTTTTTTAAAATATTTTTACCGCTAATGGCCATAGCCGTTAAAACACCTGAGAATAATGCTCCACCTACACCTGCCGTTACAATATCCTGACCCGTTAAATAAAAGTTTTTGATGGGTGTTCTTGGTTTTAAAAAAGCTTGTCTAAACCTTGAAGGTCCATGGTTTAACCCATATACTTCTCCTTTTTCATAATTAACAAAATGTTGTGTAGTAAGCGGTGTTGACAATTCATGGCAATTAACCTTGCCTTCAAGATGGGGTAATTGTTTGTATAGCTCCCTAAACAAGCGGTCAGTAATTTCCTTTTTCATAGCCTCATACTTTTCGCCTCTTTTCTTCCAGGAAGTGTCAGACCATTTTTTAAATGGTTCATAGGGTAATAAGGTGATGATATCAATGGAACTTTTACCTGGGTAACGATTAGGCCAGTCTGGGTCTTTGGCTGATGGAAAGGAAAGGTAAACCACAGGAAAAGGCTGTGACAAATCATTTAAATAGTTTTCAACACAAGTGTCATGATCTCCTTTTTCGGGATAGATCCAATAATTTGTTTTTGGTAGTTGCAGTTCTTTAGGAGAGCCTTCTAAACCAATATATAAGCTGGCATGAGCTACTGATGGTTTTACTTTTTGTAACTGTGCTTTCAAATGGTGTTTTTTAACGGTTTCAGATGGCAACAGTTTATTGTAGGTGGTCATAATGCCGGCATTACTTACTATGTTTTTAGCCCGTATTATTTTACCGTCTTTCATCCTGACTCCTACAGCCGTATTGTTTTCAATAATAACTTGCTCAACTTCTGCGCTTACCAAAATAGTACCGCCAGCGGCTTCTATTACCGGATCTATGGTTTTTACTATTTGTGAAGAACCTCCGATTGGGAAACTGCCGCCGTCAAAATAATGTCTTGCCACTGAGGCATGCATGGAAAAGCTACTTTGTTTTGGGGGTAAACCGTAATCGCCATATTGGCCGGTCAGTACTTTTATTAAAGTTTCATTTTGTGTTAATGAGCGGAGCACTTCATCTGTGGTTTTATCTGAGAATTTGTAAAAAGGGTTTTTCAGGAATCTTCCTATTAATGTATTTAAGAAGGGTGAAATGGCCTTACTGATATAATAGTTCTTACTTGTTTTTACTGCTTTAAAAACTAAATCAACATAGGTATTGATAGCCTGCTCTTCCTCAGGGAAATAAGCGGTCATTTGCTTCTTAAAGTTTTTAACCCCTTTTACTAAATCAAAACGCTGATCCCCAATAATAATGCGGTCATAAACCTCACCCATGTCAGCCCATTTTAATTGATGGTCCGTAACATAATCAAACAGTTTTTTTAATAGGCTGTTTTCTCGTTGTACTTCACCTATATAATGAATGCCCACATCCCATTCATAACCTTTTCTTTTAAAGATATGGGTAAAACCACCAGCAGTGTAGTGTCTTTCTAACACTAAAACCTTTTGGCCTTCTTTAGATAAAATAGCTGCTGTAGATAGGCCACCCATTCCTGAACCTATAATAATAGTATCATAAGTTGCTTGTAATTGCGGGTTTTGCTTATAAGATTGTATCATCAGTTAATTGTTTTAGGGCGTTAAAAGAGCAATCAAAATACTTATTATCAACTAAAATAATCGTTAATTTATTGATGATATTATGTTTAATTTATTTGGTTGAGCTGTACAAACGGCGATATTAAAAGTACGATATTTTATGCATTGATTACCTGAAATAAAAACAAATGATAAAGAATTTTATGAGTGTGATTACTTAAGTATTTTTCTTTCAAAGCGTATTTTTCTAACACCATGGTCTGTATCCCATTGTTTAATTTCCTTGAAATTAAACTTTTTATATAAAGTAATAGCGGGCTTATTTTCTAAACCGGTTTCAACGGTAAACAATTTGGAATCATAAGAATTTAATATAAATTCAACTAATTTACTGGCTATGCCTTGTCTAAAAAAGGCGGGGTCTACTACTAAACTTTGAATATGTATAGCCTTATTAGTATTATCTATTTCTGCAACTGCGACAAGTTCTTCATTCGTTAGATATCCATAAAAAGCGTTGGAGCTACTTAAAAAACTTTCGAGATTTCTTTTTAAAGGCGGAAAATCAACAGCCTTTAAAATTTCAGCTTCAATAGCATAAGACACTTGAAAAACGGAACGTATTTTGGTAGCAATCGCTAAATCGGCGTTTTGAAGTTTTACTATCATTTATAGCTTGTTAAACTTTTAAAAAACGTATTAAGCATTGACTCATGTCCTCTAAAAATTCTTCAATTTCTTCAACAAAATCTTGATTCCTTTTTTGTTGATTTATGGTTAAATGAATGATGGCTGATTCAGCATCTGGAGGAAATCCCGCAGTGATAGTCCAGCATAATGCATTAGGGCATTCTAACAAAGCAAAGCGGATACCCCCTCTTATTTCACTTCGAATTAATGTAAACTCACCCCATATTCCGCCAATATTTGCTTCTGTATCATTGGGTTCATTTAAATTGAAAATCTCGTTACTAATTTCTGAAAGATTACTTAATGTTAGAGATTTTTGTATCTGTTGTTCAGTCGTTTTTAGGTTTATTTTTCTAAAAAATTCCATGATTCAGTTCTTTGTTTTAAAGGTTATGGTTTTTTCTTCGCACCTACCATAAATCAAAATAATAATAAATACCGTGTATTTATCCCCGATATATTTGTAGCTAAATTTATTAATTGTATTGCAACTACTTGATCAGATGACTAGCGTTTGATATGGATGAATATTTTCCATGCCTACATGAATCGCTTTCTCGTTTAAAGGAATGAGGTGATGGTAACGTTCTGAAAGTGATTTTTTCAAACCCGCTATAACATTTTCTATTTTTACAATAGGCTTTTTCTTTAAAAACCCTCCAAGAATAACCATATTGAATATTTTTTTATTTTCCATTTCAGCGGCTATTTTTGTCCCTTCAATTTGAAAAATCTGTATATCATTTCTAGTAGGATGATGAGAAATACCATTAGGATCATAAATTAATAAGCCGCCAGGTTTTACGCTGTTCTCAAACTTATCCATTGATTGTTGATTTAAAATAATAGCCGTGTCAAAAAGTTTTAAATAAGGTGAACTGATTCTTTCATCACTTAAAATGACGGTCACATTAGCTGTTCCGCCTCTCATTTCTGGCCCATATGATGGCATCCAGCTTACTTCCTGATCTTCCATAATGCCAGAATAAGCTAATATTTTCCCCATTGAAAGTACACCTTGACCTCCAAAACCTGCGATAATAATTTCTTCTGTCATAACTATTGTTTTAATATTCCATCAACTTTTATATCCCCTAACGGAAAATATTTAAACATATTTTCTTCCATCCAAATGTTAGATTCATTTGGTGTCATTTTCCAACCAGAATTGCAGTTGGATACGATTTCAATAAAAGACAATCCTTTTTTTAATCGGGTATTTTCAAACGCTTTTTGAATGGCCTTTTTAGCTTTTCTGGCGTGTTTATGTGTATGTACAGATTGCCTTGTCACGTAATAAACTCCTGGTAAATTGGCAACCAGTTCTGTCATTTTTAATGGAGACCCCATAGATTTTATTTCTCTGCCATAAGGGGAAGTTGATGAGATCATGCCTTCTAACGTGGTGGGAGCCATTTGACCACCCGTCATTCCATAAATACCATTATTAACAAATATAATTACGATATTTTCACCTCTGTTACAGGCATGAATGGTTTCTGCTGTTCCAATCGCTGCTAAATCGCCGTCGCCCTGATAGGTAAAAACATATTTTTCTGGCCAAGTTCTGGCAATGGCTGTTGCTACAGCTGGTGCTCTCCCATGTGCAGCCTGAGTCATGTCAATATTCATAAAGTCATATGCTAAAACAGAGCAGCCTACTGGAGCAACCCCTATAGTGTCTTCTACAATACCCATTTCATCAATAACTTCCATGGTAAGATTATGTGCGGTTCCATGGCCACAACCAGGACAATACGACAACGCAGTGTCCGTCATTAATTTGGTCTTACAGAATACTTGATTCTCTGGTTTTATGATATCTAAGATTTCCATTTTTAATAATTTTTTGTTCTAAGGCTTCCAATACTTCTTCAGGTGTATGAATAATACCACCAGTTCTGCCAAAATGTTCTACAGGCACTTTGTGTTCTACCGAAAGTCTAACATCTTCAACCATTTGACCGGCATTTAATTCAACACTTAAAATACCTTTAACCTGATCGGCTAATTCAAACAATACCTGTTTTGGATATGGAAATAATGTTATGGGTCTTAAAAGGCCCGCTTTTATGCCTTTTTTCCTTGCTAATTCTATGGCTTTTTGGCTAATTCGCGCACTTGATCCGTATGCCACAATTAAATATTCAGCATCATCACATAGGATTTTTTCATATCTTAAATCTTCCTTTTCCATTTGTTCATATTTTTTCATTAATCTATGAACTCTGGCCTCCATTTTTTCAGATTGTAAATCCAATGAAGTAATAATATTTCGCTCTCTGTTTTTTTTACCAGTAACAGCCCAACTTCCATATTTTTCAATGATTTCATCATTGGTTAAACGCGGAATTTGTTCTTTTAAATTCACTTTTTCCATCATTTGACCAATCAATCCATCAGAAAGAATTAATACCGGGGCCCTGTATTTAAAGGCAATATTAAAAGCGTCCTCAACAAAATCTGACATTTCTTGGACTGATGCAGGTGCTAATACATATAATTTATAATCACCATGACCGCCACCTTTTACTGATTGAAAATAATCTGCTTGAGAAGGTTGAATAGTTCCAAGTCCTGGTCCGCCACGAACCACATTAACTATGACCGCGGGTAATTCAGCTCCGGCTATATAAGAAATCCCTTCTAATTTTAAAGAAATCCCTGGGCTTGAAGATGAGGTTAATACTTTTTTGCCGGTACTTGCCGCACCATAGACCATATTGATAGCTGCAATTTCACTCTCCGCCTGTAAAACAACCATACCTGTTCTTTTTTCAGGTTGTTCAGTCATTAGATATTCAATGACTTCAGATTGAGGTGTTATTGGATAACCAAAATAAGCATCAGCTCCAGCTCTAATAGCCGCTTCAGCCAATGCTTCATTACCTTTCATTAACTTTAAT
The DNA here is from genome assembly GCF_044003965.1 of Gaetbulibacter aquiaggeris. NCBI lineage: Bacteria > Pseudomonadati > Bacteroidota > Flavobacteriia > Flavobacteriales > Flavobacteriaceae > Gaetbulibacter > Gaetbulibacter aquiaggeris. The sequence continues at coordinate 792,505 of NZ_JBAWKC010000001.1, forward strand.
TCTGACATTTTTTAGTTTTTAAAAAATTAAGCAGATACTTTAATTCTATACACTGATATTGCTCTGTCTGGGCAAACAATGCCACAATTTGTGCAGCCTGTGCAAGCTTCGGGATTTTTCATATAGGCATAATGATAACCTTTGCGATTGACATTATCAGACATCCCGATTACATCTTCAGCACAAACAGGTATGCAAACCTCACATCCTTTACAGACTTCTGTATTGACTGCTATAGCGCCTTGAACTTTTGCCATATTGATAATATTAAGGGTTGATATTAACTTCTTATTAGAAAATTCATAAATTTATTGTTATTTAATTAAATAAAATATGACAAATATCAAGTTTGGTAATATTCGTTGTTGAGATAAATTTTTCTACTTGTTTTTAAATCTATAAAAAAACCTGCTTCTTGGATGATGTTGGTAATTTTAAATTGGAGATTTTTTATTAACTTCTATGATAAAATAAACCGAATTTTTCATTTTTTATATATGTTATTTGTTGCTAAATTGTTGAAAAACAATATTTTAATAAATATTTTTTTATCTCAAATTAAAAATATACATTTGCCTATCTCTGATTTTTTTAATAGCGCTTCAAAGGGATTATAAATTACGATTCTTTTGATTTAGTATTTCTGGTTTGTTACTTATGCAATAAGGCCAGAAATAAGAGTGATTTTTTGTAAAATTTTATTACTCTCATTATGAAATTATGAAAACCAACCACGTTATGAAAACCAACCACGCTAATTACCCAGGCTTATTTGTTATTTTGTTTCTTTTTTTTATTTCAATGCAGTCGTTTGCACAAAAAAGTAAAGATATTGAGCCCGTACTTTATTGTGTAAAGGATTTAGGCAATGGAATTTATCAAGCAACGTTTAGTTATTATAACCCTTCAAATAAAGAGGTTGTTATAGATGAATCTGCCAGCACGATAAAATATAATAACGGAAAAAAAGTAGCTAAAGGTTTAAATATATTCAAACCAGGTTCCGTTAATAAGGTTTTTACTAAAGAATTTGGTCCGAACGATTATGTTGAGTGGACCATTATTAGTAATGGTAATGTGCATACTGTTTATGCCAATGCAAATTCAGCAAAATGCTCAGCAAATGACGGTTTTATTTTTCCAGTCATTGGGAACAATGGAAAGTCTTACAATCTTATTGGTCAGGAGTTATCTTCTCTTTGTGATAATGTAGCAGGAGAGACCCCTTCAGAATTAATTTTTCAAATAGCTGCAGGTAAGGTTCTTGTTGAGATCGTTCCTAAGGAGGGGCAAATGCAAAATGTTCTTAACTTATTACAAGGCGCTCCTTTTAATATTGCAGTTTCCGATTTTTTACTTAATATTTCAGAGTATACTAATTTAGCAGCAATTGATGTTTATTTTAAACCCCAAGATCTTTGTATTTTAAACAATTACGCCAATATTATCAATTTTGCTAGACCTGTATATCCCGCCTATAATAATTCTGGAGGAGTGTCTACGCAAGGTGATGCTGCCCAAACATCAAACACGGTGCGTGAATCCTTTAGAGTGATAAAAAGTGATGGTAATATTGTTCCTGTTGATGGTTCAGGAATCAAAGTAGGTGTTTTGTCAGATAGCTATGATATGGCTTTGGGTGTTCCTGGTTTTGCTGCCTTAGATATCGCCAATGGTGAATTACCCGAGGCAGTAGAGGTTTTAAAAGATAATTTATATAAATCCTCAGATGAAGGAAGGGCTATGATGCAAATTATTCATGATGTGGCCCCGGGTGCAGCAATGGCTTTTCATACTGCGACTGCTTCTCCGCGACAATTTGAAGTAGGATTTAAAGCATTAAAAGAGGTAGGGTGTGACATTATTGTGGATGATATTACATTTATTACCGAGCCGTTTTTTGGAATTGGTCGAATTTCTGAAGAGATACAATCTTATGTGAGTCAATCAGGTAAATTTCACTATACCTCTGCCGGTAATATCGCGAATAAGGGATATCAGGCTACTTTTAATAGTTCCTCAAGTTTACCGGTAACTAATTTTATTACTGCCGGAAGTCCAACACGCGCTCATGTATTCGGAACTAATGCAGATGGATCTCAAGATTATCTTCAAAAAATAAGTGTGGTTCCCGGTACTTATTTATTAGTATTACAATGGAAGGAATACGCTGCTTCACAACAAAATCAGGTTGGTGCCAGCAATGATTTAGATATTTACGTAGTTGATAATGCAGGGCGATTATTGGTTGGGAATAATCGTGTGAATGTTAACGGTGATCCTACTGAAATAATTGTATTTAAGTCTACAGGAACTGGCGATGCCAATATTTTAATTACCAATGCAACAGGAGCTACTAATGTGCCGTTTAGATATATAGCCTTCAGAACATCAGCAGAAGGTGGAACACCTGATGGGCTTAAATTTCCTGAATATTTTGGCAATGGAGTGCCAACAGTAAGTGGACATGCTATGACTCCAGAATCTGTTACTGTAGGAGCTGTAGATTATCGGTATGCAACAAATCCAATAGCAGAAGCATTTTCAAGTTATGGAGGCTTATTAAAGGACCAAACAAATCTTCTAGTTGACCTGTATGCCCCTGATGGAGGTAATACGGCTTCAACAACCATTGGGCAATTAGCTACCTGTGAAACCTGTGATAAAGATGATAAACTCAATTTTTATGGTACTTCGGCGGCGGCACCTCATGCAGCAGCAGCTATGGCTTTATTAAGGTCTGCTTTACCATACTGGTATCCGGATGGTTCAGGATCTACCATATTTACTGCAGATCAAACACTGGAAAAATTCAAAAATACCTCTGTTAATTTTACTGCTCGCGATGGATCCAATGGACAATTCATCAATACGTTAAATGCTTTTAAGAGTCTTGCAGCACAAACGGCTAAAATTACGTCCTTAACTATTTTAAGTGGGAACGTGGGTGCAGAACCAATTTCGGTATCTATTATTGGAGAGTTTTTCCCTGCTCAAAATTCAGAACCATATCCGGCGAAAGTCTATTTTGATGGTAAAGAGCTTACCAATATTCAGGTGGTGTCTGATACGGAAATTATTGCAACCATTCCTGAATTTACAGGAAATCCGGAGGTGACTATTTATACCCAACCAAAGCCTGGAACCGAGGGTAATGGTGGTTTTTCTGATCCGGTTAAAATATTACCAGACGGGAAATATGCGATTAATATTGTCCCTAATAATGCGGTTTTTGAATACGGGCAAGATATTAGCTTATCTTATTTTGTACAAGGATTGCCTCCAGAAGAGATTGATACATCGCTCACGTATGCTGAAATTATGGCGTCTTTAGGATTTCCAGAAGTAAAATTAAGTTCTGGTGCAGACGCTAAACTGGCTGAAGGTGGTTATCCTATTGTTTTTGATTATGTAGTAACACCTTCATTTGCTGAACCATTATCACAAGAGCTATTTGATAAATATCAGGTGAATTTTATTTCTGGTTATGTAGACTCTAATCCAGAAATTGGTAAAATCGGGTATTTAACAATTACTAAAAAAGATTTAACAATTACGCCTCCTGAGGTTGTTTATTCTTATGGAGATCCAATAGATGTCTCATTTAATTATGCTTTTGATTCCACAGGAATTTCTGATGAAGCGAGTTTTAGATCACTAATTGATCAAACACATGCCAATGACTTTAAAGATGGGATACCTAATAAGTTTCAAGCCATTGTCAACAAATTTCAGGCTATTGTTAATGATTATGATTTAAGTTTTTTAAATGGTGGTAGTTGGAGTGCCTCAGAGCGCACTATTCAAAATAAGTTTCAAGCGATTGTTAATGGTATGAACATAGTAAATTTAGATAATGAAAATTTCACAAACTATATCTCTGCCCGTCAGAATTTTGATGATGGAACAACCAGTAAATTCCAAGCAATTGTGAACAAGTTTCAAGCAATAGTTAATTCAGAAGATTTGTTTAAAGGAGATGTAGAATTAGGTATAGAAAATAAGTTTCAAGCGATTGTGAATAAGTTTCAAGCAATAGTTAACGGTGATGATCCGGAGAGACCATTCAAAGATTATGCAGACGTATTTACAATTATTGATGCTGAAGATGCACCACCGGAGGATGGTTCAGATAATGAGCGGGTTATATCAGAGATTTATGCATTAAATATGCTAACGGGAATTGATGTAACAGGTTCTGAAGAGGACAGACATTATGTATATCCTGGGGCCTTTTTAAATGCAATGTCAGCAAATTTCAATATTACCTATGGTGTAGGACGTGTGGTGATTAATCCAAAGGATTTAAGTGTAAGTACTAATAATATTATTCTTCCTTATGGTGAGGCAATCACTGAAGCTCAGCTTTTAGAATTGACAACCTTTGATGGATGGGCCTTTGAAGGTGAATTTCAAGAATCTGTGGACGTTGTTTTCCCGGATGGTGTACCGTTCTATTTTGTTAAAAACGATGTGGAATTTGAGCTATCTGAACTGAAAGAACTTGGAGATTATGAGATAAAGATTAGAAATCCTAAAAACTATTTAATAAATAGCGCGAATGATGATACTCATGGGACATTAAAAATTATACCAGCAACCTTATCATTTAATCCTGATCCGGTTATTGTTAAATATGGAGAAACGCCGGTAATAGTTCCAAATTTTGGAAGTTTTGCCTATCCAGATGTTGAAAACCAAGATGTTTTAAATGATAGTAATGGAATTATTCCTTATTATTTTATGAAAGCAGGGGATGTTGAAAAGTATACTATCAATGGTGCTTTAAAAATGGGTGTTGGTGAATATGATATCTTTATTGAAGATGTTGACGGCGATAATTACATCATTGAAAACGATCCTAACAGAGGCAAATTAACCATTTCTGAAGCGCTCTTGACTATTAAAACAGGACCTCTAGATCTTGAGTATGGTGATAATATCAGTAATACTATTACTACTGAAATTTCCGGTTTCGCTTATGATGAATCCATAACCTCTGTTTTTGGAAACGCTATTCCTTATTTATTTATTGATGAGAATAATATTGCTTACAATATTAATGATGTGAAGTCAATTGGAGTGTATGCTATTCAAGTTATGGCTCCTGAAAACTATGAGATAGCTTATGCAGATGACCATGGCATATTAACTATTGATCCAAAAGAACTACATCCTGAAACTGATTATTACGAAACGCCTTATGGAAGTTTTAATGTCAATAATTTAGTGACTGATTTTGGAGGCTTTGCCTATGATGAAACGGCATTTGATGTCTACCCAAATGGTGTTATATATTCTTTTGAAAAGGATGGTCTATATTATGAAGTAGGTGATAAATTAAGTGTGGGTGATTACAATATATTGATAGAAGGAACTCAAAATTATGTGATTAATAGTTATGGTTCCAATCATAGTAGATTAAGAATTGTACCTGCCGAATTAAGTGTGACCATTTCGCCTACCTCAGTTATTGTGGGTCAAGGAGAACCAGTTGCTTTTTCATTTGAGTTTGGAGCATTTGCATATAATGATGAAAATAGAACTACCGTTTTTGAAAATGGTATTCCTTATTACTTTGTTGATGATTATGGCGTAGCATATTATGACACAACCCTACCTGGTGCATATTACGTGCAAATAACAGATCCGAAAAATTATACCATTATATCTAATGAAGCTCATTTATTTATTAATCCTGCTGATGAAAATGCTAAAAAAGTACGCTCTTATGCTGACTGTGTGAGTTATAATCCAAATGCTATCGACGGTTTAATATATACTGCCGTTTTTAGATATGAGAATGATAATGAGTACCCGGTTTATGTTAATGATGGCCCAGATAATTTTTTAACAGGAACACAGTTTAAAGGACAATTACCAACTGTTTTTATGCCTGGTAGTGGCACTTTTGAAATTAGATTTGATGGTCAACAATTAGTGTGGAGTTTAACAACATATGATGGTACTCATAAAAGTTCCATTTCTTCTGCTACAACCAGTGAAAGCGGCAAGTGTGATGCGAAACTTGACGGAGCCTATTCAATTTATCCTAATCCGGTAAAGACGATTTTAAATATTAAACAAAATGTTGTTGAAAATAATGTGTCCGTTTTGGTTTTAAACATGTATGGCTTTGTAGTTATTAACGCAGGCACCTTTGCTGAACCGTTTTCAACAAAAGAAATAAATATGTCCGGTTTGTCAACCGGTATTTATATTGTTAGGATAACCAGCAGCACAGATGTTCGAACCTATAATATTTTAAAAGAATAATGTTTTCATGAGTATAAACCGTAAGGTATCTTTAATTATAGTTGCGTTTTTTGGAATGCTATCAAGTCTTATGTTTGCGCAAAACAATAAGATAGATAGTTTAAAAAGAATTGTTGAAACAGGCGTTAAAGACACCTCAATGGTGGTTGCGTTAAATGAACTTAGTAAGGAAGTTCTAAATACAGAAGACATTAAACAATCGATAGAATATGCAAGAAAAGCTAATACATTGGCTATTCAATTAAAATATACGAGGGGGAAAGCATATTCTTTAAAAAATATAGGTCTTGCACAATATTACCAAGGGGATTATTTAAATGTACTCGATTCATGGACACAATCTTTAAAAGAGTTTGAATCGATACATGACACTATTGGAATTGCCAATTTGGTTAATAATTTGGGTGCAATCTATTACAGCCAAGGTAGTAATGTCAAAGCTCTTGATTATTATTTACGTTCTTTAAATATTTCAGAAAAATCAAAGGATCCACTGAGAATATCTTCAGTGCTATTGAATATTGGAGGCTTATATGCTGAAATGAACAATTATGACAAGGCTTTGGAATATTATAATAAATTTAACGATTACCGTAATGATTTAAATGATTCCCAAACTACCAATAGTTACTTAAAGGGCGTTGGAGAAGTTTATTTTAAAAAAGGTCTTTATGATGAGGCCTTAAATTATTATCAGGAAGCATTAGCAAGCAATCAGATTATTACGAATAGAGCAGATAACTTAATTAAATTAAGTAAGGTACTTTTAAAGAAAAATAACAAACAAAACTCCATAAAATATCTTAATGAAGCTTATCAAATAGCAAAATTAAATAATCAACAACTTCAGATGGTTCAGGCTTTGGAAGGTCTTGGAGAGGTTTATATTCAGGATAATTTTGAAAAGGCTCAAAAATCTTATAGCGAAGCAGAAAGTCTTGCCAAGGAAATTAAGGCCAATGATGAATTAAGAGATATTTATCAAGGTTTATCAAAGGCTTATGCCTTGAATAAAGATTATAAAAATGCCTATAAGTATAAAGAGCTTTATGTAGCGCAAAAAGACTCCTTATTTAATTTGGCAACAGACGATAAAATACGTGGGCTTCAATTTGATTTTGATTTAGAAAAGAAAGAAGATCAAATTGGTCTTTTAGAAAAGGAGTCACAAATACAACAACTTAAAGAAAAGAAGCAGCAGGATATTATTTATGCTTCTGTAATTGCGATATTTTTAGTATTTCTTTTTGCATTAGGGTTGTATAGGCGTTATAATTTTATTAGACAAACCAATCGCATCATTGAAGAAGAAAAAAATAGATCAGAAAGTTTATTGCATAACATTCTACCCGAGGAAACGGCTCTTGAGTTAAAACAAAATGGTAAAGTTCAGGCGAAAAAATTTGATTCGGTAACCGTTCTATTTACTGATTTTAAAGGATTTACGGAATATGCAAAAAACTTATCTCCGGAAGAATTAGTGAATAGTGTGGATTACTATTTCTCTAAGTTTGATGAAATAATGGAAAAATATGGGATGGAAAAAATTAAAACTATTGGAGATGCCTATATGGCTGCCGGGGGTTTACCATTTCAAACAAATGACCATCCTTTTAAAATGATATTGGCCGCTTTTGAAATAGTGCAATTTATTGAAGAATCAAAGCAAAATGAGGAGAAGGACATCACTCATTTTGATATTCGCATAGGTGTCAATACAGGTCCTATTGTGGCGGGTGTGGTTGGGATACATAAATTTGCATACGACATTTGGGGAGATACAGTCAATGTGGCCTCAAGAATGGAAACACTTTCAAACCCAGGTAGAATAAATATCTCAGAAAACACTTATGAACTGGTCAAGGATGTATTTCAATGCAAATACCGCGGAGAAATTGAAGTTAAAAACAGAGGAATGATGAAAATGTATTTTGTAAACGGCATAAAGAACCAAGCCTATTTAGATCAACTTCAATTTCAAAACGTAAACACATAAATATTAATTGTATATTTATTTTTATATTTAAAATGTTGAATTGAAAATAAAAACGCCATGACACTTATTCATGATCCAAATAATTATTGGGAACAATTGGAAAGACTCGAAAAACTCATTCGTGCTTCAGAGCTTAAGGCAGGTGTTATTTTTTCTTTCCATGGTCTTGTTTTAGGTCTATTCTTTGACCGGTTCGAAGAACTTGAGGGGCTGTTGCAATCAAGTCCTGTTTTTGTGATCCTTACTGTTTTATGGTTTGTATGTGTAATTTTTTCTGTTTTTTATTGTTTTAAATGTTTTAAGCCACAAATAGAATTGAAATATAAAAAAAACGTGTTCTTTTTTGGGGATGCAGTGAATGCCTTTGGTACAGCAGAAGAATATACCAAAAAATTAATTGAAGTTTGCACTACAGAAGAGGAATTGTTTGAACAACTTGGAGAACAAATACATGTAGAAAGCAAAATTATTGAAGCTAAATTTAAATGCGTCCACAAGTCCATTTTCTTTTTTGGATTAAGTTTTGTTTTTGTTGTTTTAATAATTGGATATTGGTTAATAACACTCTCATATTAATAGATGGTCATTAATATGAAAGGATATTTAAAACTTAGAAGAAAAGCTTTAGGCATTTTAAAATCTAGATTATCAAAAAAACTTTATTATCATAATGTTGAACACACCTTAGATGTTGTTAAGGTAGTGAATCAGTATATCAGGAGAAAAAATATCGATAAACAAAGCGCCTTCCTGCTCAGAATAGCCGCATTACTGCATGATTTAGGGTTTACAGAGACGAATGTAGAACATGAAGAAAAAAGCGTGGAAATGGCAGAAGAATTAATGCTAGATTGTGGTTTTTCAAAGAATGACATCAAGATTGTTCAAGGTCTCATTAGAGCAACGCGGATACCTCAGTCTCCAAATAATGAATTAGAACATATCATGTGTGATTCAGATTTAGATTATTTAGGTAGAAAGGATTTTTACGAAATCAGTGATCGATTATATAAGGAATTGAAAGCGGTTTCCGTAATTTCTAATAAAAATGATTGGAATAAGGCTCAAATTAAATTTCTGGAGGCTCATAAATATCATACTGACTTTGCAAAAAAACACAGACAACCATCGAAGGAAAGGAGAATTAAAGAAATTAAAAAACTCATTGTGGAATCATAAATAGAATCAAGTGTATGGTTTAAATACTATGACACTAGTTTTTAGTTATTTTAAAAATAAACTTTTCTTCCTCTTGAAAATATTGATACCAACAAAAAAATATATATTATACCATCGGAAACCGATAAACGACTGATTTATAAAAGGCTAATTATCAACTAGCTATTTAACTTCTCTTATGTAACATTTGTTACGCATTGTTAATGATTAAGATTTTACCTTTGTAGTGGTTGGTTATAGACTGTCAGTCTCAAAATGATTAATAGCTAAAAGGCGCTTTCTTAATAAGTTAAGCGTCTTTTTTTTGTAGTCATTTTTTAAAAACCTAGGTATTATTATTTTAAAATTTTGCGTTTAATTATTTAACCGCTATTTTCGTAAATTGCACACAGGAAATCAATGCGTTAATAGTATGGTTACATTAAAACAATTAGCAAAAGAGTTAAACGTTTCAATATCTACTGTTTCTAAAGCTCTTAATAACAGTGAGGAGATTGGGGTAGAGACTGTTAAACGCGTTAAGGAGCTTGCCGCTTTATATAACTACAAACCAAATAAAGTGGCCTTGAGTTTAAAACAGAACAAAACAAAAACCATAGGCGTTATCATTCCAGACGTCTTGAACCATTTTTTAGCTAAAGTATTGTTCGGAATAGAAAGAGAAGCCACAGAGCAGGGTTATAACATTATTACCTGTATCTCTAATGAATCATTAGAAAAGGAAATCAGTAGTTTGCAATTACTGGCAAATGGCAGTGTTGATGGATTTATTTTGGCCGTTGCTAAAGAAACACAGGTTAAGAACGAAACAGCGCATTTTGTAAAAACAATTAGTCAAGGGCTACCTATTGTGATGTTTGACAGAGTTGCCAATGATGTTTTATGTGATAAGGTAATTGTGGATGATTTTGAAGCTACTTATCATGCTACAAAAAAATTAATTGTTGAAAACAGAAGACATATTGCTTTTATCAGTAACATAGATGATTTGAGTGTTGGTAAGTTAAGAGAAAAGGGTTTTTTAAAGGCGATTAATGAAGAATCTAAGGTAAAAGGGTCTGTTTTAAAAATAAATCGATTAGATGATGGGCAACAAAAAATTAGCGAGTTTCTAAAGGGAAATAGGTCTATTGACGGTATCATTTCTGCGGACAATTCATCAGGTATTATTGCAATAAATACAGCCCTAAGTTTTGGACTTAAAGTCCCTAAAGACCTCTCGGTTATTGGGTATACCAGTAAATCCATGTCTAATCATTGTATTCCTAGATTAACAACCATACGTCAGCATGCGAAAGATATTGGTGCCTGTGCTGCACAATTACTCATAAAAAGACTTCAAAACAAATCATTGAATGACGTGGATTATTCAACTAAAATCATAAAAACGAGTTTAATACATGGTGGGTCAACTTTATCCTAAGTTTTTTAAAGGGATGTTTTTGTGTATTTCGTCGATTATTTTGATAATTAATCAAACATAATTTACTTTTTATCGATAAAAAATGACATTTTGTCGTTTATTTTTTTTTTAGTAGTGCGTTTTAACCTATATTAGCAGCTCTTATTAGGCGCATTTATATTCCCTCTGCTTTTTAAGAAAATTAATCCATTCATTGACAGCAATGTCATATCCCTCAAAAAAATAAATAGAAAAACACGCGTGCGCTTTTGTGCATTCGATTTTAAATTAATTATCCATTTTTTCCCTCATTAAGATTTTGGTTTCAAAGTCTTGACATGAATTGTATTATTTAAAAATAATTATAGAGAAAAATTTGTATAACCTTAAAACCGAATAGATATGAAAGCCTTAAAAATTACTTTAATAGTAGCTTTGTTTTTAGCAACCTTTACTTCTTGCACTAAACAAGATTTAAATGAAGATGATGTGTTAGTAGCACCAACTAGTAATGAAACACTTTTTACTGGAGGTGGAGTACATGACTAATAATTGAATTAGTAATTGATACACTAAAACTCTTTACTTTAAGTAAAGAGTTTTTTATTTTGTGGTAATTAAAAAATATTAAATACATTTGAGGTATTAGTCTCTAATGTCTTTAGTTTGAAATTTAATCTCACCTATTTTTTTATATTGTTAAGCTTGTGTTCTGTCTTGGGGCAAGTAAAAGATAATTTTATAAAAATAGATTCTATTCAAAGGCATGTTTTAAGCAAGCCTAATAAAGATTCACTTACAATAGCTATTGCTAATTATACTATTGGAGAATTATATAGATACTCTTTGGTTGCGGATAGTGCTTATGCTTATTATCATAAAGCTGAGAAAGTTTTTAAAAGAAAAAATCTTCAATACCAATTAGCAAAAACATTTTACGGAATAGCAGTTATACAATGTAATGAAAAGGATTTTACAGGAAGTGAGGTTACATCAATAGAAGCATTGTCCTTACTAGATCAATTAAAGGAAACAAATGATGTTAATGAGTGCAAATCATTTATTTATAATAATCTGGGTCTTGTTTTTGGAGAATTGGAACAATTTAATGAATCAATTCTATATTATAAAAAAGCAATAGAATTAAAAGAAAAGTTAAATGGAAATAATAAGCGTACATTAGACAATTCTAAAAATAATCTAGCGCTTTCATATAAAAAATCAGGTCAATATGACTTGGCAATAGCTAGTTATAGTCAAATTTTAAAGGATAAAAATTTGATTATTGAACGTCCAGACTTTTATGCTTTAGTTATAGATAATTATGCACATACATTATATCTAGCAAAAGATTTGACTGAGCTTCCAGATTTATTTTTAAAGGCTCTAAAAATTTGTGATAGCATAGGCGCTAATTATAATTCTATTATAATTAATCAACATTTAGCGGAGTATTATTATGATATAAAAAATATTGATTCTGCTAAGTATTATGCACATAAAGCAAAAAATATTGCAGAAAATTATCACAACGACGAACTATTAACCTCATTACTTTTGCTTTCTAAAATAGAGGAAGATAGTTTAGCAGTATTATATTATAATAAATACATTAAGCTAAATGATAGTTTAGTTAAAAATGAAAGAAATGTAAGAAATAAATTTGCCCGTATACGTTTTGAAACCAAAGAAATTGAACAGAAAAATATTCAATTTGCAAGAGAAAAATTATGGCTCACTATTATTTCAATTATTTTATTGATTTCAGCTTTATTGATCTATATCATCATCACCCAACGTTCAAAAAACAATGAGCTTCGGTTTGTTCAAAAGCAGCAGGAAGCCAACGAAGAAATTTATAATTTGATGCTTTCACAGCAAGAAAAAATTGAAGAAGCAAGAGTCTTAGAAAAGAAAAATATTTCACAAGAGCTGCATGATGGTGTTTTAGGACGCTTATTCGGAACCAGATTGAGTCTAGATAGTTTAAATATGGCGGCAAGTGAGGAAGCCATTACAACAAGAGCAAAATATATTCAGGATCTTAAGAAAATTGAAGAGGATATTCGAAAAGTTTCTCATGAATTGAATGCCGATTTTATTGGCGGCTCAGGGTTCTTAGATATTATAAAAACATTATTAGATAGTCAAACCATGGCCTATAAATTAAATTATGAGTTTAATCATGATGATGCCATTAATTGGGAAGATATTTCCAATAAAAAGAAAATACATTTATATAGAATAATACAAGAATCCTTACATAATATTTATAAACATGCCAATGCTAATTATATAAAGATTGGGATTCGTTTAAAAAATAATGTAATTTTATTAAGCATAACAGATGACGGTTCTGGATTTGATGTCAACAAAGCTAAATCTGGAATTGGATTAAAAAACATTAACTCAAGAGTTAATGAAATAAATGGAGAGATCAGAATTAATTCTAAAAAAGGAGAAGGAACAACGGTAGAGATACAAGTTCCAATTTAACTTTAAATGGTATGACTGAAACTATAAGAATATTGATGATTGATGATCATCCTATGATTATTGAAGGATATCAAAATACGCTTCAATTTACAAAGAAGGAAAGTCAGATTTTAGATATTAATATAGCTAACAACTGTGATGAAGCTGTTGCGTTTATGAATAAATCTGTTAAGACAGAAAGGCCGTATCAGGTGCTGTTTGTCGACATAAGTTTGCCACCGTCTAAAGACGGTGTGATGAATTCCGGAGAAGATTTAGCTATTTATGCACGTAAAATTTTACCAAAAGCAAAAATTATCATTTTAACCATGTTTGATGAATCATACCGGATTCATAACATAGTAAAAACGATAGACCCAGAAGGGTTTTTAATTAAAAGTGATTTAACTTCAAGTGAACTGGCAAGCGCGTTTCAGGCAGTGCTTCATAATCCGCCATTTTACAGTGGGACTGTTAATAGCCACTTAAGAAAAACTAATGAAAGTGATATTGTCATTGATGATAAAAACAGAAAGATACTGTATTTGCTGTCGCAAGGAGCCAAAAATAAGAGTCTTGCGTCTCATTTGGATATTTCATTAAGCGCAATTGAAAAGCGTAAAAAGCATTTAAAGGAAATTTTCTTAGTGGATGATGGTCAGGATGAGACCCTCATTAACGAGGCCAGAAAAAGAGGTTTTATATTGTAAATTCATTTTTTTAAATGTAATATTTTCATCGCCTTAAATAGATTATTTAGCAGAAATTACGCAAAAATATAACTGATTTCATTGGTTTACGGTTTTACCGCACCTCAGTTTAAATGTATCTTTATAAATTTGTATTGTCAACTCTTCAAATTAATTAATCCCTCAATTTATTGTTGACAAAATAGCAATTTACATTGACCCCATGGAGGTGAGAGACCCATGGGGTCGCTTATTTTTAAAAAGTAAACAACTCATGTTTATATTGCCAAAGCGTACTGATATAAATTCCTAGGTAAATTACTGAAACAATAAATTTGATAAAGGTGCTGGCTAAAAATCCTATAAAGGAACCAATAGCGGCCTTAAAGGCGGTTTTTGAATTATTTTTATTCAACATTTCTCCAATAAAAGCACCCAAAAAGGGACCTATAATAATACCGCCCGGAATAGGACTTATCAGACCAACTGCCAGGCCGATGGTAGTTCCTATCATACCAGATTTGCTGCCACCAAATTTTTTGGCTCCCATGGCAGGGATCATATAATCCATAATAAATATTATAGCAGCAATGATTCCAGTTATAATTAATAAGCTGCTGCTCATTTGAACGGTCTTTGTAAGATGCAATATTAATAAACCCAACCAACTTAAAGGGGGGCCTGGAAGAATGGGCAATACACTACCAAACAAACCTACTACAATAAATAAAGCTGAAAGAATTACCAGAATAACGTCCATAGGAATTTATAAATACTACTTAAATTGGTCTAAAGTTAAGTGTGATTGTTACAAATTACTAATTAAAACGCTTCCATTTTATATTTTAAAAGTTATTAAAATATAAAAAAATTGTACTTTTCGGTCTCAGTTGTCATTAATGAAACAAATTTGTGTTTTTCTAGGTTTTTTAATACTCATGTCATGTGAGTATTTTAATGTAAAAAAAACATCTTCTGATGCTATTTTAAAAGAGGAATTACAAACTTTTAATTGGAATGAAGTAGATGAATATCCTTCCTTTCCAGAATGTGATTCTGCCATTTCAAAACAAAAAAGAAAACAATGTTTTGAATATGTTTTAACAACACATATCACAAGGTTTTTACAAAAGGATACTATTGTAGTGACTCAAAATATTGAAGACACCTTATTACTTCAGCTTCAAATATCTGAAAAAGGGGAGTTATCAGTGTTACATATAAAAGTAGACTCTCTAACAAGTCAGGAAATACCAAATATAAAAGACTTATTATTACATGGACTGGACTCTTTGCCTAAAATATTTCCAGCCATAAAGCGTGGTCAGCAGGTTAAAACAGAATTCAAATTACCGGTAATTATATCTGTAAATTAAGGTATATATAAAATTGGAGCTATCATAAATTCCATAGAAAAGTTGTTATTTTTTATAGCTTCTATCTTTCCATTTATAACCTTTAAACAGAGAAAGAAAGGCAATATAAACACTGAAAAAAGGATATAATAAAAAGCCCAATAAAAAACTTCTTAATACTCCTTTTTGATTAAAAAAAGTGGCGGTTTTATATATTAATAAGATATCAATATTAAATTTAATAAAAACAATATAAAGTAAGATGTTTGTTTTTAAAAGACCAAAAATAGACCCTAATAAACTTAAAAGAACTATAAAGTTCATAAGTAAAACAATAAATCCAGTAACTTTCCCAAAGCCATTATTATAACTACTTGTCTTAGCGGCCCATCGAATACGTTGAGTTATTAATTGTTCCCAGGAATTTTCTGAATTTGTGATTACAATAGCTTGTTGACATTTTAAAAATTGCACATGATCAGGGTATCGATACACCATTTTTTCAAGTAAAAAAATATCATCGCCACTTGCAATGGTAGTATTCCCGTCAAATCCTTTTACTTCTAAAAAAGCTTCCTTTTGGTAGGCAAAATTGGCGCCATTGCATAAAAAAGGTTTTTTTATTCCAAAACCTCCTAGGGTAGCTCCTTGTAAACTTAGTATATCAAGCATTTGAAATCTGTTTAAAAAGGTGGTTTTTATGTGATAAGTAACTGGTGCTGCCACACATTTTAGCGTGTTTTTTTGAATGAATTCATCAAAGCTTTCAAGCCAGTATTCTGGAAGCATGCAATCAGCATCAGTAGTGATTATCCATTCATATTTTGCCAGATCGATGGCTGCAGTAATGGCGTCTTTTTTTGGAGAATTGGTCTTTGAAATATTATTTATTATTGAAAAATGAATGCCATTTGATGGTTTATTAGAAAGATTTGAATTTATAATATTAACAGAATCGTCTTCTGAAAAATCATTAACAAAAATAACTTCAAATAAATGTTTTGGATATTTTAATGATTGGATAGAATCTAAAAGTTGAGGGAGATTCTTCGCTTCATTTCTAAATGGGATAATAACTGAAAATGTTGTCTTTGATTGAAGATTGGCCAGTTTGAATTCTTTTACTTTTTCAAACCCATAAATAAAACCTGCTATTAAAAGCAAGTACATAATTGTAATGATGGATATAACTAGGGTCATTAACAGTCTTTGTTTTTAGGAAATTTAAAATGTAATACATAAAAACTACCTATTATACTTGGAGTCACAAAATTTAAAATCCACATACAAGTAACAATACTTAAAATAACCAGTTCATTAATACCAAGAAGAGAGAATAGATATAAAGCCACACTTCCTTTTATGACCACATCAAATAAAAATATAGAAGGTATAATGGAAGCTAAAAAATACATACTTGTAATAAATTTCATTGCTTCAAGATAGCCGATCTCAACTCCAAATAATAGCAATAAATAAAAGAATTGGAATGAAAAAATGAGATAACGAAATAATGAAAATAACAGACCAAGTGTAATAATTTTTTTAGGAAATTTAAATAAGAATAATTTTAAGCTTTCTAATGAAAACCCTCTGATCTTGATATTTGTTTTTCTAAAAATTAATATAATTAATGTACAAAATGAAATACCAATGAGCAGTATTTTAATAAATTTTAATCCATTAATTTGAAGGTTTTGACTTTGTGAAAGCAAGAGCATTCCTATGAGTCCAAATATAACCGTAATAAGCATTTGAATTAAATTGTTTATTACATTAATTAATAGAACGCGTTTTCTGAAAGTAGAACGAAAGTATAAAGCCTTTGCGCCATATTCTCCAATTCGGTTGGGAGTGAATAGCGAAACAGTTAAGGATCCTAAACATTGTTCAAGCGATTTTTTAAAACTTATTTTCTGCACGGCTGATACTAATTGTCGCCATTTTAAAATCTCAAAAAACCAGTTAAAACAAGTTAAACTCATTAAAAACACCACGGTATTAATAGTAAATGCCTTATTTTTTGACAAAATTTGGATAAAATGAGAAAACTCTAATGTGCTGTTTTTTGTCAGTTTTTGATAAATAAAATAAATAGCAATAACAACTAGGCTTATTTTAATAAGTGCAAAAAAGAATTGTTTATTTTTGTATGAAAGACCTTCGAAATACATAGTGCAAATTAAATCAATAATTATTTTATGACGTTCAATTTTAAAAAACAAAATATAAAACTGTTATTGATCATAATAGTTTTATTTACAGCATTTGGTTTTTCTCAGACTAATGCAGAAAAATGGAAATTACAATTAGCAGTAGGTGTAAATAATCCTATTGATACGGGTGAAAATCCGGGCTATTGGACACATTATATAAATTTTCCAACAGTTAATTTAGGGATTCAGCATATGTTTTCGGAAAGCCTAGGGGCCAAACTAGATGTTGGTTTTAATAGGGCTTCTGAAGGTATTCAGTCTACCAATGAGTTTAAGTTAAATTATACGCGTGTGAACGCTCAAATTGTTTATAACCTTAGATCATTACTTAGCTTTTTACCTGAACGAATTACGGCCGTTGCACATGCCGGACCGGGAATAAGTTTTAGTCAACCTTTAGGTGATTTTCGTGAAAACAAAAACACCTATCCTAACGTTTTGGGTGGAATGGAAATCCATTATGGACTTTCAAATTCTTTATCAATTTACGGGGATTTTGGTTATGCCTATTCTTTAGCAGGTAATAACAAATATGATTTTAATGTTGATGGTTTTTCGTTTAACGATGATTTAATGTATGTTGCATTAGGTATTTCGATATCACTAAATGGATGTCAATACTGTAATTTATGAGTAAAGAAAAAATTATATTAGGGATTGATCCAGGAACGACTATTATGGGGTTTGGACTCATAAAAGTAGTTGGAAAAACGATGCAATTTATGCAACTCAATGAACTGGATTTAAAAAAATATGAAGATCATTACTTAAAATTAAAGCTGATTTTTGAGCGAACTATTGAATTGATTGATACGCATCACCCCGACGAAATTGCCATAGAGGCTCCTTTTTTTGGTAAGAATGTGCAAAGTATGCTCAAATTAGGAAGAGCTCAGGGGGTGGCAATGGCCGCCGGTTTAAGTAGAGAAATACCCATCACAGAATATTCTCCTAAAAAGATTAAAATGGCCATTACTGGAAACGGAAATGCCAGTAAAGAGCAGGTTGCTAAAATGTTGCAAAGTGTATTAAACTTGAAAACCTTGCCTAAAAATTTAGATGCAACTGATGGTTTGGCGGCTGCGGTTTGTCATTTTTATAATGAAGGACGTGTTGAGATTGGTAAAAGCTATACAGGTTGGAGTGCCTTTGTTAAGCAAAACGAAAGCAGAGTTAAAAAGTAATGTCTGGTATTTATATTCATATCCCTTTTTGTAAGCAAGCTTGCCACTATTGTGATTTTCATTTTTCAACCTCATTAAAAAAGAAAGATGAACTGGTTTTAGCTTTGGTAAAAGAATTAGGGCTAAGAAAGGATGAATTTAAAAATCAACCAGTTGAAACCATCTATTTTGGAGGTGGAACGCCGAGTCTTTTATCTAATTCTGAATTACAGTTATTAATAGATGCCGTTTTTAAAAATTATAAGGTTTCAGAAAATCCGGAAATTACTTTAGAAGCCAATCCAGATGATTTGTCCGGGATTAGAATTAAGGGATTATCAAATACACCTATTAACAGATTAAGTATAGGCATCCAATCTTTTTTTGAAGATGATTTAAAACTCATGAATCGCGCTCATAACGTTATTGAGGCGAAAGAATGTTTAGAAGAAGCTACAAAATATTTTGATAATATTTCTCTCGATTTAATTTACGGTATTCCGGGCTTGAGTCATAAACGCTGGTTAGAAAATATTGATACGGTTTTATCATATAATATTCCACATATATCCAGTTATGCTTTAACGGTAGAGCCAAAAACGGCATTGGATAGTTTTATTAAAAAAGGCATTATTCCAAATGTTGATGACGATTTAGCCGAGCAACAATTTTATATGTTAATTGAAAAATTGGAAGCTAAAGGATTTGTACATTATGAATTGTCAAATTTTGGAAAAGTGGCTTATTTCAGTAAAAACAATTCGGCTTATTGGCAAGGAAAATCATATTTGGGTATTGGTCCTTCAGCACATTCTTTTAATGGAAATGAACGCGGTTGGAATGTTAGAAATAATGCAAAATACATAAAAGCTTTACAAGAAAACAGATTGCCTATTGAAATAGAGACCTTATCAAGGACAGATAAGTATAATGAGTATGTTATGACGGGTTTACGCACTATTTGGGGCGTTTCTATTATAAAAGTAGAACGAGATTTTGGGGTAAACTATAAAAACTATCTTTTAGAACAGGCAACTATTCATTTAAAAAATGATTTGTTGTATCTTAAAGATCACAAATTATTAGTCACCAAAAAAGGCAAATTTTTGAGTGATGGTATAGCTTCAGATCTATTTAAAATAAATTTATAATGATTGCAACAATACAATACAATTCAAAAAAATATCAAATTGATTTATCGCAATCTCTTGATATTTCTATTCCAATGCGTGCTTCAAAAAGCAACGTAAATGCCTGGTATGTGGATCCTCCAATAATAGAGCCTGTAAAAGATGGAGAATGGATTGCAACTGTAAAAGATGGCGCATGTATTAATTTTAACAACATTTTTTTTAATCCGCATGCGCATGGAACCCATACAGAATGTGTTGGTCATATTACTGAAAAAGTACATTCTATCAATCAAAATTTAAAACAGTTTTTCTTTTTAGCGGAGGTTATTACCGTAGCTCCTGAAAAACTTAAAGGTGATTTTGTGATTTCAAAAAAACAAATTCAATTTGCCTTAGGAAACAAAAAAAGGGATGCCGTTGTAATCAGAACCATTCCTAATATGAAGGATAAATTATCAATGCAATACTCAAATACAAATCCAACCTACTTACTAGAAGAAGCTGCTATCTATTTAAAAGAAAAAGGGGTCAATCATTTACTTATAGATTTGCCGAGCGTTGATAAAGAAAAAGATGAGTGCGAGTTATTAGCGCATAACGCCTTTTGGAATACTTCCGGAAAACTAAGAATGGAGGCTACCATTACTGAGTTTATTTTTGTACCTAATACTGTTGATGACGGTACTTATTTTTTAAATCTTCAAATTGCCCCTTTTGAAAATGACGCAACGCCAAGTAAGCCGGTTTTATATAAAATAATGGAATGATTCAGATTTCTACTGATAAAAGTAAACTTCAAGTTGAAGTAATTCATCATTTTTTAACCGCTAGCTATTGGGCAAAAGGAATGAGCAATAGTATTGAAATTGCAATAAGTATGATATGGAATCTTTTATATTTCATAGTCAAGAGTATACCAATTTAATAAATCTCTATTAGATTAAAAATTAGAATCCGTTTTATTATTTTTAATAACATCAACATTTATTATGAATATTGAACAACTTCGCGAATACTGTCTAAAAAAGAAAGGCGTTACAGAAGAGTTTCCTTTTGATGAACACACGTTGGTTTTTAAAGTATTGGGTAAAATATTTGTTATGGCTCCTTTAGATAAATGGGACATTGGTGAAGCCTCTGTTACTATAAAATGTGATCCAGATTATACCATCGAATTAAGAGAACAATATGAAAGCATTTATGCTGGACCCTATGTAAGTAATAAGCATTGGAATACGGTTGCTATTTACAAAAGTGAATTACAGCTTCAATTTATTCTGGACCTTATAGATCATTCTTATGACATGGTTATAAAGGGAATGACGAAAAAACTTCGCGAAAAATTATCATAGACATAAATATCTTGAAGGTAGAGAATTAATTAATTTATTGTATATTTCATCAAAAGTTTCCCATATTTAAATTAAATAATAGCGTCATAAGATTTCCCAAATCTTAAAAGAATAAAGTATTCATGACCTCAAATCTGTAATACGTATTTTAATTTTAACCAATATAATAACTTTAAATTTTTAAAAATGATGAAAACAACCAACCGATTTTTTACTGCAATAGCTGTTTCGGCATTGTTAATTAGTATGCCTTCTTTCTCACAAGAGGATGACAGGCCAGATTATGTGTCAGTGACAACCATGTACTGGAATAAAGATTATAATGCTTCTATGGCTGAATGGAAAGCTGCGGAAAAGGAATACATGGAGAAAGTAACGAAAAAAAATGAGCATATTATGGGATCTAGTTACCATACTCATTTGTTAACGCCGAACAGTAATGAGATTATGTATATACAAGTCTATCCAACGTGGGAGGACATAGATAAAGCTGCTGCAAGAAGTGCTGAACTTGAAAAAGAAGCATGGCCAGATGCCGATGCAAGAAAGACCTTCTTAGAAAAAATGAATTCAGCCTATGCATCTTATCATTCAGATGAAATTTATGCTACTTTACCAGGCGCAAAACAACCAAAAGGAGAAATGTCAAAAGATATGATTCTTTATATGAGAACTAATAAGATGGCTTATCCAGAAGATGGCAATAATAAAGAATATGATGAATTAAACAAAAAATACATTGAAAATGTAATCAACAAGAATGATTTAATCATTGGTTATTGGCCAGGTGTCCATGGATGGGGTCACGATAAAAGAGATTTTATTGAGTTTTTTATGATTGATTCATTAGGCGATTTAGATAAAATGTTTGAAAAAAACAGTGAGTTATCAAAAGCAGCTTTTACAGAAGAGGAAAGCAAAGCTTTTGGAAAATACTTTAGAAGTCATGGAGACGCTGTCTATACTTCCATTAAATTATAATATTTATAATAAACCCATTATTAAAGGGTGCCTTCTGGCACCCTTTTTTTATTGCCAATATTCTATTTGTAGAGCATTTAATAAAAATGTACTTTCACCAAAATTAAAACTTTAAACAATGAGCGTTTTACAAACATTACAAGAAAGAAGTAACAGCACTTGCGAATTATGTACTTCTTTTGAAGGCTTGTTACAATACGTTATACCACCTTCATTAAATGAAAGTGTAGATAACAGCTTACTGGTTTGTAGTAACTGTTTAAGTCAGATTGAAGGTGAATCAGAAATGGAACCAAATCACTGGCGTTGTTTAAATGACAGCATGTGGAGTGAGTTTGTAGCAGTACAAATCATGTCTTGGAGAATGCTCCAGCGCTTGCGCAATGAAGGCTGGCCAAAAGACTTATTGGATATGATGTATTTAGATGATGAGGCGATAGCCTTGGCAAGAGCAACCGGAGAACATGAAGATGAATCCAGTAAAATTATTCACAGAGATGTTAATGGGGTGAATTTAGAAGTTGGGGACTCTGTTGTTTTAATTAAAGATTTAAAGGTTAAAGGTTCCAGTATGGTGGCAAAACAAGGAACCGCCGTTAGAAACATTCGCTTGGACCCTGAAAATGCTGAATATATAGAAGGAAAAGTAGATGGACAGCAAATAGTAATCATTACAAAGTACGTTAAGAAGACTTAATCTGATTTTGAATTTTTGTCTTTTTTAAATAATCCAAAGCTAATTGGTAAAATCAAAAGGAGAAAAAAGAATTTTCCTGTCACAATCCCTATTATTGTAATTATAAGGGATATTATTAAAATTGTATAAAGATATTTAGGTTTCATATTATACGGTTCTTTTTCTGAAATTATTAGGAGACATGTTTTTTATGATTTTAAATTGTCTGTTAAAGTTGGATATATTTCTAAAACCACTTTCATAAGCAAGGTCTTCAATTGAAGAATCATTTTTATCAATTAATAATTTGCAGGTATGTTCAACGCGCAATTCATTTAAAAACCTAAAATAGGTTTTATTAGTCCGTTTTTTAAAATATTTACAAAAGGCATTCTTGGTCATGTTAGCGACTTCTGAAATAGATTCTAATGTAATGTCATTCTTAAAATGGGACATGGTATAGTCAAAAACTTCCTGCATGCGTTTGCCTTCTGTTTCTTTATATTTTTTATCATAAATGAAGGATGATAAGCTTATGTAATTACAAACGGACGCTTTTTTTAATAATTCCAGTAAAATTAAAAACCGAGATAATTTTGAGGCATTTTCAAGCTGCATAAACAACAGGGCAATGGCTTTTTTAGAAGAGGTTACTTTAAAACCATGAGCAGCTCTTTTAAAAAAAGCGGTAAGCTCTTTTAATTCTTCAAGTTCAAAAAAGTCTTTTCCAAAAGAATCTTTAGCAAAAAAAAGGGTGAGCATATGTGACTTTTTGCCATAATTTATGTTGCTCTTAAACACATGAGGTAAATGGCTTCCAATAACAACAATGTCATTTTTTTGATATTGGTTCACTTTGTCTCCCACTATTAAAGTCCCTTCACCTTCAACAATATAACTTAATTGAATGTCTTCATGCTGATGCAATTTATCGTAAAAAATAATATCATGATCTACCTGGTATATTAAGGAATCATGTAATGGTTTTGGTATTTTAAAAGGATAAACTTTCACGAATACTATTCATATAAATTAATAAAATGTAAATATAGGATAATATAGTATTAAAATAGGATAAGAATAGCTGTTTAAAATTGTTTAACTAAAAGTATTTTTACATAAATAAAAATGAAATAGTATGAGTATAAAATGGGAAGGCGTCATGCCTGCTGTTACAACGCAATTCACAGCAAATGATGAATTGGATTTAGAGCTGTTTAAAGTAAATATCAAAGCACAACTGGATGCTGGCGTGCACGGTATTGTTTTAGGTGGTACACTTGGGGAAGCTAGTACTTTAACTGATGATGAACGACGTATTTTAACAAGAGAAACAGTAGCCTTTGTTAAAGGTAAAGTTCCAGTACTTATGAATATTGCCGAGCAAACTACCAAAGCTGCGATCAATTTGGCCAAAACAGCCGAAGAAGATGGCGCCAAAGGATTGATGATGCTGCCGCCCATGCGTTATAAAGCCAGTGACGCCGAAGTAGTGGAATATTTTAAAGCCGTAGCTAATAGCACATCATTACCCATCATGATTTATAACAATCCGGTCGATTATAAAATTGAAGTAACTTTAGATATGTTTGCTGAGTTGCTTAAAACTTGTCCAAATATTCAAGCGGTAAAAGAATCTACAAGAGATACGACTAACATTACCAGAATAAAAAACCGATTCGGAGACCGCTTAGCCATTATGACCGGTGTAGATACCTTGGCTTTGGAGAGTTTAATTTTGGGTGCTGATGGTTGGGTTGCTGGTTTGGTTGATGCTTTTCCTGCAGAAACTGTGGCTATTTATGAACTGCAAAAGGCGGGCAGAATAAAAGAAGCTATTGCTATTTATAGATGGTTTATGCCATTGCTAGAGTTAGATATAAACCCTAAATTAGTACAATATATTAAACTGGCTTCGGCATACACTAAAATAGGCTCAGAATATGTAAGAGCTCCTCGGTTGGTATTAGAAGGCGAAGAACGTAAAACCATCATAAAAATTATTGAAGATGGTTTAAAAACAAGACCAACGTTGCCAGCGTATAAAAAAATGTAAATAATTAGGGAGTTACCACGCTTTGGCGCGGTCGGGCTTTCGGTACTCGCTTCCGCTTATGCGGAGAGCTCAAACAAAACCTCAAATGTGGAGCTTTCACGATTTCCAATTTATTAAAATAGAAATCTATGAGAAATCCCTAACACAAAAAAATATGATGATAGGAAAAAACTATATTGGAAATAAGCAATCAGCACAAGGAAGTAAAAACTATAAAACCTTCAATCCGCAATTAAACAGAGAAAATGAAATACTTTTTACTGAGGCTACACCGCAAGAAATTGATGAAGCCGTATATTTAGCTTCAGAAGCCTTTAAAACATTCAGAACGGTTTCTGGTGAACAAAAGGCGCTATTTCTTAATGCTATTGCCGATGAGATTTTAGCCTTGGATGATGAACTTATTCAAACCTATTGCATGGAATCCGGTTTGCCAGAAGGCAGAGCTAAAGGAGAGCGGGGAAGGACTGTTTTTCAGTTGCGTTCTTTTGCAGATTTAGTTAAAGAAGGGTCTTGGGTTGAAGCCTCCATTGATACAGCGCAACCAGATAGAGAACCTTTGCCAAAACCGGATCTACGTAAATTATTAATTCCATTAGGACCTGTTGTCGTTTTTGGTGCCAGTAATTTTCCCTTAGCCTATTCAACGGCTGGTGGTGACACCGCCGCCGCCTTTGCTGCAGGTTGTCCGGTGATTGTTAAATCACATCCTATGCATGCAGGAACTGGTGAATTGGTTGCTTCAGCAATTATTAAAGCTGCTGAAAAAACAGGCATGCCTAACGGCGTATTTTCAAATTTAAACAGTAGTGGTATTGAAGTAGGAACGAAATTAGTAAAACATCCTCAAATAAAAGCCGTTGGGTTTACAGGAAGTATTCGAGGAGGACGCGCTTTATATGATTTAGCAGCACAACGTGAAGAACCTATACCCGTATTTGCAGAAATGGGTAGTGTTAATCCGGTAGTCATATTACCAAATGCTTTAAAGAATAGAGGTGCAGCTTTAGCAAAAACGTATGCAGGTTCCATTACATTAGGAACTGGTCAGTTTTGTACCAATCCAGGCCTATTATTAGCGATTAAAAGTGAGGCATTATCAAATTTTGTTTCAGAATTGGCTAATGAAATCGCTAAGATCGAACCATCATGTATGTTGCATCCTAATATCATTGGTGCCTATGAAAGTAATAAGTCTAAAATGATGGCTCAAAAAGGTTTAACCGTAGTTTCAGATGTTAAAAAAGAAGTGAATGCTAATTATGCACGACAAGCCATTACCACGGTAGAAGGACATACATTTTTAGAAAACACCAATTTACATCAAGAAGTTTTTGGACCCTTTTCAATGGTTGTACAATGTAAAGATGCCAATCAGTTAGAATTGATCATTTCTAAATTAGAAGGACAGTTAACAGCGACCTTAATCGCCGAGGAGAAAGAGGAAGCGCATGATTATTCAAGGATTATTTCTGCACTTCAAAACAGAGTAGGACGTATCATTTTTAATGGGGTACCTACTGGTGTTGAGGTGTGTCCGTCTATGGTTCATGGGGGTCCTTATCCGGCCTCAACAGATAGCCGTTTTACCGCCGTTGGTATTAATTCAATAAAACGATGGGTAAGACCATTTAGTTATCAGGATTGGCCAAATGAATTATTGCCTCAGGAACTTAAAGACGAAAACCCACTAAGAATATTAAGACAAGTGAACAATATGTTAACTAAAGATAAAATCTAGGCAATGGCCCTTAGTACATTTGTGTGTATTGATGCCCATACATGTGGTAATCCGGTAAGAGTTATCAAAGAAGGTGGTCCAGAGTTGATCGGGAGTACCATGAGTGAGAAACGTCAACATTTTTTAAAAGAATATGACTGGATTCGAAAAGGCCTCATGTTCGAACCTCGTGGGCATGATATGATGAGCGGCAGTATCTTGTTTCCGCCACATAATCCGGAGAATGATTTTGCTATATTATTTATTGAAACTTCAGGTTGTTTGCCCATGTGCGGGCATGGTACTATTGGAACCATTACCATTGCCATAGAGGAAGGCTTAATTACTCCAAAAATTCCAGGAAAGATTAAGATGGAGGCACCTGCAGGCTTGGTTGAAATTGAATACCAGCAAACAGGAAAAAAGGTTGATTGGGTAAAATTGACCAATGTAAAAAGCTATTTAGCGGCTGAAAATTTAACAGTAGCATGTCCTGAATTAGGAGATATTTCTTTTGATGTAGCCTACGGCGGAAATTTTTATGCTATTGTTGATCCCCAGAAAAATTTTTCTGGAGTACAAGATTTTTCGGCGTCTAAAATCATTCAATATTCACAGGTCGTTAGGCAGCGCATTAACGAAAAATACCCAAACCTTTTTATCCATCCTGAAAATGAGACCATCAGAGATGTGTCTCACATGCTGTGGACAGGAACACCTATAGATCCAACATCTTCGG
This sequence comes from Gaetbulibacter aquiaggeris, assembly GCF_044003965.1. NCBI lineage: Bacteria > Pseudomonadati > Bacteroidota > Flavobacteriia > Flavobacteriales > Flavobacteriaceae > Gaetbulibacter > Gaetbulibacter aquiaggeris. Next base: position 819,913 of record NZ_JBAWKC010000001.1, read on the forward strand.
GTAGAAATGCTGTCTTCTATGGCGATAAAGCTATAGATAGAAGCCCATGTGGCACAGGTACTTCTGCAAGGTTAGCCCAATTATATGCCAAAGGCAAGCTAAAAAAAGGAGAAGATTTTATACATGAAAGCATTATTGGTAGTAAATTTATTGGACGTGTTGAAGAAGAAACTATCTTAGATGGAAAGTTAGCGATTATCCCAAGTATTAAAGGTTGGGCAAAAATATATGGTCATAACATCATTACGATTGATGATGAAGATGATCCTTATGCATATGGTTTTCAAGTAATTTAATATGGCAAAAAATATCATTATTATTGGTGGTGGCATTATAGGTTTAAGTGCTGCTTATTACCTTCATAAAGAGGGACATCAGGTAAGGGTTGTAGATCAGTCAAATATGGATGCCGGAGCCTCTTATGTAAATGCGGGGTACCTATCACCCAGTCATATCATTCCTCTTTCTGCCCCAGGTGTCATGAAAAAAGGCCTGAAATGGATGTTTAATTCAGCGAGTCCGCTATATATTAAACCACGACTGGACTTAGATTTTTTGCAATGGACATTCGCTTTTAATAAGTCTTGTAATACCAATCACGTCAATAAAGCAATTCCAGTTATTAAGGAAATTTCGTTGTTGAGTCAGGATTTGTATGAAGATATTCATAAAACAGAAAGGTTCAAATCTCATTATGAGAAGAAAGGCTTATTGATGCTTTGTCAAACAGAGAGAATGTTGGAAGAAGAGGTCAAAATGGCTAATCTAGCCAAACAGGAAGGACTAGATGTTATTGAAATTAACAGAGAAGAGCTTAAAGTTTTAGAGCCTATCGTTGAAATAGAAGCTAAGGGTGCCACTTATTTTAAGTGCGATTCTCATTCAACTCCTGGTGAATTTATGGAAGAGATGATTTCTTATTTAAAAAATGTAGGTGTTTCTTTTTATCCCAACGAAAAAGTTGAAGATTTAGAAGTTGCTAATGGCAAAATCACGGCGATAGAAACTGATAAACAAAGGCTTGAAGCAGATGAGTTTGTGTTGGCAGCAGGTTCTTGGAGTGCTTTGTTAAGTAAAAAATTAGGATTAAAATTATTGCTCCAGGCAGGAAAAGGGTATCGTATTAATTGCGCTCAAAACACAGGGATTTCAATTCCAGCCATTTTAGCGGAGGCCAAAGCAGCGGTAACACCTATGCATGGATTCACGCGTTTTGCTGGCACTATGGAAATAGCAGGAATTAATCACCTAATCAGGAAAGAACGGGTTGAAGCCATTTCAAATGCAGTGACCAGATATTATCCTAATATCAATCTGACTTCAGAAGAGAAAAGTATGGCTACTTGCGGATTACGCCCAGTGTCACCAGATGGTTTACCGTATATTGGTAAATCTTCAAAATGTGATAATCTCACGATTGCTACTGGTCATGCCATGATGGGATGGAGTATGGGGACCGCCACCGGTAAATTGGTTTCTGAGATTATTTCAAATAAAAAGCTATCAATGTCTTTGGATATGTTTCAGCCAGACAGAAGGTTTTAACTTATTCTATTAAGAATTTTATCCATGATCCAGGCAGTATGAAGCCCTGTTTTTCCAGTGGATGGATGCGTTTCTAAACCATTCAAATGATCTTTCATGGCCTGAACGTGATACAACTGAATGTTTTCTGGATGCGCAATAGTCAAGCTGATGGTTTCCTTCGCATTAATGAGCTGAATAGGGTTGTCATCAAATACAGAGAATTTAATAGACCCTTTGTTCCCAATTATTTCTACTGTATCTTCTCTTTCCCAAGATCCGAAATTCCAAAAGGCAGAACCGGTTACGCCGTTTTTATGTCTCCAGGAGGCTGAGATAGCATCTTTAGCAGAATATAAATTTTGCTGGTTGGCACTGTGCCCAGAAACGGATTCAAACTCACCTAAGATATAGTGAAAGAAATCCAGTCCGTGAGACGCTAAATCATCAAAATAACCACCAAGAGCAATGTGTTTATCCGTTCTCCAATTGTAGGTTTTAGTTAAATCAATGTGGTTTGTTTGTTTTTTTAATGACCAGTGAATATGTCTGATATCGCCTATTTTATATGTGTCAATCCAAGTTTTTATTTGATTAAATCTGGGCAGGTTTCTCCGATAATAGGCTACAAAAAGCGGGAGATTCCTTTCCTTAAAAGCAGAAAACATGGTTTGGCATTCTTGATAGCTTACGGCCATTGGTTTTTCAACACAGCAAATTTTGCCGGCATTTGCCACTTTTAAGGCATATTCCAAATGCGTGTCAGGGGGTGTGGCAATATAAATGGCGTCAATATCTGGAGATTTAATTAACTCATCGGCATTACTAAAATACTTTTCAATACCATGTCGTGTTGCAAAATCTTTGGCTTTATCAAAATCACGTCGCATGACGGCTTTTAAAACGAATCCTTCCGTTTTTTGATAAGCAGGACCACTTTTTATTTCGCAAACATCGCCAACGCCAATAATGCCCCAGTTAATTGTTTTAGTTTTCATATTAAATTTCCTAAAATGAATCATTAATATTAAACCTCATATTGATCATGTGCTTTTTAAATCCAGCTTTTTCATAGGCTTTGATAGCCGCTAAGTTCTCGTCATAAACATCTAACCTCATTTCATAGACCTTTCTTTCCTTGCACCATTTCAACAGTTCATTGATGATCAACTGGTTTAATCCTTGACCTCTATGGGCTTTATGCACAAACATAAATCCCAGATAGCCAATTTTATCATGTTTTAAATAATGCCTGTCACCTTTTATTTTTGCATATCCCGATGCAACAATAAGCTGGTCTTGTTCAACAACAAAGACTTCGGATTCCTCATTATTGATCAAATCTGAAATATTGTAATATGTAATAGGACCCTCTTTAATAGTGGGGTCAAAAGGCCTTTCGGCTTCAATGACCCCTTGTTCAAAATCTAGTAAGGCGGGGACATCTTTTAAAATAGCTTTTCTGGCGATATAATGCATAGTGATTAACTAGAGGTATCTGCAATTATTTTCCATTCACCCTCAATTCTTTTAAAAATAATCATAAAGATCCCTGTGGCATTACCAACAGTGCGCTTTAAATGGTATTCTCCCATGACATAATAAGCTTCATCTGTTATTTTTGAAATATCGTTTATTTTAAAACTTAAAATGCCTGTATGGTCTGGTGTTGGATAAGCCTGTTTATATCGGTCTAAGGTATTTTCCCAACCATAAGTAACGCCGTTACTTCCATAAAATTTAAGAGAATCACTTTTCCAGTACCCTTCCATAAACGCTTCTATATTATTTTCAGACCAGGCTAAGCGTTGCGCCTTCAGTACAGCCATTATAGCCTCTTTATCTTCTTGTTCTGTAGTTTGAGAAAAACTTGCGTGGCTTAAAATAAGTGTACAAATAACTAAAATATATTTTTTCATGGATTTTAATGGCTATAATGAGGTTGTATTTATTTTTTAATGTGAGTAAAAATAGCAAAATCTTATTTTAAAAATGTTAAACGTCGATTATTTTGACAACTAATATTTTTTTAACTAAAGTTCATTTCTATTCATCGATTAAATAGTGCTAAGCGATTTGTAGTTTATATATTTACTTAGTTGTCAAATGATTAATAGCCCAAGTTTATCGTTTAACCATTTTAATTTATGTTATTATGAACCTCAAAATTACCCACTGCAACAATTTTTTTAAATTGAAAGGCATTCTAGATCGAAAAAATTTATCCTTATTTTATAGAGAATTCAATGATATCTTCGACAGAGAAAATTCTCTTACCATCAGTATTGAAGAAGTTGAATGGATGGACCGTTATGGCGTAAAAGCTATGACCGAACTTCATAATGAGGCGATCTCTAAAAACAAAAAATTATCTATTATTGGTATGGGTTGCAGAGATTTATATGATCATTTTAAATATCAAACAACCGCCTAATTAAAAAGCGTTTTTTTGATGTTTATAAAAAGCGTCTGCCTGTAATTGCATAAGCTCACGTGCTTTTTTCCTTTTGTAGTTATATAATTCGTCTTCATTTTCTATATCAGTATAAATGCGGTCGTTTATGGCATAGTCAGCTTTAAGCATAGCCTCTCTTTGGTGTTTGTTTTGAAGCACATTGGTTTTTATAGCTGTTTCCTGATCTTCTAATTTAAAGTCATAAGAGCTTTTAGGAGATAATAATTTAGCTAATATTGGTGAGGTTTCAATGGCTAAAAATAGCAGAAAAATAAAAAACGAGGGTAACCAAGGAAGTTTATCCAATGCATTAACGCGCGCCATTAAACCATCAAAATTATTAATGATGGGTTGTGTATTTACAACCTGCACTTCATAATCTCCTTTAAGTGCGGCAATCTGTGCTTCTGCCGAAGTAATTTTAGCTTTATTCTCAATCTTTAATTGTTGTAATTCTGCTAATAAAGCATCATGCTTTTCTCTCTTTTCTTTATAAACAGGGCCTTTTCCCAGTAATTTCGTACCTGCAGTGCCTTCTGCTTCAGCTATATAAGTGTCATAAAGGGCGTTAACTTCAGCTTCTTTTACTTCAATTTGTTGTTGTAAAGCAGTAATTTCTTTATATAAATTTTCTATGGATGGATTGAACTGATTGGCAATTTGATTCTTATTAGCAAGGGTTAAGTTGTTTTTTTGTTCTAATAAAACCTGATTAATTTCTTTTTCAAAAATCTTTAATTCAAGAGGTTTTGCAATAACGACAGCAATGATTATTGCCAATAAAATTCTTGGAGATGCTTGTATCAGTTCATCAATTACATTCCCCGTTTTTTTAATGGTTGAGACTATAAATCTATCTAAATTAAAAATGAGTAAACCCCAAATAAGTCCAAAGAAAATGGCGGTATAGAGATTGTCAAAAACAGTGTAAAGCGCATAGCTTGCAGCAATAAAGGCCATCAAAGCCGTAAAAAAAACAGTAGCACCTATACCTGCGTATTTATTTTGTTCTCCAACAGAACAGTTTTCTAAAATTTGGGTGTCAGAGCCTGAGCAGACAATAAAAAATTGCTTTAACATAACTTGATTGATTTTTGATTGATTGTCTATTAGAACGTTAAAGTATGAGATTTGTTACATGAATTGATAAAAAAACAGCCAAGCTAAACTTGGCTGTTTTTTTAAATGCTGTATTTTTCTAATCTTTTGAAAGTTCTAATTCTTTTTTAGCTAAGTCTGAATATTTATTATAAAGAATCATTGTGTCGTCATACATTTTCCTAAGATCGTGAAGGTTTCCTTTTTTTTCTTTAAAATAAATTTGCATGGCTTCAGCATATGTTTTTACTTTTTCATCATAATTTTTCTTGGCTTCTAATAATCCTTTTGAAGGATTATTTGGTTCATGTGGGAATGGTGGCGGCGGTGGTGGAAGATCCATAACATCACCTTGCACCACTCTGGGAGCTGTTGGAGCAGGTGGGGGTGGTGGAAAGACAGGAAAGAGCTCAGCCGTTTTTCGTTGGGTAACAGACATCTTGTTATATAGATAGTTTAAGCGCTCTTTTTCTTCTTTTTTCACAATGAACTCATTACTTTCTGACATTAAATTGTACTTTTTTGCAAGTTGGTTATATTCAGTAATTTCTATAAGAGTGGCTTTTTGTTGATGTGTTACAATTTGTTTATTGCTAAAACTAAAGGTTAAAATAACTAATAACGGTAATAGGATAAAACTTTTAATCCATAAGCTCTGTTTTGATGTTTGTGTTTTCATAATTGTAAATCGTTTTTTGATTGATGAATAATTAATGGCATTTGCCAATTGGGTTTCAGATGCATTTGATGAGAATGCCAATAAAATTTGTTGATATTTAGAAGGTATAACACCCTTATTTAAAACGGATTGGTCTGCTAAAAATTCATGGTTTAATTTAATGCTACGCTTTATTAAATAGATGAACGGATTAAACCAAAATAGTATTTGGAATATTTCAATAAACACGACATCTATACTATGTTTCTGTTTTGCATGGGTTTCTTCATGCAATAAAACTTCTATAGGTATTTGATGCGATTCAAACTTCTGTTTATTTAAAAAAATGTAACTGAAAAATGTATGCGGAATTACTAAATCTTGTAGCAGAACATTAATGAGACTTTCGTTTTTAAATTTAGGATTCCGTTTAATTTTAATAACTAGTTCCAATAAGTTTTTTAAAAACTTGAAACCAAAAAGGAAAACGCCCAAACCATAAATACTCCATAAAACAATGGGTAAGTAAGCTGCCAGTGTTGTTTTTGTTATTGTATTTTGAGGTATTTCAGTAGAAAATAAAGGTGCTTCTTGAGGGATAATCTCTCTATATTCTGTAAATGTAATTAAAGGAATGACAAATGCTAAAACTAAAGATGCTATTAAATAAAAGCGCTTAAAGTTGTGAAAACTTTCTTTTTCCAACAATAATTTATAGAAACCGTAAAAGACAGCTAAGCACAAACCAGATTTTAATATATAGATTTCCATATTTATTTGTTTTTAAGTTGGTTGTCTATTAGAGTTTTTAAGTCTTCCAATTCTTCTTTTGTGAGATTGGTTTCTTTGGTAAAAAATGATGCAAACTGAGAAGCACTATCATTAAAAAAGTTTTTTATAAGACCGTTTACATGCTTGGAGAAATAATCTTTCTTTTTAACTAGCGGATAATATTCTCTAGAATTTCCATATAATTTATAGGCAATAAAACCCTTATCCGTCATGCGTTTTAAAAGAGTCGCTACGGTTGTTGTTGCTGGTTTTGGTTCTGGATAGGCATCAAGTAAATCTTTCATAAAAGCTTTTTCAAGCTTCCATAAATAGTTCATTAAATCTTCCTCAGTTTTTGATAGTTGCATTTCTACATTATTAGAATTAACTCTACAAACATAGAACAAATAGTTTAATTCTACAAATGTAGAGTAAAGATTAAAATAAAAACTTATGCTTTTTTAGATCGAATACTTTCAATTACAACTGTTACTAGTATTAATGAACCACCAAAAAAAGTATTCCAAGTAGGGATTTCTTTCAGGAAAAAGTAAGCCATTATAATGCCTAAAACGGGTTGTAAACTATTAATGATACTGGCGGTACTCACCGAAAAGTATTTTAAACTATGAATAAACATAGAATGACCAATAGCCGTCGTGATTAATGCTAATAAAATAACATAAGGGTATTGGGTGGTGATATTACTGATATCCATAGTCAGCATAAATGGAATTAGTAATACGGATAAAATCAAAATTTGGTGCATCATAAGCGCTGTCCCACTGTACTGACTTATATGACGTTTCAAAGTAAGATTCCGCAAAGCGTAACATAGGGCCGAAAAAAGACCTAATAAAATGCCTTTTACTTGACTGCTTTCAAAGTCAAATTTAGGTGCGAGAATATAAATACCTATTAAAACAATAATGCCTAAAAACACATGAATAATATTTAGTTTAGTTTTAATAAATAATGGTTCCAATAAAGCGGTAATAACAGGAAACGTAAAAAGGGAAAGCATGCCTAAAGCCACATTTGACATTTTTAAAGCATAGAAATAGGTGATCCAATGCGTTCCTAAAAGAACCGCACTTAATAGGATAGTTGAAAAGTCTTTTTTTGATTTAATTTTAATGTCGAACTTTCGGTATCTGCAAAATAAATAGAGAAACAAACCTCCTAAAGCACTTCTACACCAAATGATTACTGGTGTAGGTAAATCAATAAATTTACCTAATACGCCCGAAGTACTTATAAATAGGGTGCCTATTAATAGTTCAAGAAGGTGGTTGGTATGCTGGTTTTTCATTTATTTAGAAAGCTCAGCATAATACTTATAGAAATATGGAATGGTTTCAATGCCTTTATAAAAATTGAAAACTCCAAAATGTTCGTTAGGTGAATGAATGGCATCGCTATCTAATCCAAATCCCATTAAAATGGTTTTACTTTTAAGTTCTTGTTCAAATAAAGCAACAATAGGAATACTGCCGCCACTTCGCTGTGGAATTGGTTTTTTTCCAAAGGTTGCCTCATAAGCCATGGATGCCGCCTGGTAACCAATGTTATCAATAGGCGTCACATAACCCTGACCGCCGTGATGTGGCGTTACTTTTACTTTGACGCCTTTTGGAGCGATACTTTCAAAGTGTTTTGCAAAAAGCTTAGTAATTTCTTCCCAGTCTTGATGTGGTACTAAACGCATAGATATTTTGGCATGTGCTTTACTGGCAATGACGGTTTTCGCACCCTCTCCAATATAACCGCCCCAAATACCATTAACATCTAGTGTTGGTCTTATGGAATTACGTTCGTTGGTTGTATAACCGGCTTCTCCGTAAACAGACTCTATATCTAAAGCTTTTTTATAGTTTTCTAATGAAAACGGCGCTTTAGCCATTTCTGCCCGCTCTTCTTGAGTAAGATTTTCTACCTTATCATAAAATCCGGGGATGGTAATATGATTATTTTCATCATGTAGTGAAGCAATCATTTTTGTTAATACGTTAATTGGATTTGCCACAGCACCGCCATATAATCCAGAATGTAAATCCCTATTGGGTCCTGTAACCTCTACTTCAACATAACTTAATCCGCGTAAACCAGTCGTTATAGAAGGCACATCATTGGCAATCATTCCTGTATCTGAAATTAGAATGATATCATTTTTAAGTTTTTCCTGATTGGATTTCACAAATTTTGAAAGATTGACACTTCCAACTTCTTCCTCACCTTCAATCATAAACTTTACATTACATGGAAGCTGATTGGTTTTTGTCATAAACTCCAGCGCTTTAACATGCATATACATCTGGCCTTTATCATCACAAGCGCCTCTGGCAAATATGGCACCTTGCGGATGTGAGTCCGTTTTTTTAATCACTGGTTCAAATGGCGGAGAAGTCCAGAGCTCTAATGGGTCTGCTGGTTGCACATCATAATGTCCATAAACCAAAATAGTTGGCAAGTTTTTATCAATAATTTTTTCACCATAAACAATAGGGTACCCTTCAGTTTTACAAATTTCCACATGGTCACAACCGGCCTTTTCAAGACTGATTTTTACAGCTTCAGCAGTTTTTAAAACATCATTTTTATAGGCTGAATCAGCGCTTATTGATGGAATTTTAAGAAGCTCAACAAGTTCATTTAAAAAACGCTCTTGATGTTCTTGAAGGTATGATTTTATGTTTTTCATGTTTAAAATGGTATTTATTTCAAAAGTAATAAAATTTGAAGGTTTTTAAGAGGTATGTGTTTGCAATTTAAAAATCTTGATTATATTTGCAATCCTTTTGCGGGCGTGGTGGAATTGGTAGACACGCTAGACTTAGGATCTAGTGCCGTGAGGTGTGGGAGTTCGAGTCTCCCCGCCCGCACCAAAAAGGAAAAAGCCAGGATGGAAATCTTGGCTTTTTTTATTTAAGTTTAATTTGGACTAATTCAAATAATTTCAAATTAATTTAGCTTAAATAGTATGGCTTGATAGGGTTTAAGACTGATCGTGTTTTCAGTAGCATCAACGGTTTTATAATTATTTATTAAGGGTTCAAGAATCATTTTAATTTCCGGTAATTCAATTTTTGATTCGTGATTCGTAAAATTAAGCAACACGAGTATTTTTTCAGTATTTAAAGTTCTGGTGTAGGCATAAATATCCGGGTGTTCGGCTTGTAATAGGTCATATTTGCCATAAACTAGAACCTCATTTTCTTTTCTGAGTTTCACCATTTTTATAAAGTGATTGAGCACACTATTTGGGTCTTTATTCTGCGCTGAAACATTTATGTCTTTATAATTGTCATTAACAGGTAGCCAAGGTTCTCCTGAAGTAAATCCTGAATTTTTTGAATCATCCCATTGCATAGGAGTTCTGCCATTATCTCGAGAAAGAAAGTTGAGTTTTTTCATAAATAACGCCATGTCTTCACCATCGGAAAGCGCTTTTTTATATCCGTTGAGCGCTGCAATATCTTTGTATTGCGAAATAGAATCAAAATTAATGTTGGTCATTCCAATTTCATCTCCATAGTATATGTATGGTGTGCCTCTCATACTTAATAAAAAAGTATTAAGCATTTTTGCCGAAACGTCTCTAAATTCTGGACTATCATTTCCAAATCTGCTGACTATACGCGCAACATCATGATTGGAAAGAAATATGGAAATCCATCCGTTTTTAGCAAATGATGTATCCCATTTTGTAAATACTTCTTTTAAATTGGCTAAGTTGTAACCATCTAGTGAATTGACTAAATCAACACTTTCAAAATGGTAGGCCATTTGCAGTTCATTTCTACTGGCATCAACAAGATCATGCGCGTCTTTTAAAGTGCTGCCAGCACCTTCTGAAACGGCGAAAACATCATATTTACTAAGAACTTGATTATACATTTCTTTTAAATAAGAGTGCAAATTTGGTCCCATACCATAATACTTAATGATTTCTTTCTGATAACCTTCCGGTAACTTTGGAAAGGTTGTGTCTTTGCTTACAAATTGAAAAGCATCTAAACGGAAACCGTCAACTCCTTTATCTGCCCAGAATTTCATAATGTCATAAACCTCTTGTCTAACTTTTGGATTTTCCCAGTTTAAGTCGGGTTGCTTTTGTGAAAAATAATGCAAATAATAAGCATTAGTTATTGAGTCATATTTCCAGGCTTCACCTTTTTCGTCAAAAAAGCTCCAGCGGTAATTAGGTTTTCCATTTTCTGCTGGCCACCAATGGTAGTAATCTCTATAGGGGTTATCTCTTGAACTACGTGATTGCTTAAACCATTCATGTTCATCACTACTGTGATTGACTACCACATCCATAACAAATTTAATACCTCTGTCATGTATTCCTTTTAGTAAATTATCAAAGTCTTCCATGCTGCCAAATTCTTTCATGATAGCTCTGTAATCACTTATATCGTAGCCATTGTCGTCATTGGGTGAATCATAGATTGGATTTAACCAAATCATGTTTACTCCTAAACTTTTTATATAGTCTAGTTTTTCTATGATACCATTTAAATCGCCAACTCCATCTCCATTAGAATCTTTAAAACTTCTAGGGTAAATCTGATATACAACACCTTCTTTCCACCAGGCTTTATCAGGAACTATTGATTTTTCTTTTTGTTTATTATTTGAACATCCCATAATTACTAATACAATCAAAAAATTAATCAATATATTTTTCATTATTTTGTTATTGAAAAGTTTAAACACTAATTAGGGTAACAATAAGTAAATAAGCTTTTTTTATAAAGCAGATAAATACGAAAACAATTTCATAATATTTTTCTGAATTGGTAAATAAAATACCTAAAAAAGAGTGAATAATAAACCGATAACGTTTTCGGTTTAGATTAAAGATTAAAGATTATTTAGTTTGTTTTGTTAATTTTCTGGTAGAATTTCTGGGAACAATATAGGTAGGTATTTCAATTATTTGGGGAATGATTTCCTCTCCTTTTTTTAAGGTACAAATATCTTTATACAAAAGTTCAAAAGCTTGTTGCCCCATTTCAAACCCTGGCTGATGCACTGACGATAATGTGGGTGTGGTAATTTTTGTTAAAAACCAATCACTAAAACCCATTACAGAAACCTGTTCTGGAACAGGAACTTTAAGTTCATTAAATCTCTTTAAAACACCAGTGGCCAATAAATCTGTAAAAGCAAAAACACCGTCAACATCTTCATGATCCTGGATTATTTTTTTAGCAAGTCTAAAACCTTCTCCATATGTCAAGTTTTTGCATCTATAAACTAAAGCGTTGTCAAATGGGATATTATTTTTTGCCAAGGCTTTTTTATAACCTATAAATCTATCAATGGTAGTTTGAGGCTTTAAATCACCTCTAATATGTGCAATTTTTTTGCACCCAGAGTCAATAAGGTATTGAGTGGCATTAAAAGCAGCTTTTTGATCATCAATAATGACTTTTGATGATTTAATTAATTTTGAAATTTTATCGTATAACACGATCGGAATCCCTTTGTCAATAACTTGTTTAATATGTTTGTGTTGCGTAGTATCATCAGAAAGTGATAATAAAATACCATCAACATTTTTGTTCATGAGTAATTTTAAATGATTTTTTTCTTGTTCAAAAGATTCGTTGGTTTGAAGCACAATGACCAAATAACCTCTTTTTTCAGCAGCTTTGATACAACCAGAAATGATATTTGAAAAAAAATGATGAACAATTTCAGGAATGATTAAACCAATAAGTTTAGATTCTTGGTTCCTCAACCCTTGAGCCAAAGAATTAGGCTGATAGTTTAAACTAGTTGCCAGATCCACAACTCTTTTTTTTGTGTTTTCATTAATGTCAGGATAATTCTTTAATGCTTTAGACACCGTTGCTGTCGATAATCCTAAAATTGCGGCTAATTTTTTTAATGTGGTTTTAGGCATCTTATGGTTAAATAAATAAAACTTTGGTAGATTCAAGTGTGCATAAAAATACGTTACAATTTTTTAAAAAAGGAAGATGAAAAGACTTTTTTTTTTGCATAAGAATTATGTATTTTCTAAAAGGCTATTGTCAAATTATTGATTTATTAAGTTGAAATTGTATAATTAGTAATTACTTAGCATGATATTTCCATTAATGATAACCATATGGGGCTCATTTTCATAATTTAACATGTTCCGAAAACGATTTCGGTAAAAAAAAGCGGGTTTTTCCTCTCTTTTTTTTTTTTTTCTGTTTAAAAAATGACATATTCGCCCTTTAGTTAACTTTATTTTAACACTATCTTAAATGTCAAATAATTAATAAACTAATTTTATCAACTAACTCAAAATGAAAAACAAATTACTTAAGAAGCTTTTGCTTCCGCTGGCTTTGCTATTGGGAAGCTTTATTTACGCGCAGACAGTTACTGGGACAGTATCTGATGCATCAGGACCACTGCCAGGGGTAAACGTGCTGGTTAAAGGCACGTCTGTTGGAACCGTAACAGATTTTGATGGAAATTACACCATTACTGCAAATAGCGGTGCTACATTGGTGTTTTCTTTTATTGGATACTCAACTCGAGAAATCGTTGTTTCTGGTTCAACCCTTAATGTGACTCTATCGGAAGATGCGGCGCAACTTGATGAAGTTGTGGTTATAGGTTATGGAACAACTACTGTTAAAGATGCTACTGGTGCTGTTAGTTCAGTTAGATCAGAAGACTTTAACAGAGGGGTTATTTCGTCTCCAGAACAATTAATTCAAGGAAAGACTGCTGGTATTCAAATAGCTCAGACGAGTGGTGAGCCTGGAGCAGGAATTAACATACGTATCAGAGGTACGGCTTCTATCCGCTCTAACAACAATCCACTCTTCGTTGTGGATGGTGTTCCTTTAGCAGGTGATGATACATCAGCTGGTTCGGCAGATTTAGGATTTGGATCTAAAGGAGCTTCAAACCCTTTAAATTTCCTTAACCCAAATGATATTGAAAGTATTAGTGTTTTGAAGGATGCTTCTTCTACAGCTATCTATGGATCTAGAGGAGCAAATGGAGTAGTAATTATTACAACTAAGACAGGAAAGGGTGTTCAAGGGCAATCATGGGAGTATTCTTCTAATGTTAGCGTGTCATCTATAAGAGAAACATATACACTATTAAAAAGAGATCAGTTTTTAGATGCAGTTGACCAATTTGGTGGTGATTCAGAAGCAGCAGATGCTGGAGCTGATACAGATTGGCAAGACTATATTTTTAGAGATGCCATATCAATTACAAACAATTTGGCATTCAATAGCAATTATGATAATGGTTCAGTAAGAGCCACTGTTAGCTATGGTGATCAAAAAGGTGTTGTTAATGGTTCTGGTTTAGAAAGATTTACTTCTCGATTAAATGCTGAACATCGTCTTTTTGATAATAAACTGAAATTAGGAATTCAAACTACATATTCTTTTGAAAATAATAGAGGGCCAGGTTTAAGCTCAAGTGCAGGTTACCGTGGAGATCTTATAGGGGCTGCTTATTCTGCAAACCCAACATGGCCTACAGATCCAGATTATGCAGATCCAGCAGGATTAGCTACACCAGCAGCTTTTGCTACTTATGTAAAAAACAGAACCTATGTTAATAGATTTCTTTTAAATGGATATGCTGAATATAAAATAATTCCAGAATTAACAGCAAAAGTTAACTTGGGATATGACCAATCTAACTCAGACAGAAATATTGCAGCTAGTTCGCTTGGTAGAAATCTTGCAAATGATATTACTGGTGCTGGAAGAGGCTTTCTTGGAACTGTAGATTCTAAAAACCATTTGTTAGAGGCTACACTAAATTACAATAAGGAGTTTGGTAATTCTAAATTAGATGTATTAGCAGGATATTCATTCCAAGATTTTAACAGAAGCGGGAAAAATGTTTTAGCACGTGGATTTAATGTCACTGGAATTGCAGAGATGTATGATGTGGTTAATAATGCTTCAGATTTAATTGAATCGGGCCTTACTGGTAGTTACCAACAATATGCAATAGCACCAAATGGTAATTTTGTTAATAGATTGTTTCCTACTCCTGCTACAGATAATTTAACTACTCCATCAAATCTGGGTGTAACTAGTATTTATGGTGATTTTTTTGATACTACTGATGAAATACAGTCATATTTTGCCCGAGTTAACTATACCATAGCGAATAAATATTTATTTACAGCAACTATTAGAGCTGATGGATCTTCACGTTTTTCTAAAGATAACCAATATGGATATTTCCCTTCAGGAGCATTTGCATGGAAAATTAACGAAGAAGATTTTATGGGTGATACATTCTCAACGCTTAAATTACGTCTTAGTGCTGGTATCACAGGGAACCAAGATGGTTTAGGGTATGGTAATTATTTGCGTAGAGAACGTTACGGATCACTAAACATCCAAGATGGAGGAAATATCAACAACCCAGGCTTGGTGAATGTTGCGTTTGCTAACCCAGATTTAAAATGGGAAGAAACAGTGTCTTATGGTGTTGGTCTGGATTTTGGATTTGGTAATGACCGCTTAAGTGGTAGTATAGATGTTTACAGAAAAGAAACTAATGATTTATTGTTATCAATTACAGCTGCACAACCATCGCCTCAACCATTCTTCTTTCAAAATTTAGATGCTACGGTATTAAATCAAGGTGTTGAATTTGCTATTAACTATGGTATCATTGAGCAAGAAGATTTTTCTTGGGATGCTAGTTTTAATGTTTCTTATAACAAAAATGAATTGCAAAATTTTAAAGGGCAAGTTCAAGCAGGAACTATTTTTGGTCAAGGTTTAAGTAATGCCTTCGCTCAAATGCTTGCTGAAGGTCAACCATTATTTTCTTACTTTTTAAGAGAGTTTGAAGGGTTTGATTCCAATGGACAACCTATAGGGGATGTTCAAAAGTTTGTCGGTAAATCGGCATTACCTGATTTTGTTGGAGGATTATCAACCAATTTATCTTATAAAAACTGGGATTTTTCAGCTTATTTTTCTGGACAATTTGGAGCATATATCTACAATAACACAAGAAATGCATTCTTTACGGCTGGTGCTATTGCTGGTCAACGTAATGTCACTCCAGACGTTTTAACTTCTGGTGAGTCTGGTGCGGCTGAAGCTGCGGTGTCAACAAGATTCTTGGAAAGTGGTGATTTTGTTCGTTTACAAAATATGTCTTTAGGATATAACTTCAAACTAAAAGAGAACGCCAAATTAAAAATGCTGCGTTTATCATTGACAGGTCAGAATTTATTCGTTGTTACACCTTATAGTGGCCCAGATCCTGAGGTTAGTACTCAGGGACAAGGTCCATTGAATGGTCTGCCTACAGCAGGAATTGATTATGTATCTTATCCTAACCCAAGAACATTCACTTTAGGATTATTCGCTAAATTTTAAAAAAAAATAAAAATGAAAAAAATATCAATTAATATTAACTTGCTTTTTAGCCTTTTGGCTATCGTAGCACTATCATCTTGTACAGATTTAGAATTGATCGCAGATGATTCAATTATATCGCCAGATACCGGAGAAGGGTTTTCTGGTGTAGCTGACCCAGCTGCCAGTTTGGGTAACATTTATGGTCAATTTAATGGTATTTACGGAGGTCAAGAAAATGTTTATGCATTAGCTGAAGTGACTTCTGATGAATATTTGGTTCCGACTCGTGGAACAGACTGGGGAGACAATGGTATTTGGAGACAATTACATTTGCATTCTTGGGATCCAACACACAAATTCATATTGGATACGTGGAACTCATTTAATCAAATGTCATTCAATTGTAATGAGGTTATAGACGCTAGAAGTAACTCTACTGCCCAACAGGTTGCTGAAGCTAAATTTGTAAGAGCTTATGCTATGTGGGTGATTTTAGATAATTTTGGTAAAGTCCCTTTTAGAGATGTAGATGAAGGTCCGGAAATTAGCCCTAGAGTCCTAAGTAATACAGAAGCTTTAGATTTTATATTGGCAGATTTAGAGGCAGCTATTCCAGACTTGCCATCAGTAGGTCCAAATGGAGCTACAAATAAAGCCAATAAAGCGGCGGCATACTTCTTAAAAGCAAGAGTATTGTTAAATGCGGGTATTTACAGAGGAGGTACTAGTCCTGAAGCAGGAGATATGCCAGGAGTTATTGCAGCAGTAGATGCTATAACAGCTCAGGGTTATAGTTTACAAGATGGCTATTTTGAATTATTTGATGGTACTGCAAACAATGAGCGTATTTTCTATTGTGATGCAGGTGTAGGAAGCAGAATGTGGAAAGGCTTACACTACAGCCAAGGTCACCCTCAAAATGCAGGTGGTGGTTGGAATGGGTTTACAACATTGGCCTCTTTCTATGATTTATTTGAAGGTAATCCAAATTCAAATTATGTTGGTGATGGTCAAGAAGAACGCAGAGGTTGGGTTCCAGATGCGTCAACAGCTAATTCTGATAATAATGGTTTTGGTTATGGATTCTTAATTGGACAACAGTACAATGCTTCTGGCTCACCTCTTATTGCCAGAAAAAATGCGCCATTGGTATTTACAAGAGAACTACCAGGACTTATAGGTAATAGTGATGTTACTGGTATTCGTGTGTTGAAGTATTCACCAGCTAATGATCCCGCTAACGGAGCTTATTACTCTGGATTATTACTTTTTAGATATTCTGATGCTTATTTGATGAAAGCTGAAGCTATGATGCGCAGCGGAAATGATGTTACAGGTATGGTAAATATCTTAAGATCGCTTAGAGGTGCTGCCGAATTAGGAAGTGTTTCTGAAAGTGAAATGTTAGAAGAACGAGGTAGAGAATTATATGATGAACATGTAAGAAGAACGGACTTAATTCGCTTTAATAAGTTTTCTGCTACATGGGAATTTAAAGATAATACGGATGATACTAGAAGATTGTTCCCAATACCAACAAATGCAATATTATCAAACCCTAATTTAGAACAGAATCCTGGATATTAATTGAGGTTTTAAAGTTTTAATCTAATACAAAGAGGACGTTTTTCAATCCTCTTTGTTTGGTTATATAATAAATGTGGGTTACTATTAGTCAAAGTCAAATTGTTTTAATAATTTGAAATAGATTTTAAAAAGTAACCCATATTTTATTTTGTATCTCATTTGTTTTTTAAACTTCTTGATGCAAATAAATATTGATTATTATAAAATATGCGGTCCTAATTGATGTTTATTTTACAGTAAAGAACAAACGATTATTAATACCTTAGAAATGATAAATTTTTTTAAACAGATCAAATTTTCACTTATCATTATTGCAAGTTTTAGTGTTATATCCTGCAATGAATCTAATAAAACTCAATCTTTAGAAGATGAATTAAAAAATAAATTATTTGTTTTAACTAAACCAAGTGAAACAGGAATTGATTTTATTAATAAAGTTGAGAATGAAAGTGATTTTAACATTTTTAAATACAGGAATTTTTATAACGGAGGTGGCGTTGCTATCGGGGACATCAATAATGATGGACTTGCAGATGTCTATTTAACCGCAAATAGAACTAAAAACAAACTGTATCTAAATAAAGGAGATTTTAAGTTTGAAGATATTTCAATAACCTCAAATGCAGCAGGAAACAAATCATGGTCAACAGGTGTTGTCATGGTAGATATCAATGCCGATGGTTGGTTAGATATATATGTTTGTAACGCAGGAAACATACAAGGTGATGATCAGAAAAATGAATTATTTATTAATAATGGCGATTTAACTTTTACAGAAAAAGCAGAAGAGTATAATCTTGCAGATAGCGGATTTACAACACACACAGCATTTTTTGATTATGATGGCGATGGCGATCTAGACGCCTATATTTTAAACAATAGTTTCATACCTGTTAATAGTTTGGGATATGTAAATAAGAGAGAGCTGAGAGGGGAAGACTGGGATTTACCTGAAATTTTTAAAGGAGGTGGTGATAAGCTAATGAGAAATGATAATGGCAAATTTGTTGATGTAAGTGAAGAAGCCGGAATTTATGGTAGTTTAATAGGTTTTGGATTGGGTGTTAGTGTTGGAGATGTTAATGCTGATTTACTTCCAGATATCTATGTGTCAAACGATTTTTATGAGCACGATTATCTGTATATTAATAATGGAGATGGAACCTATAAAGAGGATATAAAAAACAGAATGTCTCATTTAAGTTTATCTTCAATGGGATCAGATATGGCAGATATTAATAACGATGGCAGGCCGGAAATATTTGTCACCGATATGTTACCTGAAAGTGATGAACGTTTAAAAAACACAAGTGATTTTGAAAGATACGATGTTTACAAGCTTAAAAAAGATCGGGATTTTTACAATCAATATATGCAAAACACACTTCAGTTAAATAATGGAGACAACTCTTTTTCAGAGGTAGCTTTTTTTAGTGGTATTGCACAAACTGATTGGTCTTGGGGAGCCTTGCTTTTTGATATGGATAACGACGGTTTTAAGGATTTGTACATTTCAAATGGAATAGTTCACGATTTAACAAATCAAGATTTTATAGATTTTTTTGCTAATGAAATATACCAAGGCATGGCTATTTCTGGTATTAAAACATCACAAGATTCCATTATAAATAGTATGCCAAGTAATCCAATAACTAATTATGCATATAAAAACAATATGGACTTAACCTTTAAAAATGAAACCGATAATTGGGGGTTTAAGGTTCCTAGTTTCTCTAATGGAGCAGCTTATGGTGATTTAGATAATGATGGAGACCTCGATCTCATAGTCAATAATTTAAATATGCCCTCATTTGTCTATAGAAATAATACAAAAAATAATTATTTAAAAATAAAATTAATAGGAGAAGCTCCAAATACCTTCGCTATTGGAACTGTTGTTGAAGTATATGTAAATAAACAAATTATTAGACAAGAACTTATCCCGTCTAGAGGTTTTCAGTCGTCAATGGATTATGTAATGACTTTTGGTTTAGGTAATAATCAAAAGGCAGATTCTCTAAAAATTATTTGGCCAAATAAAAAAGTACATCGTATTGGAGAAACTAAATCGAATCAATCATTAAAATTTAGTTTAAACCAAGCGCAGGAGCATTATAATTTTAAAGAGCAAAAAGTACCAATAACATATTTTGAAGAAATTCAAAATGATTTAATAACGCATCATGAAGATTCTTATATAGACTTTAATTATGAAGGATTAATTCCAAAAATGCAGTCTAGAGAAGGTCCTGCACTTGCCGTTGGAGATGTCAATAATGATGGTAATGACGATGTTTTTATTGGCGGTGCGTTCAAACAAACAGGCCAATTGTATTTACAAAATAGTAAAGGCAAACTAACACCATCAAAATTTACGACCGATGCACTTTTTGAAGATACTTGTGCCGTCTTTGTTGATATTGATAATGATGGTGATAAGGATTTATTAGTAGGTTCGGGAGGAAATTTTCAAGAAGCCAGAACGGGTGTTAGAGCTTATATAAATGATGGTAAGGGAAATTTTAGTGACTATAAAATTGTAGAACGCACGAATACTAATATCTCGACCATAGCACCAAATGATTTTGATAATGATGGCGATGTAGATCTTTTTGTAGGAAGCTTGAGTGTTGTTGGAACTTATGGAGTAAATCCGGAAAATTTACTTTTAGAGAATGATGGAAAAGGAAACTTTAATAATGTGACTTCAGCTAAAGCTCCAAAACTTAAATCTATTGGGATGACAACTAGTGCAATATGGGCAGATATTGATAAAGATAATATAAAAGATTTAATTGTAGTTGGAGAGTGGATGTCTCCCAGACTATTCAAGTATAATGGATCAGTTTTTAAAGAGATTGAGACTAATTTAAAAGAATATTCAGGTTGGTATAATACTGTAGAAGCTAAAGATTTAGACAATGATGGAGATATTGATTTAATATTTGGAAATAGAGGTTTAAATTCAATTTACAAAGCCGATAAAGAGAATCCTGCTAAAATGTTTGTGAATGATTTTGATTCAAATGGAACCATTGAGCAGATTTTTACACAAACAGTAGATGGAAAAGATAAACCAATTCATCTTAAAAAAGAATTAACAGGTCAAATAACGTCATTAAAAAAGCAAAATTTAAAATATAGTGAATACGCTACAAAATCAATTCAAGAACTTTTTCCAAAAGATATTATTTCTAGTTCTAGCGTAAAAAATATAACTATGTTTTCAAGTTATGTAGCCTATAATAATGGCAACGGAAACTTTACTGTTAGAGGGCTTCCAAGCGAAGCACAATTATCATGCATTTGTAAGATTATATGTGATGATGTTAATAAAGACGGTATTACCGATTTAATTCTAGGAGGAAACAATTTTAGTTTTAAACCACAATTTTCACGTTTAGATGCTATTCAAGGTTTAATATTATTTGGACATCAAGATGGAAGTTTTACTAAACAATCTAAAACAGGTTTTAAGGTTAATGGTGAAATTAAAGAAATGGCGTGGGTAACAAATACATCAGGAAAACGCTATTTACTAGTTGGTATTAATAATGAACAACCAAAAATATTCAAGGTAAATGACTAAAAAAGTCATGTATATTATTGTTTTGGTGCTGGGGTTTGGTTGCTCCAAAAATGAAGCACCAAAACTGCTTTCGCGTATAGAAAAAGAACACACTAAAGTAGAGTTTGTTAATAAATTAGAACCAAATAATAATTTTAATATTCTAGATTATCTATACTATTATAATGGGGGAGGTGTAGCTTTAGGAGATGTTAATAATGATAATCTGGTTGATGTGTTTTTTACTGCAAATCAAGGTAAAAATAAGCTTTACATTAACAAAGGAAATTTTGTTTTTGAGGATATTTCTGAAAAAGCAGGTGTTCTAGGTAATTCTGACTGGAACACGGGTACCGTGATGGCTGATGTTAATGGAGATGGGTTTTTGGATATTTATGTATGTGCTGTTGTAGGGCTTCATGGACTTAAAGGAGCTAATGAGCTCTATATAAATAACGGGGATAATACGTTTAAAGAAGAAGCTGCAAAGTATGGACTTAATTTTAAAAATTACAGTACAACGGCATCCTTTTGTGACTACGATAATGATGGGGATCTCGATATGTATTTGCTCAACCATGCAGTTCATAGCCAAAACTCATTTGGCAAGGTTGATATTCGCTATAAACGAGATCTAAAAAGTGGAGATAAATTGTTAAGAAATGATGGTGATACATTTTCAGATGTAAGTGAACAAGCAGGAATTTTTGGTGGAGCAAATGGGTATGGGCTTGGTATTGCAACTCAAGATTTTAATAATGATGGCTATGTAGATTTATACATTAGTAATGATTTTCATGAGGATGATTATTATTATCTTAATAATGGAGATGGAACTTTTACAGAACGGCTTAAAGAAAAATTTGGAAAAACGAGCCGTTTTTCAATGGGGAGTGATGTAGCTGATTTAAATCACGATGGCTTCACCGATATTTTAACTTTGGATATGGAACCTGCTGATGAAAAGGTTTTAAAATCTTCAATGGGTGATGAATCTGTAGACATGCTAAACATGAGAACAAAGTATTTAGGGTACCATTATCAGTATGCCCGTAATATGTTACAGATAAATAATGGCACAAAATTTTATGAAACTGCTTTGTTTAGTGGTTTATCAGCCACTGATTGGAGTTGGTCAGCATTGTTCAGTGATTTTAACCAGGATGGTGAACAGGATGTGTTTATTTCAAACGGAATTCCAAAAAGGCCTAATGATTTAGATTATATAAAGTTTACTTCTAATGATGAAATAAAAGCAACACTGAACCAATCTCATAAACTAGATAAGGAAGCTCTAAATTTAATGCCTTCGGGTGCAGTTGCCAACTGTATTTTTGAAGGTCGAAAAAATCTATCATTCAAGGATCAATCTGGGATTTGGATTTCAAAGGATACTTTGATTTCTAATGGAAGTGCTTATGCCGATTTAGATAATGATGGAGATTTAGATATTGTTACAAACAACATCAACGCACCTGCTAGCTTTTATCAAAATAACATAGATTCTACTTCAAATTATTTAAAACTTAAATTCAAGTATAATAAGGGTAATAATTTTGGTATAGGTACTAAGGTGATATCCTATCATAAAGGTATAAAACAATATAAGCAATTATTTACAACAAAAGGGTTTCAATCTTCTTCAGAACCGATTATTCATTTTGGTTATGGTGACACTAAAATAGTAGATTCTATGACTATTATTTGGCCAGATAATACTTTTCAAACGGCTGTAAATATCAAAGTAAATCAAACATTAACAATGGAGCCTGTTACCAAGCGTTTTGCGTTTAACTATTCCAAATTATCTACAAAAATAAAGACTTGGTTAACAAAAGTAGATAGTATAAATGGGTTGCATTTTAGACATGTTGAAAATAATTATATTGATTTTAACCGTCATAAGTTGATTCCATATCAAATTTCAGATCGTGGTCCTGCCACGGCTGTAGGTGATTTAAATAATGATGGAAAGGAAGATATTTTCTTCGGAAGTTCCCGGAACCAACCATCAGAATTGTTTGTTCAAACAGATGATGGTTTTGTGAAAAAGGATCTTTCTGTTTTTGAAAGTAAAAAGTTAAATGAAGATGTTTCTGCATCTATAGCAGATTTTAATAAGGATGGGTTAAATGATCTATTTATAGCCACGGCTGGTGGCGAATTTTATAATGAGGCCGAACCATTGCAAGATGTACTTTACCAAAATAAAGGAGATTTGAGTTTTGAAAATGTGAAGTTGCCGAACTTTTATGAAAACGCCTCCGTTGTTAAGACTATTGATATTGATAATGATGGCGATTTGGATGTTTTTATTGGGGGTCATGCCGACGCATTAAATTTTGGAGAATTACCAAATTCATATATTTTAACCAATGAGAAAGGGCATTTTACCTTAACACAAATGGGTAAATTTGGAATGGTTACAGATGCTATTGCAACAGATTTTAATAACGATGGTCTAACCGACCTGATTTTAGTTGGTGAGTGGATGCATCCTACGTTCTTAAAAAACAAAAATGGTGCTTTTACAGATATTTCTTCAACGGTACTAAAAGAAAGTTTGAACGGGTTATGGCAAAGTATCGCCGCTTTTGATATTGATAATGATGGAGATGAAGATTATATATTGGGTAACTTTGGATTGAATTCAAAGTTTAAAGCCACTGAAAAGTTTCCAATGAAAATGTACGTTAGTGATTTTGATAACAATAAATCAATAGAAACTATAGTAGCTATTGAAAAAAACAAAAAATATTTTACTCTATACGGGTTGGATGAATTAGCTGGCCAATTAAATTATTTGAAAAAAAAATATACCTCCTATAAGGATTTTGCAGGCCAAACAGTTGAAGAAATTTTTGGTGTTAAGGCTTTAAAAAAAGCAAATATATTAACCGTAAATACACTAGCATCTGGATATTTAAAAAATGACCATGGAATCTTTTCATTTCAACCATTTACGGAAGTTGAATTGCAGTTAGCCCCTATTACAGAAATTTTAAAATTTGATTTTAATGCTGATGGGAAAGATGATATTTTATTAGCAGGTAATTATTTTGGTGTAATCCCTTTTCAAGGAAGATTTGATAGTTTTTCAGGGGCCATTATACAAAGTAATGGAGGGTACATTCCAGCAGAGCAATTAGGTATTGATCTTTCCCAAAAATCAGTTAGAGGTTTAAATATCATCTCCTTCAAAGGGCAAAACTATTTATTAGTAACAATCAATAATGATAAAATGGAGATTTACAAAATCCAGAATTAAGCAACTTAAAAAAATAAACTTTAATAGATGCAATTAAAGAAAACCAAATACATAATAGTTTTAGTTCTTTCAGGGGGGTTAATTTGGTATTTATTAATAAAACCGCATGATTATATCGTGAGATTTAAAGCCGAAACTTCTCCTGGAACGCTGTTTAGAGGGTTGGAAGAGTGGAATATAATAAATCAAAAAACAGATTCATTTAATTATGTTTTAAACGATAAAAAACCTTTTGAGTCTTTTGAAGAAACTGTTGAAGCCAATAAATTAAAATTACAACTAGATTGGAAAATTGAAGCTCTTGACGATACTATTTCTGAAGTAAAGGTTGGGATTACAGAGAAGGGTCGTTCAATTTATAATCGTTTAACGGCACCTTTCATTAAAACCCCCTTTAGGAAGAAATCTATTGATTTAATACAAGATTATAGGAAATGGATTGACTATCAATTAAAAAATAAGTTTAAGGTTAAAATCTATGGCCTAGATACGATTCCTGAATTATCATATGCTTATATCAATTTGAAGCATGTAAAAATGGAAGATAAGGCTAAAGAAATGATGAATAGCAATTCGTTTTTCATGAATTTTTTAAATGAGCATAATCTTAAAAAAGGAGAGTACCCTTTTGTTATGGTTAATAATTGGGATCTAAATAACAACCAAATTGATTTTAAATTTTGTTTTCCTATTAACGAAAGAGATTCTTTACCTTTAAATGAAGAGATAAAATATGGTAAGATTAAAAAATCAAAACTTGCGCTGAAAGCTATATATAATGGGAATTATGTGACTTCTGATAGAGGTTGGTTTGGATTATATGAATATGCCAAAAGACATGATATTAGTATTAACAATCGACCTATTGAATTTTTCTATACAAATCCATTTTATGGAGGAGATGAACTTCAATGGGTTACAGAAATATATATGCCAATAAACTAAACAGAGACTTATTTTACTAAATAGGTGAATACCCCTCAAAGTATTAGCGAAAATTAGTAAATAGGATATAATAAGAATAAAACATTAGAGACGAATACAATGAACCATTTAAAAACTAAAATTTATCTATTACTGATTATTATTGTTTTTGCTAGTTGTAGCAAACCTGCAGAACATATAAAAGTATCCCCAGAACTATTTCATCAGGCAATAGACAGGGTTATGGAAATTCAGATCCATGATATTTTTTCACCTCCGGTGGCCAGTAGAATATTTGTGTATCCTAACATTGCGGCCTATGAAATATTAGCAAAAAAAAGCACCAAATTTAAAACGCTTGTAGGAACTTTGAATGGGTTTGAATCCATCCCTCAAGTTGATAAATCTAAAGAGGTTAATTTAGAATTAGCGGCTATCATAGCTCATATGGAAATCAGTAAAAACTTAATTTTTTCAGAAGAAAAAATGTCTTCCTTACAAGATAGTTTGTATTTGGCTTGGGGAACAACTAACAAACAAGAGTTTGATCAATCAAAAGCATATGCCTTTGAGGTAGTAGATCATATGAAAAAATATATGGCTAAAGACAACTACAATCAAACCCGTACTATGTCTAAATTTACAGTAGACACGGATGATCCTTCTCGCTGGCAACCAACACCGCCTTCTTATATGGATGGTATTGAGCCACATTGGAATGAGATTAGACCCTTTTTATTAGATTCTGCACAACAATTTAAACCAGAACCACATCCTGAATTTTCTTTGAAGAAAGGGACAAAATTCTTTGAAGAGTTAATGGAGGTGTATAATGTGAGTCAAGAAATTACTAAAAACGGGGATGAATCAGAAGAAATTGCTATTGCAAGATTTTGGGATTGTAATCCTTTTGTTTCAGTTACCAGAGGACACTTTATGTTTGCAACCAAAAAAATATCTCCGGGCGCTCATTGGATAGGAATTACAAAAATAGCGTCAAGAAAAACAAATTCAAATGTTGAAGAAACAGTAAATGCGTATACAAAAACATCTATAGCCATTGCGGATGCTTTTATTAGTTGTTGGGATGAAAAATATAGAAGTAATTTGATACGACCAGAAACTATTATCAATCAAAATATAGATCCGGATTGGTTGCCCATTTTACAAACACCACCATTTCCTGAATATACCAGCGGGCATTCTGTCGTTTCTGGAGCGGCCTCTGTTGTTTTAACAGAAATATTTGGAGATAATTTCTATTTTGAAGATGATACTGAATTACCCTTTGGATTACCTGTCAGAAATTTTAAATCGTTTTATAATGCGTCAAGTGAAGCGGCAATTAGCCGTCTGTACGGAGGAATACATTATCGTGCAGCTATTGAAAATGGATTAAAACAAGGAAAAGCTTTGGGGCATTTTGAAGCTGAAAAACTTAAATTATAATATTTTATATAAAAAAAGATAGCGCCTTATTTAAGCCCATGATTGGGGAAAAGTTAACTTATTATTCAGTTTTCAAAAAAGTACAGATATATTAGGAACATTGTAAACTTTCAACCATGATTATTGATAGCGAACTAAATATTAAAACAGGAAAAATATAGACTATGAAGTTAACTAAACCAACCTTATCTTTTTGGCAAATCTGGAATATGAATGTCGGATTTCTAGGAATCCAATTTAGTTTTGGATTGCAACAAACGGCTGTAAATCCAATTTTTTCTTTTTTAGGGGCTCATCATGAGGATTTACCGTTATTAAATTTGGCGGGACCAGTAACTGGTTTAATTATTCAGCCTATTATTGGAGCTATTTCAGATAAAACTTGGTCGCCTCGTTGGGGTAGAAGAAAACCTTTTTTTATGATAGGGGCCATCATTGGAAGTTTATGTTTGTTTGCCTTTCCTTTTAGCCCGGCATTATGGTTTGCAGTAGGTCTTTTATGGATTTTAGATGTAGGGAATAACATGGCGATGGAGCCATATCGCGCATTTGTTGGTGATAAATTACCAAATATGCAATTGAGTTTTGGATACCAAATGCAAAGTCTTTTTGTAGGTGCCGGAATTGTTTTAGCGAATGCGTCTATATTTTTATTTCAGGACTGGTTTGGCGAAGGAGGTGCTGAAGCTACAGATAAGATACCGACCTGGTTATATTATTCGTTCTTTATTGGAGCAATATTGTCTGTTTCTACCATATTGTGGTCGGTATTAAAAACACCTGAAATACCACCTTCGGATGAAGAATTGAAAGATATAAACAGGCACAATGCCCTACCATTTGTAGATAGAATTAAGACACCTTTTTTTGAAATTGTGGATGCCATTAAAGAAATGCCCAATTTTATGTGGAAGTTATCCGGGGTTTATTTGTTTCAATGGTACGCATTATTTGTTTATTGGCAATTTATAGCGCCCTTATTTGAGGAAACTATGAATTTTGATAAATCGCAGGCTTTGAGTCAGGCCGCAAAAATGAATACGACTTATAATGTGTCTACTATTGTTGTTGCACTTGCTTTAGTGCCTTTAGCGTTGAAATTTGGAGGTAAAAAGGTTTATGTGTTCAGTTTGTTTTTAACTGGTATTGCCATGTTATCCATACCTCATATTCAAGATCCGTTTTTAGTGATATTACCCATGATCTTATTTGGTGTTGGTTGGGCCGCAATGATGGGTATTCCCTATTCTATGGTGTCTAAAATTGTGCCTCAGGAAAGAAGAGGCGTATATATGGGGATATTAAATATGATGATCGTAATTCCTATGGGCATTCAAACCATAACTTTTGGCCCGATTGTAAAAAATCTTTTAGGGAATAGTGCGGTAAATGCTATTTTATTAGGAGGGGTATTTTTTATTATTTCCGGGGTTTTAGCGCTGCGTTTGAAGGAACCGAAATCAGATAATGGAGATCATTCTGTGATGCCGGCTGGCGGAGGTCATTAATTTTTTAAAAACAGGAAAAATGAAGAATCTGGGAATCAAAATATCTATCTTTTTAAACTATTTTGTGTTTGCTATTTTACTCAATAGTGTGGGAATAGTGATAGCCAAATCAATCAATGTTTATCATGTGAGTGAATCTCAAGCGTCGCTTCTTGAGGCTTTTAAAGATTTACCAATTGCTATTGTATCATTTCTAGTAGCCTCATTTTTGCCAAGATTTGGTTATAAAAAGGCCATGTTAAGTGGTTTGGCACTTGTGTTCTTTGGGTGTTTAGTAATGATTTTTGGAAATTCGTTCGTTTATACCAAGATATTGTTCTTATCCATTGGGATCAGTTTTGCTTTGATAAAATTATCAGTGTATTCTCTAATTGGCGTTGTAACCTCGTCAAAAAAAGAGCATTCTTCCTTGATGAGTTCTATAGAAGGATTTTTTATGGTGGGTATTGCTTCTGCATATTTTTTGTTTCCAGCATTCTATTCTGATACAGACGAAAATGCCTGGTTAAATGTATATTATTTGCTTTCTGGCTTAATTGTAATTTCATTCATTTTCTTACTTTTTTCTAAAATTGAATATGAAGTAGAAGCTATTGGGTCAAGCCTAAAGGAAGATTTAACGCGATCTTTAAAACTCATCATTGTACCATTAGTTTTAGTGTTTTTAGCTTCAGCCTTCTTTTTTGTAATGATAGAACAGGGTATCATGACCTGGCTGCCAAGATTCAATGAAAAGATATTTAAATTCAGCGTAACTCTGAGTGTTCAAATGGCAAGTATTTTAGCTTTGTCATTAGCCTTGGGAAGATTTTTGGCTGGATATTTATCAAAATTTATGTCATGGGTGACGCTTGTTATCATCTGTATTGTCATTTCGGGAGGTATTTTATTGAGCGTGTTGCCCCAATTAAAAGTTGAAATAGATTCTTTAGTTGAAATAAAAAGTTTAGCAGATGTGCCCTTGTTGGGCTATATTTTGCCCTTAATCGGGTTGTTTATTGCGCCTATTTATCCATTGTTAAATTCAACAGTTCTAAGTTCATTACCAAAAAACTTGCATTCACCAATGTCAGGTTTAATTATCATATTTTCTGCCCTAGGAGGAACTATAGGTTCCAGAATTGTAGGTGAATTATTTGAAAGTATTGGAGGCGCCAAAGCTTTTTATTTTCTTTTAATTCCAATGCTGCTATTAATAATCTTTGTGTTGTTAATTGATAAAATTTCAAAGAAAAATGCCTTAAAGGAATCATGATTTTAAAAGTTAATATTGATATCTGTTTAAACCAGCTTCTTGCTCAGGAAGATACGGATCAGGATAAAAAAATTACTATTGAAGATAAAGGACCAAAAACTTTTAATCTGGCATCTATTTCAGGAGAATCATATACTGTAGCAGGTACCTATCACCTTTCTAATTTACTGCAGGAATTGGTCATTGCTAAAAATAATGGCTTGAAAATAGCCTCATTAAATACAGAGGTTATTGAAGAAAGACCGGTAGAGAGAGTTTCACAAATGATTAAGAACTATTATTGGAATGGACTCACCAGAACGATGGATGAAAAAGGGATTGTAAGTCTTATTCATGATACTAAAAATGAGTCTTTAGCATCTGATAAACTGCGTATTTATGTGCCTTTTAATGATCTGTTCGCGTATCATTATTATAAAGGGTTAGAGGCTAAATTGCCTATTGAAACGTTTAAACTTCCAGAAGCTATAACGCCAGCCTTTGTAAAGTCTATTAATATTCAACCTGGGATTTTATCATTAAAATTAGATTCGGCAGGAGATAAAACTATAGGGGTTCCTTTTGTGGTTCCTGGCGGACGATTTAATGAAATGTATGGTTGGGACAGTTATTTTGAATCTATTGGACTGTTAATTGATGGTAAAGTAGATTTGGCTAAAGGCATGGCTGATAATTTTCAATATGAAATTGAACATTACGGTAAAATTTTAAATGCTAACAGATCCTATTATTTAACCCGAACACAACCACCATTTTATTCCAGCTTGATCAGAGAAGTTTTCGAAATAACTCAGGATAAAATATGGTTGAAAAATCATCTAAAAACCGCTATTAAAGAATATGAAACGGTTTGGATGGTACAGGGAAACCGTCTGACTGAAAATGGTCTGAATAGATATCTTGCAGAAGGTATAGGTTTTCCACCGGAATGTGAGGTTGGTCATTTTGACTCCATATTAAAACCTTATGCTGATGAAGTTGATATGTCTATTCGTCATTTTGAGAAGGCTTATGCTGAAGGGCAAATAATAAATAAGGAGTTGGATGCCTATTTTGTTCATGACAGGACAGTACGTGAATCGGGTCATGATACTTCTTATAGAATTGAAAAGATTTGTGCGGATTTAAATGTTGTGGAACTCAATGCCATGTTATACAAATATGAAACAGATTTTGAAGAAGTCATTAAACACGAATTTAATGGTCTTTTTGAAGGTTATACTCCATCTTATTGGGAAGAAAAATCAAAGGTAAGACGAAATGCTGTGGATAAATATCTTTGGAATGAAGAAGAAGGATTGTATTTTGATTATAATGTAAAGACAAAATCACAATCTCTTTTTATAGCGGCAACAACTCTGGCACCTTTATGGGCTAAACTATGTTCTGAAGAACAAGCGGAAAGGCTTATTTATAAAGCAATCCCTATGTTAAAGGAAAGGGGAGGAATTGCTGGAAGCACAAAACGAAGTAGAGGTGAAATTAGTGAAAACAGACCACAGCGGCAATGGGATTATCCTAATGGATGGGCACCACATCAAATGATGATTTGGAAAGGGCTGTTTAACTATGGCTATATTAATGAAGCACAAGAATTAATTTATAGATGGCTATTCATGATTACCAAAAATGCAGTGGATTATAATGGAACCATACCTGAAAAATATGATGTAGTAGAAGCTACCCATAAGGTCTTTGCTGAATATGGTAATGTTGGGACTGATTTTGAATATATTACTCAGGAAGGATTTGGGTGGATGAATGCCTCTTACCAATATGGTTTATCATTATTACATAATAGTTATAGAGAAAAACTCAATAATCTGATGCCTCCTGAAGCGCTTTTTTAAGTTGAATACGAACCAACTAATCCAAATTAAATCATGAATAACAAAATAATTGTATGGTCAATTACAGTGGCGCTTGCAGGCTTTTTATTTGGATTTGATACCATTGTTATCAGTGGTGCAGAGCAGACACTTCAAAAAATGTGGGGTAGTTATGAGCTCTTTGGTAGTAATGATTATTTTCATGGATACATAGTAGTTGGTTCTGCACTTTTCGGAACCATTTTCGGAGCCCTTTTAGGGGGTTATCCAACCAGTATGATTGGCAGAAAAAACACCTTAATATGGATTGGAATACTATATACAATATCCGCAATTGGTTCTGGGTTAGCTAATGATCCATGGGTGTTTGGAGTTTTTAGATTTATTGGTGGCTTAGGTGTTGGGGCCTCCACAATAGCCGCACCTGCTTATATTTCGGAAATTGCTTCAGCAAAAAACAGAGGAAAACTTGTGGCTACTTATCAGTTTAATATTGTTTTTGGTATCCTAGTAGCTTTTGTCTCGAACTATTTAATAAGTATTTATATTGAAAATAATAGTTGGAGATGGATGATAGGAATTGAAGCAGTTCCTGCTTTTATTTATACAATTATGGTGTTTATGGTGCCTAAAAGCCCTAGATGGCTCATTATAAAAAACAGAACCGAAGAGGCAAGAAAAATCATTAAACTCATTAATCCAGATTCAAATCCGGATGAGGTGATTGCCAATATTTTGGCATTGGATAAAAGTAAACCTAAGGAATCCGTTTTTCAAAAAAAGTATCAGCATATCATATTGTTAGCATTTGCTATTGCCCTTTTTAATCAATTTTCAGGAATTAATGCCTTTCTCTATTATTCAAAGCGCATTTTTGTTGAAGCAGGATTAGCTGATCAAGCGGCGCTTTTAGGAAGTATAGGAATAGGTGTGGCCAATTTAATATTCACGCTTTTAGGAATGTATTTTATTGACAGAATAGGAAGAAAAAAATTAATGATCATCGGTTCAATAGGTTATATTATTTCATTGCTTTTTGTGTCTCTGGCGTTCTTTTATAATTGGTCTGGTATGGTAGTGCCAATTTCTTTATTTGTGTTTATTGGTGCTCATGCCATTGGACAAGGTTCGGTGATTTGGGTATTTATATCAGAAATTTTTCCTAACCATGTGCGGTCTTACGGCCAGTCTATTGGAACCTCAACACATTGGGTACTTGCCTTTATTATTCCCGCTTCTGTGCCGCTTTTAATTGCGAATATTGGTGCGGGTGCTATGTTTATGATATTTGCGGTTATGATGATATTTCAACTCATTTGGGTGATTTATGTGATGCCAGAAACCAAAGGGATCACTTTAGAAGAATTGGAAAAACAATTGATTGATGAATCATAAAAATTTCTGAGTTCATAAAAAAGGAGCTTCTTGGAAACAAGAGGCTTTTTTATTTAAAAGAGCTCAAAGAAATGTTTCCTTTTTTTAATCCTTTACCAGAAACAGATAATTCAATATTACCTGCGTTCTCGGTAGATTGAATAAGTATTACCAGTTTACCGCTAAATAATTTCATGGTTGGTAAATGGAATAATTCAAGAGAGGTAGCATCACCGTTACAAGCAGCTCTATACGTGCCTTCTCCTTTTACTTTGAATGTTAATTGATTTGTAGCCGTTGGACACGGAATGCCGTTTTTGTCGACTACCGAAACCGTTACATAACTTAAATCTTCACCATTCGCTTTAATGGTTTTTACATCAGTATCAAGAACTATTTGATGAGGTTTTCCAGCAGTTTTAATTTCTTTTTCAGAAGCGGGATTACCATCTTTATCAAAAGCAATAACCTTTAATGTTCCTGTTTCATATCTTACATCCATCCACATTAGGCGATATCTATTCTGTTTGGTGTCATTATTTTTCTTTTGTACACCCAGACTCTTTCCATTCAAAAATAATTCGGCACTATCATAGCTTGTATAAACAAAAACGGGTGTTGTCTTACCTTCGCGACCATCCCAATTCCAATGCGGTAATATATGTAAGGTTTCGTCTTTAGTATTCCATCGACTTCGATATAAATAGTATCTGTCTTTAGGTAAACCTGCCAAGTCATTGATGCCAAAATAGGAGCTTCGAGAAGGCCAAGCTTCATCATAAGGTGTAGGTTCTCCTAAGTAATCAAAACCTGTCCAAATAAATTCACCAATCACCCAAGGTTTATCATCTTGTAACACAAAATCATCATCTGGTAAGTTGGACCAGCTACAATATTCTAAATCGTAAGACGATGACTGAAAGTCATCATAGGTTTTCATGCTGGCTTTTTCAACAGGAAACTTATAAATACCACGTGAACTAACAGTAGAAGCGGTTTCTGATCCTAAAATAAACCCTTGGGGAAATTTATTATAGGCTTCCTCATAAAGATGTACGCGATAATTGAGACCAGGAACATCCAGTAAAGCTCCAAATCCGGACTCCATAGTCGCTTTTACTTGATCCATACCAACCGTAACAGGTCTAGTAGGGTCTTCATTATGGAAAATATCCTGTAACCATTTGGCACGTTTGACACCTTCGGCTCCCCATTGGTCTGGAACTTCATTACCGGAACTCCACATAACAATACATGGATGATTTCGGGTAGCTCTCACTAAATTAACAACATCTTTTTCAGCGTATGTATCAAAATAAAGGTTATAGCCATTTTTTACTTTTGGTTTTGCCCATTCGTCAAAACTTTCAGCTAAAAACATAAAACCCATTTCATCACAAAGCTCTAATTGTTCGATAGATGGCATGTTATGAGAGCTTCGTATCGCATTGCAACCCATATCTTTTAAAATGCGTAATTGACGTCTTAAAGCAGATTTGTTGACAGCGGTACCAAGTGGTCCCAAATCATGGTGTAAGCAAACGCCTTTAAACTTAGTAATCTCTCCGTTTAAACTAAATCCGGTCTTTTGGTTGTATTCAATTTGTCTAATACCAAAACGATTTGTTATCTCATCTTTTAAGTCGTTTCCGGCATATAATCGAGAAACAGATGTGTATAGATACGGGGATTCCGGACTCCAAAGATTTGGATTATTAATAGCTATATTTTGGTCGAATTCATTGTTGAAAAGTTGAACTGTTTCATTAGAATTAACCTGTTTACCATCAGCATCAAGAATGGCAGTCACTAGTCTTAAATCTTTTCCAGAGACTCTGGTTTTAATATTAACTTTAGCTATTTCTTGAGTAATTAAGGGTGTTGTAATAAAAGTTCCCCATTGGTCAATGCTTTCCTTGTTTTTTATAATAATGCTAACGTTTCTATATAAACCTGCTCCTGGGTACCATCTTGAAGACTCCCCTTGATTGGACAACTTTACAGCTAATGTATTTTCTTGAGTGGTTGATATATAATCAGTAATATCAAAATAAAAATAGGCATAACCATATTTCCACTCCCCAACTTTTTGACCATTTATAAATACTTCTGGCTGGCTCATGGCACCTTCAAATAGAATAATCGCTTTTTTATTGGTATTGAAATTTGGTAAAGAAAACGTATGTCTATACCAGGCTTCTCCAATATATGGTAAAGCGCCAGTTCTTCCTGTTTTTTCTGTAGCGACCTCTTCACCATTTTGTTCAATGGCAACAACCTGTTTATCAATATTTTTATCAAAGGGACCGTAAATGGCCCAATCATGAGGAACCGTAATATCTTCCCAATGAGAATCATCAAAGTTACTTTTTATGGCTTCAGGGTGGTTTCCCTTATTAAATTTCCATCCTTTTTTTAGTGTGATGATGTCTCTGGTTTGTGCTTTCAGCGTTCCGAAAGAAGTTATAATGCAGAGAAGAAATAATATATGCTTAAAATATCTCATGAGTTATTATTGTAATGATCCTTTATAAAATTGCATACCAAGAGTGGCTTTATTGTCATTATCGAAAAGGGTGGCGTTATCCCAATGTGAACCTTGACCCCAAAGAGTACTGCAGCCTGTTGAGACCCAGGCCGGTTCCCAATAAATTAAACCTTCTCCACCAGCGTTTTCAATAATCGTTTTTAATTTGTTCAGATAATTTAATTGACCTTGCTGAGTGGCTGGATCCCCATCAATAAGCGCGTCACTACCTAATATATTGCCGGCACTATCAGCATTTATTAGTGTAAACGGATAAGCTGTTTCAACAATCATTAAGCGCTTTTTATAAGTATTTATTAAAGTGGATAAAGGTGTCGCTAAGTTATTTAAATTATAATCTGACCAGATAGGATAATAAGAAAGTCCAATCCAGTCAAAATCCGTAACGCCATTTTTTGTTGCCTGATCAAACCACCATAAGCCATTTTCAGGTTGTGCTATGTGCAACATAACGTCAATATTTTTATTTTTTGCAGTTGAAATATCTCTAACAGCTGTAATGCCTTTATTTAAGAGCGATGAATTTCTAACCCAGTCAATGGGCCATTGTAAAGCCCCGTCTTGAAGGATCATAGGGTTTATTTCATTACCAATCTGAACAATGTCAGGCAGTAAATTCGATCTGGATAATTCATTCAATGTGTTATATGTGTAGTCATATAATAAGTCACCTAACGCCGGCGTATCATTAATTGAACTCAGCCAGGCGGAAGGAATTTGTTGTTGACTGGGGTCTGCCCAGGTGTCTGAATAATGAAAATCGAGCAAGACTTTTATATTTAGAACTTTAGCACGTTGAATGGATTTTTTTACATCATTATAATTCGAATAATTAGTCCAGGTAGGGTTATGCCATAAACGTATTCTAATTAAATTGGTGCCTGCCTCTTTGAAAATAGCGTAGGGATCTTTTGTAGCACTATTAGCATCTTTATATGAGGCGCCACAATCTTCCATTTCATTTACATAAGATAAATCGGCTCCATAATAAAATGTAATAGGCGCATCTGGAATTGGTGTTTCTTCTTTTTCATTTGATGTGTCATTGCCAGAAGAACATGAAACTATCAAAGATAAGATGAATAGAAAAGGTAAAATTTTCATTTTTATGTTAGGCCTATTTTGTTCTATTAAAATAATCAATTTAACGCGAAGATTGTCTAATAATTTCATTAAATTATCTACAACTTTAAACACGGAAAATGAAACAAATACATACATCTATATTTGGTTTTTTAGTATTCTTTTTTTTTGTAAACACTGTATTGTCTCAGAGCAAAATTAAAGGAGATGTTATAATTGATAGTGAAGGCGTTATGCGCTGGGAAAATTCAAAAGAAGAGGTAAAAGGTTTTGGAGTAAATTATACGGTGCCTTTTGCTCATGCCTATCGTTCTGCTAAAAGAATGGGCATTGATTTTAAAAAAGTCATTGATAATGATGTGTATCATTTTTCCAGATTAGGATTTGATTTATATAGAATTCATGTTTGGGATACTGAAATAAGTGATTCACTTGGTAATTTGTTAGAAAATGAACATTTGGATGCCTTTGATTATTTATTATGGAAGTTAAAAAAGGCAAAGATTAATTATGTCATTACACCCATTGCTTTTTGGGGAAACGGATGGCCTGAGCCTGATACTAAATCTCCCGGGTTTTCCAATAAATATGGAAAAGTGGAATGTTTAACAAACCCTGATGCTATTAAGGCACAACACAACTATTTGGAACAATTTATAAATCATGTAAATCCATATACCGGATTGGGGTATAAAGATGATCCCAATATGATAGCCTTTGAAATCAGTAATGAGCCTCATCACAGAGGTGAAGCACAAAAAGTGACTGAATTTGTAAAAGGAATGGTTCAGGCTATAAGAAAAACGGGAACCAAAAAGCCGGTATTTTACAATATGAGTCATGCGGTTCAGTATATGGATGATTATTTTAAAGGCGATGTACAAGGAGGAACGTTTCAATGGTATCCAACGGGCTTAGGCTATGGTAAAGAGCTGTCGGGTAACTTGCTTCCTAATGTAAATGATTATGATATGCCGTTTGAGACTGTATTTAAGAAGTATCAAGGGGCTAAATTAGTGTATGAATTTGATGCCGCTGATGTGAGTAAATCTTACATATATCCCGCTATAGCGAGAAGTTTTAGAGTTGCAGGGATTCAAATAGGAACGCATTTTGCGTATGATCCGACTTTTTTGGCGCCTGTTAATACTGAGTATAATACGCATTATATGAATTTGAATTATGCCCCTCAAAAAGCCCTGGCATTAAAAATATCTTCAGAAGTATTTCATGAAGTCCCTATGTATTCTAATTCTGGTACGTATCCAAAAAACACCTCTTTTGGAGCGTTTAAGGTTGACTATAATAACGATTTAGCTGAATATAATACAGCATCTAAATTCTATTATACAAATTCAACAAATGCTTCGGTAAAAAATGAAACAAAACTCAAAGAAATTGCTGGTTTTGGTAACTCATCAGTAATAAAATATGATGGTTTAGGAGCGTATTTTTTGGATAAAATAGCTGTAGGTGTTTGGCGATTGGAAGTGATGCCTGATGCTGTTTGGGTAGATAATTTATTTGGAAGAAATAGTCCAAGTAAAAAGGTGGCAGTTATTAATTGGGAAACTTATTTAATGCAAATTAATTTAAAAGATTTGGGCGATGGTTTTAATATTGAAGCTATAAATGAGGGCAATGAATTTATTTCTGAAGTGAATAAAAACACCTTTCAAATTAGGCCAGGAACTTATATAGTTAGTAAAAAAGGCCTTCAGAAAAAATGGTCAGAGACTGATGATTTTAATACATATAAACTAAAGGACTTTTATGCTCCAGAATCAAACGTGGACAAATTATATTTTAAACATGATCCTTCAGAAATAGTTACTGAAAATATGGACTTAATTATAGAGGTTCAATGTATTGATTCAAAAATGCCAGAAGCATTAACCTTAACAGGATCTAATAATGGTCAATATTTTAATTTAAAGTTTAACTATGTAGGGAATTATAAATATCAAGCAATCATCGAATCTAAATTTATTCAAAAGGGCTATTTAAACTATAATATTATTGTAAAGCTAAAGGATGGTCATGAAATGACTTTTCCTACAGGAAAGAAAGGCAATTTGTATGCTTGGGATTTTTATGACAGAACACCTTACAAAGTGGCTGTTGTCTCAAAAGAAAGTCCTATAAATTTATTTAATGCTGCCAAGGATTCAGACGATTTAGTAAGGCCATGGAGGCGCTCATTTAAATTAGTTCCTACTGAAAATTTTGGAGAAGCAGAATACCAAATGAATATTGATAAATTATTTGTTCCTGATCAGGAAAACTTGAATGCAAATCCCATTTATGATTATTCATTCAAACATTTTATTATTGATAAAGTAACAGCCAGAAGTGAAGATTTGGATTCAAAAAAGACTTTAGTTTTTAAAGGACGTGCTTTAAATAATAAACCTTGTAAACTACAAATAGCCTTTGTTTTAGATGATGGATCTGCTTATGGTCATGTTGTTGATATTGGGACTGATAGTAAAGACTATTTTTTAAATTTAAATGATTTAAAGCCGGTTAAAACGGTGACTTTGCCAAGACCTTATCCAAGTTTTTTGCCTTATTATTTAGAACATAATATTGCATCAGGTTTTGATATGAGTAGAGTAGAAAGCCTTCAGTTTTCTATTGGTCCAGAAATTCCAAAGGAAGAGCTTCTTGATTCTCATGGAATAGCTATTATTAGTGTAAGTTTGAAATAACGAATTAGTAGTAATTAAAAAACTCCTTAAATAAAACTTAAGGAGCTTTTTAAAAGATGGGATTCTATACAATTATAATTTTACAAGTTTAGAGGTCAAAGATTGGCCTAATTGGTTTTTAATTTTAATAATATAAATGCCTTGATTCAGGTTTGAGACATTAAAAGAAAATCCTTTTTGGAAATTTCCATTAAATGATTTAACCATTTTACCCGTGATATTATATATTCTCAAATCATTAACGGCATTGTTTAATTTAAAACTGGTTGAAGTTGGGTTTGGATATATTGCAAATAAATGTTTTTCAATATCAGAAACCGAAAGCGTAGATGCTTTATTTCCATAGATTTTAAATGCCCCGGCAGGAAGATTGATTGCTGCTGGGGTATTGCTTACCGTAATCGAAGTGCCTCCGGTCTCATCCATTAAATCATACCATGTTCCAGGGTAAGGGAAATTTGGTGTGATGTTTTGCGCTATCACATCAAAGTTAGCCAGTATCACCACATTCTTTAAACTTGAAGTAGGAAGCGTATCATCAAAAATATAAATTTTAGGAGTTAAGGTTCCTGAATCTATGGTGTAATCACCTTCAAAAACCGCTTCCTGTGTTTTTAATTGAATGAGTCTGGACCAGTCATCATATACTTGTTTTCTGTTGGGATTTCCAAGCCAGTTTTCAGACCATTGAGGCTGTGGTTTGGTACTTAACTTGCAATCGCCAGGGGTAGCATCATAATCAGAGTTTACAGTAACACCATCTGAACATAACCAGATAGAATCATCCATGCCTAAATCAGCAAAATGCCACAGCATTTTAGGGCCAGGAATTGTTAAGGTCACGGCACCTAAAGCTGACATTCTTGCTAAGGCCGTATTTAAATCTTTAATATCATATTCGGTTCCGGTTTTGCCAAAAGTGGTCATCTCATACATGATTCTGTCTTTATCATGACTTTCAGGATAACCCAGAGTGCGTTTTTCTGTAAAACCATGAGCAACATGTCCCATTCTGTCAAAAGAACTGGCATTACCGTTGGCAAGTTCTTTGTAACTGTTCCACATTTCGCTCCACATCATAACCCCTTTTCCTTCATTAATTTTATAATTAGCCCATTCTTGTTCTTCGGCATCACTACCTAAATGTTCAAAAATGACATAATGATTTGGGTCTAAGCTCCAAGAATAATCAGCATAAGATTTTAAAACAGCTACTCTATCAGCCTGGTAGCTATCTGTACAAGAATAATTGCTGTCTGTACAATTTTGGGTAAATCCTTTGGTTAAATCCCATCTAAAACCATCAATTTTGAATTCTTCAATCCATTGCTTGATGACACGTTTGGTGTAATTTTGGGTAGCAGTTCTTTGATGATTAAAGTCATTACCCACACTGTAAGTGTGTTTTGCAACCGTATTAAAATATGGGTTTTCACTTGTAGGTTCTCCATAACTGTCACCATATCGGTTGTCATTCCACATTCTAACCATGGAATTTTGGCCAAAGGCATGATTAAGAGCAAGGTCTAAAATAACGGCAATCCCGTTTTGATGACAAACATCAACCAGTTCTTTAAATTTATCTTTTGTGCCATAATATTTATCTAAAGCCAAATGAAAAGAGGTGTTATAGCCCCAGCTTTCATTACCTTCAAATTCCATAACAGGCATGAGTTCAATGGCATTAATATTTAAATTTTTAAAATAAGATATTCTATCAATGAGGTCTTGGAAATTCCTATCGGCATCAAAATCCCGCAATAAAACTTCATAAACTACTAAATCTTCTTTTTTGGGTTTATTAAAATTGCTGACCTGCCAATTATAGGCTGCTTGATTCGTTTGTAAAACAGATACCGCATATTTCTGACCTGAAGGATAGGCTGGTAAATTAGGATAGGTTGACGCTGGAATGTATTGGTCGTCATTAGGGTCTAAAATCAAAGTTGAGTAAGGATCGGCTACTTTAACTAATGATAAGGCTGAGCCAGATGGTTCTTTTTTAACCACCCAATACTGATAGGTTTCAATTTGCCCAGATGTTAAGCCAGACAAAGTAATCCAGTGTTTACCTCTTGTAAAATCATACTTCATGGCATAGCTTGAATTTGGTTGCCAGTTATTAAAACTGCCCGCCACATATATATAATCCTTGCCAGGAGCATAAAGCACTAATACAGCCTCCGTATCACTTAAATAGGTAATTCCATCTTGATAGGATGTTGGCATAATAGCCGTGGCAGTGGTTTGATTAATTAAAACATCAAAGTTTTTGGTTTTTACACCTGTTCCCACAAGAGTGACTTGAAGCTCATAATGTTGATATTGAGTAATATTAGAGTGGGTATATGTGTAGGATGAGGTATTATTTTGAGTGTTTATTACCGTGCCATTTGCGGTTAAAACATAATTAGCATTGCCACCTGTATTAGAGGCGGAAACATTGAGTGATTCACCTGAATTTATTAAAGTTGTCGAGTTTTGAGCAGGGCTGTTTAATATTAATTGAAAAGCACCTACAGGTAAGTCTAAATCACCTGTTTGTTGAAGTCCATCAGCACTTCTTAATACCATATTTATAGCAGTTATAGCACCTGTACCGCTATAGCTATAATAGTCTTTTATTGAAGACGTTAAATCTAGTTTATAAATATTACCAGAAACTAATTCTAGTACGGGTTGTGTAGCATTGTTACCCCAAGTACCTATAACATTTTGCCAGGCTATATTATCATCAATGGTTACACCAGTATGAGCGTAAATGGTACCTGAATATGATTCTAAACCCGTTCCTGTTTTATCAAATAATATGGTAGCAGGATTTGTTTCTTCCGGGATAGAGCCTCCTTGCCAGGATATTTGGGCATAGTTGGGAATAGAAAATAAAGCTAAGGAAAGTATAAGTAAAAGTTTTTTCATAACGGGTATTTATTAAATAGGAAAAAAGGAGTTGTTCAAATAAGTACAACTCCTTTTGAATCTTAAAATTAAAAGAATTATCTTTTAGTTAAATGATATCTAGGACCATCCGGGTCGTTAAAATCAATTGAGATCACATAGTTTCCAGCGGTCACAGGGATGTTATCACCTGCCTCTAAAATACCATCTGCTGGGGCGTTATCACCTAAATCGCCATCCCAAGTATTATCAGCTCTAAATTTAATTTCACCATCTATTAAAGTGATATCATCTCCAAACATTACTCCAGGCTGTATTTCAGTTAGTGCAGCATCTGCACCAGCATTACCCCAATCATTATAGCCAGAACCAACTACTCCCCAAACAGGTGCAGCAACGATAGAATATGAATTATCTTTAAGGTCCATTGTTATAAGATAATGACCAGCAGTTACAGCTATGTTATTGTCGGCATCTGCATCTAAAATGCCATCTAAATTAGCATCACCTAAATCGCCAGACCAGGTATTTAAAGGTCTTATTTTGATATCACCATCAATGAGTTGTACCCCTACTTTAAATGTATCTGTAGTATAATCATAATGAAACTTAGCATCATCACCAGCATTACCCCAATCATTATAACCAGAACCTACAACACCCCATGAGAATGGTTCAATGGTATAAGACATGTCATTGGTGTCTATTGTTATTTTATAATCTCCGGCAGTTACAGCAATATTATTGTCTGGATCTGAATCTAAAATACCATCTAAGTTAGCATCACCTACATCACCTACCCATTCGTTATTTTCACGAAATTTAATATCTCCAGTCACCAAATTAACGTATGAAACTATAACTCCTGCCGCTGCTGTTGTGTAGAATGTTCCATCAGGTCCAGCACCGCCCCAATCATTATAACCAGAACCAACAACGCCCCATGAAGAAATAGCAAATCCTCCACCAGTATCAACAATTTCTGGTAAGAATAAAGTTAAGGTTTGAACTGATGATAGAGTTTCAATGGCATTGGCGCCAGAATAGGCTCTTAATCTAAAATACACATCTCCAGTATTTGGGTCTTCAGTATTTGGGTCGTTATCAAGCCCTGCATCAGCAGCCATTGATAATAATTTCCCAACAGTAACTGCTTGATCATTTCCAGAAGTACTTCCAATGACAATTAAATCTGTGAAATCTCCAGAAACAGACCCTTGTAATTCATAATTTACGGCAGTAGGTACTTCAAAATTTTGCGATTCCCAAGTAAAACGCTCACCAATATTAGCTGAGGTTGCAGAAGTTAAAACATATTGTGGTAAAAAATTGTTAGTAAAGGCGAACTCACCAGGAGCCTTAGCCGTGAATACTAATTCATCTTTTTCACAAGAATTGAAGCCTAAAACAGCTACAATCAAGACTAATAAAATTTTTATTTTTTTCATTGTATTTTTTTTAAAATTAATAACCAGGGTTTTGTTTTAAGTTTGGATTGGCACTTAAATCCGAAGTTGGAATGGGGAAAATATTTCTAAAAGCTTCTGTTGTTGTTCCTCCAGGTACATTTCCTTTCCAAGGCCAAATTGAATTTGTTGTGAATTTTCCAAATCGAACTAAATCTGTTCGTCTGTGGCATTCCCAATACAATTCACGGGCTCTTTCATCTAAAATAAAATCTTCTGTTAAATCAGAGGTTGATATATTACCGGAGGTATCTCCATAAGCTCTAACTCTTAATAGATTGATATAATCACGAGCTGTATTGGCATCACCACCCCCACCTCTTGAGGGTAAACTAGCTTCCGCATAAATCAAGTAGGCTTCAGCGAGTCTGAATAAAGGGAAATCTGTATCTGGAAATTCACCAGATGGGTCAGAACCAGCACTCCCTGATCTGTCTACATTTTTATATTTTGCAATGGCGTAACCATCTGTAAATTTAGAAATATTCTCAATTTCTAAAGTTTGTCCAGCGGCGTAAAATAATTCTCTACCATCAGCCGAATTTTCCATTCCAGGAAATTTTTGAACAAAAGCGCTGGTGGTTCTAACACCGGCCCATCCACCACTTACTCCAAAATCACTTGGTGACATACTACCACCAACAGGAGCGTGCACTAAAAAGGTCATACCGCCATAAGCTTGTGTATATAATCCGTCAAATAGAATTGGAAAAATAATTTCATTGGAAAGATCATTGTCAGCTAAGAATAAATATTCATAATTAGGTTCTAAACTAAAAACATTTGAGTTGATTACTTTTTCTGCCTGAATTCTCGCATCTGCATATCTTCCATTTCCAGTGCCAAGGTAAACTTCAGCATTTAGATATAATTTAGATAATAACATCCACCCAGCTGCTTGATCGGCACGTCCATATTCATTTAGGCCTGCCGGAACTAACTCACTATCAATCGCTATTAATTCAGATTCTATATAAGTAAATAAATCTTGGGCATTAGTTTGCTTTGGTAAGAACGCTCCAATAGGATCTGCTTCCGTTGTGAATGGAATATTACGGTAAAAATCTAAGGCATGATAATAACTAAGTGCTCTCATAAATCGAGCTTCAGCTCTAAACGTTTGAATGTCTTCTCTTAAGCTTGCATCTACACCTCTTTCATTTAAATTATCATCAGAGGTTTGTCTTAAAAATTCATTTACTAAACCAATTTGATACAAAATTCTATCATACATGGTTCTAATAAATTCGTTTCCGGGGGTCCAGTTTTGGTAATGAAGATCTTTTATGGTTCCATCATTCCAGCCTATAACGGCTTCATCCGTTGTTAGTTCTTGCAGTTTCCAATATAAACGTAAATAATTGGAGAAACCTTCATCTAATCCAGCTAGGTCAGGATTTCCCGCAGGTCCTTGCTGACCGCTTATGGAAATACCCGCATAAATTTTAGCTAAAAAAGATTTATAGGAGTCCGGATTATCAAAAACCGAAACAGATGTTTCTTGATTTATTGGTTTTAAATCATCAATTT
Source organism: Gaetbulibacter aquiaggeris (assembly GCF_044003965.1). Taxonomy (NCBI): domain Bacteria; kingdom Pseudomonadati; phylum Bacteroidota; class Flavobacteriia; order Flavobacteriales; family Flavobacteriaceae; genus Gaetbulibacter; species Gaetbulibacter aquiaggeris. The sequence goes on from NZ_JBAWKC010000001.1 coordinate 864,788, forward strand.
CACTTGTACATGAAACAATGAAAGAAACACAACAAAACAAAAACACTACTTTTTTAAAATTGTTTAACATAATTTTTTTCTTTTATAGTTCATTTTTTTATTTAAAATTAAAATTTAATCCCAAAGAGAATATTCTTGGCTTAGGATAAACATTGTTGTCAATACCACTTGATATTTCAGGATCTAATCCTGTGTAATTGGTAATTGTAAATAAATTTTGTCCAATTAAAGAGGCTCGTAAAGTTATTTTTTCAAACGGTATGGTATATCCTAAGGATATGTTATCCAGTTTCATAAAGGAAGCATTTTCAACATATAAATCTGAAAACTGCTGATTATTTATAAATCCAGTTTTTATAGCGTCAACACTACCATTTCCATAATAATCACCTATTTGATTTAAAATGGCTTGACCGTAACCGTTGGCTGATCTAAAGTTATTATACATATAGTTGCCTAAACTACCTCTCAATGTAAAATTAAAATCTAAATTCTTATAATTCATACTTGAAGTAAATCCGAAAAAGGCATCTGGTGTTCCAGATTGGAATCTATATTTGTCACTGTCATTAATAATGTTATCGCCATTTAAATCAACATAAACACCTTCAAGTGGCGCGCCACCAGCATCAACAACCTGTTTATACACATAAAAACTTTCAGGTTCAGCATTTAAGGCGTTAATCTGAATGGTATTACCAACACCACCAGCAATACCACCAATTGGTTGGCCAGGGAAGTTAGGGTCATCAGTTAAAGTAAGTTTAGTAATTTCAACGTCGCTTACAGTAAAATTGGCGCTTACATCCCATGAAAAATCTTTTGTTTTTACAGGAGTTGCATTAATACCAATTTCAATACCTCTACTTACCGTTTCGCCTACGTTTTGATCTAAAAAGTTTTCAAGGTTACTACCTCCGGGCACTTGTGAATATTGCAGTAAATCTTTATTTTTTCTATAATAGAAGTCTAAAGTACCAGTGATTTTATCATTAAAGAGTCCGTAATCAACACCCGCGTTATACATGGTAGATTCTTCCCATTTGATATCTTCATTATAGCCTTCAGGTCTTATGGTAGGAATGAATTCTGATCCGAACTGGTATTGTGATCTAATATCTCCTCTTGAATACACTCCTAAATAAGGGAAAGCACCCCCTATCTCTTGTTGCCCAGTAATACCCCAACTTAATCTTAATTTCAGATTCGAAATAACACTAGAATCTTTTAAGAAATCTTCATCAGAAGCTAACCAAGAAAAAGCAGCAGATGGGAAATCGGCATTTCTATTGTCTTTTGAAAAACGTGATGAAATATCTCTTCTATAGGTAGCAGTAAAAATATATTTGCTGTCTAAAGTAAAATTGGCACGTGCAAAATAAGATTCCAAAATTAATTCGAATGGAATTGAAGGTAACGGAACATCATAAATTCCGGTTGAAGTATTTCTGTTTCTGCTATAACTTATGTTATAAAACCTTTGATAGGTATGACCAGCGGTCATATCAATACCGGATAACAGAGATCCGTCGAAATTCTTTTTATAGTTCAAATAGAAGTCTAATAATTTGTTTTTGTTAATGCCATCGTAAGTTCCTATATCGGCAAATTGGCCATCATTTAAATTGTTAAAACCAGCATTTTTGTTTGTAAAAAATCTTCCGTCATATTCTTCATAATCAAACCCGGCATTTACATTTAAACGTAATTCAGGTAAAAAATGAAATTTATAATCTAATACAATATTGGAGATGTTTCTTTTGGCTCTTTGTCTGTTGTCTCTTAACATCAATAAAGAGACAGGGTTTCTTGGTGCTAAATTTGCAACACCATCGGCATCTTCAAATTCAAAATAACCGCCCCAGTTTCCTTCTACAGGTTGTGTAGGGTCAAAAAATAAAGCGCTTCCAATAGCTCCTTCATTAGCAAAACGGTTATCAACTAAACTTCCTTTTGAAGTGACATTCACTTTTAAATGATCATCTAAAAAACGATTCTCTAAATTAAGGTTAATGGCATTTCTTCGGTATTGAGATGTTTTTAAAACACCATTTTGATTAGATAAGTTGTAGTTAACCCTGATAGACCCGTTTTCAAATCCTTTTGTTAAGGTCAAGTTATGAATACCGCCTTCGGCATGCTTATAAATCTCATCTTGCCAGTCAGTATTAGCATTCCCTAAAAAGCTTGGGTCTTCTCTATTATCTATCACGTATTTTCTTAATTGAGAAGCGCTCAAAACATCTATTTTATCGATAATTTGACCGGTAGAAGCCTGAACATCATATTCCACATTAAAAGGTGCTTTTGACTTTCCTTTTTTAGTGGTAATAATGACAACACCTGCAGTTGCTCTAGACCCGTAAATGGCAGTTGCAGAGGCATCTTTTAAAATGGTATAACTTTCAATTTCATTTGGGTTAATAGCATTTAAACTGCCTCCACTTAATGGAATTCCATCAACAACAATCAACGGACTGTTATTGGCACTAAGTGAGCCACCATTTCTAATTCTAATTTCAGCACCGGCTCCTGGAGAACCTGAAGAAGAAGTAATTCTAACTCCGGCAGATTTACCAGCTAAGAGGTTTTCTGGAGACACGATAGCTCCTTTGTTAAATTCTTCTGAATCAATTCTGTCTAAAGATCCTGTTGCATCTTTGACTGTTGTTGATCCATAACCAATGATTACCACCTCATTTAATTGAGCGGTATTTTCAGTAAGTCCAACATTTAATGTTGATTGACCAGTATAAGTAATTTCTACTGGATTATAACCCACAAATGAAAACACCACAATGTCTCCATTTTTTAAGCTAATTTGATACTTACCATCAAAATCTGTTGCCGTTCCAGTAGCAGTTCCTTTAATAAGGATATTCACTCCTGGAAGCGGTATTGCAGTCGATTGTTCTGTCACTGTTCCTGTTACTGTAGTTTGCCCAAACATCAAAATAGGGGCAAATAACAGAACGAACAGCAAGCTACTTAAAGTTGTTTTCATACAATACTTTTAAATTAGTGTAATAATTTAGTTTGTTATATTTTCACTTCTCGGGTAAAAAACAGCATAAAATTAACATTAAGTTTTAACATATAATTGTGAAATCCGCAACGAAAACGTTTGCGTGTTGACAACTTTTAAATAATTCTTAACGTAAACGTTTGCATGTTGATAACTCGATAAAATTTATAGGTGGGTTGATAGGAAATTGTTAAATTAGCTTCATCAGCAAATTTAAAGTACTAAATGTACTAATTTGAGCCTTATAAAGCAAATTTAAAAATGAGACGAAAAGTTACGCTAAAACAAATAGCAAAAGAATTGGATGTTTCAATATCCACAGTGTCAAGAGCTTTAAATGACAGTAAAGAAATTGGAGAAGAAACACGTCAAAAAATTCAGGCTTTTGCCAAGTTTTATAACTACAAACCCAACAATATTGCACTAAGTTTAAAAAACCGTCAAACAAAAACTATTGGTATTCTCATTCCTGAAATTGTACATCATTTCTTTTCAACCGTAATCAGGGGTATTGAAATTGTGGCCAATCAAAGAGGTTATAATGTTATTATAGGATTGTCAAATGAATCGTTTAGTAAAGAAGTCATAAACATGGAAATGCTCGCAAACGGAAGTATTGATGGTTTCATTTTATCTATTTCTAAAGAAACTTTGTTACGCCAGGACTATCATCACTTTAAAGAAACAATCAGTCAAGGTATTCCTATTGTTATGTTTGATAGGGTAGTTAACGATATTGACTGTGATAAAGTAATTGTTGATGATTTTAAAGGGTCTTATACTGCGGTAAAAAAATTAATTTCATATGGTTGCAAAAATATAGCACTGATTACTACCATGGATTATGTAAGTGTTGGAAAACTAAGAACTCAAGGTTATTTGCAGGCTTTAGAAGACGGCAAAATTCATGCTAAAGGAAGTTTAATTTTAAAATTAGATGATGGTTTAGCTTTAGAGGAGCATCTCGATATATTAGAAACTGAAATTGAGAAATTTTTTAAACGGAATAAACAAATTGACGCCATTTTTGCGGTTAATGAATTATATGCAGTTACCGCCATGAAAGTGGCCAGAAAATTGGATTTCAAAATTCCTGAGGATATTCAAATTATTGGATTTACAGATGGTGTGTTGTCAAAACATGCTAGGCCTAGCTTAACAACGCTTAGTCAGCATGGACAAAAAATGGGAGAAGAGGCCGCACATTTGTTAATTGATAGATTACAGCAAGATCATGATGAAGAAGAAGATGAAGTTTTTGATTTTGAAAGAGACATGAACTTTAGAACAGTGGTTATAGAAACTGAATTAATAGAACGAGAGTCAACCAAATAAAATAATTATCAGAAGTAATTATTTTATTTTATATCTTTGAACCAAATCAAAACTTATATTTTTACTTCTCACTAAAAAAGTTTTGATAAGCTACCATGTTTATCAAAATAGTAATAATTAATTTTTACTATTTATGGAAAAGCGTAGGTTAAGTTTCTGGGAAATCTGGAACATGAGTTTCGGTTTCTTAGGAATCCAGATGGGTTTTGCCCTTCAAAATGCTAATGCCAGTAGAATTCTCCAAATTTTTGGAGCTGATGTTCATGAACTTTCGTGGTTTTGGATCATAGCCCCTTTAATGGGATTAATTGTACAACCTATAATTGGGCATTACAGTGATAAAACATGGGGTCGTTTTGGAAGAAGGAAACCTTATTTTCTTGTTGGAGCCATACTTGCTTCGGTGGGATTAATTTTAATGCCTCAAGCTGAAATTTTTATAGCTTTCTTGCCTGCACTATGGGTAGGAGCAGGAATGCTAATGATTATGGATGCCTCTTTTAATATTGCTATGGAGCCTTTTCGCGCTTTGGTTGGCGATAATTTAAGAACAGATCAACGTACCTTAGGGTTTAGTGTACAGACGGCATTAATTGGCTTTGGGGCAGTTATAGGCTCCTGGCTACCTTATGCTTTGCACCATTGGTTTGGAGTTTCGAATGAAACCTCAGAAGGGGTCGTGCCTTTTAATTTAATTTTATCTTTTATCATTGGAGCCGCGGTTTTAGTGAGCTCTATTTTGGTTACAATAATTTCAACTAAAGAGTATACGCCTGAAGAACTTGATAGTTTTGAAGAAGACCATGTACATGCTGAAACTATTAGTGAAGATAAAAAATCCAGTTTGTTGGATATTTTTGAGGACTTTAGAAAAATGCCTACTACCATGCGACAATTGAGCTGGGTGCAGTTTTTTTCTTGGTTTGGTTTATTTGGGATGTGGGTATTTGCAACGCCTGCAATTGCACAGCATATTTACGGTTTACCGTATACAGATAGTAGTAGCTCAACGTATCAGGATGCCGGTGATTGGATAGGGATACTTTTTGGCGTTTATAATTTGGTATCGGCTTTATACGCATTTGCATTACCATATATTGCAAAAAAAGTAGGAAGAAAACGGACTCATGCCATTTCATTAATTATAGGAGGCATAGGGTTATTATCTATCTATATTATGCCAGATAAAAACTGGCTGATACTGTCAATGATTGGTGTAGGTATCGCTTGGTCGAGTATTCTGGCTATGCCGTATGCAATTTTGGCAGGATCCATCTCTCCAAAAAAGATGGGAGTTTATATGGGGATATTTAATTTTTTCATAGTGATTCCTCAAATAATTAATGCCTTAATAGGTGGGCCACTGGTTAAATACGCTTATGATAATCACGCCATTTTTGCTTTAATGATGAGTGGTGTCAGTTTTATTATTGCAGCGGCATTAGTCTTTAAAGTAAAAGATGTGGATGATGTTGTACAATCTTAAATTATGAATAGAAAAAGAGGATTTATTTTTGACTTGGACGGTGTTATTGTTGATACGGCCAAGTATCATTTTTTAGCCTGGAAAAAATTGGCCAATGGTATTGGTATTGATTTTACTGAACATCAAAATGAGCAGCTTAAAGGAGTGAGCCGAATTGAATCATTAAAAAAGATTTTAAAATGGGGTAAGGTCACATTGTCTGAAGCTGATTTTAATAAATTAATGGCCGAAAAAAACACCAATTATTTAAGTTATATTGCTACAATGGATGAGTCAGAAATTCTGCCTGGTGTCATTAAGGCGTTACAGTATCTCATTGACAAAAAGCAACCGATTGCTTTGGGTTCAGCAAGTAAAAATTCTGTGGAAATACTGAATAAAGTAAATTTATTAAATCGTTTTGATGCCATTATTGACGGTAATGCAGTTACAAAAGCGAAACCAGACCCCGAAGTATTTTTGAAAGCAGCTCAATCCATTCATTTTTCTCCTGAAAACTGTATTGTATTTGAGGATTCTGTAGCCGGAATTCAAGCGGCCAATAGAGCAAATATGATTAGTATCGGCATTGGAGAAGCTTCTATTTTGAATGAAGCAGATGTTGTTTTTAAAGATTTTACCGAAATAAGTACTGACTTTCTGGAAAAACTATTGTCGGTTACTAAGAGTGAATTAAAAAAAGTATAAGGATCATTTATAAAGTGATTATTAAAAAGTTAAAATGAATCAGGATTATATTAAAGCAGATCATTGGTCAATAATTGAAGAAGGTTTTGATGTGAATCAGGTAAAATCTTCAGAGAGTTTATTCAGTATAGGTAATGGTGCTATGGGCCAACGTGCTAATTTTGAAGAACATTATTCAGGACCTACATTTCAAGGAAGTTATATTGCCGGTGTTTATTATCCAGATAAGACAAGAGTGGGTTGGTGGAAAAACGGCTATCCGGAATATTTTGCTAAAGTATTGAACGCACCCAATTGGATTGGTATCAATGTTTCCATAAATGGAGAGGCATTAGATGTATTCAAATGCAAAAAAATAGAAAAGTTCCGCAGAGAACTTAATATGAAAGAAGGTTGGCTGTCAAGAAGTTTTACAGCAACGCTTCAAAATTCAATAGAGATTGAAGTGGAATCAAAACGATTTTTAAGTCTTGATTTTGATGAGGTTGGTGCTATTGTATATAAAGTCAAACTTTTAAATAGGGATGCTCAAATTAATTTTTCACCTTATTTAGATAATGGTATTACTAATGAAGACTCAAATTGGGATGATAAATTCTGGGATGTTTTAAGCGTTAATCATGAAGATAATCAGGCATTTATTGTGTCTCGTACCATGAAAACTCATTTTTATGTGTGTACAGCCATGTGCTCACAAATCGCAATAAATGGCAAAGTTTTAAATCAGGAAAAGCAAATATCAGAGAATATCAATTATGTTGAGTTTCAATATAAAAATTATGTAAAAAAAGGAGATACTATATCGCTTACTAAATTTGGAGGCTATACCACGGATAGAAATCATGACAAAAAAGAATTGATTTCTGTGGCTAAAAAAACGCTTCATGAAGTTTCTAAAATCGGATTTCAGTCTCTTTTAGACTTGCAAAAAGCGGCCTGGGCTAAAATTTGGGAAATGGCAGATATCACTATTGACGGTGATGTCAAAGCGCAGCAAGGTATTCGTTTTAATATATTTCAATTAAATCAAACGTACTTAGGTAAAGATGCCCGTTTAAATATTGGTCCAAAAGGCTTTACTGGAGAGAAATATGGAGGAAGCACCTATTGGGATACAGAAGCCTATTGTATTCCTTTTTATTTAGCTACTAAAGATCAAAAGGTAGCCAGAAATTTATTAGCTTATCGTTTTCAGCAATTGGATAAAGCCATTGAAAATGCAGAGAAACTAGGATTCAAAAATGGCGCGGCCTTATATCCTATGGTGACCATGAATGGGGAAGAATGCCATAATGAATGGGAAATTACTTTTGAAGAAATTCACAGAAACGGGGCCATTGCATTTGCTATTTATAACTATCATCGTTTTACTTCAGATTACAGCTATATTCCAGAAAAGGGCTTAGAGGTTTTAATAGGAATCGCTCGTTTTTGGCATCAGCGTGCCACTTTTTCCAAAGCAAAAAACAAGTATGTCATTCTTGGGGTTACCGGACCTAATGAATATGAAAATAACGTTAATAATAACTTTTATACCAATTATATAGCTAAATGGTGTATTAAGTATACTGCTGAAAATATTGAGCTAGTTGAGGCAGATTACCCTTCAGATTTTACAAGAATCATGAATAAAGTAAAACTTTCAAAAGCAGAAGTGACGCAGTGGACAACAGTGGCAGATAACATGTATTTTCCTTATTCAGAAGCGGAACAGGTTTATTTACAGCAGGATGGTTTTTTAGATAAAGAACTTATTACAGTAGCGGATCTTGACAAGTCGCAACGACCCATTAATCAAAAATGGTCCTGGGATAGAATTCTGCGTTCACCCTACATCAAACAAGCAGATACGCTTCAGGGATTTTACTTTTTTGAAGAGGACTTTACTGTTGAAGAATTAGAAAGGCATTTTGATTTCTACGAACCATTCACGGTTCATGAAAGTTCATTATCGCCATGCGTGCACAGCATTCAAGCGGCTAAATTGGGAAGAATGGAACAAGCGTATACTTTTTATTTACGTACTTCCAGATTGGATTTAGATGATTATAATCACGAAGTTCATGAAGGACTTCATATTACCAGTATGGCTGGAACCTGGATGAGTATAGTTGAAGGATTTGGTGGTATGCGTGTAAAAAATAACAAGTTGTCTTTTGATCCAAAAATTCCCAAACAATGGAATGCCTATTCTTTTAAAATCAATTTTCGAAATCAAATACTAAAAGTTAATGTTCAGAAAAACAAAACACATTTTGAATTGGTTGGCAACACTGCTTTAGATATTTTGGTAAATGACAAATTAATTAGTATCCAACCAAATACATTGATTACGGTTAAATCATAATAATAAATAAAATGAAGTATCTAATTTTTATGGTTTCAGTTATTGTTGTTAACTTTTGTTCAGCGTACAATAATGATCCTTCACAAAAAACAAAAGAGAAAATGATTTCGAAATCTTTTACAGAATATAATGATATTGAGAGAGTGGAGCCATCTCATTGGTGGGTTGGGTTTAAAAATCAAACACTTCAATTATTGGTTAAAGACGAAAATGTTTACACCGCAGATATTGAAATTTCCTATGAAGGCGTCACTATTGAAAGCATAGTTAAAGGAACTAGTCCAAATTATTTATTTGTCGATTTGAAAATTTCAGAACAAACTAAACCGGGGAAATTTAACATCTATTTCAAGTTTGAAAATGGTTCACGGAAAATTCAAACGTATGAATTAAAATCAAGAATCAAAGCTTCTGAAGATTATATAGGTTTTAACAGTTCCGATGTTATTTATCTGATTACTCCAGATCGCTTTGCAAATGGTGATGAATCAAATGATATCATAGCTTATTTAAAAGAAAAAAAAATTGATAGAAAAAATGATTATGCCAGACATGGTGGAGATATTAAAGGAATAACGAATCATTTAGATTATATTAATGAGATGGGTTTTACAGCTATTTGGCCTTGTCCATTATTGACAAATGATATGCCAAGAGCGTCTTATCATGGCTATGCAATGACCGATTTTTATCAGGTTGATCCGCGTTTTGGAACTCTGGAAGAATATAAAGAACTTGCTGATAAAGCAAGAATATTTAATATTAAACTCGTCATGGATCAGGTGGTTAATCACTGTGGAAGTGAGCACTGGTGGATGAAAGATTTACCTTTTTCAGACTGGGTAAATCAACAAAAAGCATTTGAAGAAAATACAGAATTAAAAAATTCAAGTCATAGGCGAACCATCAATCAAGATTCCTATGCTTCTGAAAGAGATAAAAAGGAAATGAGTGAAGGCTGGTTTGTAGAGGCTATGCCAGATTTAAACCAGAATAATCCCTTTATGGCAACATATCTTATTCAAAATAGTATTTGGTGGATTGAAACTTTGGGATTAGGCGGTATAAGACAAGATACCTATCCGTATTCAGATAAAACATTTTTGGCAGATTGGACTGGAGCCATCATGACTGAATATCCAAATTTTAGCATTGTTGGTGAAGAATGGAGTTATAATCCCCTTATAGTTGGTTATTGGCAGCAGGGAATGAATAATAAAGACGGCTATAAATCACGTTTAAAATCTCCAATGGATTTCCCAATGCAACGGCAAATTGTTGACGCTTTGAAGGAAGATGAACAATGGGATACCGGATTTGTGAAAATGTATGAAGGCTTGGCAAATGATTTTTATTATGCAAGTCCAAAGGACCTTATGATTTTTCCTGATAATCATGACATGAGTAGAATATTTACACAATTAAATAAAGATATTACCAAAACTAAAATGGCCTTGGGGTATATTTTTACTTTAACGAGAATCGTTCAGTTTTATTATGGGACAGAAATTTTAATGAATGATTCGGCAAAACCTGGTGATCACGGTTTAATCAGAACCGATTTTCCCGGAGGCTGGCAAGGAGATAAGGTGAATGCCTTTACTGGTGAAGGATTGACCATAACTCAAAAGGATATGCAGTTATTTGTAAAAAAACTGTTGAATTATAGAAAAGACAGTAAAGCAATTATTGAAGGTGAAACCATTCATTTTGCACCTGAAAATGGGATTTATGTCTTATTTAGAATAATAGAAGATGAAATAGTTGCAGTGATACTTAATAAGAATAAGAAACTGGTCAAGTTAAATTTGGAAAGATTTGACGAGTTGGGTCTAAAAGGAAGAAATTTAAAAAATATAATTACTTCAGAGAAAGTTGTCTGGAACGATTATTTAACATTAAAAGGAGAAGGGGTAATTATACTGACCACAAAGTAAACTTTCATGAAAAGTGCTTTATTTATAATATGTTTTTTACTAAGTGAAATCTTACTTTGCCAAGTAACATTTGTAATAAATAAGTTGCCAGATAATCATAATTATAACAACAATATTTATATTTCTGGTGATTTTGAAGGATGGTCTGGAGGGAAAGACCAGTTTAAGCTTGAAAAGAATAAAACCAATTATTTTATTACAGTTCCCAAGTTCAATGAAAGCATAAAATTTAAATTTACTTTAGGATCTTGGGATGCAGTGGAATGCGATGCAAAAGGTAATTCTATTGATAATCGAGTTTATGATTTTTATAAATCGCAGGATTCAGTTAATGTACAAATTAATAATTGGTCGGATAGTAAATCGGTAGCAAACAAATCTACTTCAACGTATAATGTTCATGTGTTTTCAGAACGGTTTAAAATGCCTCAACTGAACAGAGAAAGAAAAATCTGGATCTATCTGCCTCCGAATTATGAAAATTCTAGAAAAACATTTTCCGTTTTATATTTACAGGATGGTCAAAATATGTTTGATGATACTACTTCCTTTGCTGGGGAATGGCAGATAGATGAAACACTAAATAGATTAAGCGAAAGCAAAGGGTTAAATCTTATTGTTGTGGCTATTGAAAATGGAGGTGATAAAAGGCTTAGTGAATACTCACCTTGGGAAAATAAGAAGTATGGGATGGCTGAAGGTGAAGCCTATCTTGATTTTATTGTTCATACTTTAAAACCTGAAATTGATAAGGTATACAGAACTAAAACTGCGGCAAATCATACAGCCATTATGGGTAGTTCTATGGGGGGATTAATTTCTCATTATGCCGGATTGAAATATCCAGAAGTTTTTGGTAAAGTAGGTGTTTTTTCACCTTCCTTTTGGTATGCTGATGAAATCTTTAATTTTACAAAAACACGCGCTCATTTAAAACATGAAAAGATATATTATTTAGTTGGAGATCAGGAAGGAGAAGATATGGTTCAAAATACTGAAAGTATGATGGAGATTATGAAAACTAATGGATTCTCTGAAAATAATTTATTTTTAAAAGTAGTACCCAAAGGAACACATAGTGAATCTTTGTGGAGAACAGAATTTGAAGAGGCTATTAGCTGGCTTTTCAGAAAATAAATTTTAATTAAATGATAAAAAACTTCTTATTTTTTTTAATGGTATGTACAGCAATGTCTCAGAATGTTGATAGAATAACCTCAAACAAAGTTTCTAATATTAATTTATTTGGAGGAGAATTAATACATATTGAAAATTTCCCATCAAAATTTATTCAACCCAGGAATATTGATGTGTGGATACCAAATAATTATAGAAAATCTAAAAAGTATGCAGTGTTGTATATGCAAGACGGGCAAATGCTTTTTGATAGCACAACCACTTGGAATAAACAAGAGTGGAAAGTAGATGAAATAGCATCTCTTTTAATGAATGAAGGGCAAACTAAAGATTTTATAGTGGTGGCCATTTGGAATATTGCGGCATTAAGAAACAGTAATTATTTTCCTGAAAAGGTTTATGAAATGATGTCTGAAAAAGACAAAGACTCACTTATTGAAACTGGGAAAAAGCAGAACTGGATAAATACAATTAATTCCAATAATTATTTAAGATTTGTTGTTGAAGAATTAAAGCCATATATAGATTCTCATTTTTCAACTTATACGGATGCAGATAACACCAGTATTATGGGTTCTAGTAGAGGTGGTTTGATTTCTATGTATGCCATTTCTGAGTATCCTGAAGTTTTTGGCTCTGCTGCCTGTTTATCAACCCATTGGATTGGAACTTACAATAACAAAGACAATCAAATTCCTGATGCTTTTTTTGAGTATATGAGAACCAATTTACCTGACTCAAAAACTCATAATATATATTTTGATTACGGAACAGAGACTTTAGATGAACAGTATTTAAAATATCAAGATGAAGTTTCAAAACTTTTAGCAAGCAAAGGATATACAACAAATTTAAAGTTTGATGGAGCAGATCATTCAGAAAATTCATGGGGTCAAAGGTTAGAAATTCCTTTAATGTATTTATTTGGAAATAAAAGGGAGTAAATTTTTAAAACAAATAAAATGGTTAAACCATTCAGATATTTAGTATTAATGATAATAGTGTTTTGTTTTGCCTGTAATGATAGTGTCAAAACAAATTTTAAAGAAACAGAAGCTGTGAATAAAAAACAACATAAAGAAGTCATCTATCAAGTGTTTACCCGTTTATTTGGGAATATTAATACAACCAACAAACTCTGGGGAACCATTGAAGAAAATGGTGTTGGTAAGTTTAATGATTTTACAGAGAAAGCTCTAAATGAGATAAAGGATTTAGGGGTTACACATATTTGGTATACAGGAGTTCCACATCATGATGTCATACGAGATTATACTAAATATGGCATTTCTAATGATGACCCAGATGTAGTAAAAGGAAGAGCAGGATCACCTTACGCCGTTAAAGATTATTATAATGTCAATCCAGATCTAGCTGAAAATCCAGCCAACAGATTGGAAGAATTTAAAGCGTTGATTGAGAGAACTCATAAGGCAGGAATGAAAGTTATAATAGATATTGTTCCTAATCATGTAGCCAGAAATTACCATAGTGTAACAAATCCTGAAGGGGTTGAAGACTTTGGAGCTTCAGACGATAAGACAAAAACTTATGATGTAAACAATAACTTTTATTACAACCCAGGTGAAGCATTTCAAGTTCCAGAATTTTTAAATGGCTATCAGCCACTTGGGGGAGAAAAGCATACTTTATCCGATAATAAATTTAACGAAGTTCCAGCTAAATGGACGGGAAATGGTTCTCGTTTATCACAACCTCACTTTAATGATTGGTATGAAACGGTAAAAGTTAATTATGGTATAAGCCCAGATGGCAGAAAAGATTTTAATGAGTTACCTGATGGATTTGACAACAAAGATTATAAGGTTCATTTTGAATTTTGGAAGGATAAAACAGTGCCTGATTCTTGGATTAAATTTAGAGACATTGCTTTATACTGGTTAGATTTTGGAGTGGATGGTTTCCGTTTTGATATGGCCGAAATGGTCCCGGTAGAATTCTGGAGTTTTATGAATTCGTCTATAAAAACCAAAAACCCGGAAGCTTATATAATTGCTGAAGTTTACAACACTAGTTTATATAGAGATTACGTTAAAAAGGGAAAAATGGATTATCTGTATGACAAGGTGCAATTATATGATACTATCAAACATATCATGCAAGGTCATGGAAGTACAGATCATATTCCTCACATACAGGAAGATTTAAGGGATATTGAACACCATATGCTGCATTTTCTGGAAAACCATGATGAACAACGTATAGCGAGTCCCCAATTTGCTGGAGATGCAAGAAAAGGAAAACCTGCTATGGTAGTGTCAGCAACTATTAGTACGTCACCAACCATGATTTATTTTGGACAGGAAGTGGGAGAACCAGGAGCAGAAGACGCTGGTTTTGGAAGTCCTTCTAGAACTTCCATTTTTGATTATGTAGGTGTTCCAACATTGCAACGTTGGGTAAATGATAAACAGTTTGATGGTGGCAAATCTACTAAGGAAGAAAAAGAACTGAGAGATTTTTACAAGAGATTACTCAATTTTACAATAAACAGTTCAGCACTTGGAGAAAATTATCAAGATATTCATCATTATAACAGGCAACAAACAGAATGGTATAATGATCAAGTCTTATCATTTGTGCGATGGAGTGATAAGGAAAAATTGATTCTAGTTTCAAATTTTAATGCTGAAAACACTTATGGTTTTGAATTGCAATTACCTAAAGATATTATTGAAAAATGGCATTTAAAGAACGGTAATTATGAAGTGTCAGATCAACTTTATAATACTTATAAATCAATTTTGAAGGTTGAAGGTAATACAGGAAAAGTCAGAATAGATATTGGTCCTTTAGGATCTTATATTTTGAAAATCAAATAAATTATTTAAGATGAAAAGACTCATAATAGTACTCACTTTATTAACACTAATAAGTTGTGTTCAACATAAAGAAGTTGTTAAAGTTGAAAAATCAGCAGTGCCCTTTGTTTGGGAAGGTGCTAATCTCTATTTTTTATTAACCGATAGATTTAATAATGGAGCTGCTTCAAATGATATCAATTTTAATAGAACTGAAGAGGCTGGAAAATTAAGAGGTTTTGAAGGCGGGGATATAAAAGGAATAACACAAAAAATTCAAGCAGGATATTTTACTGATTTAGGAATTAATGCTATTTGGCTGACACCTATTGTTGAACAAATTCATGGAGCAACTGATGAAGGTACAGGACTTTCATATGCATTTCATGGGTATTGGGCGCGAGACTGGACTGCTCTGGATCCTAATTTTGGAACTAAAGAAGATTTAAAACAATTAGTTGAAGTAGCCCACAGTAAAGGGATTAGAATTGTTTTGGATGGGGTCATAAACCATACCGGGCCAGTTACAAACGAAGATGCAGTATATCCTGAAGATTGGGTTCGAACCGACAATCAATGTACATACAAAGATTATGAAAGCACGGTAAGTTGTACCTTGGTTAAAAACCTGCCGGATATAAGAACAGAAAGTAATGAGGCAGTTGAATTACCCCAGTATTTAATTGAAAAATGGAAGACTGAAGGCAGATATGATCAAGAAATTGCTGAGCTAGAGGCCTTTTTTAAACGCACCGGCTATCCAAAAGCACCTCGATTTTATATTATTAAATGGCTAACAGATTATATTACAGAATTTGGAATTGATGGATACAGGGCAGATACTGTTAAACATACCGAAGAATATGTATGGCAGGAATTCAGGAAGGAATGTGATTTTGCCTTTTCTGAATGGAAAAAGAACAATCCGGAAAAGGTGTTAGATGATAATCCATTCTATTTGGTAGGCGAAGTTTATAATTATAATATTTCTAACGGAACAGTATTCGATTTTGGAGATAAAAAAGTGAACTACTTTGATGATAGCTTTCATAGTTTAATAAATTTTGAATTTAAATATGATGCCCAAAAGGATTATGAAAGCATTTTTTCAAAATACTCAAATATTTTGCACAATGAATTAAAGGGTTTCGGAACTTTAAATTACTTAACTTCCCATGATGATGGAAGCCCTTTTGATGCTCAAAGAATCAAATCTTTTGAAGCCATCACAAAATTATTATTGTCACCCGGGACCTCCCAAATGTATTATGGTGACGAGTCTGCAAGACCATTAATTATTGAAGGTACTGTTGGAGATGCTACGTTGAGGTCTTTTATGAATTGGAATGATATTAAGAATAATCAAAACACAAAAGAACTTTTAAAACACGCTCAAAAATTAGGACAATTTAGAGCAAATCACCCTGCTGTTGGAGCTGGAACGCATCAAATGATTACCAAAAGCCCTTATTTATTTTACAGAAGTTTCTATAAAGAGGAATATCAGGATTTAGTGGTTGTTGGTTTAGAGTTACCATTGGGAGTAAAAATATTGGATGTTTCAAAAATATTTAAAGAGGATGATTTAGTGCATGATGCTTATTCAAACCAGGATATTTATGTTAAAAATGGAAAAGTGACAATTGATTCTGATTATGAGATTGTCCTTTTAGAAATAAAATAAAAATCGTATTTTAAAAGACTATAAAAAAATGATAATCATGAAAAAATTAGTATTTATATGCTGTGTTACCATATTATTAATATCATGCCAAGAAAAATCGAATCATTTAATTACAGAATCTCCAAACAGTAAAATCAAATTAGATTTTAACTTAAATAGTGCTGGACAACCTTATTATGTAGTTAATTTCAATAACAAGACCATCATTGATACTTCATTTATGAGTTTTGATTTTAAAGATTTGGCACCACTAAACAACAATTTTAAAATTGTAAGTTCAATAGCTGGAACTACTGATGAAACTTGGCAAATGCCATGGGGAGAACAACTGGATGTGCGCAATCATTACAATGAATTAATTATAAATTTAGAAGAAAAGTCAGAACTCAAAAGAAAACTTAATATTCATTTTAAAATTTATGATGATGGTTTAGGATTTAGATATGAGTTTCCAGAACAAGATAATTTAAAAGAGGTATTAATCACTGATGAAAATACAGAGTTCAATTTAACCGGAGACCATAAGGTTTGGTGGATCCCAGGGGATTGGGATATCTATGAGCATTTATATAATGAAACTAAATTTTCTGAAATTGATGCGCTTTCAAAACAGAATAATGTGAATTTGAATGCTACTTACATTCCGGAAAATGCGGTAAATACGCCCGTCACAATGAAAACAGATGATGGTGTATATTTAAGTTTCCATGAAGCAGATTTAACCAATTATGCAGGGATGACTTTAAAAGTAGATGCAGAAAAGATGAATATGGTTAGCGAGTTGGTTGGTTCTGAAATTTTAGGTGGAAAAGCAAAAGTTTCAATACCATTTAATACACCATGGAGAACCATTCAAGTTGCTGAAAAGGCGGGTGATTTAATTGAATCTAAAATGATTTTAAATCTGAATGACCCGAATATCATTGGAGGCGTAAGTTATTTTACGCCCATGAAATATGTAGGTATCTGGTGGGAAATGCATATTGGGAAATCTACCTGGGATCTAGAAGGAAGTCAAGATATGAATACCTTTACAACTGGGAAAGTTGGGACATCAAGACATGGTGCAACCACAGAGAATGCCAAAAAGTATATTGATTTTGCTTCCCAAAATGGGATTAAGGGATTGTTGGTGGAAGGCTGGAATACGGGTTGGGACAAGTGGATCAATACAGATGACAGAGAAGGCGTCTTTGATTTCATGACCCCTTATTCTGATTATGATTTTGATGAAGTGATGCAGTATGCAAAGAAAAAAGGAGTAGAAGTGATTATGCATCATGAAACGTCTGCGGCACCAAGAACTTATGAAAAACAAATGGAAGTGGCTTATAATTTTATGAAAGCTAACGGTATGAACTCTGTAAAAACAGGATATGTCGGAAAAATTATTCCAAAAGGTGAATACCATCACGGACAATGGATGGTAAACCATTATCAAAAAGTGCTGGAAGAAGCTGCCAAAAAGAAAATAGCGGTTAATGCTCATGAGCCAATAAAGGATACAGGAAAACGCAGAACGTATCCTAACGCTATTTCACGCGAAGGCAATCGTGGACAAGAATTCAATGCATGGGCAAAAGATGGGGGCAATCCACCAAGTCATTTACCAACAGTGGCTTTCACAAGGATGCTTTCTGGTCCATTTGATTTTACTCCGGGCGTTTTCAATATTAAGTTTAATGAATATAAAGAAGACAATCAGGTCAATACAACATTAGCTCAACAGTTAGCATTGTATGTGGTTATTTATAGTCCAATTCAGATGGCATGTGATTTACCAGAACATTATATGATCAAGGGTAAAATCCATCCCGCTTTTCAGTTTATAACCGATGTAGGTGTAGATTGGCAACAGAGTAAAGTTTTAAATGGTGAAGTTGGAGATTATGTAACCATCGCAAGAGAAGAAAGAGGCACAGGCAATTGGTTTATTGGCGGAATTACGGATGAAAACCCAAGAACTATAGATCTTAATTTTGATTTTCTGGAGGAAGGTCAAGTCTATAATGCGGTACTATATAAAGACGCAACAGAAGCGCATTGGGACACAAATCCAACAGATATCGAAATAGAGCAATTAACCATTGATAAAAATTCAAAAATAACTGTTCAGCTTGCTGCTGGAGGAGGATTTGCACTGAGTTTAATGAAATAACTCGATTAACTAAGATTTAATTCAAACTTTGGGTAACTTTTTTAGAAAAGCCATTCGATTTTAATAGCTTTATAGATTCAAATAATAAAGCAAAAATGACATCAGTTCAAGATCTATTAAATCTTTTAGTTTTAGAAAAAATCAGTGATACTGAATTTAACGGCGATAGTAAAACTATTGGCAGTCCCAATGTTTTTGGAGGACAGGTGTTGGCTCAGGCTCTTAATGCGGCCAGTAGAACAATCACCAATAAAAGGGTATTGCACTCCATGCATGCCTATTTTTTGGAAGCTGGAAATTTAGAATTGCCCATAACATACAATGTTAGTAAAGTAAGAGATGGCGGAAGTTTTTCTGTTAGAAGAGTAACCGCACATCAAAAGGAAAGAACCATATTTATTTTATCGGCTTCATTTCATAAGAAGGAAGAAGGTTATAATCATCAAATTCAAATGAAAACTAATTTAAATCAGCCCGAAGATTTGATGAGCTGGACTGATATATTGAATGAATTTGGTGACTTTTTACCAAAAAGTTTAAAGGCGTTTTTTTCAATTGATCGCCCGGTAGAATTTAAACCCACAGTTATTGTTAATCCTTTGGAAAGAAATGATTTGCCGCCTTTTAGTGATGTCTGGTTTAAATTAAAAGGAGATATCACTGGATTAGATTTAGCCACGAAACAACAAATTTTAACCTATATTTCAGATTATAATATTTTAATTTCAGCATTAAATCCTCATGCAAGTAAGGCACATTGGGGAAATACCCAAACCGCAAGTTTAGATCACTCCATGTGGTACTTTAGAGATTTTGATTTTGATGACTGGTTACTTTACTCAATGGAATCTCCAAATGCATCTGGTGCCAGAGGATTTGCCAGAGGAAATATTTTTACCAGAGATGGGAAATTAATTGCTTCAGTAGCCCAAGAAGGCCTCATGCGTCCCATACAAAAGTAATTGGCTTATGAAAAAGGCCATTGAAACGTTAAAAATAGGGCATCGGGGTGCTATGGGTTATATTGCGGAGAATACTTTAGAATCCATAGAAAAAGCGCTGGGTTTTGGAGTTCACGGCATTGAGATTGATGTTCATTTATGTGCTTCAGGAGAGTTGGTTGTTTTTCATGATTTTACTTTAGAACGCCTTAGCAATGGCATAGGAGCTATTTCAAAATATACCCTTTCTGAATTAAAGCAATTAAAGATTGGCAATAAGTTTCAAATACCCACCTTAGAAGAAGTTTTAAGACTTATAAACAAAAAATGCATCTTAAATATTGAATTAAAAGGTCAGCATACGGCTTTTGAAACGTGCAGAGTTATTGAAAGGTATGTAAAACTTAATTCTTGGAATCATTCCGATTTTCTGGTATCAAGTTTTCAAAAACTGGAATTAGAAGAAGTTTATAAAACAAACAAAAACATTCCACTTGCAATTTTAACAGCAGTCGGTATTAATGAGGCGATAGAGTTTGCACAGACCATAGAGGCAAAAGCGATTCATCCTAACTATTTTCTGCTTACTTCAAAAAATGTGATAGAAGCGCAGGAAAAAGGATTGAAAGTCAATACATGGACAGTCAATGATGAGCAAACAATTAAACGAATGAAACGATATGGTGTAGATGCCATCATTTCAGATTTCCCTGATAGAATATGAATCATAAAGATGTTATCATTGTTGGAGGTGGAGCCGCTGGATTTTTTACGGCAATTAACATTGCCGAACAAAACCCAAACCTAAACGTATGTATTATAGAACGCAGTAAAGAAGGCTTGGCAAAAGTTAAGGTTTCGGGTGGCGGAAGATGTAATGTGACTCACGCAGAATTTATACCGTCAGAATTGGTTTTAAATTATCCAAGAGGTGAAAAGGAATTGTTAGGGCCTTTTCATCAGTTTATGACGGGAGATACTATGGCATGGTTTGAAAAAAGGGGCGTTACCCTTAAAATTGAGGATGATGGCAGAATGTTTCCTGTTTCAAACACATCGCAAACCATTATTGACTGTTTTTTAAATGAAGCTAAAAAATATCATGTTGAGATTTTATATAGCCATTCATTACAAGCTATAAGCCAAGTTGGTAATCTATGGCATCTTGTAACCAATCAAGGTTTTTTTACTGCAAAGAATGTTGTTATCGCAACCGGCAGTAATCTAAAAATATGGAGCCTACTTGAAGAATTAGGACATACCATTTTACAACCGGTGCCTTCATTGTTTACTTTTAATATTAAAGATGAAAGAATTAGTGACATTCCTGGAGTGGTATCTTCAAATGTTGAAATTCATGTTGTAGATTCCAATTTGTATTCTGAAGGACCATTGCTCATCACGCATTGGGGAATGAGTGCCCCAGCAATTTTAAAACTGTCAGCATTTGGAGCCTTAGAACTGGCAAAAAGAGATTACAAATTTCAAATTGAAATTAATTTTATTAAAAAATCATCTGAAGATTGCTTGGATATATTAAAGCAGATAAAACAGGAACTGGCAAAAAAAACAATTTATAAATCGGCCCAGTTTGAAATGCCAAAACGCTTATGGCAAAAATTGGTTTTGGCATCTAAAATAGAAATAGAAACCCGATGGGGCGACATGAATAGATTTCAATTGGAAGGTTTATCTGAGCAATTAACAAAAGCTGTTTTTGAGGTTGAAGGTAAAAGCACATTTAAAGAAGAATTTGTAACTGCAGGCGGCGTTGATTTAAAAGAAGTAAACTTCAAAACTTTTGAAAGTAAGTTGTTTAAAAACCTGTATTTTGCAGGTGAAGTTTTAAATATTGATGCGGTTACCGGTGGGTTTAATTTTCAAAATGCATGGACTAGCGGATATATTGTTGCAAAATCAATTCAAGCATGAAAACGTATATAGCACTTTTAAGAGGAATAAATGTGAGCGGACATAAAAAAGTGCCTATGGCTGAATTGCGTAAGATACTTTCTAAAGTTGGGTTTGTTAATGTGCAAACCTACATTCAAAGTGGCAATGTGATTTTTCAATCAACTGAAGAAGAACCCCAAAAGTTAACTAACGTGATACAAAAGGAAATTAAAAATCATTTTGATTTTGAGGTGCCAATTTTAATAAAAACACATGATGAATTGTTATGCATTTTTAAAAATTGTCCTTTTTCTCAAGAAAAAAAGGAAAGCAGCTATTTTACGCTTTTATATTGGACACCTGATCAATTATTAGTAGAGAATTTAGGCGAATTAAAATATCCTAACGAAGAAATTATTATTTCAAATAGTTGCATTTATTTTTATTCTTCAATGGGCTATGGCAACACAAAATATAACAACAACTTTTTTGAACGCAAATTAAAAGTAACTGCCACGGCAAGAAATTATAAAACAATGCTAAAACTATTATCTTTGTCGTCAGATTTAAAGTAGAATGAACGAACAACAATTTATTCCAACAAAATATTCAAATACTATTGATAGTGGTAAATTTACTTGGTCATCACCAAGTAATATTGCTATAGTTAAATATTGGGGCAAAAAGAAAGACCAGATTCCAGAAAACTCTTCAATAAGTTTTACACTTGAAACTTGTAAAACAATGACATCCTTAAGTTTCACAAAGAGAAAATTAAGTTCAAATTTCTCCTATGATGTTTTTCTAGACAATGAAAAAAAGGAAGATTTTAAACCAAAAATTGAAACATTTTTTAAGCGAATTGAAGTCTATTTACCTTTTTTAAAGAATTATCATTTTGTTATTGAAACCACAAATACCTTTCCACACAGTTCAGGAATTGCCTCTTCTGCTTCTGGAATGAGTGCTTTAGCCATGTGTTTGATGAGTATTGAAAAACAGGCAAACCCAGGAATGACGACTCATTATTTTAACCAAAAGGCTTCATTTCTGGCACGATTAGGGTCCGGTAGTGCTTGTAGAAGTATTGAAGGCGATTTAATTGTTTGGGGTAAGCATGGTATGATAGATGGCAGCAGTAATCTGTTTGGTATAAAATATCCTTATGACGTACATCCTGTCTTTAAGAATTATCAAGACACTATATTATTGGTTGATAAGGGTGAAAAGCAAGTCAGTAGTACTGTGGGTCATGATTTAATGCATGGTCATGCTTTTGCCAATCAAAGATTTAAGCAGGCAAATGATAATATGGCTAAATTAATTGGGGTGTTAAAAAATGGAGATGTTGATGCCTTTATTGAAATTATGGAAAGTGAAGCATTATCATTACACGCTATGATGATGACCAGCATACCTTATTTTATATTAATGAAGCCAAATACCTTAGAAATTATTAATAAAATATGGTTGTTCAGACAAAATACGGGTTTACCCATTAGTTTCACATTAGATGCCGGTGCAAACGTACATGTACTTTATCCTGAAAAGCACATGAAACAAATTTTAGAATTCATTAAGAATGAATTAGTTGCATATTGTCAAAATGGACATTATATTTGCGACAAAATTGGTTTCGGTGCAAAACAATTGTAACTTTATAAGCCATATATCAATCAGCTAAATGAAAGGACCCCTTTTTTATTCTAAAATTTTACTCTTTGGAGAGTACGGAATTATTAAAGATTCCAAAGGTTTGTCAATTCCATATAACTTTTATAATGGCGCTTTAAAAAAAGATGATAAACCATCTGAAGATGCTCTAAAATCTAATGCAAGTTTAAAACAATTTGTTTCGTATTTGAAAAATGTCAATTCAGAATTGGTGACTTTTGATATTGAGTCGCTTCAAAATGATGTGGAGGCAGGAATGTATTTTGATTCTTCAATACCTCAAGGTTATGGTGTTGGGAGTAGCGGTGCTTTAGTGGCTGCCATTTATGATAAATATGCCTTGAATAAAATTACTGTTTTAGAAAATTTAACGAGAGAGAAGCTATTAAAGTTAAAAGCTATTTTTTCTGAAATGGAATCATTCTTTCATGGTAAATCTTCAGGATTGGATCCATTAAATAGTTATTTAAGCATTCCTATTCTTATAAATTCAAAAGATAATATTGAAGCTACCGGTATACCTTCGCAAATAACTGATGGAAAAAATGCCGTTTTTTTATTAGATAGTGGCATCATTGGTGAAACAGCTCCTATGGTGAGTATTTTCATGGAAAATATGAAGCAGGAAGGATTTCGGAAGATGATAAAAGACCAGTTTATTAAACATACTGATGCATGTGTTGACGATTTCTTAAAAGGTGATATTAAATCATTGTTCAAAAACACAAAAAGATTATCAAAGGTTGTTTTAAATCATTTTAAACCTATGATACCTCAAGAGTTTCATGCGCTTTGGAAGAAAGGTATTCAAACTAATGAATATTACTTAAAATTATGTGGTTCTGGTGGTGGTGGTTATATTCTTGGTTTTACTGAAGATATAGACAAAGCCAAAGAAGCTCTCAAAGGATATAAATTGGAAGTAGTTTATAACTTCTAAAAAATCATCATTATTTTACGCTTAGTTTAGAGTGTAATCAAGTATCTTTTCTATGTTAACTCGAAAGCAGAAACATATTCTAATTAAGTTTTTTAGTATGTTTTCTGTAGTAAGAGGGTATAACATTCTTATCATTGTTTTAGCACAATACTTAACATCAATATTTATTCTTGCTCATAATAAATCATTACGTCATGTAATTTTTGATATTAATTTATTCATGTTAGTGTTAGCATCAGTAGCTACAATAGCAGGAGGTTATATTATTAATAATTTTTATGACTCAGAAAAGGATTTAATCAATAGACCTATTAAATCTAAACTGGACAGATTGGTCAATCAAAATACCAAGTTGTCTTTTTATTTTGTGTTAAACTTTATTGCTGTCATTTTTGCGAGCTATGTGTCTTTTAGATCAGTGATATTTTTTTCAATATATATTTTTGGTATTTGGTTTTATTCGCACAAATTAAAGAAGCTGCCTTTTATTGGGAATTTAACATCGGCCATTCTTACCATTACGCCATTTTTCGCTGTTTTTATATATTATAAAAATTTTGAATCTGTCATTTTTGTACACGCAACCTTTTTATTTTTGGTTATTTCCATGAGAGAACTGACTAAGGACTTAGAAAATATAAAAGGTGATTTGGCACTTGACTATCATACAATTCCTGTTGTATATGGTGAAAAGGTTTCAAAATATATGTTAACTATTTTATCGTTTTTAACGTTGATTCCTATAATGCTTCTTTTAATTAAATTTGAAATTGGACAAATGTATGTGTTCTTTTATTTGAGCATTTTCTTGTTAACTGTTTTTCTATGGTTACTTTGGAAATCAAAAACAAAAACACATTATTTAATTCTTCATAATATTTTAAAATTCATCATAGTATTTGGAGTATTTTGTATTCTTTTAATTGACATCAATCGGATTTTAAATAGACTGATTTAATCCTAGTTTCATTTAATAATTGCGACTAGTAAAATATAAATTTGAAAAATAGCAAATCGTAATTTATAGAGTATCTTTGCACAAAATAATTCATAATGAGCAGACATCAAGGTAGTAAAGGAAAAGGAACAACTTCGGGAAGAGGCAGTGATAATAGCCGATCTAAAAGTTTTGCAAGAGGAAATTCACCGATTAAAAGGAATGCGCAATCTTCTCAATCATTAGATTCTAAAAAAACTAGTAGTGCAAAAAAATCTAATCCAGATGAGATTAGATTAAATAAATATATAGCCAATTCAGGCGTATGTTCTCGAAGAGAAGCAGACACACATATTGCGACTGGCCTGGTTACAGTGAATGGAAAGGTAATTACTGAGATGGGTTATAAAGTAAAACCAGGTGATGAGGTTCGTTATGATGGCGCTAGGGTAAATCCGGAGAAAAAGGCTTATGTGCTCCTTAATAAACCAAAAGGGTTCGCTACTACTACTAGTGAAGGTAAAGGAAGAACCGTAATGGATTTAGTTGCTAATGCCACCACGTCGCGAATTAAACCTATTGGGCGATTAGGAAGGAATTCAAAAGGTTTATTACTATTTACAAATGATGAGGTTATTGTGGAAAAGTTCACTAATTCAAAAAATGGGGTTCCAAGATTATTTCATATTGAATTAGATAAAAATTTAAAATTGGAGGATTTAAAGAAAATCCAGGCAGGAATTAAAATAGAAGGTAAATTGATAGCCGTTGAAGAAATAAGTTATATTGACGGTGCTTCTAAAAATGAAATTGGATTAAAAATTAAAAATACGGGGAATACCATCATTCGATCCATTTTTGATTATTTAAAATATGAAATTGTGGGTCTTGATTGTGTGGCTATTGGGCATCTTACTAAAAAGGATATCCCAAGAGGTCATTGGAAACATCTAACAGAGCAAGAATTAAATACGCTTAAAATGCTATAATCTACTTACTTGCATTTTTTTCAAAAAAAATCAAAAAAAGGTTTAAAATTCAATTTTTTATATTTCATTTGTACTGCATTTAGCTGAACAATATTGAAATATGTTTATATGTTTGGGCTTATGAGCAGTAGGAAGTCATGCTCAAAAGCTGCTTTTAGATTAAGTAACCGAATTTTAAAGCTAACTTCCATTGAATCAATTATATCAAGCCAGCATATTTATGGGTTTGTACCAACAACATGTGTTCAAAAACAAATTTGAATTTCTTAGAAATTATCGATTTTATTACTTGTAATTAAAATATTTTTGAGAAATTTATACCATAAAGAGAATAATGAATACTAAATATATTGATCTTATTAGTCAAACTTTTGATTTTCCACAAGAAGAATTTAAGTTAGAAGATAGGAATTTGCAATTTCATGATATTGATTTAATGGAATTGGTTGAAACATATGGCTCACCATTAAAGTTTACTTACTTACCTCAAATTTCAAACAACATTCATAGAGCTAAAGGATGGTTTGAAAAAGCCATTAAAAACAATAAATATAAAGGGAAATACAATTATTGTTATTGTACAAAAAGCTCCCATTTTAAGCACGTTTTAAATGAAGCATTAAAGAATGATATTCATATTGAAACCTCTTCTGCGTTTGATATTGATATTGTTGAAAAATTAAAAATAGAAGGTAAAATTACAAATGACACCTATGTTATTAGTAATGGATTTAAACGCGCTCAGTATGTTGAAAATATTGCGCGCTTAATAAATAATGGTCATAAAAACTGTATTCCGATTATTGATAATTATGAAGAAATAGAATTATTATCAGAAGAAATAAATGGCAAATTTAATATAGGAATAAGAATTGCCTCTGAGGAAGAACCAAAATTTGAATTTTACACCTCTAGGTTAGGCATTGGATACAAGAATATCGTTCCTTTTTATAACAAGCAGGTTAGAGATAATAAAAAGGTGAAGTTAAAAATGTTGCACTTTTTTATTAATACGGGTATACGAGATAATGCTTATTACTGGAACGAATTATCAAAATGTTTAAAGGTCTATACAAGTTTAAAAAAGATATGTCCATCATTAGATAGTCTAAATATAGGTGGCGGTTTTCCAATAAAAAATTCACTGGCTTTTGATTTTGATTATGAATATATGGTTGATGAAATACTCAATCAAATAAAACTGGCTTGTGATGAGGAGGAAGTAAAAGTGCCTAATATTTTTACAGAATTCGGAAGTTTTACTGTTGGTGAAAGTGGGGGTGCCATTTATGAGGTATTATATCAAAAACAACAGAATGATAGAGAGAAATGGAACATGATTAATTCTTCTTTTATAACGACGCTTCCTGATACATGGGCCATAAATAAAAGGTTTATTATGTTACCAATAAACAGATGGAATGATAGTTATGAGCGTGTGCTTTTAGGCGGACTAACCTGTGATAGTGATGATTATTATAATAGTGAGCAACATATGAATGCTATATATTTGCCAAAATATAATAGAGAAAAACCTTTGTATATAGGCTTTTTTAATACGGGTGCTTATCAAGAGACAATTGGAGGATTTGGTGGTTTGCAACATTGCTTGATTCCATCACCAAAACATATTTTAATAGACAAAGATGAAGAGGGTAACCTTACCCATGAATTATTTAGTGAAGAACAAAAAAGTGAAGACTTACTTAAAATTTTAGGTTATAATGAATAATAAAACGTATGCTGGAATTCCGGAGGAATTTTCAAAACAAGAACAATCAAAAATTGTACTGATTCCGGTTTCTTATGATGGAACAAATTCTTTAAAAGGCCCAAAAAACGGACCTGAAGCTTTCTTAAATGCATCAGAAAAGCTTAATCTTTACGATATTGAAACAGATACTGAAGTATATCAACAAGGGATATATTTAGCCGAAGCAGTAACTGAAAATGAGTCTGCCGAAGCAATGGTCAATGCCGTGCATCAGTCAACAAAAAAATATATAAAGAAAAACAAGTTTGTAACTCTAATAGGAGGTGATCATGCCGTGTCAATTGGGGCTATTAGAGCCTTTAATGAATGCTTTGATAGTTTAACAGTACTTCATATAGACGCCCATACAAACTTGCTTAAAACCTATCAAGGTTCGGCTTTCCATAAAAACTGTGCACTTTATGAAGCAAGCCAAACAACTAATTTAATTCAAGTTGGTATTCGATCAATGAATGCCAAGGAGAAGACAGTGGTTGATAACGAAAAAGTATATTATGCACATGAAATGGCTGTTGATGATTCATGGATGGATTCGGCTATAGATCAAATGACGGGAAATGTTTTTATGTCTCTTGATTTATCTGCAATTGACATTTCAATTATGACCTCTGTTTCGAATCCAGAACCGGGAGGTTTATTTTGGTATGAAACTTTGGAGTTTTTAAACAAGCTAATACAAGAAAAAAACATTGTTGGGATAGCACTTGTTGGATTAAGTCCGAATGAATATAATGCCTCTTCAGACTTTTTAGCGGCTAGATTATATTACAAATTGTTAAGTTATAAGTTTGCAGAAGAAAACATTGGCGATGATTATGATAATTCATATGAAGGCTTAAATCAAAAAAATAACCCTTCTAAATTTGAAGATGATGACGAATACTAAAGGAGCCATTTCTAATTTTATTGAAAAGTATTATTTACACTTTAATGCGGCCTCGGTTGTTGATGCAGCCAAGGGTTATGAAGCGCAATTAAATCAAGGTTCTAAAATGTTAGTATCATTAGCAGGGGCTATGAGTACTGCTGAATTAGGTAAGATATTTGCTGAAATGATTCGTAAAGATAAAGTTCAAATCATTTCATGTACCGGAGCCAATCTTGAGGAAGATATTATGAATTTGGTGGCACATTCACATTATAAGCGTGTTCCGAATTATCGTGATTTAACCCCGCAGGAAGAATGGGATTTACTGGAGCAGGGTTTAAATAGAGTGACAGATACCTGTATCCCAGAGCATGAGGCTTTCAGACGTTTGCAACAACATATTTTTAAAATATGGAAGGATGCAGATGATAAGGGAGAACGCTATTTACCTCATGAATTTATGTATAAAATGCTCTTATCAGGAGTGCTTGAGCAATATTATGAAATAGATTTAAAAGACTCATGGATGTATGCAGCAGCAGAGAAAAATTTGCCTATAATTGTTCCGGGATGGGAAGATAGTACAATGGGAAATATTTTTGCTAGTTATGTGCTTAAGGGAGAACTTAAAGCCAGTACCATGAAGTCGGGTATTGAGTATATGACCTTCCTAGCAGATTGGTATACTGACAATTCAAAAAATGGCATTGGTTTCTTCCAGATTGGAGGAGGTATCGCGGGAGATTTTCCAATCTGCGTAGTGCCAATGTTATATCAGGATATGGAGCGCACAGACACGCCGTTTTGGAGTTATTTTTGTCAAATAAGTGATTCAACTACAAGTTATGGCTCTTATTCCGGAGCAGTTCCAAATGAAAAAATAACCTGGGGAAAATTAGATATTAACACACCAAAATTTATTATAGAAAGTGATGCTACAATAGTTGCGCCACTTATATTTGCCTACCTATTAGATATGTAATTATGAACAAAAAAGACAACCGAAAAAGAGTCATTGTTGACTTTAAAAAATTAACCCCAGAGATTTTAGGGCTTTTAGTTGAAAAATATCCTGAAGGATATGATGAAGAAGATATTATCACTTTTAGAAATGCTAAAAACGAATTAGTTGAAGCTGTTGAAGTGAATACTGAAGACACAAAATATCTTATTAAAGTGAGTACTAAATTGGTGAAAACGATGGAAAACTATGATGAAGATGATTATGAAGATTTTGACAGTGATGATCCGGACGCTATTCAAGATCCTGATATTGAAATAGAGGAGGATTCTGAAGAAATGGATATAGATTAAATGAGGTATTGAAATGGTTGACGCTGTTTTTATATCATACAAAGACGGGTATTACAGGTTTTTGTTTGAAAGTGGTGAAGAAATGGTTTTTGAAGAAGTACACCCAAGAGTATTAAAGCAATTTGATTTAAAAAACGATAAAAGTTTGATTGGTAAATCATTCAGAGTCTCTTTTATTGAAATTATTGAAGATTCTGATGACGATTTTGTAATTTACAGAATAGAAAGTTTGAAAACACTTTAATTCACATTTATATGAATACACCATTTCACATGTCCTTACCATGTTTAAGTGTAAAAGAAACGAAAAACTTTTATATAAATAACATTGGTGCTACTTATGGTAGAAATACTCAAAATTGGATTGATATAAATTTATTTGGACATCAAATAACATTTATTAAAGCTAAAAAATTCAATTTTAATAACCCAAATTATATTTTTGAAGGTAAAATATTACCATCATTTCATTTTGGTGTGATTGTAGATTATGATGCTTGGAAAAAGGTTTATGCCAAGTTTCAAGGTTATGAATTAGACTTAGTGACTGAATCTACATATCTTAAAGATCAATTAGGCGAACATGCATCTTTTTTTGTGAAAGACCCTAATGGTTATATGCTGGAATTTAAGACATTTAAGGAATCCAAAGATATATTTAAAGCTTAAATTATAATAGCTAATACCACGTGTAAAATTATAATAGGTTTTACTAAAAGCATTTTCAGACTTGAGGTGGCAAATTTCTGAAAACAACATATCATTTCAATTAACTTTTTACTTAGTATTTGATAGTATAATTTTTTTATATAAAGATTATCAAATGTCGGTACTCGTAAATCAAATAATATAAACTTATGAAAACAATTTATTTTTTAATCACTGTCTTTTTTATTGCCCCTCTTTTTTCATTCACAACATTAAAAACGAATCCAATTATTTTAGTTACTCAAGACACCATTACTGTTGAAGCTACATTTGATGGCCATGAAGATTATGGTTACAATTTCATTGCAAAACACAGTGATGATGAAGAATACACTTTAACTTTTCAAAAAGTTATTGAAGCGGTTTCAAATGAATTTGATTTGAAATCAGATGTTTTAATAGGAACTAAGTTTAAAATCACCTATAAAACAGAAATAATTGTAACAAAGGATGCTGATGGTTATGAAGATGAAAATATTGTAAATACCATTACAAAACTTGAAAAAATTTAAGACTTTTCTGGTTTAGAATTTAAGGCTACCAATTTGGTAGCCTTTTTTGTAAACACTTCCCATATAAGAAATCCATATACTATTGTATATTCCAAACCAATAATCCAGAGGTTTTCTGCGTTGTTTGAATTAGCATATGCCAAGTAGCTCAATATAGCTGTAAAACTCCAAACTAAGGGGAATTTGTAATTTGAGAATATAGATAATATTAAAAGTGTTGCTATATACCATGGATGAACGGTAGTACTCATAAAATAATAAAAAGATAGAACGATGAGCATGTTAGTAATTAAGGCCTTAAGTGATTTATTATTTCTAAAAAATGAAGCATAAAAAACAAAAAATATAATTATCAAAGGAATAGCTTTTCCTATAATACTTATTTCATTATAGCCTGTCAATAAGTATCCTATGAATCTGGCTATATAATAAATGCTTGCATTAAATTCAAAATCTTGAAACCATAATGCAACAGTTTGAGCATAATTAATTAGAAAGTCTAAATTGTAAAATGGAATAAATAAAACTATACTTATTAAAAGGATAATACTATAAAAGATAAAGAGGCTTTTCAATTCAAAAAAATGAGATCTCCAATTATGAGTGATGATATTTGTTTTAAAAAACCAATTAAAAAATAGAGGTAAAAATATTAATGGAATAAGTTTAATTGAAATTGAACAGGCCAATGCGAAAGCGGCATAACGCCACTTACCAACTTGAAATAGATATAAGCTCCATATTAAAAAGAAAATCATAACACTTTCAAAATGTAAATTACCCGTAAGTTCAATGATAATAAAGGGATTGAGTAAATACCAAAATATAGCATTGACAGGTATATTTAATTTTTCTAATAATTTTTTTCCAAAATAAAGGGTTCCAAAATCTGCTGCAATAATTATTAATCTTAACACTATAGTTGAACCCAAAATGCTTTTTCCGGCAAATAAACCAGCAATAACAAAACAAAGTTGGTTAAGTGGTGGGTAATTAGTGAAATGGCTTGCATTTAAAATACCCATGCCATTATATAATTCTTGTGCTTGGTAAACCGGAGAAACGCCATTTATAATAAATGATTCTGGGGTATATAAATACGGGTTAAATCCTTCAAGAATCATTCGGCCATCCCAAATGAACCTATAAAAATCTTGAGATAAATTGGGGATAGAAAACAAAAAAAGGAATCTGAAACTAAATGCTAATACTGCTAAAAATGTGAAATTTTGTGCATTTAATTTTATGAATTTATAAAACATAAAAAACAATGCTGCATATAAAGAAATGAGTTTTATGTAGTCATTTCGGTTTAAATCATAAGCAAAACTTAAATAAAAAAGAACAGTTAATAAAACAAATATGAGTGAAGGTTTGTATCGTTTTAAAAACAAAAGTTCAAGAAGTTTATTTAATAAAAGTTAGTCTAATCTACCCATTCAGCAATAAATAGATTCGTATCTCTTCCGCCACCATTGTGTCTATTGGATGAAAAGGCTAAATATTTGCCGTCGTTTGAAAAAACAGGAAAAGCGTCAAAGGTTTCGCTATGTGTAACACGTTCTAAATTTTTTCCATCAAGATCAATCATATATAGGTTAAATGGAAACCCTCTTTCTGCTTCAAAATTTGAAGAAAATAATATTTTTTTACCTGATGGATGGAAAAACGGACTCCAGTTGGCATTGCCTAAATTAGTTAATTGACGAATGTCACTTCCATCTGCATTGCATATATATAACTCCATTTCTGTTGGTTCAACCAGACCATTCGCTAAAAGCTCTTTATAAGCTTTGATAGCTTCTTCTGTTTTTGGTCTGGAAGAACGGAAAATTAATTTTGTTCCGTCAGGAGAAAAGAAAGCACCGCCATCATATCCTAATTCATTAGTGATTTGTTTCACATTACTTCCGTCAATATTCATGGTATAAAGCTCTAAATCACCACTTCTGGTTGAGGTAAATACTATTTTATCACCTTTTGGAGAAACAGTGGCTTCAGCGTCATAACCAGGTTCATTGGTAAGTTGCTCTGTAATATTGCCATCAAGGTCAGCCACAAAAATATCGAAGGAGTCATAAACCGGCCAAACATATTTCCCATTTTTTCTCAAAGGAACTTCAGGGCAGTTTTCATCTACTAAATGGGTCGAGGCATAAACAAAATGTTTGTTGTCGGGCAGAAAATAGGCACATGTAGTTCTTCCTTTACCAGTACTAATCATTTTTGGTTTAGAATCTTTAAAGTTTTCTCCATTGTTCATTATAAACATCTGGTCGCAATTAAGGCCCCAAGTTTTATTGTTGGATTGAAAAACCAATTGCTTATCATCAAAACTCCAATAGGCTTCGGCATTATCGCCGCCAAATGTGATTTGTTTAATAGATTTAAAGTGTTTCTCTTCAGAAAAAATCAATGAATCCTTTTTAACTTCAATACTTGATGTCTCTGATGTTTCTGTATTCGTTTGGGTGGTCTTATCATTTTTACAAGAAAGAAAACATAATAAACCTGATATAATTATGATGAATTTCATTTTTAAACTATTTTTATATAAAAATAAACATTCTAGTTTATTGTGTTAATAGATAATCAATTTTTTTATCATTTATATTAAATATTGTACTTATGAAACCAATGTATCTTCTTTTTTTAATAGCCCTATTTATTTCATGTAAAAAAGTTCAACCAGTTGATGTGTCAATGAAGGAAGATGTCTTGATATTAGCATCTGATAGTCTTCAAGGAAGACAGACAGGGACTACTTATGAAGTGATGGCAGCTGATTATATTGCAGATAGATTTAAAAATCTGGGATTAGTACCAAAAGGAACAAATGGATATTTCCAAGAATTTTCATTTAAAGATAAAAGTGATCCGCATGGAAATGTAGATTACGTCAGTAAATCTGAAGACAGCACGATAACAGGTACTAATGTGGTTGGTTATTTAGATAATCATGCGGAAAATATTATTGTTGTCGGGGCACACTATGATCATTTAGGAATGGGAATAGAAGGCACTTTATATAGAGGAGAAAATCCTGAAATTCATAATGGCGCAGATGATAATGCCAGTGGCGTTGCCGCCATGTTGCATTTAATTAAAAGTCTTAAAGGTGTAAATACCAATAATAATTACTTATTCATTGCATTTTCAGGAGAAGAAATGGGCTTATTAGGATCTAATTATTATGTTAAAAATCCAACTATTGATTTGAAAAAAGTGGATTATATGCTTAATATGGATATGGTTGGTCGTTTAAACAATGAGAATGCTATAGCTGTTCATGGTGTGGGAACCTCTCCAATTTTTAAGCAAGTCCTGTTTGCTAATAAAGGGGAATTACATATTGCAGAACATGAATCTGGTGTGGGGCCGAGTGATCATACCTCGTTTTATCTTATGGACATTCCTGTACTTCATTTTTTTACTGGGCAACATGAAGACTACCACAAACCTTCTGATGATGCTGATAAGTTGAATTATGATGGAATGGATACGATTACTCAGTTTATATTATCAATTATAACAGAATTAAATGACGATGGGAAAATAGCTTTCAGGAAAACTAAGAATGAAAGTCAAGAAGTACCGGCATTTAAAGTAACATTAGGGGTGGTACCTGATTATTTATTTGACGGTAAGGGAATGAGAATTGACGGTGTTAGTGAGGATAAGCCTGCACAAAAGGCAGGCATGCAAAAGGGTGATATCGTTATTAAAATGGGTGATAATGATATTGAAGATATGATGAGTTACATGAAATCTCTTGGCAAGTTTGAAAAAGGGAGTATTACCAAAGTAACTATCGACAGAAAAGGAGAGATTCTAGTGTTAGATGTGACTTTTTAAATAAGAAATATAGTTAATTTATGCTTTTGATGTTATTGAATTTAAAAACACATAACCAAAACCAATGAATAACATGAGGTGAAAAGGGAATAAACCGAAGTCACCACCTTGGTTACCTACAATAAAGGCGCTATACATACCAAAGGCAAAATACAGCATTAAAAGGCCTTCAAATATGACGTGTATTGATATGCCTTTTTTAATGTATTTGTTGCCTTTCCAGCTTTCTTTTAAAGTGCTAATGTTAAATTTTGGGGTTCTAATAAATTCACTTTTTTTACCGAAATGGCCTTCTAGAACGGCAATGGAATTATGTAATGAAAAGCCCATAGCAATTGAGAAAAAAGTAAAAAACATTCCTATGTATTTAATGAAGTTTTTAATACCGCTTCCATAAATATTTTTGTACATAATCCAATAGCAGATAAAAAATATGATGGTACTAATTACAAAAAAACTCATCACATAAAAGTATGGTTTCAAATGGGCGTACTCATTTTTAATGTAAAGCATTGGAATACTTAAAACGGCAACAATTAATACATTCAAAAACATCGTGCTGTTAAGTAAATGTAAAATCCCATGAATTTTTGTTTTGGCTGAAATGTTGTGACTCTTTAAAACACGCCATAACATTTTTTTGAAATTTTCAGCTCCACCTTTATTCCATCTAAATTGTTGAGATCTTGCGGCACTTATAATTATAGGAAGTTCAGCAGGTGTTTCAACATCCTCTAGATATTTAAACTTCCAGTTTTTGAGTTGTGCCCTATAACTTAAATCCAGATCTTCCGTTAGGGTGTCGCCTTCCCAGTTCCCAGCATCAATTATGCAGGACTTTCTCCAAACACCAGCGGTTCCATTAAAATTAATAAAATGACCTTTACTGTTTCTGCCAACTTGTTCTAATGTAAAATGAGCATCTAAGGCGAAAGCTTGTATTTTAGTAAGAATAGAATAATTTCGGTTAATATGCCCCCAACGTGTTTGAACAACACCAATTTTTTCGTCTTTGAAGTAAGGAATGGTGCGTTTTAACCAATCTGCTTGAGGAAGAAAATCAGAATCAAATATCGCAATAAATTCTCCTTTGGCAATTTTTAAACCTTCCTTAAGTGCTCCCGCTTTAAAACCGGTTCTGTCAACTCTGGTTATTTGTTTAATATCTAATCCGGTTTGTTTTAGTTTTTCAATATGATCAAAAGTTGTTTTTACTGTTTCATCAGTTGAATCATCTAAGACCTGAATTTCTAATTTATCTTTAGGATAATCTATTAGAGCAATGTTGTCCAATAAACGGTCCATCACATACATTTCATTATAAACAGGCAATTGAATAGTTACAAAAGGTATTTCTTCCGGATTTGAAAAATCGAATTCTTCGGAGGTGTCAATTTTCTTTTTTGAGGATAAATAATTAAATAACAAGTTAAGCTGTGCAAGAGCATACATGAAAATAAGTAATAATGAGATAGTGTAAATCACTATAATTAAAGTAACAAAAATCATTTTTTAATACTGTATTTAAAAATCCAACCTAAAATTGCGAGGCCTGCAAAGATACTACCTTTTATCGTTCCTGACACTTTTGAGACCCCAATTCTTTGTCTATATTTAACAGGGATTTCTACATATGTCAATTTTTGTTTTAAAGCATTCAGTTGCATTTCAACAGTCCAGCCATATGTTTTGTCTTGCATATGCAAAGCTAGTAACTTTTCATATTTTATAGCTCGAAAAGGTCCTAAATCTGTAAAACGAGCCCGGAAAATAAATTTCATTAATAAAGTAGCAAGCCAATTACCAAAAACTTGTTGTGGTGTCATGGAATCAGGTGCTCTTAAGTTTTTGTTTCTTGCTCCAATAACCAAATCAATATTGTCGTTTATAATTGGATTTATAAGCTTTATAAGTTCCTCAGGGTAATCACTGTAATCACCATCTAAAAACACTATGATATCTGGTTTTGAATTTTGGTTAGAAATATAATCCATTCCTTTTAAACAGGCATAACCATAACCCTTATTTAATTCAGTTAATACAGTAGCACCAGCATTTGTTGCATTTTTAGCAGTATTGTCGTTCGAGTTATTGTTGACAACTATAACTTCATTAACAATTTTGGGTATATCATTAATAACTTGCGCTATTGAATTTTCCTCATTATAAGCAGGAATGATCACTTTTATATTGGGCATAAAGTATTAACTTTCGTGCTGCAAAAGTACAATAATTTATGAATTTGTTAATGTTTTAATAAATCGATTAAATTAACGTCATTTCCTAATAATATTTCATTCGGATTGACTCGACCATGCAGGTTTCCGTTTTCTAATTTTAAAACACCTCTTGGACAAACAGCGCTGCAAATTCCACAACCCACACAACTAGAGCGCACTATGTTTTCTCCCTTTTGGGCGTAAGATCTGACATCTATTCCCATTTCACAATAGGTGGAACAATTTCCACATGAAATGCATTGGCCTCCATTGGTGGTGATTCTAAATTTTGAGAATAGACGTTGTTGAAAACCTAAAATGGCTGCCATAGGACAACCAAAACGGCACCAAACTCTACTCCCAAAAACAGGGTAGAACCCAGTTCCAATAACCCCTGAAAAAATAGAACCGATTATAAAACCATAGGCGGTTCTTAAAGTTTCAGCCTTGAATAAAAATAGTTTTGATTGAGGGTCAAGAAAGTGAATACCAATAAGGGTTATTATAATGACAAAATAACCAATGGCTCCATAGCGTGCATCTTTCCCAAGTTCTTGTCTTTTAAATATCATAGTTAAAGCAAAAACCAGAGATAACAAGCCTCCAACTAAAGCTAAAAACACCTCTTTTGTTAACCAATATTTAGATGTGTCTTTTTCTAAATAGGAATAAATCACCGCAGTAGTCATGAGTATAACAAATACCAGAACACTGTGAATTACCCAGCGTTCAATTTTCCAGGCTACTTGCCGTTTGTCACTTAATTGTCTAAATGGGTCACCAACGGTTTCAGCCAAGGCACCACAGCCACAAACCCATGAACAATACCAGCGTTTCCCATATTTATAGGTTAAAACAGGGGTAATGATGAATATAGAAATAATCCCGAAAATAAGAAGTGCAAGTCCAATATTACCGGCATTAATAAATTCGTCAATTCTATATTTCTCAAAGTTGTAATAGTTTAAAGGCCAAATGCTTTTCAAATCATAATAGGGAAGGCTAAATGTTTCTGAATTTAACCTTGACATGAATTCTGGAATTAAAAAGGCAAAAGCCAACTGAAAAAACATGACAGAACCTGTTCTTAATTGTTGGTATTTGTTATGTCTATATTTCAACATAAATTTATATCCAAACACTAAAATGCCAACGGTATAGAGTGTACCATAAACAAACCATTGGCTTGCTTGATGACCATTTAATAACTTACTTAACGGATCAAAGAGAGCGATCATTCCAGTATTGGCTTCTCCTTTTTGTCCTAATCCTAACAGATATGGGTAAAAGTAAAGCACAATATAAAACAGTGTCAAGGTCACACCTGTAACCCAACCTAAAAATCCTTTTGATGAGATAGATTTAAACCAAACACCATCATTTTTAATGCCTTTTGATTTGGTCAAATAAATGTCATTTGAGAACAATGTAACGCCTAAAGTGATACCTCCTAAAGCGAGTGACAAAAACAGACTTTTAGAAGGGAAGTCAATATTAAAAAGAGATAAAATCAAAATAAAAAGGCCGGTAACTCCAATGAAAACAGAGATTTTCTGCTTTAGAGATAAATCGTTAGCATCAGGTTTGGCTAAAGACATACTTTCTTGAAATTTATGGCTCATCTTATGCTTTTTGTATTTGATTTTTATAAGTAATTAAAACGTCATTTTCATAACATTTGTGCAATTCGGGGTCAAAATTTGCCTCACTTAAATGATTGATAACATAATCAATATCTCGTTTTTCATTAAGCCATGTATTAAAAGTCTCATGACGCATTCTTATTCCAAAAGTATTGATTCCTAAAAATTCATTGGTTTTGGTGTTGTATTCAATGGTTATGCATTTGGTGTTATCTGCCTGTTGCCAATGAAAATGTGTATGGCCTTCTTTAGGTTTTGAAAAAACCCATCCATAAGTTTGATATTCAATATCAAAAAATTTAGCCGAGTTAAACCAGTGACCGGGATTGTATGACATTTTATTTCCACAAATAGTTTGTGCAATCACTTCTCCCATCATCCGGCCAGTATACCAAACAGCTTCAACTGGTCTTCTGTTTCCAATGGGTTCTCGTTGTTCTGCACAATCCCCAATAGCATAAATATTTGGAATGTTTGTTTCGAGATGTCTATTAACTAAAACACCTTTATTAACTTCTATTTTTGTAGATTTTAAAAATTCTATATTTGGCGATACACCTGCGGTTAAACCAACTAAATTACACGCGATTTCTTCACCAGTTTCTTCTATTACAATAGATTTTACATGCCCATTTTCGTCTGAAATGATCTGTTTTAAATTTGAGGATAAGCGCAAATCAATATGATGACTTATAATATGTCTGTTAATCATGTCGCTTTCTCCTTTTGGTAAAACACCATTCCAAAAACTGGGTTCTCTGACCAAAAAAGTAACAGGAATATTTCTGGAATGTAGCATTTCAGCCAGTTCAATACCAATCAGGCCTCCTCCAATAATGACAGCATGCTTGCAGACTTTGTTGTTAGGAGCAAGTTGCTCCAGACGTTCTAAATCTTGTTTATGGTACATGCCTAACACCCCTTTTAAGTCTTGCCCGGGCCAACCAAATTTATTGGGTTTGCTCCCTGTGGCGATGATAAGTTTATCAAATTTTAGGGAATTTCCAGATTCAAAAAAAAGTGTTTTGATTTCAGTATCTATGGTTTTCACATAACCTTTTACCAATTCAATATTATTTTTTTTCCAAAACCAATTTTCATAAGGTTGCGTATGCTCAAACTTCATGTGTCCCATATATACATACATGAGTGCTGTTCTTGAAAAAAAATAATCACTTTCAGCAGAAATAATGGTAATGCGTTTATCAGAAAGTTTTCGAATATGTCTGGCGGCTGTGATGCCTGAAATTCCATTTCCAATAATAACAACGTGTTCCATAAAATGATTTAATTAGATGCTTAGTCGTATGAATTGTTAAAACCTATTTAAGTTTTCATTTGTTTCCTTAAATTTAGAAAAAAATTAATGCTTATGAGGCTAATTTATGCATTTTGTTTATTGTTTTTGTTAGGCAGCTGTGCCATGACAAGTATTAATCCAACTAAAATAAACGGCGTGAGTTTTGTGGCTTCAAGAGATTCAATAAGTAAAAAAAATATTGATCCGATTTTAAAAATACACGCTAATTATGCCTCTGTCATGCCCTTTGGTTTTATTAAAAATTTATCACATCCTGAAATTCAATATAATTCTAATAGGCAGTGGTTTGGTGAAACTAAGACTGGAGTTAAACAATATATACTAGAATTAAAGGAGGAAGGTGTTCATGTAATGATGAAACCTCAAATTTGGGTATGGCGAGGAGAGTTTACTGGACAAATTAGTATGACGACAGAAGAAGATTGGAAATTTTTAGAAGATTCTTATACCAAGTTTATTATGGATTATGCGAAATTGGCCGAGGAAACTGATGTTGAAATATTTTGTATTGGTACAGAATTAGAGAATTTTATAGATAAACGTCCAAATTATTGGAAAAAGTTAATTTCACAAGTGAAGCAGGTATATCATGGAAAACTTACTTATGCTGCTAATTGGAATGAATATCTTAAAACTCCTTTTTGGAGCAACCTTGATTATATTGGTATAGACGGATATTTTCCTATTAGTGATTTAAAAACTCCCTCGGTTGAAGATTGTAAAACCGGATTACAGCCTTGGAAAAATGAAATGAAAGCGTTTTATAGCAAGTTAAAAAAACCAGTTTTATTTACAGAGTTTGGATACAGAAGTGTTGATTTTAATGCAAAACAACCATGGCGTTCTGATGGTTACTTGGATGAAGTAAATTTGAAAGCTCAGACCAATGCAACAAAAGCATTTTTTGATGCTTTTTGGAATGAAAATTGGGTTGCCGGAGGTTTTATATGGAAGTGGTTTCACAATCATGATAAATCTGGGGGAAAAGAAGACAACCAGTTTACACCCCAAAATAAACCTGTTGAGTTTATTATTAAGGAGATTTATTCTAATAATTAACTAATATTATTCAAATAATAATTGTGTAATGTTTTTGCGGAAGCACCAAGCCTATGTTTTAGGTGTATCACAAAAAAATGATATTGTAATTTCCAGACGCCATGTTTTTTATACAGTCTAGCGGAAGTAATGATATTTTTTTGAATGACCTTAAATTCTTTTAGCTGGCAAAGTTTTTTAACCAGAATATTGTCTTCATAAATAATATAGCTTTCATTGTAACCACCAACCTTATGAAACAATGTTTTTGTTATGAAAAGGCTTTGGTCTCCACCACGACAAATTGGCCAGGAAAATTGAGTAAACCACCCCATAAGTTTTAACCAGTAATGTTTACTGTCAAACTGCATTTTAAAACAACCGGAATGTTTGCCGTTTTCAACTTGATTAATTATTAATTGATCAAAGTGTTTAGGCGGAATGGAGTCTGCATGTAAAAAATATAAAACGGAACCTATAGCTTTTTTTGCTCCGACATTCATTTGTTTGGCTCTGCCTTTTTCAGATTTAATTAAAAGAATGCTTTTAAATTCAGAGACAACTTCAATAGAGTTATCCGAACTACCACCATCAACCACAATTATTTCAGCAATATTTTCTTTTAATGAAGATTCAATAAGATAATTAAGCAAGGAATTGATGGTTTTTGCTTCATTAAGAATAGGAATTATGATTGAAATCTTAGTCATTTAAATTCCAGTTGTAATCCTTAAATTTGATTTTAGCATGCTCTGAAATCTCGATGTCAGAGTATTTATTTAAGAAATTTATTAAAGAGCCCTTGTGTTTAAAATCTTTTGAAAACCATTGAAATATTTTTGAGAGTTCAAGACTATTTGGGCTAATAAAATTTTTGGAGGTGTCTGATAAAAACTCTTTAGTAGCATTTGTTAATTGCGACTCTATTTTAGAAGATGAAAAGGCTTCATTCTGTAATTTGGGACAAGAAATTGAGGCACAAACAATGGCGAAATGAATCCGTGGCTCATCCATTTTTCTGAGAATATCATGTTCTAGGTTATTTAATGACATGGTATTTGAGCCAATTTTAATAAATATTTTATCCCATGGTCTTTGT
Source organism: Gaetbulibacter aquiaggeris (assembly GCF_044003965.1). Taxonomy (NCBI): domain Bacteria; kingdom Pseudomonadati; phylum Bacteroidota; class Flavobacteriia; order Flavobacteriales; family Flavobacteriaceae; genus Gaetbulibacter; species Gaetbulibacter aquiaggeris. The sequence continues at coordinate 907,131 of NZ_JBAWKC010000001.1, forward strand.
ATGTCTTTGATGCTTTTTACAGGATAGTTATCCATAATTAGTTTGATTGTAAAAGCATTATAGGTATTAATCCAAAAGGCTAATTTTTCGTTTTTTGACCAGTTTTCGTCTGGAATTATTTTTGTTAAGCTTTGTAAAACGAAATTAAGATTGTCTGGGTTATTTTTTATGCCCTCATAATTTACTTTACCTTCTTTTGAAACATGTTTTTTTAGAAAATTATTCCATAAAGAAAAGTCATTCTTTTGCGCTTGAACATTTAAGAGCAGAAAGAAACAAAAAATAAAACTATAAAATTTTGAGATCATTTTTTGGTTAACAACACCCACCACCATCATAATGATAGGTAGATTCACTTATAAAAATATCATTTCGTTTTAAACTGGCTAAAGCACCGGCTGTTTTATCACAAACAGCTAAGGGCTGATTTTGAATTAAGACATGTCCTTTTTTATCATCAAAATAATCATCTGAACCATAATAAATAGCAGCCTTTCCTGTGAAAATACAGGGGCCATCTAAGGGCATGGGGTCTTTAATCGCTGCTACTTCAATAGATTCAATATAAATTAATTCTTCTGTTGGGTAATGTTTTGAGTCAAGTATACGGTAGGGTTTTCTGGCTCTAATTTCAATGGTTCCAAAACCAGCATCTGTTAAAGCTTTTACATATTCTGAAATAGGCAAACTACCACTTAAGCATAAAGCCCGTAATCTGTCGTCATTGCGCAACTCGTCATTCATGGGTTGTTCACAAGTTGGGTCACTCATCACTAAACGTCCGTGAGGTTTTAAAACACGGTACATTTCAGCTATGGCTTTTTTTAAATCGTCTGCTTTAAAAATATTAAACAAGCAATTCTGAGCTGTTACATCAATGCTATTATCTTCTACTGGCAAGTTCATAGCATCTCCTTTTTTCAGGTCTACAAATTCACTTTTAAACCAGTCATTTTGTGCTTCGGCCTCCATAAAATTTTTACGTGATGCTTCTAACATTTCGTCAACCACATCAATACCTACAACCCCTCCTTTTTGACGGTTGAAATAGGCAAATTGCAATAATTCCATACCACCACCAACACCAACATAAAGTATTTTAGGGTTATTGGTTAAATCGCGCGCATGTACCGTGCTACCACAACCATAATTCATTTCCTGCATGATTTTAGGTATTTTTAAACCTGGTAATTCCCATATAGGATTCGTGGTGCAGCATAATCCAATATCAGGAGTTAGTGCTGCTTCTTTATAAACATTATGTGTGGTTTCTAAATAACTCATAATTATAGGGTCTTAATCAATTCTTTAAATAGGGTAATCATGTTGGGCTCTGCTTTTCCTGCCATGGCTAAAATTTCATTGATGTTAATGGGTTTTAATTGATTTGGATCGCATTCATCTGTTAAAACAGAAACAGCTGCTGCTTTTATTTTTAAATGATTTGCTACAATAATTTCTGGAACGGTGCTCATTCCAACAGCGTCGGCACCAATAATTTTCAGCATTTTGTATTCGGCTCGTGTTTCAAGTTGCGGCCCAATAACACTGGCATAGACCCCTTTATGTAAAGTAATATTATTGGCTTTGGCGATCTCTTCGAATTTTGAATTGATGTCAAAATCATAAGGAGCACTCATGTCTGTAAAGCGCTCACCTAAATGCTCAACGCCCTTAAAAGCTAGTGGCGAATTACCTTGAAGATTGATATGATCATCAATAAGCATTAATTCTCCTTTTTTAAAATTAAGATTAATGGCCCCAGCAGCATTGGATACCAGCAGGGTATGAATACCCAACTTCTCCATAATTCGAACAGGATAAGTAACATCCTGTAATGAATAGCCTTCATAAAAATGGAAACGACCTTGCATGACCACTACTTTTTTACCTTCTAAGTTGCCATAAATCAGTTTGCCTTTATGAAATTCAACTGTCGCTGTTGGAAAATAAGGAATGTGATTATAGCTCACTTCATGAATGATTTCAATTTCTTGAATAAGCTGGCCCAATCCAGTTCCTAGTATTATACCTATTTCAGGTTTATGAAAACCTTTTGATATCAAATAATCAGTGGTTTCTGTAATATATTTAATCATTTGTATTGTAAAATTTTCTAAGTTGTTGATACGGTTCGATATCTTCAAAGGTATCAATATCGTTTAATTTTTCCATGAGGGTATAGGTACTATTTTGAATATCTTTAATAGTATCTTTAAATACGGTTGAAGTTCCCCAAGCTTTGTTTTTAAATACGTTTAAATGTAGTGTTTTCATTCCTAAAAGGTAATAACCACCATCTTTTGCCGGACCTATGACCAGTTCATTGGTCTCTAATAATTCAAAAGCATCATCCACATGTTTAGTATTCAGATCCAATAAATCACTTCCAATAATAATAACCTTTTCATAATTCAATTGAAATAATTCTGTAAAGGCATTTTCCATGCGTGTGCCTAAATCTGTACCGTATTGTAATTTTTTTCTAAAGATATCTTTGTTCCAAAGGTCATTTTTAGCAATGTCATCAGAATAAAACACAAATTTGTCTGCCTTAATATTTTTAGAAATTTCAGCAGTATGGTTTAACAAGTATTTGTAAATTTCTAAAGCGGCTTCATCACCAATAACCTTTGCTAATCGGGTTTTACATTTTCCTAATTCTGGATTTCTGGTAAAAATAATGAGCGCATTTTTTGAAGTGGGAAAATAAAAATTAGTTACTAATTCATTATCAGATTCTGAACCCTTTGTGCTGAATAACCCCATTTTAAAACACTTTTTTACCTTTTTTTAACCAGTTACCCCATTCTTTTGAATAGACGTGTACATTTTCTGTTTCTGCATTTTCTAAATTATAAACCCTGAAATTGTTGTTTTTCCATTCAAAAATGCCACCGTAAAGATTGAAAACATTTGTGTAACCAGCTTTTTTCAATTTGGAGGCTATGGTTTCTGAGCGAATGCCTATTGAACAATACACCACTATTTCTGAATTTTTGTTTGGAATTTTTGCAATAACAGAATCTAACTCAAAATTATTGTATCCCACAAAAATGGCATTTTTTAAATGACTGGTATTGTATTCTCCTTTTTCCCTGGCGTCTAATATAAAGGCTTTAGTTTTTGGCATTGCCAATTCCTGAACGGTTATATAGGGTATGTTTTTGGTGTTATAATGCTTTAACAATTCTGGAAGTGATTCTTGAGCATTACTATAGAACGTAAAAAAGCAAAGGGCAATTGATATAAAAACTTTCATGATTAAGCGACACTTCCTTGACAACTACTTCCGGCACCTGCTGTACAACCATAACAGTGTTGAGAAATAACTATATCTCTGTTAAAAAGGAGTTCCTCATTATAATCTGAAATGTGTTTTATCTTACTGTTAACAGGTAGTTCAAGCATTTGGTTAAAATCACAATCATATAAAAACCCATCCCAGCTTACTGAAAGCGTGTTGGTGCACATGACGTTTTTAACAGCTGTTGGATTATAAGCCTCAACCAATGAATACATATAGTCTTCATAATTATCTGAAGCGATTAAATAGTCTAAAAACCTACTAATTGGTAAGTTAGTTATAGCAAATAAATTATGAAATTGAATGTTAAAATCTTCTAACAAGGACTTTTTAAAATCCTTCTCTAAAGAGGTTTGATTTCCAGGTAAAAAGGCTCCTGATGGATTGTAAACCAAATCTAATCGAAGGTTACTGCCTGGCATACCATAGCCTATAGCATTTAATTCTTTTAATGCTTCTATGGATTGGTCAAAAACACCTGTTCCACGTTGTTTATCTGTTTTACCTTTAGTCCAATGCGGCATTGAAGAAACTACATGCACGTTATGAGATTTAAAAAACTCAGGTAAATCTGCAAATTTTTTGTTGGATTTTATAATCGTTAAGTTTGATCGAACTATAAAATCTTTAATGCCCACTTTACTGGCTTCATCAACAAACCATCTAAAATTTGGATTCATTTCTGGGGCGCCTCCGGTTAAATCTAAGGTATGGGCTCCTGTTTTTTTGATGACTTCCAAACATTTTATCATGGTTTCTTTGGTCATGATTTCTTTTCTGTCAGGACCAGCATCCACATGGCAATGTTCACATACCTGATTGCACATGTAACCAACATTAATTTGAAGTATTTCTAATTTTTTTGCTTTTAAAGGAAACTGATTCGTTTCAGCTATTTTGTCAGCAAATTTTGGTAAATCACCACTTCTAAAAATGCCATTTGATAATATTTCGAGTTGTCTTTTGCTATTTGCTAATTCGCTTTCGCGTTTATGTAATGATTTTGTAACCAATGTAAAGAATGGATTGAGATTTAATTAATAAGACGATTAAAATAATAAAACTTACATTTCAAGCTTATTAACTTTATTCATCATTTGTACGCCGTGAACCAAAGAAGCTCCACCTCTAATAGCGGCAGCAACATGAAGTGCTTCCATCATTTCTTCTTTTGTAATTCCACGTTGTAATCCATCGCCTGTATAGGCGTCAATACAATAAGGGCATTGAATTGTATGGGCAACGGCTAAAGCAATTAATGATTTTTCTCGTTCTGATAAGGCGCCTTCTTCAAAAACTTTGCCGTAGTAATCAAAGAATTTTTTGCCTAATTCTTCATTCCATTCAGAAATTTTTCCGAATTTTTTTAAATCCGCCGGATCGTAATATGTTTTTTGCATTTAATTTGAATTTTCTTTAAAGATATGAATCTAATCTAATTAGTTGAATGGTTTAAATAGACTTTACACAATTTTAATTAAGTTAGAAGTTAACCTAAGACTTTTAGCTTGTTAATTTCATTTTCAATATATTCTAAATTGGAAAGATCAACATTTACATGACCTAAAGCGCCTTCCATACTGCTATAAACCTCATAATACAAACTTTTTATATTGTCATTTAACTTAAATAATAAAGCGTTTGAAACTTGATTGGGGGTTGAGGTAAGCAGCGCCAGATTTTTATGATTAGTATTGAGTGTTTCTTGAACCCAGTTTCCATATAATTGAAGTTCCTTTAATGACAATTTTACATTAGTTAATCTAAGGTCAATGATATAATTAAAACTGGCATCATAATTTGGGTCAATTATAATGGATTGTTTTAATTTTTTTATTCCTTCAAAAGTCAAGTCATTTTGATGAAATTGAATAATTAGTTTTAGCTTATTTAAAATTAAATATTTGTAAATTCCAGACATAATTGTTTATCAACAAATTAAATAAGATTCAAAAATATTAATAACAAATGAAATTAAAATTAATAGTTGTATTCTTTTTCTTTTTTATAGCATTTTATGCTCAAAACAACATGGTGTTTTTAACCTATAATATTAAGTTAGATTTCCCAAAAGAAGGTAAAAATAGTTGGACAAATCGTAAACCTTTAATGGTAAGGCAATTGCAATTTTACGAGCCCGATATTTTTGGAGTCCAGGAAGCCATGCCTAATCAAATGAAGGATTTAGATAGTCTGTTAATTGATTACAGTTTTGTTGGGGTTGGCAGGGACGATGGAAACAATCAAGGTGAATATTCAGCCATATTTTACAAGAGTAATCAGTTTAAGGTTTTAAATACCTGCACATTTTGGCTGTCTCAAACCCCTGAAAAGGTTTCAATGGGTTGGGATGCTGTTTGTAATCGAGTTTGTACCTATGCCTTATTTGAAAATAAAAATAACCAAAAACAATTTTATGTATTTAATACTCATTTTGATCATATAGGAGTCGAGGCCAGAAAGAATAGCGCTGTTTTAATTATTCAAAAAATCAAAGAAATAAATACTGAAGGGTATCCTTTAATTTTAATGGGAGATTTTAATATGCAAGAGAACCATGAAAGTATCCAATATATATCAAAGTATTTAAAAGATTCAAAAACTGTTTCAAAATCAGAGCCATTTGGTCCGTCCGGTACTTTTAACGGTTTTAATTTTAATAAACCAGTAACCGAAAGAATAGATTTTATATTTGTAAGTCCTGAAATTAAAGTTGAAAAATATGCTGTTTTAATTGATTCTAAAGATTCTAGGTATCTTTCAGATCATTTGCCTGTGCTAGTAAATTTAAAATTATAGCATAAAAAAACCCGAACAATTTGTTCGGGTTTTTCTGGTGGAGCCAAAAGGAGTGATATCGAACTATTTTTATGACGATTTAAATATTTTGAATAAAAAAACCCTCTAAATTTCTTTAAAGGGTTTAAGGTTCTAGTGTGGAGTAGGAGAGTATTGTTTTATTGTTTCTTAATGTTTTTTTGAGAATAAAATATAATAAAAATGCTTAAAATAATAATGTTTGTCTCTTTTGAAAGAAATGATTTTTGTGACATATTCTTTCTTTTATATTTACATTTTTTAGAAGAAGGCAAAGGGATGTTATGCTAAACTGATTTCTCTTTGATAAGTTGCAGCTCCTCATGGTGCTTAAAGCTCTGTTTAGAGTGTAGAATAGCTTTTTGTATTATTCCTTATAATCACCTGAAAATAATCAATAACAGGTTTTTTTGTACCAATAATCTTAAAAAAAAGTAATAAATACCACAGAATCAAAATAAATGCTAATTTTATTGCAAAATGAAGCTAATCAATATATTAATTGGTAATAATTATGTTTAAAAACGTAATGTGTGAATTGAAATATGATCTATGCTAATTCAAAAAACCGCTGAATGATTATTGAAAGTTATTTTGAACTGATTTTACTTTTGGGAGGGGTTTTGTCCTTTCTGTTATCTATGTATCTCATATTTTACCCAGGGAATTTTTTTCCAAATAGAATTTTAGGGGCTTTGGTATTTTCATGGACTATCACCGTTTTTGTTTTTATTCTTCATTCAACTGATTTTTATTTAAAACATATTCATGTCTATGCCGTCTTTGACTTTTTTACATTAATGTTTTTCCCCTTGATGTATCTTTATTTAAGGAATTACTTATATAGAGATATAAAAAAACCTCATCTTCAATTGTTCCATTTTTTACCTGCCCTTTTTTATTTGCTCGTTTTTATGCCATTCTTCATTAAATCTGCCGATGCCAAGCTTAAAATGATTCAAGATGGATTTCCTTTGTGGTACACTGTTTCTCAAACTGTTTTTAATGTTATAATTATTATTCAAGGGGTAATTTATACTGTTTTTTGTTTGAGAACTATACACAGATTTCAATATTTTCGCAAAAAGCATCTTTCTAAATTTCAATTATCTACTCTTAATTGGTTAAGAACCTTTGTTTTTGTAAATGTAATTCTTTGGGTTTTTGGAACAACTGGAGCCGTTTTAGATATATTGGGCATCCGTTTATTTATAGACCTTTTTAAATTGTTTTATGCCGGTTTAAGTTTATTTACTATAATTCTAGCCATATTCACTATAAAAAGACCAGAACTGTTTTCAGAATCTGAAGATATTATAAACTTGGTTCATATTAATAAGGCTTCTGGACTTAAAAGTATTACTAATCAAAATAATCAGGATTTTAAAGTTTTGTCTCAATTTATTGTTGAGCAAAAGCCATATTTAAAGAATGATCTTAAAATGCAGGATCTTGTGGAGTCCACTGGCATCACCTACAAAAGAATATCAGAAGTATTTAATAAAAATTTTAATAAGAGTTTCTATGATGTTATGAATGAATACAGACTAGAAGAAGCAAAGGTTTTAATTTCTAAAGGATTTCATCGAGAACATACTTTAAGTTATTTAGCTGAAAAAGCTGGATTTAATTCTAAAACCACCTTTAATAGAATATTTAAAAAATATACAGATCAGACCCCAAGCGATTATATTAAGAATTTAGAAGAATCCGCTCTCTAAAATAATGATTTTCTCTGAATTTTATTTTTATAATTAAACCACCTACAAGCCTAAATACTTTTTTAAAATTATTTCTCAGAATACCAATGGTGTATTTATTTGTCTTTTTAGAGTGTTGTTTTAATCAGATTTAAAACGAAAAAAACCATACACCATCTTTATTAAATTCATGTTGCTTTATTTGAAGCGTCCTTTTTAATTTCATAACAAATAAGTTAAATACTTGTTAGTCAAATTAATATAATAAAAGTTTCATTAAATACTTCGTATCAATACATGCAATGACACGTAAAATTATTTAGGGACACTCTAAATGTTTCTTAAATAATTAATTATGCCATCGCATAGAGCAAATTTTAACAAAACTTTAAAAAATTAATTAACAAAACTTTAAAATTATGAGAATTAGAATCTTTACTTGTTTTTTATTAGCAGGTATTTTATTACTTAACAGTTGTGTACAGGGAGACATTGACGAGTTACAAAATCAAATAAATGATTTAAACTCTAAATTAGAAGATCTTCAGCGAACTCAACAAGAAGCTTTATTAGCAGCCATTGCTAGTTTACAAGCAGACTTAGCATTATTGAATAGTGAGTTAGTGGGTGATTTAGAATTGCTACAACAAGAAGTTGAAAATAATGCAAATGCGGTTTATTATGGAAATGTCATCACTGATGGAGACTATGCCTTATTAACTGCACAGGGTGCTACTATTATTACTGGTAGAGTAGTCATATCAAGTGACGCGCATGTTCAAGCTTTAGCTGATGTAAAATTAATCGGCAAAAATCTTGAAATCATGGGTGGCTCAACCATTACTATGACTGCTTTGCAAAGCGTTGGCGAAAATTTACTTGTTTCAAACATAAGTGAGGATGCTACCATAGACTTATCTACATTATCTTCAGTAGGTGGAGATTTTGAAGTCATGAATAATTCTGGTCTTACTAGTCTTATGGCAAATAACCTGGTATTAATCTCTGGTGGTTTAAACTCAGAGAGAAACTTAGGTTTTACAACTTTATCTTTTGCAAAACTTGATCAGGTTGATGACATTTACGTCAATGAATATGACGACAGAGATTTTGACAGTCTTGCAGGTGATTTAGCTACATTAGAATTGTCATCAGCCAATGTAAATAATGATGTGAGTATACATTATTTAGGAGCCGTTGCAAACCTAGCTTTAGGTAGCATTGGTGGAGATTTCATCTGTGAATATTCAGACCTTGCAAAAATCACTTCAAATGCTGCTACCATTGGTGGCGATTTTATAATGGAATACAATAAATTTTTATCAAGTATTGATGTGGTAAGTCTTTCAAGAATTGAGGGGAAATTAAGAATGGTTTCAAATTATGATTGGAACACTCCAGGATCTGGTTTAACTACAATGCCTTCATTTGCTGCTCTAACTTTTATTGGCGGTGATGTTTATATCTCCAGTAATTCAAATTTAACAACAGTTGAGGCTTTCAATAATGTTACAGAAGTTAGAGGAACAAGTATTGAATTTTCTGGAAATGGAAATTTAGACAATGTAAATATTTTTAATGCTTTGGTAGATACTGCAAATCCTGCCAGCCAATGGGGAGATTATTCACACGCAAGTATAAATGTTAATGCCAATACATTCTGGTTTACTGGTTTTAATGCTCTTACAGAAGCTCTTAATTTAAATGTCTCAATAGCAAAGACCGCAGGCGTATTCAATGAAGTAACTGGGGAATTTGAACCAGGAGGCGATACCTCTAAGTTTGAAGGATTCGATAATTTAACAGATGTTTCTGTTTTAGAATTAACGGTATCTGAAGTTACTGAGTTTAATGCCTTTGGAGCTTTAAACAATTTTAAAAATTACCAAACATACCTTACAGTTTATATGCCTAATGATCCTAACGTAGGTTTATGTTCAATGGAGCCAATTTTTACCAAGATAAAAAGTGGTGCTTTTGACAACTGGAATGGAACAAGAAAAGCGGTATTCACATTAAATTGGTCTGAGCAGGATAGAGATACTGCCATTGATCAATTGCTTGCACCTTGTACACCCTAATTACATCTTATTAAAAAGAAAAGATTAATAGCAACCAATTTCGCGGCACCTCCTATTTTGGGGGTGCTGAGAAATTAACAAAATAATATAGCACTTGTATAATCTTAACTATTAAGTATCCCAAAACACTAATAAAATTATATTAATCCAAGAAAGAATGAACAGACTAATAGGCTGCCTTATTTTATTCTGCCTGATGGGGGTGAATTACACTTTTGCCCAATCTATGACAGTAGAAGGTAATGTGAATGATGAAAATGGACTACCCTTACCCGGAGTAACAATTGTTATAGAGGGAACAAGTCAGGGATCAACAACAAATATTGATGGTTATTATACATTGTCTGTTCCTAGTGGAGAGGCAAAACTTGTATTTTCTTATGTTGGGATGCAGACACTAACAGTGCCAATTAATAACAGAACAGTAGTTAATGTTGTATTACAAGAAAATTTAGAAGAATTGGAATCCGTTATTGTTGTGGCTTATGGTACGTCAACTAAAGAGGCCTATACAGGAGCGGCATCGGTTGTTGATAGTGAAACTATTGAAGATAGGCCGGTAAGTTCGTTTGAAAAGGCGCTTCAAGGGACTACACCAGGTCTTATGGTGTCAAGTAGTTCTGGCCAACCAGGAGCAGGATCTACAGTAAGAATTAGGGGCATTGGATCTTTAAGTGCAGGAAGTGCTCCTTTATTTGTACTTGACGGGGTGCCGATGTCGGGATCTATTTCAGATATCAATCCAAATGATATTGACAGTGTAACAATCTTAAAAGATGCGGCCGCATCATCACTATATGGTTCACGAGCAGCCAATGGTGTTATCCTTATTACTACAAAACAAGGAAAATCCGGGTCCACTTTAATTAGTTTTAGTGCCCAAGCAGGTGTTTCTGATAGAATTTCTAAAGGATACGATTTAATGAATTCAACACAGTTTTACGAACAGTCCTGGATGGGCCTTTATAATGAAGCACTACTAGATGGAAAAACAATTAGCGAAGCGCAGGCTTACGCACAAAATGATGTAGAAGCGATTGTAGGTTACAACCCGTTTGAGGTTGCCAATCCGTTAGATAATAATGGTAAGTTAATACCGGGAACACTGGTGCATACCAATACCGATTGGAGAGACGAAATCTACAAAAATGGCATCATTCAAACATACAATTTAAATGTCTCAGGAGGTTCAGACCTTACTAAAGTGTTTATGTCTTTAGGATATTATACGGACTCAGGGACAACCTTAGCATCTAACTTCTCTCGAGTTACAAACAAAATTAACGTATCACATAAAATAAACAGCTTTTTAGAAGCAGGGATGAATTCTCATTTATCTTATTCAAAAACCAATGCGCCACCAGGTGGGTCTCAAGGCGCTAACCCTGTAAGATCAGCCGAAGTCATTAACGCGGCATCCCCAGTTTATGACGGTGATGGAAATTACGACTGGGATAATAAAGCAGTTTTTGATTTTAATCCAGTAGGTTTAGCGGCCTTAGATAAATATATCTATAAATCTAAAAGAGCAGTAGTAAATACGTATTTAAATGTGGATATTTCTACGGCATTTAAATTCCGCACCACAGCTGGTATTGACACAAGTATAGATGATGGTTTAAATTATTATAATCCAGACCATGGTAATGGCGCTGGGGTTAACGGGCGCAGTGCCGCTTCAAGATCGGATGTTTTAACCTGGAATATTTCAAATATTTTAACCTATTCACGTTCCAATGATAATTCAAATTTTGAAGTGTTGCTTGGGCAAGAAGCACTAGGATCAGATTATTCAGTATTATCAGCAGAAGTAACAGATTTTTCTGTCCCTGGTAAGCCAGATTTAGTATGGGGTGCTAAGCCAGAACAACCTGGAAGTTATACTTCTTCATGGCATATGATCTCTTATTTATCACAGATAAAATATGATTTTGATAATCGATACTATCTCTCCACAAGCGCACGTGTTGATGGAAGTTCCAGATTTGGTAAAAATAATAAATACGGTGTATTTTATTCTGTAGGTGCCGGATGGCAATTATCAAAAGAAAACTGGATGCCAGAATGGTCATGGCTTAAAAAGGCCAAACTAAGGGCTAGTTATGGTACATCTGGTAATAATTCTATTGGTAATTATGCCTCTTTAGGTCTTTATGGAAGTGGCGCCAATTATGGGGGATATCCCGGGTTAACACCTATTCAATTACCGAATGAAGATTTAAGTTGGGAGAAAATACAAAGTTTCAACATTGGCCTTGATTTAAACCTTTTTTCAAAATTTGATGCCTCTTTCGAATTTTATAACCGTAATTCGGATGGATTATTATTCGCAAGACCATTGTCTGCTGGTACCGGTATTGGCTCTATTCTTTCCAACCTTGGAGCCATGAAAAATTCAGGTATAGAAGCTTCTTTCAAATATAATATCATTGATAATGAAAAATTTTATAGTTCAATAGGACTGAATATTTCTACCAATACCAATAAAATTACTCAGTTAACCACAGAAAAAATTGTATCCGGAACTAAATTATTAGAAGAAGGAAGTAGCATCTATCAATTTTATATGCGGGAGTGGGCTGGAGTAAATCCAGATAATGGTATGCCCATGTGGTTTGTAAATGCTGATTCTGATGATAAAGAAGAGAATACAATACCCGTTTCTGCTTTTGACGATCCATTAGGAACAGGAAGACAGGTAACCAGTGATTATACTGATGCTGAAAGAAAGCGACTAGGGAATTCGTTACCTAAAATATTTGGTGGCCTTAATTATGATTTAAGCTATAAAAACCTATCCCTTAATTTTTACCTGTACTATAGTTTAGGGGGCAAAGTTTATAATAGTGATTATGCTGCAAATATGCATGATGGTACGCAAACCGGAAGCAACCTTGCTGTTGATGCCACCAATGCCTGGACACCAAATAACAGATACACCAATGTGCCCAGGTATGTTAAAAACAATACAGATCAATCAGAACAAATGTCTTCCAGATTTATCGAGGATGCGTCTTATTTAAGATTGAAAAATATTAATATATCCTATCAATTTCCAGAAAGCACTTGTAGCTTATTAAGGTTAAATAGTTTAAAGGCCTTTATTTCGGCAGAGAACCTTTTAACATTTACGAAGTTTAAAGGATTCGATCCGGAAGTAGCCATTAATGGAACCACCAATAACAGCATTCCAGGTGTTAAGGTGGTGACCATGGGACTAAAATTAGAGCTATAGAAAAATAAAAATATTTGTAATGAAGACAAAAGTAATAAATCTAATAAAAACTGCTTTTCTAGTGTTGGTTTTAGCAGGATGTAGTCATGACTTTTTAGAGTTAGAACCAACAGATTCTATTTCTGAAGATTTAGTTTTTGATTCTTATGTAACTGCAAATGCAGCATTAATAGGTGCTTATGATCAGTTAAGTAGTTTTAATTTGGAAGGGCTCTATAATCCTATTATGGCGGATATCATGGGAGAAGATGTTATGATTAATTCAGTAAATAACTGGAACTGGTTTATTCCTGTTTACCAAATGCAAGTACTGCCAAATTATGTTTATGTAGATAGTCCGTGGTGGTCCGGAAATAAATTAATTTATGATACAAACAAGATTATTAATAACTCGATTTATATACCAGATGCAACACCACAACAATTAGATAATTTGGTGGGTCAAGCACGTGTGTTACGCGCTTATGTCATGCTAAAATTAGCACAAATTTATAGCCCGGCATATGCCAGAGATCCTGAGGCACCATCCATTCTAATAAATACAGGGTCTGACGATCTGTATTCAGGCTTTGAGCGTGCTAAGCTATACGAGGTTTATTCTCAAATTGAAAGTGATTTATTAGCGGCGACAAGTCAGCTTGAAGAGAATGATGATAAAGGCTTTTTTGATAATCGTGCTGCACATGCCATTTTAGCCCGATTATACTTAGATATGGGTAAATGGGAATTAGCAAGAGATCATGCAAAAATAGCTTCTAAAGACCTGGTTTTAATGGATTTAAATGATATGTTTGCTGGTTTCAATTATAGGAATTCAGAGACTATATATACCATAGCATATACGCAAGAAGACAATAATACCTATCTTTCTTTACCATCCTTTTATTGGCCGGTAAACGGGTATAGCTCGATGCGCGCAAATAATGATTTTGTGAGTAAATTTTCAGTTGCAGATTCTAGAAAGTCTTTCTTTTTAAAACTAGATGAAATAGATCCAGATAGATATCTTATCGTTAAGTTCGCCCATAACAACGCTGTTGGAAATGCTGAAAGAATTTGTATTCGTGCGTCTGAAATGATTTTAATAGAGGCTGAATGTGAAGCTGAATTAGAAAACTATTCTGAAGCTCAAAATGCCTTATACGAAATTCAAAGAAGATCAAATCCTGGAATTTCAAAAAGTACAGCAACTGGTCAAGTTCTAATTGATCAAGTTTTATTAGAAAGAAGAAAGGAATTATTTGGTGAAGGATTTAGATGGCTGGATATTAAAAGAAGACAATTATCATTTATTAGAACGGGTGATCATTGGGTAACGTATTCATTTACAGCACAAGATCCAGATTATTTTAGATTGACATTCCCTATACCACAATCTGAAATTGATGCTAACGATGCATTAGATAATTTAGATCAAAATCCTGGATATTAATAAATTTTAGAAGATGCTGAAAGATAAGGTAGTAACATTTGTAAGAACTAAAGGAATACTGAACAGTATCATACTGCTTCTGGCTATGGCGTTTTTGGTGCATGCCTGTGCGCCCGATGACAAGCCTATTGAGTTAAATCCTAATGGCGGACCTAGTTTTGTTGATATTGAAAATGACGGGTATGTTGTACAATTAAATGCAGTACCAGTTAAGCCACCGCTTGTTGGTACATGGCGGATATACATAGGAGAAAATGGTTATTTTGAAGATATACATGACCCAAATACCAAGTTCTATGGAGAACCTGGTGAGTCTTATACTTTGGGTTGGGAAGTTGGTAATGGTGATGACTATAAGGCCTCAAGTATCACGGTATCATTCAAACCTTTAAATCCTGTGATTATAGCTCCTGAAGCAGATGTTGATACCCTAAAAAATAATGTATCGGCTTATTTAAAAGCCGAAGAACCAAAATTTGGAGCCACAGGTCTATGGGAAATTATTAATGGAAATAATGGAAGAATAGAAAATAGCCAAAATTTTAAGGCGGAATTTATTGGTAAGGAAAAGACCAGTTATAAATTAAGATGGACGCTAAGTTATGGTTCAAAGGCGGTTTATAAAGAAATTGATTTTATAACCGATGTACTTCATGCTTATGCCGGACCAGATCAATTAGATATAAAAAACCAAAAAGAAGTAGTCGATAAATATTTCACCCTAGAGGCCTATTTACCTGCAGGATCTACTGCAGAATGGGAGGTGATCAAAAACGCCTCTTTAGCCACTGTATACACTAAAAATAACCCAAATTCTTTGATAAAGGGAATTGCGGATTCTCTATATACGCTTAAATGGAAGGTTGTTTTAGATGAATATGAATCAGTCGATAGTGTAAATGTTAGGTTTAGGGGTAAATGGGGTATGTGGAAAGATAATAGAGATAATCAAACATATCGATTTACAGCAATAAATGGCTTAGAATGGATGTCTGAAAATTATAATTATGTTGCAGAACCTGGTAATGGCTCCTGGTATTATGGACATGCCTACAGAGGGGTAATTGAAGACGGTTATCCACTAGAAACCAATGAAGATCGTAAAAAGTATGGACGCCTTTATTCGCATGACACCGCTGTAAATTTTGCTCCTGAGGGATGGAGATTGCCAACATCGGAAGAGGTGTATAATTTAATTGTTTCACAAGGTGGAACATTATATGCAAAAGACAAATTAACAACTGGTGGAAAAACCGGGTTTGATCTTGGTTATCCAGGATATTTAGAATTTTCAAGTGGTTCTGACCCTGCTTATCGAAATGTTTTTAGAGGACAAGATAAAACTGCGCAATACTGGACCAATGATTATAACGCATTTAATGATGGGGCAATAGCTATTGCAACTTCTGTGAATAGTGAATCAGTAGACTTAGTAGTTTTGTTTGCGAGTTATTATGCCTTGCCTGTACGCTATGTTAGAGCGATTCAAGATTAGTATTCTAATTGCTGTGATTCAAGAATAAAAAAATGACAAAAATGAAAAAGATTAAAATATATGTGTTTTTTATATTGAGTATTCTGCACTTTGGTGTTTTGAATGCACAAGTTGGAAATATTCCCGAAGATGATATTGTTAAAGGTAAAATAAGAATAAAATTTAAGCAAGAAGCGCTGATTAATGCAAAAGAGATCAAGGTTTCTGAAAGCAAAAATATATCTAAAGAAGTTGGTCTACAAAATATTGATAGAGTTAGTGCTCAAATAGGTATAAATAAAATAAAACGGGTATTTCCTTTCTCACCTAAATTTGAAGCTAAGCATAGAAGATATGGACTTCATTTATGGTATGAAGTCGAGTTTGACAGCACTAAAACGGCGAAGGATGTGATGCGGCAGTATGAAGGTTTGGTTGAAATAGAGATCATCAAACCTGTTTATAAAACAATTAGAATTGACGCTAACAAAAAACCGGTTGTGTTTAAACCTGAACCTGGAAAGCATCCTGAGGTCTTCTATAGTCAGGCTGTATTACAAACTAATGATCCGTATTTAAAAGATCAATGGCATTATGAAAGTGACGGCCGTTTTGGTGAATTTAGTTCTGATATTGATTTGTTTGAAGCTTGGAAAACTGCCACTGGTAGTTCAGATATTATTGTTGCTGTGGTTGATCAAGGAATTGATTTCAACCATGAAGATCTTAAAGCTAATATGTGGGTCAATGAGGCAGAAGTGAATGGTGTAGCAGGTGTGGATGATGATCAAAATGGATATATTGACGATTTTCATGGAACAAATTTTAATATTCCCGGCGCTATTACTATTGGAGACCATGGGACACATGTTGCCGGAACGGTTGGTGCGGTGGGCAACAATGGTTTAGGTGTTGCAGGAGTTGCCGGAGGGAATGGCCTAGGAAATGGCGTGAAATTAATGTCAACGCAGGTGTTTGATTACCGTTCCAATAGTGGTGGTGATTTTGCTGAAGCTATTGTTTACGGCGCGGATAACGGTGCTGTAATTTCTCAAAATTCTTGGGGGTATAACAGACCTGATTATTATGAGCCCGAAGTACTTGATGCCATTCGATATTTTATAAAGGAAGCTGGTCAATACCCTAGTAGTCGCATGAAAGGTGGTATTCTTTTTTTTGCAGCAGGAAACGATGGGATTGATTCAACGCGATATCCGGGTGCGTTTGATGAGGTTATTTCGGTTTCTGCAACAGGGCCAACTGGTTTGCCAGCACCTTATACTAATTTTGGGGACTGGGTAGATATTTCTGCACCAGGGGGTGATATGACAAATTTTGGGGAACAGGGAGGTATTTTAAGTACACTACCCGACAATCAATACGGCTATATGGAAGGAACTTCCATGGCCTGTCCACATGTATCTGGGGTTGCTGCATTAATTATTTCTAAAATTGGAGGAGATAACTTTACGCCAGATGATTTAAGAAGAATCATTCTTAACTCAACAACACCATTCAGATTTCAGCATAATAGTAAATACGGAAAGGGCATTGTAAATGCAGTTAAAGCACTTATTGATGATAACAGAATACCTCCAAATGCAATAACAGATCTAAGAGCTAGTGAAACGTTTCATAATGAAATACGTTTAGCATGGACGGTTCCAGATGATGAAGACGGATTTAGCCCAAGCACTTATTATTTAGCTATCGGAGAAAAACCTATAACAGCAACAAATTTTGAAAATCAAGGCCTTTTCTTAATTGAAAATAACATAGAAACAGGGGGGACCTTTAACCTAAATATTGGAGGTCTGTTAAAAGAAACTAATTATTGGTTTGCCGTTAAGTCATTAGATCAGTTTGACAACGTATCTGATATATCAAATATTCTTGCTGTTACCACCTCTAGCGAACCACATTTTATGGAATCAACTAGAAGTATAGATTTAACTATTGATGTCAATGATAATGCATTGGCCAATACTCCAATAACATTTTCAAATATTTCAGAAGGAATCATTTATTGGGAAAGTTTAATTTCAAATGAGACTTATTTTAAGGGCATTAAAAAAACAGGTAAAACAGTACCAAAAATAATATACAATTCAAAATCAACAAGTTCTGAAACAACCCTGCACGATGGGGATCTTGGTACTCCCTTTGAAGCTATAAGATATTTAAGTGAAGCAGAATTAGCAGGAAGTTCTCTATCTGCCAATGATTATTGGAAAGATGATACAACAGAATATAAAGCTGGTTTATCTTATGAAAATGGAAATCCTCCAGCATTTTTAGCTGGTTCTGGTAATTCTAATGCCGGTTTAATCTTCGGTACCCGATTTGATATTCCATATGATTATTCATTTAATTTAACACATGTGGAAGTAGGATTATTGCCAGAAACAAACCAATATCCTATTACCATTGAAGTAAAAAAGGGCTCTAGAAATGACATGACCAAAGCAGAGACAGTTTATCTTCAAGAATATTATCCTGATACCATTAATGAATTAAAATATTATAGAATTCCAATTTACAAACCTCAAAAATTTAAGGATAACGAAACCTTTTGGGTGGTGCTCCATTTTCCAAAAGAGATGCTAACACCTTTACTTTTGCAAATTGGTAGTAGTGAATATAATGATCGGTTTATTTTATCAAGAGATAATGGCAGAAGCTATGAACAAGCTGTAAATTTAGCATTAAGATCGGTTATCCCAATACTTGGAGTTTACAGTACTGGTGAAAATGGTTCATTTGTATTTCTGACCCCTAATAATGGGGAAATTCAGGAAAAATCAAATCAGAATGTTAATATAACGGTTGATGCCAGTAATTTAAAAAACGGAAATCATTTGGCTTCCATAGGTATTATAACAAACGATATTCATAAACCAGTAGTGAATATCGAGTTGAAGCTAAAGGTAGTAGGGCAGGTTGCCATTGTAGATAATACCGCTTTAAATGAGTATGAGGCATTCACAAATGAAGTGAACGATTTAGAATTGGAAGTTGAAAATACTGGATTAGCAAACTTTGAAGTTTACGGATATACGGTTAAAGATGCAGGAAATTCAGAAGTATTTACAGACACTTTAATTGTAAAACCTTCAAATTTGGAAAAAGTTAGATTTACCTATCTTCCAATTATTGAAGGTGTCATCAATGATAAAATAATACTGCATACAAATATTGGAGATTTGCCGTTTTCGTTGCGTATTATAAGTGAAATAGGACCTTCGATGGCCTTAAGTTTATCATCAAACAATGTTAATGTTAATTATGGTGATAAGAAGGAAGTTGCGTTAACCATTTCTAACGATGCAACAGGTGCCACTTTAAAATATGATCTTAATCATTATAGTATAGTAAACAAAAGCGCTGGGCGGCTAGATAAAAAAATTAATTATACAATCAGTTCGTCTCTAGATTTAGGAGGGCCGGCAGCAAATACATGGGAAGATATTTCAGGATTTGGTATTTCTGTCCCTAGGGAAACTTTAGAAGACAACAAATCACTGGGAATGAAATTTCCATTTTTTAATCAACTTTTAGAATATTTGAATATTGATTTATTAGGAAATGCTCAAATATTTAATTACAGAGCCTTGACACCGCTTATAATACAAGGAGAACCTTTAAATGTAAAAGAACTAACCTATTATACCTTTGGAGATAGAGCCGTTTTTACTTTTTATTGTGACCTTATGAGAACTGGATCTAAAGGCTATGCAACCTATGGAGAAAGTGTTACATATCAGATAGTTTTATTTAAAGATGGCATTGTAGAATATCGTTATAAGGATGTCAATGCTTTAGCTAATGGTAAGGATTATAAAATCTTTATGCAAGGCATTGAAACTTCTGATAGTCTTATTTTTAGAGATTATGGTGATACAGTTCAAATAAACAATGGGTTTGTAGTTAGATTTACTCCAGATCATAGCATTTCTATGATTAGTGAGGCAAGTAAATTAGAAGGTGTTATTTTAGGTGGAAATTCTGACGAGGTTCGTTTAAATATTGATCCTAAAGGGTTTGGTAAAACCTCAGGAATCTATAATGATACTATTGTTGTTTACAACAATACAGGAACAAAATTTAAATCAATTCCTTTAATTATTAATGTTTTAGGTGCGACAAATGTTATCGTTAAAGATTCGCTTAACTTTAACGAGCCTGTATATATCGGACAATCTGAAACAAAGTATTTAAGGATAGAAAATAAAGGAGCCCAGGCTATTAATTTAGTTTCTGCATCTGTGAATTTATCACCGTTTACCATTGATAATTCATTATTTCCCTTAGAGGTAAAAGGTATTTCTAACGTGATGATCCCTGTTAAATTTACCCCTACTGTATCCAATGAATTATTGGGTCAAATTACTGTAGTTTTTCAAGATGGTTCGGTTAATAAGGCAATAGTTACCGCAGAAGGTTTAGATGATTCTGAATATACCCATGATTTAACCTTACCAATTTCAGTAAATGTCGTTGGTGGAGCGAAAACATCAATCCCGTTTAATATTACCAATACAAGTAATACTGTTGATTTAGATTATGTTTTTAAAAATAGTAAATATGCATCTGTTGCTAATGAGGTAATCGGAAAAGCTATTGGAGAAAACAACAAGAAAGTTACTTCTGATTATGGATATAATTGGGCGCTAAGCGATGCTTCAAAAATATTCCACAAATGGGATGTTTTGAATCTAAAAGAGGGAAGATTGGAGTGGACTTCAAATAATTATACATCTATTGAATTGCCGTTTGAGTTCCCCTATTACGGTAAGTATTATAAAACTATTTGGATTTCTTCAAAAGGATATATTTCAGTAATTGAACCAAAAAACGAACCTCTAGATTTTGAATTTAAAGTAGATGATAAATTTTATGGTGTAATTGCTCCTTTATGGTCAAATATAAAACCTAATGATAATGGAGATGGCATTAACTATGAGATAAAAGACAATAAACTGATTGTTCAATGGTACGAGATAAAAGGACAAAATTCAAGTTCAGAATCTGGAACCTTATCATTTCAGGTTGAAATTGATGCAGAAGGTTATATTAAATTTCATTACGGAGACATTGAAACTTGGGGTGGCATAATAAAATATGGTATTAAAAGTCCAGATGGAACCGAGTTCCTTGAAGAGCCAAAGGCAAATATAATGATGTGGGCCAATATTAAAAATAACACCTCTATTATTATTTCACCTCCACAAAGAGGGCATATAGAAGCACAGAAACAAGATGTTTTTAATTTAACGGTTTCAGCTGAAGATATTTACTATCCGGGAACTTATCAAGATACTTTAATGCTCGGAACAAATAGTAGAAATCAAAAAACATTTGAAATTCCGGTTACATTAAATGTAACAGGGACACCTGCATTGGTTGCCACGGACACCATCATTTGGAATAACATTGTTTTTAAGGATAATTTAACTTTACGGAAAGCGATTAGTTTAACAAATAAAGGATACGCGGTTTTAAAATTAGCTACTATTACTTCTGATGGATTGCAGGGTTTAACTTTATATGATGAGGCCGGAAAAAAGATTATACGCAATAGCTCGGGGGCTCTGCTTAGTCAAATAAATATAAATCCATGGGAGACAATCAATGTTTATGCAGAAATATTAGTTTCTGAAAATAAAAACCAAAATGGGAATATATATTTTTCTGGTAATTTCACAAGTGAATCTACTGTTGTTTCGGCTATCATTGTAGATTCTCCAATTTTTAGCTGGGATGCGCAAGATCAAGAATACACTTTAACAAATGTTGAAACAGAAGTTTATACTTTTAATGTAGAAAACAAAAGTGAAACCAATCTGCGTTATACTTTAACACCAGCTACTGTTCCTTATATAGATCCAACACCCGGGCCAGTGTATATTTCTGATAAAATTGGTGAGTACGAGTTTGAAGATAGAATTACCGTAGATTCATTAGCTTTAGATACTAAAAATATTGGAGACGGCGTATTTACACCTTGGGCATCAGGAGCTAATCTCGCATTTTCAAATCGGTTTACAGCACCGGCAGGAGGTTTCAACCTTACCCATATTAAAAGCTATTCATTTTTTGATAAAATAGAAGAATTAGTAACCATTATGATTTATAAAGGCAATGTTGATTTACCTCAGGATGGAGAGAAAATTTATGAACAACAATTTGTCATAAATAAAAGGGTAGATGAAGAATGGATTTATTTTCCTTTAGAAAAACCATTTTTTATTCCAGAGGGCGAAGATTTCTTTATCATCATAACCCACCCTGTCACAAATAAATATTTAGGTTTTGATAATTCCTATGATGAAAATGTTTTAAAGAACTGTTTTAGCGGTGTGTATCAAGGTAACGGCAAGTATTATTGGTATCCTGGATACACGCAAAGTGAATTTATGGTATGGAAAATAAGACCTTTAACAGCATCTGGAAAAAATCAATGGTTAACCCTAGATACAAAAGAAGGCGTTTTACCTGCAGGATCCAGTGTAGCCATAAATGCAAGTATTGATCCAAAAATTGCTGGAAAGGGAACTCATATTGGAAAAATAATTGCGAAGTCGAATGACCTAAATAATTCCAAAGCGGAAGTTAAAATTACCTTAAACGTAAACGGAGCGCCAGAATTTAAGTTTTATCCAAATATTTATAAAGATACTTTAAGTATTGTTGAAACAGAATCTAAAGTTTTCAATTATTTATTTGAAGACGGTGAAGGTGAAGATATGACCATCTCAATGGATGAGACTATTAAAGGGATTGAATATGAACTAACTCAGACAGGAGAGAATACAGCCCAGGTATCTGTTAATACAGATTATGAAAGTGAGGGTTATTATAGAATTCCAATCGCATTAAAAGATGCTGTTGGTAATGTCACAACTGATACTCTTGCAATTAAAGTACTTGAAAAAAACCGGGCACCAGTATTTAATATTAAATATGAGGTCATCACGCTTAATTTGGCTTCAACTAATAAAACATTAACTATTGATCCGTTCGATATGTTTAGTGATCCAGATGGCGATGGCATACAAGTGTTGGCAGGAAATTACAATCCGGAAATTGTTGATATGGCACTTGGTAGCTCTTTTATAAATTTAAATCCTTTAAAAGTAGGAACAGGTCAGCTTGTATTTGGAGCCGATGACGGCAAAGCAGACGGGTTTGTATTGTATTTAGTCTACGTTAATGTAATTAACGATTTAGAGCAAGCAGATGGTGTGCCCGACGGGTTTTTTAAGGATGTTATTTTTGATGACTCAGAGTTACCCGCAATTTTTACACCAAATCCTGTGGTAAATGATTTCGCAAAACTTTATTACAGGTTAGATGTGCCTGCAAATGTGAGTATTAAAATATACAATTCATTTGGTCAATTACAACAAGAAACAAGTAAAACTGCTGTGTCAGCTGGCGAACATGTAGAAAGATTATCTTTTGGAAAAATAGCACCAGGGTTTTATATCTGTGTTTTAAGTGCAGAAGACAAAGCATATAAAAGTTTTAAAATAATAGTAAAATAGCCGTACAAAGAAAAAGGCTAAAGTCATTTAAGCTTTAAGGAAGGTTTAAAGGTTCATGGATAAATATTATTGTAAATAATTGACACACATTACTTAACTGCATATAATTTATGTATTGGGATAATTTAAAAATAGTGAGAAATATGATTAATCGCAATTTGATTTCATCTGATAAACTGAAGGAGGAGGAGTATGAAATTACTAGTGCCCATGCAAAATATTTTGATGGTGAACGCAAAATATCAGGAGAATTGATAATTACAAGTCAGCGCATTGTTTTTTCATCAAAGTCTGGGCAGGGTATATCTCTGGACTTAGATGAAATAGAATTGGTGAAATCTAACAAGCATATTTTTGCTGTGAAGGATAAACTGACAATTGTAGGCAAAAAGAAAGAATACCTCTTTTTTCTTAACTATTCAGAAGATTGGGTATCATTAATAGAGCAATTGTTAAAGCATAAATTTGAGGGCTTGGAACAATGATTTTTTTGTGTAAGCCTCTAATATAAATTAAGTTAATTTTTTTGTACGTTTTTTAAGTATTAGTCAATTAGTAAAAGGCCTTGCGATTTTTTTCGCAGGGCTTTTATTTTATGACTATTGCCAATGTGCTAATGAAACGATAACACAACGGTTATATCTTTGAAATTAATCCAGGGTCATCTAATTTTTGGAGGAATCTAAAAATATCCATTATCTCTTCAAGAAAGTTTCAACTTTGGTTTGTCAGTATCAATGGAACAATCATACTGAAATATTGAAGTTTTAAATTTTAGTTTTCAACAATCTAGTTTGTTAACTGGAGACTTGATTTAAAATAACATTGGTTTAAATTGTATAGACTTCAATCTTATAAAAATAGATATCTAATAATTTCGTATTAAGATTTTATTGGAATGAAAAAGACCCTAAATCAATATCAATCCGTCAAGAAGATATCAAGGAAGAGCCTTTATAAATTGTGTAAAAGGAGTGTTTCTTGTAGAAGCTATTAACAATCTCTGTTTGTTTCACTCTTTTAATTCTTGCAGCTAACTTAATAATAATATTTAGAATAATCGTTAAAAAACAAAAATATTCGATGAAATACATTAAATATTTAAATAATACCATTGCGGACTAGCATCGAAAATCTTTTGTGTTTAAACCAACAACTGCTTTACAAACGTGAAGAAGAGCCATTAATTTAAACTCTAACAATTATGAAGTGATATTTCAACCTGAGATTATTGAAAGGTATTTAATTTTTTTTACAAGAACATTTGCTATTACTCCGTTAAGATCAAATGGCGTTGGCATAAACTTTAAAGCCTGAACTATATACTTTGGATAATTTTAAAAAGAAATATGAAATAAAGGTTAATATTAAAGATAAAAACCAATATTATAACATGTACTTAACAATTGGTTTAGAAGGTTCTGCTTCTTTTAATGTTTCAAGTTATAACAGAGGAAGTATATCTTATAATGGAAAAAACGAATCTATTAAAGAGTAAGGAAAGGAGATTTCAAGATTTTCAAAACATCTTTTTTCTTTATTTATTCTAACGTTTTATTTTTCTTATTGGCTCCAATGGGTAGGTTTAAATCAAGAAAAAAAGAACTGTTATTAGAGCCATTAATACCTTTGTAAACATTAGTCAAACCATAATAATATTTTAAACTTATAGTCATGCCCGATTTTGGCACTAATTTGTATCCTGTACCTAGTGTTAAACCTGCATCCAATCTATTGATCTGATTACTATTAAAATCTTTTATTTTAATTTCTCTATGGTCAATATCAGAATTAAATTCAACCCATGATTTATACATGAGTCCAAACTGCGGACCAAATGTAATATGTATTCTGTTTGGGAAATTATATTTTAAAAAAGCTGGAATTATAAAATATTTTATTTTCTGACTGTAAGCACCATTTTCAGGATACGCTTCAATTCCAATAAAATCAAGATCATTGGATGTTAATTTATTATCACCAAGATTAGCCTTTGCTAATACTCCAGTATAAATATTCCATTGGTTTTTTAATCTGAAATCAAAATAAAAACCAAGGTTAAATGAGGTTAAAGGTCTATTTGCTTCTAATTCAGAAATATTAGAAAAGTTAAAACCACCGACTAACCCAAATTCTAATCCGTCAGAATTTAATTTATCACCAAATAAAAGCGTTAGTAAAATTTGAGATTGCATGGTAAAACCAAAAAGGATAACCACTAATGTTAAGATATATTTTTTCAATTTTTCTTCTTTTTTATTATAAACAGTCAATCTTCAATTCAGAAGCTAATTGAAAAGTGGCTTCCTTAGCTTTTGGAAAATAAATACTTTGTCCCGGGGTTAATAAACTTGCGGCACCCCCCCCCAATTGCAGCAACTCTTCCTGCGCCTCTTCCACCATCAAAGAGTGCCCCTATGCCCACACCAATTGCCGCTTTTTTATGGTTTGTTCGGCTTGATCTTCAGTGGTTCTTGTTTTGTTTCTGTTTTTACCGGTTGTAAATAATTGTCTATAATAAAACCTCCTACCGTTACAATAAAAATACTCGATCTACGACTCTTATTGTCAGATTCTAATACGTCAATCTGTACCAGGGTGCCTGCAGGAATCAAAACTTTTCCTTTTGAAGTAATATCTCTTGCCAGATCTGCAAAAAAATGATCTCCAGATTTAAAATTCTTTGCATAAATATCTTTACTTGTTTTTAATTGTATTATAGTTCCAACTGGCAAGTTTGGTGGCTCCTAAAAGTGTTTTTTCCAAATAATTTCATTTTTAATAGGAGAATGCATATTAATATTGGAAAAGGCAACAAAAGTTAAACAAATCAAAGTGACCGTAGATAAAAATATTTTTAACTTCATAGGTGTTATATATTTAAAAGTAATATTATTTTCTTTTTAACAAATATTGCAAAAAAGAAATAAAAAAAATCTAATGTTTTATTATAAAAATATTTGTAATTATTTTTTAGGTTTAAATGAGAAATGTTGGCCACCAAGCGATGCTTCATACATTAAACCACCAATAGTTTGCGTAAATACAGCAACCCCGTTTTGATAAGCGACATCAATTGAAGCCCCAGAGGTTATGGCAACTGCTGAAGCCTGTGCATCAAACTTTAAATTACCTTTTGTAAAAGTCTCAAAAGCTTTTTTGTTTTCAAAGAAAATAACCTCACTATATTGCTGGCCACCTGCTTGCAGCCCAATAGAAGCCTGTTTCAATTTTGACGATCCTATAACAGTGTTATTTTGATATACAATTCCAGATCCTGCAGCACCTCCAATACCTAAGCCAGCCTTGGTTACTTTAGGAAAAACCACATAACCATAAGCTTTTTCCTTAAAAGATTGTAGCTTAGGTGTTTGTTCTATCATTGTTGTTAAGGCTTGATTGGCTTCTTTTTGTAATTCAGGATTCCAACCACCTACTTGGGCATAAGAAGTACCAAAAAACAATGTCAGAATTATGAGAAGAACTAATGTTTTTTTTAAATTGTTAAGTTTCATTATATCTAAAATTTAATATAGGTTTAAGGATATCTTGGTTTTGATAAAGTTTAAAATTAATATATTCTATTATAAAATAAAATATATTGACATATTATATTTCCCGTATGTTAATTCATTAATTTTTATGGCTGCATCATCGAACTTTTAAATTTAATTAACACTAATCCATTTAACCATATGAAAGCGGTAGTTTTATTTAATAGAACAACTCTTGCGGGTAGTATTTTATTTTTACTGCCCATTAGTATATTGATCATTTTATTCTATAAAGTTTTCATTTTGACTTTTTTAGTTTGATATATCATGAAAGAATTTGATTTTACGTGTATCAAATATGTGCCTCATTAGCTTTAAGATTGTACTGAGCTAAAAGGTTTATTTTACTCTATCACATTTTTATTGCTCTATTTAAAGTTATCTATTGGGTAAATAACTTTATTTTTATCAGTATTATTAATTCAATTCTTTTGAGTCGCTATTAGATTTTTTTTCATCAGACGCTTCCAACATATCATACTTAATTTTAAATCGCGATATAGAACCTATGTTTTCATGTTCTTTTAATTCTGACGTTATGACCGTGATATTCGTGGAGTCCTTCATTCTGAAAAGATATTCCTGAGTGTTTTTAATTAAAGCTTTGTTAAATAGGTTTGCTAGTGAATCAGCAGTTTGTGGTTTCATTAATTGATGCACAGCCTCTTTTATACTTATAGAGTCATTTCCCATTAGGGTTCTCAAATACATTTCAAAATCTGTATCCTCTGTCAAATAATCTTTTTCCGTATCTCTAAAATACTGTTTTCCTAATTCTGAATAAGCAATAGCCTCTCGTTGTAAATCAGGGTCAACAAAATGGTTTAATTCTATTTTTAGACCTTCTTTTTTAGATTCCATTTCCAATAATTTATCCAATTTCCTAAATTGCCTTTCAGAAGGGATTGTATCGGTATAAGTGAATTTCAGCTCTTCAAACTCTTTAGGATCACCATCCACCAAACCTGCTAAAAAGTTAATAGGACTTGCAACGGTTTTAATAATAAGGTTTTTAAAAGTATTCCAAACTATTTTACCAACACTTACTTGGGGGTCGTTTAAATCGCCTCTTACAGGGATTTCCAAATTAACATCACCATTTTTGTCTTTTAATAAAAACAATGCAAATTTTAATGGTAAACTATAAAGCCCGCTTTTATTGTTAGATACTGATACATTTTTAACTAATAATTTATTCTCACTTTTTATGTTTCCATTGGTAATTTTTGATTGTGAATAATAGTAGAAATCCCCTTTTAAAATATTATGCCCTGTATAGTAACTGGAGTAAACATTGATATCAGAAAGTAAAAAATTCTCTATAGTTAAATCTAAATTTAAGTTCGTATAGTCAGATGGGATAAAGCCCAATTTGGCGTTCAAGGTTCCGCGATTATTAAGCAACATTTCAGAATAAATATTTACCCATTCAGCATCACTAAAAATATCTTTAGATTCTGCTGTGACGTCACTTAAATGATAATCAAATCGTTTACCGGTTAAATTATCACTATAGTCTAAAACACCTTTATTCACACTTAAATTGTGAATAGCATAATACATACTAGAGGTAGAATCAATGGCTGTTTCTTCAGGTTCTGGATACAATTTAAAAATTCTAAACATATTATTAGTCACTGAATCCATCTCAAAATAAGCATATGGTTCATATAATTTTAGAGAATCAATAACGTAATGGCTATTATGATAATCAATATCTTTCAGAATACAATCCACTCGAGTTGCTCCCAAAAACTTTTTGTTATTAGCATTGGTCATTACAAAGTCATGGACATCTACATGTCCAGTCACAATAGATTTTACAGGATCATTCGTGTTCCCTTTAATAAGAATTTGACAATTCAGTAGGCCATCAAAACTGTTAACTTCTGAATATTCTAAAACATACTCGTAGAAAGGTTCTAAAAATAAATCCTTTACTGTGATCATGGCATCAAATTCACCATCAACAGGATTTATATTTAAATCAGACTCTAAATAACCGCCGTTTCTAAAATTAAATTTAACATCAGCATTGCTCTTTTCTTTTTGATCCCAGCTAACATATGGAATTATAAATGAAAAATCTTCAATATGAGTTTCTTTCCCAACCGTCTGATTATCGAAAAAGAAATTAGCATCTTTTATTTCTATATTTGATAAGTTATACTTAACAGGCTCTGCCGTTACACTATTATTTGCTGTGGTGTCTTCTGAAGAGGTATGAAAGGTTATTAAATCGTGAAAATTAAAAACTGAATCCTTCATAACCATTTTTACCACAAGCCCTTTTAAGTAAAATTGTTCAATGTCTTTTTCGTTATAAAAGAGTCTAATGGGCTCTAAATCAATTATTAAAGTATCGAACGATGTGAAAACATCTTTTTCATTTTGTTCAAACATTTTAAAATCATAAACTCTAGCGGTACTTGTAAAATAATTATATTTTAAGGTGCCTATTTCAATTTGTCTTCCAACAAATTCCTTACTGATTTTAACCACATAATTTTTTATAATTAGAGGTAAAAAAAATAATAGTAAAAAGACACATCCTAAAAAAATTAAGTGTCCTCTTTTTAATATCTTTATTCTAATGGCCATGTATAAATAATAATTTAAGTCCTAAATTAATGAAGTAAACTTGTTGAAAATCATTCCAGTAGTTTGTAAAATAAACTTAGCTATTTTAATTTAAAAATTATAGATATAATATTTAAAAAGTTTCACCAGCGTTCAGGTAAAATGCTTTGGATTGTTTAACCCAAGCCTGATTTACGATAAGATTGGTTTTTGTAGATTTATCAATTAATATTCGCAACCCCACACTAAAGGCTGGTTGCATCGCATTAAAAAGTTTGACAGTTCTTTCTTTATCGCTAGCAGTTGTAAAATTAGCGAATACTGTACCACTAATGAGCTGGTTACACGTAATAGGAAAAGGGTATTCAGTTTCCCTATAAACCAAATCGTGTCCACTAAATAATCCCTGGGTATACCCACGGCCACCCCGGTTGGTTTTATCCCAACCAATAGAAGGTAAATTAAGATAAGGTAATCTACAATGAGTTAAAAACTGTCCATAAGTCCAAAAAGCCAGAACGTGTTGAAGATTTTTTTGACTTAAAGGAATATAATATTTAAATTCTGTAAATAGAACAGAGCTAGAGGCTTGATTTCTACCAAAATCGGTATTAACCCTATAATTTACATTGCCATACCAGCCGTTATTAGCATTCACCTGATTGTCTCTTGAATCAAAAACAAGATTAAGACTTAAACCATTGACATAGTATTCATAATTATTAAATCCATAATTATTATTATTGTTGTAATGGGCTGTTAGTAGGTTGTTAGTCACATCCAGTTGCTTGTCAAAAATATCGGTATAACCATCTAAATGAATACATGCACCAATATAAAAATCAAGTGCAACTTCAAATGACACAGTCTGATGAAATTTAAAATAATTATAGTTCATGGGTTCTGCCAAAGATTCTATAACAAAATCCTTATCCTCTTTAGATGAAGGAATAATGTCTGTACCTAATCCGTAATTGTTTTGTGAAAAAATATAGTATCTCCAATCACCACTTTAGCATATTTTATTGTCATTTAGCAGTAAATTATTTTTAATATTTACAAGTACTTGTTTATTTGTTGTATACGTTGCTCCAACATTAAAGGATGAGTATCTATCAATATCCTTTTTGCCTTTAAAGGTATATTGTGCCACACCACCATATAAAAAACCAGTAGCAGGAGAGGATCCCATAACAGGGAGCACTAAAAAAAAAATTATCTTTTTTTCGTTGAGATTTTATTTTGTGTGAGGAATCTTTATTTTTAAAAAGATCTGGAAATGATTTTACTTCACACCTTTGAATAGAATCTTTAGGTGATTGAGAAAAAACATTCATAGAAAATAATAACAATAATAAAAGCAAAGTAGGTGAATTCAGGATAAAAGAAAATATGCAAGAGTTTTCATTATTCATGTTTATTTATAATTTATTCCAGTATAAAAATCTTTAGAATCAAAACTCAATAATTGGTATTAAATTGTAAAAATATAAGATAGAATTATATGACTATTAAGTTTTATAATTTTGCGATAAATAATAATTAGCTTAACAAATCAAAGATATCAAAAACATTAGTTTTGGCAATAATAATGAATTGTTTTGTTTGATTCGCACAAATAAATAAAGGATAACCATTTTATAAGCTAGACACTATTAAAAATTGAAAGGCTATTTTATTTAATAAATTTGAATTCAAGAAATAATAAATTTATAATTATAAATTTATAAAAGAAAAGAGGTTAAAGATAAACCTCTTTTCTTTATTACGAACTTGTTAATTACCTTTGACTTTATGAATTGGTATTATTTTTGAGCTAAACGTTAAATAATTAAAAAATAACTATGAAAAAAATAATTATGCTTTTATGCTTTATGGTACTTGTGCCAAAAGGCTTGTTGGCACAAAATGAAAATGCCCAAGATTGGCCAAAGGATATTGTTTCAGGGGAGTATACTATTTCTTTGTACCAGCCTGAAAACACTGCCTATGTAGATAATAAATTAACCTCTAGTTTAGCGTTCGGGGTGAAGAAAGAAGGACAAGAGCCAGTATTTGGCATGCTTTGGACAACTTCTTTACTAGATGTTGATAGAACCAGTAGACGTGCCTCTTTAGTCTCAGTTAACGTTGATGAAATAAGGCTGCCTAACGAAATAAATGAGGGACAAAAGGCAAAATTTCAAAAGTTAATTAATTCAGAAGTGCCTAAATGGGACATTGAATTTTCTTTGGAAGACTTATTAGAGAGTCTTGAAGAAGTAAGTGTCACAACTTCAGAACTAAATAATGCAGCTCCAAAAATCTTATTTGCTAAAGAGCCAACAGCGCTGATTCTGATCGATGGAGAACCTAAATTAAAAGAAGTAGAAAAGGGTTATGAACTTGTTGAAAATACAGGGGCTTTTATTTTAAAAGAGGCCAAAACGAATAATTATTATTTAAAAGGAGGTGATTTTTGGTATCAGTCAAAAGCTGTATTAGGACCCTATTCTACTGTAAAAAAGGTGCCCTCAAAAATAGAAGGTATTTCTAAAAAAGCAGAGCCAGAGGAGAAAGATGACTCAGAATCGGCTGATGAATATTCTGGTCCAGCTCCAAAAATTCTTATAGTGAAAGAACCTTCAGAACTCATTGTTTTTGAGGGTGAACCAACCTACAGCCCAATACAGAATACGAATTTACTATTCGTCGAGAACACTGAAAGTAATATTTTTATGAATATTACTTCGCAAACGTATTATGTTTTGCTTTCAGGACGATGGTTTACTACTAAAGACATTAAAGGGGCATGGAATTATTTAGCTTCAGAAAAGTTGCCGGAAGATTTTAAAAAGATTTCAAGTGACAGTAAAAAGGCCAATGTGTTGAGTAATGTTCCAGGAACCAAGGAAGCTAAGGACGCTGTTTATGATGCTCAAATTCCGCAAACTGCTGCAGTTAAAAAAGATACCAAGGCAACAACGGTCGTTTATAATGGAAATCCAGAATTTAATAATATAGAAGACTTAAAGTTACAATATGCAGTAAATACAGAGAGTTCTGTGTTTAAAGATAAAAACACCTATTATTTGTGTGATAATGCTATTTGGTTTAAATCTAGCACACCAAATGGCCCATGGGCAGTTTCAGAAGATCGCCCTGAGGATATTGAAAAAATTCCTGCAAATAATCCACAATACAATACCAAATATGTATATATCTATGAAACCTCCCCTACAGTAGTTTATGTAGGTTATACCCCAGGGTATTACGGATCTTATGTTTATGGGCCAACGGTAGTGTATGGAACAGGATTTTATTATAACCCATGGTATCGAGGATTCTATTACCATCACCATTATTCATACGGTTTTTCAGTTCGTTATAATCCATATTATGGCTGGAGTTTTGGGTTTAGATTTGGCTCACCTTATTTTTGGTATGGACATTCTTATTGGGGTCATGGTCATCATTATTGGGGACCTCCTTATTACAGACCTCCATATTATCGCCCTGGATATTATGCAAGACCTTCCCGTCCCATTTATACTGGAAGAAGAGGCGTAAGTAATTACAGCAGACCAGTCACAAGGCCAAATAGACCAGTAAACAGACCCTCTACAAGACCTACAGCCAACAGACCTACAACGAGGCCTTCAACAATGCCCGCAACCAGACCTGCCACAAGGCCTTCAACAACGCCCGCAACCAGACCTACAACTAATAGACCTACTACGCGCCCTTCACCAGGTTTTGATAGACCAAGTACAATGCCGAGTAACAGACCTAATTACACCCCTAATACAAGGCCTTCAACCAGACCAAGCACACCAAGCTATCGGCCTGCACCCAGACCTGCAAGTAGACCAGCTGCCAGACCTTCTTCAGGTGTTCGAAGAAGGTAAAAGTTAGAAATTAAAATAAAAAAAAAAGATTGAATAAAATTTATTCAACCTTTTTGGTTTTATTTAGATAATTTTCAATTTTTAAGAAGTAGATGTCTACAAAATATTTTATTTTTATATAGGTTTCAGAAGTGAGCTAAAATACTAACCTGTTTTTTTAAATTCATGATTAAAATATTATTTTATTTGGTTTAACATTATGTTTAACCGTGGCTAGTTACGCCCAGGAGGCAAATAAAGAGGAAGTTAATAAACATCATTTAGCTTTAGTTTTTGGGTATACCCATATTCCAGCGGCTTTTATAGATGGACATTCAAGAGAATCAGTTTATGCTCCCACCATTGGTTTTGATTATATTTATCAATTCAAGGAGAGATGGGCAATTGGAGCTGTGATAGATCTGGAATTCGCAAATTATACAGTTGATTATAATAAAGAAGAGTTAGAGCGAGAAAGACCTGTAATTACCTGGATTTTAGTAGGTTATGAATTAGCACCCCATTGGGGAATTTTTTTTGGACCCGGCGTTGAATTTGAAAAAAATAAAAATTTATTTATCCTTAGAGCTAGCACTGAATACACTTTTGAAATAGGAAATGGATGGGGTTTTTTTCCTGCTTTTAATTATGACTTTAAGAAGGAATACAGTGCTTGGTCCTTAACTTTTGGTATCAGTAGAAGGCTGTAATAATAATTCTATAATTTGAATTAAGAAGAGTAACTTATGAGCCTTTACACATTAAAAATATATGAATAGTTAATTTCTTTAAACGATTCTGGAGTAAATCCATTAATAACAAATATTTGCTGCTATTAATGTGATATTTAAATTTAAACTAAAATTATGTCAGAAACGGATTTAAAAAACCTAAAACCATCTAAGCTTGAAAGAATTTTTCAGTTGAAATCTTTTGCTATAGTTATTTCTATACTTACACTTTTTTGCGGCATTATAGCCGTAGTTATGGGGACCATTCGTTTAGTTAAAAGTATATTAATTTTACTTGGTTTACATCAAGGGCTGGCCGGCATTTATTTGATTGAAGCAGTAGATACGTATTTGTTTTCTTTAGTTATTTTGGTGCTTGGTGGCGGTATTTTTAAGCTATTTGAGGGCAACGAAAACACTTTTAAAGACAGTGCTATTTTTTCTAAGATAAATGGTTTTATGCACTTAAAAATTTTGCTTTGGGAAACTATATTGTTAACACTTACGGTTTGGTGTGCACTTAACTTTTTTGTAGATTCTCATAACTTGCAATACGAACAGCTTATTTTACCCATAAGTATTTTATTATTGTCTTTAGCATTAAAATTTATAAAAGGAAAAAATCATTAATGTGATTATTATTTAATGCGTAGTGATTTGATTATGTAACAATTAGGGTTGGTTATAATTGCAAGACTATTTTTCTAAAAACAGATACTTTCGAGATAGTATTGTTAAACATGGCATATAGTTGAATTTCAATTTTGGCTGGATTATGACTTTACTGCTATATTCAACAGAACATAAACTAATAATAAATACAACCATTTCAATTTAAGATTGTGAATTTATAAGGGAAATCCTAAAAAACAAGAATTAAATTTTATGATGAAGATGGATTTTAAAAACTTTGTTTTTATGTTTTAATTTTCTTTAACTTTAATTAAAGTTTCAACAATAATGCCTAAGAGATTATTAATTTTTTTACTTTCTTTTATATGGTTTTTAAGTTATGCACAACAAGGAAATTATAAATTCAATAATTTTGGAAACAGATCTATTTTGTTGTCTGGTAATGTCACCGGAAGTGTAACAGATTTAGGATTGGCGTATTATAATCCTTCCAGATTAACCGAGATTGAGCATACCGGATTTGCTTTTAATGCTAAAGCTTACCAACTTAGTTCGTTGAAACTTTCAAATTTATTGGGAGAAGAGTCTAAAATAAGGTCAACTAATTTTGATGGTGTACCATCTATGGCAGGTGGAACTTTTAATCTTTTCAATAACCGCTTTGCATATTCATTTATATCCAAATCTAGAACTGATAACGTTTTAGGATATGGCAGTGATGTTATTAGTGAGGCCATTTTAGAAATATATCCGGAGACTGAGTCTTATAGAGTAAATGTTTTGCTCAAAACAATAGTTAAAGATGATTGGGTTGGATTAACATGGGCGAAGAAAGTAAAACCTAATTTCAGTTTAGGAGTGTCATTATTTGGGTCCGTATATAAATATAGCGGAGGTAGTAATTTAGATCATACTATTGTGTCAACTTCAAATAATGTGGCATTTTATCGAAAATCTATTGGATTTAACCAAGAATCTTATGGGTTAATTATAAAAATGGGAGGGAATTATCATTTCTCAAAATTTGATGTGGGCCTTAATATTAATATTCCTTACCTTGAGGTTTATAATAAAGGAAGCTTTTTATATAACGAAGTAATCGCAGGAGCAGATTTTGATCAATTTTATAATTATGATTTAAAAAATTTAAATGCTCAAAGAAAAGAGCCACTGGGTATTTCTGTTGGTTCTGGTATTTCAATTGGCAGGAGTAAATTACACGTTAACCTAGATTATGTTACTGGTCTTAAATATTATGATAGAATAAGTATTCCTAATATTGATACAGGAGAAGAAAATACTACCCCAGTTTTATTCGAAGAAAGTAGAAAAAGTGTATTAAATTTTGGTGCAGGTTTAGAATTATATATACATGATAGATTTAATGTTTATGGTAGTTTTACTACAGATTATAATGCCTTTATAAAAAATACCAATATTTTTGATTTATCAAGTAACGGTAATAGAGATGTTAATATTGGGGAAGATTTTATCCAATATAGTGTTGGGATTGACCTGAAATTGCGATGGGCTAGTGTCATTATTGGGGCCAATTATATAAGTAGTTCCAATGAATTCTTAACTCCACTTAGCTTAGTAAAAAGTGAAACTGAAAATGGTAATTATGCCAACACGAAGCTTGATTATAACAGATGGCAATTTGTGGTGGGATTTGAGATTCCTTTTTTAGAAAAATTAGATTCAAACAATGGGAAAGAATAAAAAGGCAATTTGCTTAAATAGAAATAAATGGCCTTTTTAAATAAGCTATAATATAATTAGTATTCCAGTGATTTCATCATTTCATCCACATATTTTTTGAAGTTTTAAAAGCATCTTTAGGATCGCCTAGGTTAGTATTAACGACGGCAATTAATTGTTGTTCACTAGATTCATTAAGATCATAGGCAACAGTTTCTAAAACGTACTTAATATTACGTTCTTTTATAATAAGTTGTCCCTGCAATTTGACCTCCAAAAGAATCATAATATGAGCCATAAGCATAAGGATAGGAATAATAGTTACAGAAACTACTGCTATAACCGGGATAGAAATTGGAATAAGCGGCACCCATATAAAGGCTATTGTAACCCTTAGTTGTTTGTTGTTTATCCTTTACAACAGTAATTATAATCCCGTCATAACCTTTGCTCTCTAAGAGGCTTTTTATAAAAGCAACACGCCCTTCACTCATATATTTATTTGGGTAATTTTTTTGGAGCTCTGGCATAACTTTCTGTACCTTTTATAGCTTTGGCCTGCAATTGATTTGCAATTTCCATTTCAAAAGCAATTCTGGACTGATCGTTATTTGTTCTTGCCAAAACGATAATATTTCTCTTTTTAAAATCTTCAACATTTGGTTTGTCTGCTTTCTAGGCATTGGCCATTTTTACTGTTGAACAAGATTGAAATAGGATTAAAAAATATTGGCAGTAAGGCCCGTTTTATGAGTCATAATAACGTGTTGAATTATAATAGTATGTAAAATTTTTAATTTTTAAAATTTGGGTCAATTATTTTTTATCAAAACTTTTGCCAATAGCTTTAACATATTCTTTAGCTGTCTAAGCCATAATTTAAAAGATAATTTTTATCACTTTTTAACAGGTACAAGAGAACTGGATGATCTTTTGGTATGGTAAATTAATAACCTCCTCAACATCTTCTAAAAAGTTCGATATCATTCCTTTTGGGGTCAGTTGTTTTTTTATTTACACAGTGTTTGTTATTTAGTTTTTTTTAAGTTTTAAGTTTTTTTAGATAAATCTAATTTTTTTAATTTAAAGAAATTTTCTTGATGACTTATTTAGTTTTATTTATTATGAAATAATTTGATATTATTTGTCTCATATTTGTGTCTTTTTAAGTCAAACCCTTATTAATGCTACGAAATTACTTTATGTATCGAAATAGAGTTTTAGGATATCATTATAAAAATCAAAAAAAAATGTTAACTGTATTGTCAACTAAAAAAATAATAACCCTTGTATTCATTTGTTTTACAAGGGCTATTTGTGGAGCCAAAAGGAGTGATATCGAACAATTTTTATGATTTATTATTATTAAAATAAATCCAATCAATTTTAAATGAATTATTGACTAATAATATTTCGAAAAATGTTAGACCAGAAATAATAGACAGTGAAAAGTAATTAATTTAGATCTGCTAAAAATTGACGATAATTTCCCTCCATAAACCTCGGAGGGTATTTTGTGCTAAGGACTTTTTGTAATTCTTTATCTTCCCAAACAATATTTAATCCAGCTTGTTGGTTTAGTTCATAACCATCATCTCTATCACTATAGGTGCAAAACAAATAATCTGTTTTATGATGTTCTTTAAAAAATCGTAAAAATGCAGTAGCTATGTAATAATAAGTATAATTGCAATCAGCTGAAATATCATAACTATAAAAAATAGGTTTGTCAAACTTTCTGAAATCAACTAAGTCACTTTCATTTAAGTCTTTGTTGTGTATTGTTCTATTCCTTAATTTTTGATATGTACTTTCTTTTAATGGTAGAATTATTGAATGGCCGGAATAAAACCCAGATTCACTGGTTAAAATATTATTTAATTCCGGCAATAGAACAGTTGCTTGTTTTAAGAGACCTTCATTCAAGATATGACTGTCTTTTTCAGCTTTTTTAATAAATTTTCGCAAATATTTATTATCATAATCAAAATCAATGGGTCTTAATTGTTTTGATATTAAATTTATGTGCTCTTTAAACCATTTTGCTTTTGGTAAATTATTTGTTATCTCATCTAAAGAATATTTTCTAATTTTAAAATCATAAAAAGTTGGAATTGGTACTTTAGCATTCAAATTACGTATTAATTGATAAGGTATTAAAGTTTCAAGAACAAAATCTTCTTCTTTATCTGAACTAATTAATGTTAAATCTTTCTCCCAACGTTGCACAGTCCTTAAATCTACCTTGATATTATTTGCTAAATCTAATTGGGATAATTTATAGAATTTTCTATAATCAATTAGTAGTTCACCAAAGGAATAATATCGTTTCATTAGTCAATTTTAATCAATGTAAATATAATAAAAATTGAAAATGACTCAGATGGTGATTTTAGAAAGACTCAAATCATATATTTTAAATAACAGGGACCTCAATAGTTAAGTAAATATCTTGCCCATTCTCATCTTCACCTTGGTAAAATTTAAAAATATAAGGTTCAGACTGTAGGACTTGTACTGGTATTGAAAATGTAGTTTCAGTAATGATCTCTGCACAAGCAACACCATCATCTACATGGGCAATAGGATAAACAAGTCTTGAGGTTCCTTCATAGAAATAATCAAATTGACCATAATGATAATAACAACTATTTGGTAATTCTATGGTGACATTAATTCGATAAGTCTGTCCGTAAATAAATTCATCTGGAAGGTCTGCATTTATTACACCTACATATTCTAAGTGATAGTCGTGGTTGTTATCATCGTCGTTGCTACATGATGATGCAGATAAGGCAAGAGCAACAATCATAATTAGTAAATACTTGAAATTTTTCATATTATTTGTTTTAGGTTTCCACAAAGATATCAACAAAAAAAGATTTTGAATACGACACAGAATGTCATAGTTATATGTTTCACATAGATTTAATTTTGCAAAACAAATTATCAATTCTTTAAATGATTTTATATAAACTAAAAGAACTTGAATGTGCTTTACAATTTACTATTATTAAAAGTAAAAGGAAAGTTAAAACTATAAATAAACTTAAAAATTTATTTTTAGAAGTTGATCAAAAAAATGAACTGATACCTGAAAACTCATTAGATGATATTACAAACCTTTTGAAGCTTATAAAAGGTAAAAACTTGTCGGCAAAAGAGAAAGAAATTCTGATCGAAATTTTGAAGGAATAATTTACTCGCATAAGGACAAACACTCAAATATAAGTCAAGAGGTCTAAAAGCGGTAACAGTCTTGATAAGTATTCTGTAAAGTTTTATTGGAAGATATGACATTAAGTGTCGCATGTTAATTACTATTTAAGAAATAATTTTGTCTTAATAAAACAAAAGTTACGTATCATGAGTTAC
Organism: Gaetbulibacter aquiaggeris; assembly: GCF_044003965.1. Taxonomy (NCBI): domain Bacteria; kingdom Pseudomonadati; phylum Bacteroidota; class Flavobacteriia; order Flavobacteriales; family Flavobacteriaceae; genus Gaetbulibacter; species Gaetbulibacter aquiaggeris. Next base: position 947,164 of record NZ_JBAWKC010000001.1, read on the forward strand.
TTGAAAGAATTAACGATGTTTTGAGGTTTATCTTGCAGATAGACAAGAGTTTAGATAATAAAAAAAGAGGACAATTTTCAAATAAATTGAAGTTGTCCTCTCTGGTGGAGCCAAAAGGAGTGATATCGAACTATTTTTATGACGATTTAAATATTTTGAATAAAAAAACCCTCTAAATTTCTTTAAAGGGTTTAAGGTTCTAGTGTGGAGCCAAAAGGAGTGATATCGAACTATTTTTATGATGATTTAAATATTTTGAATAAAAAAACCCTCTAAATTTCTTTAAAGGGTTTAAGGTTCTAATGGGGAGCTCAATGGCGATGAACTACGTTTTCGAAAATTTAAATATATTAATTAAACCGAATCTTTTTTATTCTATTATTGGTATAATAGTTTTTTATGTTATATTTGTGTAATCGATTACATTTAATTATTTTATTATGACAAATTACAGCTTCAGATATGCAATAAGCCCTAAAGATTTAAAAAGGTATGATACCATTGATTTAAGAAACGAATTTTTGGTACATGATCTTTTTGTTAAGGATAGTATTCAATTGACTTATTCTATGTATGATAGATTTATTGTTGGGGGAATTATGCCCGTAGATCAAAGCTTGAAACTAGAGACGATTCCATATTTAAAATCCGAAAATTTTCTTGATAGAAGGGAATTGGGAATTATAAATGTTGGAGGTAAGGGTAAAGTAACGGTTGATGGGATTGAATATGTATTAAATAAAAAGGAAGCCCTTTATGTAGGGCAAGGATGTAAAGAAGTGGTGTTTTCAACTGCAAAAGGCGGTCAGGCTTTATTTTATATAAATTCCGCTCCGGCGCATAAAAAGTTTCCAACAAAACAGGTAAGCCAAAAAGATGCTGAAATAATTCAGCTTGGTGAAGAAAAGTATGCAAATAAGAGAGTTTTAAATAAACTAATTGTCAATAGCATTGTTGAAACTTGTCAACTTCAAATGGGTCTTACAGAACTTTTGCCAGGCAACGTATGGAATACGATGCCTGCGCACACTCATAACAGAAGAATGGAAGCTTATTTTTATTTTGATTTAGAAGCTGGTCAAACTATTTCCCATTTTATGGGTGAGCCACAAAATACCAGACACATTTTTATGCAAAATAATCAAGCGGTATTGTCTCCTGAATGGTCCATACATTCGGGTGCAGGAACTTCAAATTATTCTTTTATTTGGGGTATGGCCGGAGAGAATTTAGATTATAGTGATATGGATATTTGTCCACCGAATGAATTGAAATAATTAAGATGGATTTATTTAGTTTAAAAGGAAAAAGAGCTCTCGTAACAGGTGGTACCCATGGATTGGGTATGGCCATGGCAGAAGGTCTTGCAGTTGCTGGTGCAGAACTTATTATTACAGGGACAACACCTACAAAAATGGATGATGCCTTGAGTTACTATAAAAGAAAAGGGTTCAAAGCTTATGGGTATTTGTTTGATGTTACAAATGAAAAAGTTGCCAAAGAAAACATATCCAAGATTACTAAAGAAATTGGAGAGATTCATATTCTTGTAAATAACGCTGGAATTATTAAAAGGGAATTGGCTATTACCATGCCGGTTGAAGATTTTAGGAGAGTAATAGAAGTTGATTTAGTAGGGCCTTTTATTATGTCACAATTGGTGGCTAAACAAATGATAGATCGCAAGGAGGGAAAAATTATTAATATATGCTCCATGATGAGCGAACTAGGAAGAAATAGTGTTAGTGCCTATGCGGCTGCCAAAGGTGGTTTGAAAATGCTTACCCAAAATTTAGCCACAGAATGGGCCAAATATAATATTCAGGTAAATGGAATTGGTCCTGGGTATTTTGCTACAAGTCAAACAGAGCCTATTCGTGTAGACGGGCATCCTTTTAATGAGTTTATTATCAATAGAACACCTGCTGCCAGATGGGGTAACCCTGAAGATTTAGCAGGAGCGGCTGTTTTTTTAGCTTCAAAAGCCAGTGATTTTGTTAACGGACAAGTTATTTATGTTGACGGCGGAATTTTGGCAACTATTGGGAAACCTTCAAATGAAGATTAATATTTCAGAATAAAAAAATGAAAACGAACTTTATTCACGACAATTTTTTATTAGAAAATAAATATGCTGAAGAATTATATCATAACTATTCAAAAAATCAGCCTATTATTGACTATCATAATCACTTACCTCCTCAACAAATAGCAGAAGACAAAATTTTTGAAAACTTAACCAATGTATGGATAAACGGAGACCATTATAAATGGCGCGCAATGCGAACTTTGGGTGTGAATGAAAAATTCATTACAGGAAATGCTTCTGATAAAGATAAATTTTTAAATTGGTCTAAAACCGTTCCTTATACCATGCGCAATCCTTTATATCATTGGACGCATTTAGAGTTAGCCAGATATTTTGATATTTATGATTTGTTAAATGAAAGGTCTAACGAAAAAATCTGGGAAGAGACAAAAGAAAAATTATCATCAAGAGATTATAGTTGTAGACAATTACTTCAAAAAGTGAATGCTGAAGTAGTATGCACTACTGAAGATCCTACAGATCCTCTAGAACATCATCAAGCACTTGTAAAAAGCGATTTTAAGGTAAAAGTAAGTACAGCCTTCAGACCTGACAAAGCAATTCTAATAGCTGCTGATGGTTATAATGACTATATCAATTCATTAGGATTGGCTGCAGATATGTCCATTAATTCTTTTGAAGATTTATGTGATGCTTTAAGAAAACGCATTGTATATTTTGATACCAATGGTTGTAAACTCTGCGATCATGGCTTAGATCAAATCTATTTTGAAAATTACACCGAATCTGAAGTGAAATCTATTTTCTCAAAGAAAAGAGAAGGTAAAGAACTTAATAGTAAAGAAGCATTAAAATTTCAAAGTGCTATTTTGGTATTCCTGTGTGAAACTTACCATGAATTTGGATGGGTACAGCAATTCCATTTAGGGGCTTTAAGAAATAATAATGCACGCATGCATCGTATTTTAGGACCAGACACAGGTTGGGATTCTATTGGTGATTATCCGCAAGCCCAAAAACTATCAGCTTTTTTAAATGCTTTGGATAGTAAAAATAAATTAACAAAAACCATTATTTATAATCTAAACCCTGCCGATAATGAAGTCATGGCTACTATGATTGGCAACTTTAATGATGGTAGCATAAAAGGGAAAGTGCAATTGGGATCAGCGTGGTGGTTTCTTGATCAAAAAGACGGGATGACCAAACAATTAAATGCGCTTTCTAATATGGGGCTCATTAGTTGTTTTATTGGAATGTTAACAGATTCCCGTAGTTTTTTATCATTTCCGCGTCATGAATATTTCAGACGTGTTTTATGCAACCTTTTAGGAGATGAAATTAAGCGTGGTGAATTACCAAATGACATGGAATGGATTGGTAAATTAGTGTCAGATATTAGTTATAATAATGCAAAAGAATATTTTAAATTCTAAACTAAACAATAAAAAAATAAGTAATGAGTAGAGTAGTGACATTTGGTGAGATCATGTTGAGGTTAGCACCACAAGGGTTTTTAAGATTTTCACAGGCAGACAACTTTGATGTTGTATATGGAGGCGGCGAATCTAATGTGGCAGTGTCTTTAGCCAATTATGGAATTTCAGTAGATTTTGTAACCCGTTTACCAAAAAATGATATTGGTGAATGTGCTATGATGGAAATGCGTAAGCGAGGAGTAGGTGTAGACAAAATAGTATGGGGAGGAGACCGTTTAGGGATTTATTTTTTAGAAACGGGAGCTGTATCAAGAGGTAGTAAAGTTGTTTATGACAGAGCCCATTCAGCCATGGCTGAAATCAAATCAGGAATGGTGAATTGGGAAGAAGTCTTTAAAGGCGTAGAATGGTTTCATTGGACAGGCATAACCCCGGCAATTTCACAAAGTTCAGCAGATGTCTGTTTGGAAGCAGTAAAAACGGCCAGTAAAATGGGTGTTACTATTTCAACAGACTTGAATTACAGAGCAAAGCTTTGGAAATACGGCGGTGATAGAGAAGCTATTATGACTGAATTAACGTCTTATTGTGATGTGATTTTAGGGAATGAAGAAGATGCAGAGATGCACTTTGGAATCAAGCCAGAAGGTTTAGCGGTTCAAACACATGGACACGATGTGAAGGCTGAAGCCTTTCTATCGGTATGCCAACAAATGATGGCAAAATTTCCAAGAGCAAAAAAGGTTATTACTACTTTAAGAGGCTCAATATCAGCATCCCACAACACCTGGGCAGGTGTTTTATATGACGGAAAGAAAATGTTGGAAACGCGTCAGTATCAAATCACAGATATTGTAGATAGAGTAGGTGGCGGTGACAGTTTCATGGGCGGATTAATTTATGGGTTGTTAACCTATCCGGATAATGACCAAAATGCCTTAGACTTTGCAGTCGCAGCATCCTGTTTAAAACACACTATAAAGGGAGATGCGAACTTAGTCACAGTAGATGAAGTAACAAAACTTATGGGTGGTGATGCTTCAGGTAGAGTAGCAAGATAAAACAGAAATACTTAAAAGAAATGGCTCAATTTACAAGAATAGAAGTGGCCCAGGCGATGAAGGAAACAGGCATGATTCCTTTATTTTTCAACAGGGATTTAGAGTTAAGTAAGCATATTTTAAAAGCTTGTTATGATGGCGGCGCAAGACTCATGGAGTTTACGGCGCGTGGTGATTTTGCACATGAAGTGTTTGGTGAGTTAACAAAATACGCTATAAAAGAATTGCCAGGAATGATAATGGGAGTGGGTTCTGTAACTGATGCGGCCGCAGCTTCACTTTACATGGCATTAGGAGCAAACTTTATTGTAACGCCAGTATTAAGAGAAGACATTGCTATAGTATGTAACCGTAGAAAAGTATTATGGTCACCAGGATGTGGAACCTTGACAGAAATAGCCAGAGCTGAAGAGTTAGGTTGTGAGATTGTCAAGTTATTTCCCGGAGATATTTATGGACCACAATTTGTAAAAGGGATTAAAGGGCCACAACCATGGACCAGTGTGATGCCAACTGGAGGCGTATCACCAACAGAAGAAAACCTAAAAGCATGGTTTGATGCCGGAGTCACTTGTGTGGGTATGGGTTCCCAATTAATATCAAATGATATTATTAAAAATAAGGACTATTCAAAACTTGAGCAAGATGTAAAAAATGCACTTGCTATTATCAAGACGGTAAAGAAATAAGAAGTTCAAAAAAATAAATAGATTAATAATTCGACAAATTAAACTAAACAAGCATAATTATGATTGAAACTCAAAAGATAGGAAACTATCGTTACAGGATTTTAGGGCTTTTAATGTTTGCCACAACGATTAACTATTTTGATAGAAGTATCATTGGTGTATTAGCTCCAACATTAGAAAAACTGTTTGGATGGACTAATAGCGATTATGCTTATATAATGATTTCTTTTAAAGTAGCATATGCTCTTGGTATGCTTTTAATGGGTGGAGTTATTGATCGTTTAGGAACGAAAAAAGGATATACCTTATCAATTGCCATATGGAGTGTTTTTGGTATGATGCATGCATTGGTTCGCCCTGGATTTAGTGTTATCGGTTTTGCTGCAGCGCGTTTTGGTTTAGGTTTTGGTGAATCTGGAAACTTTCCGGCAGCTATTAAAACTACAGCAGAGTGGTTTCCAAAAAAAGATCGTGCATTTGCAACGGGTCTGTTTAACGCAGCTACAAGTATAGGTGCAATTGCTGCACCCTTTGTTGTTGGATGGATTGTACATGAAGATGGTAAAAACTGGCAAATTCCTTTTTTAATTACAGGAGTATTAAGTGCACTCTGGGTATTTCTTTGGTTTAAAATGTATAAAAAACCAGAAGTTCATCCTAAAGTTTCAAAAGAAGAATTGGCATATATTCAAAGTGACTCAGAAGCAGAAAATGAAGAAAAATTACCTTGGAAAGCAGTGGCAAAAAAACGTCAAACTTGGGCGTTTGCAGTAGCAAAAACAACAGATGCCGTTTGGTGGTTTTATCTTTTCTGGGGAGCCAAGTTTTTAGCAGAGACTTTTGATGTAAACATTCATAATATAGCACTTCCATTTTTTGTTATTTATATCATGGCAGATGGTGGAAGCATTTTAGGAGGCTATCTTTCTGGGGTTTTTATTAAAAAAGGATGGACTATAAATAAAGCTAGAAAAATCACATTGCTAATTTGTGCTTTAATTATATTACCAGTAGCATTTGTAGCCATCACAGATAATAAATGGTTGGCGGTTTTCTTAATAGGTTTAGGTGCTGCTGGCCATCAAGCTTGGTCTGCCAATATTTTTACATTGGCTTCGGATGTCTTTCCAAAAAAAGCAACCGCTTCGGTTGTAGGAATTGGTGGAATGATTGGAGCAGTGGCAGGTATCGTTGCAGATGCCGCTTTGGGTTCTGTTTTGGACCAAGCAGGCAATACTGGATACTTTTGGGCATTTCTTGTGGCAGGTTCGTGTTACTTGGTGATTCTTGGGATAGTACATTTATTAATGCCAAAAATGACACCACTTGATGAAAATTTAAAACTAATCACTGAGTAATTAATAAAATTTTCTTGTTACATATTTATTAAGTAACTATAAAATCGCTTAAAAGGGCGAGAGAATAAAAATGAAAAAATTAAATAGAAAAAATCTTGGATTAGAAGAAACATTTCCAATAAAAATAGTGCAATTTGGAGAAGGAAATTTTTTAAGAGCTTTCATAGGCTATGCATTTCAAGAATTGAATAAAGCGGCTAGTTTTAACGCTGGAATTGCAGTTGTGCAACCCATTGAAAGGGGTTTGGTAAAAATGCTAAATGAACAAGATGGCTTGTATACCTTGTTTATGAAAGGCGTTAAAAAGGGTAAAGAGATTCAGGATATTGAGTTAATTTCAAATATTGCAAAAGGTGTAGATCCATACAGTAATTTTGATAAGTATTTAAGTCTAGCAAAAGAAGAGTCGTTAGAATTTATTATTTCCAACACTACAGAAGCCGGTATAGCGTACGTCAGTTCAGATAAGCCTGAAATGCAACCGCCAAGTTCTTTTCCAGCAAAATTAACAGTGCTTTTACATGAAAGATTTAAACATTTTAAAGGGGATACCAATAAAGGACTCACAATTATTCCTTGTGAGCTTATTAATCATAATGCTGAAACTTTAAAAGAAATTATTTTGAAGTATGTGTCGGATTGGAAATTAGGAGATGATTTTAAAACGTGGATTTTAGAAAGTAATTCCTTCCATAGTACATTAGTCGATAGAATTGTTCCAGGATACCCTAAAGATGAAATCGAAGCTTTTAATGTGCAGTTAGATTATTCAGATAATTTAATAGTTGCTGCTGAGGCCTTTTTACTTTGGGTTATTGAAGGAGATGCTAAACTTAAGGCGAAATTACCCTTTGACAAAACTGGTTTAGATGTTAAAATTGTGTCTGATATGCAACCTTATCGTACTAGAAAAGTACGAATATTAAATGGCGCACATACTACTATGGTTCCATTTTCATTATTATATGGAAATACAACAGTAAAAGAAACTGTCGATAATTCTTTTACAGGAAGTTTTATAAATGCTGCAGTTTTCGAAGAAATTATTGAGACACTTCAAATGGACAGAGCGGAATTAAATAGTTTTGCCGATGAAGTTTTAGACCGTTTCAGAAACCCCTTTATAAAACATAAATTAGCAGATATAGCATTAAATTCAATTTCAAAATTTAAAGTACGTGTTTTACCTAGTATTTTAGAGTATATAAATATTCATAATAAGCTTCCCAAGCATTTAATATTTGGTTTTGCCTGTTTAATTAGATTTTATAAGGGTAATTGGCACGGGGAACGTTTACCTGTTAATGATAGTGTTGAAATTGTCAAGTTTTTTAACCAAATATGGAGGTTAGATGATTTTTCTGAAATATCAAAAGCTGTACTTAAAAATACTGAGTTTTGGGGTCAGGATTTAACTGAAATAAAAGGCTTAACTAATGCTATTACTATTGCACTAGAAGAAATTGAATCAAATGGTATTGAAATTGGATTTGCCAATTTTAGTAATAAAATATAAATTAAAGAAAGATTGATATGCTCAAGAAGTTGTTAAAAGTTCATCCGTCAGATAATGTTGCCGTAGCTTTAGTAAATTTAGTAGCTGGAGACATTATTAATTTTAATGATGAGGATATTTATGTATTATCTGATGTTAAAGAAAAGCATAAAATAGCGCTTGACACTTTTAACGTTGGAGACAGGATTATTATGTATGGTGTTTTAGTTGGAAAAGCGGCATCCATTATCAAAAAAGGAGATGTTCTTACATTAAATAACGTAAAACATGAAAGCGAAAAAGTGTTTGGTAAAACTGAAACAACTGGTTGGACCGCTCCAAATGTTGAAAAATGGAAAAGCAGAACATTTTTAGGTTATCACAGAGCAGATGGTCAGGTTGGAACCGAAAATGTTTGGTTATTTTTTCCGCTGGTATTCTGTGAAAACAGAAACATAGAAACACTTAAGGAAATTTTTGATAAGGAACTTTTAAAACAAAAAGTAAATCCTCATCAGGAATTACTTCGTTCACTGGTAAATAATGGCACTGCTGTTACGGCTGTTACCAGTAGCTCTGTCAATGTATTTGATAATATAGATGTAAAATTTATTACACATCCCGGTGGTTGTGGAGGTATTAGACAAGATTCAGAAAGTTTAGCAAAATTATTGGCTGGCTATGTCAATAATCCTAATGTTGCTGGAGCTACGGTATTGAGTTTAGGTTGTCAAAATCTTCAAATAAATATTTTTAAAGATGCTTTAAATAAGATTAACCCAAACTTAAAAAAACCAGTTCTAATTTTTGAACAACAAAAAATGGGAACTGTTGATGAGATGCTAAGTACCATAATCAAAGAATCTTATGAAGGTATAAAAGAGGCAAACAAAATTCCAAGAACTCCAGCACCTTTATCGAAACTATCTATTGGATTAGAATGCGGCGGCTCAGATGGGTTTTCTGGAATATCCGCCAATCCAACTTTAGGTCATACTTCAGATTTAATAGTGGCGCTAAAAGGAACAGCTGTTTTAGCTGAATTTCCGGAATTATGTGGTGTTGAGCAAGAATTAGCTAATAGATGTGTGGATGAGGAAAAAGCAAATAAGTTTTTAGAATTAATGAAAGCTTATGAAAAATCAGTTGTAGATGCAGGTTCTGGTTTTGATATGAATCCATCACCTGGGAATATTAAAGATGGTTTAATAACAGATGCAATGAAGTCTGCAGGAGCGGCTAAAAAAGGTGGGACATCACCTGTTGTGGATGTTTTAGATTATGGCGAATATTTATCTAAATCTGGATTTAATTTATTGTGTACTCCAGGGAATGATGTTGAAAGTACAACAGCTATGGTGGGTTCTGGAGTGAATATAATTTTATTTACTACTGGATTAGGTACTCCAACGGGTAATCCCATTGTACCTGTAATAAAAGTGTCTTCAAATACAGATTTGGCATTAAGAATGCCTGATATTATTGATATTGAAACTGGAGCCATTATTCGTGGAGAAAAAACCATTGAAACAATGGCGGAAGAAATGCTGGAATTGATTATAAAAGTGGCAAGTGGGGCTGTAAAAACGAAAGCAGATATATTAAATCAAAATGATTTTATACCTTGGAGACGTGGTGTTTCTTTATAAAAGAATTACTTTTTATTTAAAGCGTCTCTTCTTGATGAAGATTTTCTAATATGGAGTTTTGGCGTTAATACAATCTTTTTTTCGGTAGTTATGTGTGCCCCATTGTTGACTTGTTCTAAAAATACTTTCGCAGCTTGTTTTCCCATTTCTAATGGAAATTGGTCTATTGATGTTATAGACAGTTCCATGAACTCTGTGAATGGTTCATTACTAAATCCAACTACACAACATTCTTCTGGTATTTTAATTCCTTGAGATTTTAATTCTTGAACCGCTCCAAGAGCACTCCAGTCGCTTGAAGAGAAAATAGCATCTGGAGGATTTTTCATGCTTAATAATTTTTTGGTTGCTTTTCTACCTTCTTCTATATTACTTTTTATTTCAATCACTAAGTTTTCATCAAATTGAATTCCATTGTCTATTAAGGCTTGTTTGTATCCTAAAAAACGATCTTTAAAGATCTCAAATAATCTATCATTTGATAAATGAGCAATTCTTTTACATCCTTCATCAATTAAATGTTGAGTAGCTTTGTAGCCTGCTTCAAAATCATTAACCGTAATAGAACTTACACCCTCAATATTTTTTTTCCTGTCAAAAAATAATAAAGGAATGTTTTTTGCCAATAATCTATTAAAACTGGCATTTTTTTCAATGCTAACATTTGAAATTGACATTAAAATACCATCTACCTGTGCATTTAATAAGGTATTAATATTTTCAATTTCCATTTGTTCGTTATTATATGTCTGACATATAATTACATGATACCCTTGTGAATATAATTCTTCTTCAATTCCTCGAATAATGGATGCAAAAAAATTACTATCAATACGTGGTACTATGACACCCACATTATAACTTTTACCACTTTTAAGAGCTTGAGCAAGTTTGTTTTGCTTATAATTCATCTTGGCAGCCGTCTCTTGAACAAGGATTCTAGTTTTTTCGCTAATTTTCGCATTGTTATTTAATGCTCTGGAAACAGTCGCCGCAGTAATATTTAATTTTTTAGCTATATCGTATATAGTAATTTTATGACTCATTGGAAATTGTTCTTATTTTAATTTCGTAAAAATACATTTTTTAAGTAAAAAATTATTTGTTATTTGTATTATATAAAAACAATTAAATGTAATCGATTACAAGTAAATATAAAATAATAATTTGATAATTTAAGCATGATTTAAATATTAATTCGTCAAAATGACAAAATATTTATTCAGGATAATAAGCTAAATGATAAATATTTTAGAAAATGTATTATTAGTTTTATATAAATAAATAGTTTTCGTTCAAGACAAATATTTGGTAAAGTATGCAAGATTTTTGGGTTAATTAGTGCAATTTTTACTTATTTAGAACCTAAATAAATAGAACAAAAGGTTGTTTAGTTTGAATTTTTTTATTACGTTTGTGTAATCGATTACAATTTTCTATTTAAAAAAAAGTTTTATTCGGAAAATCATAATTAAACTAAACTAACATTTAAACAATTGTTTCAATGCAAAACTATTTCACGTTTAAGCTTAATCGTTTTTTAAAAATACAGTTAAGCCACAAAAAAAGCAATCATAGATTGACTTTATTAATTTTTGTTTTTTGTTTTACTTTCCTAAGTTCGTTTGCACAAAGTGTTTCAGTAAATGGTGCGGTTTCAGAAGAATCCGGTATGCCTTTACCTGGTGTTAATATTATAGAAAAAGGGACACAAAATGGAACTGTTACAGATTTTGATGGTAATTATTCAATTAAGCTAACTAATGCTAATGCTATATTAGTGGTTAGTTATATTGGTTTCATTACTCAAGAAATTAATGTAGCTGGCAAAAAGGTAATAAATGTTGTGCTTCAAGCTAATTTAGAATCACTGGATGAAGTGGTAGTCATTGGCTATGGAACAGCTAAAAAATCAGATTTAACTGGTTCAGTGGTCACTATTGGAGGTGATGATTTGAAAAAGCAATCCATTTCAAGCGTTGCTGAAGCCTTAACAGGGCGATTAGCTGGGGTTCAAGTGACATCTTCCGAAGGGTCTCCTGATGCAGAAATTAATATTAGAGTACGAGGTGGAGGATCATTAACACAGGATGCATCACCATTAATCATTGTTGATGGATTTCCCGTGAACAGTATGGGGGATGTGTCGCCATCTGATATTGAGAATATTTCAGTATTGAAAGATGCATCTTCTACGGCTATATATGGGTCTAGAGGAGCAAATGGCGTTATTATTATCACAACAAAAAGTGGTAAGGATGGAAAAATAACGGCTAATTTCAATACGTTTTACGGTGTTAAAAAGATAGCCAAAATTATCGATGTACAACAACCTCAAGATTTTGTGAAATGGCAATATGAATTTGCGTTATTAGAAGATGACTTGGCATCTTATGAAAAATATTTTGGCCAGTGGCAAGATTATGATCAGTACCAAGGGATGCAAGGCAATAATTGGCAAAAACAAATCTATGGTCGAATGGGTGAGGTTCAAAGTAGGGATTTATCAATAAGAGGTGGTTCTGAAAAAATTAATTTCAATTTTAACTATGCTCATTATGACGAAAAAACAATAATGATAGGTTCAGATTTTAAAAGAGATAACTTATCATTTGCTTTGAAAAATAAAGCTACTGAAAAAGTTGATATATCATTAACCTTCCGTTACTCTGACACAGAGATTAATGGAGGTGGTGCTAATGAACAAAATGAAGTGTCGTCAGCAGATGCACGCCTAAGACATAGTGTTGGGTATTCACCTATTCCATTGCCAGGCTTAACAACTGATGATACCGATGAAGCCCTTTCAAGTTATTTGGTGAATCCGTTTGTAGCAGTGGATGATAATCAACGTTTACAACTCAGAAAAAACTTTAATATGGTTGGAAGTTTTTCTTGGAAAATAATAGACGACCTTAAATATCAAATGGATTTAGGACTTGATAATCGTAATGATTTAGATTATCGTTTTTACGGACGTTCAACTTATTACGCAAGGAATAGACCGGCGGCAGAAAATCAAGGGTTACCGTCATTATTGATGAGTGACGAAAAAAGGGAACGCTTTAGAAATGCGAATACCTTTAATTATGATTTTGAAAAAATATTAGGTGAAGATCATAGTTTAAAACTTCTTTTAGGGGAAGAAATGATTATTTCGCGTACCAATGAAGTCACTAGTGAAATTCAAGGGTTTCCAAAGTTTTTTGACTTTGATACTTCTAGAAAACTTACAAGTCAAGGAATACCGCTAACAGTTGACAATTATTATAGTCCAGACGATAAATTATTATCATTTTTTGGACGTGCCAACTATGATTATAAAAATCGTTATCTATTAACTGCTACATATCGAGCAGATGGTTCTAGTAAGTTTTTAGGTAATAATCGTTGGGGTTATTTTCCATCAGCTGCAGTAGCTTGGAAAATTTCTGAAGAAGACTTTTTAAAAGACTCTTCTTGGCTCAATTTGCTTAAAATTAGATTAAGTTATGGAGAAGCAGGTAATAATAATATACCATCCGGACAAACAGTACAGAATTTTGAATCGAAAACTACTACATATATAAATGATGTTTCAAATTATTGGGCAGCATCAAGCACTTTAGCAAACCCAGATTTGAAATGGGAAACCACGGTCACTCAAAATGTTGGTTTAGATTTTGATTTTTTCAATGGTCGCTTAAATGGTTCTGTTGAAGCATATAAAAATGTGACTAAAGACCTGTTAATTAATTTTCCTGTACCAGGAACTGGTTATCTAAGTCAATATAGGAATATGGGAGAAATACAAAATTCAGGTTTTGAAGCCTCAATAAATTTTGCCGCCATCAGTAAAAAGGATTATGGTTTAAGTTTTGCCTTCAACGTTGGTTTCAATAAAAACAAGATAAATTCTCTTGGTGTGATGGATGATTTCGGTGCTAATACTAACTGGGCTTCAACGCAAATAGGAGATGATTATGTGGTAAGAGTTGGTGAGCCTTTAGGGTTAATGTATGGATATCAGAACGATGGTCGTTATGAGGTATCAGATTTTGATTTTGATTCTGGTACAGGCACTTATACGTTAAAATCTGGTGTGGTAGATAATAGTGCTGTTGTTGGTAGTGTTATGCCTGGTACTATGAAATTAAAGGACATAAATGGTGATGGTTTAGTTACTGTAGATGATAATACTGTTATTGGAAATTCGAATCCAATAAATACAGGCGGATTTATCATAAATGCATTTGCTTATGGATTTGATTTTTCAGCTGCCTTTAACTGGAGTATAGGTAACGACATATATAACGCAAATAAAATTGAGTTTACAACCTCAAATCCAAACGGACAATACAGAAATTTAAGTACTATCATGTCTGATGGTAATAGATGGACTAATTTAGATCCAGCGTCGGGTCAATTAGTATCTGATCCTGCCCAATTGGCGGCAATTAATGCGAATACTGCCATGTGGTCACCATACATGCAAAGATTTGTCTTCAGTGACTGGGCTGTTGAAGACGGATCCTTTTTAAGATTGAATACACTTACATTGGGTTATACAGCTCCAGAATCAATACTTTCAAAAATTGGTGTTACAAAACTAAGGTTTTACGCTACCGCTAATAATGTTTTCATTATTACAAACTATTCTGGTCTTGATCCTGAGGTTTCTACAAGAAGAAAGACGCCTCTTACTCCTGGGGTGGATTATTCACCATTTCCACGCAGTAGACAATTAGTCTTTGGTTTAAACCTCAATTTTTAATTAAAACATTTATTAGAAGATGAAACATATAATAATAATTTTTGGAATAATAATCGCAGGGCTTTTTAGTTCTTGTCAAGAAGTTAGTGCCGATTTTTTAGAGGCACCAGCAAAATCAACTTTAGATGAATCCGTTATTTTTTCAACACCAGGATTAGCTAGAGGAGCTGTTGATGGTATTTTAGAACCTATGGGACAAACAAACTCGTATAGAGGTCGTTTTATTCCTTTTTATGGATTTAATACAGATACTGAATGGAATTATAGTTCAGATGAAGTCGGAAGTTCTCAAGGAGAACTTATGATTTATGATGCTAAACCAAATAATTCTCAAATGAATTCTACGAATAATGCATGGGCTATGATGTACTTAGGTATTGAACGTGCAAATATTTGTATAAGAGGATTGCGTACGTTTGGAAGTCCTGAACCAGATACTGAACTTGGACAGCTTTTAGGTGAAGCTTTAACATTAAGGGCTATTTATTATGCTGATTTAATGAAAGCCTGGGGAGATGTGCCAGCGCGTTTTGAGCCTATTAACTCAGAAACTATATATTTAGAAAAATCAAGTCGCGATATCATTTATAAGCAGATAATTCAAGATTTGGAAGAAGCTTCAACATTGGTAGCTTGGCCTAATGAAAATGCTACTACTACAAGTGTAGAGAAAATAAATAAGGCTTTTGTAAAAGCTTTCAGAGCGCGATTAGCTCTGGTTGCAAGTGGTTATCAGCAATATCCTGATGGCGTTAGAAGGAGTAATGATTCAGATCTTTCTGTTGAGAACATGTATAGAATTGCACTAGATGAATGTCGTTCTGTAATAAATAGCGGTACTGTTCATTTAGAGTCTTCATTTGAAGCCTTATGGAAAAGCTATAATGAAGAAAATGTAACTGCAGGAAGAGAATCATTATGGGAAATCCCATTTGCTGATGGGCGTGGGCGTGTATTGTTTTCATTTGCCGTACGTCATCGCAGTGTTGATCAATATACTGGTCAAGCCAGAGGAGGTATTGCAGGTCCTCTTCCAACAGTTTTTTATGATTATGATCAGACAGACACACGTAGAGATATAACATGTGTTCCTTATCAATGGGGAACAGCCGTTAATGGAATTTCTCAACAGGAGTTAGTCGGATCTGATACCTGGTATTTTGGAAAGTATAGATACGAGTGGATGACACGTTTCGTTACATCAACAAATGATGATGGTGTCAATAAAATGTATATGCGTTATGCAGAAGTGCTTTTGATGGCTGCTGAGGCTGCCAATGAATTAGAAGGACCTGCTGCCGCTGCACCCTACTTAAAAGAATTACGCGGTAGAGCGTTTGACCCTTCAGTTCGTGCAGAAAAAGTAGATAATTACGTGAATGCATTAACGAATAAACAAGACATGTTTAATGCAATCGTAAATGAACATAAGTTTGAATTTACGGGAGAAATAGAGCGTAAACAAGCACTTATTCGTTGGAATTTGCTAAAAACAAATTTAGATGAAGCCAAAGCAAAAATGATTAATTTCAGGAATCGTACAGGAGAATATGCAGATGTGCCTACGACTTTGTATTACAAATATAAGGGGGATAATGAATCATTAGATATTTATGGACTTAATAGAGGAGAAAATGTTGATCCTGGTGTAGAATATTCTGCATTTGGATGGAATTCTTTAACTGACGATCAGATAAATTCTATATACAAAGTAGGAGTTAACCCAGATGAAAGACAGTTCTGGCCTATATGGCAAGTATTTATTGATGGAAGTAATGGAAAATTATTTAATGATTACGGCTATTAAGAGCATATAAATATTAATAATAAGTTATTATGACTATGAAAACAAAGTATATATTAAAAGGATTATTTATAACATTTCTGACGTTCACTCTCGTTGGTTGTGGCTATGATACTGAGGTGATTGATGAGCTGGTAGTTAGTAGAGAATTTGCTCCCGTCGCACTTACAGCAAGAGTTAGAAATCAAACAATTGTAGAATTAAACTGGACTGTTGATAAAAATATAGACCATTATGTAGTTGAATTTAGTGCAGATGATCCTGATTTCAACACTATTTTTAAAAGTCTTGATATTGATGCAACAGAATTGCCTATTCAGGTAGCATTAGAAGGAGAAACGGTTTATTCAATAAGAGTTAAGGCTATAAGTGCGAGAGGATTGGAAGATTCTAAATGGGCACTTGAACAGGCAACAACATTAACAGAACAACTTATGCTGCCTGCTCAACCTGGTGATATTGGGGCAACTGAGGCAACTTTAAGATGGGTAGCAGGAATTAACGTAACACAAATTGTTCTACAACCAGGTGATATCACACATGATATTACGGCACAAGAACAAATAGATGGCGTCGCTTTAATAACTGGGTTAATAGGTGAAACAGATTATACGGCTATTTTGTATAACAATACCAAAGTAAGAGGAACAGCAACCTTCACTACAGGAATTGATGTTGGTGATAATACATTAGTGTTACCTACTGATGATTTATTTGCTATGATAGCTGCTGCCGCACCAGGAGATATTTTGTTATTAGAACAAGGAGATTACACTTCACAGACTGGAACAATTACTTTAGATAAATCAATTACTATTCAAGGGTTACGAACAGATTTTAAACCACTTTTAAAAGTTAGTTTTGCGATTGTTTCTGGTGCCTCTGATGTAAATATAATTGATTTAGACCTTACTGGTGATGTACCTTTAGCTCTTACCGATGTTGTAAGATATACTGGTGCAGGTAACTATAACTCACTTTTAGTAAAAGGTTGTAATATTCATGATTATGATAGATCATTTATAGCGGGTAATGTTACTGACGCTATAGTACAGTCTGTTACAGTCGAAAATTGTATTGTAACTAACGTACTTACCAATGGGGGTGATTTTATTGATTTTAGAAATTCTGACGCACTAAATGTGAGTGTTTCTAAAAGTACATTTAATAATTGTGCACCTGCTCGTGATTTTTTCAGACTTGATGATGCGGGTACTTCAACTCAAACAGGGTTAACCTGTAACGTATTATTAGAAAGTTGTACTTTATACGGTGTTTCTAATACGGCTGACAGGATCTTATATGTTAGATTTCAATTAAATAAAATTACTGTTAAAAATAATTTGTTTGCAGAAACAACGGCCTATTATTCAAATCAAAGTAGAACGGACCCAACTCCTACGTTTTTAAATAACAATTATTTTAATGCACCGGGATTTTTTGATTCTGCGCAAACTGTGTATGATGGTTCTGGAACTTACACGACCTTAGATCCAGGTTTTGTAAGCGCAACCACTGGTAATTTTAAGATAACAAATCAAACTTTAATTGATAATAATGTGGGTGACCCTCGTTGGTTACAATAAAAGTATCCAAAAAAAAATAATTAATAGCAAAAAAAAGAGGTATGCAAAAAAAAGCATACCTCTTTAAATATATTTTTAGTTTGATTCCTCCATTATATAAATTGAATCGGAATACAAATCAAATAGTTAAGGTAAATGATTATGAAAAAAGATAGATGTAAATTTCATGTCCCTGTGGTCTTGGTATTCCTTGTTTATTTAATGGGATGCAGTAGTGATAGTGTCGTTGAAGATGTGACAAAAGATATCCTGATAGAATCAATTTCTATTTATGGTGGCTTTATTACAGATGGAGGCTCAAGCCAGTTAACAGTTGGAGTGATTCCAAATAATGCCACTAATAAATTGGTTACTTGGACGGTTTCAAACACTGAAATAGCGACAGTGTCTGATTCTGGGCTGTTAACTGCTGTTCAAAACGGGAAAGTAATGGTTAAAGCTACTGCAAAAGACGCTTCTAGTGTTTTTGCTGAAAAAGAAGTAACTATTTCTGGCGTGCAAGGTCCGCCGGTTTTGGTTGAAAGTATTACCATTTTAGGAAATGCCATCACGGATGGAAATCCACAACAATTAGCCGTTGAAGTGTTACCCGAAAATGCCAGTAATAAAGTTGTTAATTTTTCGGTTTCAGATACTTCCATAGCGAGCATTTCAAATGATGGGATGCTTACGCCCAAAAATAATGGATCAGTTACAGTAACTGCAACTGCAACGGATGGTAGTTCAACAGCAGGTCAAATTACAATTACTATTTCTGGTATATACCCAAGAAATGCCACCGCCGATAATATGCTACTTTGGCAACGAAGTAATGGAGGTTGGCCCAAAGAGCCTTATAATGATTTTTCTGGTTATTATCGTGAACAAACGGAAGCAGAAAAAAACTTAGCATTAAACACAAAAGGCAATACAGATACTACTATTGATAATAATCATACAGTTGGAGAACTCAGATATTTACTAAGTGCTTATAAATCTACTAATAATCCGGAATATTTAGCCGGAGCAATGAGGGCCATTGATTACCTCTTTCTTGCGCAATATGACAATGGAGGTTGGCCTCAGTATTATCCTGATAGCAGTGGCTACAGACATCAAATAACCTTTAATGATAATGCCATGGTCAATGTTATGAATTTGATGTGGGATATTACAAAAGGCATTAATAACACCAACAGTATCGATACCTCATATATTGATAAAGCCATGACCGCTTTTAACAAAGGAATTGAAGTCATTTTACAGACCCAAAATACTGTAAATGGTAAGAAAACCGCCTGGTGCGCACAACATGATGAGATTACTTTATTAGCTGCAACAGCTCGATCTTATGAGTTACCTTCTAATAGTGGTTCAGAATCTGTTGGGATCGTTAGAACATTAATGTTAGTTGAACAACCTTCAGCTCAATTAATACAAGCTGTTATAGATGCTGTTACTTGGTTTCAAGAAGTTAAAATTTTGGATATTGCAACACAAAATACAGGAAGTGATGTGATTGTGGTGTCATCTCCTGGAAATGTCATTTGGGCAAGATTTTATGATTTAGACACTAATTTGCCATTTTTCTGCGGTAGAGATGGTATTAAGAAAGACACCTTAGCAGAAATAGAACTGGAGAGACGTACAGGTTATTCCTGGTATGGCAACTGGCCAAAAAATCTAATAGGTTCTGAGTATACTTCTTGGAAGAATAAACATGGTCTATAAATAAGAAATTATTTAAACACCTTTTTTAATTGTCATTCTTTAATACTTTGTTTAAAAAACTGACGGTAAAGTTTACTGTAGTTTCAAACCATGGATGCATGAGCCAAAAAGAGTGTGGAGTATCGGGAATAGTATGGATTTCATTATAAATATTATATTTATTTAATATTGTAATCATGTCATCACGCCCCGCATGAAATCGGGGTTGAGAGCTATTGATAAAAAGAGTGGGAGGCGTTTTTTCATTTACATACTCCAGAGGAGACGCTTCTTTCCAGTTTTTTGGATTCTCATCCACAAGGCCTCCTAGCCACATGCCAGCACTGTTACTTTCTTGGGCCTCAGGATGAATAAAAGAAACGATGCCATCAATATTTATGATTGCTTGTACATCATCAGAAAATATCGAAGAATTATTATAAATAGCACTATTAGGAGTTACACCAACAAGGGTAGCTAACTGAGCCCCTGAGGATGCGCCGAGAATGGCAAGCCTATCTGGATCAATATGATATTTTTTTGCATTTTTTCGAGCCCATTTAATGGCTGATTTTATATCTAAAACGGCAGCAGGGTAGTGCGCTTCTATACTAAGCCTATAAGAAATTGAAATACTCACAAAACCATTTAAAGCTAAATGTTGAGCCATAACACGTTCGTTTTCTTTGCTTCCTGAATTCCACGCACCACCATGAATTAATAAGACCGTTGGAAATGTTTTTTTATCATCGCTTTGCGGAATATAGACATCTGCTTTTAGTTGCGTCTTTCCAATTTTCAGATATACAATATTTTCTTTTGACTTGATTTTATTTGAAACTATTGGCTTAATAGGAGTGATAAAAGGATACTTCTTTTTTAACTTTTCATAAGTTGATTCAATACTATATGGCTTTACAATAATTTTTTTTTCTTGGCAGAACCCGCTGATATGAAAAACAATCAGTGTTATAATACATATTACCTGTTGACATCTTCGCATTAACATAAATTAATCAGTTTGATTCCTTAGGTCCATCAGCCCCTGAAAAACAAGTTGCGCTATTTCGATTGCTCCTTTAGTTTGAAAATGTGTGTTATCATTTTGACCATCAGGATAGGCTTCATATTTTCCTGTGGGAAGATTCATAAAATAATTTTCAGTTACGAAATCTTTCCCCTTTGTGGTGAATAAATCCATTGATCTTTGGTTTAAATCTATCAATAAAACCCCTAGTTCTGTAGCAACATCTTTTGCAGCTTGATCATAAACTCCATGAACGTTGTTTAATTGACCATCTTTCCAGGGATAATTTCGGGCCACGGGTGTTAAAATTATTGGAAGAGCACCCTTTTGTCGTGTTTGTGCGACATACAATCTTAAAAACTCTTTATAGCCTTCCACAGGAACAAAACGTTCCGCTTTTGTTTTAGCAGCGTCATTGTGTCCAAATTGCATCAGGACAATATCATTTTTTTTAAGGCTTTCAAAAACCATTCGCCATCTGCCTTCCTGAAAAAAAGTACGAGTACTGCGACCACCACGCGCTCTATCATCAACTAAGACGCTGTCAGTATGTATGATTCCAGAAACTTTATATAGACTATCAGAAGTCATAAACTGTTGAAAAACTTGTCCCCATCCAGTAATAGGAAACCGGGTTTTCACATAGTCTTTTCCAGGATCATAATCACCTGAGTAATCAGCCATAGTGGAATCACCAATCAAATAAATAGTAGTTATTTCTGGGTTTTGCGTTTTGCATGATATTGCTAAAAAACAGCAAATAATTAAAGAGTAATATTTCATTCTGGTCACCATGATTTATTTGGAAATTTTAAACCAATCGATATCTGAATAGCCACCACGTATAGCTTCTTGAGAACTAATACTAAATAGTCCAACTTTAGCACCAATCCATTTACCAGGTTGTGCCTTAAATGGTTTTCCAATTTTTTTAAATCTTTTACCGTCTTCTGAATAACTAAACTGACAAATACCGTCTGGTGCTTCTACTTCAATTTTGAAATAGGCCATGTTAGTTTTTAATCGTTTTTCAGAATTTATTATTTCTTCTGAGCCATTTATGGCATTTATAGCTTCAGTTTGTTTTATAATATATCCCTTTTTATCATGGGTAATACTTAGTGTAGCATAGTCGGTCCCCATAACAATAATTCCAGCTGTTTTGCCAGTTTCAGCTTCTTCAGGAAATAAGGATATTTTTGTTGATGCTGCGAAGTTGGGTGCAGGAAATTTTTGAAGTAATAGATTTGGAATCATCCAGAGATTAGGAACACCTTCTGGTGCTTTAATAGAAAATAATCTTAAATAATTATTTCCGGGTAATTTTGCATGCCAAACAACATTTGGGTTAGCATTCCATTGCCATTGCAATCCAATTCCAAATCCATCAAAATTATCAGTTTCTGCTGGTGTTTCAATAGGGTTTGATTTTCCAATGTCAGGTTTTTTATATGATGTCACAGGTTCTCCAATACCATTTTTGTCGAAATCTTCACCCATAAGGGGCCAATTGTTTTCCCAACGCATAGGTTGTAAATGAACCACTCTCCCATAAGCATCTAAGTCTTGAAAATGGTAAAACCAGGATTCATTATTTGTGGTTTCAACCCAGGCACCTTGGTGCGGACCGTTTATTTTAGTACTTCCTTGTTCTAATACAACTTTCCTTTCATAAGGTCCATAAATATTCTTAGACCTTAATACGACCTGCCAACCTGTAGAAACACCACCAGCTGGGGCGAAAATATAGTAATAGCCATCACGTTTGTAAAATTTTGAACCTTCAATAGTGTTATCTATATCATGACCATCATATACATGTATGCCAGCATCAATGACTTTAGTGCCTTCCGCATTCATTCTGTTTACGGTTAACAGACTTTTAATACCGGCTCTGCTTCCTGCCCAGGCATGTACTAAATAAACCTCACCATTATCATCCCAAAGTGGACATGTGTCAATAATCCCTTTGCCTTCCATAACTAGAATAGGGTCATCCCATTTCTCATTGGGATTTTTAGTTTTTACCATATAAACTCCAAAATCAGGATCGCCCCAATAAATATAAAATTCATTATTGTGATAACGTATGCTTGGTGCCCATACACCATTACCATGTTGAGGTATTTTAAAAGTATCTTTAGGAATTAGTTGGGGTAAGGCATTGTTAATCAATTTCCAGTTTATCATGTCCTTTGAATGTAAAATAGGTAAACCAGGAGCAGCGTTAAAACTGGATGCCGTCATATAATAATCATCACCCACTCTTATTACATCTGGATCTGAATAATCAGCGTAAATAATAGGGTTTTTATAGGTTCCATCTTCTTGATCAGCTACCCAAACTTCAGATTTGTAGACTTCATTGTTTTGGGCCACTATTAAGGCGGAATAACAACATATCAATAAAATTGAACAGAATTTCACAAGTAAAGGATTATTTATTTAATTCGAGGCTTGCTAAAATAAATGGGCCAGTTCCTTTTGGGTCATTAGAACGAATAATTTCATTTATATAATATTCATAAGAACCATCTCGGTACGGATTACCACCCAAGCCCGCAACACCGCAACATTTATTTAAATTTACAAGGCCATTTTCTTCAACAGATACTAAATTATCTATAAGTCCTTCATATGCTTTTTCTGCAACTGCTAAATACTTCTTATCTAAATAGCCTTTATGAACCCCCTTTGCAAATGCATAGGTGAACATTGAAGTTCCGGTAGCTTCTAAATAATTACCGTCTCTATCACCTTGATCTAAAACCTGCCACCATAAACCAGATTTGTCTTGAACTTTAGTAATAGCTTCGGCAAACTGATTTAAATAGGTAATGATGCGTTCTCTTCCAGAGTGATTTTCTGGTAAAAAATCTAAAACATCGACCATTGCCATTCCATACCAGCCCATGGCTCTGGACCAAAAATTAGGGGAGTTCCCGGTTTCTTTGTTCGCCCATTTTTGTTCTTTACTTTCATCCCAGCCATGATATAGTAAACCAGTTTTTCCATCTCTGCTATGCTTTTGAATCAAATCGAATTGTAAAACAATATGATTGTAAATATTTTCAGCTTTTGTAGCGTCTTTTACATAATCTTTTGCATAATGGGTGTGAAATGGTTCTGCCATATAGAGACCATCTAACCACATTTGGTTTGGATACACTTTTTTATGCCAATAACCACCCTCTGAAGTTTTTGGTTGTGATTCTAACTGGCTGTTTAGAGTTTCTATTGCTTTTAAAAATCGTTCTTCTTTAGTTTTTGGATAGAGATAGAGCAATACATCACCAGATTTAATCATATCCAGATTTTGATTTGATAATTTATAGGTTTTAATGTTGCCAGTACTATCAATCATTTCATCAGCATAGGTATAGATGTAATCATAATAAGTTTGATTGTTGGTTTCTTCATAAACTTTAATGGCTGCTGAAAGCACTAAGCCATTGGTATAACTCCAGCGTGGCTTTTTTACAAAGTCGAGCATTGAAGCTTTTGGAACACGCTCAATTTCAGAAAGCATCATACGTTCAGACCATTTTAGATTTTCTGGAACAACTTTTTCAATTATTGAAGAATCTGCTGCTTTAGAATGTTCTTTTGAGTTTTTACATGCCAGAATTGAAATGCTAAAAGCAATTACAAAAAGTGCAAAGTATTTTATTGTATTCTTCATTAATCTCTTAGTTAATTGAATTCGTTTTTTCTAGTACTTCTAACTTGCTGTTTAAATCTAGAATAAAAGATTCTTCAGTTTTTATGCCATTTAGTTCTTGTTCCCAAGCACCTAAAAAATAATAGGTAATTGGTTTAGTTGTAGGTTTAAAAATTACTAAATGGTCATCAATGCCATCTTTTTGTTCTACTACTTCATTCAATTTATAGAAAATAGCCATACCTAGTTTGTCGGTATCACTAACTAATGTTTGAGTGCCATAAGTAGCGATATAAGCCCATGAAGCGCCATCTCTTTTTATTAAGGGAATGTCTTTAAACTTAACAATGCCTGTGCAAAGACCTGAAATTTCTTTTGAAGGAGTCAGTTCAGCTTTAGTATATCTGTCTTCCGGATAAATGGTAAGTTGTGTATGTAAATTAATGGTATCATTACCAGTTTTCCAATCTTCATAATTAATATTTACGTTGGAATTATTTTCTGAATTTTGAACAATTGCAAAGGTGTTTGTCACATTTTGAAAATGAGCAATGGTGTCATTTAATAAACGACCATAACCGCCAATTCCCATTGATTTTCCAGCTTTTAATATATCTTGACCCCAGCCGGAAGGCTCGTGATAAGAATCAAAACCATCTTGGCCCACATAAGGAAGTACTAAAGTATCTACCTTTTTGCCATAGATATCAATTGCATTCCTCCAATCTAAATATAAACGGTATCCAATCTGACTGTTTTCCCAGCCCGGACCTTCATAACGAATAAACCAAGAATGATCAGTATGTTCTTTAGGAACATGAAGAGAATCTATGTTTTTAAAAGAAGTTCTAGCAGTATATTCTTTATGTCCTTTTGAACCATCAATCCATTCTCCCCCCTGTGCTATAGAAAGTTCTGCATAGTGTAAGGTTGGAGATTTAATGTTTTCGTTAGTATTTATTTGGTCTTTAGATTGATTTTGTTTGCAAGACATTATGCTTATTAAAGCAATTGATGCAATTACTATTTTTTTCATGATTTGATAGTTGTTTTATTTTAATATTCTTTGCCGTTAATAGTGGTGTTTTTAAATACAACAGGTTCTGAATTCTCAATTGATAATGGAGTTTTAGCTCCCTCTATATGTACATTGGTGAGAGTTACATTCTTCACTGGGTTTTCTGGACGGCCTTTTATCAATACTCCAAATTCTCCTCCATTTTCTACTATAATATCTTCTAAATGAATATTCTTTATTGAAGGAATAAAACTTCCTTCTTGATTCGCATAAGTACCATAATAGGTATTAATTTTTAAAACGGCTTCTTTGACTTGACCTACATGAATGTTTTTAACAAAAACATTTTCAACAAAACCACCTCGTAACGTATTTGTTTTTATTCTAATGGCTCTCTCTAGTTCTGGGCTATCCATTTTACAATTTCTTACATATACATTTCTAACACCTGCTGATATTTCACTTCCTATTACCACACCACCATGACCATCTTTCATATCACAATTTTCAATCACTATATTTTCACTAGGGATATTGACCCGTCTTCCATCATTATTTCTTCCAGATTTAATAGCTATACAATCATCACCTGTGTCAAAAGTACAATTGTTTATGTGTATGTTTTTTGAATATTCCGGATCACATCCATCATTGTTGGGTCCATGACTTTTCACGGTTACGCCATCAACTCTAATGTAATTAGATTTTATAGGATGGATTACCCAAAAAGGAGCATTTGTAAACGTAACTCCTTGTAATAAGATGTTTTCACATTCAAACGGTTCAAAAAATGAAGGGCGTAATTGATAGCCATCTGCAAAAACTCGTTCAGAAACAGGCGTGTTGTTTTCAGACATTTCCCATAATCTAGGTAAATTATGTTCATCGGCCTGACGTGGCGTATTAGCTATATAACCAAATTCCTCTTTACCACACCAAGGCCACCAATTTGTATTACTTGCTTGTCCGTTAAATATTCCCTTACCTGTTACAGCAATATTTTTCTGTCTGTAAGCATATATTAAAGGAGAATAATTCATCAATTCTTGACCTTCATAGGAGGTGTGTACAGCTGGTAAATAGTCTTCTTTGTTTGTTGAAAAAAGGACAATAGAACCTTCCTCTAAATGTAAATTAACATTGCTTTTTAAGTGAATAGGGCCAGTTAAAAAAGTACCCGACGGGATAATTACTTTACCGCCACCAGCATTAAAACAGGCTTCAATTGCTTTTTTTATTGCTTCTGAATTATTGGTTTCTCCATCAGCTATTGCCCCAAAACTCATGATATTGAAATTTGTATCAGGAAAAGTTGGAACTTGAATACTTTTAATTATTTCATCGGCGGCGCTAAAATTATTAATTGTTATAGGTTCCTTTTTTGTGTTTTTACAGGCACCAAAAACAAGAGCAAATAGTATAATTAGAAATGACAGACTAAAACTAATTTTTGAAATGATTTTCATAGATATTATATAATAGTGTAATCGATTACTTTAATATGTTTAAAATTAATAAAAAATATTTAATTTTAATGAGAACACCAGTTTATTTATATACTAATTAGCCCTTCTTTAATCTAAAATAAATTTATTAATCTTTTTTTGAAATAGAATCAATCAGGGAGTTGCAATAGACTTCAATGTTTGTATAAGTGCTATCTAAGGTGTTTAAATTAGAATCGTTTGACTTACTGTTTAATTGCATTTCATTTTCCCATGCATCGGGCATGCCGTCTTCATCGTAATCTTCTTGAGCTTTTTCGGATATTAAAATGGGCCATCCACCTACATTTTCTTGCGAATCTATAATGCCATTTTTATAATCTGTGCTGCCTTCTTTTACATTTAATAGTATTCTGGAATCAACCGCATCTCTTTTAAAGCTGGAGCCAACATCGTTCAGTACTTGTTCATAGGTTTCAACAGCTGTATTAGTTTTAATATTATCATGAATATTAATTTCATTATCTAATTTTGTCGCCTCCGGATTGTCGCATTGGATACCACCATCCCAATTATTTTTTGAAATGTTTTCATAACCATTCATAAAATTTCCATTCACATAAAATTCTCCATAGGGCTCACTTGGATTGACGATACGATAAAGCTTTGAGGAACTTGTAGCTGGGCCAGATTTGAAATAATTATTGACTATATTATAAGTGCCTTTTTCACCACCATAAATACTATTAATACCCCAATTGTAAATAACGTTATTTCTGAAATCAACAAATTCATTTTCTGAATTTTCAGTAGTAGATGAACCACTGAACCTAGGGTTTCTACTATTATTACTAGCCATTAAATTATGATGAAAAGAGACATGGACACCGCCCCAAATACCGCCATAGCCATGGGCGCCTTTATGATGAACTGAATTATTTAAAGCTTCAGATATGATACACCATTGCAAGGTAAAATTTTTGTTATTGTAAAAGGAGGTGTTCTCATCTGTAGCCCAACTGATGGAACAATGATCTATAATGACGTTTTGTGTATTTCCACAACCTAATGCATCTCCTTCAACTTTATTAATATCACCCATTCTAAACCTTAAGTAACGTACAATAACATTATCTGCTTTTATAGTTACAGGATAGCCTTTAAGAGTGATACCATCACCAGGAGCCGTTTGCCCAAATATGCTAAGATCTCCTTTACCTTTGTTTATGTCTAATTTTGATTGCAATTCAATTGTACCAGAAACATCAAAAACAATAATTCTAGAGCCTGTTTTTACAATTCCTTTTCTAAGACTACCTTCGCCATCATCGTTTAAGTTAGTTACTTTATATACTATGCCTCCTCTTCCGCCCGTTGCATATTTTCCAAAACCTTCTGCACCCGGAAAAGCTAATTCTTGTGCATAATTTGCATGGAATATCAGTATACTTAATAAGAATAATAAACTATATTTTTTAAACATGCTGTGCAATCTGTTTTTTAAATTTATTTTTTTATTATTAATTTATCTACAATACCTTGATTTGTATATACTTTTATCAAATAGGTTCCAACACTAAGGTTACTAAAATCAATAGTTTCAACATTGTTTTCAATATTCTTAACGAGCATTCCTAACATGCTGTAAATTTTAACCTTTTCTATTTTCATTTTTGAGGAAAGGTGTAAATTATCAATTACAGGATTAGGAAACATACTTATTTTTTCTATGGCGATATCATCCAATCCCAATGGATTATATTCGAATTTCATATAATATAGGTTAGCTGTATCTGTTTTAGTAATGTTATGGATACCAGCTGATAAGGCGATATTATTTATAATACCAGAAGAAGCATTGTAAATAGTGCCATCCACATTAATTCTTCCGTTAAAAGTACTATTAACTATATTGAAAACTAAAGTCAATGTTCCTGCAGCTGTTGTGGTAAATGAAATATTAGTTGCTGATTCAATTTTCAGACATTGGGTTAGCGTGAGTCCATCATAGGTTTCAGTTCCTTTTGAAGTTGAAAGGTTTGCACTAACAAAACTATAGAAAGTACTGTTTAAATCAGATTCGGTGAAATTATGGATTTCATCACCCGTTGTTGAACCAACTGGTAATACTGTTATAGTACCAGATTCACTAACGGGAGTACTAACAGAACCAACTGTTGTAATTGTATATGAAACATCAGCAATTGGAGTTCCTGTTATTGTGACTGTTTTAGCACCATTATCTTTTGTATAAGTGATTCCTGAAGCGGGTAATCCAACCACAGTAACATCTGTAGCATCACCACCCCAAGTAAAGATTATGGTGATAAGAGCATCACCTTCAATGACATCTTGACTGCTATTAGCTGTTGTAACTGTTAAAGTTTGACTGCTCGGAACAGCTTCCCCCTGCACATAAACCAGCGTAGTTTGGTAATTAACAAGCGCTGTTTTTAATGCTGTATTTACAACATCAGCGGTGTCATCTATCGCATCATTAAAAGTCCAATTAAAGTCACCACCTTGCATACGTCCAGAATATTGCATTACCTTGTCTTTTGCTACTTCTGGTGTTTCAACCACTAAATTTTTAATATATAAGGCAGAATTCGTATCAAAGTTGTTGTAAGTATTACCTCCTTGTTTTGAGGTAATGCTGCTACTCATAATTTCATTTCTGGTTGTAGCAACGTAAGCGTCAAATTCAATAGGATAATTAGCAGCATCATAGGGAATAAATCGTGTTTCATTAATGATTGTATTATTAAAAGCTTTAATAGTACCACCATCTTCACTTGAAAAAGTGCCACCAGTTCCATAAAAAATATCTGTACCCTGCATAGATGTTAGCATAGGATATTTGCAATGTCTAAAATAATTGTTTTCTACAAATAATGATGACCCATTTGTAGAGCCAGAACCGTATTTTGAATTACCATCAAAATAGTTATTATAAATATGAGCTGAATAATAGCGAACACGTGGGTGACGAGAATCAGAATGGTCATACCAGTTATGGTGATAGGTGATATATAAACCAGTAGTGGTTCCCTCACTTAAACCTAAAAGGTTACATTTTCCAGAATCCCAAAAGTGATTATATGAAAACGTTACATAAGTTGATTTTTTGCAATCTAACGCACCGTCTCCTTTTGTTTGGTCTCCTGCACCACCTGCTTCTCCATAAAAAAAATCGACATTATGTACCCAGATATAATCATTATTTTGTTGCAATCCAATATTATCACCTTCATCACTATCAGTAAGCATGGTGCCAATATTTCGAATTTCAACATTTGATGCATTTTTAATGCGGATTCCCCAGCCATAAGCCACAGCATCATTACCAACGCCTTCAAAAGTGATATAACTTGATGCATTATTTTTGTTTTCAATTACAATATCACCATTGAGCATATATGAAAAGTCAGTAATTTGACCAATAAGACGTACAATAAGTGGCCGCGTATCATTGCCTTTTTTGAAACCATCCAAAATAGTTTGAAGACCCACACATGGATTCGCATTAGCACCGGTTACATTCATAGTAATGGTATTTTTGGTGTTTTCAGTGATATACAAAATAACGGCATTATTTTTTGGAGTACCATCGGCATTATAAGCACCGGGAACCCGCCCGTTTGCAAAAGCAAAACCTGTTCTATCATGCGCCAATACCTCCACATTTCCAGTATTTGTTGCAGCTCCTTCTACTCCTGATATGACCGGTTTTACGTCAATGGTATATGTGCCTGCAGAAATACCCAATATATCAGCTCGAAAATAAGTGCCATAACTACGGATCAGTGGATTATCTATTTTTTGATTGGTAATACCATTACCACTGTAATAAATATTA
Source organism: Gaetbulibacter aquiaggeris (assembly GCF_044003965.1). Classification (NCBI taxonomy): domain Bacteria; kingdom Pseudomonadati; phylum Bacteroidota; class Flavobacteriia; order Flavobacteriales; family Flavobacteriaceae; genus Gaetbulibacter; species Gaetbulibacter aquiaggeris. Next base: position 977,747 of record NZ_JBAWKC010000001.1, read on the forward strand.
TAACTTTCAGCTCCTGAAACTGGTTGCCATTCGACATAAGCGGACTCTAATGCACCGCCGGATTTATTAATGGTAACTGTTTGAGCATTTGTAGATAAGGAAACTATAAGGATTATTAAAGAAAAGAATAATTTTTTCATCGTTTTAAAATTAATATCCATTTATAATTGATCTGATTACATGATTTTCAATGAAAAGTGTAATCGATTACAAATATAATAGTTTTATTGAAATATGAAACAATATTAACACATATACGGTAAAGAGTATCTATTAAAGGTTATTAGAACTTTATATACGTTTAAAATTACAATTAAGGCCTTAATACACTGGAAATGAATTGAAGACTATGCTATTGCTACAAGTACAATGAATTCATGTCGTCACATATTTTTTTCAAATAAATTAAAATATAATTTAAGCGATAAATATTTTTTAATATATTAGCGCAATCGATTACAATATTTTTAAATATGAAAAAATATTTACTCTTATGTTTATTTGTAGTGAGTTTGTCAGGGCTCAAAAGCCAGAACTATTATATGACGAGTCCTGAAGGTTTTGGGGCTGCTACAACTGGTGGAGGTAATGCCACTCCTGTGACAGTCACCACATATACCGATTTAAAGGCGAAGCTTCAATTAACAACGCCTCAGGTTATTTTAGTTAGTGGAACTATTACATTGGCGTCAGGACAACAGATAAGCTTACAAGTTAATAATAAAACGATTATTGGCTTACCTGGGGCAAGACTTATAAATAATACACAAACACAGGCAGGCTCTGGAATTCTTAATTTAAAAAGTGGTTCGAGCAATGTTATTATTAGGAATTTAATTTTTGAAGGTCCGGGAGCCTATGATACGGATGGCAGGGACAATCTGACCTCGGAAGGATGTGTCAATCTTTGGGTAGACCATTGTGAATTTCAGGATGGAACTGATGGGAATTTTGATATTAAAAACACTTCAGATAATGTAACGGTATCCTGGTGTAAATTCACTTATTTAAAACCTCCAGTTCCTGGTGGATCAGGTGGTTCTGATGATCATCGGTTTTCAAATTTAATCGGCTCAAGTAGTACTGATGCACCTGCTGATGGGCATTATAGTGTTACTTTTCAGAATTGTTATTGGGCGGCTGGTTGCAAAGACAGGATGCCGCGATCAAGAAATGGAGAACTCCATATATTAAATTGCTATTATAAAACGGCAGGTGTTTCAAATTCCACAGCTTTAGGATTAGGTGGTGGCAGCAATAACTTAACATGCTATGTTGAAAACACCAATTTTGCCTATATTGGAACTGTATTTAAAAGTTATATTAGTTCTGATGGTGGCACTGTTAATGTAACCTATGACGGTTGTATAAGCACCAAGCCTTTTTCAAATGTAGGTGCAGCTCCAAAACCTTCATACAGTTATACAGTTTTACCCGTGAATGACGTAGAGTCTGTTGTCTCTGATGGGTCTTGTGGCGCCGGTGCTACACTTCAGGTTACGGCTGGAGGAGAAATGTCTTCAAGTTGTGACAGTTTAGGAGTAGGAGATTCAATTTTGGCTGAAGCAATAAGTTTTTATCCAACTATTGTTGAGGATATTTTTACTATTGATTTTTCAAATGGTATATCAGGTAAAGCTTTTATAAATATATATTCCATTACAGGCCAGAATGTGTTGACAATGGAAAAAAATATTTCAACAGGTAAGTGGGATTTTAATCTAGCTGGTTTAAACAGTGGTTTCTATATATGTCATCTAAACTTAAACGGGGCTTCAACTGCTTGGAAATTAATTAAAAAATAAACTATAGATACCAATATTATCGGGGTCTAGTGGTGTTCTTTACTTTTTACTGACTAACTCAAAAATAAATTATTGATTGTAAATTTTGAAAAATAAGTTTTTAATAATATATTAGCGTAATCGATTACATAAAATATGTTTTGCAATCTAAATACGATTTTCCCAAATCACCACTTCCTACTTATTTTTTTGGATGAATTAATTGATCTCATTCATTTAACTCTATTTAAAAAAAATGGAGTTACCAAATGATTTGATAATTATAATAGTACAATTTGATAAACTAAACTAACGAACAAGATGAATAAACTTTCCTTATTTTTAATCATTACTTTGTTGTTACTTGCTACTTTAGTGCAGGGTCAAACAACCTTTACCTATAATCTTGGAGATGGAACAACTTTTGTTAATACTGGAGTCCAATGGGATCCTGTTACTACCACAACTAGTCCAGATGGTAAATTAAGAACTCAAGCGCCTACTTCCCAATGGCATAGTTTAGGATACGGGGTTGTTTTTAAGGATGGTAACTCTTTAGAAGTTGATGTTACCGGAACTTCTACTATTAGATTTTATGGATCTGTATATAGTGCAGGTACTATGAGCGGGGGTACAACTATTGGTGCAAGTGATTTGGGTACAGTTGATGTGCTCGTTGGTACTGATAAAACTGGTTTTTATGAATTCAATTATACTGGTGGGGCTACTACTCTATTTTTCACATTTAGCGGAGCAAATGCTTACACACCTTCAATAGATATTACGTATCCTTACACTATATATAATTTAAGAGACCAATCTACTTTTACCAATACAGGAACACAATGGGATCCGGTCACTTCTACCACAAGTCCAGATGGTAAAATAAGAACTCAAGCTGCAACCACTCAGTGGCATAGTGCAGGTTATGGTGTTGTTTTTAAAGATAGTAACTCATTGGAAGTGGATGTTGCTGAAGGAAGCAGTACCGTTCGTTTTTATGGTTCTGTATATAGTGCAGGTACTATGAATGGTGGAACAACTACTGGTGCTAGCGATTTAGGTTCAATAGATGTCGATTTGGATAATCATCCGGGTATGGCCGATCAAACAGGTTACTATGAATTTAATTATGTTGGCGGGGCTACTACTTTATACTTTACTTTTAGTGGTTCAAATGCTTACACACCTGCAATAGAAGTAACGAACCTTCCCGTTTCCATAGTTAAAACAGACGTATGGGACTTTGGTGCAGAACAACTGGATGATGTGCTTTATAATAATATGTTAACAGAGTCTGTTATCAATTCATTTTATACCTATGTGGACCCACAAGTGCCTGGAGACGCAGGTAGAAATATACTGTCATTCACAGCTGGTGATTTAGGGTATGTTACCAATGGAACGAGTGACCGACTTAGAACTACTAATTTAAATCTTACTAGATGGGATACAAACATTGCAAGCTCGGTAAACTTTACAGGGAGGTTGTATGTGAATTCAGGCGCAAATACTGGTCGTTATTTAACTTTAAATTTAAATGAGGATGATGAAGTTACTATTGAAGGCAGAACGGATGCTGGTGGAACTTTTAATTTTGAGTATGCTGCAGATCCCGTAGCGCAAACAGATCAGGTAGTTGTTCCAGCTGCTGAAACCACCATTAAATTTGTAGCAAAGCAAACAGGTGAATATCATGTATTTGATACATCGGGAAAACCAAGTTATTTTAGAGTTTTTAGAAAAGCTGCAACTTATAAAACATTAACAGGCTCTGTTGATGAAACGAATGCTCCTGGGATACCTGATGGATATACTATTGATTTTACTAATGAAGCAGGTAAAACATTTTCTACAATTGTGACAGCGGGTTCGTATAGTATAGATTTACCAATTGAATATACTTACGCACTTAGTTTAGGAGGAGCTAATGGTTATGTTATTTCTAATGGAGATAACTTAAGTGTGACAGAGACAACAACAACGTATGATATTGAGGTGTTGCAGGTTGATTTATATACTGTGACTGGAGCTATTTCTGGTTTAACAGATCTCACAAACCTTGTTTTGCATTATACACCGAATCCTTCTGCGAATAAAATATTCATTCCGAAGCCTGTTATTGATGCTGGTTTATCAACTTATAGTGTTAAACTTGAACCTGGTATTGAGTACGGTATTTCTGCTGATGGCGTAAATGATTTTGAAATTTTAGCGAATACTATTACAATTACAGGAGATGATACTGCAGATATTATTTTTACATCGAAGCCACTTTATAACGTAACAATAAATACCCCAGGTTTAGATGTCACACAAAGAAGTGTTTTAAGTTTAACATTTACCAACAAAAACGAGCCAGGTTATTCGTATAATTTCACAGATGTATCAGCAGTAGCCTTACGTGATGGTACTTATACTGTTGGATATGATGGTTTAGATGCTTATCCAATTGAGTTGGCTTTAACCTCAAATTTAACCATATCTGGAGTAAATACATCTAAAGATTTAACATTTAATCCAATAACGGAATGGGTGTTTAATGACCGAAATATTTCCTCAGCAACCGCGTATAAGGGTCTTGTTTTTACTGGAAGTGTGAATGTGAGAGGTTCAAGTGGCGATTTAAATGCCGGAACCGGTGCCACCATTTCCATTCCTGTAAAAGTAGGTGATAAAGTATTAATCACAGATTACTATCAGTCAAATTATTCTATTGAAGGCGATGCGACTATTGCGAATACCTCGGGAAGTACAAGTACTAAAATAACCACTGAGTATATATACCAAGGTCTCACAGATGGGACAGTAACCTTAACCACCGGAGGTACTTCTTATTTTGTATCCATTAAAGTTTTAGAAATTGTGGCATATAATCCTACGATAACGGTTGGTGTTGGCAAGGATTATCAATCTATTAATGAAGCATTAAATGCCATTGCTTTAATGGATAGACCAAGTGATGAACGCGTTACTGTTGAAATAGATCCAGGTAATTATGAAGAAATGCTTGTGATTAATAGTCCTAATATCACATTAAAAAACGCCTCTGGGTCACCAAGTATCGCGCTTCTAAATGGCGGAGTAGATATAGATGTGAACGCCGTTAGAATCACTTCTTATTATGGACAAAAATATAATTTTTTTAGTCAGGGAACTGATAATAAATGGCATGCGGATGTTTTAGCGGTAAACAAAGATAATGGCTATACAGATTATGTAAATAAAGAAGGCACCGGTAATGGTACTTCTTACTGGAATGCAACCGTTGTGGTTGCTGCGAATGGTTTTATTGCAGAAGATATTATTCTTGAAAATTCATTTAACCAATACATTTCTCAAAAGGAATCACAGGATGTGGTACAACCTAAAGCGAGTGATCCTGTAAGACCTACAAACTATGGAAATACCAGTGTTCAAGACAGGTCTGCTGGTTATGTGACTCAGGCGGCAGCCATTGGGATTGCTAATAATACAGATAAAGTAATTTTGAACAACTGTCGCGTGATAGGTCGTCAGGATTCTTTTTATGGAGGTTCTGGCTCTCGAGTGGTTGTGTATAAAGGGGCCATGATGGGAGCGGTGGATTATATTTTTGGAGGCATGACAGCCGTCTTTTATCAAACAGACTTTGTATTAAACACGAGTGATTCAGGTAGTGATGCCGCATATATTACAGCCGCGCAGCAAAGCAGTGGAAGAGGATTCTTAATGTATGAGTGTCATGTAAAATCACCTATTCCGGGAGTGGAAACTGCCTCTGTAAATGGGTCTAAACCGGGCTATTTTGGTCGTCCATGGGCACCTAATACTAGCGAGGTGGTATTTTACAATACAACTATTGATGAGTCTACCTATCCAGGGTCTGAAGGCTTGTCATTAATTTCAACCGTTGGATGGACGAGTTCATTAGGCGGAGAGTCTAACAAAATGTATGAATATGGCACCATAGAAAATGCTTCCGGAGTTGATAATTCTAGTTTACGCGCTTCATGGTCCACAGTATTATCAACACCTACATTAACGGATGATACAGCCATCACGACATTTAACTTTACAAAAGGAACGGATAATTGGGATCCCATTTCAGAATTAAATGCATTGGGTATAGATGATTTTAAAGTTGGATCAACCTCAGTTAAAGTCTCTGGGTATAATAATAAGATTCATGTATCTCAAGTAAAATCTAAAACGAACATTAATATTTATAGTATTACTGGCGCTTTGGTTAAATCAATACAAACCAATGTTGATACAAGTTTTGATTTTGAAAATGGCCTGTGGATAGTTGCGATTAAAGATGCCGTTGGACAAAAAACAGTCAAATTGATAACACACTAGATTTTCGAATATTTAGTTTTTAAATGAGGGGTTCCTAAAGAAGGGGCTCCTTTTTTTCTATTAAGACTAAGACGTATGCGGCGTTAATTTATTCAGTCATAACAAAATATGTTAAAATATTTTTTAGGAAAGGATTTTATAACTATATTCGGTAATCGATTACAATTATGTAATCGATTAACTAAAACAAACTTAATTATGATGAAAAAACTACTTTTATTTATTTTACCTATGATGCTTTGTGTAGTGACATTACAAGCTCAAAACCATGTTTGGGACTTTGGGAATGATACTACGAATTGGCCAGTAGATGCTGTTGGAGTAACTTCAACAACTGTTGTTGATGGTTTGACACTAGAGCCAGGTGGTTCGTCTTTTGCTGTAATAGAAGCAAATTCTGCGACTTTTCCAGATGGATATACATCAATTAACCGCTTTAAATTTATGGGTAGTAGTAGTATAGACCCTTCAGATGGGAGTACTTTTGTTCCTACAAGACGTTTTATGACATTTCCCGTTGATGGACCTGTTGCGGTTAAAATATGGTTCAGACAAAGTGGGACCAGTTTACCTCGTGCTCTTTGGGTAACTGATGGTACTTCAGAGGTGCTTCATTTTGATGGTCTAGGAGATACTGATCCTCGTTACATTGAAGCTAATTATAATGGTGGAGCTGGCACTTTGTATGTATTATGTGCAAATAATGCTTATAATTTATATAAACTAGAAATTAGTAGTACACTACTTGGAACCAATGATTTTAAAGCTGCGATTAAAACAAATTTAAAAGCTATTGGAAACAGAATTTACTTATCAGATGTGTCATCAAAAACTGAAGTTAGTATTTATAGTATTACCGGAGCTTTAGTGAAATCATTTAAAACAAATGAAGACACTAGCTTTAGTTTTAAATCTGGACTTTGGATTGCGACTGTTAAAACAGAAGAAGGCGCAAAAGCGTTTAAATTATTAACTCATTAAATTAATTATTGGGTAAACACAATAAAAAAGATATCCAATTTGGGTATCTTTTTTATTTTAAAGTTATTTAAGTTTATTAAAATGAAAAAAAAAGCATGTTGTTTTATAGGTTTATTTTTGTTTGGTCTCATAACCTTCGCCCAAGAAAAAAATGAGTCTTTAGGCGTTTCAAATAAAACGTTTAATATTGAAAACTGTGTCAATCAGTTTAATCAAGAAGCTGCTATAAACACCAAAGTGGGGTATCAATATTGGTTTGCTGATAAAGATTTTCTGGACGGAAGAACCTTAAAAATGAGTGTGGTGGCGCCACGCAAAGCCACTCATGAACCACACAAACATATAGAAGATGAATTCTTTTTCGTTTTAGAAGGAACCGCTGAATTTTATCTTGATGGTAAAACAGTTGTTTCAGGTCCCTATACCAGTTTTTATTGCCCCTCAAATGTTGAACACGGTATTCGAAATGTGGGAGACACAGAACTTAAATATTTAGTGATTAAGAAATATGAAATCAATTAACCCCTGATATAAATTAAAAGTATAAGTAGTAATTTAATGAACCGATATACTATTGGCCAAATCTAAAACACAAATATCATGCAACCTATAAATACCGCTTTATGTTCCTTTGGAATGAGCGGACGCTTATTTCATGCGCCTTTTATTTCAGTAAATCCTAAATTTAATTTATACGGTGTTTTTGAAAGGACAAAAAATCTGGCAAAAGCAATATATCCTGCGGTAAAAACATTTCGGTCCTTGGAAAGTATGCTGGCTGATGAAGCTATTGAATTGGTTATTGTTAATACACCCAACATTACCCATTATGAATTTGCTAAAAAGGTTGTCAATGCCGGTAAGCATCTTGTTATTGAAAAACCATTTACAGCAACAGTAACTGAAGCTGAAGAGTTAATAGCATTGGCTAAAAAGAAGCAGGTTGTGATGTCCGTTTATCATAATCGTCGTTATGACAGCGATTTTAAAACAGTACAAAAAATATTAAATGAGGGTTGTCTTGGCATCATGGTGGAAGCCGAGTTTCATTATGATCGTTTTGTACCTGAATTAAGTTATAAAGTACATAAAGAAACACCAACGGATGCGGTAGGGAGTTTGTATGATTTAGGGTCGCATTTAATTGATCAGGCTTTACAGTTATTTGGATTGCCAAAAGCAGTTTTTGCAGATTTAGACACCTATCGTCCCAATTCAAAAGTTGCTGATTATTTTGATTTAAAATTATATTATCCTTCGCATAGGGTTATTCTTAAATCCAGTTATTTTGTTCGTGAACCGCTGCCTGGAAACATTATACATGGTACTCAAGGGTCTTTTATAAAACCAAAAGCAGATGTTCAGGAAAAAGACCTTCAAGCTGGAAAAATGCCTGGAGCTCATAATTGGGGCATTGAACCAGACAATGAAAAGGGCTTGTTACATACTGAAAAGGATGGAAAAATTATCAAAGAATTTATTCCTACTTTAAATGGCAATTACATGGAATATTATAATGGCATGTATGAAGCTGTCAGAAACAATAAAGATGCACCAGTAACAGGTAAAGATGCCATGCAAGTCATCAAAGTGATTGAAGCCGCCCTAAAAAGTAACAAAGAAAGAAAAGTGATTGACTTATGAAACCTATAAAAACAATATTTTTAATAGCACTATTTCTTTTATTGAGTGTAAATGTTAACGCTCAAGTTCACGATAAATCCTGGCGATCTATAACAGAAAGAAAAGAGGGTAGTTGGTTTGCTTCAGAGGAGGCCAAAACCATAGCAGAAAATGTATTGCTTTATCAGCGAGATATTGGCGGATGGCCTAAAAATATTCAAATGCAGCATCCCTTGTCTGATAATGAGAAGCAAGAATTGATGGCTATTAAAAAGGACCAACATGAAGTCACTACAGATAATGGCGCCACCATTCAAGAAATGCTTTTTTTGTCGAAAATGTACAGACAAATACCAGATGAAAGATATAGAGACTCATTTCTTAAAGGCTTGGATTATCTTCTGGAAGCACAATATGACAATGGTGGATGGCCTCAGTTTTATCCTTTAAAAAAGGGGTATTATTCACACATTACATATAATGATGATTCCATGGTCAACATTTTAAATCTTTTAAAAAACATTAAAGAGGGTACGCATGTTTATGCTATTGAGCCATCAGAAGAAATCATTGAGAAAATAAAGATTGCTTTTAATAAAGGCATCGATTGTATCTTAAAAACGCAGTATAAACAACAGGGCGTTTTAACAGCATGGTGTGCACAATACGATGAAAACACATTAGAACCAGCAAAAGCCAGAGCTTATGAATTGCCATCTTTAAGTGGTAAAGAATCTGCGAATATAGTGAGCCTCTTAATGTCTATTGAAAACCCATCTGTGGATGTTAAAAACGCCATTGTTCATGCCGTAAATTGGTTTGAAAAAGTAAAAATAACAGGGTTTAAAATAGAGAGACAATTTAAAAATGGAAGAATTATTGATAAAAAATTAGTACCTGATCTTAATGCTGCCCCATTATGGGCTCGCTTCATGGAATTGGATGATAACACCCCTTTCTTTTGTGATAGGGACGGCATAAAAAAAGCAACATTGGCAGAAATAGGTGAAGAGCGCAGAAATGGATATGCTTGGTACACTAATGAGCCTTTAGAAATGATTAAAAAATATGAAGTGTGGAAAGAAAAAAATAGCATTTCAACATATAGCAGTAGCAAATCTCCCGTTGATGAATATAATCTGGTGGTTGCAAAAGATGGAAGTGGTGATTATACAAGTATTCAGGAAGCAATTAATGAGACCAAATCCTTTCCGTATCAAAGAGTGACCATTTTCGTGAAAGATGGGACTTATTATGAAAAAATAAAAGTACATGAGTGGAACACTAATATTTCATTAATTGGTGAAAGCAAAGAAAATACGATTATTACATATGATGACTATTTTGGGAAAATGAATTTAGGCAGAAACAGTACTTTTTATACCTATACTTTGTTAATTGAAGCAGCAGATTTTTTGTTATCTAATTTAACCGTTCAAAATACTTCGGGCGAAGTTGGTCAGGCTGTAGCATTGTCTGTTTTTGCTGATAGAGCCGTAATATCCAATTGTAATATTTTAGGAAATCAGGATACCTTATATACTTCTGGAGAAGGTAACAGGCAATATTTTAAAGGCTGTTATATTGAAGGAACCACCGATTTTATTTTTGGAAAGGCGACCGTTTTATTTGAAAATTGTACTATCCATAGTAAAAAGAATTCCTATATAACAGCGGCTTCAACTCCAAAAGGTGTTAGCTATGGTTTTGTATTTAAAAACTGCAGACTTACCGCCAATGAAAATGTCACAGAAGTGTATTTGGGAAGACCTTGGAGAATTTATGCAAAGACAGTTTTTATGAATTGTGAAATGGGAGGCCATATAAAAGTGGAAGGATGGCACAATTGGAATAAACCTGAAGCTGAAAAAACAGCATTTTATGCAGAGTTTGAAAATAGTGGTGAAGGATTTAAACCAAATAGCAGAGTAGGTTGGTCGCATCAATTAAAAAAATCAGAAGCTAAAAAATATACGATTGAAAATATTTTTGAATCTAAACAAAAGGATACAAAAGAGCAATGGTATTAAAATTTTAAATAATATTATTTTATTATGAATGCAATAATAGATAACGAAATAACAAGGCGTAAATTTGTTAAAACAACAGGAGCTTGTATTGCGGCTTCCATGGTTATATCACCTGCATTTAGTGCTATTCTAAAAAGTTCTGGTACGAAGAAAAGAGTGGCTATGGTTGGAACAGGAAGCAGAGGTAATTCCTTATATGGAAAATATTTAATTGAGGAATATGGCGATTTGGTTGAATTTGTTGGTTTATGTGATATTAACAAAGGCAGGCTTGAATATTCTAAAAAGTACATAGGTGTTGATTGCCCTGTTTTTACTGATTTTGACAAAATGCTTCAAACGGTAGAAATGGATTTGCTCATGGTCACAACGGTTGATGCGACGCATCATGAATTTATCATAAAAGGATTGAATAAGCATATTAATGTGGTTACTGAAAAACCTATGACCACTGATGAGAAAAAATGTCAAAGCATCATTGATGCGCAACGCAACTCTAAAGGAACATTAATAATGGCTTTTAATTACCGTTATGGAAAACTTTTTACAAAGTTAAAGGAAATCATTGATTCAAAGGAGATAGGAGATTTAATTTCAGTTGATTTGAACTGGTATTTGAATACATTTCATGGGGCTGATTATTTTAGAAGATGGCATGGTTTAAGAGATAAATCAGGAACCCTCTTACTTCATAAATCAGCACATCATTTTGATTTGTTAAATTGGCTTATAGGGTCAGATCCAGTTGAAGTTTATGCCAATGGTGCTCTTGAAAAATATGGAAAAAATGGCCCTTTTAGAGGTTCTAACTGCAGGAATTGTGAGCATACAAAAGATTGTCAGTTTTATTGGGATATAACCAAGAATCAAGGCTATATGGATTTATATGCTGCCAACGAAAAGTATGATGGTTATCTTAGAGACAATTGTTTATATAGAGAGGAGATTGATATTTTCGATAAAATGTCAGTATTAATTAAATATGCCAATAACGTTGAGGTCACCTATTCTTTAACAACGTACTCTCCGTTTGAAGGGTTTCGGTTTGCTTTTAATGGAAAAGAGGGCAGATTGGAAACTCAAGAAGGCATTCCTTGGAGAGATACGGCCCCTGAAGATCAAGCCAAGCTTCATGAAAAGGAGATGGATAATACTTCGCATACAAAACAGGAACACAAATATCATGAAATTGTAACTCAGCGCAATTTTGAAGATTATAAAAGAATCGAGTTTCCTTATGTACGCTCAGGGCATTGGGGTGGTGATAAATTAATGTTTGATGAAATATTCAGGGGCATCAGTGTTAATGAATCATTACATCATCCCGCTAACGTTAGAGATGGGTCAATGGCTGTTTTAATTGGTATTGCGGCACGAAAAAGTATTGATGAGGGAATACCTGTTAAAATTTCAGATTTGACAGATCTGGTACCAAAAATTAATAAGTGGGCATAATAGTAAGAGATGAAAATTATAAATAAAGAAGTAATGCGTTTGAAATGGCTATTTTGTTTGATCATTCTGATTTATCATTGGAATGGTTTTTCCCAAACAACAACCATTTACACTATTGGAGATTCAACCATGGCCAATAAAATAAATCCAGAAGTCAATCCTGAACATGGTTGGGCTCAGGTACTTCCACAATTTTTTAATAATAGTGTTAAAATAGACAACAGAGCCGTAAATGGGAGAAGTACGCGCAGTTTTATAAATGAAAATCGCTGGGATGCCATTTATAAATATCTAAAAAAAGGAGATTATGTTTTTATCCAGTTTGGACATAATGATGAAAAGGAAAATGACCCTAATAGATATACAAATCCGCACACGGCATACAGAAATAATTTAATCCGCTTTGTTTTAGAATCAAGAGAAAAAGGGGCGACGCCAATTTTATTTTCATCAATTGTACGAAGAAATTTTAATGAATCTGGAACTTTAGTGGATACCCATGGAGACTATCCTTTAGAAACGAGATTAGTGGCTTTAGAATATAATGTGCCTTTTATCGATCTTCAATATTTATCTGAAAAATTGGAGGAATCTTATGGAATTGAAGGGTCTAAAAAACTTCATTTACATTTTGAACCCGGAGAATCAGACTATTATAAAGAAGGTAAATCAGATGACACCCATCTGTCAGAATTAGGAGCCACAGAGATTGCTAAACTAGTAATTTATGAATTGAAATCAAAAGTTCCTAAAATGGAAATTTATATGAAATAACTAGGGTAATAATATTTTTGAAAATATATTTTAGTTTATTAATTATTTAAGATACTGCTAAATATTTGCTTAATAATGAGCGAAAAACGGATCTTTAGCTAAGACATTAATCCGTATTAAAATCGATTTTCAACGGTTTTCAACGATTTTAAAATGGTTTAATCGTTTTTGCGTTGTTTCAATTTTCAAACAAAAGAAATTAATTGATTTTGTCCTTTTTATTTTTTTTAATAATTCTTTCACTTAAAAAATAACCTATAATTGCGCATACTCCGGCAATGGCCATTCCGTACAAAATGAAATTACTTTTTTGCTTATTTTGTATTTGTTCAGGGGCTTTTATTAACCCGACTAATTTTGCTTGTTCAACAGGAGAAAGAAGACTTTCCATTTCTGTTAATACTATTTTTTCCATTATTTAAATATTAGATGATTATTTTCAAGTTGAAAGTAGATATCATAGACGTGATATAGTTGTACTGGGTTTCCATTGTCGTCGTAAAAAAATTCAGTCTTATGAATGGCGTCAAAATCAAATCCATGACTTTTAAGTGTTTGATAAGAAATAGGCCCTAAATCTAAATCCCTTAATTCTCGTGATTTCTGATAATTTCTTCTCATGGCCTTATCCATTGCATTTAGATGGTATTCTTCTGTAAGCCTTTTAAGGTAATTGGCTCTGCTTTTACACGCGTCATCACAATATAATCTTTTCGCACTCTTATATTGTTTTATCTCCTGATTGCATTCAGGGTTTTTACATATTTTTTTTAATTTCATAATCATTGTTATATTTTTTCTTTCTTTTTAAATTTAATCTATGTAAATTTAAAAAAAATAATTTAATACATTTGTTACCTATAACATAAAATTATGAATTTATTTAATTTGTTTCCAAAACTATCAGAAAAGTGTGTTACGCTGAGCGACTTGGATATTCTATATCGGGTCTTTGTAAATTGGAGTGAGAATGAAATAATAGATTATAAAGTAAGTGATTCTGCTAAAAATAAGGATGTTACAAGAAAGCGTGTAGAACTCAACTATTTTGAAGCCTTATGGATACTTATAGTGCAGGAACTTCGTCTATTAGGAATACCGTTAAGGACCATAAAAAGGATTAAAGAATATTTATTTACGCCTATAGATAGGTCTTATTTTAATACGTTACATAATGATGAGTTATTAAAAATAATCAAGCAAGGGTTGCCAGACGAGATCACTTATCACATAGATAAGGAGAAAGCTTTTAATAAAGAAGTTATAGAGAGTGTTTTAGATAAGCTGCCTGAGAGCTATAACATGTATTTTACAAATCTTGGAGGGCTAGTGAGTTCTGTACTATTGTTTGGTCATTCACCATCACTCATGATATATAAGAGCCCTTTAGAAGAAACTAAGGATAAAGATAAAGAAGTTGGACCTAATGTAGGGTTTCATATATTTAATCCTGTTGCTAATGAAATTGAAGCTAAAATGAATGGAAGAGACTTTAGAGATGAGCTGGTTTCAAATATGATGCATTTTTCAATTATTAATATACCTATTGTGCCCTTAATAGCAAAATTTTATCGAGACGAAGCTTTATATAAATACACAGAGGTATTTGCACTCTATTCGCCAAGTGAGTTGGAGCTATTAAAACTATTAAAGCAAAAGGATTTTCAGCAGATAAGGATTTACAGGAGTCATAATAAAGAAACCTTTGAAGTAGAAATTACCAGTGAACAAGACCTAAAGAATAATGAGGCGCAGGTTGTGAGAACCTTACTTGGTTTAAAGAAATATGAGCGTGCTGAAGTCATCTTTAGAAACGATAAGCACATAGTGATTAAAAATATAATAAAACATCAAATATAGTCCTAAGTAGCCCTTAGCACTTCATCTCCAAAAGTGTGATAACAATAGTAGCTCTATTCTTATCCACTATATTGGAAATCGTGAATTTTAAAGAAGCAAAAACAATATTAAATGCTAATAGAGAAGAAAAACTAAATGATACAGAAGTAAAGCAAGTTTTAAAAATACTAGAACAATTTGCCCTTATGAGTGTAGAACTATTTAAATAAATCTGAATTATGAAAAGAGCAGCAATTATGAGCCGTGTAAGCAGTGACGAACAAGCTAAGGGCTATAGTTTAGATGTACAGTTTGAGCAACTAACAAAATACTGTCAGCGTCAGAGTATAGAAATAGTCAAACATTATAGGGAAGACCATTCCGCTATAAATTTCAATAGGCCAGAATTTCAAAAGTTTCTGGAATACGCAAAAAAAAATAAACATCAGATTGACTATTTATTCATAACCACTTGGGACAGATTTTCCAGAAATATGACAGAGGCCAACTTAATGTTAAGAACGTTGAATGCTTTAGGAATTGAAGTTCAAGCTATAGAGCAGCCTATTGATTTTTCAATCCCCGAGAATAAAGCAATGTTAGCACTCTATTTAATATTTCCCGAAATAGATAACGACAGACGCTCATTAAAGATTAAAGGAGGAATACGGGGCTCCTTAAAAGCAGGGAGATGGTGCAGACAAGCTCCAGTAGGTTATGAGAACTCTAGAGATACAGAAAACAAACCTATAATTATCCCAAGTGACAAAGCGCAACATATCCAATATGCATTTCATGCCATTGTTAATGGGAAATCACAATCCGAAATAAGAAATGATTTAAAAGTAAAAGGTGTTACTATTACGAGAAATAATATATCATTGATACTCCGAAATCCTATTTATATGCGAAAAATTGTTGTTCCAGCCCATGAGGAAGAACCAAAAGTATTAGTTGAAGGAGTCCATGATGGTATAATATCTGAAGAATTATTTTATCAGGTTCAAAACATATTAAGCAAAAGAAAGAGGAAATCTAATAAACCTGTTTATAATACGAAACGAGACGAGTTACCCCTTAGAGGGCTTATTTATTGTTCCAAATGTCAAGGTAAGATGACCGGAAGTCCTTCAAGGAGTCAAAATGGGAATCAATATTTTTATTATCATTGCAATCATTGTAAATCAGAACGAATATCTGCTATAAAACTTAATAAAACAATAGAATCTATATTAAATGATTTTAAATTCACAAAGGGAGCAGAGACGCTATATGAAATGTTGGTTAAAGAATTGCTTTCAGGCAATGAACAGCAATTAGCAAAAAAGAAGGATAAATTAAAGAATGAAGTTGAAGAGCTAACAAAACGTTTAGAAAATCTTCAAGATTTACTGGTTGATGGTAAAATTAATTCTGAAGCTTATTCTGATGCTAATCATAGATATAGTTCAAAACGCGAGGAATTAAAACAGCAACTCAATGATATGCAATCCACTAATAATCAGTACAAAGTCTGGATAAACAAGGGAGTTCACTTGTTGAAAGACCTAAAAAAACACTATAAGCTATCTACAGTAGAACAAAAACAGAAGTTAATAAGTTCTATATTTCCTGAAAATCTTTATTTTGAAGAGGATCAATGTCGAACTGAAAGAATTAACGATGTTTTGAGGTTTATCTTGCAGATAGACAAGAGTTTAGATAATAAAAAAAGAGGACAATTTTCAAATAAATTGAAGTTGTCCTCTCTGGTGGTGCCTCCAGGAATCGAACCAGGGACACAAGGATTTTCAGTCCTTTGCTCTACCAACTGAGCTAAGGCACCAGCTGCATAAATGCGGTTGCAAATATATATTCATTTTTATTATTCGCCAAAAGAAAAATTATAAAAAATGGTTTTGTAAATTTACCGTTTTCAATATAAGCATGAATTTAGTTATAGATATTGGTAATTCTTTAGTGAAACTCGCTGTTTTTGAGGACACTAAAATAATATACAAAAAAGCCATCCAGTTAGATTTTATTTTAAAACATGTTGATTTATTAAGAAAAGAATTCAAAACTATTAATAAAACAATAATTTCTTCCGTCGGAAGACTAAAAAAAGCGGATATAACTTACCTAAAGAAAAATTTCGACCTAGTTGAACTAAATAATACTGCAAAATTACCATTTAAGAATTGTTATGAAACTCCAAATACTTTGGGGATGGATAGAGTGGCTTTAGTTAGTGCTGCAATTCAACAATATCCTGGTAGTAATGTCTTAATTATTGATGCTGGTACTTGTATAACATATGATTTTGTTTCTGATAAGAATGAGTACTTGGGAGGTGCCATTTCACCTGGGATAAGGATGCGTTATCAATCATTAAATAATTTAACAGCAAAATTGCCGTTGTTAGAAACGGAGGAGCCTAAAAACATCATTGGTAATTCAACAAATAATTCAATTCATTCTGGTGTTGTATTTGGTGTTTTAAAGGAAATTGAAGGGGTTATAGATGCATACAGGTTAAATTATAAAGATTTAACAGTTATTTTAACAGGTGGTGATACTAATTTCTTGTCAAAACAATTAAAAAGTAGCATATTTGCCAACTCTAATTTTCTTTTAGAGGGATTGAACTTTTTATTACAATTTAATTCAAAAGAATGATTAAAAAACTTGTATTAGTTTTTGTAGCTTTTATCACTATTCAAAGTTATGCTCAACAAGGAACAGCTTCACCATATTCATTTTATGGTATTGGCAGTTTAAAATTTAAAGGTACTGTTGAGAACAGAAGTATGGGAAGATTGAGTATTTATAATGATAGTATTCATATTAATTTAAGAAATCCGGCTTCATATGCTTCAGAAAATTTAACTTCTCCAGGTTTTAATGGAGAAAGCAGACCGGTTAAATATACGGTAGGTGGAGGCTTTTCAAATTTGAATTTTAAAAGTGAGACGAGTAGTGCTAAAGCCTCATCTTCTACATTTAATTATTTGGCTCTTTCTATTCCTGTTGGTAAGTTTGGTGTTGGGTTTAGTTTACTGCCTCAAACGGCTGTTGGTTATAAATTGGAAAATTTAAATGATGACGGTGATTTAATTAATCAATATAAAGGTGAAGGCGGACTTAATAAAGTGAATATAGGGATAGGATATCTTTTGGCCAAAGGATTAAGTATTGGCGTTGATGCCAATTATAACTTTGGAAATATTCAAAACAATATTGTTGAATATTCTTATGATGCTGACGGTTTGATTTTGCAATATCAATCTAAGGAGGGTAATAGATCAGATTTAAGTGGTATCAATTTTAATTTGGGCTTGTCCTATAAAACTAAATTAAATGATAAGCTTGAATTAATTTCGGGTCTGACCTATGCGCCAGAGAGTAACTTAGCTTCAAATAATCAAAGAATAATTTCAACCATAACTATTAATCCATCTACAGGAAGTGAATTTTTAGTGAATTCATTTGAAGCAGATTTAGACGCTCAAGGATTAAAGAGGACTGATTTAACTATGCCCTCTAAATTATCTTTTGGAGCAGGTATAGGGAAGCCAAGATCTTGGTTTGTTGGGGCAGAATATACTGCTGAAAACACGAGTAAGTTTTATAATCCGCTTTATAGCAGTTTAACAACTAAATATGAAGATGCCTATAATATTTCTTTAGGCGGATTTTTTATTCCTAGATACAATTCATTCAATAGCTATTATAAACGTATTGTTTATAGGGCAGGATTACATTATGAAAATACAGGATTAAATATAAATAATGAGTCTATTAAAGAGTTTGGCATATCTTTTGGTTTAGGGTTACCAGTAGGGACCTTATTTTCAAATGCTAATTTAGGTTTTGAAATTGGACAACGAGGAACAACAAATAATAATTTAATACAAGAGAATTTTGTTAATTTTCAATTAAGTTTATCTTTGAATGACAGATGGTTCCAAAAAAGGAAATATGATTAACAACATAATATTATTATCATGAAAACGAGAATTACTTTTTTATTAGCTTTTTTATTTTTCGCAAGCAATTTGAGTTTTGCTCAGCAAGACGAAGAATGCATGACTAAGCTTTCCATATTTCACGAATATGTAAAGGCTAAAAATTTTGATGCAGCTTACCAACCCTGGATGGATGTAAGAAACAAATGTCCAAAATTCAATAATGCTATTTACATTGATGGCGAGAAAATATTAGAAGATAAAATTGAAAAATCTTCTGGTGCTGAAAAAGAAACTTGGATAAATGATCTTATAAAACTTTGGGAAGAAAGAGCTGAGCATTTTTCAAGTAAAACGCCTAAAGGAGAATATGCTGCCCAAGCATGTCAATTGCTTTACGATAATAAATATGTTATGCATAAAAACACAGAAGAACTTTACGCATGTTTTGATGCCGCATATAAATTGGACAAGGAAACATTCACAAATCCAAAAAGTTTATATACTTATTTTTCTTTAATGGTTGATTTGTATGATGCCGAGAAAAAAACAGCTGCAGAGTTATTTAATAAATATGATGATGTTGTTGAAAAGGTTGAAGGTGAAGTTAAAAATTATTCTGAAAATTTAAATACACTAATTGAAAAGGAAGATGCCGGAACAGCGTTAAGTAGTAAAGAGACCAGATTAAAAAGTTATTATGAAAGCTATTTAGGAGCTTATGATCAGATATCTGATGGCATTGATAAGAAATTAGGGGATAGAGCAAATTGCGAAAATTTAATTCCTTTATATCAAAGGGATTTTGATAACAATAAAGGAAATGCAGTTTGGTTGCAAAGAGCGGCAGGTAAAATGTCTGAAAAGGAATGTACAGATGACCCACTCTTCTTTAAATTAGTGAATGCTTATCATGACTTGAGTCCGTCTGCAAATTCTGCTTACTATTTAGGGATCTTAAAAGATAAGGAAGGTAAATCTAACGAAGCAATTGCTTTTTATGAAGAATCTATTAAGTTAGAAAAGGATAACTTTAAAAAAGCTAAACTTAACAATAATATTGGCTTAAAGTTAAAAGCTAAAGGTAGCTATGGAAGAGCGAGAGGTTTCTTTAGAGAATCACTTAGGTTAAATCCTTCAAATGGGCATCCTTATTTGTCAATAGCTGCTATGTATGCCGCAAGTGCTAATGATTGTGGAGATACTAACTTTAATAAGAGAGCGACGTTTTGGTTAGCTGCAGAGGAAGCCAGAAAAGCAGGTAGAGTAGATCCAACTTTAAAAGGCGCATCAGCTCAAACAGCGGAAAACTATATGGCAAAAGCACCAACAAAAGCTGAAATATTTAGTGCAGGAAATTCAGGTCAAACCATTAATATTGGATGTTGGATTGGAGCTTCTGTTGTAGTGCCAAAAATTTAATGAGACTAAACAAAAAAAATATCATATTATTCATGGTCACCGTATTTGCGGTGACCATGTTTTTTTCATGTAAAAATAACTTAAAAGAGGTTCAGAAAATTGGGATATCTGAAAATGAACCTATAGGAATTGCTGAAAATATTAATTTAAAATATACAGATTCCGGAAAGATCAAAGCCATTCTTTTAAGTCCCAAAATGTTAGATTATAGAAACAGGTCTTTTTCTTCAAGTGAATTTCCAGATGGAATAAACCTTACTTTGTTTGATGAAGAAAATCAAAAAAGTACAGTGGTGGCAGATTATGCCATTGTTTATAATAATACTGATTTAATGGATTTACAAGGCAACGTGGTTATTGCTACAAAAGATAATGACACTTTGTTTGCTGAACAGTTGTATTATGACCAGAAAAAGGAATGGTTATTTACCAATAAACCGGTGACTTTCAGAACAGGTTTAGATTTAATCCATGGAAACGGTTTTGATTCTGACTCTAAGTTTACCAATGCAGAAGTGCTTGAAATAAGTGGTATTATTACCGTAAATGATTAATAGGTAATAATAGAATTTCTCAAAATATTTTTTAAGTATCTTTGTTCTTATTTTAATTATATTCTATGATGCTAGCTAAGTTTTTTCAATACGCCTATTTAATTTTTGCGGTACTTTTTATTTATGATGGTATTTCAAAATGGAATAATGGGACGAATGGTTCTTATATTTCATTGGGATTAGCTGCTTTAGCAATCTTTATGTATTTTTTCAGACAAAAATTTAGAAAGAAATATGAAAATAAAGACAAATCAAACTAAATGAGTCTTTACGTAATTATCATACTTATTTCTTTATTAGCCTCGGCCTTTTTTTCAGGGATGGAGATTGCTTATGTTTCTTCAAACAAAATCCATATTGAAATTGAAAAAAAGCAAGAGGGTCTTTTAGCTAAAATTTTAACCAAACTTACAGCAAAACCTTCTAAATATATTGCTACCATGCTTATTGGTAATAATATAGCTTTAGTAATTTACGGGTTTTTTATGGGTGATTTATTGGTGCAATGGTTTCAATCTATGCTGCCTTTGTCATCAAGTTTTTTAAACTATTTACTTACAGATTTAAGTTTGTTAACACAAACGATTATATCTACACTTCTAATTTTAATAACAGCTGAATTTTTACCAAAGGTTTTTTTTCAAATTTATGCCAACACTTTAATCAAGATATTAGCCTTACCGGCTTATATATTTTATCTGCTTTTTTCCTTGATTTCTGATTTTGTTATTTGGATATCAGATATGGTTTTAAGACAGTTTTTTAAAACGGAAGGAGATCAAATTCAACTGGCATTTACAAAAGTAGAGTTGGGGAATTATATAAGTGAGCAAATGGAATCAGTTGAGGAACATGATGAAGTAGATTCTGAAATACAAATATTTCAAAATGCACTTGAATTTTCTGAAGTCAAAGCGCGCGAAGTGATGGTTCCAAGAACTGAAATTATAGCTGTGGAATTACATAGTTCTATAAAAACCCTTAATGCCTTATTTACTGAGTCTGGTTGTACCAAAATATTAGTTTATAACGAAACTATTGATGATATACTTGGGTATGTGCATTCTTTTGAATTGTTTAAAAAGCCTAAATCTATTGAATCGATAGTGTTACCGGTTGAGTTTGTCCCTGAGACGGTATTAATAAAAGATGTTCTTAATGTACTTATTAAAAAACGCAAGAGTATTGCTGTTGTTTTAGATGAATATGGCGGTACTTCAGGAATTATGACGGTTGAAGATATTGTGGAAGAATTACTTGGAGAAATTGAAGATGAACATGATACAGATGATTTGATTGAGGAAAAAATTGATGAAGATACTTTTAAATTTTCCGCACGTTTAGATGTTGATTATATCAATGAAACCTATAAAATAAATCTTCCTGAAAATGAAAATTATGAAACACTAGGTGGGTTAATAGTGAATCATACAGAAGAAATTCCCGAACAAAATGAAGTGGTTATTATTGATACCTTTCAATTCACTGTTTTAGAAGTTTCAACCACTAAAATCGATTTAGTTGAACTCAAACTTTTAAAAGAAGATTAAAATCATAATGTTTACATTAATTAAAGCATATTTCTATTTTATTATTAAATAGAAAATGGTATTTTCGCGCACAATATTTTGACAATAAACTAAACAAGCAAATAACCCTTTTTGGGGGTTTTAAAAATAATTTAATTTACAAATGGCAGTTTTAAATAAAATCAGACAACGTTCCCTTTTTTTAATAATCGTTATTGCTCTTGCGCTTTTTTCTTTTGTACTAGCAGATCTATTTAAAAACGGTGATGCACTTTCCGCAAAATCGCAAAATACCGTTGGAACCATCAATGGAAAAGATATAACGCGTACGGAATTTTTGCAAAAGGTGGAGGTAGCACAAAAGCAAGCAGGTCCTTCTGCAACAAATACTCAAGTAATGAATAGAGTATGGGAGCAAGAAGTGAGACAAGCAGTAATGGAAACTCAATTTGAAGAATTAAATATCACAGTTGAAAAGGATCAAATGAGAGATTTGCTTAAAAATGCCCTGGCAACAAGTCCAGAGTTTTTAAACGAAGCAGGTTTATTTGATGAAAACAAGTTGAATGAGTATATCATTAACTTAAAAGAAACTTCGGCAGCAACCTATCAAGAATGGATCAATTATGAAAAATCTTTGGCTTCAAATGCCTTACAGCAAAATTATTTTAATCTTGTAAAAGCTGGATTAACAGGGACTCTTGAAGAAGGAAAATTTGAACATGGATTAGAAGGTAATAAGGTAGATATTAAGTTTGTGCAAATCCCTTTTTCTTCTATTCCAGACAGTTCTGTTACCGTTTCTAAAGCTGAAATTAAAAGTTATATTGAGAAGCATAAAGATATGTATAAAGCAGATGCTTCTACAGATATTCAATATGTTGAATTTAAAGAAGCAGCAACTGTAGAAGATGAAGAAGCAATAAAGAATGGATTAACGGCTTTACTAAATGATCAAGAAGTTTATAATGAAAGTTCAAAATCTAATGAAACGGTTACTGGCTTTTTGAAAACTGAAAATAATGAAGCTTTTATTAATTCAAATTCAGATATAAAATTTGATGGTCGTTTTGTTTTTAAATCGGCGTTGCCAACAGCTGTAGCTGATAGTATTTTTAATCTTAATGAAGGACAAATTTATGGTCCTTATAAGGATAATGGCTATTTTAAACTTTCAAAAGTAGTTGCTGTAAAGCAAATTCCAGATTCTGCTAAGGTTAGACATATATTAATCCCGTTTTTAGGCTCAAGAAGTGCTGATGCAGAAGTAAAACAAACAGAAGAACAAGCGAAACAAACAGCGGATAGTATTTTAGCTGTTTTAAAAACTGATAAGTCGAAATTCACTGAACTCGTAACGAAATTTTCATCAGATAAAGGAAGTGTTGAAAATGAAGGGAGATATGACTGGCATCCATACAATACTATGGTACCAGAATTTAATGATTTTGAATTTGAAGGTAAAGTGGGGGATTTAGGTGTTGTTAAGACGGTTTTTGGGTTCCATGTGATTGAAATTGAAGGCCAAAAAGACAAGAAGAAAGCGATTCAAGTAGGCACTATTGCTAGAAAAATTGAGCCTTCACAAGCTACCGTTGATAAAGTATTTAGAGATGCGTCTAATTTTGAAATTTCAGCTGACACCAAAGATTTTACAGAATTGGCAACTGAAAATAAATATGTAGTTCGTCCAGTGAACAGTATTAAAGAATTAGATGAAAACATACCCGGTATAGGTAACCAAAGACAAATTGTGAGATGGGCTTTCAATGAAGAGACTAAAATAGGAAAGATTAAACGTTTTAATATTCCTTCGGGCTACGCAATTGTGCAATTAGTTGCAAAACGAGAAAAAGGATTAATGACTGTTGAAGAAGCCACTGTCACAGCCATGCCAGTAATCAGAAAGGAGAAAAAAGCGGCTATTATAAGAAAAAGAGTGAGTGCTACTACGCTTGATGATTTGGCAGCTGCCGAAAATACTACAGTTAGAACAGCAATGGCAATCAATATGAAGAATCCAACAATATCTGGTGCTGGTAAAGAACCTTTTATTGTAGGAGCGGCTTTTGGTTTAAAAGAAGGCCAAACCTCAAAACTAATTGATGGTAATAATGGAATCTATATGATTGAGGTAAATAAAATAACGCCAGCTGTTGAGTTAGATAGTTATCAAGCTGCAGCTAATCAAGTTGAACAACAAAAAATAAATGTTGTTAATACAAGACTATATAATGCGTTAAAAGAAGCTGCAGAGATTGAAGATAACAGAGCAAAAACTCAGATTCAATAGTATAATAAATATATTTATAAAAAAGCCTCAATTTTTGAGGCTTTTTTTATTGGCTATTTTTTATAAAATCATATTGCTAAAGGGTATGATAGTATTATAACCCTTGTTTTTAAAATAAACACCTGGATTTTCTTGTGAGGTTACTAAAATAAAATCACCTCCCCAAGCTCCAAGACTTTTGACACAACCTTTAAAGTCATTAAACAATAACTCTTTTATAGGTTTTTGTTCAATAATTTTTGAAATATAATCTTCGTGTAGTATCATTAATGATTCAAATTCCGATAATGATTTTGAATGAATTAATTTATCAGAAATTTTGCTGATATTATTAATGACTAACTCGTTTGGTTTCTTTGATTTATATTGAGCAATACCCTCGCGGCTATTTTGTTTTTTATTTAAGTAAACAAAATATAGCTGCTCTTTAAACGAAGGATTAAAATACACTTCTTTAACCAATGGTTTTCCGTTATATAGCTGATAACTAATAGGCTTATTATGTTGTGCACAGGCTATGTCATAACCGCTACCACCAAAAGTCATTTCTAGTAATTTAAAAGCATCAATATTTGCCCATTGTGCCATGTTATTGATTAAAGTAGAAGACGTGCCTAATCCCCATTCTTTTTTAAAATCTAAATGTGTGCTTATTTTGAATCCAGAAGGAGAATTTAAAAAAACAGGGTTTAGGGTTCTGGCCGTTTTTATGATTTGAATTAATCGTTTTGAAATTTCATTAGTTTCAATTGAAATTTCTGAATGGAAATCATTTATAGAAAATTCATTATCATACCAAATTAGGCCGTTCTCGTCGTAACTTGTCCATATAAGTTTTGATGGTGCGATAGGTTCTACTGTTAATGATTGGCCAAACTTAGTAGGAATGGCAAGAGAAACGGCACCATCAAGAACAACGTATTCTCCTGAAATTAATAATTTACCGTTACTATAGAATGTTTTTGTACTCAATTTTTAATTCTTAAATTCTGTAAGGCCTCAACCACGGCATTATGAGAAACCGTATGTGTTTTAAAATAATCTACAATAATCGCTTTTTCATAGTCATTAGCCTCAAATTGATTTAAAATATTCATCAAATGCATTTTCATATGTCCTTTTTGAATTCCAGTGGTAGTTAAGGATCTTAATGCTGCAAAATTTTGAGCTAAGCCTGCAACAGCAACAATTTGCATCAGTTCTTTTGCAGAGGGATGATGCAGTAATTCCAAAGCTAGTTTTACTAAAGGATGCAACCCTGTAAGACCACCAACGGTTCCAAGTGCTAATGGTATTTCCATCCAAAAATAAAAGATACCATTTTCAACTTTAGCATGGGTTAAACTGGAGTATTTACCATTTCTTGAGGCATAGGCATGAACACCGGCTTCAACAGCTCTAAAATCATTCCCTGTGGCTAACACTACCGCATCAATACCATTCATAATACCTTTGTTATGAGTAACCGCGCGATACGGTTCTACTTCTGCAATATTCACTGCTTGTACAAATTTTGAAGCAAATTCTTCAGGAGTGATGCCTTTATCTTCATTTAAATCTTCAACTTTACAACTTACTTCAGCGCGAACTAGACAATCAGGAACATAGTTTGATAAAATACTCATAACAATTTGAATATTCTTTTCTTCTTCTGAGAAATCTTTAAATTCTAAAGCGTCGTTTTTAAAGGTTTTTGCAAATTGTTCTAAACATGAGTTAATAAAATTAGCACCCATGGCGTCAAGAGTCTCAAACGATACATGAAGTTGATAATAGCCTTTTATATCTTGAGTTTTATTTCTTAATTCAATATCAATAATGCCACCGCCGCGTTTCTCCATATTTTTAGTAATGGGCTTAACGTCTTGTAGTAGTTTCGGTTTTATCGCAGTGAAATAAGATGTCAGGGTATCAACATTTCCATAATACATAAAATGCACCTGACCAATTTTTGTTGTTGAAAGTACTTTAGTTTTAAAGCCCCCTCTGTCCATCCAAAATTTAGCGGATTTACTGGCTGCTGCAACCACAGAACTTTCCTCAATAGCCATTGGTATGGTATGAAGCTTGTCATTAATCAAAAAATTAGGAGCAACTCCAAAGGGTAAATAATAATTTGAGATGGTATTTTCAATAAATTCATCATGAAGTTGTTGAATTTTTTGGTCACTATTCCAGTATTGTTCTAAAATTTGTTTAGCCGACTCATTATTTGCAAAGTAAGTGCTTACAATCCATTCAATTTTTTTTGCCTTTGATAGTTTTGAAAATCCAGAAATCGTTTTGCTCATTGAGATGTTGTTTAAACAGCAAATATACTACAACTTGATTTTAAATAACACATAGGTTTTAATGTTGAAAATAAATTGCATTTATGTATAAATTATAGGTGATTTTTGCATAATTTTTAGTAAACTTGATAACTTTTATGGATAAAGCAATAATTGATTAAATTTGAAAAGATTATTATAATTCATTTTAATAAATTCAAGTTTTTTTAAGAAGCTTGAATTTATTAGTATTAATATAAATAAAAATTAATTTATGGCAGCAGCAACCTTACAACCACATCAAAAAGAACTTTTTGGCCAACCAATTGGCCTTTATTTTTTATTTTTTTCTGAAATGTGGGAACGCTTCTCATATTATGGGATGCGTGCAATTTTAACCTTATACATGGTTCATGAAACCACCGATAATTTTAATCCAGGATTAGGTTGGACTTCGGGAGAAGCCTTGGCTTTATATGGATGGTATACCATGTTGGTATATGTGGCATCCATTCCAGGAGGTTATATAGCGGATAAATTTCTTGGACAAAAAAAATCAGTACTATATGGTGGTTTAATTCTTATTGTAGGACAATCCATTTTGGCAGTTTCAGCGCCGTGGGCCTTTTATAGTGGGTTGGCTTTAATCATAATGGGTGTTGGTTTACTCAAGCCTAACATCTCTACGATGGTAGGTGGATTATATCAAAAAGGGGATATAAGAAGAGACCAAGGTTTTACCATATTCTATATAGGAATTAATTTAGGGGCCTTCCTTTCTGCTTTAATTGTTGGATATGTAGGAGAAAAAATTGGATGGCATTATGGATTTGGTTTGGCTGGAATTGGTATGACTTTAGGAATGATTGTTTACTACTTAGGTATGCCTTATTTAGCACATGTTGGGAATTTTATTGGTAAAGATGGTTCTGATGAAGACAAGGCTGCGATGAATAAACCATTAACTGATGTTGAAAAAGACCGTGTAAAAGTCTTATTGATTTCTTTTTTAATTGTAATTGTCTTTTGGGGAGCATTTGAGCAAGCTGGTGGATTATTAAACATCTATACACAAGAAAAAACAAACAGAATTTTAGATTTTACCTTACCATTAATTGGCAATGAGGTTCCTGCCTCATGGTTTCAATCATTAAATGCCCTATTTATTATTTTGTTTGGAACCACCGTAGCCGCTTACTGGGCGAGGAAAAAACTAAAAGGAAAAGAAGCCTCTTCATTGTTCAAAATGGCAATAGGTACCATTATAATGGGTGCCGGATTCTTATTTATGACGGCTGCAGTAGCACAATTTGAAGCTGAAGGCTCTTCTGCAATGTATTGGTTAGTATTAGCTTACTTGTTCCATACCATTGGAGAATTAAGTATGTCACCAGTGGCATTATCTTTTATTACGAAACTAGCGCCACTTAAATATGCTTCTATAATGATGGGCGTTTATTTTGCAATGACAGGTTTGGGTAATAAAGTGGCTGGTATATTGGGCGAAGCTTCTGAAGGACTGGGAGAATATGTCATTTTCACAGGAATTGCTGTTTTTGCTATTATATTTGGTCTTTTAATAGTGGCCTTATTAAAACCATTAAAGCGTCTTACTCATGGTGCAGAAGACGATGAACATCTATAAATGAATTTGATTTATACCGAAGAATATGTCAACAACTAATAATGAGTTTTTTAAGACCAATGTAATTGGGCATCCTGCGGGATTATTCGTTTTATTTTTTACAGAAATGTGGGAGCGTTTTTCTTATTATGGGATGCGTGCCTTACTGGTACTTTTCTTAACTACCGCCATTATGAATGGAGGTTGGGGATGGTCAAATGAGAATGCTCTTGCCCTTTATGGAACCTATACTTCTATGGTTTATCTGACTCCAATTTTAGGAGGATTTATTGCGGATAGATATATTGGATACAGGTGGGCCGTTGTTATCGGGGCTATTATTATGGCAATTGGAACATTATCAATGGCATTGATTGAACCATTTTATATTTATAGTGGTTTAACCTTGTTAATTGTTGGGAATGGATTCTTTAAACCCAATATGACTTCTATTATTTCACATATGTACAAAGAGCATCCTGAGAAAAAAGATGGTGCTTTTACCATTTTTTATATGGGCGTCAATGCAGGTGCCTTTTTAGGCATCATGCTTTGCGGTTATATTGGAGAAAAGGTTGGTTGGAATTGGGGGTTTGGATTAGCAGGCATTTTCATGCTTTTGGGGATGTTACAATTCTATTTTGCGCAAAATATATTTGGTGATGTTGGTAAAAAGCCTGTTAAGGCAGTGGTTTCTGATATTAAAACTGAAGTAAAATCAGAAGATAAATTAAATCCGTTTACAAGCTTAGATTTAATTATTATAGTCATTATTTCTGTGGCAGGATTAGTTTGGATTTTGAATGATCCTTATTCAAAAGTCAGTGGTAATTCATTGTTGGATTTTTCAATGGGTTCAATAGATGGTTCAAACTTTACCATTATGACTGCTTTATTGTTGTTGGTTTTCTTGATAGTCAGCAGAATTATGCGTTATACCACTGTAGTAAAAGATCGTATGATAGCGGTTGTTATTTTTGCCTTTTTTACTATATTCTTTTGGGCAGCTTTTGAGCAAGCCGGTGGCTCAATGACCATCTTTGCAAAGGACTATACCAATAGGGCGCTGGTTGGTAATTATGCCTTAATGTTTAATATATTTAATACCTTATTAACGGTTATTCCTTTAGGGATTATAACTTGGGTATTGTTTAAATTATTCCAACAAACATTTGCAAAATACGCCCTTTCAAATATCTTCTTAGGGACCAGTTTTCTGATAATTTGGGGAATTGTGATCTGGATGTTAATGAATGAATATTCAAAAACAGAAACTGAAGTTGCGGCTTCTTGGTTTGGAATATTGAATTCATTCTTTATTATTGCGTTTGCTCCTTTATTTTCAAAAATATGGGAGAGTAAATATAACCCAAGCGGCGCTTTTAAATATGCCTGGGGATTAATTCTTTTAGGTATTGGTTTTGGAACCTTAGCTTATGGAGCAAATTCCATTATACCTGGAGAAACAGTTATTAAGGTAAGTATGGTTTGGTTAATTTTAGCCTATTTATTTCACACACTGGGTGAATTATGTTTATCGCCTGTAGGACTGTCTTATGTCAGTAAATTAGTGCCGGGAAGAATGATTGCCTTTATGTTTGGTGTTTGGTATTTGGCCATTGCCATTGGAAATAAAACAGCAGGCTCAATGGGAGGAATGATTGATCAAATTACTGCTGAGTATTCTTTAACAACCTTTTTCTTAATATTTACTTTAATTCCAATTGGAGGAGGTGTCATATTAATGGTGTTAAATCCAGTGATTAAAAAACTGATGCATGGTGTCCGTTAATCGAATAAATAGTTAAAAAATATAAAAAATGCTTCTTTTAAGAAGCGTTTTTTATATTTTAGGAACACTTTTTGAAAAGAAATACCTAAATCTTAAATTTTCAATAATGAAACAATTAAAATATGTCTTAGTTTTTATAGCTTTTACTTCGCTTCAAGGATTTGCTCAAGAAATTAACTGGTTGTCACTGGAAGAGGCTGTTGCGCTTCAAAAGAAAGCTCCCAAAAAAATTATGATGGACGTTTATACCAGTTGGTGTGGACCATGTAAAATGCTTGATAGAAATACTTTTCATAATGCGGATGTTGTAAACTATGTCAATAAGAATTATTACGCCGTTAAGTTTAATGCTGAAGGAAATGACGTAGTGACATTTAAAGGGAAAACTTATTCAAATCCAAATTATAAACCCGAAATGGCCAACAGACGTAATTCGCCTCATCAATTAACAAGTTTTTTTCAGGTAAATGCTTATCCAACCATTGTATTTATGGACGAAAAGGCGGATTTATTAGCACCGGTGCGTGGTTATCAAACGGCAACACAACTTGAATTATATTTGAAATTGTTTAAAAAAGATGAGCATAAGATGATGGATACCCAAGAAAAATTTAATAATTACTATGCTGCCTTTAAACCAGAATTTAAAGACTAATACTTATTAATACTTTATAATTAAAGCACCCTTTTCATTAGTTTGATGAAAAGGGATTTTTGTTTTCTCACAAGTCGTTTCCCATCGTTCAATATAGGATTTATAGTTACTGCCGTCGGCTATTATTAGTTTTGGGTTTAGTTCGACTATCAACCTATTCAAATTAATCTTTGGGGAATTTCTTAATAACACATAATCTGGTTTAAACGTTTTTACGTTATATATGCCAAAACTATCTATAACCAAAAGTTTTTTATTTCCTAAAAGGTAAACCGATTGTAAAGAATCTTTTTCAAGATTTTTAATATGATTTGAAACCATATAATCCTTAATCGTTCGATCCTTTTGTTTGTTAATACTATCCAAATTATCGCTTAAGGTCAATTTTTTGCTTTGACTATTTCCAAGTAGGCTGTATCGGTTTTTATGAAAGATTAAAAATTGATTTTTTGGAGATTCTATTTTGGTATAAATGAGAATAATTTGCGCCACGACTATTATACTAAGTAACAAAAGGAATCTTTGATAATTTCGGTTAATAATAAATCTAAAGCATGAGATAATAAACAAATAAAAGACAACCACAAATAATAGGCTAAAGGAAATATCTGTTATTAAAAAAGCTTCTTGTTCTGCAACCCAACCTACAATATGGTTCATATAATTAATAAGCAGTCCGAATAGCTTGGCCAAAGCCATTGGCAAAATATTTAAAACGGCTAAGAACAATATAATAATTCCAACACCTAAAATGATTCCTAAAAGAGGAATTATTAGAAGATTAGTTAGGAAAAATAAACCAGGAAATTGATGGAAATAAAATAGACTTATGGGTAGGATGCCAATTTGGGCTGATAAAGTAACCGTGAGTGTCTGCCATAGCTTTTTAAAAAGCCAATATTTTGGTGTCCACAGATTGTCTAAAGTGGGATTAAGACTTACAATACCAAAAACCGCCAAATAACTTAGTTGGAAACCAACATCAAATAAAAATAATGGTTTAAACAATAATAGTAGGAAAATTGAAATAGCCAAGGTATTATAAATATTAGTTGGTCGTTTTAAGTGCATTCCAACTGCCACGATACTGAACATACTTACTGCACGTGAAACGGAAGCTGAAAGTCCTGCTATAATGGCGAAACTCCATAAAATGAGGACTATTAAAATAGTTTTAATATAGATACCATAACGTAACCTTTCTAATGGTTTGAACACAGAACTAAGCATGATTAAAATAATACCTATATGTAGACCAGAAATTGCTAAAATATGAATAGCTCCAGCATTCCTATAGTTTGTGTAAACATCTTCACTTATATTTTGTCTTTGTCCTAATAAAATGGCATTAATAATAGCTAATTCGTCAGGTTTAAAAGAATATTTTATGAGTTTAAAATTGATATGTTCTCTTATTTTATTCGCAATACCAAAAACGGTTTGATCACTCGTTTTTAAATTAAAAAGCATGTCTTTTGTAACGAATAGTTGATGATAGATATATTGTTTTTCTAAATAGTTCTTGTAATTAAATTGGCCAGGATTTAATGGAGGATTTACATCTCTAAGACTCGTTTTAGTCATAAAGACGTCACCCACCTTTAAAGGGTTGTTTAGAGGATCTTTTTTAATGTTTAAAATGGATTTTCCTGAAACCTTAAGGCTATCAATTTTTATTAAATCAACGATATATTTATCATCATAATAACTAGATTTTAAAACTTCTCTTATCCTTAAAGTAAAAAGCTTTGTAGAATCATTTTTTTCATTAATAACATTTGAATAATGTGTTGAATTATTCAACGGATTGTGAATATTCACATTCAATATACCAATGCAGATCATTATTGCATAGCCAATCATTCCAAACCAAATAGTTTTGATGAATTGGTTTTTGGCAACAAAATAAGATATGGTGAAAAGTAATAATAGAGCCCCTAAAATATATAAAAGTGAGATTGTAGTGGTATTATAAAAATAACCAAATAATATCCCTATAATGAGGCAAACAGATAACTTAATAATGTTAAAATTAAGCAACTTCATGCAGGAAAGATAACAAATATCTTATAATATCCTGCGTGCTTCAGAAAATGAATAATACCAGTAACGTTCTGCTAATGAGGAAATAATAACGCCTTGATTTGTTGTAGAATGAATAAATTCAATATTTCCCGGAAGGGCCGTTACTACTAAGCCAACATGGCTTATTATATTTCGTTTTTTAGTTGTTTTAAAGAAAAGCAAATCACCTTCTTTGACGTCATCTATGTATACTTGTACGCCTTCTTTTGCCATCTCTCTTGAAATTCTTGGTAATGAAATATCAAAAGCTTTAAAAGTTTCATATACTAAACCGGAGCAATCCATACCTTTTTTAGTGGTTCCACCAAACTTATATTTTACACCTTCAAATTGTTTTGCAAAATCAATTATGTTAAACGCTTTATTAGAAGATTCAGAAGGTGCATCTGTTTCCGTTGCAGGTTCTGTTTCAAAATTAAGAGTGTTTATCGTTTTAATACTATCAGTGACTTTATCTGCTGCTAAAACGGTATGAGAATTTTTGTTTTTTAAAGTTTTACCGGATTTACAACTAAATAAAAACAGAGAAAGCATTAATAGAAATAGGCTAAGTCTCATAACTTGGTTAGTTTTTAATTGCTTTAAATATAAATTTAGCAGTTTTTTCACTGGCACCTTTTCCGCCGAGCCTTTTTTCTAAATCATAATAATTAATAAAAATGTCACTTCTCTTTTTGGTGTCTAAAATAATCTTGAGTTCATTACTAAGGTTTTTTGTATTAAACTCGTCTTGAATCAGCTCTTTAACAACTTCCTTGTCCATGATCAAATTGACCAATGAAATGTATTTTAAGTTGACAAGTCGTTTGCCGATTTGATAAGATAACCAACTGCCTTTATAACAAACCACTTGAGGTATTTTGAAAATAGCAGTTTCAAGCGTTGCGGTTCCTGAAGTGACTAGGGCCGCAATAGAAATACTAAGCAGGTCATATGTTTTATTTGAAACAAAACTGATGTTCTTATTTTTTATAAACGATTCATAAAAATTAAAATCCTGACTTGGTGCGCCAGCGATCACAAATTGATGCTCAGGAAACTTATCAACCACACTTAACATAACAGAGAGCATTTTACTAATTTCTTGTTTTCTGCTTCCTGGTAATAAGGCAATAATAGGCTTTTCGCTTAAAGCATATTGCTTTCTGAATTCATACTCGTCCACTTGAGTTCTGTCAGCTATAGCATCTAATAATGGATGACCTACAAATTCAACAGGATAATGATGTTTGTTTTCATAAAATGTTTTTTCAAAAGGTAAAATGACGTACATTTTATCAATATCTCTTTTAATATCTTTGATTCTGTTTTCCTTCCAGGCCCAAATTTGAGGAGATATATAATAATGTGTCTTGAAACCTTTTATTTTTGCCCATTTGGCAATGCGAAGATTAAAACCGGGATAATCAATAAAAACAATAACATCAGGATTATAATTTAAAATATCTTCTTTACAAAAACTCAGGTTTTTAGAAATGGTCTTTAAATTCATGACAACTTCTAAAAATCCCATGAAGGCTAAATCTTTATAATGTTTTACCAAACCATCGCTGACTTGCTGCATCAAATCACCACCCCAAAACCTAAAATTCGCATTGACATCTTTATTTAGTAATGCTTTCATAAGGTTTGAACCATGTAAATCACCTGAGGCTTCTCCAGCTATGATGTAATATTTCATTCAGAATAACTTAAAAAAGTTTAAATACAAAGGTAAAAACAGCAACAAAGACAGTAATTAATAGAACGCCACGCGCTCTATAATCTTGTTTTTTCTTTATGAAAATAAAAAAGGCAACCAGGTTCAATATAGCGCCTAAACTTATCAGTTTTCCAAGGAATCCTTCAGCCGCCGCTGCTTTTATAACAGTCATGAAGTCGTCTCCATTTCCAAGCATTGTTGCGGCAAGAAATAATCCAATGCTATTTGCAATTAATCCAACTAATAATCCAATAATAATTTCTTTTTTAACCATTTAAATTCCAAGAGTTTAAATTTTGAATATAATGATGTGCTGTTAAATCAAATTGAACAGGAACAACAGATACATAGCCATTTTCTAGGGCCCATTCATCGGTATCTTCTCCATTATCTAAATTAACAAATTTTCCAGTAAGCCAATAATAATCTTTGCCTTGAGGGTTTTTACGCTTGTCAAACTCCTCTACCCAATTGGCTTTTGCTTGCCGGCAAATTTTAATGCCTTTTATGTTTTTTTCTGAAATGTCAGGAATATTAACATTAAGTACAATACCGTTCGGTAATCCGTGTTTTAAAACCATTTCAGAAATGGTTTTAACATAACGTTTTGCCGCACTAAAATCAGCATTCCACTTGTAATTAAGTAATGAAAAACCAATAGCAGGTATGCCTTCAATCCCAGCTTCAATGGCAGCACTCATAGTGCCTGAATAAATCACATTTATAGAAGAATTTGAGCCGTGGTTGATGCCTGAAACACAAAGATCTGGTTTTCTCTCTAAAACTTCTCTAATGCCTAGTTTTACGCAGTCTGCCGGAGTTCCCGAGCAGCTATATTCTTCTTGTTTTTCATTGTCAACAATAACACGTTCAACATAAAGCGTAGAATCAAGGGTAATGGCGTGTCCCATACCGCTTTGTGGACTGTCTGGCGCAACGACCACAATATCTCCAATGGTATTTAAAACCTCAATCAGTGTTCTCAATCCAGGAGCATTTATTCCATCATCATTGGTAACTAAAATAAGTGGTTTCTTTGCCATAAAAGGTCATTTATAAATACCGCTAAAATACATAAATTCCTTAGTAAATGCCCAATTTGTTCGGTTTAACAAAAAATTAGTACAGATTGACTTTATTGGCATGGTTTTTTCTCTATTTTAGTGTAAAAATAAATAGTGCTTACTTTTGATCTTAATATTTTAAGTAGTAGATTAAATAGACAAGAAGGAGCATAAGTTAAAATGAAATATGAAAAAAATCATGAAAAGGAACTATAGAATTTTGTTATTGCTGGTATTATTGGCTTTTGCATCCTGCAGTTTCACTACAAAAACATTTGCAGATCCTGATAAAGATAAATTATTAATACAAGTAATAACCTACGTACTGCAACAAGGGCATTTTGATCCAATTGTTTTGGATGATGCTTTTTCAGCTGAATTGTTTAAGGATTATGTTGAAAATCTTGATCCGGCAAAACATTATTTTTATGAATCTGATATTGAAGATTTCAAAAAATTTGAAACCAATATTGATGACCAATTAAAAGTGTATGATATTACTTTTTTTAATATCACTTATGATGTTATTCTTAAACGAATTGAAGAAGCCAAAATATTGTATAAAGAGGCTTTGGCTGAACCTTTTGATTATACTAAAGATGAAACTTTTAATACTGACTATGACATGGTTAGTTACGTAAAGAATAAAAGGGAAATGAAGGAGCTTTGGAGAAAGGAAATGAAATTTTCAACGCTTTCTAATTATGATGATTTACATACAGAGGAAAAGATGGCTAAAGAAAAGGATTCTACTTATGTAATGAAATCAGAGCAGGAAATTGAAAAGGAAGCAAGAGAAGCAACCTTAAAGTATATGGATATATATTTTAATGATGTAATAGACGATTTAAAACGGGAGGATTGGTTTGAAGTTTATGTTAATACAATAGTGGGAGAGTTTGACCCGCATACTTATTATTTGGCTCCTAAAAGTAAAGAAGATTTTGATACTAAAATGTCTGGCAAACTGGAAGGCATAGGTGCTAGATTGCAAAAACGGATGGATTATATTAAAATAGTGGAACTCATTTCTGGAGGACCCGCATGGAGAAGTAATGAGTTAGAAGTTGAGGATGTTATCTTAAAAGTAAAACAAGAAAATGAAGAGTTTGCTGTAAATATTGTTGGTATGCCTATTAATGATGCCATTAAATTTATTAAAGGCCCAAAAGGCACAAAAGTAACATTAACTATTAAAAAAGTTGACGGTACAATTAAAGAAGTCACTCTTATAAGAGATATTATTCAGTTTGATGAGACTTATGCAAAAGCCTCTTTGGTAGAAAAGGATGATGTTAAGTTTGGTGTTATAGATCTTCCTAGTTTTTATTTAGATATGAATAATTATAAAAAATTAAATGCTGCTTTAGATGTAAAAAGGGAAATTGAACAGTTGAAGGCAGAAGGCATTCAGGGATTAGTTTTAGATTTAAGAGATAATGGAGGAGGTTCTTTGCCAGCTGTAGTTGATATGGCCGGGTTGTTTATTGAGAATGGCCCAGTTGTTCAAGTACGCTCAACAGGTGAGCCAAAACAAGTTTTAGAAGATAGAGATAGATCGATAACTTGGGATGGTCCGTTGGTCATATTAGTGAATGAATTGTCAGCATCTGCGTCAGAAATTATGGCTGCAGCCATGCAAGATTATAAAAGAGCAATTATTATTGGAAGTAAACAAACTTATGGTAAAGGAACTGTTCAAAACGTCATAGATTTAAATGGCTGGGTTAGAAATAATACTAATGGTGATTTAGGAGCCTTGGCTTTAACAACTCAAAAATATTACAGAATCAGTGGTGGTTCTGTTCAATTAGAAGGTGTAAAAAGTGATGTAGTAGTTCCTGGTAAATTTAGTTTTATTGATGTTGGAGAAAAAGACAAAGAAAATGCCTTACCATGGGATGAAATTGATTCGGCCAAATATTCTACGTGGAGTAATTATTTTGATTATGCGGCTGCCATAAAAAACAGTAAGGAGAGAATGACTAATAATCATCAACTAAACCTTATTGAAGAGAATGCACAATGGGTTAAAAGTAAGATTGATGAGAAATCAGTATCATTAAATTATGAAAAATATAAGGCTAAAATTGCTTTAAATAATAAGGAAGCTGAGCGATTTGAAGAGATAAATAAGTATGAAACAAACTTAACGTTTCAATCACCTCTGTATGAAAAGGAACTTTTTGCTCAGGATACAACCGATTTAAAAGAAAAACGTGAACGTTGGCACCAAAGTTTAAGCCAAGATGTTTATGTTGAGGAAGCTTTAAATGTGCTTAAAGATTTAAAAACATCATATAATATTAAAAAAGTGGCAACCGTAAAAAATTAAATAAATGAGTAGTAATTCGCTCTCATTAAAACAATTAGCGCTCCAAAAGTTTAAAAGGAATTTTTGGGGCGTTTTCAGTTTTTATTTTATTTTACTAGTAGGCTTCATTTCTGTATTTGCATATTTACTCGCTCCAGATGATTCGCAATATGCGAACCAAATGCATTTGTCAATTCATTCTAAAAAACCAGGTTTTAAGGTTGAAATGCTTATAATACCATCACAGCTCAAGGTCAATCAAAGTGCCTTGGACAAAGTGTTTTTTGGTAAAAAAAATACAGATACAGAAATTCCAATTTCAGATTATAATATTGAGGGAAAGACTCTTATGTATACTGAATATGCTTCAGATGGATTAAAAGGAGTTGAAAAAATCATTCAAATAAATCCTGGAGACAATTTAAGTCCATACGTAAAGAGTAAAACGTTTTATTTTGGAACTGATAAATATGGTCGTGATTTACTAAGCAGAGTACTTGTTGGGGCCAGAATATCATTTTTTATTGGCTTTGTGGCTGTGTTTATTTCCTTAATAATTGGTGTCTTTATGGGAAGCCTTGCCGGGTATTTTGGAGGTAAGGTAGACGCCGTTATTATGTGGCTGATCAATGTAACGTGGTCCATACCTACCTTGCTTTTGGTAATTGCGATTACTTTGGCTTTAGGTAAAGGCTTTTGGCAGGTATTTATTGCCGTAGGCCTAACTATGTGGGTTGAAGTGGCCAGAGTCGTTCGTGGGCAAATTATGAGCGCCAAAGAGATGCAATATGTTACTGCTGCTAGGGCTTTAGGTTATAATGATTATAGAATAATAACTAAACATATTCTGCCAAATATAATGGCACCTGTTATTGTGATTTCGGCTGCTAATTTTGCAGCAGCCATATTAATAGAAAGTGGTTTGAGTTTTTTAGGTATAGGAGCCCAACCTCCTATGGCAAGCTGGGGAGCTATGATTAAAGACCACTATAATTATATTATTTTAGGAAAACCTTATTTAGCAATAATACCTGGTTTATGTATTATGAGTTTGGTTATGGCATTTATGCTTATTGGAAATGCCCTTAGAGATGCTCTGGATGTAAAGGGTTAATTTTAAATGTAATTATCCAATAAATGGCCGTTTATTTATGCAGTTTAACTTTTTTCGATCCAATTCACTATCTTCTCTATCCCTTCAACAATGTTTGGGCCATCATAAGTGATGTTAAACGGATGTTTTTCCTTTGGTTCTTTAAAATCTACATAAGCTAACCTAGCTACAAGATTATCGGCATCAAAACCAAAAGCAGTGGCTGGTAACAACGCTACACCAGTTTCAATTAATAAACGTTCGCAAAGTTGATTAGATGTCATAATACCGCGGTGATTTAATTTTTCCTTGTGAAATGAGAAATCTGGGAAGATGTAGAAACCGCCTTGTGGAGCATGTACTTTGATTTTTTCAGAGTTTAAATGATCACTGCAGAAATTACCAATGTTTTTGAGAATGTCAATTTGATAATCAAGATAGTCTTTGGTGTCATTGAAATTTTTATAGGCAGTTTTAGCGGCTATTTGAACAGGGGCTGCCGCACAGGAATAAGTTTCAGAGCCAATGCCAATTAAAGCTTGTTTAAATTCAGGCTCAATATTTTTATACAGAAAGGCTGCACCAAAACGCCAACCTCCAGCACCACACCATTTTGATAGTCCGGTAGTGGTAATCGTTTTTTCTGGGTAGTAATTTAAAAATGAAAAGTGAGCTTGATTATGATTAAGTAAGCCATAAATTTCATCTGAAATTACAAGCATGTTTAGTGATTTTGCAGTGCGTGCTAGGTCAATAAGCTCCGGTTCTGAATAGGTTAAACCATCAGGATTACCCGGATAGTTTAAAATTAATATGGAAGCCTCATGTTTTTTATGTTTTGCACCTTCAACTATAGTTTTTG
Organism: Gaetbulibacter aquiaggeris; assembly: GCF_044003965.1. Classification (NCBI taxonomy): domain Bacteria; kingdom Pseudomonadati; phylum Bacteroidota; class Flavobacteriia; order Flavobacteriales; family Flavobacteriaceae; genus Gaetbulibacter; species Gaetbulibacter aquiaggeris. The sequence continues at coordinate 1,017,780 of NZ_JBAWKC010000001.1, forward strand.
AATTTATTCTCCAACGCTCTTCAAAAGAAGTATGAAGTTTAATAATATGATGTCCTGCTAATTTTGCTTGTGGAGCATATGAAACCCAAGAGGGAGCTGGAATTAATACATCTGCTTTTTTAAAGGCCATTAGAATATTGAAGAGTAATATTTTTGTCCCCGGTGCTACCAAAATATTATTTGGCTCAACTTCTAAACCATTATGTTGTTTGTGGAAAGCCGAGATGTAATCTCGAAGTTCTGGATCACCTTGAACCGAGGTATATTCCTTATGGTTTACAGATTCTTTCAGTGCTTCTAGAACGCTTTTGGGTGGTAGAAAAGGAGATTGACCAAAACCAAACTTTACCACCTTTTTGTTTTGATCTATTAATAATTTGGATTGTGTATTGATTAATAAGGTTTGAGACTCTTCAATTTCCCTGAATATATTGTTCATTTTTATAATTCTTAATTAAAAAGAAAATTTGAATTAGTCAATATTCATATTCTCATTCAATTGATCTATATAAGCTAAAACGGCTTCTTTACCAATGTCATTTGAGGATGAAGTTATGAAATAATTTGGCGTCTCTTCCCAGGTTTCAAGTAGAATATTTTTATAGACTTCAACATGGTTTTCAATAGCTTTAGGCTTTAATTTATCCGCTTTCGTAAATATAATTGAGAAAGGAATACCATTTTCCCCTAGCCATTGCATAAATTCTAAATCAATGGGTTGTGGCTCATGCCTAATATCAACTAATACAAAGGCGCATACTAATTGTTCGCGCAAGCTAAAATATTGCGTAATAAATTTTTGAAAGGTTTTTTTTGAACTCTTTGAAACCTTCGCATAACCATAGCCTGGCAAGTCAACCAAATACCAATTTTTGTTAATTAAAAAATGATTAATAAGCTGGGTTTTTCCAGGTCTTCCTGAGGTTTTTGCTAAGTTTTTTTTGTTGGTAAGCATGTTAATTAAGGAAGATTTCCCAACATTACTTCTGCCAATAAACGCATATTCCGGCAATCTGTTTTTAGGGCATTTAGCCACATCAGAGTTGCTCATTACAAATTCAGCAGATTTAACTAGCATAAGGTGTATTTCGAAATTTTATAAATTTCTATTTTTTAACCAAGATTCAAGAATTTTGTTAAATTCCTCCGGATGTTCCATCATGGCAGCATGCCCACATTTATCAATCCAGTATAAATCAGAATCCGGCAATAAGGAGTTAAATTCTTCAGCGACTTCTGGTGGGGTTACTGTATCATTTTTACCCCAAATAATGCAGGTTGGCGTTTGCATTTTAGGTAAATCCTTCGCCATATTATGACGGATGGCACTTTTAGCAATAGCCAGTGTTTTAATAAGTTTGTTTCTGTCATTGACAGTGGCGTAAACTTCATCAACGATTTCTTTAGTAGCTACTTCAGGGTCATAAAAAACATCTTGAGATTTCTTTTTAATAACTTCATAGTCACTGCGCTTTGTGTAACCGCCACCCATGGCGCTTTCATAAAGGCCAGAACTACCAGTAATAACCAGTGCTTTTATTTTGGACGGGTAAAGTTTGGTGTGATATAAACCTATGTGTCCACCTAATGAGTTTCCTAACAAGATAACCTCTTCCAGTTGCTTAAAAGCGATGAAGTCATGAAGGTATTTAGCAAAACTTTTCACATTGGTCTTAAGTAACGACATGGAGTAAATAGGTAATTCTGGTATAATAACTCTGTAGCCTTTTGTGCTAAAATATTTGGTGACTGCATCAAAGTTACTAAGGCCACCCATAAGTCCATGTAATATTATGATTGGAGTGCCTTCGCCGGCTTCAATATAACTGTAGTTTTTTTCTTTTTTTAAAAGATGCATGTTTAACTAGTTCGCATTTTGTTAAAAACAAATATAGTTAATTCATTGAGATTTTAATGACATTAATTATTGCTATTGGGTAATTATTAAGATATCAGATGTTAACAATTATAATTTCATCTAGTTCATTTTTATAACCAATTGAAAACAAGTGTTTAAGTCAATAATTAAACCTGGAAATGGATTAATTGATGTATTTAGTCGAAAAATTATTAACAAAGTGGTATAATGTGGTAAAAAGTGGTAAAATTTTCAATATATTTGAAACTTAAAGACAAAATCTAGACCTAACTGTTTTGAATTCATTAATAGGGACATACGAATGTAAAGTTGATGCCAAGGGTAGGCTCATGCTCCCTGCGGCATTAAAAAAGCAATTGAATCCTTCGTTACAAAACGGGTTTGTGTTAAAACGTGCAGTTTTTCAACCCTGTTTAGAATTGTATCCTATGGCTGAATGGAAAGTTTTGATGCAAAAGGTTAATAAGCTAAATAAGTTTAAAAAGAAGAATAATGATTTTATTCGTCGTTTTACAGCGGGTGTTAAAGTAGTAGAAATTGATTCAAATGGCCGTCTGCTAATACCTAAGGATTTGACTGTCTTTGCTGATATTACTAAAAACATTGTGATGTCTTCTGCTATAAATATTATTGAAATCTGGGATAAGGATAACTATGAAAAGGCTATTGATGATGCTACAGGTGACTTTGCTGATTTAGCTGAAGAAGTAATGGGACAAGACGATGATGATGGAATATCATAACCCTGTTTTACTTAAAGAAACTGTTGATGGTTTAAATATCAAAGAGGATGGTGTATATGTTGATGTCACTTTTGGAGGTGGTGGACACAGTAAGGAAATTCTTAAACGTCTTGGCGAAAAGGGAAGATTGTTTGCTTTTGATCAAGATTTAGATGCTCTTGAAAACACCATTGATGATAGTCGGTTTCAATTGATAAATGAAAATTTCAGATATATAAAGCGTTTTTTAAGGTTTTACGGTGTGAAGGAAGTAGATGGTATTTTAGCAGATTTTGGAGTTTCATCGCATCAATTTGATGTTGCAGAACGCGGGTTTTCTACTCGGTTTGAAGCGGATTTGGATATGAGAATGAATCAAAAAAACCAGCTTTCTGCATTCCATGTTATTAATGAATATGATGAAGAACAATTAAAAAATGTTTTTTTTCAGTATGGTGAATTAAGAGCAGCAGCAGCTATGGCTAAAGTGATAATTGAACATAGGAAGGATGCTGTTATTAAAACAAGTGAAGAGCTAAAAGAGGTATTGAGTAAATTTTTGCCTCCAAGACATGAAAATAAAGTATTAGCCCAAATATATCAAGCCATACGCATTGAAGTAAATCAGGAAATTGAGGCGTTAAAGGAGTTTTTAGAACAAACCCCGGAAGTATTGAAGCAAGGCGGGAGATTAAGTTTTATATCCTATCACTCACTTGAAGACAGACTGGTAAAACGATTTATAAGAAATGGTCTATTTGAAGGGGAACCTGAACGTGACATGTATGGCAATTTTACGGTGCCGTTAAAAAAAATAAATGGATTGATCGTTCCATCAAAAGAAGAGATAAAAACCAACAGCAGAGCTAGAAGTGCAAAATTGCGTATAGCAGAAAAGTTATAAATGAAGAAAAGTATCTATAGCATATTAAAAGGAACCTTTTTGGTGAGTGACGACTCTTTTAAGAACTGGAGAGTAATTCTTTTTATATCAACATTAGCTATAGTAATGATTGCGAGTTCTCATAGCGCGGATAAAAAGGTTTATGAAATTGCAAGGTTGAAAAATGAAGTGAATGATATGCGGTCTCAATTTATTGATGGTCGTTCAAAACTCATGAGACTTAAAATGGAATCTGAAGTTATGAGTGCTATGGTTGAAAAAGGAATAGCGCCATCCGTTATTCCACCAAAAAAAATAAAAGTTAAATCTCAACAATAAATCACTTGGCAGTAAGCGAGAAAAACATATTAATCCGATTGTATTTTATAGCTGGATGTATTTTTATATTCTGTTTGGCGGTGGTTTTTAAATTAGCAACCATTCAATTTGTACAAGGTGATAAATACAGGGCTTTAGCTGAAGAGCGTGTTGTGAAGAATGTGATTATTCCAGCTAATAGAGGAAATGTGTATTCTTCAAAAGGGAATTTATTAGCAACGTCCATTCCTAAATATGATATAAGATTAGATGCGCTTACGCCTACCAATAAAACATTTGAAAAATATTTAAAGCCCTTATGTGATTCCTTATCTAAATATTTAAAAAAACCATCTGGTGATATTCAAAATGACATTAGAAAAGCTAGGAATAATAAAAACAGATACTATCTAATAGCTAGGAATATTGGCTATTCGGATTATATCAGATTAAGAAGCTTCCCATTATTAAATCTTGGTGCTTATAAAGGCGGATTGATTGTTGAGCAAACCACCAAGCGAGAACATCCCATGGGTGGCATTGCGCAGCGATCTATAGGATATGAAAGATTTGATGAGCAAGGCAATGTAACAAGAGCAGGTATTGATGGTGCTTACGGAATAAAATATTTAAGAGGAAAAGATGGTAAAAGAGCAAAACAGCAAATAGGCAAAGGTCAATGGAAACCCATAGTAGATTATAACCAAATTGATCCGCAAGATGGGTATGACGTTTACACTACCATCGATGTTAATATACAGGATATTGCACATCATGCCTTATTAGAACAATTAGAAAAATACAAGGCAGATCATGGTTGTGTGGTGGTCATGGAAACTAAAACGGGGGAAGTGAAAGCCATTTCAAATCTTGGTAGGAATAGTGAAGGTTATTATTATGAAAGGTTAAATTATGCCGTTGGAGAAAGTCATGAACCTGGCTCGACTTTTAAATTAATGGCGCTTACTGCAGCTCTTGAAGATAAAGTCGTTGATACTAGCGATGTGGTTGATACTGAAAAAGGTATAATTTATTATTATGGAAAGCCTGTAAGAGATTCTCATCACGGTGGTTATGGGAAAATATCAATTTCCAAAGCTTTTGAAGTGTCTTCAAACACCGGAGTAGTTCGCGCTATTGATGAAGCATATTCTAAAAATCCTGAAAAATTTGTTGATAGGTTATATAAAATGAACCTGAACAAAAAATTAGACCTTCCAATTTTGGGTGAGCCACAGCCCACTATTCCTGATCCTAGAATTAAAAATGGGCGTTGGAGTGGTATTGCCTTGCAATGGATGGCATTTGGCTATGGAGTTCAGTTTACTCCTTTACAAACCTTAGCATTTTATAATGCGATTGCTAATGATGGGGAAATGGTAAAGCCTCAATTTTTAAAAGAAGTAAAAGAGTTTGATAAAATAATAGTGCCATTTGAAAAGGAAGTTTTAAACAAACAGATATGTTCAAAGGAAACCATTAAAAAAGTTCAACAATTGCTCAAAAATGTAATTGAAAAGGATCATGGGACAGGACATAGGTTGTATTCAGAAAATTTTTCAATGGCAGGTAAAACAGGAACGTGTCAAAAAAACTATAAAAACAAGGAAAAACTTAATTATATATCCTCTTTTGTAGGTTATTTTCCAGCTGATAACCCTAAATATTCTTGTATAGTGGTTATTCATGAGCCTGATAAAAGTGTAGGTTATTATGGAGCAGATGTTTCCGGTCCTGTATTTAAAAAGATTGCACAAAAAATATTTACAGACACACCGATTGTTGATGAAATTGAATCCTTAGAGGTTAAATATGCAACATCAGAGAATGAATATGAAAGTTTTTATGAGGCTTCTGAAACTTATAAAACAGTGATGCCAAGTGTTGTGGGTTTACCTGCAATGGACGCCGTTGCTCTGTTGGAAAACATGGGTCTTAAAGTAAAAATGAATGGTGTTGGGATTGTAAAGAAACAATCTATAAATAAAGGTCAGAAAATTATAAAAAATCAAATCATTGTTTTGGAAAATTCATGATGGCTTTAAAAGACATATTATATAGAGTAACTATCAACGCAGTTGTAGGAAGCACTTTGGTGGATATAAATACCATTCAATTTGATTCCAGAAGTATTAATGACAGTGATTTATTTGTTGCTATAAAAGGAACTCTTGTTGACGGGCATGACTTTATTGATAAAGCGATTAAAAAGGGAGCTAGAGCCATAATTTGTGAAAAATTACCTGATAATTTTCATAATGGTATTACCTATGTAGAAGTTCAAAATGCCTCTCGGGCATTAGCCTTTATGGCCTCCAATTATTATGAGATGCCATCAGAAAATTTAAAACTAGTTGGGGTTACCGGGACTAATGGTAAAACGACCGTAGCCACTTTGCTTTATCAGTTATTTAAAAAGGCTGGATTTAAGGTGGGCTTACTTTCAACTGTTAAAATAATGGTTGATAATAAAGAATATAAAGCCACTCATACAACACCAGATTCTTTAACAATCAATAAGTATTTAAAGGAAATGAGTAATGATGGTGTGGAATTCTGTTTTATGGAAGTCAGCTCACATGGTATTCATCAAAACAGAACAGAAGGATTGCATTTTGTAGGTGGTATTTTTACAAACCTTACCCATGACCATTTAGATTATCACAACTCCTTTGCTGAATACAGAGACGTAAAAAAATCTTTTTTTGACCATCTGCCAGCATCCGCTTTTGCCCTTGTAAATATAGATGATAAGAATGGTTTGGTGATGCTACAAAACACAAAAGCAAGAAAGTATACTTATGCTTTAAAAACTTATGCAGACTATAGAGTGCAAATATTAGAAAATGAGTTAAGAGGCTTGTTATTGAAAATAAACGATAGTGAAGTATGGACAAAACTTATAGGTAATTTTAATGCTTATAATATGATTGCTATTTATGCAACTGCTGATTTATTAGGTCTGAAAAAAGAGGAATCACTTCAATTAATAAGCACATTAGAAAGTGTAAGTGGTCGTTTTCAGTATTTGATTTCTGATGAAAAAATCACGGCCATTGTTGATTATGCTCATACGCCTGATGCTCTAAAAAATGTGTTGGAAACCATTAATAACATCCGCACAAAAAACGAAGAATTGATAACGGTTGTAGGTTGTGGTGGTGATAGAGATAAAACCAAAAGACCAATAATGGGCAATATAGCTTCAACTTTAAGTACAAAAGTTATTATCACAAGTGATAATCCTAGAAGTGAAGTTCCTGAAGCAATTATTAATGAGATAGAAACTGGTGTAGAACCTCAAAATATAAAAAAGGTAGTTTCTATTGTAGATAGAAAGCAGGCGATTAAAACAGCATGTCAATTGGCTAAACCAAATGATATTATTCTAATTGCAGGCAAAGGACATGAAAACTATCAGGAAATTAAAGGAGAACGATTTGATTTTGATGATTTTAAAATAGTTAAAGAACTTTTAAAACAGATGCAAAAATAATGTTGTATTACCTATTTGAATATTTAGAAAAACAATTCCAATTTCCAGGAGCATCACTTTTTGGTTATATAACATTTAGAGCTGCTTTTGCAATTATTTTATCATTGCTTATTTCTACCATTTACGGAAAAAGAATTATTAAGTACTTACAGAAAAAGCAGGTAGGTGAAACTATTAGAGACTTAGGTCTTGAAGGACAACAACAAAAGGCTGGTACTCCAACTATGGGTGGGTTAATTATTATTTTGGCAACTTTAATTCCCGTAGTGTTGCTTGCTAAATTGGAAAACATCTACATTATTCTCCTTTTGATTACTACTATTTGGATGGGAACTATTGGTTTTATTGATGACTATATTAAAAAATTCAAAAAGGATAAAGAAGGATTGAAAGGAAGGTTTAAAGTTCTTGGGCAGATAGGTTTGGGAATTATCGTGGGCAGTACGTTATATTTTCATCCTGATGTTACAATAAAGGAAGAATTACCTCAAAATGAACAAGCGCAAGTAGTGGTTGTAAATAATACTGTACAAACGAAGCAATTTAAAGAAGAAGAAAAATCAACAAAAACGACCATACCATTTTTAAAAAGTAATGAATTTGATTATGCTGATTTGATTACCTGGGTTAATCCGGTTTTAGCTCAATACGCTTGGGTAATATTTATACTGATAACTATTTTTATTATAACAGCAGTTTCTAATGGGGCAAATCTTACGGATGGTATTGATGGTTTAGCGGCTGGGACTTCTGCCATAATTGTGCTTACATTAGGCATTTTTGCATGGGTTTCGGGTAATATTATTTTTTCAGATTATCTCAACATCATGTACATCCCACGCGTTGAAGAAATCACCATATATATTGCTGCATTTGTAGGAGCATTAATTGGATTTCTATGGTACAATACGTATCCGGCCCAAGTTTTTATGGGCGATACAGGAAGTTTAACCATAGGCGGTATTATTGCTGTCATTGCTATTGCCGTTAGAAAGGAATGGTTAATTCCTGTTTTATGTGGAATATTCTTGGCTGAGAATTTATCTGTTGTAATGCAAGTAAGTTACTTCAAATACACGAAGAAAAAATATGGTGAAGGCAGGCGCATTTTTAAAATGTCGCCATTGCATCATCATTATCAAAAATCCGGATATCACGAAAGTAAAATAGTAACAAGATTCTGGATTGTTGGCATTTTGCTGGCAATCATTTCAATTGTGACTTTGAAAATTAGATAGATGGAAAGATTGGTGATTCTAGGAGGAGGAGAAAGTGGTGTAGGAACAGCGCTTTTAGGAAAAAATAAAGGCTTTGAAGTTTTTGTTTCTGATAAAGGAACCATTAAGGAAAAATACAAACAAGTTCTTATACATAATGACATTGAATGGGAGGAAAGTAATCATACTGAATCAAAAATTCTCAATGCAGATTTAATAATGAAAAGCCCTGGAATACCAGATAAGGCGCCTTTGGTAAAACAAATTAGAGCAATGGGTATTCCTGTAGTTTCTGAAATTGAATTTGCATCAAATTTTACAGAGGCCACCATCATTGGGATAACAGGTAGTAATGGTAAAACAACAACGGCCACCCTGACACATCATATTTTAAAACAAGAATTAAATGTGGGTTTGGCTGGCAATATCGGAGACAGTTTTGCTAAGCAGATACTTGAAAAGGATTATGAGAATTATGTGCTTGAGATTAGTAGTTTTCAGTTAGATGACATTGTGGATTTTAAACCACATATCGCTGTTATAACTAATATCACTCCAGATCATTTAGACAGATATGATTACAAGTTTGAAAACTATATAGCTTCAAAATTCAGGATTACTCAAAATCAAACCAAAAAGGATTATTTGATTTATGATGCTGATGATGAAGTGATTAATGAATGGTTAAAAAACAATTCAATTCATTCAACATTATTGCCTTTTTCATTAACTAAAATTATTGAGAATGGTGCGTATTTAGAAAATAATAATATTAAAATAACTATAGATAACAATCAAATTATTATGCCAACAACAAATCTAGCATTAGAAGGAAAACACAACATTAAAAATGCCATGGCTGCTTCAACAGTAGCTCATTTATTAAATATTAGAAAACAAACAATAAGAGAAAGTCTAGAGAATTTTCAGGGGGTTGAGCATAGATTGGAGCATGTGTTAAAAATCAATAAAGTGCAATACATTAATGATTCTAAAGCCACTAATGTGAATGCCACATATTATGCATTAGAGAGTATGGAGACACCTACTGTCTGGATTGTTGGCGGACAGGATAAAGGAAATAATTATGAAGAGTTGTTTTCTTTTGTTAATGAAAAGGTCAAGGCTATCATTTGTTTGGGTGTTGATAATGAAAAGCTTTTGAACACATTTGGGAATATAGTCGATATTATTGTTGAAACACAGTTTATGAGCGAGGCTGTTAAAATTGCTTATAAAATAGCCGAATCTGGAGATACAGTATTATTGTCACCAGCATGTGCAAGTTTTGATTTATTTGAAAACTATGAAGATAGAGGCAGACAATTTAAAGCAGCAGTTAGAAACCTGTAATAATTTTTTTAGAGAAACAGAATAGTAAGAATGCATACCTTATTTAACAACATAAAAGGAGATCGATTAATCTGGGCAATTGTAGCGTTGCTAGCTATTTTCTCGTTTCTACCTGTATATAGTGCTGCAAGTAATTTGGCTTATTCTGGTGGAAATGGAAGTACCTTTTCATTTTTTGTGAAACATTTTATGCATCTGTTTTTAGGTTTTTCAATTATGTATGGTGTACATAAAATTCCTTACAGATATTTTAGAGGATTGTCTTTAATAATGATTCCCATCGTGCTTATTTTATTAATAGTGACCATGTTTCAGGGAATTACCATTGATGGGGCAAATGCTAGTAGATGGATACAAATTCCAATTGTAGGAATGTCATTTCAAACATCAACATTAGCATCCGTGGTTCTTATGGTTTATGTGGCAAGATATATGTCAAAAATAAAAGATAAGGACATCACTTTTAAATCAACTATTTTACCCTTATGGTTGCCAGTATTTCTTATCTTAATACTCATTTTACCTGCCAATTTCTCAACGGCGGCTATCATGTTTGTTATGGTGGCTATGTTAGTTTTTCTGGGAGGTTATCCTATTAAGTATTTACTTGTTATTTTGGGTTCCGGAGTCATCGCATTAGCATTATTTATTTTAGTGGCTAAAGCATTTCCGGATGCTATGCCTAACCGGGTTGATACTTGGATGAGCCGATTGGATAGTTTTACCAATGGAGAAGATAGCGAAGCTGATTATCAGATTGAAAAAGCAAAAATAGCTATTGCATCTGGTGGTATACAGGGAGTTGGCCCTGGGAAAAGTATTCAAAAGAATTTTTTACCTCAATCGTCTTCTGATTTTATTTTTGCAATAATTATTGAAGAATATGGGTTGATTGGTGGACTTTCTCTCATCATTTTATATATGTGGCTACTTATTAGAATTGTCATTGTGGCTCAAAAAGCAGATACTATGTTTGGAAAGTTGTTAGTCCTTGGTGTTGGGCTTCCCATAGTTTTTCAGGCGATGATCAATATGGGCGTTGCGGTGGAATTATTTCCTGTTACAGGTCAAACCTTACCGCTTATAAGCAGCGGGGGGACATCTATCTGGATGACCTGTTTGGCAATAGGTATCATACTGAGCGTGAGTGCTAAACGAGAAGAAATTAAAGAGTTTGAAAATAGTGAGGATAATCCATTAGAAATTTTGTCAGAAGCATTATAACAATTATAGATTAATAAAAGTGTCGAAAAAAAACGAAGCATACAGAATTATTCTTTCAGGAGGTGGAACAGGTGGGCATATCTATCCGGCTATTGCTATTGCGAATAGTTTAAAGGAAAGGTTTCCAAATGCAGAGTTTTTATTTGTTGGGGCAAAAGATAGAATGGAAATGGAAAAAGTGCCTCAGGCTGGATATGATATTAGAGGTCTGTGGATTTCTGGTATTCAAAGACGGCTGACATTAAAAAATTTATTATTCCCATTTAAACTAATGAGTAGCCTGTGGAATGCCAGGAAAATTGTGAATTCCTTTAAGCCAGATATAGCCATAGGTACCGGTGGTTTTGCTAGCGGCCCTTTATTGTTTGTGGCGGCTTCAAAAAAAGTGCCTTGTTTAATACAGGAACAGAATTCATTTCCGGGAATCACCAATAAATTATTGGCTAAAAAGGTTCAGAAAATTTGTGTGGCATATGATAATTTAGAACGCTTTTTTCCAAAAGAAAAAATTATTAAAACAGGTAATCCGGTGCGGCAGGATTTACTTGATATAGAAAGCAAAATTGTTGAAGCAAAGGATTTTTTCAATCTGAGACATGGAAAATACACGCTTTTGGTATTAGGAGGAAGTTTAGGTGCAAGAAACATCAATGATTTAATTGAGAAGAAATTAGATTTTCTGGATACTCAAAATGTTCAGGTTATATGGCAGTGTGGTAATTTATATTATCCCCAATACAAGATATACAGCAATACCAAAGATATTCAGGTCTATCCGTTTTTAAATAATATGGATTTTGCTTATGCTGCGGCAGATATTATCATATCAAGAGCAGGTGCAAGTTCAGTATCTGAATTGTGTATTGTAGGAAAGCCAGTAATTTTTGTTCCATCACCAAATGTAGCAGAAGACCATCAAACCAAAAATGCGCTAGCTATTGTTGATAAACAGGCCGCATTACTCATAAAGGAAGAAGATTTAGAGGTTGATTTTGAAAACATTTTTTCGAAATTAATTCAATCACCAGAAAAACAAAAAGAGTTAGGGTCAAATATTAAAAAATTAGCATTAGTCAATGCTACGAATGATATAACCAATGAAGTTATTAAACTTCTAAAAAAATAATATGAATCTTAATAACATACATAATGTTTATTTAATTGGGATAGGAGGTATTGGAATGAGCGCCTTAGCAAGATACTTTTATGCTAATAACAAGCAGGTTGCAGGTTATGATAAGACTCCAACTGAATTAACAGAAAGTCTGATTGCTAATGGTATCGATGTTCATTTTGAAGATTCTGTACAAAAAATAGATGTTAGGTTTTTAAATAAAGATAAGACCTTGGTAATTTATACTCCGGCGGTGCCTAGTAGCCATAAACAATTGGAGTATTTTAAAAATAAAGGAATTAAAGTATTAAAAAGATCTCAGGTTTTGGGTTTAATTACCGAGCAGACCTTTTGTTTGGCCATTGCGGGTACCCATGGTAAAACCACTACAACCAGTATACTAGGGCATTTAATGTATGAATGTAATGTGCCACTTACAGCTTTTTTAGGAGGTATAAGTGAGAATTATAATTCTAATCTGATCATTAACGGAACAGAAGTTACGGTCGTGGAGGCAGATGAATTTGACAGGTCTTTCTTAACCTTGTCACCAGATATGGCTTGTATCACATCAATGGATGCAGATCATCTTGATATTTATGGAGATGCTTCAGAGTTAAAAAAATCATTTGAAGATTTCTCTAAAAGAGTTAAAAGCAACGGAAAATTGTTTGTTAGAAATGGTCTTCCATTAAAAGGAATAACCTATGGAATTGAAGATAATTCGGATTATTCCGTTCAAAATATAAAAATAAAAAATGGCACCTATGTTTTTGATGTGAAGACACCAAAAACAGTGCTTGAAAATTTTCAATTTAACCTGCCCGGTAGACATAATTTGTCGAATGCATTAATAGCCTTAGCGATGGCTGTAGAGTACGGTTGCCCTTACCGGCAGCTCGCTAAGGCATTAGCATCTTATAGAGGGGTTAAAAGGAGGTTTACCTATCATATTAAAACCGAAAACTTTGTTTTTATTGATGATTATGCGCATCATCCTGAAGAAATTAATGCCGTGTATCAAGCGGTGCGTGAAATGTACCCAGGAAAAAAAATATTAGCAATTTTTCAACCGCATTTATTTAGTAGAACGAGAGATTTTGCTGATGATTTCGCAAAAAGTTTATCTCAGTTTGATGAGATAATGCTACTTGATATTTATCCTGCAAGAGAATTACCAATTGAAGGCATAACCTCAGAATGGTTATTGAAAAAAATTACAAATCCAAATAAGCAGTTAACTAGTAAGACTGAGATATTACATAAAATTCATAAAAGTAATGCTCAAGTTTTACTGACTATTGGGGCTGGTGATATTGGGGAAGAAGTTAAACATATAAAAAAGGAATTTAGCGTTGCGAGTTAATTGGAACTACATAAAAATGATTGTATTGCTTGGGGCAGTAGCATTCTTATTTGCGTTTTCTACAAAAAGAAATGCAGTTAGAAAGGTGTCTGAGGTTGATATTCACTTTATAGGAGAAAATAACCTTTTTGTGACTCATGAAACTGTTAGTAAATTGTTAATACAAAATCAACGTACTGTTAAAAATTTGGCTAAAAACACTTTAGATTTGAATCAATTAGAAAAGTCCCTTAATTCTAACCCTATGATTAAATCAGCTGAAGTGTATGTTACTGTAAATGGTGCAGTTAAGGCTGAGATTAAGCAAAAAAAACCTATAGCAAGAGTGAGCACTAAGGAGTCTTATTATATTGATGATGACGGTTTGTATATGCCATTGTCAAGTAATTTTACGGCAAGAGTGCCTTTGGTTACTGGTTTTATAAAAAGGAATGATTTAAAAAATGTCTATACAGTTGCTAATAAAATTAAAGATGATGAGTTTCTAATGAAAAATGTTATTGAAATTCGTCAAGATTTTGACCATACAATTTATTTAAAACTACGTCAGTGTAACTTCGAAGTAAAACTTGGTAGTGTCAGTTCTCTGGATAAAAAAATCAATAACCTCAAAGCCTTCTATCAAAAAAACCTACATGATAAAACACTTAATAATTACAGTAAGGTCAACTTACAATTTGATAATCAGGTAGTATGTACCAAAACATAAACAATGGAGCATAATATAGCAGTAGGATTAGACATAGGTACCACAAAAATTGTGGCCATGATTGGGCGTAAAAACGAATACGGCAAAGTAGAAATTCTGGGAATTGGAAAATCTAAAAGTCTTGGCGTTCATCGTGGTGTTGTAAATAACATTACTCAAACCATTCAATCTATACAACAGGCGGTTCAGGAAGCAGAAGCAGCTTCTGAAATCAAAATTGAAGGTGTAACCGTAGGTATTGCAGGTCAGCATATTCGTAGCCTTCAACATAGTGATTATATTACTAGAGCAAATTCTGATTTGGTTATTGATGAAAATGATATTGATAAACTGATCAATCAAGTACATAAGTTAGTAATGCTTCCAGGGGAAGAAATTATTCATGTATTGCCGCAAGAGTATAAGGTAGATGGTCAGGCTGAAATTAAGGAACCGATAGGTATGTATGGTGGTCGTTTGGAGGCTAATTTTCACGTTGTAGTTGGTCAAGTGTCTTCTATAAGAAATATTGGTCGTTGTGTGCAAAGTGCCGGATTAAACTTAGAAGGTATCACTTTAGAGCCTTTGGCTTCAGCAAACGCAGTTTTAAGTCAAGAAGAGAAGGAAGCAGGAGTAGCCTTAATAGATATAGGAGGAGGAACTACAGATTTAGCTATTTTTAGAGATGGTATAATTCGTCATACCGCTGTAATTCCTTTTGGAGGTAACGTCATTACAGAAGACATAAAAGAAGGGTGTTCTATTATTGAAAAGCAAGCGGAATTATTAAAAATAAAATTTGGTTCTGCGTGGCCAGGAGAAAACAAGGATAATGAAATTGTTTCCATTCCAGGGTTAAGAGGAAGAGAACCAAAAGAGATCACCTTAAAAAATCTTTCAAAAATTATACATGCTCGAGTAGTTGAGATTGTTGAACAGGTTTATGTAGAGATAAAAAATTACGGACACGAAGAGCAGAAGAAAAAATTAATTGCCGGAATTGTTCTAACGGGTGGCGGTAGCCAATTAAAGCACTTAAAACAGCTAGTTGAATACATTACAGGGATGGATACCAGAATAGGATATCCAAACGAGCATTTAGCG
Source organism: Gaetbulibacter aquiaggeris (assembly GCF_044003965.1). NCBI lineage: Bacteria > Pseudomonadati > Bacteroidota > Flavobacteriia > Flavobacteriales > Flavobacteriaceae > Gaetbulibacter > Gaetbulibacter aquiaggeris. Next base: position 1,033,144 of record NZ_JBAWKC010000001.1, read on the forward strand.
GGTGATAGTGATGAGGATGTAACTAGTCCGCTTTACGCAACAGCAGTTGGTTTGGTGCTTGATGGATTGAAACGTCATGAGCGAAAAAGAATGGAACAAATTGAAGAAAAAAAGAAAGATGATGCCAAACCTCAAGACATCATTGAAGAAAAACCAGTAAAAGAAAGAAGATCTTTTCTTGATAAGTTAACTGAACGGGTTAAGGACTTCTTAGATAACGCTGAATAGAAAAGAACACAAAATAAGATTAAATCAACCATTGAATAACAAAAAGAAAATTTAGTATAAATACCAGTAAAACAGAATTTATGAGCAGCAAAAAAGAATTCGAAAGTATAGCATTTGATTTACCAAAAAATCAATCAAATGTGATTAAAGTTATTGGTGTTGGAGGCGGTGGCAGTAATGCTATCAATCACATGTTCCAACAAGGGATTAAAGGCGTAGATTTTTATATCTGTAATACAGATGCCCAAGCGCTTCAAAATAGTGGTGTTCCCAATAAAATTCAATTAGGCCTTAATTTAACTGAAGGGTTGGGAGCTGGAGCTAACCCAGATATAGGTGAGCAATCTGCATTAGAAAGTTTTGATGACATTACCAATATGTTAGACTCTAATACCAAGATGGTTTTTATTACTGCAGGAATGGGGGGTGGAACCGGAACTGGCGCTGCTCCTATTATTGCTAAAATGGCTAAGGATTTAGATATTTTAACTGTGGGAATAGTAACTATGCCATTTCAATTTGAAGGAAAAATGCGAATTGAACAAGCGCAAACAGGTATTGAAAACTTAAGGTCAGTTGTTGATTCTTTAATTGTTATTAATAATAATAAGCTTCGTGAAGTTTATGGAAATCTTGGATTTAAAGCAGGTTTTTCAAAAGCTGATGAGGTATTATCTACCGCTGCTCGTGGTATTGCTGAAGTTATTACTCATCACTATACTCAAAATATAGATTTACGTGATGCAAAAACCGTATTAAGTAATAGCGGAACGGCTATTATGGGGTCCGCTTTGGCATCAGGACAAAATAGAGCTCAGGATGCTATAAGAAAAGCATTGGATTCACCACTATTAAACGATAATAAAATTACCGGAGCCAAAAATGTATTGCTGCTTATTGTGTCTGGTTCTCACGAAATTACCATTGATGAAATAGGTGAAATCAATGACCATATTCAAAATGAAGCGGGTCATGGTGCTAATATTATAATGGGTGTTGGTGAAGATGAATCTTTAGAAGAATCTATCGCGGTAACAATTATTGCCACAGGGTTTAACGTTGAACAACAAGATGAAATATCAAATACGGAAACTAAAAAAGTGGTTCATTCACTTGAGGATAATGAAACCAGTGCAAAATTAAAGGAGCCCGTTATAATTGCCCCTGTTATTGAAATGGAAAAAACGGAGCCTCCTGTATTCAAACACGTTTTGGAAGTTGAAGATGCAGTTGAAGAGCAACATGTTGAGAAAACTACCATAGATGATAAAATAGAAAGTAAATTAGAAGAAATAGATTTAATTCCTACTTCTCAACTTATTAGAAATATTAAGGTTGTTTATGAAGAAGTTAAAGCTAATTTCCAAGAAGAAGACGATTTCATAATAAAACCGGTTACCAAAATGACTGCTCCGGTAAATATTATTGAAGAAGAGATTGAAGAAGAACAACAAATCACGTTGACTTTTGATTTACCTCTTTCGGATTCATTTACAGAAAAAAGAGAAAATGTCATTGAATACAAATTGGAAGATGAAGAGGAAGTTAAGAAAATACCAGTGAATGATTATGTCGAGCTCATTACGGTTAATGAAACTAATGAAACAGGGGATGTTCGTTATGCTTTGGATGATTATATTGAAATGGAATCTTCAATGAATAAACAACCAATTGTTAAGGAAGAAATAATTGAAGGTTATGATCAAGAAATTGTTTTTGAGAAAAAAGTTATAACTCCGGCACCGGCAAAAGAAACAGAAGAAGAAATTGATCCTGTTAACAGTCCAATATCTGACATGCTTAAAGAGCGTGCAGCCGAGCGTAGACGTAAAATGAAGGATTTCAATTATAAATTCAATAATGCCAAGATTGATGATATTGAAAAAGTTCCGGCTTATAAGCGCCAAGGAGTCGATTTAAAAGAAGTTCAGCATTCATCTGAGACGGACATGTCAAGAACAAGTATAGGATTGGATGATAATGATGAGATTCAATTAAGAAGTAATAATTCGTTTTTACACGATAATGTTGACTAAAAAGACAACGATTTAATTTAATCTATTTTTAAAAATCCTAGAAGTTTCCCTCAGCTTTTGGGGTTTTTATTATTTTGAAATTTTGTAAAGCAGCAAATGGTCTAATCTTATTTTCTTAGTATCTTTGCAATCCATTAATTATTTATAAAGATGAGTTTACAACAAGATATAATGACTGCAATGAAAATTGCAATGAAGGAGAAGAACACGACAGCTTTAACCGCGCTAAGAGCAGTAAAATCTGCCATTTTATTAGCACAAACAGAAAGTGGCGCTGTTGCTGAGTTAACAGAAGAACAGGAGATTAAAATACTTCAAAAACAAGTTAAGCAACGTAAAGATAGTGCTGCTATATATTTAGAACAGGGACGGGAAGATTTAGCATCTCCGGAATTAGCAGAAGCAGAAGTTATCAGTCAGTTTTTACCTGAAGCCATGAGCGAGGAGGACATAACAAAAGTAGTTGTTGATGCCATTCAGAAGATTGGTGCTCAGGGGATGAAAGATATGGGTAAAGTTATGGGTATTGTGAGTGGAAAATTGGCTGGAAAGGCAGATGGTAAAACCATATCAAACATTGTAAAAGCTCAATTAGCTTAGAATCATTTTTTGTTAAAAAATAATTGGCTGCGTAGTTCAACTGGATAGAATATCAGATTTCGGCTCTGAGGGTTGGGGGTTCGAATCCCTTCGCGGTCACAAAAAAGCTCAAACTTATTAAGTTTGAGCTTTTTTTGTTATTATTATTGATACTTTTAAAAAAACGCAATTAAATAAATTAACTGGTGTTTAAAATTTACATAAAACTAAATCGTTAAGTTTAAAATGTTAAACATATACTACATACAAAATTATACAGTAGGGAGTAAAATTATTCTTGGGATATTCATCGCTTTATTATTGTATATGCTTATACAATTTGCCATAAAGTTGTTAGAAATGGGTTACGTTTTAAAAAATAAAAAGCCCTATTTTGTACATTTTTATACTTCTTTAAGAAAATTAAACCCACAGCAAAATGACATTTTAAAAAATCAATTTAGCTTTTTTAATAAACTTTCTGAAAAAGATAAAACCTTTTTTGAACACAGAGTGGCTTCATTTATTATTGATAAGGATTTTATTGGTAGAGGTGTTCAAATAACTGAAGAAATGAAAATTTTAGTAGCATCAACGGCCGTTATGTTAACCTTTGGATTCAGAGATTTTTATATTGGTTTGATACAAAAAATTGTTGTTTACCCCGAAAAGTTTTATTCAAAAACTAATAACAATTATCATAAAGGCGAATTCAATCCTAAATTAAAAACATTAGTTATTTCGTGGGCTGATTTTAAAACTGGTTATGAAAAGCCAAAAGATAATATTAATCTTGGCATTCATGAATTTGTGCATGCTATACATTTAAATAGTTTAAACGAGCGAGACATAAGTTCTACAATATTTACTGATACTTTTGAGGAATTAACTGAATTACTCACTAAAAACCAGCTGTTAAGAGAAGAGTTAACTCAATCTCATTATTTAAGAAATTATGCTTTTACAAATCAGTTTGAATTTTTGGCGGTAACAATTGAAACTTTTATTGAAACGCCACAAGATTTTAAATTACAATTTCCTGAAGTTTATTACAAAATAAGACAGATGCTCAATTTTGATTTTGCAGGTTATTGAAATGGTTTTTAGGCAGATTCTACTAATTTACCATTTTTATATTTACCTAAAATAATAACATCTTTGCTTCTTTCATATTCTTTTGCAGCACGATACATTTGATCGCTGTTATCTCTACGAATTTTTACACCACTATTTGAATTTCTATTTCTAATTTCAATATAATATCCATCTCTAAGTTCTGCGGGTTTAGTTGCAGGTCTTCCCATAATTAAAAAGTTTTTTTAAAAGTTAAAATCTCTATGTTTTAACTTTATGATTAAATATAAAATGTTTGACTATTATTAGTCAAGTTTCGCAAGGTAGTTAAATCTTAGCAAAATATTATCTTAAAAGTAAGTTAAGGTATATTATTTTCTTATCATTAAATAGCTCTTCTCAATGAAATTAGTTAAAAAGTATAAAAAAAAGGCTTTTTGCAAATATATATGCCGTGATAAGATAGTATTTAAAAAAGAAAGCTTTTATGAATTGGCAATCATTTTTAATTCCTTTATTGTTTCTAATGGGTTATTGCTTTTAAATACAAAACTTCCCGCTACCAAAACATCCGCTCCAGTATCAATTAGTTTTTTAGCATTAACGCTGGTAACACCGCCGTCAATTTCAATAAGAGTTGAGGCCCCTTTTTTGAGAATCAATTCTTTTAGCTGTTTCACTTTAGTATAAGTATTTTCAATAAAGCTTTGACCTCCAAAACCTGGATTTACGCTCATTACACAAACTAAATCAATGTCATTTATAGTATCTTCTAAAACATTGATATTGGTATGAGGATTTAAAGCTACTCCAGCCTTCATACCTTCAGCTTTGATAGCCTGAAGCGTTCTATGCAAATGAGTACATGCTTCATAATGAACGGTCAAAATATTGCTTCCTAATTCTGCAAAAGTTTTAATATACCTATCTGGATCAACGATCATTAAATGAACGTCAATAGTTTTTTTGGCATAATTAGTAATGGCTTTTAAAACGGGCATGCCAAATGAAATATTGGGCACAAAAACCCCATCCATAATATCAATATGAAACCAATCTGCTTCACTTTGGTTAACCATTTCTATATCACGTTGTAAATTAGCAAAATCGGCTGCTAAAATGGAAGGTGCTATTAACTTTGAACTCATTATTTTATTTAAATATTAATTTAGCAAAAGTACTATAAAAAAACAAACCCTCGGTAATCAGCCGAGGGTTCTTTCATCAATCAAAAAACGAACAGTTATGATTAACTGTTTGTAACTGTAATAGAATACAAATATAGTTATCCTAAATATGTTTTTAAAATTTTACTTCTAGAAGTATGTTTCAATCGTCTTATAGCTTTTTCCTTGATTTGACGTACACGCTCACGGGTTAAGTCAAATGTTTCACCAATTTCTTCAAGAGTCATTGGGTGTTGATTGCCTAGACCAAAATATAAACGAATAACATCTGCTTCACGAGGTGTTAATGTTTCTAAAGCTCTTTCAATCTCTGTACGCAATGATTCATGTAATAACTCTCTATCCGGGTTGGGAGACTCACCACTATTTAATACATCATATAAGTTTGAATCTTCTCCTTCAACTAAAGGTGCATCCATACTAACGTGTCTTCCAGAGTTTTTCATAGACTCTTTAACATCGTTTATAGTCATGTCTAATTCCTTAGCAATTTCTTCAGCACTTGGTGGACGCTCATGTGATTGTTCTAAGAATGCAAAGGTTTTATTAATTTTATTAATGGAACCAATTTTATTCAAAGGCAAACGCACAATACGAGATTGTTCAGCCAATGCCTGAAGAATGGATTGACGAATCCACCAAACAGCATAAGATATAAATTTAAAACCACGTGTTTCATCAAAACGCTGAGCCGCCTTAATTAAACCTAAATTACCTTCATTAATTAAATCAGGTAAAGTTAAACCTTGGTTTTGATATTGCTTAGCTACCGAAACTACAAAACGTAAATTAGCCTTTGTTAACTTCTCTAAAGCTAATTGATCACCAGCTTTAATGCGTTGTGCTAATTCTACTTCTTCGTCTGCGGTAATTAAGTCAACTTTTCCAATTTCTTGTAGATATTTATCTAACGAAGCGGTTTCTCTGTTAGTTACCTGCTTCGTAATTTTAAGTTGTCTCATTTAATGGTCTCCTGTAATTTTTAAGTGAATTTTCTTTACTATGTGGTTATACGTAATAAAGATTCATTTTGTTACAAAATATTAAATTTTAATTAAATTTTTGTCATTTAAGTTGAGTTCATGCATCATTTCACTAGTGAACTTGTAATGCCCTTTGGTAGTTATTAATCTGAATCTGTGAGATTTTAAGGCGCTTAAGGCGTTTAAGAATAACCATTTTGATTTAAGTAACTTTGGTTCTTCTGATTTTAAGCTTAATTCAAAATAATGCTTTTGACCTTCTTTTTCCGCAACAATGTCAGGGGTTATATTTATATCACTTCCTACTTTACTAAAAGATTTAGGTGTTTCATAACCTTCAGTATCAGCCTTAATATTTTCATACCCTCTGTTTTCAAGATAGGTCACTGATTCATTTAAAATGTCTAAATATTTTTCTTTATCTGTGTACATCATAAGTTCAATTTAATTAAATAAAGGACAAAAGCAAATAAAACCACAAGTTTAACTTTGATTTGGCTTTTGTTATTCAAAATCAAATGATTTACTGGTTTCAAAAAAGCCTCGTATTTTACCAATTTATTGCCTACCCTTTTTAAGATCAGAAAATCTATATAAATGCCATTTTATCATCCATTTTAATACGAGCAATGGCAATATCAATTTTTTGATGAATTTTATTAAAAAACAAAGTTCTGTCACGCTCTCCAGCTGTTGCTAATAATGTTGAATTGCGCATCATTTTTTGAAGAAAATCAAACATCAGCGCACAAGTTTCTTGGTGTTCAACTTTGAAATAGGTCAAAACTGTAAATGGAGCAAAAAATACTTGTCCAAACTTCGTATTCAAAAATATAGTATTTTGTAAAGTATGCAAGTCACACCTATAAAGATGATAAGATTGTTCGTTTTTTCCACCTATTAAGCTCTGTTGAATAGTTTGTTGTTCAATTTTGTTGACAATTTCTACCATATCTTGACATACTTTTAAAGCCATTTCTGTTGAAACTAATCCTGTTTCAAAGTAATATAACACTTGCTGTAATGATCCGGTAAGCGTAGTTTCATTCCAAATTTCGGTAATACTTATATACTTGTAGGAATCTGATAAATCATGAGCAGTTTTTAACAATGAATCTGGAATTGTTTTCATCCAATCATCAAAGGTGATTTTGCTTTGTGCCATTTGAGTATTTACGTCTTTAAGCCATACATACATTTTGTAACGTGTCAAAGTTGAATCATTAAGGGTATGAAACAAGGGAATGTCTTTTGCAGAATATATTATTTCAGCGCCTTTAACTTTAGAGGCCGCTTGCACATTCTGTAAAGAGACTTTAAAAAATTGCTCTAATCCTGCTTCATCTTTGGGTTGAGGTGGTAATTCTGCAGTAATTGTATTAGTATTACCAACTTCAAACAACTTGTTTAATGAAATTTTATAGTGCCTGGCAAGCTTAACGGCTTCTTCAAGTGTTAAACTTGTTTTATTGTTTATTCGCCTGTATGCTGCGTCGTAACCTATATCTAAAATGCTTGCTATTTCATCGGCAAAGGAGGCATTATCATTTGTTTTAGCCTTTAAATACTTGATAAATTGACTTTGCATTATTTGAAAAATTGCAAGCAGGTTTTTGGAAGATTTTGTGAAATTTAAGAAAAAAATCTGAATTGTTAATGGTTTTGGTCAAATGGTTTTCAATAAACGCGTATTAAGTTTGTAGTGTAATCATTTAATATCAAATTTTGATTTGTGAATAAAAGAAGATTAGTTTTTGGATTTGATTCTTTGGTCTTCTTTTTAAAAATCATTTTCATAATTAATATTATCAGATTTCGTAAGCTCTTAAACATTTTAAAATAAAATGGTGGTTCAACATAAAGTAATCCTATTTAATTCAAAAAGCCATGTTAATTATGTTATTAGTAATGTCGTATAATAAAATCTTCAATAAGTCTGAAACTTTAGATCTTAAGAGAGTCATTAAAAGTATGGTTTTTAAACTAAAGTACACGCTCCCTTTTTTGTTATTATCAATGATTCCATTGGAAAGCAATGTTCCCGTAGTTGAAAACATTTCGTTTAGTGTAGTTAAAAAGAATACTTCAATCGGGTTTATCAATATTGAGAAACGAACCGTTAATAATATAACCACCTTCATTGTAAATTCTGAAGTGAATGCTAATATTATATTCAATTTTAATGCTGTTGGAAAAGAGAAATCTGTTTATAAAGAAGATACTTTAGTTTACTCTTCCGTTTACCGCATGTTAAATAATAAGGTAAAATTAAATCAAGCCTTATTGTTTGAAAAAGGTAAATATATTTTGAAAAATATGGGGAAGGATGAAAACATTGGCTTCAATGTTATTAACAGAAATTTAGTAACCCTGTTTTTTAATGAACCGATAGGAATTGATAAAATCTACGCAGACAAGTACAAAGTAATGTTAAAAATTACGCCTTTAGGTAATAGGAATTATAAAGTGGTTTTCCCAAATAAAAGCATCAGTATATATCATTATCAAAATGGTAAATGTATTAGTGTAGATGTTGAAGGGTCCTTTTATAAAGTACAAATCGTTTCGAGCACTTGATTTTAATCATTTCATATTTAATTAATAGTTAATAAATTAACAATAAAATAATGGATAAAATAGCACAAATAATTAGTTTAATTTCTGCATGTTTTATTACTTATTTCCTAATCAGTTATCAGTATAAAATTTTAAATATTAGGAATCTTGAAAATGCGCTGTTATCTGAAAATGGTTTGATTCTAATAAACATTAAGCACTTATTAGGAATATTAGTATTTGGATCGGGTTTTTATTTACTTTTTTCTGATTACAGCTATTTACTTCACCTTCCTGAATTTTCGGGTTTTAAAATAGTATTGTTATTTACTTTGACAGTTGTAGCTTCAGCAATTGTATCCTTTAAATCTGTTAAAAAACATATTGTTGACAATAGGAATTATTCTAGATATAGAATTAATAATGCCTATTTATATTTTGTCATTAGGCTTGTGTTTTTACTATGTTATGAATTCTTTTTTAGAGGGGTTCTATTCTTCACCTTATTAGAATGGAATGGGCTTGGTACAGCAATCTTTATTACTACAGTATTATATATGCTGATTCATGTTTTTGATAGCAAAGAAGAAGTTTTTGGTGCACTTCCATTTGGAATCATCTTATGCCTTTTTTCTTATTTCACCAATAGTATCTGGGCGGCATTTCTTATTCATATCACTCTTTCGGGTATTTATGAAGTATCCATATTTAATCATTTAACCCTTAATTCAAGAAAGTCATGAAAGTTTTATTAACAGGCGCCACTGGCTATATCGGTCATCAGTTAGCTCTTAAACTGGCCAATGATAATATTATGGTCAATGCTTTAGTAAGAGATTTAAATTCTAACAATATGCCTAGGCATAAAAACATCATACCTTTTAATGGGAATATTTGTGATTATGATTCAGTAAAAAAGGCTATTAATGATTGTGATTATGTTTTCCATACGGCGGCTTATACCGATTTAAAATGTAATAAGATTGACACATTTTATAACACTAATGTTTTAGGAACCGCCAATATTATGAAGGCCTCCTTAGATAAAAATATTAAAAAAGTAATTTACACAAGTACCTTGTCAGTATTTGGTCCGGCACTTTATCACGTCCCAATTACTGAAAACCAACCTCGCATCTCGTCTTACAGCAATGATTATGAGCTAACCAAAAAAATGTCTGAAGAAGTGGTTTTAGACTACGTGAAAAAGGGTATTTCATGCTCCATCTTAAATCTGTCAAGAGTTTATGGTCCAGGATTAAATACCTATTCAAATGGGGTTAATAAAATAATATCAAAAATCATGAATGACAAAGTACTCTATGTGCCTGACAAGCTTCATGTAGAGGCCAATTATGTTTATGTGGAGGATGTTTTGAATGCACAATTACTTGCTTTGGAAAAGGGATTAAGTGGTGAAAAATATATTATTGGTGGAGAAAATGAAGATTATTTGGGTTTGTTTAATAGGATTAAAAAAATTTCTAAAAGTAAAATATCAATTATTAAACTTAATTATAATCTCATCAAAAACGGACTTTCCTTAATTAATGGCTGTAATAAACTTTTAGGAAGTCAATCAATGGTAACACCTAAAGTTTTAGACTCATTATTTACAAACAGAAGTGCTTCTTCGCAAAAAGCGGTATCTCAATTAAACTATAAAATTACACCTCTTAATGAAGGACTAGATTGTACCATTAATTTTTTAAAAAAATAAATGTCATGAAAAAGTATTATGTATTAATAACAGGAGCAAGTAAAGGATTTGGTAGGGCAATGGCTTTGGAATTTGCGAAGCGAGACATGAATCTGGTTTTGGTGGCATTACCTGATTCAGGACTCAAGGAATTATCTGTTTTTATTAAAAGGAATTTTAATGTTGAGGTTTTTTATTTAGAAAACGATTTAAGTATGAAAGATAGTTACTACGCTATTGCGGAGTTTATAAAGATTAAAAATATTCATCTGAAGTATTTAGTAAACAATGCCGGAATACTTAGCCGAGGCTATTTTGATGAATTGAGTGATCAATTTATATTAAAGCAAATTGAAGTTAATGTGACAGCACCAACCATATTAATCAACCTGTTATTAAAAAATCTTAAAGCCAATGCACCAGCAGGTATTATGAATATTAGTAGTATGGCAGGTTTTTTTGCCTTACCTAAAAAACAGGTGTATGGCGGTACAAAGGCGTATTTAACCTCCTTCTCAAAAAGCTTGGGAAAGGAGTTGAAAAAAGATAATATTTCTGTAACCACCATTTGCCCTGGAGGTTTAAATACAACATCACGTCTGTGTTATCAAAACAGGATTGTTGGCTGGTTAACGCGCGAATCAGTCTTAAATCCTGAAGATGCGGCTAAGATTGCAATTATGGGAATGTTTAATAAAAAAGGAGTGATTGTCCCTGGTTTTATAAATAAATTTTTAATGCTTTTAGATAAGTTATTGCCCGAATTTTTAAAAGATTATTTAGCAAACCGTGAACTTAATAAGCTGCCTGTAGCTTAATAATATAAAACAAAAATAACCACATCATGAAAAACGAAGAATTTAAGGATAAAGTAGTATTGATTACCGGTTCTAGCAGAGGTATAGGTAAAGCAACTGCTATAGCTTTAAGTAATTTAGGGGCCAGTTTAGTCATAAATGGGCGTGATAAAGAGCGCTTAATTCAAGTTGAAAATCTAATAAGAAATTCAGGAGGCAAAGTCATGTCTTATTGTTGTGATATTACCAATCCAGATCAGGTTGAAAAGTTAATTGAGGAAACAATAAAAACGTATGGAAAATTAGATATTCTTATTAATAACGCAGGAGTTTCCATGCGTGGTGATTTTTCCGCTTTAAATCCAGAAGTGTTCAAATCAGTCTTTGATATTAATGTTTTAGGAACTACCAATACTACAATTAAAGCCATTCCATTTATAAAAGAATCTCAGGGTAGTATTGTGTTTGTGTCCAGCGTAGCAGGAATAAGAGGGTTGCCAAGTAATTCTGCTTATTGTGCATCTAAAATGGCATTACGAGCTATTGCGGAATCGATTAGAATAGAAGAAGTGAAGTCTAATATTCATGTAGGATTAATAATGGTTGGTATCACAGAAATTGAAAAAAATAAAAAAACCATTGCAGCTGATGGCTCATTAATAACTTTAAGGGACAGGTCAAATTTTAATGTTTTGTCCTTAGATGAAGTTGCCCATTCTATAATTAACAATATAAAGAAGCGGAAATTTAGAACAACTTTATCATTGATGGGTAGGATCAATGCCTTGATGCAATCAATTTTACCAGATTTAGTAGAACGAATTTTGGTTTATTCTTCAAATAGAATTAAAGCAAGAAGCTTATAGACTTTTTGTTTTACGCTTAAGAAAGGAATTAAAAAAACCAACAATAGTATAAGGGCTATTCTTATGAAAAATATTCTTGTTACCGGAGCGAATGGTTTTCTTGGATCCAATACAATCAATGAATTGTTAATTCATGGTTATAGTGTTAAGGGATTTTTAAGAGATTCAAACAAATATTATGGTGAAGTAAGTAAAAACTTAGAATTAATTGAAGGAGATATTAAAAATGTAAATGATTTAAATGCAGCATTATTTAATTGTGATTGTGTAATACATACAGCAGCTATTACAGATCAAAGTCTTTTGAATTATGATGATTATTATGAAGTCAATGTGAAAGGAGTAATTAATGTAACAAAAGCAGCCATAAAAAATAAGGTGAATAGAATAATTTATGTTGGTACTGCTAATGAATTTGGCTATGGAAGTTTAGAAAATCTGGGAGATGAAACTAGAGATATTAGTTATCCATTTAATAAATTATTTTACTCAAAAAGCAAGAAAGCGGCACATGATTATCTGTTAACAAAATTAAGTCAAATTGAAGTTGTTATAGTAAATCCAACATTTATGATTGGAGCCTATGATACCAAGCCTAGTTCAGGTAAAATAGTACTTATGGGCCTAAGAAACAGATTTGTAATATGCCCATCTGGCGGCAAGAATTTTGTTTGGGTTAAAGACGTTTCAAACGGAATAATTAATGCCATGAAAAATGGAATTAATGGAGAAGCTTATTTGTTGGCAAATGAAAACCTTAATTTTTACGATTTTTTCAATCTGCTCAGAGAAAACACAGAGAACCATTTTAAAATTATAAGGCTGCCAAATAGACTTTTGATGCTATTAGGTCAAACAGGAAGTGTTTTAAGAAAATTTGGTATCAGAACCAATTTTTCAATGGAAAATATGAAAGCCCTTTCAGTAAATAATTATTATTCAAACGAAAAAGCAAGGCGTGAATTAAGAATTGATTTTCAACCTATTGAATATGGTATTAAAGAGGCCATTTCATGGTTTTTAAAAAAGCCTAATTGATGTTGATTAAAACCAATAATCATGAAAAAATTAATGAACATGTTATTCTTTTTTGGATTGATCATTCATAGTTATGCTCAGGAAACTAAGGGTGGGTCAATTAAAATCATCGAAAAAAACATAGTTAAATCTACTTTTAATCTAAATCATAAGTTATTTTTTTTAAATGGTTTAGACATAGAGGTATCACCGCAATTTGGTAACCTCTTTATGACGGCGGTTGAAGCAAAAAAAGTGTGGATTAACCTGAAAGATTATTATAATGATTTTGATTTTGGATTTAATTTAAGTTTAAACTACAAGTTCAAAAAAAGTCTGAATTTAAAAGCACTATACAATGTGGGGATGTTAGAATTTGATAGTTCTGATTTTCAAAAAGTTAAAAATTATAGCTTTAAACTATCAATTGATTATGTCTTTTAGAAACATATATAAAAAATTAAATTCAAAAATTATGAAAACACTAATTAAACAAATCAAGATTTTGGCATTAGCCATGGCTTTAATATTTAGTATGGAAGCTTATGCTCAAAAGGAGGCAAAAACACACAATGTATTCTTAAGAGTATATAATCTGGAAGGTAAAAAAATAAGTAAAGGGTCAATTATTTTTATTAACGATTCACTTCTTGGTTTAAAAAACAGCAGTGATAAGATAGCAATAAGTATGAAAGATATTGGTTTTATAAAAACAAAACGATCTGCAGGTAATAATGTGCTTATTGGAGCTGCTTCAGGGGCAACTTTAGGAGTAATTATGGGAGTATCATCAGCTGACCCGGACTCTTGGATTTTTGGATATACTGCAGGAGAAGGTGCTCTTGTTTTTGGTAGTTTAGGAGCAATAGGGGGCGGTGCTATAGGAGGTTTAACTTCGCTGTTTAAAAAATCCGAAACTCATATTATTAATGGGAGTGAAGTGAATTGGAATTCATTTAAAAAAAAGATTGGTGCACAAATGTTTAAATAAATTAAAAAAGCCTCACAAGAAAATATCTTGTGAGGCTTTAAATTTATAAGATTTAAAAAAGCTTATTCGTCTTTTTTATATTCTCTTGGTCTTCTGTCATCGCGACGATCATCTCTTCGATTATTACTTTCAAAACTAATAATATTGGATGTTGAATGTCTTGCTAATGAACCATTTGGTTTTATAGCCCCATTTATTGACCTATGATGAGCCTAAATTTTAGTGGCGATGTTCTAAATTGTATTTACTAAATTTAGTATCCATGATTAAGAAAATTACAATAATTTTATTAGTGTTTTGTGTCAGTTGTACTTATGCACAAAATATCTACTATTTCAGTAGCTCTGCGGGAAATGATTCTAATGCAGGTAATGAAGCCAGTCCTTTTCAGACTATTTCAAAATTAAATAGTCTGTCACTCGCTGCAGGAGATAAAATCCTATTTAAAAGAGGAGATACATTTATAGGGCAAATAGTCGTGTCTCAATCAGGTGCTAATGGGTCCCCAATTATTTATGATAGTTATGGTACAGGAGATTTACCAGTTTTAAGTGCAAGTGATGGACCTAATGGGAACCCTGACCCATTAAGCACCATAAGAATAATAGGTAAGCAATATTTGGAATTTCATAACTTAAAAATTGAAAATGGCAGGTTTGATACTACTGGTACAGATGATGACCAATCTTTTGGGATCTATATACAAAGCTTTAAAACGTTGCCAGGCTCGGGTAACTTTGAGGATGCAGTGCTATTTAATTATTTTAGGTTTTCTAACTTAGTCGTTCAAAATATTTATTCAGTAAATAGCTCAGGTACTGCTTTTAACAATATTCGTACAACGGGTATTTATTTTCTTGATGCGTTTGTAAATGATGTTATTATTGAAGATTGTTATTTTACAGATATTGAGCGTTGTGGCATTTGGCTGAGAAAATATGTTTCAGATGCTATAATAAGAAATAATAAGTTTATTGACCTTGGAGGCTCTGGCACCATAATATCCGGTTCAAAAAGAGTACTTTATGAAAAAAACATGATGCGTTTTACTGGGTCTAATTCTGACCCGAGAATGACAGGAAGAGGAAGTGGTATGTGGGTTTTTGGCTCGGATGATGTGGTTGCCCAATATAATAGTTCTCAACACGCCAGAGGTGCCGGAGATTCATCCGGAATGCATGTAGATTATGGGAATACAAATATTCTATTTCAATATAATTATTCAGAAGATTCTGCAGGTGGTTTTTGTGAAACTTTAGGGGCAAATGATAACATCATTTGGAGATATAATATCAGTGTAAATGATGGTACCATAGATAGAAGTGGGAAGAATAAATTATTATGGGTAAGTGATTATGCGTATGTTCCCACTAAAAGTACAAATGTCTTCATTTATAACAATACCATATATCAAGGTAAAGACTATAAAAATGTGATTGGTGATTCAGAAATTAGTTTAAAAGCGGCTTCCTTAAATTTTATTAATAATATCATTTATTTGGAGCCTGCTGCCAAACTTGGTGAGAAGGCTTATTTGTTTGATGTGAATACGCCTAATTTCTCTAAAAATATTATGTATGGAGGAAGCATTAAATTAGATTTTAAAAATTTGGATGCGACAAAAATTATTCAATCTCCTTTGTTATTGGCTCCAGGAAGAAGGCATTATTCAGGGTATAAACTGGTAACGGGTAGTCCGGCTTTAGGTGCAGCATTAAGTTTTACAGAACCTAGTTTCCCCTTGGCCGGTTTAGGTATATTTAGTGCAATTACATCAGATGCTACAAAAGATATTTATGGCAATCCTGTAAATTTATCAGGAGCGACAAATATAGGGGCAGATAACGGTTCTGGAGAGCCCAGTATTCCAACTGTAGTTACCTATGAAGCTGAATCTGGTATCATTGTTGGGGGTAGTGAGATAAATTGCTCTAACGGTTCGGGAGGAAAAGCCGTGAATGTTGGAAGTGCAGGACAAACGTTGACTTTTAATACTGTTAATGTTTCTAGTACAGATTTATATTTAATTAATGTGTTTTATGCAAATCCACTTAAATCTACTTTAAAGGTAACTGTAAATGGTGGTGACACGGAATCTGTAATTTTACCATATTCAGATGCTTACTGTTATCAATCCGGGGTTCCAACAAGTTTTCCTATTATTAAAACGCTAAACGCTGGTGACAATACCATAATGTTTGAGCAAGGGATTATAGATAAAATGGAAGTAGTTTCTGTAAACGAGGCGACCTTAAGTACGGAATTTGAGCGATTTTTAGATAAAACGGAAGCTTATTTAGAAAAAACCATCATCCCTAGTAGTGAAACACTAAGGTTAATTATTAATAAAGAAATGAGTTCCCAAAATGTTGAGATTACAATTTTTGATATTAATGGTTCTTTGATTATCAGGAAAAACCTCGATTCTAAAAACATGAGCTTAGAAGCCAATCAGTTTGGAACTGGCATGAAAATACTTGTAGCTAAAGTTGGGGCCCAACTCATTGTAAAAAAGTTTATAGTTTATTGATATTAACAGAAAAGCCCACCAAAATTATTTTGGTGGGCTTTTCATATAATTTTTAAAAGAACTTAATCTTCTTTTTTATCTTCTCTAGGTCTTCTGTCATCGCGACGGTCATCTCTTCGATTATCACGTCCGCGATTGTCTCTACCTCTGTTATCACGGCCACCACTTCGGTTATCATCTCTTGGCGGTCTGGCTACGTAACCTTCTGGTTTTTCTAATAAGGCTTTACGAGATACTTTCTCTTTCCGTGTTTTTGGATCTACACCAAAATACTTCACTTCAAAAACATCACCCATATTGACTACATCCGAAACATTTTCAGTGCGTTCCCAAGCTAATTCGCTTACATGTAATAAGACTTCGTTTCCTGGGGCATCCAAATATTCTACTACGGCACCAAAATCCAGCATTTTAATCACTTTCACTTTATAAGTACCACCAACCGTTGGTTTGAACATTAAAGAATCTATTTTAGCTAAAACAGCATCAATACCATCTTGATTGGTTCCTAAAATTTCAACAATTCCTTCTTCAGTAATAGGGTCTTCATTGATAACAATAGTTGTTTTGGTAGCTTTTTGTAATTCTTGAATTACTTTTCCACCAGGACCAATTAAGGCACCAATAAATTCGTTAGGAATCACTCTAGTAATCATTTTAGGTGCATGAGCCTTCACGTCTGCATTAGGTGCAGCAATCGTTTCAGTTAACTTGCCTAAAATATGTAAACGTCCGGCTTGTGCCTGTTTCAAAGCATTTACCAAAATTTCATAAGACAATCCTTTTACTTTGATGTCCATCTGGCAAGCGGTAATACCATCAGCCGTACCAGTTACTTTAAAGTCCATATCACCTAAATGATCTTCATCACCTAAGATATCAGACAACACAGCATATTTTCCGGTCTCCAAATCGGTGATCAATCCCATAGCTATTCCAGAAACTGGTTTTTTAATTTGAACACCAGCATCCATTAATGCCATTGTACCAGCACAAACAGTAGCCATAGAAGATGAACCGTTAGATTCTAATACTTCTGAGACCACTCTTACTGTATAAGGACAATCAGCAGGAACCATACCTTTTAAGGCACGTTGTGCTAAATTTCCATGACCTACTTCACGACGAGACGTTCCTCTTAAAGGACGTGCTTCACCAGTTGAAAAAGGAGGGAAGTTATAATGTAAATAGAAACGCTCTTCACCTTCAAACGATGGCATATCTATTTGGTTCGCCTCTCTAGAGGTTCCTAAAGTAACAGTAGCTAAAGCCTGAGTTTCTCCACGAGTAAAAATAGAAGAACCATGAGTTGATGGTAAATAATCTACCTCACACCAGATAGGTCTGATTTCATCAGTCTTACGACCATCTAGACGCAAGCCTTCATTTAGGGTTAAATCTCTTACTGCTTTTTTCTCAGCTTTAGAATAGTATTTTGAAACCAGTCCTCCATAATCAGCTAATTCTTCTTCTGTAAAAGTAGCTTTCACTTCTTCTTTTATAGATTCAAATGCAGCGCTGCGTTCATGTTTTGCTGAAGCAGCTCTTGCTACGGCATATACTTTATCATAAGTTAAGGCACTTATTTTTTTGGCTAAATCGTCATCTTCTCTTTCAACTTCATATTCACGAGTTTCTTTTTTGCCAAAGGCTTCAGCTAATTTTATTTGAGCAGCACATTGTATTTTAATAGCATCATGTGCAAACTTGATAGCGTCAACCATTTCTTCTTCAGAGATCTCACTCATTTCGCCTTCAACCATCATGACTGAATCTGCAGAGGCACCAATCATCATGTCTATATCAGATTCTAATAATTGCGCTCTTGTAGGGTTGATAATGAATTTTCCATTTACACG
The DNA here is from genome assembly GCF_044003965.1 of Gaetbulibacter aquiaggeris. NCBI lineage: Bacteria > Pseudomonadati > Bacteroidota > Flavobacteriia > Flavobacteriales > Flavobacteriaceae > Gaetbulibacter > Gaetbulibacter aquiaggeris. The sequence continues at coordinate 1,051,546 of NZ_JBAWKC010000001.1, forward strand.
ACCCACTCTAGCTTCTGAAATTGGTGTTTCAAAAGGAATATCAGATAATTGAATGGCAGCTGAAGCAGCTAATCCAGCCATAGCGTCTGGCATAACATCATCGTCATGAGACATTAACTGCACCATAACTTGTGTTTCAGCATGATAATCTTTTGGAAATAACGGACGTAAAACACGATCTACAAGACGCATGGTTAATACTTCACCATCACTAGGTCTTGCTTCTCTTTTAAAGAAACCGCCTGGATAACGTCCAGAGGCCGCAAATTTTTCTCTGTAATCTACAGTTAAAGGTAAAAAATCAACATCACTTTGTTGATAGTTGGAAACGACTGTACATAACAACATACATTTTCCTGATTGCACAACAACAGATCCATGGGCCTGTTTTGCTAATTTTCCGGTTTCAATAGAAATTTCTCTACCGTCGCCAAGGTCTATGACCTCTTTAAATACTTTTGGAATCATAATTTTTTAATTCTAATTAAACAATGGTCGTTGTGTTGTAGTAGTTGTTGTTGTGAGACCAATGAAAAACTATAGTAAGCTTCTTATTTTGTGTTATTTATACTCATACACAAGAGTCATATTTTTAAACAAAAAAGAGGCGTGAAGCCTCTTTTTATTATTTTCTTAATCCTAATTCTTTCACTATGGCACGATATCTTAAGATATCCTTTTTAGTTAAATAGTCCAGTAAAGCTCTACGTTTACCAACTAATTTTACTAATGAACGCTCAGTATTAAAATCTTTACGATTGTTTTTTAAGTGTTCTGTTAAGTGATTGATTCTATGCGTGAATAACGCAATTTGTCCTTCTGCAGTACCGGTATCGTTCTTGCCTTTACCGTGTTTTGAGAAGATTCCTTCTTTAACTTCTTTTGTTAAATACATGCTAATATTATTAAAATGATTTTTATGTATACGAAAGATTTTCTTTCGAGCGGCAAATATAGTAATAATTAATGATTTACGAATAATTCACTAAAAATAAATTCGCACTAATTATGCTCGTAAAGGTTGATTCGTAATCAAATCGATGTATTGATTGATTTTGTTTTTTAAATGTTTACGTTCTGAAATGAAATCTAAAAAGCCATGTTCCAACAAAAATTCTGAGGTCTGAAACCCTTCAGGTAACTCTTGACCAGTCGTGTCTTTTACAACACGTGGACCCGCAAATCCAATTAATGCCCCAGGTTCAGCAATATTAATATCTCCTAACATAGCGAATGAGGCCGTTGTTCCTCCTGTAGTTGGATCTGTACATAATGAAATATATGGGATGCCTGCATCGGATAATTGAGCTAGTTTTACAGATGTTTTTGCTAATTGCATCAACGATAAGGCCGCTTCCATCATACGTGCTCCACCAGATTTTGAAATAATCATGAAAGGGATCTTGTTTTTTAAAGCGTAGTCAGCTGCACGAGTAATTTTTTCACCAACAACACTACCCATTGAACCGCCAATAAAAGCAAAATCCATACAAGCAATAACCAGGTCTTTGCCTTTTGATTTACCTACAGCAGCACGAACGGCATCTTTAAGTTTTGTTTTTTCCTGAGCTTGTTTTAATCTATCCGGATATTTTTTAGTATCAATAAATTTTAAGGGATCTCTAGATTCTAAATTGGCATCTAATTCCTTAAATTCATTGTTGTCGAATAAGATTTCAAAGTATTCTTTACTACCAATACGTACATGATATCCATCTTCCGGACTGACATAGAAATTTTTTTCTAATTCGTCGGCATCAACAATTTTTCCAGTGGGTGATTTATACCATAATCCTTTGGGAGTGTCTTTTTTATCCTGAGTAGTAGTGGTAATTCCTTTTGTTTTTCTTTTAAACCAAGACATAAATTCTAGATTTTATATTTACGATTGTAGCTATTATCAACCGTTACCTTTTAAGGCCTGCAAAATTATGCTCTATAAATGCTGTTTTTAATAATAACATTTATAAAGATAAAATATAAAGCCTAACTACAAAATTAATCCTTTTTTTAATTTTGTAGTTAGGCTAAAGAAAAATATTATAAAGTATTGACGTTATTTAAATCTTCAAACGCCTTTTTTAAACGCTCAACAAAAGTTACTTCACCTGCTCGTAACCAAACACGTGGATCATAATACTTTTTGTTTGGAGAATCTTCACCATCTGGATTTCCTATTTGAGATTGTAAGTAAGCTTCATTTTTCTTCATATAGTCTCTAATACCACTCATAAAGGCGTATTGCATGTCTGTATCAATATTCATTTTTACAACCCCGTAGCTAATACCTTCGCGAATTTCTTCAACTGTAGAACCTGAACCACCATGAAAAACAAAATCAATATGATTATGACCTAGATTGTATTTTTTTGAAATATAATCTTGAGAATTTTTTAAGATTTTTGGTGTTAATTTAACATTCCCTGGCTTGTAAACACCGTGTACGTTACCAAAAGCAGCAGCAATGGTGAATTGGTCACTTACTTTACTTAATTCTTCATAAGCATAAGCAACTTCTTCTGGTTGTGTATAAAGTTTAGAATCATCAACATCACTATTATCAACGCCATCTTCTTCTCCACCAGTGATTCCTAATTCAATTTCCAAAGTCATCCCCATTTTGCTCATACGCTCAAGGTACTTCTTACATAACTCAATATTTTCTTTAATTGGTTCTTCTGAAAGGTCAATCATATGAGAGCTGTAAAGAGGTTTGCCAGTTTCAGCAAAATGTTTTTCACTAGCATCAAGCAATCCATCAATCCAAGGCAACAGTTTTTTAGCGCAATGATCTGTATGTAAAATAACAGGAACACCGTAAGCTTCTGATAAGGTATGAACATGTTTTGCTCCTGCAATGGCTCCTGCAACCGCTGCTTTTTGGTTGTCATTATTTAAGCCTTTTCCTGCGTTAAAGTGAGCACCACCATTGGAGAATTGAATAATTACCGGAGCATTTAATGCCGCGGCTGTTTCTAAAACACCATTAATAGTGTCTGAACCAATGACGTTTACTGCTGGTAAAGCAAAACCTTTTTCTTTTGCTAGTTTAAAAATAGCTTGAACTTCTCTGCCTGTTGCAACCCCAGGTTTTATATTGTGTCCCATTTTAATTGAATTAGTTTATAAAGTTTTTAATATATCAAAAGTAGTGAATTTTTGTTTATGTATATGGTGTTTTAAGGTATGTAACGTTCAAAATAGCACTAAAACGTTATAGTTTATTTTGAAATTTAAATTTTAGAATGGATAGTTAATACCAATGTTATAAACCGCATTTCCGAAATTATAATCTTTAAACCATCGGTCATTATTAGGATAGGAAGGGTCATAGGTTTTAAAACCTAGGTCAAAACGAAACACGAAAAAGCTAAAGTCATACCTTAAACCAAAACCAGAGCCAATAGCAATATCTTTTAATGAACTAAATCCGGAGAACACCGCATCAGGATCATCTACTGAATCTAAAACATTCCAGATATTTCCGGTATCAACAAATACGGCTCCGTTTAAATTTCCAAAAAGGTTAAACCTTTGTTCAACACTAAAAGCTAATTTAAAATTTGCTTCATTAAATTCGTTATAACTTTTAGTACTTCCTGGACCCAAATTATAGGCGGTCCATGCTCTGTTGTCATTTGGTCCACCAGCAAAAAAACTTTTAGAAAATGGAATGCTGTTGGAGTTGCCATATGGAATGGCAATACCAGCATAGCTGCGCACTGCCAGCACATTTTTTTTGCCTAAATCCCAGTGTTTTATAAAATCAAATTCTGTTTTAACATATTGTGAGTAGGCCACATTAAATATTTCGTACTGATTGGCTCCATTTTTTTGAAGACCTATAAGTTTGGCGGCACTTGAAAGCAAATTTCCAGCTAATTCTAATTTTACCCTAAAAATTGAAAAATCTTCATCAAACAAATTCTGACGGGTATCTTCTACTAGGCTAAAACTTGATGCAATAATCAAGTTGTTTTCTGTTAATCTGGTTTTACGTTCATCTATACTATTGACCTCTTTTAGCTGGTCTTCTGAAATTTCATTAGGAGTAGAAGGGTTTAATGTATATTCTAAAAAGGCATCTGTACCCTCTGGGATTATTAAATTACCATCAGCATCAATATTATCTAACACCTCATAATTTACATCTTTAGCTATTTGGTTTAAAGAATTATAGGATGCACTGTAAACATCAAAATATCTGTCAACATTTAGGTTTCTTACGTATTGAACATTAAATACATCTAGCCTATCTGTTACTTTAGGAGATGGATGCCAATTATAACTTAAAATTCCATTAAAAGTTTGTTTATCTAAACCAATATTAGTCTGGCTGGTTGTTGAAAGGCTGATTCTAGTACTAGGAGACATGTATTTAGGAACAATTCTTTCAGTATTAAAGGGTGAAAAAAACCTAGGAATGGTTAATTTTAAATCGGCCCCAATTTCATTTATGTCAAAAAATTGTTTGGAATTATTGTTGGCAGCATCTTTGGAAGAGCCAATCGAACCTATTGCAGATATCTGTAATGTTTCTGCCCCTCTAAAAATATTTCTAATCATTAAGCTTGGATTAATAGCCAGTCCAAGTGTTTGAATATTGCTTTGGGTTACTTCCGTACTAAAACCTAAACTAAATTTTTTAAGAGGCGTTAGGAAAATGTCTGTAGAAAGCGTGGAGTCGTCATTTTCTGTGTATTTTATGTCGGGATATTTAAAGGTTCTTAGCTCGCTTAAATACCGATAGGTTCGCGTTCTGTCAATGTCTTTAAAAAGCGTGTTTGGTGCAATAAAAATAGCATCGGTTAAAGCTTTAGGCCTAAAGCGCATTTTACCTATACTATATAATTTGAAATTATTAAAAATGGTAGAATCTGTTCTCTTTTCGTTCCTGTTTTCGTAGGTGCCATCTGTAAAAATATTGACATCCTTTACGTAATAAATTTTAAAAGGTTCTCGAGCAATAGAATCTTGAATCCTTATGGCTCTTTGTTGAATTTGAACTTCAACATTTACTTTTTTGTTGGTATTTACTGTATCAATTTCAAAAGCCACATAATCCTGATTAAAATGATACACACCATGATTTCGTAATTCAGTAGAAATTCGTTCACGTTCTTGTTGAAAAGTGCTGGTTTTATATTGTTCGTTCGGCTTAATAAATGAATTGTCTTTTATTATTCTGTATAATGAATCCACCATTGATGGCTCCCGTTTTTTTGAGATAGAATCAATAATATAAGGATCTCCTGTTTTAACAAAATAATCTATTTCGGCACGTTTATTTTCTTTTTTACTAATGATATAGCTGGTTTCTGAATTAAACCAACCGTTATTAATATAATAGTCATTAAGACGCTTAATAGATTTTTCAGTTCTGTCACTATTAATAATAACAGGCGCTTCTCCAGATTTTTTTAACCAGCTATTGAAACTGATTTTTGAATCAATAAATTTATTTAATTGCTTTTTAGACAGGAATGATTCAAGGTGCTGTCTTTTTTTAGGTCGCCTATCTATTTTTGCATTTACAATTGAATCGATGTTTGGACGCGCTAAATTGTAGGTATGCAAGCGCAACGGTACATTCAATATTTTGCTATTTGGTTTTTGGTATAACAGGTTGTTTATGTTTTCTGAATTTTCTTTTTTATCATTAACATAAATAGTGTTTTTTGACAGTAGGTAACTTTCTTCCGGAACTCTTTTTACAGCATCACAGGAAATAATTAAGCTAGTAATTATTAATAAAATTAGTATGTTATAAACTGAGAGTTTCAAGTAATGATATTAATGTTGTATGTAATGGGTTTTGTAAAAATTTTAATTTTTAAAAAATCTTATGGGCTTTTATAGTTTATTCAAAAATACATTATTTCTGCAGAAAAATTATTTAAATAAATAAGTAAGAGTTCACTAAAACGATATTTTTTCATTTTCTTTATATCATAAAATTAAAAAGCAACTTTTTAAGAATGCTGTCAAAAAACCAAATAAAATTAATAACGAGTTTAAAGCAGAAAAAATACAGATTGCAATATGGTCTTTTTGTAGTTGAAGGGGTTAAAACAATAAAGGAACTTCTGCAATCTGAATTAGAACTTGAATCATTATATACAACAGATCCACTCAATATTAATGCCAAACAGGCAGAAATTATTTCCGAAAGTGAGTTAAAACGCATTAGTTTTTTAAAGTCTCCTAATAAAGCTTTGGCATTATTTAAGATACCAAAGCCAAAACAAATTGGTTTTAATGAATTGATTGTTGCCTTAGATGATGTGCGTGATCCGGGGAATTTAGGCACTATTATTAGGTTATGTGACTGGTTTGGTGTTAAAGACCTGGTTTGTAGCCAAGAGACTGTTGATTGTTTTAATCCAAAAGTGATCCAGGCAACGATGGGTTCAGTAACCAGAGTGAACGTAACCTATTTAGATTTATCTGTTTTTTTGAAAGACACTAAATTGCCAAGTTACGGTACGTTTATGTCGGGAACCTCTGTCTACACAGCTGATTTGCCAAAAAAGGGAATTCTGATATTAGGAAATGAAGCCAACGGTATTTCAAGCGAAATTGAATCTTTTGTTACAGAAAAAATAAGCATTCCTAGATTTGGTGATTTGCAGACAACAGAGAGCTTAAATGTTGCAACGGCAGCGGCTATCTTTTTAAGTGAATTTAAAAGAAGGTAGAATTATTGAAAAGTAAAGTTTATAAAAACACCTCGTGTTTTCATACTGTTAATGTTGCTAGTCCAAGGACTATCGGGGTCGTTATCTCTAACAAGTTCATCCTTAACGCCAAATAATCCACGAATAGAAGGTGTGAATTTAAAGTTGTATAAATAAAAATCAATACCAAATCCTAGTTCATAAAAAAGAGAATTTTTTGTGGTTCTGAATTGTCCGTTCTTATTATCATCGGGATTATCCTCGTTACTTGAAAGGTTTAATGCCGTAGAAACTCCACCCACAATAAAGGGTTTAAAATTATTTATTCTTTTAGTAGAGAATTTAACTAATAAAGGAACATGAATATAAGTTGATTTAACCTGTCTCTCTAAATCATTACTGTCATAGGCAGAGCCTTCAAAATATTGGGTGCTATAATACAATTCTCTAGTCGATATGAGCAAACCAGGTTCTAAACGCAGATCAATATAGTCGTTAATACGAAGATTTCCAATAAGACCAACACTAAAACCAACACTTCTTTTTACAAAAATATCTCTTAAGTCCTTATTGTAATCAAAATTAAAGTCATAATTATTAAAACCTAAAAAATAACCCCAACGCAACAAATTATTATCTGTTGACCCTCTACCTGAATTAGCATCATAAGCTACTTTTTCTTTAGTGAAAAGTTGGGCATGACTGTTGTGCAATAGAAATAAAAAAAATATTAGAAAAAAGGTGTGTTTCATGTTACTTCTTTGTTGATGTATAGATTGTGGCAACTCCTAAGGTCTGCGGAAAATCTTTAACATTAATAAACCCAATTTCTGTTAAAATATTGTTTAAAGCATCACCATAAGGGAAAACTGAAGCAGATTCACTCAAATAAGCATAGGCGCTTCGGTCTTTTGAAAAAAGTTTTCCAATAACAGGTAGTATGTATTTTGTGTAAGCCTTATAGCCTTGCTTATAAGGCCTTTTTGTTGGCACGGAGGTTTCTAAAATGACAAATATTCCATTTGGTTTTAAAACCCTTAATATTTCAGAAAGTCCTTTTTCTAATGTTTCAAAATTGCGAATACCAAAAGCAACTGTAATAGCGTCAAACGTATTATCTTCAAAAGGCATATTTTCAGAATCACCTAATACCATTTCAATAGTTTCTTGTAATTCTTTTTTTATGATTTTTTGTTTTCCAATATCAAGCATGCCACTGCTTATATCTAAGCCAATTATTTTATTGGCATTAGTTTTTGCAAGTGCAATAGCTAAATCACCGGTTCCAGTTGCAATATCAAGAATGGATTTAGGATTGGTTTTTTCAACAAGTTTTACAACTTTTTTTCGCCATTGTATATCAATTCCAAAAGAAATGACTCTATTTAAACCGTCGTAATCACCTGAAATGTTATCAAACATCTGGATGACTTGTTCCTTTTTTCCTAAATCACTATTTTTATAAGGCTTTACTTTAGACACAATTATTTTTTTGGCAAACCTACATATTTATTTTGAATTTGATATATCAGTTAATATCTAAATAGGGATCCTTTAAAGAAAATAGACTTGATATAAACATTAAATAACTTAACGACAAATAATTGAATGCATGCAATTTTATAAGCCTAAAATATATTTTATGTTATATTTGCCTACTTTTTATGATTGTAAAAAATGAAAATAATTATCGCTGGAGCTGGTGAAGTAGGGTTTCATTTAGCTAAATTACTCTCTTATGAATCTCAGGAAATAACCTTAATTGATACCAATAAGGAAAGTTTATCTTATGCTGATACGCATCTAGATATAAAAGTAATTAGGGGTGATGCGACCTCTATTGCTATATTAAAGGAGGCCCGTATTGAAACAAGTGATTTATTAATTGGCGTTACCTCCTCTGAGACCATAAACATTACGGTTTGTGTTTTAGGAAAACAATTGGGTTCCAAAAAAACAATAGCAAGAATTTCAAATACTGAATTTATTCAGCATAAAGATGAAGTAGGCTTCACTAAATTTGGTATTGATGAGCTCATTTCTCCAGAAGCGTTAGCTGCGGCAGAGATTGAATTAGCTTTAAAGCAGTCCTCATTTAGTGATACCTATGAATTTGAAAATGGCGCTTTAAACATGGCAGGATTAACCTTGTCAAAAACGGCATTATTTGTTGGCAAATCCGTTAAGGAGGCGGCTCATATTTTTCCGGAAATTCATTTTGTCCCCATCGCCATTCAACGTCAAGGAACGCAATATACAATCATTCCTCGTGGTGATACTGTGTTTAAAAAAGGAGATAATGTGGTTTTTATTACCTCCGAGGGTGGAGGTGAAGAGTTATGTAAACTTACCGGTAAAGTGAATGCTGAAATTAAGAACGTGATGATTCTTGGCGGTAGTCAAATAGGTTATAAGGCAGCAAGAGATTTAAGTGATAAAGGTTTTAATGTTAAGCTTTTAGAAGAAAATAAAGAGCGTGCTTTTGAAATTGCGGATGCACTACCAAATGTGTTGGTAATTAAAAGTGACGGAAGAAATGTTGACTTACTTGATGAAGAAAATATTAGCGAAATGGATGCGGTGATAGCAGTTGCTGCCAATTCTGAAACTAATATCATGTCTTGTTTAGTTGCTAAATCAAAAGGGGTTAAAAAATCGATTGCACTTGTTGAAAACATGGATTATTTTGAGTTATCGCATTCAATAGGAATTGACACGCTTATAAATAAGAAATTATTAGCTGCTAATAGTATTTTTAGATATATCCGCAAAGGAGAGGTTGTTGCCATGACCAAATTGAGTAATATGAACGCTGAACTTTTGGAGTTTGAAGTAAAAGCAAAGTCTCAAATTTGTAATAAAATAATTAAGTATATTGATTTTCCTCGTTCGGCTATTATTGGAGGCGTGATTAGAGATGGAGTAGGTTTAATTGCTTTGGGCGATTTTAAAATCCAGGAGGGAGATCGGGTAGTAGTGTGTAGTTTGCTAAAATCTATTAAAGGGGTAGAAAAATTATTTTTATAATATGAAGTTAAATTATAAAATAATCTTTCACTTTCTGGGCTTACTCATCTTATTCAATGGAGGCTTTATGCTGTTATCAGCGTTTATGAGCTTGGTTTATGAAGACGGGGTTACTTTAGAATTGTCCTTTGCAAGTATTGTAACTATTGTTTCGGGAGGCTTGGTGATGCTTTTTACAAGGAATCACACCAAGGTGATGAATAAAAGAGAAGGCTATATAGTGGTAGCTTTTGGCTGGATAATTATGACCTTGTCCGGCACTTTGCCTTATCTTTTTACTGAGAGTATACCAAGTTTTACCAATGCTTTTTTTGAAACAATGTCCGGTTATACAACTACGGGTGCTACTATCTTAAATGATATTGAAGCGGTGCCTAAAGGGGTGTTATTTTGGAGAAGCTTAACCCATTGGATAGGTGGTATGGGAATTATTGTGCTTGCCATTGCCATTTTACCTCTGTTAGGAATTGGAGGGATGCAACTTTTTGCTGCAGAAGCACCAGGACCAAGTACAGATAAATTGCATCCAAGAATTACAGATACTGCTAAGAGATTATGGCTCATTTACTTTGGGTATACAGCCGCTGAAACCTTATTTTTAAACCTGGCTGGCATGTCATTTTTTGATGCCATTAATCACTCAATGGCGACCTTATCAACTGGAGGATTTTCAACAAAAAATGCAAGTGTTGCTTATTGGAATCATGAGCCGATAATTCAGTACATAATTATTTTATTTATGTTTTTGGCAGGTACAAACTTTGTGTTAAGCTACTTTGCGTTTAAAGGGAGAGTACAAAAAATAATTAAAGATGAGGAGTTTAAATTGTATTATCGTTTTGTAATTATATTTACGATTATTGCGGCACTTATTATTTATTTTAGAACTGATATTACGGTTTCTACCATCAATCATCCTTTGGTTTGGGGTAAGGCTGAAGGCGCTATAAGACACGCGTTATTTCAAGTATTAACGGTTATTACTACCACAGGATTTATTACTGCAGATTATACAACATGGACCTCATTTTTGTTGGTCTTCTTTTTTGGCCTTATGTTTTTAGGCGGATCTGCAGGAAGTACCTCTGGAGGCGTAAAAGTAGTACGCCATTTGCTTATGATTAAAAATGGGTTTTTAGAATTTAAACGCACACTACATCCAAATGCGATTGTGCCAGTTAGGTATAATACTAAAGCAGTCTCTGGAGACATTGTATTTAATATTTTAGCCTTTTTTATTCTCTATATGTTATCCTTTATTGTTGGAGCCTTGGTATTTTCAATGTTTCAAATAGACTTTCAATCTTCTATTGGTCTATCAGCTTCAAGTTTAGGGAATATTGGTCCTGCACTTGGACATTTTGGACCCGTAAATAATTACGCTTTTTTACCACCTTTGGCCAAATGGTGGTCATCTTTTTTGATGCTCATTGGTAGACTGGAACTTTTTACTGTTCTCATATTATTCACTCCTTTTTTCTGGAGAAACAGATAAATAGTATGGTTTTTTTAAAAGGAATTGTAAATTCTTAAAACCATTCTATTTACTGGGGTTTTTTAAATTTTCGATTGGTTTTTAGGGAGTTATGAATAAAATGGATGTAACAATTTATTTGTTCAGGCGTCATTATGATGTAACCAATTAAATAAGTTGTCATGGAATTAGTAGTAACAAGACAAGATTTAAAAAGAGAAATTAAACCTAATAAAGTTGAAGAATTTATTAAACCTGAAGGATTATTAAATTCAAATTATCAACAAATTGCAAAGGAAAATTTAGAAGATATAGAAGCTGATTCAATATTTGGAATTAAGCAACGAATTAAAAGTTATCATTATAGCAATACTTCAAATATAGAGGGCTTTTTAAAAGTTTCGGTTTTTATGATTCTCTATTTATTAATCTTTTTATAGAATAATCTTTAGTCTTCCTTGAGGTAAGGAGATGCTTAAATAAAGAAGGCCACTAATTTTAGTGGCCTTCTTTATTTTATAAATATTAGTAGCTTAGCTTACAGCTTCTTTAATTCGTTTGATGGCTTCTACAATCTGCTCTTGTGAAGCGGCGTAGGAAATTCTAATACAATCAGGATTTCCAAACGATTCTCCGTCAACGGTTGCTACCAAAGCCTTTTCTAGTAAATACATTGAGAAATCAGAGGCATTATTTATGGTTTTTCCATGTAAGGTTTTACCAAAAAAGTAGGAGATATTTGGAAATACATAAAAAGCACCTTCAGGGACATTAGTTTTAAACCCTTCAATCTCATTTAGTAATCCTAATATTAAATCACGGCGTATTTTAAATTCATCAATCATGTATTGAACACGACTAGGTGATTCCATAAGTGCTGTAATAGTTGCACGCTGTGCAATACAGTTGGCACCACTTGTTATTTGCCCTTGCATTTTATTACAAGCTCTGGCAATTTTTTCAGGAGCACCAATATATCCTATACGCCATCCGGTCATAGCAAAAGCTTTTGAAACGCCATTTACTGTAATGGTTCTGTCATACATATCATCAAATTGAGCCATACTTGCATGACCACCCACATAGTTGATGTGCTCATAAATCTCATCAGAAACCACATATATATCTGGAAAATCAACTAAAACATCCGCTAAGGCTCTTAACTCTTCTTTGCTATAAATAGATCCACTTGGGTTGCACGGTGAGCTAAACCAAATCATTTTAGTTTTTGGAGTAATCGCAGTTCTTAATTGCCCGGGTGTCATTTTAAAATCTGTAGCAATAGTCGTTTTTACCTCTACAGGAACCCCATCGTTTAGTTTTATAAGATCGGCATAACTTACCCAATATGGACAAGGTAAAATAACCTCATCGCCTTTGTTAGTCAAAACGGCCGCAATATTGGCTAATGATTGTTTAGCACCGGTAGAAACCACAATTTGGTTTGGAGTGTAGTTCAAACCATTATCACGTTTAAATTTGGTGATGATAGCCTGTTTTAAGTCTACATAACCGTCAACGGGTGAATAAGAATTATAGTTGTCATTAATTGCTTGTATTGCTGCATCCTTTATAAAATCCGGAGTATTAAAATCTGGCTCGCCTAAGCTTAAACCAATAATATCTTTTCCTTCAGTTCGTAATTCTCTTGCTTTTGCAGCCATAGCCAACGTAGCAGACGTAGCCATGTTTAAAATTCTATCAGATAATAATTGCATCTAAAAATAATGAATAAATAAGGTTAGACTTGTAACGCAGGATTCATTCCCATATCACGTAAGTACTTAAAATGCGCAATAATAGCTTTGCGCGTTGTTTTATATTCGTGGTAAGGTAAATTGAATTCTTTAGCCGTTTCTTTAACTATTTTAGATATTTTAGTGTAATGAATATGGCTAATATTTGGAAAAATATGATGTTCAACCTGATGATTTAAACCACCAGTAAACCAATTAACTATTTTGTTTTTTGTACTAAAGTTGATGGTCGTATTTAGTTGATGGATAGCCCAGGTATTTTTCATCTCGCCATCTTTTGAAGGTTGAGGCATTTCCGCTTCTTCCATAACATGTGCTAATTGAAAAACAACACTTAAAATTAGTCCGGCTGTATAGTGCATAATAAAAAATCCAATAAGTATTTTCCACCACGCTATTTCCAGAAATAACATTGGAATGATAATCCATATGGCTATGTAAATAATTTTGGAAATGACTAGTTTGCTCCAGTTCCATACTGGGTTAGGTAATTTGCCATAAGACAGTTTACGTTTCATATAGCGTTTCATCTGAAGGAAATCTGTAGTAATAGCCCAGTTTATTGTCAACAAGCCATAAAGTAAGACAGAGTAATAATGTTGAAATTTGTGATACCATTTCCATTCGGAATGTTCAGTAAAACGCATAATTCGACCGGCATCTAGATCTTCATCATGACCGTGAATATTAGTATAAGTATGATGTAATACATTATGTTGTACCTGCCAGTTATAAACGTTACCAGCAAGAATATAAATACTACTACCCATAATTCTGTTAACCCATTCTTTGTTTGAAAAAGAGCCATGATTGCCATCATGCATAACATTCATTCCAACACCAGCCATTCCAATGCCCATAACTACAGTAAGAAGTAATTGTGCCCAGCCTGGAAAGTCTAAGGTTAGTATTAAAAAATAGGGCATTAAAAAAATGGAAAACATTACAATGGTTTTAAGCCAAAGTTTCCAGTTTCCCGTACGTTTGATTTTATTTTCTTTAAAATAATCGTTCACACGCTTATTTAATGTTTTAAAAAACTTTGCAGAGTCTGTTCTTGAGAATGAAAGTGCTTGTTTTGTCATACTATTGGTTTAAAAGGTGTTGTTAAATATTTTAGATTTATCACACACTTGGCAAAGATAGGCATAAACCATTCCAACTTATAACGTTTTTTCGCAAAAATATGTATCTAAAAAGTATATTTTTGCAGAAAATTATGAGTTATGGAACTTATTTTAAAATATTTCCCAAATCTTACTGAAGACCAGATTTCTAAATTTAAAAAGTTGGAATCACTTTATCAAGATTGGAATTTAAAAATCAATGTAGTGTCACGCAAGGATATTGATGAATTGTATTTGCGTCATGTACTGCACTCTTTGGGAATTGCAAAAGTGATAACTTTTAAGGATGGTTCCAAAATATTAGATGTAGGAACAGGTGGTGGTTTTCCAGGAATTCCTTTGGCTATTATGTTTCCTAACTGTTCATTTCATTTAGTTGATAGTATAGCTAAAAAGCTAAAGGTAGTTGATGAGGTTGTTGAAGGTTTGGGTTTAACAAATGTAAAAACAACTCATAGTAGAGTTGAAGAAATTAAGGATACTTATGATTTTATTGTTAGCAGAGCGGTAGCTGCCATGCCAACTTTTGTGCATTGGACCAAAGGAAAAATAGATAAAAAGCAGGTCCATCAATTAAAAAATGGTATTATTTATTTAAAGGGCGGTGATTTAACCGAAGAGCTTCAAGATTATAAAACTGCTGTTATTTATGATTTAAACGAGTTTTTTGAAGAAGACTTTTTTGAAACAAAAAAAGTGGTGTATTTGCCTTTGAAATTTAGAGGTTAACATGTTTTACAGTTTATTAATTTCATTATAAAGTTCGTTGAAAGCGTAATATTGTTTTTGAAACCAATAGGTGTTTTTAAATAATTCCAGATTATCTTCTAGTGACAAGTCTGTCCCTTTAAGAATGCTTTTGGCTTTATCGAAATTAAGCCTTGCATTAGCTATGTCATTCAATTTTAAATTTGCTAAAGCTACTCCAATGACTGCATCAAAATCGGTTGCATCAAACTGTACAGCGGCTGAAAAATCAGATAATGCTTTTTGATATTCACCTAGAAAAAAGGAGGAGATACCTCTGAAAAAATAAGCAGGCGCATTGTTTTTATCAAAATAAATAGCAGCAATAAAATCATTATTTGCCTTTTTAAAATAATTAACATCCATAAAAAAAACACCACGAGCAAAAAACGTGTTGCTGTCTGGGTTAAGTAAAACGGCTGAATTATAATTTTGCAATGCTTTTACATGGTCTTCGAGACCCGCATAAGCTCGTGCCAATTGTAAAAAAATGGGATAAGATTTAATAACGGTTGGTTTCTCTAAATCCGAAATGGCGCCTTTGTAATCTTTCAAATCATTTTTGGTGACAGCAAGGCTATATCTGGCTTCAATAAATTCGGGATTTAATTTCAAGGCGTTTGCATAATCTTCTTTTGCACCATTAAAATCCATTAAACTGTATTTTGAATTTCCTCTGTTAAAATAAGCATCGGCACTGGGTTCATAAAAAATAACTTTTGTGTAATCTAAAATAGCCCCATTAAAATCTCCTATACTATGTTTGGTTAGGCCTCTGTAAAATAAGGCGTCCAGATTTTTAGGTTCTAAAGATAGTGCTTCAGTATACAGTTGAATTTGCTCATTTGGATCCTCTGATTTAAGCGCTTTTCTAATCAATTTATTGGCTTGCCCAATGGTAATTAACGGAAAAATAAAGCAGATGAGGAATATATATTTTTTCATTGGAGTCACATTTATGAGATAAATATAAGAACATTTTAAAAAGATTTTATAATACGCCTTCATATTCTACATATCTACTTTTATTTTTAAAAATAAAAGACCCGCCTAAAAGGCAGGTCTTATAAAAAATAAACATATTTGTTATCCTAAAAACGGATATCTGTAATCTGTTGGTGGTACAAAGGTTTCTTTTATAGTTCTGTTATTAACCCAACGCAATAAATTCCATACAGAACCAGCTTTGTCGTTAGTGCCTGATGCTCTGGCACCTCCAAAAGGTTGTTGTCCCACAACGGCTCCTGTTGGTTTATCATTTATATAAAAATTACCAGCAGCATTTTCTAATTTTTTAGTAGCTAATTCAATAACGTAACGGTCGCCACTAAAAATGGCGCCGGTTAAAGCGTATTCACTAGTACTGTCAACTAACTCTAAAACAGCTTCCCAATCTTTATCTTCATAAATGTAAAGTGTAATAATAGGGCCAAATAACTCCGTACACATCGTAGTGTATTTTGGGTTTGTGGTAACAATAACTGTCGGTTCAATAAAGTATCCTTTTGAATCATCATAGCCGCCACCAATAATAATATCTGCGTCAGCATCTTTTTTTGCCTGGTCTAAATAACCTGATAATTTGGTGAAGGCTTTTTTATCAATAACCGCATTAATAAAGTTAGAAGGGTCTTCTGGACTTCCCATTTTAAATGAGTTGATGTCATTTAAAATGGCTTTTTTAATATCACCCCATAAACTTTTTGGTATATAAGCACGTGAGGCTGCTGAACACTTTTGACCTTGGTATTCAAAAGCGCCTCTTGAAATAGCAGTTGCAACTTCTTGTGCATTTGAACTTGGATGCGCCCAGATAAAATCTTTTCCACCCGTTTCACCTACAATTCTTGGATAAGACTTATAATGATTAATATTTTTACCAATAGTTTCCCAGAAACTATTAAATACAGCAGTCGATCCTGTAAAATGTACACCAGCAAAATCTTTATTTGCTAATATGGTATCTGTGATCATTCCAGAATTACCAGTTACTAAATTAATAACGCCATCTGGTAATCCGGCAGCTTTAAATAATTCCATAATAACATAGGCCGAATATACCTGTGTAGCCGCTGGTTTCCATACTACTACATTGCCCATCATAGCTGGAGCTGCAGGGAGGTTTCCAGCAATTGCTGTAAAATTAAAAGGTGTAATAGCATATACAAATCCTTCTAATGGTCTGTATTCCATACGGTTCCAAAAGCCAGGAGACGAAATTGGTTGATTGCTATAAATTTCAGTCATAAACTGAACATTAAATCGTAAAAAATCAATCAATTCACAAGCAGAATCAATTTCTGCCTGAAATACATTTTTTGATTGCGCCATCATGGTAGCTGCATTCATTCTATATCTGAAAGGTCCAGCTAATAAATCGGCTGCTTTTAAGAAAATAGCGGCACGATGTTCCCAGCTTGTTGAAGCCCATTTTATTCTTGCTTCTGCTGCTTTTTCTATAGCTAATTCAATATGTTCTTTCTCTGCTATATGGTATTTACCAACACAATGTTTGTTGTCATGTGGTGGATGAATATCAACTGTATTACCTGTTCTATATTCTTTACCACCAATATAAAAAGGGATGTCAACTTGCTCCTTGTACATTTTTTTATAAGTAGTTAATACAGCTTCACGTTCTGGTGATCCTGGTGCATAACCTTTAACAGGTTCATTAATAGCAACAGGTACATTGAAAAATCCGTTTCCCATAAGTTTTGTTTAATTTATTGTTTTATTTAAATAAAATTCGAAAATATGCTGCAAATTTACGAATTTTTTAAGGATTCTTTAAATGAGGGATTATTAAATGCAAGTTAAATTTGAATATTTTTTGTAAGTTGTCATTTGCTATAAAGACTATATTTTTCATGTGTACAGTTACTATTATTCCCAAAGGGAAAAATGATTTTGTTTTAACCTCTAATCGTGATGAAGCACCTCATAGAGTTTCATTAGCGCCTGGGGTTTATACTATCAATGATACAAAATTGTTATTTCCAAAAGATGAACTTTCAGGAGGAACATGGGTAGGTGTAAGTGAAAAAAACCGAGTGGTATGCATGCTCAATGGTGCGTTTGAGTCACATAAAAGGAAGATAAATTATAGGCTAAGCAGAGGTGTTGTAGCCAAGGATTTTTTAACGGCTGAATTTATAAAACCTGCTATTTCTTCATATAATTTAGTTGATATTGAGCCGTTTACTATGGTGATTGTTGACTGGAATTCTAGATTGAGGTTTTATGAATTGGTCTGGGATGGAACTGCAAAACATTTTTCTGAATTGCCCTTAGAACCAAGAATATGGTCCTCTTCTACATTGTATAATACGACAATGAAACAGGAAAGATTACAATGGTTTGAACATTTTAAGGAAGAACAAAATATAGAGGCTGAGACCTTGTTACAGTTTCACAAAACGGCTGGCGCAGATAATCTTGATTATGGGGTCATCATGGATAGAGGATTTGTAAAAACAACAAGTATTACACAAATTCAAAAATCTCAACATACGCTTGAAATGCTTTATGAGAATTTACAAACTCAGGTTATAACAAAAAGTGAATTTATTTTATCTCAAATAGTCAATGAGTAGTTCTGGAATTATTTTAACCTTGGCATATCCGGATACTATTGTTATGGTTTCTGAAGAATGGTTTTCGCCATTTTTAAAATTTATAGGTATTGGCAAAAAGAATTATGTAAGAGCGGGTCATGCCGCTTTGGTTTTGATTAATAAAAAGACAGGTATCTTAGAATATCACGATTTTGGCAGATATATTGCCCCTGAGCCTTTTGGACGTGTCCGAGGTAGCATAACAGATAATGAGTTGCATTTTGCAATAAAAGCAAAAGTAGAGAATGACCTCATTACAAATATTGAGGAGATTTTAGAGTTTTTAGGCACGCATCCAAAATTAACCCATGGTGATGGAAAATTGATAGCTTCTGTTTGTAATGTAGTGGATTATGACAAGGCAAGAGCTCATATAACGGCCATGCAGCAAAAGCATTTTATTAGATATGCGGCTTTTTTAAAAGATGCTTGCAATTGTGCAAGATTTGTAACAGACACGTTAATAGCTTCCGTAACTGATTACAACATCAAAAGGAAACTTATTAGTTCTAAATGGTTTACTCCCAGTACGGTTGGTAATGTCATTCTTGCGGATACTGAAAAGCAGGTTTATGAGGTTTCAGAAACAGGCATAATTACAGAATTTAAAGGTTCGCAAATGAGCGAAAATGTGCGCTGTTTTTTGGATAAATTAGAAGGTCATGAGCCAAATTTTATAGGGACTTTAAAACCAAAACCAATTGAAGAGCTTCATGAGAAAGCGCAGTGGCTTTCTGGAATTGCGGCTGGGGCATGGTTTGAGTTACATCATATAGGACATCAAATGGAATATCAATTTAGACGTATTTCGCCACATGGAAATATAGATGTTCAGGATATATTTTCAGTTGAAGATGAATCTTTTGATTATAGCCAAACTTTTGAATTTGTGCATTATTCAAACTGCAGTTTTTTGCACATTCAGCAATCTGGAAAAATATATAGATTTAATAGAAAGACTTCTTTTTAATTTATGGCGAAGGGCGCACTTAGCTTAAAAGTTGGTATAATGACTTTAAACTTTTTAGTAGTGGTAAAGTTAATCATACTATAATAACCTCGCATAGCACCAAATGGAGCGGTTAGCAAACAACCTGAACTATAAATATGAGATTCACCAGGTTTCAAAACAGGTTTTTTGCCAATAACACCTTCACCTGAAACAATCTCAATATTGTTTAATGCATCATAAATTTTCCAATGACGTGCATTAAGTTGAACCGAATCTTTGCTTTGGTTTTCAATAGTTACTTTATAACCAAAGGCATATTGTATTTTATAATTTTTATAAAATGAGCCTTCAAAACTAGTTTCTACTGAAATTTTTATACCTCTTGTTACTTGTTGAACCATGTTATCTGCTGATATACAATGTATATAAGAAGCAAAAATAAGATTTTTTTTGGCTCCTTATTAATTAATATTCATAAAACCGATTAATTGGATATATTTACCGAGGATCCTTCTCCAAACCCAATGATCCTATCATATCGCTTGCCTAAATCTCTATAGTAGGCAATCACTTTGTAATTATTTTCAGTCTGATAAAAATCACCACTAACGGCACCTTCATTTATTTGATTGTTGTTTTCAATAACTACATATTTATAGTTGTAGAAACCTTGCTTTAATAGCAACGAGCACTTGAAAACTTTGTCATTGGCATCATAAATCATTTCGTTACTGTTATCTATAGCGTAATTATTAAAATTACCATACACATGAATCTTTTTACCTTCTAATGTTTGATTTGATAATAAAGAAAAATGAATCCAAACATAATCGGCTTCAATATCTGGGTTTTCAGCGTCAATGTTATTGATCACATAGTTTCCGTTAATATCTGGGTTATACGTATATGGTTTATCAACCCTTGGATAATTGGCAAATAGATAGTTATGATATAAGTCTTCTAACTCAATTCTTTGTATGCCTGAATTGGCGCCACGTACATCTTTGTTTTCAAAATACAGATATTCATTGCCTCCCCAAAAACTGGCTTCATCATCATATTTATAAATAAGTTGACTACCAATGGTGAATTGTGGTTTGAGATTGTTAATAGCTGTATTCAAATTATTATTTTGAACTACAATAATTTTTACATTTGCTTTTGGATTATTGAGTTGAATACCATTAGGGACTATAGCTATTTCAACACGCTGTTTATAGTCTATTGAAGCAATATCTCTGGAGCGTTTAATATTAACGCCAATACTTGCCAAACTTTCATAAATCATAAATTTTCTCGAAAAAACGAGTTCATTGTCCTCATTGAAAATGTTGATCATATAATTTCCGGAAATTTTGAGTCGTTTAGTTTGTTCGTTTGGAATAGTAAGTTTGTAATGAGAATAAATTTGATACGTATTAAAAGAATTCCAATAGGTTCTAATACGTTGATTATCTATACCTTCTAAATATTCAGATTTCACCAAAACGGACGGTGTCCAGTCAAAGTTATAGTAATCAATCGTATAATAATAATCATCTTCATGGCCATTTAGTGCGTCAAATTCTAAATCTACGTAATCACCAAGTTTCAAAACCGGTAACTGACTTTCATTAGTATCTCCTTTAAAATTTATTGTTTTAATAAAATCTGGTGGATTCACTTCTTCTACTTGACCATAAATGGTTTGAATTATTAATACAAAAAAGGAAAGTATATATGATTTGATTCTCATCTATAAGCTGATTTTTTGTAAATATAATCAAATTTTATACCTAAAACCGCTGTTCTAAAAGTGGGTTTAAATTTCTCTGTCAATTATTATGAAAACTGCATTTTTAATTTGTAAATTTGCCACGTTTTTAGACAACTAATCTCAATAAATCAAAATATGTCAAACGACATTCGTATTAAAAAAGGTCTAGACATTAAATTAAAAGGTGAAGCTGAAAAAACCTCTGAAAAGGCAGTAATTAGCAACTTTTATACTTTAAGACCTCAAGATTTTCATGGCGTAATACCTAAATTAATTTCTAAAGTTGGAACAAAAGTAAAGGCAGGGACACCTGTTTTTTATGATAAATCCAATGAAAACATAAAGTTTGTTTCTCCGGTTTCTGGGGAGATCACAGAAATTGTACGTGGTGAAAAGCGCAAAATATTATCTATCAAAATTCAAGCGGATAAAACGGAATCTTACTTAGAATATCCCGTTCTGAATTTAGAAACCGTAAAACCAGAAGAAGTTAAAACACTTCTTTTAGCCTCTGGCTGTTGGCCGTTTATTAAACAGCGTCCTTATGATGTGATTGCAAATCCAACCAAAGAACCTAAAGCTATTTTTATATCTGCTTATGCGTCGGCTCCTTTAGCAGCCGATTATGATTTTACTTTGAAGGGTAAAGAAAAAGAATTGCAAGCCGCAGTAACAGCATTGGGTAAATTGACTAAAGGTAAAGTGCATGTTGCCGTTGGGAGTAAATCTAACTCGCCTATGTCTGGTTTATCAGGAATTACTTTGCATAAAGTTTCTGGCCCTCATCCTTCAGGAAACGTAGGAACCCTCATCAACAGAATTGACCCTGTCAATAAGGGAGAGGTTGTTTTTACTGTTAATCCACATGACTTGGTTATTATAGGTGAATTATTATTAACTGGAAAATTTAACGCAGAGCGTATAGTGGCTTTAGTTGGTTCCTCCATTGAAAAACCAAGGTACTTTGTGACCAAGCTAGGTTGTGAACTTGCAACCATGCTTTATGATCATGGTATTGAAAAAGAGGCGCATGTACGTATTATTTCTGGAAACATTTTATCGGGAAAACAAGTACAACCAGATGGTTCTTTAGATTATTATAGTAATGTAATTACAGTTATTCCAGAAGGAGACGATTATGAATTTTTTGGATGGACGGCACCTGTATTTAATAAAATATCAACGAGTAGAGCATTAACCTTTTCTTGGTTGTTTCCAAATAAAAAATACGATTTAAATACTAATACAAATGGGGAACATCGCGCATTCGTAACTACAGGTAATTATGAAGAAGTGTTTCCTTTGGATATTTTTCCAATGCAGATCTTAAAAGCTTGTATGTATAATGACTTAGACGAAATGGAAGCCTTAGGAATGTATGAAGTGGCTCCTGAAGATTTCGCTTTAACAGAATTTGTATGTGTGTCTAAACAACCACATCAAGATATTATTAGAAAAGGATTAGACGTAATGCTTAAAGAAATAGGATAATGAGTTTAAAAAATAAATTACACAAATTAAAAGAAAAGTATAAAGGCACCAAGTTAGCTCCGGCGTTTGGTGCACTTCATACCTTTTTATATTTGCCAAACGAAACCACTCACAACGGAACTCATATAAAAGCGGCTGATGATTTAAAACGTACCATGAATACGGTTATTCTGGCTATGATTCCATGTTTGATTTTTGGAATGTTTAATGCGGGATATCAGCATTATTTAGCAGCTGGAGAAATTGAGGCAGTTACCGGCGGGTTTTTTAGTAGCCAATTCTGGACCATCGCTAACTTTTCTTTAGGATTTTGGAAAATTATTCCTTTGGTGATTGTGTCTTATGGTGTAGGATTAGGAATTGAATTCTTATTTGCAACCATTAAAAACCACGAAGTAGAAGAAGGGTATTTAGTAACTGGTATGTTAGTACCATTAATTGTGCCTATTGACATTCCATTATGGATGCTTGCAGTAGCTGTTGCCTTTGGAGTTGTTATTGGTAAAGAGGTATTTGGTGGAACTGGAATGAATATATTAAATCCAGCTTTAACTATTAGAGCTTTTTTATTCTTCGCTTATCCCACATGGATGAGTGGTGATAAAGTATGGGTGCAAGGAGCAGTAGAAAGTGTTGGTAAGGTAGATGCCATTTCTGGTGAAACTATTTTAGGAGGACTGGCTCAAGGAAAGCATTTAAGCTATTCCGTTATGGACATGTTTTATGGTTTTATTCCTGGCTCCATTGGTGAAACGTCAACTTTGTTAATTTTAATTGGAGGATTATTTTTGATCTTCACAAAAATTGGAAGTTGGAGAATTATGTTGTCTTCAGTAATTGGAGCTATAGTGATGGGATTGATTTTTAATAGTGTTGTTGATGCCAATGTTATTTCTCAAGGGAGTAAGTTTTATGCCTTAATGAGCGCACCTTTTTGGCAACATTTAATAATTGGTGGTTTTGCTTTTGGTACGGTTTACATGGCAACAGATCCTGTTACCGCGTCTCAAACAAATAAAGGGAAATGGGTGTATGGATTTTTAGTGGGATTACTTTCTATATTAATCCGCGTATTCAATCCAGCCTATCCAGAAGGTGTTATGTTAGCAATCTTATTAATGAATGTATTTGCACCAACTATAGACCATTATGTGGTTCAAGGAAATGTAAAACAAAGACTTAAACGTCTAAAAGTAAAAACGGCTCAATAATGGAAAATACAACAGAAAAAAATTCATACACCATATTATTTGCAATTGCAATGGTATTAGTGGTTGGAACATTGTTAGCTTTTGCAGCAGCATCATTAAAACCTACTATTGATGATAACAAAAGGTTAGAAAAGCAGCAGAATATTTTGTATGCCATGGGTGTTAATGAAAACGATGAAAGCAATGCTAATTTTGTTTCTACTGAAAAGGCACCTGAGTTATTCAATAAATACATTAAAGAACAATTAGTATTACAAATCGAAAACGGTAAAATTATATCAGAATTGAACAGGCAAGAGTATATGGATGCTAACAATGGAAATGAGCCTTATTTAATTGATGTAAAAAAGGAACAAACAAATGCTAAAGCTGGTTTGGCAAGAAAACTCCCCGTGTTTATTGGTGAAAAAGATGGTAAGACATTTTATATTGTGCCAATACTAGGAAAAGGCCTTTGGGATGCCATTTGGGCATATGTTGCGTTAGACGCAAATATGGTTGTTCAAGGGGCTTATTTTGATCATAAGGGAGAAACACCTGGTCTTGGAGCGAATATTAAACAACGTTTTTTTATGGATGATTTTGTTGGTGAACATTTATTGGCAAGCGATGGTTCTTTTAAAGGAATCAATGTAGCCAAAGGAAATGCCGATCCAAAAAATAATGATAAAACAGATAATGAGGTGGACGCTATTGCAGGAGCAACAATTACTGGTGATGGCGTAACAGCCATGATTAAAAGTGACTTGAAACTTTACGTGTCCTATTTCCAAAACTTAAAAAACAATTAATTTATGGGCTTACTTTCAAAAAAAGACAGCAAATTAATATTAGACCCATTAGCAGATAATAATCCAATTACGATTCAGGTATTAGGTATTTGTTCTGCCTTGGCAATTACAGCAGAGTTAAAGGCATCCATTGTAATGTCTATCTCGGTATTGTTTGTTTTAGGAATAGGGAATGTGGTTATTTCTTTAATGAGAAATATTATTCCTTCAAAAATTAGAATTATTGTGCAACTTATCGTGGTTGCCGCTTTGGTAATTATAGTTGATTTAGTTTTGAAAGCTTTTGCTTATGAATTAAGTAAAACACTTTCGGTTTTTGTAGGATTAATTATCACTAACTGTATCATTATGGGACGCTTTGAAGCTTTTGCGCTTGCAAATGGACCTTGGAGATCTTTTCTAGATGGTATTGGTAATGCTGCTGGATATGGTATAATTCTAGTTATAGTAGGGTTTTTTAGGGAACTTTTAGGTTCTGGAACTTTATTAGGTTTCCCAGTTTTAGGAAATCCGATTCCTGGTGAACTTACTGGTCTGTATGCTTTGGGTTATGAAAATAACGGATTCATGTTGTTATCACCTATGGCATTAATTGTGGTTGGTATTATTATTTGGGTGCAACGTAGCAGAAATAGAGCATTAATAGAAGATCATTAAAATTAGTTTATAGGTTAAGTGAATGTTTAATCGCTAAGATCCAAAACTAAAAATTAAAATATATGGAACATTTAGAATTATTTTTAAAATCAATATTTATAGATAACATGGTGTTTGCCACATTCTTAGGAATGTGTTCTTACCTAGCTGTTTCTAAAAAAGTATCCACGGCTGTTGGTCTTGGTGCTGCTGTTATATTCGTATTAGCAATTACGGTGCCTTTAAACTGGCTACTTGATCAATATTTGTTACAGCCAGGGGCATTATCATGGTTGGGTGAAGAATACGCCGGCTATGATTTAAGTTTCTTGTCATTTATCATGTTTATTGCTACCATAGCCACTATGGTGCAATTGGTTGAAATTGTAGTGGAGAAATTTTCACCATCATTATACAATTCATTGGGTATTTTCTTGCCACTTATTGCTGTTAACTGTGCTATTTTAGGGGGCTCCTTGTTTATGCAATCTAGAGAGATACCTACCTTAGGTTTAGCTACAGTTTATGGAATTGGTTCAGGGATAGGTTGGTTTTTAGCTATTTTAGCTATAGCGGCTATTCGTGAAAAAATTAGATATTCAAATGTTCCTCCTCCATTAAGAGGCTTAGGAATTACATTTATAATTACTGGCCTTATGGCTATCGGTTTTATGAGCTTTGGTGGTATGTTAACAGGTGGTGATGAAGAGCCTCAAGAAGAACAAAAAACAGTTATGCCAAAAGAAGAATTTAACACAACTCCTTCAACAGAAATTAAAATTACTGAAGAAAAAAAGGAGGATAAAAAAGTGTTAGCTAACAACATAAAAGTAAATGAGTAACATGATATTAGCAGCAGGTACATTAGGAACAGTAGTAGCAACGGTAGCAGCATTTTTAATTATTACTTTGTTATTGGTAGTTTTATTATTGGTTGTAAAACAGAAACTTTCACCATCAGGTCCGGTAAAAATCACTATCAATGGAGAGAAAGAAATTGAAGTGGCTTCAGGAGGTTCTTTATTATCAACTTTAGGCGGTCAAAAAATATTTTTACCATCGGCATGTGGTGGTGGTGGAACATGTATTCAGTGTGAATGTCATGTGTTATCGGGTGGAGGAGAAGCTTTACCTACAGAAACTCCTCATTTTACCAGAAAGGAATTACAACACGGGGCACGTTTAGCTTGTCAGGTTAAAGTAAAACAAGACATGAATATTACTATTCCTGAAGAAGTTTTTGGAATTAAAAAATGGCAAGGAACGGTAGTACGTAATTATAATGTAGCCTCCTTTATTAAGGAGTTTGTTGTTGAAATTCCTGAAGAAATGAACTATAAAGCGGGTGGGTATATTCAAATTGAAATACCACCTTGTGAAGTGAAGTTTGCTGATATGGATATCACTGCACATCCTGAAGAGCATGAAACACCTGATAAATTTCAGGCAGAATGGGACAAATTTAAACTATGGCCTTTAGTGATGAAGAATAATGAAACTGTTGAAAGAGCCTATTCTATGGCTTCTTATCCAGCTGAAGGAAAAGAAATCATGTTGAATGTTCGTATTGCAACCCCTCCTTTTGATAGAGCTAAAGGTGGCTGGATGGATGTGAATCCAGGTATTGCGTCCTCATACATATTCAATCAGAAACCGGGAGATAAAGTCACTATTTCTGGTCCTTATGGAGAGTTCTTCATTAATGAATCAGATTCAGAAATGTTATATGTAGGCGGTGGTGCAGGTATGGCACCCATGCGTTCTCACTTATATCACCTTTTCAGAACCTTAAAAACTGGTAGAAAAGTGACTTATTGGTATGGTGGACGTTCAAAACGCGAATTATTCTATTTAGATCACTTTCATAAATTAGAAAAGGATTTTCCAAATTTTAAATTCTATTTAGCCCTTTCTGAGCCTATGCCAGAAGATAACTGGAAAGTTAAAGAAAATATAGATGCTCCTGGAGATGGTTTTGTTGGATTTATCCACAACTGTGTGATTGACAACTATTTGAAACATCATGAATCTCCAGAAGATATTGAATTATATTTCTGCGGCCCTCCATTAATGAACCAGGCCGTTCAAAAAATGGGGGAAGATTTTGGTATGCCAGACGAGAATATCAGATTTGATGACTTCGGAGGATAATTCAATTCATAAAAATAAAAAGGCCAACTTTATGAGTTGGCTTTTTTATTTTATACTAATTAATAATCAGATAGTTTAATCAATTAGTATAAGTCTATTTAATCAATCACGTTATAAATAGTAACAGGTTCTGATTTGTTTTTTAAACTAATACTTCCTATTTTTTCACAGTTAAAGGCTTCCTTGACCTTTGTGTAACAGGCTTCACAAATAATGATTTGGTTCTCTTTTGCAATATCCTGTAATCTCGCCGCAGTATTTACAGTATCTCCAATCACCGTATAATCCAAGCGTTTTAAGCTGGCAGACCCTATATTTCCCGATATCATTTCGCCACTTTTTATACCTATAGAAACTTTTGGTCTAAATTGTTGCGTGCCATCTAAATCTGGAAGGCTATTTATTTTTTTTCTGGATGCTAATGCAGCATCTATGGCTCTGTCTAAATGAAAATCTCCTTTAAAAACGGCCATGATGGCGTCGCCAATAAATTTATCAATAAACCCATCTTGTGACATAATCTCCTTAACCATCACATCAAAATAGGTGTTTATCATTTTAACTACCGTATCGGCAGGAGCTGTTTCACTTATTTTTGTAAAACCACAGACATCAATAAATAAAACGGTGGCATTAATAGTTTCATTTGCCATAATTGTGGTTTCAAATTCTCGGTTACCCATAAAATTCAAAACGTTTTCATCGACATACATTTTTAAAATATTGTTTTCTTTGACGGCTTGCAGGGTTTCCTTTATTTGACGTGTATGTTTTAAAGTTTTTTCCATGGTGATGGATAAGTCTTCAAAATTTATGGGTTTGGTGATAAAGTCAAAAGCGCCCCGATTCATTGCAGTGCGTATATTATCCATATCACCATAAGCGGACACCATCACGGACCTCAGAAGCGGTTTTATTTCATTTAGTTTTGAAAGTAATGTTAAACCATCCATTTCAGGCATATTAATATCACTTAAAACAATGTCTAAGTCCGGTTGTTCTGCTACTTTCAATAAAGCATCTAAACCGTTAATTGCAAAAAAGAATTCATATTCTTGTTCACGAATTTGTTTCCTAAATTTTTGTTTTATTAAAACTTCTAAATCGGTTTCATCATCTACTACAAGTATCTTTGCCATTAGGTTAATGTTTTTAATTTGTCTTTTAATAGATTAAAATCCAAAGGTTTGGTTAAAAAGTCGTCAGCTCCTAATCTTTTGGCTGTATTAAAATTCTCTTCATCACCATAAGCCGTTATCATCATGACCACTGGAGGAGGTGCTTGAAATTTTTGTTTGATATGTTCCAGTAAGTCTAATCCGCTCATTCCTGGCATATTAATATCAGAAAGAATGAGAACGGCTTCTTGTTTATTCTCGTTTAAATATTTTATCGCTTCTTCACCTGAAAAGGCAAACACAAAAGTCATATCTCCACTTTTAATTTCTCTTCTAAAACGTTGTTGAAAAAGTGTTTTCACATCTTGTTCGTCGTCAACTACTAATATTTTCATTTATTTATTTTTTTAAGGTCAAATGTAATTCGCTATTAAACATCTTGGTGATATTGATAATTGTCAAGCTCATTTCATTTTTTATTTTTTGGTAATGTTATTGCAAAGGTGGTTCCTAATCCTTTTTTTGTTTCAACGGTAAGATTGCCTCCATGACTTTGATTGATAATATCATAGCTCATACTTAAGCCTAGACCTGTTCCTTTACCAGTTGGTTTGGTTGTAAAAAAGGGCTCGAAAATTTTACTTAAAATATTTTCAGGAATGCCATTGCCATTATCAGTAACCTGTATTTCTATATTTTTATCTCGGTTCTTGGTAATAACAGTAACCGTTGGGACATAATTCTCTATGCCGGATTTCTTTTTTTCATCAACCACATAAAAGGCATTGGTGATTAAATTAAGAATCACTCTTCCAATATCTTGTGGTATAATCTCAACATCGCCAATAGTTTCGTCAAAATCAGTAACCATAGTGGCATTAAA
Source organism: Gaetbulibacter aquiaggeris (assembly GCF_044003965.1). Lineage (NCBI taxonomy): Bacteria > Pseudomonadati > Bacteroidota > Flavobacteriia > Flavobacteriales > Flavobacteriaceae > Gaetbulibacter > Gaetbulibacter aquiaggeris. The sequence goes on from NZ_JBAWKC010000001.1 coordinate 1,080,961, forward strand.
AGATTTATCCTTGGCACGTAAACCATGATAGGCTAAACGTAAATATTCATCTGCCAAGGCATTTATATTGGTAAGTTCTTTTTTTCCATTACTAATGCGACTGTGTTGTAACATACCTTTTACAATGGAATCTGCGCGTTTCCCATGAAACATGATCTTTTTCTCATTCTCATTAATATGGTTAGCCAGACTTTGAACTTCTTCTAAATTTCCTTTATCAAGTTCTTCCTTCATTTCTACAATTAATTCGGAGTTTATTTCACTGAAATTATTGACAAAATTTAACGGATTTTGAATCTCATGCGCAATTCCTGCAGTAAGTTCTCCTAAACTGGCCATTTTTTCCGATTGAATCAATTGGGACTGTGTGGCTTTGAGTTCGGTATAGGCTTTTTCAATTTCTTTAGCTTGTGCTAATTCTTTTTCACGAGATTTTTCGCGTTCAATCCGTATTGTTTTTGCTTTTTGGTAATTATGAATTTGTTTAGCCAATAAACCGAGCACAATTAAATAGCCCAAATAGGCCCACCATGATTGCCACCAAGGTGGGGTTATTGTAAATGAAAATTCTGCTGGCTGACTCCAAACGCCATTAAAACCTTTGGAAGCTACCTTAAATGTGTATTCACCAGATGGGAGATCACGGTAATTTTCGCTAGTTGTTTTATCGCTGATAGCACTCCAGTTTTTATCTATTCCTTCCAGAATATATCTATAAACAACATTATTAGGATTGCTATATTGACCACCGTTATAATTAAAACTTAGAAAATTTTGATTGGAAGGCAATGTAAGGCCAACAGGCAGGTTATAAGGTCCATTAACTTTTTCCCAGGTTATGTTATTTAACGTTTGATAACTAGAATCAATTTTTGATTGATTTTGGGTTTGCTCAAGGGTATCAATTGTAACTTTTTCTTCTTGAAGCTTATTGTTTTTAAAGACTAATTGGTTGTCAAAAATATTTATGGAAGTAATTCTTGCAGGAATGGAAGTCGTATCCTCAACCGTAATATCCATGACGGTAAGCATTTGACCTTCTACGCCAGCCCATAAACGTCCATTTTTATCGAAAGAGATACTATTTTGAGCAAAATCAATATAATCAAGACCTTGATCTTTTCCAATAGTTTTTGTCTTCCAAAGGGTTTTGTTATCAACTTCTGAAGGCTCTAAGATTGTTAAGCCTTTTGAGGTTCCTAAATAGATTTTGCCATCCTTTTCTTCTACATCATAAACATCATTGGCGGCCAATCCTTCATCTACAGTGAAAGTGGTAATTTTTATGGTTGAATCGTCTATCATTTGCACCCCTCTTTCCGTAGTAATCCAAATATTGTTCTTATCGTCTTTATTAAGAGAATAAAGATTGTTAGATATTAGACCATTATCGGTGGTAAATCGCCATCTCAAATTTTTAGCTAGGTCCAATTTATGCAGGCCATATTCTTGATCGGCTACCCAAAACGTATTTTTATCCGTTTGAATTATACGTTCCTTTCTGGATTGTCCTATCACCGAATCATTATCGACAAAACTTTTTACAGTTGCATTTTCAAAGTCTATATTCTTTATTTCCCCAGAAAAACTAGAGGTCCAAAAGGTACCATCCAGCGCCATAATGGTATTTCCAATTTGTTCAACTTTTAAACCACCATATAAGCTTAATTTTTTTATGGTTTCATTTACTGGATCAATAATACTTATCCCTGAAATACTTCCACTAGCCCAAATTCTGCCTTGGGAATCTTCCATGAGATTGTTGGTTCTGATATCGACCAAACCTTGTTCAGTACCTAAATGCTTCAAAGTGTTTTCAACTGGGTCGAAAACATCAATGCCTCCATAGGTACCAATCCACATTTTACCATCTTTTGCTTCAAGTGTAGCCCAAACATTATTATTGCTAATCCCACTTTCTGTTCGATAATTACCAGGTCGGGCTCCATTGACACTTATTTTAAATACACCTCCTTGTGCAGATACTACTAAAATGTCGCCATCACTATTTTCTCTGATATTATAGATCCATTGACTGTTTATTGAAGTAGCTCTTACAATAAACTTTGTGAATACACCAGATTCTTCAGTATATCTAAATAGTAATCCATTATTGGTTCCCATCCAAAAATTACCCAAATGATCTTGAAAAATACTGGTAATTATAAACTGTGAACTGTCAAAACTTTCTGAAGGTAAAAATGAGATTGAAGTTTTGTTTGGATTGAGAATGTTGATGCCACCAAAACTCGGCAACCAAATTTTTCCTTCCTTATCTTGAACAATCATTGAGACAAAATTTATATTTAAACCGTTGTCTGTGGTTAGTGCATAATTTTTAGTTCTTGTAGGATCTATAATGTTTATACCACCCCTGCGGCGCGTAGTAATCCAAATATAGCCTTCTCGATCTTCATAGACTTCGAAACCTCCGTTGGATAGCAGGCCATTTTTGCTATCCAATTGGTACATGATTTTTTCATCAAAATTGATGATTATAATTCCATTAATATTATCCGCCAGCCAAAAGAGGCCATTTTTATCTTCAATTATTTTAAAGAGGCGACTAGGATTAAAGGGATTGGCAATTTCATAAACGAGATTTGCTTTTTTATCCATAACAGAAATACTACCTTGGTTGCCAACCATCCATAATCTTCCTTTCGAATCCTCATAAATGCAATTTACATATTTGGCTTCAAGATTTTGCTCTATGTTATATATTTCAAGGTTTTCAGAATCATATCTTACAATACCGTTATTAACACCAAACCACATCATACCATTACTATCTATGTTTTGTGAAAATGGTATTGTCGGTAGCCCAAATCCAGCATCAAAAGTTGTCACTCCTCGCGTTGCACCAGGTTCGTTACTAATATTTCCAGCCTTGGTAATTTTAGGATCGCCTAAAACCGAAACTTTTACATTTAATGAATGTTGAGGTAAATTTTCAAAAGTAAACGAACTACGGGGTAATGAATTCCAGTCGAATGCTTGTGATGTCATTGGTTTTCTAATGGAAAACGGCTGACCAATGTCGAATGGTTTTGCAGGCAATTTGTCCCAATCAAATTTGGTTGTGGGTAACGCATTTAAATCTGGTCTATTTTCGGTAACCCAATGAACTGTATCTGGTTTGGGAATAGTAAGATTCTTTATTCCAGGTTGTCCAAATTCACTTTCCAAAACAGGAAATGGTGGTGTTTCATTTGTATTATGGCATCCAGTAAAAAATAGAATAAAACCTCCTATAATTACGGTGGTTAAAATGGATTTGCTTGTTATTTTCATTGGTTTACAGTTTATATATATTTTATATCAATATCAAAATATATCCTTTTAGTTGATTTTGTTGTTTAAAATATAATAAAAAAAGTATTCTCTTACTTTTTTACTTAATATTATTTTATAGGTAATACCACTATAAATTCAGTTCCTTCACCTTCTTTTGTTAGTACTTTTAATTCGCCTCCATGACTTTTAGTAACAATATCATAACTCATACTTAAACCCAGACCAGTTCCTTTTCCTGTTGGTTTAGTTGTAAAAAAGGGTTCGAAAATTTTATTTAATATCTTTTCGGGGATCCCATAGCCATTATCAGCGACTTGTATTTCTATATTTTTAACTCCTTTTTTGGTTCTTACCGTAACGGTTGGTTCATAATTTTCTATTCCAGATTTCTTTTTTTCATCAACCACATAAAAAGCATTTGTAATTAAATTTAGAATGACTCTTCCAATATCTTGTGGGATGATATCAGTATTTCCAATGCTTTCATCAAAATCACTAACCATAGTAGCATTAAATGATTTATCCTTGGCGCGTAAACCATGATAGGCTAAACGAAAATACTCGTCGGCCAGCGCATTAATATCGGTTGGTTCTTTGGAACCTGAACTGCTTCTGGAGTGTTGTAGCATCCCTTTTACAATGCCATCAGCACGTTTACCATGATGATTTATTTTTTCCAGATTTTGAATGATATCTTGCATAATTTCCATTGCATCTTCCAGATTACCATTATTAAGTTCTTCTTTCATTTCATCCAATAATTCTTTACTAACTTCAGAAAAATTATTAACGAAGTTCAAAGGGTTCTGAATTTCATGCGCAATTCCAGCCGTCAGTTCACCCAAACTGGCCATTTTTTCAGATTGGATTAATTGCTTTTGTGTAGTTTGTAATTCTGATAATGCTTCTTGTGCTCTTTGCTTTTCCTCTTTTAATTTTTGCAAATCAATTCTTGCTTGGGTTAAATCTTTAAAACGAGAATAGGCTAATGAAAAAACAGAGGCGGCTCTTTTTAATAAACCCCAACTTTCAGTTGAAATTTCTCCAGCTGCGGCTGCACCAATAGCGCCGTGTGAAAATTTATATAAATGATAGGTTCTGGCAGGTATCTTATCTCCATAATAGCCACGGAAAGGTGCAGAGTTGGCTTCACAATAATGAATCCACTCCTTACGGTTCGTGCCTGCCATAACAATGGAAGTTTGTTTTTCCGATGATGTATAGAACGAAAACATTTTTTGTCCTACCCAGGTGTCTTTTAAGTTTAATGAGAAATAATCAGTTATTAATTTTTTTCGAGTATTTCGTATATCTTTTAATGCATACCAGCACTCGGCTTGGTCTGTCTGCATATCAGTAATATAAATACTGCATGTTTCAAGTTCTTCTACTCCAAGTATTCCCATTTCTTGACGAAGTACTTCCGCAACTTCTTTTAATTCTTCGGGTTGTTGCATGGCTAAAGCCCTTGCTCTAACCCGTTCCAGGGCGACTTCAATTTGTGCCTGTCTGGTTTGTGCTTCTGCTTTTTGAAGATCAAGAAAACGGGTATAGGTTTGTTCGAAAACTTTACCAAAGCGCTTGAAAATGTCATGTGCCTCCGGTACAGATTCATAGGTTATAAACATGACATAACCGTAGGTGAAATATACAATATGGAATATTTGAAAAGTAGGCAAGGCCAATCCTGCATTAATCAGTTCTTCCAAAATCTCTCCTACAGATGGTAATGTACTCATAAACTGATAATGCTCTACCAATTCTTGGCCACCTAAGGCAGCTACATGGAACGTCTCTCCTTTTTTATAGGGATCATAAAAATTATAACCAATACCAATAGTTGGTAAATTAAAGCCTTTTTGAATTTGTCCTTCACTACTCATATTACAACTGGCAGTATCTTTATTCTCATTCCAAATACAATAGCCGGCACTCCATGCAGGTATACCCAATTCCTGAACCTGGAGAAATAAGTTGTTGGCTGCTTCTGGAAGTTCTTTACTGTGTTGCATAGCCATAGTGCGGCTTCGTACTTTTTCCAAAGCATTTTCTATTTGTACTTCACGGGTTTGTGCTTCTGCTTTTTGCAGGTCAAGAAACCTTGTATAAGATTGCTCAAAAACCAGCCCAAATCGTTCAATTATTTTGTTGTCTTCTTCTGAATAAGGAATCGATGCATAGTTTGCAAGAATCAATATGATATTGGGATTAATAGCAATTGACCGAGCCATTCCTCTACTCATTATGAACTCATTTTCCTCTTTTGAAAACACATGAGACCCACCATGCTTGAGCAAATGCTCATGCCATTGGATATGTTCTTCTTTTGTTAGAATATCAGTATAAAATGAAACAGATTTCTCTTGAGCTTCTCTCAAATTATTAAACATGGCAATATCCAAATAAGGCGTATTAAACCTCATGGGTTTGGACATGCCCTTTGAAGCAGTCCAAAATTTATAATCCTGACTGATATCATTATTGGCAAAACTCACATGAATGAATTTGAAGTCCAATTGTTGCAACTGTTCCGAAACCACAGAAATCACATCTAAGAGCTCTTCACTTTTATGCATGGCCATACTCCTAGAGCGTACACGCTCTAAAGCAGCTTCTATTTGTGCTTCTCTTGCTTGTGCTTCTGCTTTCTTTAAATCTTCAAAACGTTTATATGCCAGATCAAATGCAGTTCCCATTTTGGTCAGGATAGTTTCTATTTCTGCCGTTGGTGGATCCAATAAATCGAGTACTAACTTTCCATTATTTAATTTTTTTGCAGCATGGTATAAACACTTTATTTTGGATGCCTCTAGATATGCTTCAACTTCATCGGCTACTTCGTTTTTGTTATACTCTCTCAGCCAGGCCATAATTCTTTTAAACCCCTTTTTATCTTGTATTTCTACAAAGTAATTTTTAGGATTTTCCCATACTCTTTTAACATATAAGTAAGGGTCTTTTTCTTTTAATTTAAAAGTAATATCTAAAGGCACCTGATAACCTTCTTCCAGTTTTTCAATGGAACTTAAATCCCACATTCTAACCCTGTCTTCACCTTCACTTAGAAAAATAGTTGCAGCTACTACATCAGGAATATCTAAGGCCATCACTTCCTCTTTAAGTTTAGCTACAACTTCCATAATCTCTTCAGATTTATGCATGGCTAATGCTTTTGCTCTGACTCTTTCAACAGCCAAATTTATCTGTGCTTCCCGGGTTTGTTCTTCTGCTTTTTGAAGATCAAGAAAACGGGTATAGGTTTGTTCAAAAACCTTGGCAAATCTTGGTAGGATACCAACCTCTTTAAAAGGCTTCAGAGCAGATACCAAAATGTATCCATTTTTGAACGATGCACCATAATCAATTTCCCAGTCAGGTGCTTTTGGCATGGGCGTGTTCCTTGACTCAAAATCCTTTAAGACAATTTGTGCCGAAGGCAGGTTGAAAATAGCACTGAAATGCTGTTCTATGAAATGCTCTGGGATTTCTACCGAAAACAACTCTGTTCCTTTTTTCCATTCATTAAAGCGATATTGATGAATATAATCTAGGTCAACGGGTACGATGAATGGTGTAAGCATACCCGCTCCCGGAATGCTATGCCACTGCTCAACATGACCCAGATGTTTATCACAAAAAACGATGCCTGTAGCAAATAAATCACCATCAAACCGTCTTAGTTGATTGAACATTTCTGTGGTTACGGCACTAAAATCATTGCTGGACTTCATGCCCATAGATTGGGATCGTATCCGTTCTAATGCAGCTTCTATTCGTGCTTCTCTTGCTCGTACTTCAGCATTTTGAAGATCGAGAAAACGGGTGTAGGTTTGCTCAAAAACTTTGGCAAACCTTACTAATAAATTCATGATTTCATTAGCCATCGGCTCATGTGAAGTTAAGAGAAGGAAACCATGTGAGAAAAATGCCACTTGATGAACTCTTCTGCCTTTGATTTCAGTTTCATCAATAGGCAGCTGTGCATTCAATTTCACAAACTGAAGCCAGTCTTTAAGATTCTGACCAATCAGATCTACAAAAACACTGTCTTTTCCATCTTTCCAGGCAGCATAAATTTTTGCTATGGTGGTTGGTTCTTCAAGCGAAAAGAAGAATTCATGACTTAGTTGATTACCGCCCTGATCTGTAACCCAAAGTTCAACTTTTTTGCTGTCTTCATTGATTATTCCAATACTCATCCGGTCGGGAATTTTTCCCAGTAAATCAAATTGCTCAAAAAGCACTTCTGCTGTTTCAGATAGTTCATCACTTTTATGCATTGCCATACTTCTTGAGCGCACACGTTCTAAAGCAGCTTCTATTTGTGCTTCTCTTGCCTGTGTTTCTGCCTGTTGCAGATCAAGGAAGCGTGTGTAGGTTTGTTGAAACACCTTGCCAATTCTCATCAGGATTGAATTTTCCTTATGGGAATAGGGAATCCCTGAAAAGTTCTCGATGTAGAGTCCGATATCCTTTTGTATAACAGTTGATGCGGCCAGACCGGGACAATTAAAATAAAAGTCTTGTGCCTTTTTAGTCAATCCTTGAATGTGAGGTAGTAATTTTTTATAAAAGCTATTCTTTTCTTCAAAATCCAGTTGCGTCGTGAAGAAATCCTTGCCTTTCTTTTTCGCTTCTGTGAATTGCTTGTCCCAAATCAAATCAAGGTAGGGAACAGTTATTCTTGCTGGAATGTCCTGAGTCTCAGCAACCCAAAAATGCCAGTCTTTCTTGGGTTCATAATCCACCACGATGCCGGCATGCTCCGCATTGATGTTCAAGTGGGCCATCTGGTCGAAAATTACCTTTATTACATCCTTGAGCTCATCGCTTTGGTGCATCGCCATAGATCGTGCGCGCACTCTTTCCAGGGCCGCTTCAATCTGTGCCTCCTTTGCCTGTTCTTCTGCTTTTTGTAGATCAAGAAATCTTGTATAAGTCTGTTCAAAAACTTTGGCAAAGCGTTTAAAGACGTCATGCATTTCTGGGAAATGCTGGTAGGTAATGAATATCAGGTTACCATACGCGAAATTGGCTACGTGGTCAATTTGAAAAGAGGGTAATTCAAAACCAGCATCAAGCATGCTTTGCAATAAATCACCCACACCACTTAGTGAGAGCATATAACGATAATGATCTGCTTGAATTTCACCTTCTTTTTCATATACCAGAAGTTCATCACCCCGGTTTCTTGATACATCAAATTGCTTAAATATTGCATGCTCTGTTAATGGGATCTTGCAAGGTGAAGGCGATATGATGCCATCCGGACTTCCTGGATAATAGGTAAATTCTGTATCACCTTTATTCCAGATATTGAATCCACAATTCCATTGGGGTACACCTAATGCTTTTACTTGTTGAAATAAGACCGTAGCAACATCCAGTAACTCTTCACTTCGCTGCATGGCCATAGTCCTTGCGCGCACTCTTTCCAATGCCAGTTCTATTTCTGCCTCTCTTGCTTGTGCTTCCGCTTTCTGGATATCAAGAAATCGTTGATAAACCCTTGTGAATTCTATACAAAAGCGTGAGAGAATATCTTTCTCTTCTTCAGTGGCATCTCGTTCATGATCATAGCCTAAGTACCCAAAGGGAGTATAACCAGCAATAGAATAGCCCCCATTTGGAAAATCATCGACGCCCATACGCTCTTTTTTAGGCATTGCAGAGAAGGTTTCGGCGAAAATGCCAAAGAGTTCAGGTAGTATTTCTTTGGGATAGTAAATCACTTCTACAGCCTCTGAGGAATCATTTTTCCATTTTTCATATAATGCTCTCAATACGTCCATACTATCAATACCAATAACTTGCATTCCGGGAATTCTCTTTCCGGATTTACCTGTTGCTCTATAGGTAAGGGTTCTGTTATTGCGATCAAAAAGACTTAAAAATACATTTATGGGTTGTATACCTAGGCTATCAAATTGTCTAAATAAAACACTTAATACCTCATGTAATTCGTCACTAGATTGCATTGCCATAGACTTGGCTCGTACCCGCTCTAATGCCAATTCTATTTCCGATTCACGCGCTTGTGCTTCGGCTAAAGCTACATCCATATACCTGCGGTAAGCAAATGCAAATACATTTCTGAAGCGTTTTATGATCTCTAGTTTTTCATTATTAATAGCATTAAAGCCTGAAATACCAATAGATCCTGTGCCAATGGAATAGAAATAGTAGTAGAGGGCAGTACTGTTCTTTATGCGTTTGTCTTCTTTTTCTCCTCGGCTTTTTCGGAAAGCTTTCCAGCTTTCCAGATCTTTTCCTTTAAAAACCGTTTCAGAAAATGCATCATCTGCACTTCTTATCTTTTTAATCTGTTTTTTTATAACCGGATGGATGTCATAAAATAAAGGCGTAATACTTTTTCCTATTTCATCAGAATAATCATAATTCACAAATGTTCCTTGTTCGTCATTATGAATATTGACCATAGTGTTTCTGATTTCAGAAAAACCTAAAGATTTTAATTCTTTGAATAATATTTCACAGACATTGGATAAGTCCTCGGGTTGACCCATACTAAGTGCCACGGCTCTTACTTTTTCCAGTGCCGTTTCAACTTCCAGTTGTCGGTTTTTTTCTTCCAGTTCAACCGTTCGTCTTTTTATAGCATCTCTTAGCTCCTGATTTTCTTTTGATATTTTTTCAGTTCCTAAAGATTCTCCTTCCTGAGCTTTTGAATCTGGCATGGAGAAATGTTGATAGATAAAACGCCAGCCTTCTTTGTTTTTTCTTGTTACTGAGGAGAAACGGAACCGACCGTAATAGGTCCATTCATTACCAATAAGAAAGTAAGCATCAAAAAATTCTGAGATAAAAACTAATCCTTCAAACAATTCAATGCTTTTAATTCTGTTTTTCAAATCCGTTTTGCCGGCAAGTTGATCAGCCGTTTTTTCAAAAAATTTTGTAGTGTCTTTTCTGTTTAAAAACTCTTCATTATTGGTAGAACCAATAAAATGGTAGCTATCATCCAAATAAAAGTCATACGTTTTTACATCTCCATTTAAATAGGCGTTTAACCAAGTTTCATAAACTTTTATAACTTCAGCTTCGGTTTTTTTGGTCAGTTTCATGCGTTAGTGTTTATTGGTAAGGATATAACAAAACGTGTTCCTTGTTTTTCTGTTGATTCCACTTTAATATCTCCGCCATGAGCTTTGACTATATCGTAACTTAATGAGAGCCCCAAGCCGGTTCCTTGACCAGTCGGTTTGGTTGTGAAAAACGGTTGAAAGATTTTTTCTTTGATAGCATCAGGAATACCGTAGCCGTTATCGGTCACCTGTATATCAACTCTATTACTCGCTTTTTGGGTCCTCACCGTTACAGTTGCTTGATAATCCGCTTTATCTTGCTTACTTCTTTCATGTACGGCGTAAAAAGCATTGGTGATTAAGTTGAGCATCACTCGGCCTATATCCTGAGGCACCACATTTAATTTATTCACACAGTCATCAAAATCTGTAATAATCGATGCATTAAATGATTTATCCTTAGCTCGTAAACCATGATAGGCCAGACGCACATATTCATCAGCTAAGGCATTGATGTCGGTTGGTTCTTGTGTCCCATTGCTGCTACGACTGTGTTGAAGCATTCCTTTAACAATACTATCAGCCCGTTTACCATGATGATTTATTTTTTCTAAATTATGTTTAATATCAGATGAAATAGCTTTTGCTTCCTCAAGATCTCCTTTGTTTAATTCTTCATTCATTTCATCCACCAATTCGTTAGTGACCTCTGAAAAATTGTTTACAAAGTTTAAGGGGTTTTGTATTTCATGAGCAATCCCAGCGGTGAGTTCTCCAAGACTAGCCATCTTTTCTGATTGGATCAATTGTGATTGCGTTGCTTTAAGATTTTCAAGTGATTGTTTTAGTTCCTCGGTTCTTTCATTGATTATTTTTTCTAATACGGCATTTTTTTGTTTCCATTCATTGACGGTCCAGGTATCCTGGTCCCCTTCAACACCTTGTGCCAGAGAACCATGAAAATGCACCACACGCCAATGTTCATTTAAAAACTCGAATACAGAAGAAATGCGCACAGATAATTCCAGTTTGTTTTCTTCAATGGTCATCGTTAAAATCACTTCATCTATACAGACTGCAGCATTGTTTTGTGCGAACAGAGTCTTTGAAACGGGGCTAAATTGGAAGTCCATTATTAGTCCGGCTGATTCTTCCCTCTGCAGATTAAGCAAAGAAATAAAGTCGTCCAAGGATTGAATCTTTTCATTTATATTGGTGCCATATCCGGTTATCTTTTCACTGACCAGATTTTTAACTTGCTCCAATGAAAGATTACCAAAACAGAGCTCCAGAAAATCTTTATGACATTTTTTTAGTAATTGTTCTTTTGTAATGGGCATAATTATATTTTTGATAGCGACTTATATTAAAACACAAAATGTTGTCTCTTAATAAAGGATGTTGTCTAATATCCTGTTTAGGTTTGTTTCCATGACCGCAAAATGATTATCAACCAAGAAAATCTCATTAATTTCATTTCTGAATTTTTCAAGTTCAACATGGCTGTATTCATGTAAATGTATGGCATTGTCTATTTTTTCAAATCTTTCGTCTTCATTGTCTTTACAGAATTCTTTATACATTTTTTTAAAGGTTTTCTTGTCGACTTTCGACTTAACTAACTTAATTTCTTCCTTCGATTCATCAGCATCGACATTCGCACAGAGCAGTAAAATATATATTTGTAATTCTTCTTTGGTCCATTTTTTTGTTTCAGACTTCATAATTTTTTGGTTTAGGGTAGTTAATAATTATATTTTATAAACTTTAAACAAATTTCACAATTCATAATACCTGATTTCAGGGAATGATTTGCCTTAAATAAAAAGGTTTGGGCAAATTCGCCTAAAGAATTTCACATCTCTTACAGTTGTAAGTAAATGAAGCTATGGTGCAGTTTGGGTTGGTTTTAAGATCTGTAATTATTAAACAAAAATAGTTACAGTTAGGTTTTAAAGTTAAACAAATTTTAAAGTTAGTGATTGAAAATTTTAAATATTAATTTTGCACTATGAGTAAAGCACTTTCAAAGCAGGAATTACATAATCTGGCAATGAACCATGTTGGAAAAGATTTGGAGCAACGTGGTTTTGAGTTTATTGCCATAAATAGTAAACTTAAAAAGCATCCGCAATTTGTGTGTATTGATAAGAAAAGTCAATACTTTTTTGTGATCGTTAGAGCAGTTTTATTACCTGAAAACCCTAATAACTATGACGTTATCTGGATGGAGTCTTTTAAAAAACATGCTAGAGAAAAAAATGCACAAGTACTTTATGCTGGTGTTGGTCTGGCAAATGCTGAAAACGAAAAATTGCCAATTTATCTAAACGAAGAGTACTTAATTGAATATAATGGTATTCAGGTTTTAGAAACCAATTTAAATTAAAAAGATGAACCCTTATTTTTATACACTTGTTATTGTTATTTCTATTGTAAGTTGCAGTAAACCTGTCAACATTAAGATGGCTGGTCCGGTTTTTGGAACTACATATTCCATTCAATATTATTCAGAAGATGGGCAGGATTTGCAACATAGCATTGATAGTTTGTTTTATGTGGTCAATAAATCAATGTCGACCTACCAAACCAACTCAGATATTTCTAAATTAAACAGAAACGAAGCTAATACAGTTGACGCACATTTTATAAAAGTTTTTAAAGCATCCAAAGAAATTTATACTGAAACAGAAGGGTCTTTTGATCCAACCATTGGGAATTTAGTAAATGCCTGGGATTTTGGGCCTGAAGGAAATGTTAGAAATCTGGATAGTCTTAAAATTGATAGCTTAATGCTGTCAGTAGGATTGAACAAAGTCCATTTAGAAGGTAATAAAGTGATTAAAGAAAACGCAAATACCTTTATGGATTTTAATGCGATTGCCAAAGGATATGGAGTAGATGTGATTTCTGAATTTTTAGAAAGTCAAAAGATTTCAAATTATATTATTGAAATTGGCGGTGAAATAAGAACCAAAGGAATAAATATTGAAAAGGACAAGCCTTGGAAAGTTGGTGTTGAAATGCCCCATTTTGATGGATCACAATCTATTATAAGTGCTATTTCTTTGAAAGATGAAGCCATGGCAACCTCTGGGACCTATAGAAAGTTTAAATTAGATGATGCAGGTAAACGTTATTCACATATCATAGATGCTAATACCGGCTATCCTAGTAAAACCAGTCTATTGAGCATCTCTGTGATTGCTTCTAACTGTATGATGGCTGATGGTTATGCTACTGCTTTTAAAACTATGGGAATAGAAAAAGTAAAAGCCTTTTTGGAAAAGCATAAAGAGTTAAAAGTTTTTTTGATTTTTGAGAATGATAAGAATGAATTTGAAACCCTTGGTTTAAATAGTTTTCCGGAATTTTAAGACTTAAATACCACAGGAATAATTTCTCCTTTCGCTATACAATATTTGCTAATCATGTCTTCAGAGAGACGAGCTGTATAGTCGATTTCATCCACTTTAAATCCAACGCTGCGAAGCTTATTGAAATAGTCTTTACCATAAATACGAACATGATCATATTGTCCGAAAATTTTAGCGCGTTCTTTCTTATCTTTTATGGAGTTATCTTCAAAAGTAAACTCTCGTGATAAGTCTTGAGGAATTTGAAAAACCCCAAAACCTCCTGGTTTTAAAACGCGATACAATTCTTGCATAGCTTTAGTATCATCAGGAATATGCTCTAATACATGATTGCACAAAATAACATCAAATTCATTATCCTTAAAAGGTAGATTACAAATGTCGGCTTTGACATCTGCTAATGGAGAGTTTAAATCTGTAGTGATATACTCCAGATTTTTCATTTTTTTGAAACGCTTATAAAAAGCTTGTTCTGGAGCAAAATGAAGGACTTTGAGTTGTTTTGAAAAAAAAACAGTTTCATTTTTTAAATATAACCATAATAAACGGTGACGTTCTAGACTTAATGTGGAAGGTGATAAAACATTATCACGCTGTTTTCCATATCCGTAAGGAAGAAAGGTTTTAAAACTTTTTCCGTCAATAGGATCTGTGAAATTTGTTCCTTTTAGGAAAAATTCCAAAAAAGGTCGTATCGTATAACTTAACCTTATTAGAAAGGGTCTGGGTAAAAAATTTAATATGAATTTGAATATTTTTTTCACAAAAAAATCATTCCTTTAAATGAGCTTTTATATTAATTGTTAATTCTTCGGCTTTTTTAATTAATTCTTTTGCGAATTTAGAAATTCTGTGTGCAAGTGTAAGTTCTGAATTTGCTAATCGGTAATATTCTTCAGTTTTTATATGCTTTAAAAAAAGTTTTTGATCAAATTCAGAAATAGAATCAGGACTTTTGGGATTAAAAGCAGTAAATGAGTTAATAAAATTAATATAACTACTTATGTAATTTTTTGAAGTACTTGATTTGGCATTACTCTCCTCATAATAATCAGTAATTTTTGTTCTTAAAATATCGCTTTTTATTTTTCTTAAATTACCGGTACTAATAAGTTCATTATAGGTGTTTTTATTTAGATTCCAATCGGCAAAGCCAAAAACACCTCCGTAGCTAATAATGTTTAAGAATTGTAGTGTATCTTTAATAATATAATTGTCTTGATAATATGCTTTACCAATTTCAAGACTTTTTACTTTCTTGGCATAACGATCAAGTGTATAAGTTTTTAACCATTGTTGGTCAAACTCAATATCA
Organism: Gaetbulibacter aquiaggeris; assembly: GCF_044003965.1. Lineage (NCBI taxonomy): Bacteria > Pseudomonadati > Bacteroidota > Flavobacteriia > Flavobacteriales > Flavobacteriaceae > Gaetbulibacter > Gaetbulibacter aquiaggeris. The sequence continues at coordinate 1,095,996 of NZ_JBAWKC010000001.1, forward strand.
CTCAACAGTCTATTTAAATATTCGTTTTCTAGTATTTTGTCTTTTCTGTTTTCGTTCCAATTATTAATTTGTAAAGCAATTAAAATCCCTATAACTACCAAAATAATTTCTCCAACAGCATAGAAGAAGTAGCGTTTCGCACTTCCTTCCACGAAAAGTTTTTGTCTTGTTCTTCTAAAATATTTTAGCATGATCCCGATTGAATTATTTATAATCTTCCCTAACAGGACAAAAAATATCGGTTAATTTACAACGAGTAATTGCCCTACCTCCATGCAGTACATTGGAAGGAATGGTAATTATCATACCTGGCTTATAAACCTTGGTAACCCCATTACACGTCATTTCAAGCTCACCTTCAATAACTTCTGTTGTTTGCTCATGTATATGCGAATGCAAGGGTAATTCTGATCCGGCTTCAATATCCCAAAAACCAATGGTAAAGCTTTCCATATGCACAAAACGCCCTTTAAATCCTTTAAAAACTTCCTTTGGTTCTATATCAGTAATAATCATAAATTATAATTTTAAAACGTTTTGTCTGAATTCATCTTCTTCATTACTAACAATACCTAAGGCTTCATAAATATAAGCAAAGGTTGAAAGTAATTCTGGTTTGCCGTCAATAATGGCAACATCATGTTCAAAATGAGCACTTGGTTTATCATCTAATGTAGTGATTGTCCAGCCGTCTTTATGTTGCTTTATGCGATGTGTTCCCATATTTATCATAGGCTCTATAGCGACTACCATACCTTCAACAAATTTTTTACCTCTACCACGTTTACCATAATTTGGCATTTCAGGATCTTCATGCATTTTTCTGCCTAATCCATGCCCAACCAATTCTCTTACCACACCATAACCATGGTCTTCACAGTATTTTTGAATGGCATAACCAACATCACCCACACGATTATTCACTTTAAACTCTCTGATACCAACATAGAGTGATTCTTTGGTAACCTGAAGTAATTTTTCAGTTTCAGGATTAATTTTTCCAACGGCAAATGTATAAGCATGATCTCCGTAAAAACCATTTTTTAGAGCGCCGCAATCTATGGAAATGATGTCACCTTCAACTAAAGGTTTTTCATTAGGAATACCATGTACAACCTGTGTATTTGGACTCATACATAAAGTATTTGGAAAATCATATAATCCCAAAAAGCCAGGAATAGCTCCTTGGTCTCGTATAAATTCCTCGGCCATTTTGTCAAGTTGCAAGGTAGTAATGCCAGGTTTAATTTCTTTGGCAAGAAGTCCTAAAGTTTTAGAAACTATTAAAGCACTCTCGCGCATTAATTCAATTTCTTCACGGGTTTTAATAATAATCATGTAGTATAAAATATTGGCAAAGATACTTAAAATTAAATTTTTAATTCTTTTTTAAACGAGTATGACTTTAGACAGTTTTTTTAAAATCTTTTATGAATAATTTTGCAAAATAAATTGTATAAGTTATGTATAAAATTGTAAGTGCTCAAGAAGCTGTTAAAGTCATAAAATCTAATGATAGAGTCTATTTACAAGCTGCTGCTGCTGCACCTCAGGTTTTGATTAAAGCCATGACTGAACGTTATGAAGAGTTGCGAAATGTGGAGGTTTGTCATTTACATATTGAAGGAGATGCGCCCTACGCAAATCCAGAATTAAGAGAAAGCTTTCATGTGAATTCTTTTTTTATTGGTCATAATGTAAGACATACTCTTGCGGAAGGTAACGGATCTTATACCCCGGTTTTTTTAAGTGAATTGCCTTTACTATTTAAACGAAATATTTTACCACTTGATGTGGCCTTAATTCATGTATCGGTTCCCGACAAGCATGGGTATTGTTCATTAGGTGTTTCTATTGAGGCTACATTGGCAGCTATTGAGAACGCCAAAATTGTGATTGCGCAAGTTAATCCGCTTATGCCGAGAACGCATGGAGATGGCATTATCCATCATACAGAAATTGATTTATTTGTAGAGTGCAATGAGCCTATCCCTACTCATGAAATGCCTGTTTCAACAGATGTTGAGAATAAGATTGGTGATTATGTTGCCAGTTTAATTGAAGACAGAAGTACGCTTCAAATGGGAGTGGGAGTGATTCCAAATGCCGTATTGTCTCGTCTTACAAATCATAAAAATTTAGGGTTACATACTGAAATGTTTTCTGATGGGGTAATTGATCTTATATTAAAAGATGTTATCAATGGAAATTTTAAAGCAATAAATCCGGGTCGTGCCTTGGCAACTTTTTTAATGGGATCTAAACGTTTATATGATTATGTTGATGATAATCCGTTTATAGAATTAAGAGCTTCTGATTATGTGAATGATGTTTCTATTATAAAGCAAAATCCTAAAATGGTCGCTATAAATTCTGCTATTGAAGTTGATCTTACTGGTCAGGTTTGTGCAGATTCCATTGGTTCAAAAATATATTCTGGAGTTGGAGGTCAGATGGACTACATAAGAGGCGCTTCTTTAAGTGAAGGAGGGAAAGCGATTATTGCTTTACCTTCAATAACTAAAAATGGTATTAGCAGGATAGTCCCCTCTTTAAAACCAGGAGCAGGTGTAGTAACTACCAGAGCGCATGTACATTATGTGATAACAGAATATGGTATTGCCAATTTATACGGGAAGACCATAGCCGATCGCGTAAAGGCTTTGGTAAATATAGCCCATCCAGACCATCGCGAAAGTATTGAGAAAGGATATTATAATTTAATCTAGATTTTAAATAGACCAAAGAAGCCTTTTCTTTTTTTTTCTATAGGGATACTTCCTACTGTGCCGATGAGCATTTGATAGATCTCACCCCAACCTATAAAACCACCTATATTTCTATCATCAATAAAAAGATCAGCATGAATCTTTCTGCTTCTGTCAGTGATGTATTGTTCTTCTGGAAAGCTTTTATTAACAGCATAAAAATGAATACCGTTATTTTCACAAAACTTAACGGCATCTTCTAATTGCTCTCCGTATCTATAGGTCCATAAAATAAGTCTATGCCCATCTTCCTGCAACTTTTTTAAAGTTTCGAAAGCAAATATTATAGGTTTACCTATATTGGGATAGGCATCTTCAACAATAGTCCCATCAAAATCAACTGCAATAATAAGCCTGTCGTTTAAATTCATTAAAACTTCACATTTGGTTGACGCAAAAGTACAATAATTATTTTTTTGAATGGCTTTAAATTAAGGGGTGTCTGGTCATTGCTTTAGGTTGCTCAATTCCCATAAGTTTAAGAATGGTTGGAGCAATATCGCCCAAAACACCATCATTAATATGTTTTAATTCTTTGTCTATCAAAATAACAGGAACCGGGTTTGTGGTATGTGCGGTATTTGGAGATCCATCAGGGTTTATCATGGTTTCACAATTTCCATGATCAGCAATTAAAATAGTTGTATAATCATTTTCAAGTGCTGCAGTCACCACATCTTTCACACAAGCATCAACAGCTTCGCAGGCTTTAATAGCGGCTTCCATGACACCAGTATGTCCTACCATATCGCCATTTGCAAAATTTAAACACACAAAATCAACATCCCTTTTTTGCAATTCAGGAACTAAAGCGTCTCTTAATTCAAAGGCACTCATTTCAGGTTTTAGATCATAAGTAGCAACCTTCGGAGAATTTCTTAGAATACGGGTCTCCCCTTTAAAAGGCGTTTCCTGACCACCAGAAAAGAAAAATGTAACATGAGGATACTTTTCCGTCTCGGCTATTCTTATTTGTTTTTTATGATTTTTTTCTAAAACTTCCCCTAAAGTTTCGGTTAAATTATCTTTATTGAAAACAACATTAATATTTTTAAAGCAGTCATCATAATTTGTCAGAGTAACATAGTATAAATTTAATTTATGCATGTTTTGCTCATGAAAGTCCTTTTGTGATAAGGCTTCCGTTAACTCTCTACCACGGTCTGTTCTGAAATTAAAAAATATAACCACATCACCTTCTTTAATTTTTACGACGGGTTCATTGTTTTTATCAACCATAATAATTGGTTTAATAAACTCATCAGTGATATCGTTTTTATAATTTGATTCCACAGAATCCGTCACATTTGTAGAGAATTCACCAATGCCATTAACCATAGCATCATAAGCTAGTTTGATCCGCTCCCAACGTTTATCTCTGTCCATGGCATAATAGCGACCTGTTACAGTAGCCAGTTTACTATTTGTTTTTTCAAGTTGATCTTCTAAAGCCGTTAAAAAACCAAAACCAGATTTTGGATCTACATCTCTTCCATCAGTAAATGCATGAACGTAAGTGTTAGTTAAGCCAAAATCATGGGCAGCTTCCAATAAACCAAATAAATGTGCGATGTGGGAATGTACGCCACCATCACTTAATAAGCCAAGAAAATGCACATCTTTATTCTTGTCTTTAGCATATTTAAAAGCATCAACTAACACTTTTTCATCGTTAAGTGTTTTGTTTTCAACTGCTAAATTTACTTTTACAAGATCTTGATAAACGATTCTACCAGCTCCCAGATTCATATGGCCTACTTCACTATTTCCCATTTGCCCTTCTGGTAAACCCACATGTAAACCATCAGTTCTTAAGGATGCATTTGGATATTTAGTATAAAGAGAATCTATAAAAGGGGTATTAGCATTATCGATAGCAGATACTTTTGGATCAGGAGATTTCCCCCAACCATCAAGAATCATTAAGATGACTTTTTTGTTCATGTTTAAGTTAATTTTAATAAGGTTCAAAGATAAAGAAGTTTGCATAGAAAAACTTAATAAACCTCATGTGAAATATGTATTTTAATTGATTGTTTATTGAAAAATATCAAATATATGCACTGTTAAATAAATTAAAATGAAAGGTTAAAAATGTGTTATAAAAGAATTTCTCATGTAACACATTTATTTTTTTTTCGTCTTAATAGTATATTAGAGTTATTTCAGAAAAGAAATTTTGATATTTGAATTAGTCACTCAAATTTAAAAAGCCATGTAAAAATGGCTTTTTTTATGATTTTTTATATTTAGTGATAGCTTCTTTTATTTTTTGAATTCTATTCTCAGGATCTGGATGTGTACTTTGAAATTCTGGTACACGATTCCCTTCTGAAGTGGTTTTTAATATTTCCATAACACCAATCATTTCTTCAGGGTTATAGCCCGCATTAATCATAAAAAGAACTCCTAAATCATCACTTTCCAGTTCATCTTCTCTGCCATATTTCATGTTTATTATACTCGCTATGGCGGCGGCTCCTTGAGCGGTATTTGGGTCTATGGCTACAGCGACGCCATTTAACAAGCCTTCAGTCAAGCCTTGCTTAGACATTCTGTCGGCAGAATGTTTTCCTACCACATGGCCAATTTCATGACCAATAACCCCAGCCAGTTGATCTTCATTTTTAAGTTTTGAAAACAGGGCATAAGTAATAAAAATTTGTCCGCCAGGAAGTGCAAAGGCATTTATGGTATTTGGATCGGCAAGAAGATGAAAATCATATTGATACCCTGTTTCCTTGGCAATACTATTATTGACTAACTTATGTCCAACTTGATCTAAAAATGCCTGATAGTTATTATTTGGATACAGTCCACCATATTGTTCTTTCATTGAGGGGGTACTTTGTAAACCAATAGCAATTTCCTGCTCTTCTGATAAAGTGATATGTTGCTCTTTTCCTGTATAAGGATTGGTTTCAGCACTCGCACAATATTTTAGAAATGCAAAAAGTGCAATGGCTAATCCTACAAATAATTTTACTTTATAGTTACCATGTCTCATTAAAGTTCAATTTTGATGAAAATAAAAATAATGAAGTTTAAAATATCATCGTATTATTTTAATAATAAGTTGTGATTTATCTTGCAAATAAAAAATTAGATTGTTTATATTTGTTACGGATTTGCGGGAGTAGCTCAGTTGGTAGAGCGTCAGCCTTCCAAGCTGAATGTCGCCGGTTCGAACCCGGTCTCCCGCTCAAAAAATCTTCATCATTTGATGAAGATTTTTTTATTTTAAAGTATTTAGTTCTGTTTCAGGTTGGACTTCATACGGCGTTTTATTTTGTTCAAAAATGCGAGCAGACAAAGGTCCTTTTAAAACTATAGAATCACCTTTAACAAATAACCAACTTCCTTCCCGTAAACCAATGACTGGCTGCGAATTAAAAGCATGAAATTCTTTTATGCGTGTTTCTCTAGTTTCTCCCATATGTTTTAAAGTAGTATCTGGATCTAAGTAATGCGGATTTAAATTAAAAGGGACCAGGCCTAAGGCATTAAAATTTGGTGGATATATAATAGGCATATCATTCGTGTTTTTTATGGTTAATCCGCAAATATTACTACCAGCACTTGTGCCTAAATAAGGTGTTCCTTTATTAACAGTGTCTTTTAAAACGGAAAGTATTTTATGTTTGTAAAGCTGATTTAATAATACGAACGTATTGCCGCCTCCTACAAAAATAGCTTCTGCCTTTTCAATGGCTAAAACAGGATTATTAGAGGTGTGAATACCTATAATGTTTTTATTGATTTTTGAAAATGCTTCTTTCACTTTTTCTGTGTAGGTGTCATGAGATATGCCACTAGGCCTTGCATATGGGATAAAAAGTATGGTCTTTACCCCTTTGAAAAATACCTTTAATTCGTCTAAGAGGTATTCTAAATAGTCGGTACCATGCACTGTTGAAGTACTTGCTATAATAATGTTTTTCATCGATCTCTACTTTTTAATTAAGACAATATACTCCTACAATTTAACAAAAGATTATAGTAATTTAATAAATCAAATAATTTTTTATAGATTATTTTTAAACAAAAAAAAAGCTATGAAAAAATTCATCATTTTAATCACTTTTTTAACGGGTTTGCAGATCGTTTCGCAAGACTTGAAACCAATTGATGTTAAAGGTAAAATAATTGTTGAAGGTGGAGACCTTTTAGGAATATCTATTATTAATAAATCTTTGAATAAACAAGCAATAACAAATGAAAATGGCGAGTTTATATTAGCTGTGAAGTTAAATGATTCAATTGAAGTCAGTGCGATACAATTTCAAAGTATTAGTTTTCAAATTAATGAAGAGATTTTGCAATCGAAAAACGTGAAAATATTCTTAATTGAAGAAATTAACCGACTTGACGAAATATTTATTACAGGGAGCAGATTGTCAAAAAGTTTAGAAGTACAAATTAATCATACAGGCCATTTTAATCCAAAGTTAAATTCAATGTATTTTGGTGTTTTGAATAATAATAATCAATCTCAGAGTGATATTGATTATAACTCGGGTGTAAGCAACAGTTTAATGAATTCGGAACGACAAAGAATGATTAATGGACTTAATATGGTTAATGTTGTTGATCAATTATTATTGCCTTTGTTTAGATCAGAAGTTAAAAACAAAAAGGAAATTGGAATTCCGGAGGTTCCTATAGAATCTATAAAATACTATTTTGGATCTGAGTTTTTAATTGATAATTTCAATATTCCTGAGCATAGAGTCGAAGAATTTATTAGGTATGTTGAAAGCGACAATTTTGATTTCTCATTACTTAATTACGGAAAAGAAATGGAGTTTTTAGAACTAATCTATCATAAAAGTTTGGAATTTTCAAAGAAAGTTAATTAATTCCTTATTTTAATAGGAGGGTTTTTTAAAAAAAATTTAAACGCTTTTTTGATTTATATTAAGATTTGAAAGGCTTTCTTTATATCTTTAATATATGACCTTGAAGAAACTGATACTTTTTTTTATTCTTTCGTTTAACTTGACTTTTTTTTATGCTCAAGTAAATCAGCGAATGGATATTAAAGGAATTGTTCTATCAGAAAATCAAGATGTTGAAGGAGTGACTATTTTTAATACGTCATCTAATAGAGGAGCAGTTACCAATGAGAAAGGAGAATTCAATATTGAAGTTTCTTTAAATGACCGCATTGAAGTTTCTGCCTTACAATTTAGTCCTATATTATTAATAATTAATGAAGAAGTCATTAATTCAAGAAACATAAAAATATATTTAATAGAAAAAGTGAATCAATTGGACGCTGTTTTACTTTCTAATGGTTTAAAAGGAAATATAGCGGTAGATATTGACAATGTAAAAATGGTACCTGATATTGAATTAAATATGGGTGATATGAATAAGGCTTTTGAGTATAATGATGATAAGGCGTTTGACAATCAAGTGGTGGCAAATAATCTAAATACTGCAATGAATAAAGGCCAATTTTATAATGGCGTTGATTTTGTTGGACTTGCAACCAGTGTCTATAGTTTATTGGTTAAACCAAAAACAAAAAAGATTCAAGAAAAAGATTTGTCATTAAATGAAAACCGAAAGGCAATAACAGATATTTTTTCTCATGAATATATCAGTGAAAATTTTAATATTCCTTTAGACGAAGTTCCTTCTTTTATAGTTTTTTTAGAATCCAATGAGATAAATGCAGAACTTTTGAAAACTGAAAATGAAATACAACTTATTGATTATATAATGCTACAAAGTAAATTGTACTTGAAAAATAATGATTTTAAAAATTAAATTTTTTATAATTCTAATGGTAGTTTTTCAAGTAGAATCCATGGTTTCTCAAACGGTTGATGTATTAGGAAAAATTGAAAGTGCAGGTGATGTTGAAAACATTCATGTTATTAATAAAACGGCTAAGGTATTCACTATTTCAAATGGAAGTGGCAATTTCAAAATTAGTGTAAAACTGAACGATACATTAGTTTTTTCTTCAGTTCAATATAAAACAAAAGTCCTAGTAGTAAATGAAGATATTGTTTTTAAAAAGACAGTCAAAGTTGTTTTAGAGGAGCAGATCAACCATTTGGATGAGGTCATTGTTGGAAGGGTTTTAACAGGTAATTTACTCTCAGATATTGATAATACAGAAGGCGATCCGCCCATTAATTTTTATGATGTAGGGATACCGGGTTACACAGGAAAAATAGCAACACAAAGTGAAAGAAGATTAAATGAAGCAACAACGGGAGGAGGAATTATTCCTCTTAACCCCATTTTAAATGCTATTTCTGGTAGAACTAAAATGCTAAAACAACAGGTAGCATTGGAGGCTAAGGATGAACTATTGTTTAGTATAAAAGCCAGATTATCAAAAGTTTTTTTTGATTTAAATCCCTTAGAGGAGCCATTAATAATGGATTTTTTTTATTTCTGTCAAGAAGATGAAAATTTTATGACATCATGTAAAAATCAATCTGATTTTAAAATATTACAGTTTCTGGAAGTCAAACACAAACAGTACATCACTAATTTAAAACAATAAAAGGATTCGTTTTTTTGGAATGCTTTTTGAACTATTATAATGAACTACTTTTAACGAAACAATTTGTTAACATTTAAAAAATGAAAAGAATAAAAATATTTCTCTTAATAGTTATACTTCCTTTGATGGCGTTTTCAGGCTTTCATAAATATTACATTAGTGTAACACAGGTTGATTATATTCAAGAGAAAAGGTCAGTGCAAATTACTACACGCATATTTATTGATGATTTTGAAAATATATTACGAGAGCGATATAATGAAAATATTGTCTTGGCAGGAAAAGAAGAAACAAAAGAGGTTAATAAATATATTGAGACCTATTTAAGAAATAAAATTAGGGTGCGAATTAATGATAAGGATATGAGCCTTATTTTTATTGGCAAGGAGTATGATGTTGATATTATACAGTGTTATATTGAAATTCAGAACGTTACACAAGTAAAATCTATTGAAATCACGAATGAAGTTTTGTTTGATTTATTTGAAGATCAGCAAAATATGATTAAAACTAAAATCAACTCCAAACAAAAAAGCTTTTTATTAAATCAAAATAATAAAACAGCAGTGTTAAATTTTAATTAAAAAACACAACTGGAAATATTAATTACTTAATTTCGAACGCCTTTTATTAAAATAATTTAATAATTATTACAAAAATGCATAAAAAATTACATTTAATTTAACGTTTTATGATGAAAAAAACTATTTTTTGCTTTCTATCGATTCTTCTTATTTCTGGAGGACTAATAGCTCAAAATGAAGAGCCATCAAAGGTCAAATCAGGCCATACAAACAATAACAAATTCAAGCAGTTATACGATGAATTTGCTACACCAAATATGTTTAGAACTGCCTCTGGTGCTCCGGGACCCGCTTATTATCAGCAACAGGCTGATTATAAAATGGATATAGAATTAGATGATGTCAATGCGAAATTATCCGGTAGTGAAACTATTACTTACACAAATAATTCACCAGATGAATTAAAATACCTTTGGGTTCAACTTGATCAGAATATGAGAGCAAAGGATTCAAAATCACCACTTATTGAAGGGGGTGGTTATGGTCCTGTAACATCGGCTTCAAGGTTTGTGAGTGCCTATATGAAAGAGCCCTTTGATGGGGGATTTAATATTCAGGAAGTAAAGGACACCAATGGGAATAAGCTTGAATACATGATAAATATGACGATGATGCGAATAGAATTGCCATCTTCACTTAAGTCGGGACAACAATTTTCGTTTTTTATAAAATGGTGGTATAATATAAATGATCATGTAAAAGACGGAGGAAGATCTGGTTATGAGTACTTTCCTGATACAGACAACAGAATTTATGTCATGGCTCAATTTTATCCAAGAATGGCTGTTTACAGTGATGTAGAAGGGTGGCAAAACTCTCAGTTTTGGGGAAGAGATGAATTCGCTTTAACATTTGGAAATTTTGATGTCAATATTACCGTTCCGGCAGATCATATATTAGATGGAACCGGAAGACTGGTTAACAGAAAAGAAGTGTTTTCAAAGGTTATGTTGGAACGCTACGAAAAAGCAAAAAAGACATATGATGAACCTGTAAAAATTGTGACGCAGGCTGAAGCTGAGGCTGCTGAAACACAAAAGAGTAGCAAGAAAAAAACATGGAAGCTATCTGCTCAAAATGTACGTGATTTTGGTTTTGCTACTTCAAGAAAATTTATTTGGGATATGATGGCTGTAAAAATTGGTGGTAAAGATATTATGGCCGTTTCCTTATATCCAAAAGAAGGCAATCCGCTTTGGGAAGACTGGTCTACAAAAACAGTAGCGAGCACTTTAATTTCATATTCAAGAATGACCTTTGATTATCCTTACCATAAGGCTATATCTGTTCATGCGCCCATGGGAATGGAATATCCAATGATTTGCTACAATTTTGGAAGACCAGAAAAAGATGGTACTTATAGTGACCGAGTTAAATATGGTATGATGGGTGTTATTATTCATGAAGTAGGGCATAATTTTTTCCCGATGATTGTAAACAGTGATGAGCGCCAATGGACTTGGATGGATGAAGGCTTAAATTCATTTGTGCAGTATGTTGCAGAGCAGGATTTTGCAATAAAATATCCTACCGCTCTATCACCTAATGATAAAACATTTCCTTCTAGGAGAGGTCCTGCGAAAAATATTATTCCATATATGGGAGGCGATCAAGATTTTATTTCTCCTATAATGAGTAAAGGTCTAAATGTGCATCAGTTTGGTGAAAACGCATACGGAAAACCAGCTACTGCATTAAATATATTAAGAGAAACAGTAATGGGGCCTGATCTTTTTGATTATTCATTTAGAGAATATGCACATCGCTGGATGTTTAAACATCCAACGCCTGAAGATTTCTTTAGAACAATGGAAGATGCCTCAGCATTTGATCTAGATTGGTATTGGAGAGGTTGGTTTTATACAACTGACTGGGTGGATATAGGCGTGAAAGAAGTAAAAAAATACTATGTATCTTCTAAACCAAACGATTACGGTAAAAGAGTGGCGAGATGGTATAATGTAAAGCCTGAAGATTTGATTTATATGGTAGAAGAAGGTAGTGAAGATTTCGAAGATAGTATGAGAGATAAATCACCAATGGATTCCTCTGCGAGTTTAAAGGAATATCTTATGGATAATTTCACCCCAGAGCAACGCCAATTAATAAAAAACCCTAAATATTTTTACAGTGTCACTTTTAATAAACCAGGAGGATTGGTAATGCCAATTATTGTTGAATATACCTATGCAGATGGCACGAAATTAAAAGAAACGTATCCGGCTGAAATTTGGAGATTAAATGATAATGAAGTGAGTAAAACCATTGCGTCAGAAAAGGAAATAGTCGGCATAATTGTTGATCCAGATTTAGAAACAGCAGATATTGATACTTCAAATAACTCTTGGCCAAAAGAAATAAAACAAAGTGATTTTGACCAGTTCAAGGACAAGGTTAAAAATTAAAAATAAATTAACATATGAAGCCGATTTTTTATAGTCGGCTTTTTGTTTTTCTAATGAAACACTTACTATATTTGTATCGTGATACTACAACCTACATTTCTATTTATAAGTGGTGCTGAAATAGCATTCATACTTTTTATTGTAGTCATGGTTTTTGGAGCAGATAAGATACCTGAAATAGCTCGAGGCTTAGGAAAAGGTATGCGAGTGCTTAAAGATGCTACGAACGACATAAAAAGTGAGATTACAAAAAGTGCTGAAAAGAATGGTATTGACGCTGATTTAACCAAAGGAATAAAAGACGAAATCAAAAAAGTAAAAGACGATTTTGATGATTTTACGGGTTCTGTAAAACGTAAACTCTAGTTTTTATCGCCTTCATTTCGTCGATTTTTTTTGCACGCGTTATTTTTTATCGTAAAAAGGAATCCCTTTAACAAATATATTATTCATTAAAATAAACAAATCGATTATTGTATTTAGATTGGTAATCCCAAACCTATAATGATTGACTTATGAAAAACGTTGTGCTTTTCATTTATCTACTTGCTTTTTCTTTTTCTTTTAGTCAAAGCGAATATGAAATCAGAAATCAAATCGATAATTTCAAGACTGTAGCTTCTAATTATTATAATACGAAGGGCATATTAAATGCTTTTAATAAAGCAAATCAAGCGAGGCAATTATCAGATTCTCTGAATGATGATTATGGGAGTGCTCTTGCTAATTTTACGCTTGGCAAACTTTATATGCATATGCATAAACATGAGAATGCCAAGGCTGGTTTTTTAAGAATGCAAAAACATTCTAAACAAATTAAGGATAATTACTTGACCGCTATCTCCTATTTCAACATAGCATTGTTAAATCGTGCAAAAAATAATTCTTTAGCAGCAGTGCCATTTTTTAAAGAAGCTAATTCTTACGCGTTAAAAATTAAAAACGATGACGGCGATAACACTAATAATGGACAAAGCTTATTATTTCAGATCAACATCAATCTTGGCGCCTTAAATTTAGAAAACAACAAACTAAATGATGCAACTTTCTACTTATTAAGTGCTCAAGATAATTTGGCAAAATTATCTTCTAATCATTATTATAAGAGTCAGTTTAATTATTATTATGGAGATTTATATTTAAAAAGAAACCTGTATAACTTAGCCAATGATAAGTTTGAAATTGCCTTAAATACTTTAAAACAGGATAAAGAAAATCTAGATAACAATTTGTTATTAAGTAAAATATATAAAGCCTATTCCATCTCTTTAGAAAAGACGGGGCATAACGATTTGGCCTATGCTATGTTAAAACTAAATGATTACAGAAGAGAAAGGTACATTAATGAAGAAAAAAGAAATGAAGACACCATTTTTGATTCAAAACTGAATATTGAATTATATAAACAAGATGCCAAATGGGCCAATGAAGGTAGAAGTCTTCAAGAAAAAATTACTCAAGAAGCAAAAAACTTTAATACCTATATCACATTTACGGCGTTGTTATTACTGGTACTATTTGTGGGGCTATTTATTATTTATGCATCAAAAAGGAAATTAAGTAAAATTCTTGTAGTCCAAAATAAGAAATTGGAAACAGCTAAAGAAATGGCTGAAGAATCCTCAAGATTAAAAACTAAATTTATTTCTAATGTGTCACATGAATTACGAACACCTTTATATGGCGTTGTTGGATTAACATCTTTAATGTTAAAGAATAATAATTTTTCGGCACGTGATACCAAATATTTAAAGTCCTTAAAATACTCGGGAGATTATTTATTAAATTTAATAAATGACATTTTACAAGCAGGAAAAATTGAATCAAATACATTTGAACTGAATAATGTATCCGTTAAATTAAAGTCACTCATTCAAAATATTGTAGATTCATTTGAGTACAGATTAGAGGAATCAAATAACCAAATTCATATTTCATATGATGAAGGACTACCTGAATTTGTTAAATGTGATAAAATAAGATTAACCCAAATTTTGTTTAATTTAATTGGAAATAGTATAAAATTTACAGAAAATGGAAACATTTATGTCAAAGTAATTCTTTTAAATTCAGATACTGAAAATGTACAAATTCGATTTGAAGTGGAAGATGATGGTATGGGCATTCCAAAGGATAAACAAACAGTGATCTTTGAAAATTTTTCACAATTAAATGAAAATATTAACATCAATTATCAAGGCACTGGTCTAGGTCTTTCTGTGACTAAAAAACTAGTAGAATTATTTGGTAGCAAAATTGAATTAGAAAGTGATTTAGGACTAGGGTCTACATTTAGTTTTAATGTGAGTTTTAAAATAGATCATAAAACTATTGAAGACCAAAAACGAAAAAGCACAAACAATGAGTTTTCAGTATCAAATTCTAAAAACTATAAAATATTGATTGCAGAAGACAATAAAATCAATCAAATTGTAACCAGTAATTTATTAAAAAAAGAAAATTATAAATTTGATATTGCACAAAATGGTCTTGAAGCATTAAATGCCTTTAAATGCAATAAATATGATCTTATATTGATGGATATTAACATGCCAATTATGGATGGTAATGAAGCAACTATTGAGATTAAGAAATTAGATAGTGACATACCGATTGTGGCATTAACTGCTTCTAGTGCTGATGAGGTTAGAAAAAATAAAATCGAGATAGGGTTTGATGATATTATTACAAAACCGTTTGATAATGAATTGTTTTTCAAAACAATTTCTAAATTAATAGAACGTAAAAAAACCACATTTAAAGGCGTGAAAGTTTTAGAATTAGCTTCTTAAATCGATTGGATTTAAAGAGTTTGTAATTAAAATGAAGTAGAATAATTAATTTATATTTTTCTGCTTATGGTTAAGCCGTCTCTAATAGGTAAAATAATGGTCTCTACTCTTTTATCTTCCTTTAATAAGGTATTATATTCTATTAGGGCTTTAGTTGAAAAATCGTCTTCTTTTAAGGGCTGAATAACTTTTCCACTCCAAAGCACGTTATCGGATAAAATGATCCCACCCGGATTTAGTTTATCTATGATGACCTTAAAATAAGCGGGATAATTGTCTTTGTCTGCATCAATAAAAATAAGGTCAAAAGTTTTATTAAGTGACGGAATGATCTCTAATGCATTTCCTAAATGCTGAAAAATCTGTTTTCCATAAGGTGATTTGTCAAAATAGATCCGCTGAAAATCTAATAATTCCTCATTGATATCAATAGTGTGTAGTTCGCCATCAGTTTGCATCCCTTCGGCTAAGCATAAGGCAGAGTATCCTGTGTAAGTCCCAATTTCTAATATGTTTTTCGGATGTGTTAATTTTGAAATCATACTCAATAGTCTTCCTTGATAATGACCGCTCAGCATGCGTGGCTGTAAAATTTTCTGATAGGTTTCTCTGGTTAATTCCTGAAGTAATTCAGGTTCGTCTTCAGAGTGATTAACCACATAATCATCTAGATCTTCAGGAATAAAATGCATTAGGATAGAATTCTGTTAAGTAATTTTTGTTTGGCATTGGCATCTTCACCGCATAACCATTGAATCACATTATCTTCCCAAATGGCATCTCGCTCTGTTTCTGTGATGATGTTGCGCTCCATGGCAAGATCTAATATTTTCCCTGGATAAGACGATTGTTTAATACTTTCCATTTCACCTAAGGGGTAAGGATCGTCTAATCCCATTAAAACTTGTTTAGCACCTTGATTTTTAATTAATAACTGCAGAGATCCTGTATCATGAACCAGGGTGTCAAAAAAGATATTTTTATGACCAACAGCTTTTCTTGGATGATGTTTACCTTCAAATAAGTCTGGTCTTCCATCAAAGCCTTGAATACGTCTGCCTAAATTAATTTGAGCTAATTGTCCGCCATGAGCAAAACAAGTACGCATATTGGGATACTTTTCCTGATAGCCATTCAGTGTTAAAAAATGGTAGGCATCGGCACATTGTGCCAGCATCCAAATGAGGTGAAAACGCCAGGAGATGTTTTCTAGTTTTATAAATTTTTCACCATCATAGGGGTGAATTTCTACGGCTAAATTATATTTATTGGCCAATTCAAAAATAGGTTCATTTTCCTCATCAAAAATACAACGCCAGGTACCAATAGTATCCATATAATGGGTTGGTAAACATAAAAGCTGTAAGCCATGAGTTTCAACACAGCGCTCTATTTCCCAGCAGGCACTTCTAACAAAACCAGGATGAACCACAAATCCACAAGTAAACTTACTAGGATTTTCATGCTGAATTTTAGCGTTAAAATCGTTTTGAAAACGAAGGGCTTGTTTCATTTCCTCCACGCGTAAACCATTGCCATACAGTTGTGATAAGTTGAGAACAACCGCATGATCAATTTTAAAACGTTCCATCCATTCTAATTTCTCATGAAGGAAGAAACTGGAATCAGTTACCGGACGGCTCCAGTCTTTCTGAAGCATGAACTTCCGGTCTTTATCTACCCAAAAAATACCTTTTTCTCTCATGAAATCAGGTATTTCCTCAGGGTAAGGTAATAAGTGTGAATGCCCGTTTATTCTTAATTTAGGTTTCATAAAAATTTAATCAATTTTTACTTTTTTAGGTGGTTCCATTGTTTTTCCGCAATTAGGACACGTTCGTTTGTGTAAATCACCATAATATTTGTCAAAAATTTTAGGCATATCGGTTTCAATGTTTTTTACCGTAAAATCTTCTTCGTAAAGTTTGGTTACACAATGTTCACAAAACCAAAGCAATGCATCACGCATCCCTTCAGGACGCTTATATTCAATAACCAATCCAACAGTGTTAGCGCCTCTTTGTGGAGAATGCGGTACTTTAGGGGGTAATAAATAAATATCACCTTCTTTAATATGAACATCTTTAGGAGTACCATTGTCAATAATTTTTAAAACAATGTCTCCTTCTACCTGATAGAAAAATTCAGGCGTTTCATTGTAGTGATAATCTTTTCTGTTATTGGGTCCACCAACAACCATTACAATAAAATCACCGTCTTTCCAAACCACTTTATTACCTACAGGCGGTTTTAGTAAATGTCTGTTTTCTTCAATCCAGGCTTTAAAATTTAAAGGAGAAACCAATTTACTCATAGTTTATTATTTTGGGCGTGCCGCTTTTTCGCTTAAGAGCTCAAAACGTCGGGCTTTACGCGCTACATGGTAGCTAGCTTCAATCCCTCACGCGATTTTTATAATTTAAAGTTACAAACTTTTATGCCATTATCATTAACCAAAGAATTATTCAGTAATAACAAATGTTTTTCTTTCAGGACCAATACCCTTTAAAGTTAAAGACTTCCACTCTTTAGGTAGAATAGCATTTTTTTGAACAATGCCATCATTGGTAATATCCAATCCTCCAAAACCAAATAAAACGACTTGTAACATACCGCCAGCACCTGTTGCAAAATAAGGATTGTTGCTCGTTGCTGCTTCTGCCAAAGCTCCAAAAGGAGGTCTTTTGTTAGGTTCATAACTTCGTTTAAATAGGCGATAGGCTTCTTTGGCATTACCAAGTTTAGCGTATAAGACTGCAAAGACAGATTGTCCCATAGCAGGACCTTCATCAGCTAATTTTGGTTCGTAATATTTTAAATCTTTTTTAATGGTTTCTTCATCAGAAATCACATTTAATGGATAAGATAATAAATTCACATCAGCTTGTTTAATAATCTCACCGGCATATTTACTGTGTTCCATGGTGGTGCCATCAGGAAATTTATGGATTTTTATTTTTGAGGCAAGATTTCCCCATTCTGGGTTTGGTATTTCGCCAACTTCCATAGCAGCTTCAGTAGCGAATTTTAAAGCGGTAATTGCAGAGCCATTTGTAAAGGCATTATCATCTACATTTGGGGCAAATTCATTCGCTCCAACCACGTTTTTTATACTGTAACTGCCATCAGCATTTAATACAGACCTACTCACCCAATAATCAGCAATTTCTTTTAACATGGGATATCCCCTGGTTATTAACCATTCTTTATTTTGAGTGACCCGGTAATAATTCCAAAACGCAATGG
Source organism: Gaetbulibacter aquiaggeris (assembly GCF_044003965.1). Classification (NCBI taxonomy): domain Bacteria; kingdom Pseudomonadati; phylum Bacteroidota; class Flavobacteriia; order Flavobacteriales; family Flavobacteriaceae; genus Gaetbulibacter; species Gaetbulibacter aquiaggeris. The sequence continues at coordinate 1,114,317 of NZ_JBAWKC010000001.1, forward strand.
CGACATCCGCCGTTATATGGTGTTCAAATGTACCCGTTAATGCCCATGCAGGAGTAGCTTCTTCACCAGTATCGTCACTCTCCCATGGGAACATGGCGCCTTTATATCCAAAATTGATCGCTTTTTCTTTGGCTTTATTAATTCTGTCTGACCGATAGTTTACTAAAGAGCGCGCAATATCCTGATTCAACATTAATAACGGAGGGAACATCCAAAGTTCGGTGTCCCAAAAAATATGACCATTATAATTTTGAGAAGACAATCCCATAGGAGAGATGCTCAAATTAGAATCCCCTCTTGAAAAAGCATATAAATGATACAAGGCCAAACGCACATCTAATTGAGATTGCACATCGCCTTCAATGATGATATCACCTTGCCAAAGATCGTCCCATAATTTTTTATGTTGGTCAATTAAATCATTTCTGGGCGTAAGTAAATTAAAAATGACAAAGCGTTCTGATTCTGTTTGCGGATCTTCAAAATCTTGAGTAGAACATTCTGCACCTGTCCATGCAAATTCATAGGTTTCATTCTTCTTTAATTCCTTTTCAAATGATAAATGGTTCTCATAATTAGATACTATATCATGCGTTAAATGGGGTCTCTGTTCTTCTCTGCCAGAATTAATAGCATGCCAGACAAAGGTTGCTGAGGTACCAATAGTATGTTTGCCAAACTTGCTTTTCGCAACGGTTTGTAATATAGGCATGGTAACTTCATTATCTTTTAAAATTCTAAAAGTACTCAGTGGTTTTATAAATTCTTCTGGTGTTGAGATTTTACCAGTGGCTTTAATTTTAATGTTTTTTAAAGGAAGGACTTTAATGTCAATATATCCTGCATATTGAATATTTCTCAGAGCATAAATGGAATAGGTAATTTTAGCTTTATCTTTAAAAGTGAATGACGTTTCAAATGCAGCCATTTTCATGTTTAAAGATTGTTTCCAATCACTTACATTTTGTTCCGTGATTTTTTCGCCATCTATAAAAATATCTAAATTGGCAAAGTTCATACCAGATATTATTCTGCTCACTCCTAATTCCGATTCTTTTTCATAAACATTATTGAGAATGATGCTTTTTGTTTGAAAGGGTATGTCCTCTGGAAGAATACCAATCCGGCCATTAGCTGCAACAATGCCCGTATAGGCTTCAACCTTTCCCGTGGTTAAAACCCAGTCTTTTTCTTGAGCCTGGGTTATGAGGTTTAAGGCAATAAACAGGAAGACTATTATTTTTTTCATGAGTTAGTTTTAGTTTGGTATTTTAAAATTTACAAAGATTTTGTTCTACCGCCATCAACAGGCACGTTGATACCGTTGACATAACTAGCCGCTTCACTGGCTAAAAAGGTAATAACCATGGCCGTTTCTTCTGGTTGTGCAAAACGTTTAGCGGGCGAATAATTTTTCATAATTTCAGTCATTTCTTCAACTGAAGTTTCTGCACCCATAGCTTTAATTTTAATAATTTCATTGAGTCGTTCAGTTTCTGTAAATCCAGGTAACACATTGTTTACTGTAATGCCAAAAGGCCCTAATTCAATGGATAAGGTTTTGCTCCAGTTACCCACAGCACCTCTAATGGTGTTACTAACCCCAAGACCGGGAATAGGCTCTTTAACCGAGGTAGAAATAATATTTATAATTCTGCCAAAACCAATGTCTTTCATAAAAGGAACCACCGCTTGCGCCAATACATGGTTGCACTTTAAGTGTTGGGTAAACGCATTATCAAATTCTTCTAAACTGGCGTTTAAAATATCACCACTTCTTGGGCCGCCTGTATTATTAATAAGAATATGAAACCCATGACTTTTCTCAATAAATTTTATGACTTGCTCTTGTAAGTCTCTGGGGTTTGAAAAATCGGCCACAATATAACTGTGGTTTTCGCTATTTGGCAACTCAGATAATACCTCTTTTAATTTCTCTCTGTTTCTTGCAACTAATGTGACATGGGCGCCTTCTTTAGCTAAAGCAATGGCAGTCGCTCTTCCTATTCCTTGCGTGCTACCGCAAACTAAGGCGTTTTTATTGTTTAAGTTTAATTCCATAATTCTTTAATATTTTATACAAACATTTTTGGCTTCGGTGAAAAAGCGTAAAGCTTCAAAACCACCTTCGCGACCAATACCTGAAGCTTTTACACCACCAAAAGGAGTACGTAAATCACGCAGCATCCAGGTATTGACCCAGACAATTCCTGCTTGTATTTGGTTGCTCATACGCATGGTTCTTTTTAAATCATTGGTCCAAATTGTTGCCGACAAACCATATTTTACGTTGTTAGCCATTTGCAAAACCTCATCTTCGGTATTGAATGGCATGATGGTCACTACCGGTCCAAAAACTTCTTCCTGGTTTATTCTGCATTCATCCGTCGAGACTTCAATCACTGTAGGTTCAAGATAGTACCCGTTTTCAAATCCTTTAATGTTTACTTTATGACCGCCACATAATATAGTTGCACTTTCTTTTTTTGCAATAGCTATATAATCCAGCACTTTGTTTAAGTGTTGTTTTGATACTAAAGCACCAATATTGGTATCCGCTTTTGAGGGATGTCCAACTTTTAAATCTTTTACTTTTTCTACAAAATCTTTTTTGAATTTTTCATAGATAGACAATTCAACAAAAATGCGGCTTCCGCATAAACAAATCTGGCCTTGATTAGAGAATGAAGAACGCACACTAATTTCTAACATAGCATCATAATCACAATCAGCAAAAATGATGTTAGGGTTTTTGCCTCCCAACTCCAAAGATAGTTTTTTGAACATAGGTGCGGCAATTTTCGCAATGTGGGCTCCTGTGGCGGTGCCTCCCGTAAAACTAATAGCTTTTATGTCTGAGTGTTCAATAATGGCTTGGCCAGTGGTTGTTCCTAGACCATGTACAATGTTTAAAACCCCTTTTGGCAAACCAGCTTCATTACATATGTCTCCTAAAAGATAAGCGGTCATAGGTGTTATTTCACTTGGTTTGGCTACCACACAATTGCCTGCGGCTATGGCAGGAGCAATTTTCCAGGTAAATAAATAGAGTGGTAGGTTCCAAGGTGAAATACAGCCAACAACCCCAATGGGTTGACGTAGGGTATAATTGATGGCATCCTGACCAACACTTTCATGACTCTCACTAGAAAATTGTGTAATAGCATTTCCAAAAAAGCGAAAATTACTGGCGGCTCTTGGTATGTCAACCGCTTTTGCTAAACTGATGGGTTTGCCGTTGTCTTTGCTTTCAGCTGCTGCGAAACCTTGTAAGTTGGCTTCTAGTAATTCTGAAATCTTTATTAATATTCTACTCCGCTCTTCAATGGTGGTTTGTGACCAAGTAGGAAAGGCTGATTTTGCTGCAATATAAGCGTTTTCCACATCTTCTTTGGATGAGTTAGGTAACTGCCCATATACTTCACCACTGGCAGGACAATAGTTGTCTAACCATTCATTTTGAATTGGATCGTGAAAATTACCATTGATATAATTTTGGATTTTGTCCATTACAATTTCTTATAAGCCATTACCTTAATCTCCACCACCAAATCGGGATGTGGTAATTGATGCACAGCAACAGTAGTCCGTGCTGGTCCAGTTTCTTTATTAAAGAATTCTGCATAGGCTTTATTATAACCAGCAAAATCGTTCATATTTACTAAAAAAGAGGTGACATCAACCACATCTTTTAGGGAGGCGCCTTCTTTGGCTAAATTCTTTTCTATATTTAATAAAACTTCACGGGTTTGTGCCTCAATATTTAAGCGTTTTGTTCCCATTTCATCAATGATGTCAACACCTGCAATCGTATTATCAGCACGGCGAGAACTGGTGCCTGAAACAAATATAAAATCTCCTACGCGTTTGGTATGGGGATAGGCTCCTCTGGGGGTTACAACTTTTTCTTCACTCATAATAATTTATTTTAGTCCAGCTATGTTATCTTCTTGAAGTATTTCCTGTGTTTCAGAATTTATTTTTTCTAAAACTAGTCTTAAATCACTATTTAAATCTATTTCTCCTTCTGCCAACATATTTAAAATGGCTTTATCTTGTGCGCGTCCTTTTAACATGGCTTCTCTATAACCTATATTTTCATTAAAAGTGACCAAAGAATATTTAGAGGCGTATTGCTCCGGAAAATTCTTTTCTAAGGCCATTTCTAAATTGCGCTTTTCTCTAAACAAATGATTGTTCACATGGTCTTTCATTTCATAAAAATTGTCAATGGCTAAATCAGCAATGGCATCCGTGTCTTTTTTGCGGGTGCTTTCGTAAGATTTGAAAATGTTTTCCCAATCACTTTTTGTGGATGGTTTATTATGCGCTTCCAAAATGTTGTCAAATTCAACCACATCTTCAAAAGAGGCATTCATTCCTTGTCCGTAAAATGGTACAATAGCATGTGCAGCATCACCCATAAGCAGAGTATTGCCTTTATAATGCCAAGGCGAACATTTTACGGTGCCTAATGGTGAAGTTGGATTTTTGAAAAAATCCTCTATCAAATTCGGCATTAAATTAAGGGCGTCAGGAAATTCTTTTTTAAAGAATTCAGTTACGCTTTCTGGGGTGGTCAAATTGTTGAAATTATAATCGCCATCATCATAACTCAAAAAAAGTGTTACCGTAAAACTGCCATCTAAATTGGGCAGTGCAATCAGCATAAATGAACCACGAGGCCAAATATGAAGCGCATTTTTATAGGTTTTATAATCACCAGAATCTGCAGGTAATATAGATAATTCTTTATAACCATGAGTTAAATAATCCTGTGAAAAACTAAATAAGAACTTTTTTTCTAAGTAGTAGCTTTTTCTCAAAATGGACCCAGCTCCGTCTGTAGCAATGATGACATCTGTATCTTCTATAAAATCTGATTTTGAGTCATAATCATAAAACAAAGCGGTAGTTTTTTCAAAATCAACGGATTTGCATTTACGATTGAATTGAATCGTTACATTTTCATGTTTTTCAGCTTCATCTAAAAGCAGCGCATTCAGGCCACCACGAGAAATGGAATTGATGTATTCATAATCCCTACCGCTATAATTTGATAAAAAAGTATTGCCTTCTTTATCATGAATCATACGGCCATTCATAGGAATACATAAAGCATTCACTTTGCTTTCTAAACCCACAAGTTTCATCGCTTTATTACCGCGATCAGAAAAGGCAAGATTAATGGAGCGCCCGGCGCTAATAGCTACTTTGCGCAAATCGGGCCGTTTTTCCATAACAGTCACGTTGTAGCCTCTCTGGCCAAGACGCAATGCTAAAAGTGACCCACAGAGTCCGGCACCTATAATGAGTATATTTTGCTGCTTATTCATTTAAAATATTTTTCAATTTGTTAACTAAATGATAGACATCTTGAAACGAATTGTATAATGGTACCGGAGCGCATCTTATCACATCTGGTTCTCGCCAGTCACTAATAACGCCAGCCTCGGTTAATTTATGATGCAGTGATTTATCGGCATTTTTAACTTGAATGGACAATTGGCAGCCACGTTCCTTGGGGTTACTTGGTGTGATAATTTTGATATGTTTGTCGTTTAGTTCGTTTAATAAAAACTCAAAATAACCGGTTAGTTTTTTAGATTTTTCAATTAATCTTTTAAATCCAACTTCATCAATAAGATCTAAAGAGGCTTTTATAGCTGCCATTGATAAAATGGGTGGATTACTCAATTGCCAGCCTTCAGCTCCGGGAAGCTGGTCAAATTCATCTCGCATTCTAAAACGGGTTTCTTTATTATGGCTCCACCAACCCGTAAATCTATTGAGGTTTTTATTATTGGCATGGCGTTCATGAACAAAGCATCCTGCTAAACTTCCTGGTCCGGAATTTAAATACTTATAGGTACACCACACAGCGAAATCAGCACCAGAATCATGTAAATTTAGTTCAACATTTCCTGCGCCATGGGCACAATCAAAGCCAACCATGCAACCATGTTTATGACCTAGTTCTGTAATTTGTTTTAAATCGAAATATTGTCCCGTGTAATAATTCACACCACCAATCATAATCAAGGCAATTTCATGACCATGAACTTTAAATATTGATTCTAAATCTTCATAATTAGCGAGTTCTTCTCCTTTTCTGGCTTTCCAAAGAATAATCCCTTCTTTTTCATCAAAACCATGATGCCTTAATTGAGATTCTACGGCATACTTATCTGAAGGAAACGCATCCGCTTCAATTAGAATTTTATAACGTGTTTTAGTTGGTTGGTAAAACGACACCATCATAAAATGTAAATTGGCGGTCAATGTATTCATAATAACCACTTCAATTGGTTTGGCCCCAACTATTTTTGACATACTTTCGGTTAAATATTCATGGTATTTTAACCATGGGTTCTTGGCGTCTGTATGACCTTCTACACCTAAATTAGCCCAATCCTCTAACTCCTGATTTATATAGGCCTTTGTTCTTTTTGGTTGCAGCCCTAATGAATTACCAGTCATATATATCAATTCCTTTCCTTGTTTGTCTTTAGGAATATGAAATTGATTTCTGTAGGTAGCTAATGGGTCATTTTTATCTTGATTCTTGGCGAATGCAGGACCTAATTGAAAGTTTGACAAAGTGTATTATTTTATCGTTTCATCAAAAATAAGAATTATAAATTTAGAAAGGAAGCCTAAAAACCGGGATGTTTTTATTATTTCAATTTTGTATATTTAGAAAAAGTAGGACTATGAGCAAAACAAAGAATTATACTAATAATGAGGTGACTATTGTTTGGGAACCTGAAAAATGCATTCATTCAGCAATATGTGTAAAAGGGTTGCCAGATGTTTTTAAACCAAAAGAAAAGCCTTGGATTAAAATAGATGCAGCGTCATCAGAGGAATTGATTCATCAGGTTAAATCTTGTCCTTCAGGTGCCTTGAGCTTTTTAATGAATAATGACAAAGATAAATCAGCTGAACATATAGAAACTAAAGTTGAAGTAAGAGAAAATGGCCCTTTGCTGATTTATGGGACCTTACATATTACTCATAAAGATGGTAATAAAGAGATCAAAAATAAAACGACAGCTTTTTGCAGATGCGGACTATCAAATAATAAACCTTATTGTGATGGGATGCATGTAAAAGAAGCTTTTAAGGGATAATCACTAAGATTAATTAGTCTAAGATTATTTTGACATTGCTAAAATATAATTTAAAAGGACCTTCTGATTTTAAATGATCTAAAGCTAATATGATACCGTTAAAATCTTGATTATTTTCCCAGGAGGTTGTTAATGATGGCGTGTCACTGTTTTGCTTTCTGTAAACCCATTCTTTAATTAAATAGTCATCACCAAAATAAAAATCATAGGCATCACCTGGGGTATATCCACCTTCATTGGAATAGGTTAAAGTTATTTTATTCAATAGGTTTTTACTTATGGGTGCTTCTTCTTTAACAACTTCTGAAATGGAAGTTCCTTGATCCCAGAGTAATTGAAATGGAGCCAGCAACCAATATTTGTCGTTAATAAAGGCTTTGTCAGCATTCATTGATATGCTATCGATATGTTTTCTGTTATATAAAATAGTGTCATTTCCAGATATCAATATAACATCATTCGTTTTAGGATGCCATTTCCATGAACGTTCAAAATGACTGCTGTCTTTATCAACATTAAAAGTAAAGACTATTTGAGATATTTTTCCCCAATTCTCAAAACCATAGGCATTAGCTATTTTTTCTGCAGTATTTAACTGGTTAGCATCAGTAACTGTGTTGCCTTTTTCTGTTTTATCTGATTTGCAGAAAGAAAGTAGCGAAACGAAACAAATTAGTAATATGATTTTTTTCATGTTTTCTTTCAAAGATACTAAAGAAGTATTTATTCAAGAACTTATTTTATTTTAGTAGGGTCAAACCTTCATTAAACTCAAATATGAATTCACTAAAACTAATTTTTTCTAAAGGCGTGTATTTTGGACCAGCTTTAGTTTTCGCGACTTTAAATGTTATTTATGGAACCTGGGCCATATATATTCCGCGGATAAAAGCAAATTTAGGTATTGATGAGGGGCAATTAGGTCTAGCTATATTTTATATGGCCTTAGGCACCTTATCCATGATTTTATTAGCGCCAAAATTTATTGGCAGGTTTGGCGTTGGCAAGGTTACCGCGTCTGGTGTTTTTTTGTTTCTATTTTCATTTCTTATTCCTTTTAGTGCTGGAAGTTATTTTTGGTTGTGTTTTGGAATGTATATTGTTGGTGCTTTTTCTGGACTCACGGATGTTGCAATGAACGCTTTGGTAAGTGAAATTGAAAAAAGAGATTCGGTTCATATCATGTCAGCCAATCATGGGTTTTTTAGTTTAGGAGGCTTTTTAGGAGCTGGTATTGGAGGTTTGTTTTTACCTGCTGATTTAATGCCATTGAACCATTTAATAATAGTCATTGCTGTTTTATTTATTTTGAATATACTATTTGTTAGAACTTATATACAAACCGTTTCAATAAAGTTGGATGGGGTTCCATTTAAACTAGAGCATTGTAAACCTTTGGTTTTGCTGGCAATAATGGCTTTTTTTATAATGGCAAGTGAAGGTGCTATTGTTGATTGGAGTGCCTTATATTTAAAAAATATCTCTCTTGCAAAGGCCTCTTGGATTGGTTTAGGGTTTACCATTTTTTCTGCAACAATGGCATTTGGTAGATTTCTTGGCGATGGCATTAGTAGTCAATTCGGTTCCAAAGTATTAATATTAGTTGGTTTGATTTTATCAATGATTGGATTTGTATTTGTCTTATTGGTACAACCACTAATTACCATTTTTGGTTTCGGGTTGGTAGGACTGGGGCTTTCAGTAATAATACCTGAACTTTTTAGATTAGGAGCTAAAACGCCTCATATAGATTCATCTGTAAGTATATCCTTCATTTCAGGTATAGGATTCTTTGGTTTTTTAGTTGGTCCTGTTTTGTTAGGTTTTTTAGCTGAAATATCGAGCTTGAAATTGAGTTTTTTAGCTTTATTAATTTTCATTTTAATTTCTTTTATGGCGGCCTTAACATTAAAACGAACATGAGTTTTTAACTTAATCTATAATGGAAAATATAAATTATTATTTTGAAACTAATAGAAAAACCTGGAACCAAAAGGTTAAGGCCCACGTTAAAGGTGATTTGTATAAATTAAAGGCATTTAAAAAAGGAGCATCCTCATTAATGTCTTATGAAATCAATGCTTTGGGTAATGTTGATGGTAAATCTTTATTGCATTTGCAATGTCATTTTGGACAAGACACTTTAAGTTGGAGTAGGTTAGGCGCTCATTGCGTTGGATTAGATATAAGTGATGAAGGTATTAAAATGGCCAAACAATTAAACAAAGAATTAAATCTTAATGCTAGTTTTATTTGCTGTAATGTCTTAGAGACTTCCAAACATTTGAATGACACTTTTGATATTGTGTTTACCAGTTATGGGGTTATAGGGTGGTTGCCAGATTTAAAACCCTGGGGTAAAATGATTGCTCAGCGGTTAAAAAAAGGAGGTGTATTTTATATGGTGGAGTTTCATCCTTTAGTCTGGATGTTTGATTATTTAAGCGGAAAACCCATTTTAAAATATGGTTATATGCAAGATGAGGTGATTTATGAAGAATATGAAGGCACTTATGCCAATTCAGATTCTAAAATGATAAGTAAAGAATATGGCTGGAACCATGGATTGGGTGAAGTAGTGAATGCCCTTATTGAAGCGGGATTGCAAATAGAATATTTAAATGAGTATGATGAAAGTCCATATAATGTGTTACCAGATCTAATAGAGACTAAATCGGGTATGTATGTTACAAAGGACAAATTATATCCTTTAATATTTGAAATTAAGGCAATTAAGTCTTAATGATTTTCTTTTAGGACTTCAGGCATTTTTGCTTTAAACCGATTTAGCCTTGGAACAGAAACGCCTTGAACATATCTGTTTTCTGGATGTAATTTTTCATAATTTTGATGATAGTCTTCAGCTTTCCAGAACTTTTGAAAAGGATACACTTCTGCGGCAACCTCTTTGTTTAAAATTTTTGATAATGCTTCTTTTTTCATTAAAATGATTTGTTTTTGATTGTCGTTTTGATAAAAAATGATGGAGCGGTATTGTGAACCATTATCCGGGCCTTGACCATTTACCTGAGTGGGATTTTGAGAAGCAAAATACACATCCACTAGTGTTGCAAAACTAATCACTTGTGGGTCATAAATAACTTCAACAGCTTCTGCATGTCCGGTTCTGCCAGTATTACTTGCCTCATAGGTTGGATTATTGGTGTGCCCGCCAGAATAGCCATTTATAACCTCATCGACCCCTTTTACACTTTCATAGATTGCTTCAACACACCAAAAACAGCCACTAGCGAAATAAGCTTTAGCCTTTCCGTTTTTTATTGGGACTTCAACGGGTTTTGCATTGATAACGGCATTCTGTTCTTTGTTAACCTGTGCCGAATTTTGACAGCTAAATAATAAGGCGATTAAAAATAAGGGTATTAACTTTTTCATAGGTTATTTTAAATAATTGTGCTATAAAATTATAAATCCTAAAATTATTTTGTGTGAAAGTTTTATTAAATAAAAAAGCCTTCAGAATATGAAGGCTTTTAACGTATATTTTTAATGGTTTATAGCTTTGAAAAAAACTTTTCCATTTTTTCCTTTTGTTCAGTAGCTAGTAATTCGTCTACTAAGATTCTACCACTGTGCTCATCAGTAATTATTTTTTTTCTTGAAGCTATTTCTACCTGTACTTGTGGTGGAATTGTGAAAAAAGATCCGCCAGAAGCGCCTCTTTCAATAGCTACAACAGCTAATCCGTTTTTTACATTTTGACGGATTCTGGTATAAGCTGAAACTAAACGCTCCTCAATTTGATCTTTATAGTCTTCAGACTTTGCAATTAACGCTTGTTCTTCTTTTGCCGTTTCAGCTAAAATAGCATCAAGCTCTCCTTTTTTGTGTTTTAAGTGAGTTTCTCTTGCTTTTAAGCGCTCTTTAGTTTCTGCAATAACTTCTTTCTTTTGTTCAATTTGAACTCTGAATTCCTTAATATGTTTTTCAGCTAATTCAATTTCTAATTCTTGAAATTCAACTTCCTTGGTTATTGAATTAAATTCTCTGTTGTTTCTAACATTTTTTTGCTGCTCAGCGTATTTTTTAATTAAGGCTTTTGATTCTTCAATTAAATTTTTTTTAGCAACAATTTCATTGTCTACAACTTCTAAACTAGAAACCAATTTTTCTAATCTGGTAGTAAGTCCAGCAACTTCATCTTCTAAATCACGAACTTCTAGTGGAAGTTCTCCTCGTACATTTCTTATTTCATCTATACGAGAATCTATAAGTTGTAAATCATATAAAGCTCTTAAACGCTCTTCAACAGTTACTTCTTTCTTTTTAGTCATACTTTAAAAATACTTAACAGGATTGGTATGTGTCTTCGATAAAACGACTGCAAAATTAGTGATTTTTTTAATAAGAAATGCTACTAAAATATTTTTTGTGAATTGTTCACTTTCAAAATGCCCAATATCAGCCAAAATCAGCTCATTTTCAGCCGTAAAAAAGTCATGATATTTTAAATCTGAAGTTATAAATACCTGAGCGCCTGAGGCTTTAGCGGCTTCAATAGCAAAACTTCCGGAGCCACCTAAAACAGCAATATTTTTAATTGGTTTTCCTAATAAGGCCGAATGTCTTATGTGGGTCACATTCATTTTTGTTTTTAAATAATTTAAAAACGCCAATTCTTCCATTGGTGCCTTCAATTCTGCCACCATTCCCATACCAATGTGCTGATTTTTATTTTCAAGTGTGGTAATTTCATAAGCTACTTCTTCATAGGAATGTGTTTGGAATAAAGTTTTTAAAATAGAAGACTCTAAATGTTTTGAATAAGTAACGGATATTTGTGTTTCTTCTTCCTTATGAGTATTTCCTTTTAATCCTTTTGTTGGTGAAGACATTTCATTTCCCATAAAGGTGCCAATTCCTTCCGTATTAAAACTACAGTTGGAATAGTTCCCAATATTACCTGCTCCTGCTTTAAAAAGAGCATTTCTCAAAATTTCCGCCTCCTCTTTAGGTACAAATGTGGTTAATTTTTTAATTGTTTGGTTTTGAGGTATCAGTATGTGTTTATTTACTAATTCTAATTGATTACAAATAGCATCATTAACGCCTTGAAATGCATTATCTAAAGCAGTGTGAATGGCATATATAGCTATGTCATTCTTGATGGCTTTTAAAATAACACGTTCCACATAGGTTTTTTCAGTTATTTTTTTTAATCCTTTAAAAATGATAGGATGAAAACTTACAATCAGATTGTAATTGTTTTCTATTGCTTCATCAACAACACTTTCAAGGGTGTCTAAGGTTACTAACACCCCAGATAACTTGGTGTTTTTGTGTCCAACTAATAATCCTACATTATCAAAATCTTCAGCATAGGCTAGGGGTGCAAATTCTTCCAGAAGATTTATAACGTCTTGAATAATCATGGTATGTATGTTTTTTACCAAAGATAAAATATTTAATGTTTACCTATTTTATAATTTTCATTTAGTCTCAGTGAATCGTTTAAAAAAATAATCTTTACTTTGTCATTGGAGTGTTGAATTAAAATCATTTCAATTTCAGTGAAATTTTATAGAAAATTACTTTTCCCATTTGTTCCTGTTTATTATGCGGTTACTTGGGTGCGTAATAAATGCTACGATTTAGGAATTAAGAAATCTGTGTCATTTGATTTTCCTGTTATTTGTGTTGGCAATTTAAGTGTTGGAGGTACTGGTAAAACGCCAATGATTGAATATTTGATTGAATTGCTTAAAGATGATCATAAGATAGCGACCTTGAGCAGAGGTTACAAAAGAAAATCCGATGGCTTTCAATTAGCAAACAATAAATCTTCTGCTGAATCTTTAGGAGATGAACCCTATCAGTTTTATTCAAAATATAAAAGTGGGATTCAAGTCGCTGTGGATAATAATAGGGTGCATGGCATTAATTCATTAAAATCCATTGAAAATACGCCTGAAGTTATTTTACTTGATGATGCTTTTCAACATAGAAAAGTAAAAGCGGGATTTAATTTACTGCTTACAACTTATGATAATTTGTATGTCAATGACTTTTTATTACCAGCAGGTAATTTGAGAGAGTCTAGAAATGGAGCTAAACGTGCCGATTTTATTATAGTAACCAAATGTCCTTTAGAATTAAACAAAGACCAAAAGGAAAATTTAATTAGAAAAATAAATCCTCTTAATCAACAGCATGTATTTTTTAGTAGAATAAATTATGCTGATGTTATCAAATCATCTAAGGAAAGTAGAAAATTGGATGATATTTCTGGTTTTACTCTTGTAACAGGTATTGCCAATGCCGGCCCATTAGTTGAATATTTGCGAAATAGAAATTTAAAATTTGAACATTTAAATTTTCACGATCATTATAATTTCACTTTAAAAGACGTTGAACAGTTAAGTAAAAATGACCTTATTATAACTACTGAAAAAGACTTTATGAGGTTACAAAACTTTGAGTCATTAAAAGGAAGGCTATTTTATTTACCCATTCATGTGACTATTGATAATTCTGAAACGTTTAATGATTTAATTAAGAAATTTATACATTCTAAGAAGTAGTTGATTTTTTGGACGGTGACAACGCATTGAATAGTTTTTTCTCAAATTCTTCTTGTTTAAATGGCTTAGGAATAATATCAGTAAATCCGGCCTCATCAAACTCTTGCATTTTATCTTCAATAGTGACTGCCGTTAAAGCAAAAATGGTAAGCTCCTTATCAAAGGTCCTAATTATTTTAGTTGCTTCAATACCACTAATGCCTGGCATATGAATATCCATTAATACAATATCATAATTGTTTGTTTTAACCATGTCAACAGCTGATTCTCCATTATCAACCACATCACATTTAAGTCCCATTTTAGTTAAGATTTTTTTTGTGATCATTTGGTTGATTTTATTGTCTTCTACCACGAGAACTTTAACATTGGTTAAGTCTAACGCTTGATTACCATTAAACGGAGTAGATTTTACCTCTTTAGCTTCTTTTTCAGAATATTTTAAAGGAATTTCAAAATAGAATGTTGTGCCTTTGCCTAGCTCGCTTTTTAAATAAATTTTACCTTTTAAAATATCAATTAATCCTTTAACAATAGATAGACCCAAACCAGTTCCACCATATTTGCGGTTAATTTGTATAGATCCTTGCGAGAAGCTTTCAAACATATTATCTTGCTTTTCTTGACTGATGCCTATACCATTATCTTCAACTTCAAATCGCAAATTGTAAATATCATTTTCTTCTTTTATTTTAATCACTCGTATCCATATATCGCCATCTTTTGTGAACTTAATAGAATTGCCAACGAGATTGATTAAAATTTGTGAAATTTTTAATTGGTCAGCAAAAAAGTTCTCAGGTAATGCTTTATCATATTCTAAATGAAGTTTGGTGTTGTTATCAGTTGCTGAGTTGTTTAATGCCAGTAAAATATTATTTATTTTCTTTTTTAGATTAAATGCTTCCGGATCTATTTCAACTTTATTGGCTTCAATTTTATTTATTTGTAAAATATCATTAATAAATGTTAGCAAGTAGTCTCCTGAAAATTTAAGTGATTTTAAATGTTGGATTTGCTCAGGTTTTGGATTTTCTTCCAAGAGCATGTTACTTAAACCTGTTACAGCGTAAAGAGGTGTACGTAATTCATGAGTTACAGTAGATAAAAAATTGGCTTTTGTTTTTGAAGCTAATTCTGCTTTCTCTTTGGCCACAATAAGTTCCGCATTTTTCTTGTGGAGCATATTGTTGGTTTTTAATCTGATATTATTGTTTTTGTAAAGAGATAATGTTAATAATGATAAAATGGTAATTAAGGCAACACTTAAAATAGAAATTAAAGTGCTTAAATCATTTTTATCTTTAGCTTCTTTTAACTGTTCTTCTTGTTTTTTGCTATTTGCAATTTGATCATTAATTAAAAATTGAATTTTCTTGTCAGGCGATAAATTTTCCCTTTTAACGGCTCTTAAAGAATCAGAAAGTTTTAAGTAAGCTCTTAAATATTGATTTGAAAGTTTATAATCTCCAATACCCTGATGTATTTGACTCAAAACTAAATAACCTTCATTCAGTATGTCACCATAATTCTTTTTTTTAGCAATTAAGATACCTTCATTGGCATAGGTAAGGGCTTTTTCATTATCTCCTAAGATATTATAAACTTTACCATGGTAAATAAGGGCGCTACTTTCAATTCTAGGTAATTGCAATCGTTTAGCTAATGCCAGAGCTTGTTCTATAATAGTTCTTGCCTTATTGTAGTTTTTTAATTCAATATAAGTTTCGGCTTCACTTAACAAAACACCAGATAAATTATTATTTAGACCTACTTGCTCAAAAAGTGTTTGAGCTGATATATAATAATCTAATGCTTGATTATAATTTTTTTTGCTTTTATAGATATCACCAAAAGTCTTATAAGAGTTTCCTAAATTGGCATTATCTTTAGCAAATCGCTGCATTTCTATAGCTTTATTGATAGAAATAATGGCTGCATCTAATTCTTCAATAATGAGTTGAAGATTTCCTTTTTTAGAATAAATTAAACCAATACTTATTTTATCATCAATACTTTCGGCAATTTCTAAGGCATCATCAAGTTTTTTTTGGGCTTCATAATAGTTAAATTTATTAATATCATCTTCTGATTGTGAGATGAAATAATTTATCTTGTTTTGAAGTAATTCCGGATCTTTTTCAATAGAATTCTGTGATGACACACTGAGGGTCAACAGCATAAAAAGAGCTAGTATATGTTTATAGATTTGGGTCATCTTTTTACTATTACTAACAAATATAATTTTTTTTCCGATAAAACGCATCATTTTTCCGATAAATTACATGTTTAGCCAATAATTTTTTTAAATTACCTACATTGTTGATAATTCAATTTTAAAATTCTTACAATTTTGAGGTAATCTAATAATACATCTTCATATCCTTATCAAAAACATTGACAGCACAATTCATGATTAATGAATGTGTTTTTGGGCCTTGTATGAAGAACGAACTAAAGCACTACTTTCAACGTGACGGAAACCAAGGTTTAAGCCTATTTCCTCATATTCTTTAAATTGGTCTGGATTGATAAACTGTTTTACTGGTAAATGTTTTTTACTTGGTTGTAAATATTGACCAATAGTTACTACATCAACATCATTCGCTTTTAAGTCATGAAGTGTTTCAATAACTTCTTCTCTTGTTTCTCCTAAACCTAGCATAATTCCAGATTTTGTTCTGCGTTGGCCTTGCTGCTTTAAATATTTTAAGACGCCCAGACTTCTGTCATATTTTGCTTGAATCCGGACTTCACGAGTTAAACGTCTTACAGTTTCTATATTATGAGATACAACTTCTGGAGCTACCGCAATAATCCTATCAATATGTTGTTCAATCCCTTGAAAATCTGGGATGAGTGTTTCAAGCGTTGTTTCAGGATTCATTCTTCTAACTGCTTTTACCGTTTCAGCCCACATAATGCTGCCCATATCTTTTAAATCATCTCTATCAACACTGGTTAAAACGGCATGTTTAATATTCATGATTTTAATAGAACGGGCTACTTTCTCAGGTTCATCCCAATCTATCGATTCTGGACGACCTGTTTTTACACCACAAAAACCACAGGAACGCGTACAAATGTTTCCTAAAATCATAAAAGTAGCCGTGCCTTCACCCCAACATTCACCCATATTAGGGCAACTTCCAGAGGTGCAAATAGTATTAAGTTTGTATTTGTCAACTAAACCTCTTAGCTCAGTATACTTTTTACCAGTAGGTAGCTTCACTCTTAACCATTTTGGTTTGGGTTGACGCTCAGGTAATATATTTGAAATTATTTCTGATTCCATAGCTTAAAAAGAAAGCCACAAAGATACAAAGTATTCTTTAATTCAGGCTCTATAAAGTGGATAGATACCAAATACTAAACCCTATTAAAAATATAATACCCAACCAACTTAATACATGCAGTTGGTTAGATGGACGCCATTCTTTTGGTGTATGATGACTTGAAATTAATCTATAATTAATGATGGCATAAAAAGGCGCAGTAATAAAGGATAAAATAGTCGCAATTTTAATAAGTAACCCCATTTCTGAATTTAAAAAGAAAAAAATGCAAATGGTTCCAATAGTTAATAAAGTAATCCATATCAAATATCCATACTTTGAGGGTTTTTGAAACAACAGTTCAGAAGCCCTGTTCATCGCTCTGGGAGAGGCATCTAAGGTGGTTATTGTGGTGCTGAACATGGTGGTAAAGGCGGCTATAGCAATAATATAATGAGCCCAATTTCCAAGGCTATTGGTATACATATTTATTAACTGCCCTGAAAAAACACCCGCAGAATTACTAAATGTTTCTCCGCTATTAAACATGACATAGGCACCCAACATAAGAAATCCTATACCAATAATTATAGTACTTAAATAACCAATGTTAAAATCAAATAAGGCTGATTTAGGAGTGTAAACTTTAGTTTCTTTGTTTTTTTCAATAGCCCAAAGAGACTGCCATACAGAAATATCTAATGGTGCAGGCATCCAGCCCATAAATGCAATTAAAAAAGCAATTTCTAAACTATTACTGGGTAGAATTTGTTTAATTGATAGTGGAGTTGAAGTTTTTGAATAGGCCATATAAACAGCTATGATGGTACTAATAGTAAGTGTTAATACTATTATTTTCATTAGTTTATCAAGTAACTTGTATTTACCAAAAAGCAATAATGAAAGACAGATAACAAGAATAATTATAGTCCAAATTTCTATACTTATAAAATCTCCAAAAAGGGTTGAAGCTAAACCGGCTGTAACTATTGTTACTGCCGTTTGAATGGTAAACATAGTCGCGATGCTAAGTATAAAGTAGGTTGTTAAAATACCTTTGCCCAATTTTTTGTACCCATCAAGTAAACTTTCACCAGTAGCAGTGGCATATCTTGGGCCAAATTGAAAAAATGGATATTTGAATATATTAACGAGTAATAAAGCCCATAACAACCCTAATCCAAAATCGGCACCAGCACGAGTAGATTGTACTAAATGGGAAACACCAATGGCTGCTCCGGCAAATAATAAACCAGGACCTAAATTTTTAATTTTATGAATCATTAGGATTTTTGAATAATATCAGCCAAGAGTTTTTTTGCACGTAATAGTTTAACTTTCACATTATTCATAGGTTCATTAAGTTCCTTGGAAATTTCTTTATAACTTAATTCTTGAAAATATCTTAAGTTAATCACTTCTTGATAATGTGGGTTTAATTTTTTAATGTCACGAAGTAATTTAGCTAAATTTTGTTCTGTTATCAAAGTGTCTTCAGCAGAAGGGGATTCATCTAAGATTTGAAAAGCTTGCTCATCTGAATTTAAGTTTTTGGGAGAAAAGTATTTTTTTTCTTTCCTTAATAAATCAATATGAATATTTTTAGAAATGGCAATAAGCCAAGTTTTAAACTTAAAACTATCATCAAATGTTTCTATTTTGTCAAAGGCTTTTGAAAATGTTTGAATGGTAATGTCTTCGGCGTCACTTTCGTTTTCAATGCGTTTTAGCTGAAATCCATAAACATCATCCCAAAAAGTATCCAACAAGAAATTAAAAGCTTTTTGGTCATTTAATTTAGCACGTTTGATAGCATCTTCTATTTCCAATGATTTGTTTTTGAAATTTGATTATTTATAAAGATAGTTAATTGCGTAATAATTAAAAAAAGTTCTAAAAACGGAAATAAAGGAAGTATGTCTTTTTCTCCTAATTTTTTGGTTGAAAATCCAATGATGGTATATTGTAAAGATATTCTTAACACAAATAAGGCTAGTACGATCTGCCATTTATAAGCAGTTAAAAAAAGTGCGATAGCCAGTGCCCAAAAAAATAGTTGAGAAATGTACAAGCAGGCCAACACAACTTTATGTTGTATTTTATAATAATTGGCAGTTGAAACATGTCTTCTCTTTTGTTTGTACCATTTTTTAAAGGTAGTTTCTGGAATAGATTCCGTAAAACTATCATGTGATACGCAGATAGCTGTATTTTTTGAATTGGCAATTTGATTAATGAATAAATCGTCATCACCGGAACGAATATTCATATGGTTCATAAAACCATTCGCATTAAAGAATTCACTTTTTTTATAGGCCAAATTTCTTCCAACACCCATATAAGGTAATCCTATATTTGCAAAAGAAAAATAATTAATTCCAGTTAAAAGAGTTTCAAATCTAATGAGTTTATTTAAAAGCGATTTTTTAATTTTCATGTAACGACTATAGCCTAAAACAATGGTTTTGGTTTCATTGAAATGAGAACTCATTTCAGATATCCAATACTGAGAAACTGGTTTGCAATCAGCGTCAGTAAACAATAAATTATCATATTTGGCTACTTTAATACCAAGGGTTAATGCGTATTTTTTGTTACCCCAAAAAGCTTCAATATTTTTTACGTTTACAATTTTTATTATATTGTTGGTACTTGCAAAAGATTCCATAACCTTTAAGGTTTTATCTTTTGACGCATCATTAATTAAAATGATTTCAAAAAGGGGGTAGTCTTGTGAAATTATTGAAGGTAAAAATTTCTTTAAATTCTCAGCTTCATTTTTAGCGCAAATAATTATGGAAACAGGAATGGTTTCTGAAGCTCCTGTTTTATGTTTTGAAAAGGCAAACTTTCTAAATATAAGTAAGTTAAAAAAAACTTGAATACAAACTACAAAAATAAAGATGTAGAATACGAAGTCAAGAAAGGTCATAAAATATTAAGAATGTTGAGGTTCATTGCAGTCACTAAACTGATCTGGAGTTTTACCACAAAAACCACAAGATTCGCCATTTTTATTTAAAACTGGATTTTGACTAGCGCAAGTTCCTGCAAATTTACCATCTTTTTTTGCCCATAGTTTTATGGCAATTCCAGCAAATCCCAACCCAAGAAGGGCAATTGTTATTAAAAGAAGTTTCATTAGATTAAAAATTTGACACAAAGATAGTGCTTTTGACTAAAATACTAATAAAAATAAAGTGTTGGAAATTACCGAAGAGAACCATTTTTTTAACTAATAAACAAATATTCTTATATTTATTTAACTAACTATTAAACTTTTATTTATGAAAAAATTATTTGCAGAATTTTTTGGAACCTTCTGGCTAGTTTTTGGAGGTTGTGGAAGTGCTATTTTTGCAGCTGGTTTTCCTGATCTGGGAATTGGTTTTGCAGGAGTTGCATTGGCTTTTGGTCTAACAGTTTTAACCATGGCTTATGCATTAAGTCATATTTCGGGTGGGCATTTTAATCCAGCTGTTTCAATTGGTTTATGGGCAGGAGGAAAATTTGAAGCCAAAGATTTATTAGGCTATATTATTGCTCAAGTTATTGGGGCAATTGCTGCAGCAGGAGCATTGTATTTAATTGTAACAGGGAAATCTGATTTTGTCGATATTGGTGGTTTTGCTGCTAATGGTTATGGAGATTTGTCTCCTGACGGTTATTCCATGACATCTGCATTAGTGGCAGAGTTTTTATTAACCGCTTTTTTTCTGTTAATTATTTTAGGAAGCACTAATGCCAGAGCTCCAAAGGGCTTTGCACCAATAGCTATTGGTTTGGCGTTGACCTTAATTCATTTAATTAGTATTCCAATTACTAACACATCGGTTAATCCGGCTAGGTCAACAAGTCAGGCATTATTTGCTGGTGCTGATTTTACCCGTCAGTTATGGTTGTTTTGGGTAGCGCCTATAGCAGGAGCAATTATTGCAGGTTTAATACATAAGGCTCTTTTTGAAAAAGAATAATGATATTTTTTTAAAATAGAAAAAGGGTTGTTTTATATAAAACAACCCTTTTTCTTTCTGATAAAAGATGCTATTAATCTATTTTAATTGAATTGCAGCTACTGAATTTTCCAAAGAGGCAACTGTATTGCCACCTTTCGGTTCAATAGTTATATTTAAACCAAGAGCGTCTTCAGTATAAGGAATGGCTCTAAGTTGTCTATCTGTCTCATTTAATATACCTAAGCTTACCATTTTACCTTGTAATTCAGCCCAGATTTGATAGCATTGTTCTTCAGGTAATTGAGGTAAAGAAACCACGTCAATCATTGATGTTTTTGATTTTGTGTTGATGTAAGCAACCGTTTTTAAGTTTTTAGCTCTGTTATTTCCCTGCATAATATATTTATAAGTCTCAGGGTCATTAAGTTGTTTAAACTGATACATGATATCATCAAGTTTTTTGTTGTTCATTTCAATATCACTACGTAAATCGAAAATTTCATCAACCACAACTTGGTTTTCTTCAGAAAGTTTTTGATTTTTTGAATGTAGATAAAATGATTGACCCGCAAAAATTAAAGCAGCAATGCTCGCTGCAATACTCAACTGATGCCATTTTTTATATTTTTTGGCAGGGTTTAATTGTAAAACAGGTTTTTCATCAAGCTCATCTAAAATGTTATTTAAGATGCCTTTTGGTGCTTCAACAGCTTGACTTTTTGCTACAACTTCTAGATTAAACTGCATGGTATTATATGCGTTTTCTACTTCTGGATGTCTTGCTATATAAGACTCGATATGTTCAGTTTCTTCAGAAGAAGTTTCTCCTAATAGATATTTTTCTAATAGGCCAGAATTTAAAAAAGTAATTATTTTTTCATTCATGACTTTATTTATTAAGGATTGTAAATTTTTTTCAATTCACGTAATCCAATTTTTAATCTTGATTTTATTGTGCCCAGCGGAATATCTAATTCTTCACTGGCTTCTTGTTGTGTCATACCTTCAAAAAATAAGGCATTAATTACAATTTGATATTTTTCATCTAACGTGTTCAAGTGTTTCTGAATATCTAAAACGTCTTGGTTTAGTTCGTTTGATGTTATTCTATATACGGATGAAGTTTCAATTTGGACTTCATTATTGTTTTTGTTTTTTAATGATCTAACCTTGTCAATAGCCGTGTTGTAGGCAATTCGGTAAAGCCATGTAAATAATTTTGCCTTTCCCGGATCATATTTTTTTGAATTTTTCCAGATTTTTACAAAACTTTCTTGAAGGACATCCTGGGCAATTTCTTCGTCTGATATCACCTTTAATATAACACCATAAATGGCATCCGCATAATATTCATACAACAAATTAATGGCTTTTTTATCGCCATTTTTAAGCAAGCTTACTATTTCATTTTCTATGGGTGAAATCAAGATTAATTATTTTAGTTGATGAATAAAAGACATACTAATAACACCAAAGTTAGATATTTCTTTTAAATTAAAGGATATTTACTTCAGCTTCAATGGATATGTTAAAAAGGCGAAACACCGTTTTTTGAATTAATTTTGAAAGTTTTAAAATATCTGAACCTTTTGCTTCTCCGTAATTAACCAAAACCAATGCCTGATTTTTATGTACTCCATAATCACCAAAACGTTTTCCTTTAAACCCTGCTTTTTCTATGAGCCATCCTGCGGGCACTTTAACCTCATTATTAGAAACCGAATAACTTGGTGCATTAGGGAAATTCTGTAATAGTTTTTCAAACTCATTTAGTGATATCACTGGATTCTTGAAGAAACTACCACTATTACCTATAATTTTTGGATTGGGTAATTTACTTTCTCTTATTGAAATAACAGCTTTTGAAATATCCTGAATAGTTGGATTCTTAATGCCCATTAATTCTAACTCAGATGAAATGGTACCATAATTAATATTTAATTTATGATTGCGTTTTGTAAACTTAAATGTGACATTAGTTATGATGTATTGATCTTTTTGTTGTTTGAATATTGAATCTCTATAACCAAATTCACATTTAGATTTTAGAAAGGTTTGCGATGCCAAATTCGATCGAGAAATAGTTTCACATGACACAAACGTGTCTTTTAACTCAACTCCATAAGCTCCAATATTTTGTATAGGAGAAGTGCCTACATTTCCTGGAATTAATGACAGGTTTTCAATACCTCCATAATTGTTTTTCATGCACCAAAGTACAAATTCATGCCAGTTTTCACCGGCATTCACTTTTACAAATACAAAATCCTCATCCTGAGAGATAACATCTATACCTTTAAAGTTTATATGAATAACGAGTTTATTCTGGTCTTTTGTAAGCAGCATATTGCTTCCGCCTCCTAAAATAAGTTTATCAGTATACTCAGGAAGAGATAAAACTTGCTTTAATTCTTTAATATTAGAAACTGAAACAAAATGTCTGGCAGTAACATCAATACCAAAAGTATTATAGGGTTTTAAAGATATGTCTTGCTGAATATGCATTAATCTTTGTACACCTTTAAAGCCTCTTTAATAATATTTACAGCTTTTATCAAACTTTCTTTTTTAAGTACATAAGCAATTCTAATTTGGTTTAAACCAACCCCTGGAGTAGAATAGAATCCAGCCGCAGGCGCAACCATAACAGTTTCACCGTTTACATCAAAATGTTCTAAAAGCCACTGGGCAAAATTATCTGCATTTTTTATAGGCAATTGAACAACACAATAAAAAGCGCCATTAGGTTTGGCTACTTTAATACCTGCAATTTTTTGTAATTCTTCAATTAAAATATTTCTTCTATCTACATATTCATGTATAACATCATCAAAATAACTTTGAGGTGTTTCTAGCGCGGCTTCACTAGCAATTTGGGCAAAAGTTGGAGGACTTAATCTTGCCTGGGCAAATTTTAGAGCCGTTTGTATAACAGCTTTATTTTTAGATACTAAATAACCTATTCTTGCACCACACATACTGTATCTCTTTGAAACAGAATCGATCATGATGGCATTATCTTCTATCCCTTGTTCTTGCATAATTGAATAATGGCTATGACCATCATAAGCAAATTCTCTATATACTTCATCGGCAATTAAAAATAAATCATGCTTTTTAACAAGAGAAGCCAGTTGTTTTATTTCCTCTTTTGAATATAAGTAGCCTGTTGGATTCCCTGGATTACAAATTAAAATGGCTTTCGTTTTTGGAGTGATAAGTTTTTCAAATTCTTCAATAGGAGGTAAGGCAAAATTATCTTCAATTTTAGATATTACTGGTACAATATTGACGTTTGAAGCTGTTGAAAAGCCATTATAATTGGCGTAAAATGGTTCTGGAACAATAATTTCATCATCAGTATCCATAATACTGCCAAAAGCAAATAACAAGGCTTCACTACCACCAGTAGTTACAATAATATCATCATGAGTCACATGAATTTGCTTTTTGTAATAATAGCCTGCGATTTTTTTACGGTATTCTTCAGAACCCTCAGATCTGGTATAAGCCAAAATATCTAATGAATGTATTTTAACAGCATCTAGAGCTATTTGAGGTGTTTTAATATCCGGTTGCCCAATATTTAAATAATAAACAGTTTTTCCTTGTTTATGTGCGTTTTCAGCATAAGGGACTAATTTTCTGATGGGAGACTGAGGCATGGATTGCCCTTTTAATGAAATTTTCGGCATGTTAATTATAATTTTTCAACTACAAAGTTGAGAAAATTATCTTAAAGTTTATTTAAAAAACAGCCATATTTCAATTTGATAACAAAAGGATTTGTAAATTGAATATATCAAGGGTTAAGTCCTTTATTATGAAAAATTTATTCAACTTTTTATTATTGTTTTTGTGTTTTAGTAGCCTCGGAATTTCTCAAGGAAAATTTACTATTCAAAACAATAAAAAATCTGATAAAATTAAATTTGAATTAATCAATAATTTAATAATCATTCCTGTTAAAGTCAATGATATTGAATTATCTTTTTTATTAGATACCGGTGTAAGTAAAACAATTATTTTTAATTACAAAAATATTTCGGATTCATTAAAAATGAAAGATACGGAGGCTATCTATTTGAGAGGTTTGGGTGAAGGAGAATCAGTTGAAGCTTTAAAATCTCGTAATAATGTATTTAAAATTGGCGACGCTATTAAATTAAATCAAGATTTATTCGCTATATATAACGAAAACATCAATTTTGCTCCAAGGCTTGGTATTCCAGTTCACGGAATCGTTGGTTTTGACTTGTTTAAAGATTTAGTTGTTGAAATTAATTATTCCAATAAATACATAAGATTAACAGAACCAAAGGAGTTTCATTATAAAAACTGTAAAAAATGTGAAACACTTAATTTAGAATTTTATAATAACAAACCTTATTTGAATGCCAATGTTAAAATAGCAGAAAAAGATATATCTGTAAAATTACTCATTGATTCTGGCGGAAGTGATGCCTTGTGGTTATTTGAAGATAAGAATTTGGGAATACGGCATAGTGATAAATATTTTGAAGATTTTCTTGGTCATGGGTTAAGTGGAAGTGTCTATGGAAAACGATCAAAAATTGATGAAATATCCTTTAAAGGATTTAAAATAAAGGATGCCAATGTGGCCTTTCCAGATTCCTCCTCTATAGCATTTGCTAAACAATTTAAAGACAGAAACGGAAGTTTAGCAGGCAATATTTTAAAAAGGTTTAATCTGATAGTAGATTATCAAAAGGCATCTATAGTTTTAAAAAAGAACGTATTTTTTAAGCAGGAATTTACTTATAATAAAAGTGGAATTGAATTGGCTCATCATGGGGTAAGATTTGTAAAAGAAGCAGATTACAAAAATAATCAGAAGATTGATATGGTTAATGAGGAAACCAACAGTATACCAGTAATTAATTGGGGCTCTAGTTATAAATTAACACTAAAGCCTGCGTATGCAATAGTAGAACTTAGAGAAGATTCACCGGCATTTAATGCTGGATTAAAAATAGGAGATATCATTTTAAGCATAAATGGAAAATCTACGTATGAGTTTACTTTGCAGGACTTAATGCAAAAGTTTTATGATAAGGAAGGATCTAGGATCAAATTAAATATAGAAAGGAATGGAACAAACTTTATTGTTAATTTTAGACTAGAAAATTTACTCGAATAAAAAAGGCCCAAACAACAATGATGCTTGAGCCTTTTTTTTTATTAGTTTTTTATTTTTCTATAAGACTTTTATCTTTTTTTTCAAGTACACTTTCTTTACTTGAATCAATAACTTCACCTTTTATTTTTAAAGCGACGGTTGGCGTGTCAGCATTAGAAATAACGGTAATAGTTTTTCTTATAGGATTCACTCTATTGGTGTCATATTTTACTTGAATTTCTCCAGTTTTTCCAGGTAATATTGGATCTTGTGACCATTTTGGAACTGTACATCCACAGCTAGAAGTTACCTTTGAAACAATTAGTGGAGCATCACCAGTATTTGTAAATTCAAATATTCTTAATCCATCAGCTCCTTTTTCAATGGTTCCATAATCTACTGTGTCAGTTTTAAACTTAATTTTTGCCACTTTATCTTGGGCATTTATTGAAAAACTGATTAAACCGATAAATAAAATAGTAATTAATTTTTTCATTATTAAAATTTTTAAATGTTAGTAAACATACTTACTTTTTCCATAATCTGCAAAAATATTAGATGAAATGCACTTTTGTTAACATTTTAAAAACACATCATTTTTTTGTCAATACCAATTATTGGCTTTCACAGAAAAAGAAATATAAGTACTTTTGCAAATCAATATTCAAAAACTATTCCAAAGTATGCAAATTCCATCAAAATATGACGCTAGTCAGGTAGAAAGTAAATGGTATGAATACTGGATGAGCCATAATTTTTTTCATTCAGAACCGGATGAAAGAGAACCATATACTATTGTAATTCCACCTCCAAATGTAACTGGGGTTTTGCATATGGGACATATGCTTAATAATACTATTCAGGATGTGCTCATTCGTCGTGCTAGACTTCAAGGTAAAAACGCTTGTTGGGTTCCTGGTACTGACCATGCATCTATTGCTACTGAAGCAAAAGTTGTTGCCAAATTAAAAGAGCAGGGCATTGATAAAAACGATTTGTCGCGTGAGGAGTTTTTAAAACATGCCTGGGAATGGACACATGAATATGGTGGTGTGATTCTGGAACAATTGAAAAAATTAGGTTGTTCATGTGATTGGGACCGAACAAAATTCACTATGGATGATGACATGAGTGAGGCGGTAATCAAAGTGTTTGTAGATTTATTTAATAAGGGCTTAATTTATCGGGGTTACCGCATGGTTAACTGGGATCCTGAGGCTAAAACAACTTTGTCAGATGAAGAGGTTATATATGAAGAACGTCAAGGGTTATTATATTACATAAAATATCAGGTTGAAGGAACAAAGGATTATTTAACCATAGCAACGACACGTCCAGAAACTATTTTTGGGGATACGGCCATATGTATTAATCCAAATGATGACAGGTTTAAACATCTTAGTGGTAAAAAGGCCATTGTGCCTGTTTGTAAAAGAGTCATCCCAATAATTGAAGACGAATATGTAGATATGGAATTTGGGACAGGTTGTTTAAAAGTAACACCTGCACATGATGAAAATGACAAGATTTTAGGGGATAAACACCAGCTTCAGGTGATTGATATTTTTAACCCCGACGCAACTTTAAATAGTTTTGGATTGCATTATGAAGGTAAAGACCGTTTTGTTGCCAGGAAGGAAATACACATAGAATTAGAAGAGAAAGGGCATTTAGTTAAAACTGAAAACTATTTAAACAAAGTAGGAACTAGTGAGCGAACTAAGGCTGTTATTGAGCCTAGATTGTCGGATCAGTGGTTTTTAAAGATGGAAGATTTAGTGAAGCCAGCTATTAAGGCGGTTTTAGAAGACGGAGAAGTAAAGTTGTTTCCTAAAAAGTTTGAAAATACCTATCGACACTGGATGGAAAACATTCGTGATTGGAATATTTCCCGTCAGTTATTATGGGGACAACAAATACCTGCTTATTATTATGGTGATGGTAAAGAAGATTTTGTAGTAGCAGAAAATATTGAAGATGCTTTAGAACTGGCAAAGGAAAAATCAAATAATTCGGTATTAACCTTTGCTGATTTATCTCAGGATACGGACGCCTTAGATACCTGGTTTTCATCTTGGTTATGGCCCATAAGCGTCTTTGATGGTATTAGAAATCCAGAAAATAAAGATATTCAATATTATTATCCAACCAATGATTTGGTAACAGGGCCAGATATTTTATTTTTCTGGGTGGCCAGAATGATTATTGCTGGATATGAATATAGAGGTGAGAAACCATTTCAAAATGTATATCTAACAGGATTAGTACGCGATAAGCAACGACGTAAAATGAGTAAATCGCTAGGTAACTCACCGGATGCCTTAAAACTGATTGAAGAATTTGGTGCTGATGGTGTGCGTGTTGGATTATTGTTGAGTTCTGCCGCAGGCAATGACCTGTTATTTGACGAGGCCTTATGTCAACAAGGAAAGGGTTTTGCTAATAAAATATGGAATGCCTTCAGATTAATAGAAGGTTGGGAAGTTGCAGAAATAGAGCAGCCAAAATCTTCAAAAATAGCGATTGATTGGTTCGAAGCTAAATTTCAGGAAACCCTATTAACTATAGAAGATCACTTTAGTAAATACCGTATTAGTGATGCTTTGATGGAAACATACAAACTGATTTGGAATGATTTCTGTTCATGGTTTTTAGAAATGATAAAGCCCGAGTATCAAAAACCAATAGATAAAGTAACTTATCAGGCGGCTATTTCAATTTTAGAGAATAATTTAAAATTATTACATCCGTTTATGCCATTTTTAACGGAGGATATCTGGCAGTATATTTTAGAAAGAACACCTGAGGAAGCTTTGATTGTTTCCAAATGGCCTGTGCATTCAAGCTTTGACAAGGCGTTAATAGCTGAATTTGATTTTGCTTCGGAAGTTGTTTCTGGTATCAGAACCATTAGAAAAGAAAAGAATATCCCTTTTAAGGATGCTCTTCAGTTTTCAGTAATCAATAATGAAAATGTCAGTAAGACTTTTGATGAGGTTATAATAAAACTGGGTAATCTAGAAGCAATTAATTATGTGTCTGAAACAGTTGATGGCGCATTAACTTTTAGAGTAAAATCAAATGAGTATTTTATTCCAATAATTGGTGCCATTGATGTGGAAGCAGAGATTAAAAAACTGACAGAAGAATTAAATTACACGCAAGGATTTTTGAAATCTGTACAAAAGAAACTATCTAATGAGCGTTTTGTAGCAGGAGCACCGGAGCAAGTGATTGCAAATGAACGAAACAAAGAAGCAGATGCCTTGGCAAAAATTGAAACCATTAAAGCCAGTTTGGCAAGTTTAAACTAGATTTTTACATTTCCATAAAATTCAAATGAATGTGCAGTAGTCTAATAAATAACTTTTCATTTTTTTCTTGTTTATAATTTATCTTTTGCAGAATAGAAGTTTTTAATGATCGATTCCATGGGTTTTTTGTTTTCTGAAACCTCCATAATTTCGTTCCAGAGGTTTTCTGGTATTAAGGATCTGAGGGGTTGTTCAAGTTTAGGAATTCTATTAAAAACCTTTAGTAGTTTTTTATCCCACATTTTTGAATATTTCAGCAAATCATCTGGATACACCACTTTTCTTTTAGTGCCTTCATCAATTCCTCTAAATGGTTTAGAAATATTTAGGTAACCATAATCATCCGTTAATTGTTCGCCAGGGTGAATGTCTCTTATGGCAATTTCAAAATCATAGGCAGTGCTTAAGCAGTTAGAATTGAAACTGTGATTCACATAGCGTCCATGGTCCCAACAAAGCACCAGATTGCCATTACTATTTCTAAAGGTATAAGTTTCCAAAATATCTTGATAAAGTGCATCCATGGCTTTAAATGCATCAGGGCTAAATTCCCGGTCTAATTTATCCAAAGCCCAGGTAATGGTGCCAGCAGGAATAAACTCTGTTGCCACTACGCCATGTCCAATCTCATTGCTTATAAATTTAAGTTCCGTTTTTGGGTGTATCATACACTTGTGTATTAATTAAAAATTAATTAAGTATAAAATGGGAATCAAACTAAACCTATTTTCTATATAAAAAGTAGGTGTTTACTAGCTCAATGTAGGTGCTTTTCGCTTCATCTTGAGAGATATCTTTAATTTGAAACAAAGCATTGGTTTTAAAAGCATTTATTATGGGCTTTTTACTACTTGGTTGCCCGTAATCATTAGTGGCTTTTTTATAATATGCATAGAGTCGAAGTAAAAAATCTGCAGGAAAAGGCTCAATATGTGCATTCACACGATTAACAGCCTCTTGAAACTCTTTATCTAAATCTCTATTAGTCATTAATTTCAGCTATAATGCTTTCTCCACCACTAACCTTTTGGTTGAGTTTTACTTTAATTTTAGAATTTAAAGGTAAAAATAAATCTACTCTTGAACCAAATTTAATAAATCCTGAATCACTTCCTTGAATTACTTCATTATTTATTTCAGCATAATTAACAATTCTCTTAGCAAGTGCGCCAGCAATTTGGCGATACAAAACCTTACCATAGGTTGGGTTTTCAACCACTACTGTGGTACGTTCATTTTCTTCACTGGCTTTAGGATGCCATGCTACTAAGTATTTTCCTGGGTGATATTTACTAAACACAACACTTCCGCCAACGGGATATCTTGTAACATGCACATTTAAGGGTGACATAAAAACGCTTACTTGTAATCTTTTGTCCTTAAAATATTCTTTTTCAAAAACTTCTTCAATCACTACCACTTTTCCATCAACAGGAGAGACAACTTGAGTATCATCAAGAACTGTTTTTCTTTTTGGATTTCTGAAAAACTGAAGAATTAATATTAAAAAGCCCAACAATAAAAACCAAATGGTGTTTTGAATCCAAACTTTATGGATGAAATTATCTACAAGTAGAAAGCAAGCAACTACAAATATGAACGTTGTAAATATAATTTTATGTCCTTCTTTATGAAACATATTGTATAATTCTTATAAATAAATAAATAAATGGTGCAGCAAAAATAATACTGTCTAAGCGATCTAGTAAACCACCATGACCTGGCATAATAATTCCGCTATCTTTAACCTTTGCCTGACGTTTAAATTTTGATTCTATTAAATCACCAATAGTGCCAAAAACACTAATAATAATACTTAAAATCAGCCAATTATTAAAGGTTAAAGTTAAAGTAAAGGTAGCAATAAAATAACTCGCAATACACGAAAAAAACAAGCCCCCTAAAAATCCTTCAACGGTTTTTTTTGGTGAAATTTTTTCAAATAATTTTTGCCTACCAAAATTTTTACCAATTAAATAAGCAAATGAATCATTAACCCAAATTAATATAAATGATCCTAGTAAAATATCAGGATTATATGATTTATGGTAATTGGCAATAAGGATTAAAAACACAAAAGCACTGGAAATATAAAATGTAGTAAGTATAAAACGCTTCGTTATGAAAAGGGGTATAGATTTTTCTGAAAATAGATCCTTAATTAAAAAGAGCTCAACAAAAATAGTGATTACCATAAGAATTTGTGTGGCTTCATCTAATCCTAAATTAAAATTAACTTCCAGTTGCAAGTAACCAAATACAATGAAGAATATCACAAAAATGACATATGGTATTTTACTTTTTAACTGAATTAATTTATTGAATTCAATTAAACAAATAATGCCAAACACAAAAAACAAGGCCATTAATGTTTCAATGCTATAAAGTGAGAAGATTAAAAGCGATACATAGAACAAACCAGAAAGGGCACGAATTAAAATATCTTTCATTTTAAATGATTTGTTTTATTAAATTAATATGTTTGGAAATAAACAATAATATTATTTAAAGATCTTCTAGAAGTAGCAAATATAAATTTTTTGAACTACTTCCGTAGCTTAAAAAGTCTTTTTCGTCAGAAGATTTAAAATGTTTTATAGTAGTAATATTTGTAGGAATTCTTTGTTTGTTTTTAAATTTAATGCCACGTAAACCCTCTCCAATAGTTTCAACCATTTGACTGGTAGTGGCAAAAACAACAAAATTGGGAGGAAGCTCTGTTAATTTTTTTTCTGCAATTTGGAGGGATGAAATGAGTAAAGACCCGTCATTGGCTATTAAATTTTCACAAGTAGTAATAAAATATGTAGAATCACTTATTTTATTGGTTGTTGTTAAACCAGCATTTTTAAATTTATCTTTAAGATTAGAGTCTATAAATAATGCCTTTTTGTCTTCCCAATGATTCTCTTGAATAATATTTTCTAAACTTTGAAAAACCTCATCTAAATCTTCACAATACAGAAACTTACCACCATTAGCTTTAAAGTTTATTGTAAACTTTTCATCTATTGGTAATTTAATTTCGGGCATATATTTGCCACGTTCGCCAGATTTTAATTCTTCTTCTTTATTATCAGATTTAGAACCAAATATTTTTCTAAAAAGACTCATTTAAGGTTATGCTATTAACTCAGTTTTTATTGGAGTTTCTCAAATATAAAAAATCTTAAACTAATCATTCGATTAATTTAAGATTTTTGTTATTGCTATAGAAGAAATTTAAAAATTTATTCGACGACTGTTTCAATTTCCTCATTATTAAAATCCCTTTTTCCAAAGATTTTCTCAAGATTATCCTTAAAAATAACCTCTTTTTCTAATAATACATTAGCCAGTTCTGTAAGTTTATCTTTATTATCTTCAAGCAGTTTAATGGCACGTTTGTATTGCGTTTCAATTAGGTCTGAAATTTCTTTGTCAATCAATTCAGCAGTTTTTTCACTGTAGGGTTTTGTGAAACCGTATTCATTCTGTCCTGAAGAATCATAATAAGTTAGGTTGCCAACTTTATCACTTAAGCCATAAATAGTGACCATGGCTCTGGCTTGTTTGGTTACTTTTTCCAAATCACTAAGTGCTCCTGTAGAAATTTTATTAAAAATAACTTTCTCTGCGGCTCTTCCTCCTAAGGCGGCACACATTTCATCAAGCATTTGTTCTGGGTGAACAATGAGACGTTCTTCAGGTAAATACCAAGCAGCTCCTAGTGATCTACCACGAGGAACAATGGTTACTTTTACCAATGGTGCAGCATGTTCAAGCATCCAGCTTACTGTGGCATGTCCAGCTTCATGAAACGCAACGGCTCGTTTTTCACCAGGTGTTATAATTTTATTTTTCTTCTCTAATCCACCAATAATTCGGTCAACAGCATCTAAGAAATCTTGTCTGTCAACTTCTTTTTTGCCGTTTCTGGCAGCAATTAAAGCGGCTTCATTACAAACATTAGCAATATCGGCTCCTGAAAAACCAGGCGTTTGTTTGGACAGAAAATCAAGGTCTAAATCTTTAGCTTTTTTAAGAGGTCGTAAATGAACTTCAAATATTTCTTTACGCTCTCTAACATCTGGAAGGTCTACAAAAATTTGTCTGTCAAATCGTCCAGCCCGCATTAAAGCCGTATCTAATATATCAGCTCTGTTAGTGGCAGCAAGCACAATAACGTTAGTATTGGTGCCAAAACCGTCCATTTCAGTTAATAGCTGATTAAGCGTATTTTCACGCTCATCATTACTTCCAGACATCGCATTTTTACCTCTGGCGCGACCAATGGCATCAATTTCATCAATAAAAATGATTGAAGGTGATTTTTCTTTAGCTTGCTTGAATAAATCTCTTACTCTTGAAGCTCCAACACCCACAAACATTTCAACAAAGTCAGATCCAGACAATGAGAAGAAGGGCACTTTAGCTTCACCAGCCACGGCTCTCGCCAATAATGTTTTTCCTGTTCCTGGAGGTCCAACAAGTAAGGCCCCTTTTGGAATTTTTCCACCTAAAGAGGTGTATTTTTCTGGGAATTTAAGAAAATCCACAATTTCTTGAACCTCTTCTTTAGCTCCTTCAAGACCAGCAACATCTTTAAATGTTGTTTTTACTTCAGTATTTTGATCAAAAAGTTTAGCTTTTGATTTTCCAATATTAAATATTTGACCACCAGCACCTCCACCAGCACCACCAGACATGCGGCGCATAATAAAAATCCATACCCCAATAAGTAATATGAAAGGAAGAACACTGATTAATAAATCCCCAAAGAAATTATCTTCTGTTATATAAACAGGTGTTAAGTTCAACTGGTTCTCTTTAATAACCTCGTTTAACTGATTTTGAAAAATCTGTAAATCACCAAACTCAAATTTATAGTTGGGTAATTTGGTGGCAGTAGGTATTAAGGTATTTGGAATTGATTTTTTATGAATTTCTTTTTGCTCTGCTTCTCTTGTTAAATAAACTTTAGCAATGCGTTTATTGACAATTTCAACCTTTGTAACATCACCATCAGCAACAAATTGTAAAAATTGGGTGGGATTTGTTGTGCTTCCTTCTTGAGAGCCAACACTACTGAATACCTGAATTGCCAAGAAAACCGCGATCACGATGCCATAAATCCAATAAGGATTGAATTTTGGTTTTTTGTCTTTTATATTATTTTTTTCGTTTGCCATTCTTTTTTAATAACTAGTTTCTATTATTGTTGTTTTAGCATCACCCCAAAGACTTTCAATATCATAATAATCTCTGATATGTTTTTGGAACACATGAACTACAACATTTACATAATCTAAAAGAATCCATTCCGCATTATCAGCTCCTTCAACATGCCATGGATGGTCTTTTAATTCTTTACTTACTTTCTTCTGGATAGAATTTGAAATGGCGTTTACCTGTGTATTTGAAGTTCCCTCACAAATAATAAAGTAATCACAAACCGTATTTTCTATGTCTCTTAAATCAAGAATACTTATTTCATTTCCTTTGACATCTTCAATGCTACTTATTATTACCGATATGAGTTGGTCTGCGCTTATATGTTCTTTCGCCATTAATTTTATTTAAATTTGTGCAAAGTTATTATTTTTTTAGTTCTTTATACCTTAAATTAATCATAAGATTCTATAGTACTATAATAACTATTTAATGCATCTAATCAAACTTAATGCCATCGATTCTACTAACAGCTATTTAAGAAAGCTTTCTAGCGATGCTGAGTTAGTAGATTATACGGTTGTTTCCGCAAAATATCAAACAAATGGCAGAGGGCAAATGGGGACAGTTTGGAATTCTGAAAGCTCTAAAAACCTAACAGTGAGCGTGTTTAAAGATGTTTCAAAGTTATATTTAGAGCATCCGTTTTATATAAGTATGGCCACTTCATTGGCATTAATTAAAACATTACAAAGTTTTTCAATACCTAAACTGAGTATAAAATGGCCTAACGACATTTTGTCAGAGGATAAAAAGATCTGTGGTATTTTGATTGAAAATGTCATAAAACAAAATCGTTTACGAGCTAGTATTATTGGGGTTGGTTTAAATGTCAATCAAACTGATTTTGAAGGTTTACCAAAGGCAGCTTCTCTAAAATTATTATTAGGAAACACTTTTAATGTTGAGGAAGTGCTTTACACTCTGATTAAATATTTAAAATATTATTTTATGTTTTTAAGAAAAGAAGAATATTATTTAATAAAACGAGAATATGAATCTTTTCTTTTTAGAAAAAATAAACCCTCAACATTTAAGGATATAGAGGGCGTGTCTTTTTCAGGAATTATAAAAAATGTTTCTTCTTCAGGCAGTCTTCAGGTTTTAATAGAAGATGATATTATCAAAGATTTTGATTTTAAAGAGCTTACGCTTTTATACTAAATTGATTTTGGGATACTAGTAGCCAATGTCTCAATAAATTTAGTGATAGGTCCTTTGATCATCATAGCCATCATAGGATTAAAATCACCACTAAACTCCAACTGCACCTCGCTTGAATTTTCGTTTAATTCGACGATATTGCCGGTAAGTGAGAAGTCTAATTTGCCACCAGCGGCGCCAAGAACAATTTTATTGGGTGAAGAAAGTTCCTTTTTTTTAAGCGTAATTTCAGGCATTCCTTTTAATGCAAAAAGAAAAGTATCCTCACTTAAAACTTCAAACTTACTGATATTTTCAGGCATTAACGACTCAAAATTTTTGATATCAGATAAAAAATCAAATACCTCTTGAGGAGATTTATCAACATTTATTTTCGGAGATTCTAAATTCATTCGTGTTGTTTTTTATTAAGAGCTTAGTTCATTACTAAACATCATGTCATGTGTATCAATTAGCGTTCCATTCGCTTGGATTTGAATTCCAGACTGACAATGTTTCTAATTCTTTTTGAGCAATATAATTAGTAGCCAAGGCTTGTTCTAATAAACTTTCATAATTACTTAAGGTATGAAGCGTAATGTTTTCTTTTTTGAAGTTTTCAGTTGCCACATCAAAGCCATAAGAAAAAATAGCCACCATACCTTTCACATGAACTTCGGCCTCTTTTAACGCTTTAACCGCATTTAAGCTACTTTTTCCAGTACTAATTAAATCTTCAACGACAACTACGTTTTGGCCTTTTTGAACAAACCCTTCAATTTGATTTTGTCTGCCATGTCCCTTCGCTTCAGGTCTAACATATATAAAGGGTAATCCCAAATATTCAGCAACCAGTACTCCAATACCTATAGCGCCTGTGGCAACCCCTGCTATAACATCTGGTTTCCCATAAAGCTTCTCTATTTCTTTCCCCATAATTTCTCTAATATAGTTTCGTATTGGAGGAAAAGATAAAATAATACGGTTATCACAATAAATAGGTGATTTCCAGCCTGAAGCCCAGGTAAATGGTTCACTTGGACTAAGTTTTATGGCATTCACTTGTAATAAAACTTCAGCCGTCTTTCTAGCAATTTCTTTATTAAAAATCATAACTGCAAAATTACATATAAAATTAGTTTTTCATAACAGATGGGTATGATTTAAAATATTTTTTTCAACATTGGTTAAATTGTATTATAAAATGATATTTTTACGAAATTGAAATTGTTAAATAACTCGCATGTTTAAAGTTTTTGTCAATGACAAACCTATTACCTTAACAACCAAAGTTGAACAAGAAACCAATTTTAAGAATTATTTACTTAATACGGTTCATATTGGAAAAGTAATAAAGGACTTAAATACAACCTCGTTAAAAGAGGTGCGGCTTATTCATAAAGATAAAGATAAACTTCTTAAAAAGTTTCTTAAAAAATTACCAAATGTAGTTGCTGGTGGGGGCAAAGTCTTCAATGAAAGGGGTGAAATCTTATTTATCTATAGAAATGACAAATGGGATTTGCCAAAAGGAAAAATTGAAGGGAACGAATCTATTGAAAATACAGCCATAAGAGAAGTTACGGAAGAAACTGGTGTTAACGGATTAAAAATTGTGAAACCTTTAGAAACCACCTATCATATTTTTAAACGTAATGGTAAACACAGAATAAAAGTGACTTATTGGTTTGAAATGAAAACCAATTTTGATGGTCAATTATATGCGCAAGAAGGAGAAGGTATTACCAAGGTGGAATGGCTAAATAAAGAGCAAACTGCAGAAGCACTTGAGAATTCTTATGCTAATATTAGAGGGTTGATTTGAGTTTTTTAAGGTTTGTTTAACGATGGCAAAATGAAAAGTTCCGCATTTTAAAATATCATAAATTTGATATATTTTGACGGGGGTTTATAGTTTAAAAAAGAACATATTTAGTACTGTATTCATAGTTTTTTATATTGCGTGTAATTGAATTTATTTAATCTTTATTGATGATTTCCGTCAAATTAATCGCAAAAAAACTATTTTCTTGTCTGTCATATAATGTTTCACCAATCAGAAAAGCTTTTGAGGTCGCCTCAATTTCAGCAACTTTCTTACCTTCATTATCAATTATCAAAGTTAATTTATCTTTTGCAAAAAATTTATAATCTTTGGTTTTCAAGTAATAGATATTTAAATCTTCAAAATCTATTGTTTTAGTTATGTTCAATTGATTATCAACCGCCACTATTTTATTATTATTTGTAAAAACAAAAACTTTTGTGGTATCCGATTGGATAATGTTTCTCAAGTCGCCATTTTCATTGGTTCCAAAGACTTGATTCCCAACAAAATACTTTAAGTCTCCATATTCTTGTTCAGAGAAACTTATTTCCTTTACCAAATCTCCAGTCTCTTGAGAATATTTGGCAAGTCGATTTTTGAAAACCAAATAAATTTCCTTATCCAAAATATGAAATCCAAGAATTGGGTCGTCTTTTACATTTATTAATGACAAATATTTTTGTTCGCCCGTGTCTTTATTAAATGCAGCAATAAAAGGAGTTCCAAAATTCAATTTCCTATTGCCCATATATGCGTAACCTTTATTAATCATAAAGACAAGGCTGTCATTCGTAAAAATTGACGATTTACTTTGTAAATCACCCTGAAAAGGATGATTCCAAATAACTTCTCCAGTATCTTTATTAATCTTCACTAATTGGTCCTTCGAGGATAAATAGAGATTTAAACTGTCCAGCAGTACATTGGAAACAATATCTCTAACCAAATTATGTCCGGTTGATACTACACCAACTCCAGTTAATACCCCAAGAGCCATCCCAGCTACATTTTTTGCAATGGTCTCCGTATAGTCTTTTTTTCCTGTAATAGTATGGTAATCCCAACCACTTCCATTTTTAATATTTATTGAATGTAACCCAGCAGCAGCAACAATTAAAGTTGAATCATTAGTATAAAAAATATTATTCCATGTATATTCCCTATTTA
Organism: Gaetbulibacter aquiaggeris; assembly: GCF_044003965.1. Classification (NCBI taxonomy): domain Bacteria; kingdom Pseudomonadati; phylum Bacteroidota; class Flavobacteriia; order Flavobacteriales; family Flavobacteriaceae; genus Gaetbulibacter; species Gaetbulibacter aquiaggeris. The sequence goes on from NZ_JBAWKC010000001.1 coordinate 1,153,026, forward strand.
ATTCTTTTTTCCAAATTACTTCTCCATTTTTCAGATTAATCCCTTCAAGCTCATCTTTATTTCCTGATAAACTTTTAATTCTATAGCCTATTCCAATGTTGTGTTTTGGGTCAACAAAATAGATGTCGTTTTTGACTTTCCAAAGTTCATTACCATTATCAATATCTAAACAATAACTATTATTATAAGTTGTGTAAATCAACGTGTTGCTAAATTGCTGCAGATCGCTTGTTTGATAGGCAATTTTTTTGTTCCATTTGAGTTTCTTTTTGTTTAGGTCATAAAGCAAGATATTTCCAAAATTGTCGAGCCATTTACCATTTTTACTTAATTTTCTCAATTGGACTGTTAGAAATCCTGTGATTGTATCAAGATATATTTCTTCTATCCTTTCTGGAAAAATGTACTCAATTCCTTTTATTTCTGAACTGTCAAGAAGAGATTTACCTAAAACTATCTCATTGCTCAATACTTTAAAATCAAGTTTCTGACTGAACGAGTCCAATGAAAATAAAATAAATATTCCTAAAATAATTATTCTCATTTTGTCACTTTATTTTTCTGATATAAAGTTGTTTTATAAATGTCCTAATAAAATGATATCAAAGGTTTTAAGGGCCTATATCAGCAGTTAAACAAAGTTATCATTTTTTTGGTAAAAAATCAATCGCAAAGTCTAATTAATAATTCTATAAACAGGATATTGCAAATGCGCTTTTTCATAATGGTCACTTTGTTGGTGTAACCAGTCTAGTTGAGCATACCAGCTGTTTGCGAAAGTGGTATCAGTTGTTTTTTTGGCCTCAAAAGTTGTTTTTAAATCAGGGTTTTTATCCAATAGTTCCAGGGCTAAATCTTCCCAGATATAGGGTGAAAAACCTTCCTTTTGTTGTAAAATAGTGTCAAAGAAATTCCAGTTAAAAAAAGAGTCTGGCGCTTGTGGTTCCAAGGTTTCTAATAAATATCTTATGGCGGATTGATTGGTATGAATTATATAATCACCTTTAGCAAAAGTGATCTTTTCAGTTTTCACGTCTAAAGTTGTATTGTAATGTATATAATGACCTTCAAAAGGTGTTTTTACCGTTTCGTAAGATTTAATTTTATATGATTCCACAGATATGGTTGTGTAGGCATCAAAACGCCCCATTTTAACCGCATTTAGTTTTAATAAATCAATTATATTAAACCAACCTTGAGGTATGATGTAGGCTTTGGGAATAGTAACTTCATCACTTGGTTTGAAATAATTATAATAGGTTACAGGTTTGGTAAAAGGTGTGTCTCTGTTATATTTTAATCTTGGAAATCCCGTAATCTCACTAGTTATGGTTTCACCTTCATAGCCTTTAAAGTTTAAAGTCGTTGTTTTTGTTGAATCTATGACCCAGTTAAGAGGATAGGCCGATCCTTCTTTAAAATTATTGTTCGTCTCATTTCTTAATGAAGAAATAGCTGATTGATCTTCTTCCACGATTTCAATCATACTTTTCATAAGTTCATACGTGCCTTCAACACGCTGTTTATAAGGCTTTAGCATATGTGTTTCTACTATCATTCCTAATGTATTCCATAGAGTGGTATAACCTGTTGAATATCTGGCATGATCAAAAAACTGACTAAATCCAGTATCAGGCACTCGGTTGAAAACATTAACATATGGTGTGATGCCCCATTCTTTTGTAGCTAATTTTTGTTCCAGTTCCGGCATCATTTTATTTTGAATATAATTTCCTAAAGTACCACCCAGTTTATCGTGTTGAGTGAATAAATGGGTTAAGGCATATTGGTAATCGGCTCCATTACTTACATGATTATCAATAAAAACATCTGGTTTTACCAAATGAAATATTTGAGTAAATGTCCTGGCGTTTTTAGTGTCACATTTGATAAAGTCTCTGTTCAAATCATAGTTTCTGGCATTACCTCTAAAGCCATATGCTCTGGGGCCATTTTGGTTCGTTCGTGTGGTTGAGTTTCTGTTCAAACTACCGCCAACATTATAAATGGGAATGGTGACTAAAACCGTATTTTTAGGTGTTTCAATTTTTCCAGTTGCTAAATCTCTAAATAACATCATAGAGGCATCAATACCATCCGATTCGCCAGGATGAATGCCATTATTTATGAGTATGATGTTTTTTGATTTATGAATAGTTTTAAAATTAAATTCTTTATCGGGATTAAAAGTGACCAGATGTAATGGTTTCCCAGAATCTGTTTCTCCTATTTCTTGAATGGAAATCTTACGGTATTTATTTGCTAAATTTTTATAATATAAAATCGTTTCATCATAGGTAGCCGTTTCAAAACCATCAGATTTTTCAAAAGGAGTTTCAAAATCATCATTCTCATTTTTAATAGAAGGATTACACGATATGATTAAAATAAGAAGTGCAGCAACAGAAAATAATTTCATTTCACGCGATTTAATGGTCTAAATTAAGGAATTATTAAAAATAAAGGCTTGGTCATCTTTATATTAACTGTAAATTTGCCGCTTCAAAAATAGAACCATGGAAGAATTTATAAGAAAGCAAACGGCCAACGCCAAAAATGATATTTTAAGTGGATTCACTGTAGCACTGGCTTTAGTGCCAGAGGCCGTTGCTTTTGCTTTTGTTGCAGGTGTTGATCCGTTGGTTGGCTTGTATGCCGCTTTTATGGTTGGGTTTATAACAGCCGTTTTTGGAGGGCGCCCAGGGATGATTAGTGGTGCTACCGGTGCCTTGGCAGTGGTTATGGTGGCTTTAGTGGCAGAAGGGAATGCCATGGGTGCTGAATCAGAGAATTTAGGACTCTATTACTTGTTCGCTACTGTTATTTTAATGGGAGTTATACAAATGTTAGCCGGGTTTTTAAAACTCGGTAAATTTATTCGTTTAATTCCACATCCGGTTATGATGGGATTTGTTAATGGTTTAGCCATCGTTATTTTCTTGTCTCAATTAAAAATGTTTATGACTTATGAAGACGGAGAGATGGTCTGGATGCAAGGCTCACAACTTTTAATTATGGTAGGTCTGGTTGCTTTAACTATAGGAATTATGTTTGGCTTGCCAAAACTTACCAAAAAACTACCTGAAGCCCTGATTGCTATTTTGGTGGTCTCAGCCATTGTTATTTTTGGCAAACTGGATGTAGCTACGGTTGGAAGTTTTATTAGAGATGGTGGAGGAGAAGGTTTAAAAGGCGGTTTGCCACAATTTCAATTTGATATTTTCAGTAAAGTGCCTTTCAATTTTCAAACTATAAAATTCATCTTTCCGTATGCCTTAATACTGGCGGCTATTGGACTCATTGAATCATTAATGACCCTTAATTTGGTTGATGAGTTGACTGAAACCAGAGGGGATACCAACCGTGAGTGTTTAGCTCAAGGTGGCGCCAATATTGTGACTGGATTTTTTGGTGGAATGGGAGGTTGTGCTATGATTGGTCAATCATTGATTAATATTAAAGGAGGCGGAAGAGGAAGGTTGTCTGGTATTGTGGCCGCTTTAGCCTTATTAGTATTTGTTTTATTTGCATCAGGACTCATTGAGCAAGTGCCAATTGCGGCATTAGTAGGTGTCATGTTTATGGTGGTTATAGGCACTTTTGCTTGGAGTAGTTTTAGAATTTTAAATAAGATTCCTTTAAGTGACGTGATTGTTTTAGTGGCCGTTTCAGCTTTAACTGTGATGTTTGATTTGGCTATTGCGGTGATTGCTGGGGTTATCATGAGCGCCTTGGTATTTTCATGGGAAAATGCCAAACGTATTAGAGCCCGCAAGCGCATGCGTGAAGATGGCACTAAAGTGTATGAAATCTGGGGGCCATTATTTTTTGGTTCTATAATAGCTTTTAATGATAAGTTTGATGTTAAAAACGATCCGGAAAAGGTGGAGATTGACTTTGTGGAATCTCGTATCAGCGATCATTCCGCCATTGAAGCTATTTTTAATCTGGTAAATAAATATGAAGCTGAAGGCAAATCAATAAAACTTAAGCACTTAAGTGAAGATTGTAAAATATTGCTTTACAAATCGAATCCTAAGTTTCATGAAGTCATTGAAGAAGACATTGACGATCCAAGATATCATTTAGCCGAAAACCCTGAAGCCTTTACAAAAGGATTGGGAGAATATAAACTTTAGATTACTTGACCCTAACACTATCGGGCACCAAAACAGTATAATCGCCATGGTTCCTAATCACATCCCGTACAATACTTGAGCTGATAAAAGAGGTTCTTGCAGAGGTTAATAAGAAAACGGTTTCTATTTTTGAAAGTTGCCTGTTGGTATGAGCTATGGCTTTTTCAAACTCAAAATCAGCCGGATTTCTTAAGCCGCGTAATATGAAAGGCACTTTTATTTCTTTACAAAATTGAACGGTTAAGCCTTCATAAGTTACCACTTTAACCTTTGGTTCGTCTTTAAAAGTGTCTTCAATGAAATGTTTCCGCTCTTCTAAAGAGAACATATAATTTTTCTCTGAGTTGATACCAATAGCTACAATCACTTCATCAAATAATGCCACACCACGTTTAATAATATCAACGTGTCCTAATGTTAAGGGATCAAAAGATCCAGGAAAAAGTGCTTTCTTCATAATTTAAAATTACAATTTTTATTTTAAAGCTTCTTCAATAGCATTATCAAATAACTCACTAAGACTGATGCCGGCGCATGCGGCTTGCTGTGGTAAGATGCTTTGTCTGGTTAAACCAGGCACCGTATTGACTTCAAGTAAATGAGGTTCTCCATCTTTAAAAATATACTCACTTCTTGAAAAACCTTTCATTTTTAAAACCTCATACACCTGTTTGGCTACCTTATTTACTTTGTTTTCTTGTTCTTTTGATAGGCGTGCCGGGGTAATTTCCTGAGATTCGCCCAGATATTTAGCTTTGTAATCAAAAAAGTCATTGTTAGATACTATTTCTGTGATGGGCAATACTTTGGTGGTGCCTTTATAGGTAATCACACCAACAGACACTTCGGTGCCATCTAAAAACGATTCAATAATAATTTCATCATCTTCTTTAAAAGCAACCTCAATAGCTTGTTGTAAATCGTCTTTTTTATAGACTTTAGTGATTCCAAAACTACTTCCGGCTTTATTTGCTTTTACAAAGCACGGTAAGCCTACTTTTTTAATGATGGCGTCTTCATTGATGGTGTCACCTAAATTAACATAAAAAGATTCCGCCGTTTTAATACCATAAGGTTTTAATACACTTAAGCAATCACGCTTGTTAAAGGTCAAACTTGCCTGATACATGCCACAACTGGTTTGTGGTATGTTTAGAAGTTTAAAATAAGCTTGCATAAAACCGTCTTCTCCCGGAGAACCATGAATCGCATTAAATACGCAATCAAAGCTAATTTTTGATTGGTTTACAGTTACTGAAAAATCATTTTTATCTATAGGGAATTCCTTATTGCTAGTGTCAACATACACCCATTTATCTTTAAAAACATGAATGCGATAGGCATTGTATTTTGAAGGGTTTAAAGTTTCAAAAACAACGTTTCCACTTTTCAATGAGATTTCATATTCACTGGAATAACCTCCCATAATGATAGCAATATTTTTTTTCATGTCGTCAATCAGGTTTCTTAAATCAAATATTTCTTTAGTAAAAGACGTTTTGTAAAAATATCACTTATTTATTCCAAACAATCGTGTCAGGAAAAAAATTATTGCAACTTTTTAAACTTTTTTCAAAGGGTGCAACGTATATAATACAAACGAAAATTAAACCAATTAAATTTTAAAACATAAAATTGTTTAGTTTTGTCAAAACTATTGAATATCCATGAGCCTTATTAAATTCCTTTCTAGTAAAACCTTTTTTAAACAATTGGGATTGGCCGTTGTTGCCATAATAGTATTAAGTTTTATACTATTAAAATGGTTAAACATTTCAACTAATCACGCTGATTTTCAGACGGTGCCCAACCTTACCGGTAAATCAATAAGTGTTGCTCAAATAGAACTTGAACAAAATAATTTAGAACTTAAAATTCAGGACTCGGCCAATTTTAATCCGAAATACGCGAGGTTCTCAGTGATTGAACAAGATCCAAAAGCAGGCACCAAGGTTAAAAAGGACAGAAAAATTTATATCACGCTAAATCCTTCAGGTTACAGAAAAATGTCTGTGCCAGATTTAAAAGAACAGACTTTCAGACAAGCAAAACCAACCCTTGAGGCCATAGGTTTTACAATTGGAAAAGTCACTTATGTTGATAATATTGGGAAGGATATGGTGCTTAAAATGACGTTTGAAGGAAAAGAAATTAAACCGGGAGCAATGTTACCTAAAACATCAAAAATTGATTTAGTACTTGGTAATGGAAACAGACCAGACTAATGATAGAAGACTATATTTCAAACGTGCCAGAAGATGATAATGATGATCTGTATGAACATCATGCATTTACAGTGGATAAAGGCCAATCACCACTTCGTATAGATAAATACTTAATGAATCGCATTGAAAATGCGACAAGGAACAAAATCCAGGAAGGTGCCAAAAATGGCAGTATTTTTGTAAATGGTGTGCCCGTAAAATCAAATTATAAGGTAAAGCCTTATGATGTGATTAAAGTGTTGTTTGCCCATCCTCCTTATGAAAATTTGTTGGTTGGAGAAGATATTCCTTTAGATGTTGTTTATGAAGATGACACTTTGCTGGTAGTAAATAAACCTGCGGGTATGGTAGTGCATCCTGGGCATGGCAATTATTCAGGCACTTTAATAAATGCCCTTATTTATAGATTTGATAATTTACCAAATAACTCCAGTGATCGCCCTGGGCTGGTTCACAGAATTGATAAAGATACCAGTGGACTTTTGGTCATTGCTAAAACAGAGCAGGCCATGGCACATTTATCGCTTCAGTTTGCTGAAAAAACCAGCGAACGCGAATATGTGGCTTTAGTCTGGGGAAATGTTGAAAATGAAGAAGGGACCGTAGAAGGTAATATAGGCAGACACCCTAAAAACAGACTACAAAACACCGTCTATTTTGGAGATGACGCGGATAAAGGGAAACCGGCCATCACACATTATAAGGTCTTAGAACGGTTGGGTTATGTCACTTTGCTGTCATGTAAGTTAGAAACTGGCAGAACGCATCAAATACGGGTGCACATGAAACATATTGGACATACGCTTTTTAATGATGAGCGTTATGGTGGTGAAAAAATATTAAAAGGCACAACGTTTACCAAGTACAAGCAATTTGTAGATAATTGTTTTAAAATATTACCACGCCAAGCGTTGCATGCTAAAACATTGGGGTTTATCCATCCTAAAACTGGTGAGTTTATGCGTTTTGAATCAGAAATTCCTGAGGATATGCAGCAGTGTATTGAAAAATGGCGCTTATATGTAAAACATCAGGATATAGAGTAAAAACGCAATTAAATTGCGTTTAATTGTTAAAGCAAAGAATTATTTTTATTGTTGCGTAATTTTTTTACTCCAAAAGCAGCAGCACTAATTACTAGGATTCCAAGACCGCCATCTAATGGAATGGAATCTCCATTATTCTGGTTGTTACCACCACCTTCATTATGCTCATTATTAGCATTATTAGCATTATTAGCATTATTGGCATTATTAGCACCTTCACTTTTTTGATGCTTTTTGTGACGACCATTAAATAAATTATGGAAAAATTCTGATACACTATCTGCAAAATTTAATGGAGTAGCCGCATTCATGTCAGTGGAAAACGACAAGGTACATATGATTAATAGTACACTAATAGTTTTAGGTAAAGATTTTTTGTTTGTTTTCATTATTTTATAGATTCGTGTTAATAGTCATAACAAAGATTATTAATTATTAACAGGATTAGTTATATAATTACTTGATATGTTTACATAAAACACTGATTTTATTTTCTTATAACCGACCAAAAGCTATTAAATCTGTTTTCATGTTAGTTAGCTTTTTTTTAAGTTAATACTCTTATTATTTTGTTATCTAAAATCGGTTTAAAATTAGAAGAAGACGATTTTTAATGAGAAGATACTATCACTTCAATCTATCTAACTATTATAAATAATTGTAATGTACATTTTTCAATCTTATGCAGTAATTGTAAATTTGAACTGAAATACAAACTGATGATGTTATGAAACTTGTTTTATCACCTGCAAAATCGCTGGATTTTGAAACTAAATTGCCAACCACCCAAGCTACTCAAGCTTTATTTTTAAAAGAGTCAGAGCGCCTTAATAAGCTACTAAAAAAGAAATCGGCAAAAAGTTTGTCAAAGCTTATGAGCATCTCAGACGCTTTGGGACAACTTAATTATGAGCGCAACCAAGAATGGCAATTGCCTTTTACAAATGAAAATGCACGTCAGGCCATTTATGCTTTTAATGGTGATGTTTACAGAGGTTTGGATGCCTATACCATCAAGGAAGATCAATTAGATACCCTTCAAAGTACCGTTAGAATACTTTCGGGTTTATATGGTGTTTTAAAACCTATGGATTTAATACAGCCGTATCGTTTAGAAATGGGCACAAAAATGCCTGTTGGTAAGCATAAGAACTTATATCAGTATTGGAGTAAAGCAGTTACCAAAGCTTTAAATGAAGAACTTCAGGAGGATGAGTTATTTTTAAATCTTGCTAGCAGTGAGTATTTTAAGGTTATTGATACCAAGTCACTTAAAGTGCCTGTGACTCACATTGAATTTAAAGACTTTAATAAAGGCGAATATAAAATAATTGGCATTTTTGCAAAATTAGCACGCGGACTTATGACGCGTCATATAATAGATACCAATGCAAAAACGTTAGATGATATTAAAGGCTTTAATTATGAGGGCTATGGTTTTAGCGAAGCCATGTCAAAAGATAATCACTTGGTATTTATAAGGTAATTATTTTGCAGTTGCCTTATTGTTGATATCTAATTTATTTTCAACTGAACGTCTTTTTTTTATTCTAGGTCTTCTGGTACCAAAAGTACCTCTGTTTATTTTTCCGCGCTTTGTTTTTTTGTCTCCTTTACCCATAATTTAGTGTATTTTGGAAGTAATAAAATACAAAAATTTATAGAAATAAACAAGTAACTCATTGATTCGTTTTGGTTTTTATACTTTGTCAATTGGAGGTTTGTGTTTTAAAAAACCAAAGGGGGGCGACTAAATATTTTTTTCAAACCTCGAAATTTATAATAATTTAATATTATTTTAGTTTGAGTATGGATACAACAAAAAAAAGATGCTATGAAAAAATCTATTGATTATTATAAAAAAATGACCATTTCAATAGTCCTGTTTTTTATATTTTCATTCCCTTTATTGGCGCAAAATAACAAATCTATTGGTACTTCAAGTGATTTTTGGAATCATGTGCGCTTTGGCGGTGGTATTGGTTTAAGTTTTGGAGATGGCTTTTTTAGTGGAACACTGGCACCAAGTGCCATTTATCAATTTAATGAGCAAGTGGCTCTAGGCCTTGGGTTAAGCGGTACTTACAACACCCAGAAAGATTTGTATAAATCATCTATTATTGGAGCTAGTATAGTGGGTTTGGTAAATCCTATAACTGCAATTCAGCTTTCTGCCGAATTTGAAGAACTTAATGTAAGCAGAAAATGGGATAGCAGAACCGGTTTTGCAGATGAAAATTACTGGTATCCGGCCATATTTTTAGGAGTGGGATATAACAGCGGACCAGTAACTTTTGGAATTAGATTTGATGTGCTTTATGATAGAAATAAGAGTATTTACTCAGAGGCATGGGTGCCTTTTGTAAGAGTCTATTTTTAGCTAATGATTACTTTTTGTCTTTTAATTCATTTAATAAATATTTTTTTAAATACGTGTTTAAACACCAGCATCCATATATGCCATTTATTAAAAAGGATACCACCAAATTAATTGTTGGTACCTTGCCACCTCCTCGTTTTTCAACCGGAGAGCTTTTAGAAAAGGATGTTGATTTTTGTTACGGAAGTTATTACAATTCATTGTGGTTATTTATTGATAAAATTCATGATTTAAAACTGCGTTTTGATAACTCTCAAGAAGCCATTCAGCAGCGTAAACGATTTTTAATTAACCGTAAAATTGGTGTTTGCGATATTGTGGAATCTTGTGAAAGAGATAAAATAGATGCCTCAGATTTAGGCATGAAAAATATTGTTTTACGCAACTTAGTTGCTTATTTAAGGAAATATCCAAAGGTTGAAACACTCTTGTTTACAGGTGGTAATAGTAAAAATGGGCCGGAATATTTTTTTAGGAAACATCTCAAGGAACAAGGGTTGAAACTTGAAATGCTGTCTAATGAAATACCGAGAATTCATCGGTTTACTCTTAATGAGCGACAGATCAAAACAGTTTCATTAACGTCGGCTTCTGGCAGTGCCAACAGAGCTATAGGAAGTATGCCTTTATATCAGCAACTTAAAAGCAGAAATACTAAATTTAATACGTTTGATTTTAGAGTACTGCAGTATAGAGAGTACTTTTAATTTGCCTCCAAATATATTATTAATTCGAAAATTCTCTCTTGATTGTTGCAATCTAGTTCATGATTTTTTTTCACAAAGCAAAACTTCTACTCAGTATCAAATAAATAAGTGTACCTTTGCCGCTTAATAAAAGAATGACACTAACAATTAGATGGTCATTTACCAAATAATTTATATGTCATTTAACACCTTAGGCTTATCTGAAGCCTTGCTAAAAGCTATTAGCAAAAAGGGCTATACAACGCCTAGTCCTATTCAACAAAAGGCCATTCCACCAATTTTAGAAGGAAAAGATATTTTAGCTTCGGCGCAAACAGGAACTGGCAAAACCGCTGGTTTCACTTTACCCTTATTACAGTTATTGTCACAAGGACAAACATTAAGACACAGACCAGTCAGAGCTTTGGTTTTAACGCCAACGCGTGAATTGGCTGCTCAGGTATTTGAAAATGTAAAAGAATACAGTGTGTTCCTTGATTTAAAATCAGCTGTTATTTTTGGGGGAGTGAATCAGAATTCACAAGTCAATCAATTACGTCAAGGGGTTGATATTTTAGTAGCAACACCAGGGCGTTTATTAGATTTAAATAACCAAGGATTATTATCTCTGACAAAAATAGAAATATTAGTTTTAGATGAAGCCGATCGTATGCTTGACATGGGTTTCTTGCGTGATATAGAACGTATTATGAAATTGATGCCATCTAGAAGACAAAACTTGATGTTTTCTGCAACATTTTCACATGATATCAAGAAATTGGCACATGGTATTTTACACCATCCGGTTCAGGTAGAAGCCACTCCAGAAAACACTACGGTAGATGCAATTTCTCAGAAAGTATATAGAGTAGCAAAGGGATTAAAAACAGGGTTGATAATTAAATTAATTTCTGATGGTAATTGGAAACAGGTTTTAGTGTTTACAAGAACAAAACACGGGGCCAATAAGCTATGTGAAAAAATGGTATCTGCTGGAATTACAGCTGCCGCCATTCATGGTAATAAAAGTCAAGGCGCCAGGACGAAGGCTTTGGGAGGTTTTAAAACTGGAAATGTTCGGGTTTTGGTGGCCACAGATATAGCGGCACGTGGATTGGATATTCCGCTATTACCTCATGTTATTAATTTTGAATTACCAAACATTCCTGAAGATTATGTACATAGAATAGGAAGAACGGGTAGAGCAGGAGCCAGTGGAGAAGCCTTATCTTTAGTAAGTGCTGATGAAACTTCTTTCTTGAGTGATATTGAAAAGCTTGTGGGTTTAAAACTTCCAGTTGAAATTATTGAAGGCTTTGAACCTGATCCAAATGCCTCTACAGAACCTGAAAAAAAACAGCAAAGACAAGGAAGAAACAGGTCCAGTAATAAGGTGGATTCAAGTAATTCTAAAAACAAAAAATCTAGAAAGCCTAAACGTAATAACGAGAGGCGTAGTAATGATAGAAGACATTAAAAAGTTATGGAAACACAGCCAAATAATCCACTTCATGGCGTTACATTAGAACAAATAATAAACGATTTGGTGTCTCATTATGGTTGGGAATATATGGGCTACACTATTAAAATAAAATGTTTTACAACGAATCCTTCTGTAAAATCAAGTTTAACTTTTTTAAGAAAAACACCCTGGGCAAGAGCTAAAGTTGAAAGTATGTACTTAGAGATGCTCAATAAACAAAAACGCAAATAATTATTCTAAAAAACCTTTGTTAAAAAGTCAGCAATGCTTTCTTGATTTGTTTTGATGAGTTCTTCTCTGGCGTTCGCAATATCTTTTGGTTTTTTATCTTGTGAGAGCTTAAATTTACCTTCCCAATGGGTAATGCTTATTTCAAAGCCTTTTACATAATTTATAGCGCCGTCCATTCTTGGATTATCGGGTTCTAACACGTATTTGTGATCGGGCTGTTCTAAAAATTCAGTCATTTTTATCATGCTTTCTTTTATAGCCTCAGAATCATTTATGGACTTGACATGGCCTTTTAAATGTACTTTAATGTAATTCCAGGTCGGTAATTGAGTGGTTGTATAAATACTGGGAGAAATATAACACTGAGGTCCTGAAAAAATAACTGTCACCGGCTGATTGTTTTTAAGCAATTCAGCTTGTGGATTGTATAAATCTATATGCCCAATCAAATTCCCGGTAGTCTCATCATAAATTAAAGGCAGGTGAGTAATCAAAGGCTCCTTATTTTTAACAGAAATTAAGGTGGCTAACGGGTAGGTTTTAATAACCTCTATCATGTGGTTGATATTGTGGTCTTGATGATGTTTTGGTGGATAATTCAAGTACTTAAATATTTTAAATTAGGGATTGTTGATTTATAAATTTACAATATTTATCTTTATCAAATGCAAGAAAAACCAACCTCGTTTTCTATTAAAAACTGGTCTCAAGATGATCAGCCAAGAGAGAAATTATTAAATAAAGGTAAAGCGGCATTAAGCGATGCAGAACTGGTTGCCATTTTAATTGGTTCAGGGAATAGAGAAGAAAGCGCGGTTGATTTATCAAAGCGGATATTAGCGGGTGTGGAGAACAATTTGAGTGATTTAGGGAAGTTGTCAATCAAACAATTGATGCATTTTAAGGGTATTGGTGAAGCTAAGGCCATCACTATTATGGCTGCTTTAGAATTAGGAAGAAGACGCAGAAGTGAAGATGCTTTGGAAAAAAAGAAAATTATTTCAAGTGCCTCTGCTTTTGAATTGATGCAGCCCATTATAGGTGATCTACATCATGAAGAATTTTGGATTATTTATTTAAATAATTCTAATAAAGTGATTCAAAAAAACCAGTTGAGCAAAGGCGGAATTACAGGGACCCTGGTTGATGTCAGACTGGTGCTCAAGAATGCCCTTGAGGTTGGAGCAACAGGAATTATTCTTGCTCATAATCATCCGTCGGGAAACTTACAGCCAAGTGAAGCTGATAAACAATTAACTCATAAACTTAAACTGGCTTCAGAAAGTTTAGATATAAAAGTGCTGGACCATGTAATTGTAACTGAAAAGGCATACTTTAGTTTTGCCGATGAAAACCTGTTGTAATGCTTTTAGTTTATACACATAAAATAACACCAAGATTAAGATATGTTTTTAAGCATATTTGTACTAGGCTTTTAGGTATTGAAGTTTCTTTTACCACAACTATTGAAGAGTTTATTGCACATGATAGTTTAAAAATGTCATATACAAAGCAACAACTTGGGAATGAGGTTTTTGTTAAAAGCCACGAAATTTTGTTTGAGCAGGGCTTGTCGGATATTGAGATAAATGTGCATGATTGGGAAAATACCAAATGCTTCTTTTATAATGGAGACAAAAGCTCTATTCCCTTTGATATATTTGCGGCCTCTTTTTATTTGCTTTCAAGATATGAAGAGTATTTGCCTCATGTTAATGATGAATTTGGCAGATTTTCTGCCACAGAAAGTATCGCTTATAAGCATGGTTTTTTACACCAACCAGTGGTAGATATATGGGCCTATAAGTTCAAGGAGAAATTACAGGTTCAATACCCTAAATTTGAATTTACAAAAAGAGTATATAGTATAAAACCCATTATAGATGTGCCGTCTGCTTATAATTTTAAGCTAAAAGGCATTTTAAGAACTTTTGGGGGAACTGTTAAAGATCTGGCAGAATTTAAATTAAAACAGCTGTACTACAGATACATGGTTATTTTTGGATTTCAGCATGATCCTTTTGATACGTTTAAGTACATCATTAATAAGCAAAAACAAACAAAGTATAAGTTTTTATTCTTTTTTTTAATTGGAGCCTATTCTACTTATGACAAAGGAATCAATCCAAATAAAAAGAAATTTGTGTCACTTATAAAACAAGTCGCCGATTATTGTAAAGTGGGTTTAAAAGCCTCTTATTTTGCAATTCATGACCCTGTCGTATTGAAAAAGGAAAAGTTAAGAATGGAGGCCATTATCAATACCGATTTAACGGCTTCAAGAAATTCTTTTTCCAAACTTAATTTGCCAGAAACTTATAGGAATTTAATTGAACTAGAGATTCAAGAGGATTATACTATGGGTTATGTTAACGAAATCGGTTTTAGGGCCGGTACCTGTTCTCCCTTTTTGTTTTATGACTTGGATTATGAAGTGCAAACACCGCTAAAATTTTGGTCTTACCATCTTATGGATTACTGTTTGTTAAAAACACATTCTCTATTAGATAAAAAGAAGGTGTTATATCAAATAATGAATGAGGTAAAGCAGGTAGATGGAGAATTTGTGCCTGTTTTTCATAATTATACTTTTAGCGATTCAGACAGGTGGAAAGGTTTTAAGGAGTTGTTTAATATGATTTTAGATTCAGCAAATGAAAATTGAAAATATAACCGATGTTTTTTTTGATTTAGATCATACCCTTTGGGATTTTGATAAAAACTCTTCATTAACGTTTCAAAAGATTTTTCAATTAAATCAGATTGAAGTAAATATTAGTGAATTTTTAAGTTTTTATGAACCCATTAATCTAAATTATTGGAAACTATACCGCGAAGAGAAAATAGATAAAGCCTCATTAAGGTTTGGAAGGTTAAATGATGCTTTTCTATCCATTAATAAAGTGATAAAAAAGGAAAAAATAGTTAAACTTTCTGAGGATTATATCACGCACCTTACTTCTTTTAATCATCTTTTTGAAAACACTATTGATGTACTTGAATATTTAAGTGTCAGGTATAACCTTCATATCATTACGAATGGATTTGAAGAGGTTCAGCAAAAAAAGCTTTCTCAATCTAATATTGACCATTATTTTAAAACAGTGACAAATTCAGAGCAAGTAGGTGTAAAGAAACCCAACCCTATAATTTTCAATTATGCCATAGAAGTAGCAAAAACAAATGTTAAACAGAGCATCATGATTGGTGATAATTATGAAGCAGATATTCTTGGAGCTCATAATATTGGAATGGATACTATTTTTTTTAATATTAGTAACCATAGCAATGAACAAAAAATCAAACAAATAAATAATTTAATTCAACTTAAAACTTTTTTATAAGTTAAGGTAAAAAAACACAAGAAAATGAAGATTAAAATTTTTACAATACTCATGGCACTGGCAATTATTTCAAGTGCATTTTCTCAAACTAATTTAAATAATTATAAATATGTTATTGTTCCTAAAAAGTATGATTTTTTGAAAGAAGAAGATGAATACAGACTGAATGGATTAACAAAGTTCTTATTCGAAAAATACGGATTTTTAACTTTAATAGAAGGTGATAATTATCCGGATGATCTGCTTAAAGACAGATGTTTGGCCTTACATTCGAATGTTATTAATGATTCAGGATTTTTTAAGACAAAATTAAAAGTTGAGCTTGAAGATTGTACTGATAAAGTGATTTTTACAAGTGTTATGGGTGAAACCAGAGAAAAGGAATTTGGAAAAGCTTATACAGAGGCCTTGCGTAACGCGTTTATATCTTTTGAGGCGATATCATATAAATATGAACCAAAAGAAAATAAAGTATCCGTTATAGAGAATCAAGAGTTAAAGAAGGAGCCGGAGACTTTAAAGCAGGAAAAGATTGCAGAAGTTATACCTGCGGAAGAGACAAAAGTGGCGGCTGTTGCGGCTGTTGCGGTTATTGAAACCGCTATAAGTCCTTCCAATACTAAAGATGTTTCAGACATTTTGTATGCGCAGGCTACAGAAATTGGTTTTCAATTAGTTGATAGTACACCTAAAGTTGTTTATAAAATAAAAAGGACGAGTTTACAAGATGTGTTTCTGGTTCAAGATATAGATGGAACTTTATTCAATAAGGATGGACAATGGATTCTTGAATACTATGAACAGGGCATTTTAAAACAGAAATTACTTAACATTAAGTTTTAATAGCTAGTAGTCATATTTATCTTTCCATCGTTGTTTTAAAAATTCTTGGTAAGCCTTTTCACGTGGATTATTGCCAGGTTCGTAGATTTTATAGCCTTTGAGTTCCTCTGGCATAAATTCTTGATCAGCAAAATTTTGCTCATAGTTATGAGCGTATTTATAATTGTCACCATAACCAAGTTCTTTCATTAATTTTGTTGGAGCATTCCTTATTTCTAAAGGCACTGATAAATCACCTTTTTCCTTCACCAATTGCTGAGCTTTATTAATGGCCATATAGGCGGCATTACTTTTGGGTGAGCAGGCTAAATAGGTAGCACATTGACTCAGAATAATTCTGGATTCTGGAAACCCGATTGTGGTCACAGCCTGAAAGGTATTATTAGCAATAACTAGTGCCGTAGGGTTGGCATTACCAATATCTTCACTGGCTAAAATAAGTAAACGTCTGGCTATAAATTTAACATCTTCTCCTCCTTCAATCATTCGTGCCAGCCAATATACAGCGGCATTTGGGTCACTTCCTCGTATTGATTTTATAAATGCTGAAATGATATCATAGTGCTGTTCACCAGTTTTGTCATATCTAACAGTGTTGTTTTGAACTTTTTTTAAAACAGATTCATCTGTAACAATAATGTCATCAGTATCTTCTGAATTTATTATTAGTTCAAAAATATTTAATAGTTTTCTGGCATCACCACCAGAGAGTCTTAAAAGAGCAGTTGTTTCCTGAAGCTGTATATTTTTTTTAGATAAATAGGTATCCTGGTTTATAGCTCGATCCAAAAGAATTTCTAAATCATTTTTTTCAAAGGCATTCAGAATATAAACCTGACAACGAGATAGAAGTGCGGGGATCACTTCAAAACTAGGATTTTCAGTGGTAGCGCCTATCAGGGTGATCCAACCTTTTTCAACAGCTTGTAATAAGGAATCTTGCTGTGATTTGCTAAACCGATGAATTTCATCAATAAATAAGATGGGGTTTTTTGTGGTGAAAAGGCCGCCACTTTGTTTAGCTTTATCAATGACATCACGAATATCCTTCACGCCAGAATTTATGGCACTTAGGGTATAAAATGGTCTGCCGGATTCTGAGGCTATGATATTGGCTAAAGTTGTTTTTCCAGTGCCAGGTGGACCCCAAAAGATCATGGAAGGAATGAGCCCTTGTTTTATTTGTTGAGTTAAAGCACCATTTTTGCCAATTAAATGGTTTTGGCTCAAATAATCATCCAGAGTTTTGGGTCTTAATCGTTCAGCTAATGGTTCATTCATAAACGTAAAATTAAAGTAAATTTTTAAGTTTTGGTCTTGGGGTTAATAAAATAAATGGGATAATAAACTGACATTTTAGCATTTATGATACTATTGGTTGACTATTTGCTATTTTTATGTTTATGAATCAAGAAGAACATTTTAAGTTTTCAAATGGCGTAGTCGCTTACCCTATCTTAATGATCCTTATGATATGGATTGTTTTTTGGGTTGAAGTACGTTTTGGTTTAAATTTTTCTAAATATGGTATCTATCCACTTGAGATTATAGGATTAAGAGGGATAATTTTAAGCCCATTTATTCACGGTGATATTCAACACATTTATCATAATACCATACCTTTATTTGTACTGTCATTGGCCTTATTTTATTTTTACAGACCAATTGCCTGGAAAATTTTATTTTTTGGAATTTTAATATCTGGATTTTTAACCTGGTGTATAGGAAGACCCTCTTTTCACATTGGAGCTAGTGGATTAATTTATGTATTAGTGAGTTTTATTTTTTTTAAGGGTGTTTTCACAAAATATTTTCGATTAATTGCGTTGTCCTTACTTGTGGTATTTCTGTATGGAAGTATGATCTGGTATGTATTTCCAATAGAAGAACACGTATCTTGGGAAGGGCACTTGTCTGGTTTATTTACAGGGCTGTTCTTTGCATTATATTTTAAAAAGAAAATTCCGAGAGCAAAGAAATATCTATGGGAAGAAGAGAATTACAAGGCAGAAGAGGATCCTTTTTTAAGGCATTTTGATGAACAAGGAAATTTCATTGAATTTGATAAAGTAGAAAAAGATGAGTCTCAACCTATCATCAATTATAGTTACAAAGAAAAAAAAGAATAAATTTAATTCTAAGAATCCAAGAGGTCTAACAATTTAAGAATCTAAGATAGTCTTTGTCTCACTGCTTCATAAAGAAAGGCACCACAAGCAACAGAAACATTGAGTGATTCAATGTCTCCCAATAATGGTAATTTGGCTTTATCATCAACTACTTTTAAAATAGAAGGATTAATACCGCGGTCTTCAGACCCCATAATAATGGCACAGGGCTCTTTAAATGACACGTCATATAAAGTGTTCTCAGTCTTTTCAGTGGCCGCTATGACTTTTATACCAGAGGCTTGCATGTAAAAAACAGCATCTTTTATATGGTCAACTTTGCAAATAGGAACTTTAAAAACCGCACCGGCACTGGTTTTAATAGTATCGCCATTAACAGGTGCGCCTCCTTTTTTTTGAATAATAATACCATTCACTCCAGTACATTCAGCCGTTCTTATAATAGCACCAAAGTTTCTTACATCACTTATTTGGTCAAGTAATAAGAATAAGGGTGTTTTACCTGATTCAATAACGTTTAAAACGAGCTGTTCTAAATCGTGAAATGCAATAGGAGAAATTTGTGCAACGGCCCCTTGGTGATTACTTCTAGTAAGTCTATTAAGCTTTTCAACAGGAACGTAAGAACAGTTCACATCATTTTTCCTTAAAAGACTTTCTAATTCAGTAAACAGTTCTCCTTTTAAACCTTTTTGAAGAAAAACCTTATCAATGGTTTCTCCCGCATTTATGGCTTCAATAATAGCCCTGATTCCAAAAATTTGTGTTTCTTCTTGCATTAGTTTTTAATAAAAAAATTATGTTTAAAAGTACTTATAAAAATGATGAATATGTATAAAAAAAGCCATCTTATATAAAGATGGCTTTTTAAAAATTCTTAAGATTAATTTAGTCTGCAGTAATTATAGCTTCGAAATAAGGAACTGTTGAGTAACCATTATCAAGTAACCAACCACTTACATCAAATCCATCCTGATCAAGATAGTATTGAAGCGTAAGCGTTCCTGTTCCATCTATCACGCCAGTTCCAGATATTGTATAATCATAATTAGAACCGCTATAAAGTGTTGTGAAAATGTACTGTGAAGGAATTGTTACATTACCAGAACCATCTACGGTATAATAAACATTACCTTCTTTTTCTATAGTTTCTCCCCAGAAATCAAACATCCATTCAGCATTTATACCTCGTAAAAATGATCCCGTGCAATCAATAGATGATGTAATTTGACTATCATAGCCTGCATCAGTACCCGACCATGGCGTAACAGCAAAGCTGTTAGTGCCAATTTCTTCAAAGGTATATGTATCACCAGTTTTAGTGAATTTAGCTAATACAGCAAAGTAAGCATCACAAACAGAAGCATTATTTAAAACTCCTGGAAATTCATGAGTCTGTCCATTAATAACACCGGTTTGATCAAATGTTAATGTAATATCAATATCTCGTTCAATATCAACAGCATCCCAAAAATCTGCTACCACATAATACTCTCCATCATCTTCTGTTGAAGAGAATACGAATGATTCAAATGATCCGCCATCTGCTTCACCAATTACATCAGTATTATTTGGGCCAGTAGATACTAATAATCTTAAATCAGCAAAATCTGTAGCTTCTATTTCAACACCTAGGTCATCAGTTACAAGACTTGTTGCCCATGACATTCCAATTGCAAGGTCTCCATCAGTAACGTTTAATATTTCAAAAGTTACAGTTTCACTATTTATGGGATCAACATTAGCTTCGTTACCAAGTGCGATTTGAATAATTGCATTTTCAGTATCTTCAACAAGATCGTCGGCATGAATAGTTATAACATCAGAAACAGAAGTAGACCCAACAGGAATACTTACTGAATGTGGTATAGAAAAGTCGTCACCATCAGTAGCAGAACCGCCAACTTGAGCGATTTTAATAACTACTGTGGCTATTTGTGGTTCACTAATTGTCACCGTAAATGGAAAACTAGTTTCAGATTCCACTAACGATTGCGAATTGTCAAATCCTAGTTCTACGCTTAAACTTGGGCTTGTTGCTTTTTTTGTACTTTGTCCAGTATAATCTTCTTCAGAACAAGATACAATCAGGGCAAAAACGCTCAAAGTTAATGCTAAAATTTTAATTATATTTTTCATTAATTTATTTTTTAATTGTTAGTCTACTTGCTTTATTAATTTTTCATAAAATTCGCGGGTAGCTCCTACACCTCTAAAATAACCCACTGTAAATTCAAGCATATCTTCTCCGTTAACATCATCAGGTGTTGCTTTTGAAGTTGTTGCATCACAAGTAATCATTTCAAAGTCTCCACCTGCACCTTCACAAGTCATAATTGGTGAACCATTGATTAAAGTTCCAGTACCTGCAGGATATTCAGGAAGTACAGTGATGTAACCTGTTTCGTTATCAACAGTGAAAAACCATTCTTGATCATCCCAATAAGCATGTCCAACGTGTTTGTATACTGTAGCATCAACAGATTCAATAATTCTGTCTGCTGGCGCCCAAGACCCTAGATAGCTACCTGAGTTCCAATAGGCAGCTTCTTCAGTACTATATACACCCGCATATCGTGTTCCAACAGCAATTTTTGTAACGCTACCATTAAAGTTTAAAGATCCTGTACTTGTATTACTTGCGTATCTTAAAGTCCAGAAATCTCCAATACTTAGTTCACCGTCGTTTGCAGGCAGTGCACTACCATTTAATGTTAAACCATCAATAAGGTCTTCATAGGTAAATGATAAACTAAAATTACTAGTTTGTCCAATTACTGCTGGTAAATCTACAGAAGTAAAAAATACTTCGTCAGATTTATCTCCACCAACGGTTTGAAAAGACTTATATATATTGATAGAGGTAACCTGCACATTTCCCTGATATACAGAGCCTGATGCTGAATAAGTATTACCACTTCCAACTACATAACTTATAAGAGCATTATTAACACTAACCAGACCACCAGTTATGGCATTTCCAGTTAATTCATCATTGTCATCGTCCACACAGGAAATAAATGCGAACACAGTAAGTACTGTTAGTACTAAATATTTGATATTTTTCATATTTATTTTTTTTATTGCCAAAATAATGGCGATGTTAATAAATCTCCTCCAATTGTAGAAGCTGCTGCACTATAATTTACACCATTTAATGATGGTTCCGTTGTTGGGTAATAATAACGAGACGGTATTTGAGCAATATCTCCTTCTGCAGCCGGTTCTAAAACAGGTATTTTGTTTCTTCTCCATTCTGTCCATGATTCTACACCTTGTCCAAATAAAGAAATATACTCCTGAGTAGCTATTTTATTTCTTCCGTCAGCTTGATTGGTGAAACCAATACCATCTTGAGCAAGATAGCTAGTTGCATCTAAACCATTAAAAGCAAAACTAGCTTTTACTCCATCACTAAAGTAATTTTGTGCAGCCTCAAGACCACCAGAAATATAACCTTCGTTTGCAGCTTCTGCTTTTAAGAAACATAACTGTGCATATGACATAACTACTCCAGGTAATTCTGGATCCAAATATTTAGTACCTAGACCAGAAATATTAGCATAAGTATAACCAAGATCTTCATTTGGTAAAGGTATTACGTTGCCGTATCCAACTGGTTTTCCAACAATATTTCCACTTGCATTTGGTGACGCATATACTTGCAGTCTTGGATCATTTAATCCTTCTAAAAGGTCAACCATTACTAATCCTATCTTAAATTCTAAACGAGATCCGTCAACAATAGTTTCATAAAGTGGGTTTGCATCTGGTACAGCCTTTAAATAATATACTTGACCACTATCGGCATTTGAGGTCATTAAATTACCTCCGTTGATTAACGCTTGAAGCTCAGAGCCTACATTTCTAGTAGATGAGATTCTCATAAGAGCTCTGAATTTTAAAGAATTAGCAAGTTTTAGCCATTTTGATGAATCACCACCGTAATAAAGATCAGAAGTTGCAACTATACTTCCGTTTCCAGTAGATATAAGGCTAGCAGCATCTGTAAGTAATTGATTAATACCTTCCCAAACCGTTGCCTCATCATCATAAGCAGGTTTCAATATTGCAGGGTCAAGAGCTTCAGTAAACGGAATAGGGCCAAAAATATCAGCTAAAGTTTGAAATGCTATTGCTTGCATTACCTTTCCTACTCCTTCTAATACTTGATTTCCATCAATTGCAGCTAAATCTGAAATAGCTTTTCCTTCAGAAGCAACTAAAGTATATTGATTGTTCCAAACACCATCAATAACACCTCGTCTTGGAACATATCTTTCCTCATCATTGTATTGTACTTTTGCCATTTGTTGCGACCAACAAGCCCCCATATCAGCACCAACAAATGTGCTGTATATAGAGTTAGTATGTGAACGCTGTGCATAGCCTAATAATAGATGTGCAGGAATTGCCACCGGATTATTAGGGTCTGTATTGACTTCTTCAAATTTGTTGTCACAACCAATAAAGAGTGACAAGCTTAAAAAAGCGATTAAAATTAATTTTATATTTTTCATGTGTTTTTTTTTTAGAATTTTAAGTTTACGTTAAAACCAATATTTCTAGCGGATGGATATTGTCCAAATTCCTGACCTTGATTTCCGTTGGCACTACTAAAACCTGTTTCAGGATCAATATGTGGAGCCACTTTATATAATATTGCTAAGTTTCTACCTACAACAGAAAATTTAACTGATTCTAGTGGAGTCTGTTTTAATAATTTTTTAGGTAAAGAATAACCTATTGTTATTTGTCTTAATTTAACGTAAGACGCATCAAAAACAGAACTAGACTCTATAGAGTTACTATAAGAAGCTTGGTTGAATGCCTTAGCAGGAACTACAACATCATTTTGTACATAGCTACCACTGTTATCTAATCTAACACCGTTTCCTATAACACCTCCTTCACGACCAATTAAACTTTCTTCTAAAGTACCTGCATATCTACCCCAAGCGTAAGTCATACTATGAACATCACCTCCAATTTTTGCATCAATAAGCGTTGAAATACTAAAATCTTTGTATTGTAATGAAAAAGATGCACCTCCTGTCCAATCTGGAGCGATATTACCAATTATTTGTTGACTTTGGTCAATTACTGGAAGTCCATTTGAATAAATAACCTGACCATCATCAGTTCTAGCAAAATCTCTACCTACTATAGAGCCATAAGGTTGACCTGGTATAGCTTGTAACTGTACACCCCATTGTCCACCTAAAATATAACTATCTAATTCTCCTAATGATGTAACTTTATTTTCATTTTTAGCCCAGTTCAAATCTATGTCAAATCTAAGATCGTCTGTTTTAATTGCAGTTACACCTAAAGATAATTCAACACCTTTATTTTGCATATCTGCTATATTATCCCATGAGTTTGTACTACCTGTAGCAGAAGACACCTGAATAGGAACTAATAAATCTTCAGACTTTTGATCGTAATACGTTGCACCTAAACGTACTCTATTATTAAATAATTTAGCATCTAAACCAAATTCAATTCCAGTAACTGTTTCAGCCTTTAAATCAGGATTAAACTGTGTATTAGGAACAAATGCTTGATTACCAAATCCTGTATTTGTTAATCCAAAGGTTTGGTTAATATTGTAAGGTCCTAATGCTCCTGTACTACCAACTTCTGACCATCCACCTCTTATTTTCAAGAAATTCAGACTGGTATTTTGAGTATTAAATATTTCAGATAATACAAAAGAAGCAGAAACAGAAGGATAAAAGAAAGAATTGTTTTTGACTGGTAAAATACTGGCCCAGTCATTTCTTCCTGTAAAGTCAACGAATACCATATTCTTATATGCTATTTGTCCATAACCATAAACACTGTTTATTTTTTGATTTTGTTCAAAGCTATTAAGCACAGCCGTTGAACCTGTCAATAAATTGGATAATGTATATAGGTTTGGTAATTCCAATCCTGGCAAAAATCCACTAGTGCTATGATATGATCTGTTCATGTGGTTTGCACCAACATTTAAACCAATAGTGAAATCTTCAGAAATATCTTTATTGAAACTTAATAATGCATCTGCATTAATCTCTTCATAACGTCTTTGAATTTCGTTATAAGTTCCGTTTTTAGCATTGTTACTACCTTTCGCTTGTCTAGAGGTTTCAAATTGATTATATGAATCTATACCTACTTTCGTTGTTAAAGTTAAAAAGTCGGTTAATTGATATCCTAAATTGATATTTCCTACTATACGGTCTTTCTCTAATGTATTAGTATTTGTTTCTAATATCCAGTACGGGTTATTCTGGAAGTTGTGATTCCAGTTTAATGGTGTTCCTTCAGCCGCAGTACCTTCATTAGCTAATGGGAAATTTCTCCAATCTCTTAAGTCTGCGAAATTAACCTGTCTTGCAGACCATATGAATTGTTGGAAGGGGTTTTCATTATTATAACCAGAAATAGGAATGTTATCACTGTCAATATTAAAATAATTTAAATTAATACCTGCGGTCATTTTTGATCCAATTTCCATGTTTCCACTTAACCCAATTGTGAATTTTTTTAATTCTGTATTTGGAACCATTCCTCGTTCTTCGCTATTACCAATAGATAATCTTAAATTTTCATTTGTTAAAGATATATTATTAGACATGCTAAGACCAGTATCTAAGAAATCCTTTACATTATCAGGATAAGATCTCCAAGGTAAAGGTTGTCCTCCAAATAACACTGAATTCCATTGAATAAATTCTAAACCAGTATCTAAAGCTGGTCCCCAACTTTCATCAACACCATCTTGAACTCCAGCACCAGCTCCATCAACAAACTCAAAATAATTTCCATCACCTTGACCATAAGAGTTTTGATAATCTGGTAAAATTAATGGGTTTGAAAAAGTAACGTTAGTATTTACTGCAACAGAGAACTTTTTATCTGCAATACCTCTTTTAGTTGTAATAACAATCACACCATTACCAGCTCTAAGACCATATAATGCAGCAGCATTAGGGCCCTTAAGTACTGTTATTGTTTCAATATCATCTGGATTAATATCTGCAGCTCCATTCGGTAAGTCTACACCACCTCCTGATCCTGCATTTCCATAAGATCTGTTATCAATTGGAACACCATCAACTACATAAAGGGGTTCGTTGTTTCCTGTAATTGAAGAGTTACCTCTTAATACAATACGAGAAGACGCTCCTACACTACCAGAAGTTCCTGTTACTTGAACACCAGCAATCTTACCACTAATAGCATTTGAGATATTACTTTCTCTAGCTTCTGTTAAGCCTTCACCTTTGATGCTTTGTACAGAATACCCAAGAGCTTTCTCTTCTCTTTTGATACCTAACGCAGTAACTACTACTTCTTCTAATGCCTGAGCATCTTCAAGTAAAACTACATTCATTGTGTTAGAAGCACCAACGGTTACGCTTTGTGTTTTTTGCCCAACATAACTAAAAACAATAACGTTACCAACACTAGCTTTAATGGTGTATTTACCATCAAAGTCCGTTTGAGTACCATTAGTTGTTCCACTTACAACAATATTAACCCCAGGTAAGGGCAATCCAGAATTATCGGATACAGTACCTGAGATAGTCTTTTCTTGAGCAAATGTTATTTGCACAATTAACGCTAGGAATAGCGTTAGAATTCCACTAAACTTTGTTTTCATTTTATGATTTATTTGAATTAGTCACATCAAAAATCCTAATAAAAAGTTAATAAAACAATAAAATTAGGTTAAAATTCATGTTTTTATAAAAATTAAATCAATTTTCAGGCATATAAGCCTAAAAATTAGCGGTTAAACTTAAATGAACCTGAGAATTTGAGAATTTGAATTTTTGAGAATTTGTTTTACCATTGGCAAAATCAAGTTTTAATAAACCTGCCTTTGATAAAATACCAAAGCCAAAACCATAAGCAAATAATTTCTCTTTTGTATTTGTGATTTTGTTTTCAAAAGAAGCTAAATCAATTATGGAATGTATATATATGGTTGGGCTTAAAAGCAGTCTGTATTCCGTGTTAATAAAGATATAGGATGTAGCAAATATACTGTTCTCGTTAAAACCTCTTATAGAATTGATACCGCCAAATCTTGATAATTCATTTTCAAAGTAACTATCAGAAACAAGGTTTGAGCCATTTATTCTTAAATAGAAACTATTTTTTTGATTAAAATTAAAAATTTTAAAGACATCCATGTTCAACTGTGTTTGCTTTTCAGAAGTTACCGAAGTTTTTCTATTACCAAAGCCGGTTTCAAGAAAGATAGAGGTGTTTACTGGAAACAGAAAATTATAATATTGAGGTTTAGTAAATTGGTAGGCTATTGTAATAAAATTTGATTTGTAATCTGAAATGGAGTTCGTGGTTGTGGTATTTAATAAATTATTAGATTCAGAGGTTTTAATACCAGAGAATAGTTTGTGTTTTGAATTTATTTGATAATTAAGCTTTGCTGTTTGGTTTACAGTAGTGAAAGAGGAGTCTTGTTTAAAGATGTATAGTTGTAAATCAAGGCCAACAGGAGTATCTAACAAATAAGGCATATTGACATCTGCTTGAAAAAATTTTTGATCGCCCTGTGTGCTTTTATATTGTAAACCAAAGGATTCTCCAAAGTTCAAATTATTAACCAGATTTAAATTTAAGTACCCATTAAAATCAAGTTTATTGGTTTCTTCATTAGTGCCAAAACCCAAAAAGCCATCAAACATATTACTTTTTGATTTTTCTATATACATATATAAGGTAGTAGAGTCTTTCGTAAATAAAACTTCAGGAGATTTTATTTGTTTCGCAAACCGCAGGTTATTTAATTGATCTGCTTTCTTTTTAATAGAGGTTAAATCAAATGTTTGATCGGGTTTGATTTTTAAATAATGTTTTAAAAAGGATTTGGGAAATTTTTCATACCCTTTAATGGTAATGCTGTTGATGTGTCTTTTTTGATTTTCAGAATTAACCACCAAGTCTGCTTGTATAATACCGTTAGGGGATGTTTTAATATTAGCTAAAGACAATTTTGAAAAAGGAAAGCCTTTATCTGAAATTTTTGTATTTAAAAAAGTTAAAACCCTTTCAATTTGTGCGATAGGTAGTTCAAAATATAAAGGATTTACTTTTTTTGAAACAGTTTTAATGAGGTCTGTATTAATACCCGTTTTATCATAGTATATATATATGGTGTAAAATTTCGTTTTTAAATTGAATTTTACAGAATAAGAAGAATCATTTTCTTTGTTAATTTCAGAGACTGTACTTTCAATAAAACCAATTTTATAAAGTTTATTTTGAATGGAATCTATTTCATTAGTTATAGATGTATAGTTTTTGTGAAATTTTAAATAACCAATAGAATCAATTGTTTGATTTTCTATCTTATTAATTCCGTAAATCTGAAGACTTAAATTTTGACATATGACCTTAGAGGAATAAAACAGGCAAATAATTAAAGTTAGAAATAATGTTTTTTGCACAACTAAAATTCAAGGTTCATGTTTAAACATTGTAAAACTAACGGAAAAAGACCATTTATAATATAGTGAATAAAGTAATTTTTAAATTCTATCGAAATCGTTTTAAGTTCTACGTTTATAATATTTGTCAAATACCTTTATATAATAGGGTCTGAGTCGCTAAAACACTGGTTTAAAATGGGCGATTACATAACACCTCTAAAAAAATATTGATTATGTTAGGAAAATTAATCAATTAGGGTTTGAAAAATACTTTTTTATTTCTACATTTGCAGCCCTCTAAACAGAGGTAATTTAAATAAACATATAAATTATATGCCAACAATTTCACAATTAGTACGAATAGGAAGAGCCAAAATAACCAAGAAGAGTAAATCGGCTGCTTTAGATTCGTGTCCGCAAAGACGTGGAGTATGTACTCGTGTTTATACTACAACACCTAAAAAACCAAACTCAGCAATGCGTAAAGTTGCAAGGGTTAGGTTAACTAATGGTAATGAAGTAAACGCATACATCCCGGGAGAAGGACACAATTTACAAGAGCACTCGATAGTATTGGTTAGAGGTGGAAGGGTAAAGGATTTGCCAGGAGTTAGATATCACATTGTTCGTGGAGCTTTAGACACCGCAGGTGTTGCAGGTAGAACACAACGTAGATCTAAGTATGGTGCAAAACGCCCTAAGAAGTAATTAAAAACTTTAAGAAGAAGACATGAGAAAAAGACAAGCGAAAAAAAGACCGCTTTTACCAGATCCACGTTTTAACGATCAGTTAGTGACTCGTTTCGTGAACATGATGATGTGGGATGGTAAAAAGTCTGTAGCTTTTAAAGTATTCTATGATGCGATGGATATTGTAGAAACAAAAAAAACAGACGAAGAAAAAACAGGACTTGAAGTTTGGAAAGATGCTTTATCAAACGTTATGCCTCACGTAGAAGTACGTAGTCGTAGAGTAGGTGGTGCAACATTTCAAATTCCAATGCAAATTCGTCCAGACCGTAAAGTTTCAACGGCTATGAAATGGCTTATTAGTTATTCACGTAAAAGAAACGAAAAATCAATGTCACAAAGACTAGCTTCAGAAATTTTAGCAGCAGCTAAAGAAGAAGGAGCAGCTGTTAAGAAACGAGTGGATACTCATAAAATGGCAGAGGCAAACAAAGCGTTCTCTCACTTTAGATTTTAATAGAAAAAAATGGCAAGAGATTTAAGATATACAAGAAATATAGGAATTGCTGCTCATATTGATGCTGGTAAAACAACAACAACAGAGCGTATACTTTATTACACAGGAGTATCTCATAAAATAGGTGAAGTGCATGATGGTGCTGCAACTATGGACTGGATGGAGCAAGAGCAAGAACGTGGTATTACAATCACTTCTGCAGCTACAACCTGTGAGTGGATTTTCCCAAGAGTAAATGGTGTGCCAGCAGATAATTCAAATAGTTATCATTTTAATATTATTGACACTCCTGGTCACGTAGATTTTACGGTTGAAGTAAACCGTTCATTACGTGTTTTAGATGGTTTAGTTTTCTTATTTAGTGCAGTTGATGGTGTAGAGCCTCAATCTGAAACTAACTGGAGACTAGCTGATAATTATAAAGTGCCAAGAATTGGGTTTGTTAATAAAATGGATCGTCAAGGGTCTGATTTTATGATGGTTAACAAGCAGGTTAAAGAAATGTTAGGTTCTAATGCAGTGCCTATCGTTCTTCCAATTGGTGACGAAATAGATTTTAAAGGCGTTGTTGACTTAGTTAAGAACAGAGCCATTATATGGCATGATGAAACACAAGGGGCTACTTTTGATGTTATTGATATTCCAGAAGAATTAAAAGCGGAAGCAAAAGAATATAGAGCAAAACTTATTGAAGAAGTGGCGACCTATGATGAGAACTTGCTTGAAAAGTTCATGGAAGATGAAGATTCAATTACTGAAGATGAAATTCATGCTGCTTTAAGAGCTGCTGTTATGGATATGGCCATCATTCCAATGATTTGTGGTTCTTCATTCAAAAATAAAGGCGTTCAGTTTTTGTTAGACGCTGTTTGCCGTTATTTACCTTCTCCAATGGATAAAGAAGGTATTATTGGTATTAATCCTGATACTGAAAAAGAAGAAATACGTAAGCCAAATGTAAAAGAACCATTTGCAGCCTTAGCATTTAAAATTGCAACTGACCCATTCGTAGGTCGTTTAGCATTCTTCAGAGCTTATTCAGGTCGTTTAGATGCAGGTTCTTATGTGTTAAATAATCGTTCTGGAAATAAGGAACGTATTTCACGTATCTATCAGATGCATGCAAACAAGCAAAATGCAATTGATTTTATTGAAGCAGGAGATATAGGTGCAGCTGTTGGTTTTAAAGATATTAAAACCGGAGATACTTTAACTTCTGAGAAACATCCAATTGTTTTAGAAAGCATGGTTTTCCCTGAGCCAGTAATTGGTATTGCGGTAGAGCCTAAAACAAAGGCAGATGTTGATAAATTAGGGATGTCTTTGGCTAAATTGGCTGAAGAAGATCCAACTTTTCAAGTACGTACAGATGAGGCTAGTGGGCAAACCATTATCTCAGGTATGGGTGAGTTACACTTAGATATTATTGTAGACCGTTTAAGACGTGAGTTTAAGGTTGAAGTAAATCAAGGTAAGCCACAGGTTGAATATAAAGAAGCGATTACAAAAACGGCTAATCACAGAGAAGTTTATAAGAAGCAATCTGGTGGACGTGGTAAATTTGCGGATATTGTATTTACTCTTGAACCAGCGGAAAGCGGAAAAGTAGGTCTTGAGTTCGTTAACTCCGTAAAAGGTGGTAACGTACCAAAAGAATATATTCCTTCTGTTGAAAAAGGATTCAGACAAGCTATGGCTAATGGGCCTTTAGCAGGATTTGAAGTAGATAGTATGAAAGTAACACTTACAGACGGATCTTTCCATGCGGTGGATTCTGATGCTCTATCTTTTGAATTGGCTGCTAAATTAGGTTTCAAATCTGTTGCAAAACAGGCTGGTGCCGTAATTCTTGAGCCAATCATGAAACTAGAAGTGATTACTCCAGAAGAAAATATGGGTGATATAGTAGGTGACTTAAACCGTCGTCGTGGTCATGTGAATGACATGGGTGATAGAGCAGGTGCTAAAACTATTAAAGCTGAAGTGCCACTTTCTGAAATGTTTGGTTATGTAACAACATTAAGAACCTTGTCTTCAGGTCGTGCAACATCAACAATGGAATTTTCACATTATGCTGAGACACCTTCAAATATTTCTGAAGAAGTTATCAAAGAAGCAAAAGGTGTACAATCTTAAAAAGTTAAGAAAATGAGTCAAAAAATCAGAATAAAATTAAAGTCTTACGATCACAACTTAGTAGACAAGTCTGCAGATAAGATTGTAAAAACAGTAAAAAGTACAGGTGCTGTTGTAACGGGTCCAATTCCATTACCAACTCATAAGAAAATTTTCACTGTATTGCGTTCTCCGCACGTAAATAAAAAGTCTAGAGAACAATTTCAATTAAGTTCTTACAAGAGATTACTTGATATTTATAGTTCTTCATCAAAAACTATTGATGCTTTGATGAAACTAGAGTTGCCAAGTGGTGTTGAAGTAGAAATTAAAGTATAGTTAATATATCAAGGAGTTTCCTTGAAAACATGTCCTAAGCTGCGAGCGAAGGAAAAACGGTAAAAATACATTCAGGGTTGAAGGTATTTCGACCCTGAATTTTTTAAATAAGTAAGTAATAAATTAAATAAATAATTATGTCTGGGTTAATTGGAAAAAAAATCGGTATGACCAGCATCTTTGATAGCAACGGGAAAAATATTCCTTGTACAGTTATCGAAGCTGGACCATGTATCGTTACCCAAGTCAGAACTGAAGAAGTGGATGGCTATAAAGCTGTTCAATTAGGTTTCGATGACGCGACAGAAAAAAGTGCTACTAAAGCTGATCAAGGTCACGCTAAAAAAGCAGGAACTTCTGTAAAACGCAAAATCGTCGAATTTAAAGGTTTTGATAAGGAGTACAAGTTAGGTGATGCAATCACTGTTGAGCACTTTACAGAAGGTGAATTTGTTGACATCGCAGGGTTGTCAAAAGGAAAAGGTTTTCAGGGCGTTGTAAAACGTCATGGATTTGCTGGTGTAGGTCAAGCTACCCACGGACAACACAACCGTTTAAGAGCCCCTGGTTCTGTAGGAGCTTCTTCGTATCCTTCAAGAGTATTCAAAGGAATGCGCATGGCAGGAAGAATGGGTGGTGAAAATGTAAAAGTTGAAAATTTAAGAGTTTTAAAAGTAGTTGCTGAAAAGAATCTACTGGTTGTTAAAGGTTGTGTGCCTGGACATAAAAACGCTTATGTAATTATTAGAAAATAATGAAAGTAGCAGTTTTAGATATAAACGGAAAAGACACAGGAAGAAAAGCAGAGCTTTCTCAAGATGTGTTTGCTATTGAGCCTAATAATCACGCTGTATATTTGGATGTTAAACAATATTTAGCAAACCAAAGACAAGGAACTCACAAAGCGAAAGAAAGAGCTGAGATATCTGGAAGTACACGTAAGATTAAAAAACAAAAAGGTACTGGTACAGCCCGAGCAGGTAGTATTAAGTCTGGAGTTTTTAAAGGAGGTGGACGTATGTTTGGTCCTAGACCAAGAAGCTATAGCTTTAAATTAAATAAAAGTTTAAAGCGTTTGGCTCGTAAATCAGCCTTAAGTATTAAAGCAGGTGAGAAGTCAATTGTAGTTTTAGAAGACTTCAATTTTGATGCTCCAAAGACCAAAAATTTTACTGCGGTTTTAAAAGCTTTGAACTTAGAAAACAAAAAATCTCTCTTTGTGTTGGGAGCGTCAAATAATAATGTATATTTGTCGTCACGCAATTTTAAAGGGTCTGAAGTTATAACTAATTCAGAATTAAGCACTTATAAGATTTTAAATGCAAATCAGATTGTGCTTTTAGAGAGCTCTTTAGAAGGAATTGAATCGAATTTAAGTAAATAAGGAACAGATGAGTATCTTAATTAAACCTATAATCACAGAAAAAGCGACTGCTAATAGCGAAGTGAATAACTGCTATACATTTGCTGTGAATACTAAGGCGAACAAGGTGGAAATTAAAAAAGCAGTGGAAGCTGTTTATGGTGTTTCTGTTGAAAAAGTTCGTACTATAAATGTCCGTCCAGAAAGAAGAACCCGTTTTACAAAAACAGGTATTCAACATGGTAAAACAAATGCTGTTAAAAAAGCAATTGTACAACTGGCGGAAGGTGAAATGATTGATTTATACAGTAACATGTAATTAGACAAAAATGTCAGTAAGAAAATTAAAACCAATCACACCAGGACAGCGATTTAGAGTAGTAAATGGATTTGACGCCATTACTACTGATAAGCCGGAGAAAAGTTTATTAGCTCCGAATAAAAGGTCTGGTGGTAGAAACAGTCAAGGAAAAATGACCATGCGCTATATAGGTGGTGGTCATAAAAAGAAGTATCGTATTATTGATTTTAAAAGAAACAAAACAGGAATTCCTGCAGAAGTAAAATCAATAGAATATGATCCAAACAGAACCGCTTTTATCGCTTTATTGAATTATCAAGACGGTGAAAAGAGATATATCATTGCTCAAAACGGTTTACAAGTTGGTCAAACCGTAGTTTCAGGAGAGAATGTAGCTCCGGAAATCGGTAATGCAATGCCACTTAGTCAAATTCCTTTAGGAACTATTATTTCTTGTGTTGAGTTAAGACCTGGTCAGGGAGCTATTATGGCTCGTAGTGCTGGTGCTTTTGCTCAGTTAATGGCAAGAGATGGTAAGTTTGCAACTATCAAATTACCTTCAGGTGAAACAAGATTAATTCTTGTTAATTGTTTAGCTACTATTGGAGTTGTTTCTAACTCAGATCATCAGTTGTTAGTATCTGGTAAAGCAGGTAGAACAAGATGGTTAGGTAGAAGACCAAGAACTAGACCAGTTGTAATGAACCCAGTTGACCATCCAATGGGTGGTGGTGAAGGTAAATCTTCAGGAGGACATCCTCGTTCAAGAAACGGTATCCCAGCTAAAGGATATAGAACTCGTTCTAAAAAGAATGCAAGTAATAAATATATTGTAGAACGTAGAAAGAAATAAGACATGGCAAGATCATTAAAAAAAGGACCTTACGTTCATTATAAATTAGAGAAAAAAGTAGCTGTTAATGTTGAAGCAAACAAGAAAACGGTAATCAAGACTTGGTCAAGAGCCAGTATGATTACTCCTGATTTTGTTGGACAAACAATAGCTGTTCATAATGGCCGTCAATTTGTACCAGTGTATGTCACTGAAAACATGGTAGGTCATAAATTAGGAGAGTTTTCACCAACACGATCATTTAGAGGTCATGCAGGTGCTAAAAATAAAGGTAAAAAATAGTAAGCAATGGGAAGTCGTAAAAAACAAATGGCAGACGCTATTAAGGAAGGGAAAAAGCAAATTGCTTTTGCTAAACTTAATAATTGTCCTACATCACCAAGAAAAATGCGTTTAGTAGCCGATTTAGTAAGAGGTGAACGCGTAGAAAAAGCGCTTAATATTTTGAAATTCAATCAAAAGGAAGCTTCAGGTAAATTAGAGAAATTGTTGTTATCAGCAATTGCCAACTGGCAATCTAAAAACGAAGAAGCAAGTATTGAAGATGCTGAATTAGTAGTAACGGAGATTAGAGTTGATGGTGGCGCAATGTTAAAAAGATTACGTCCAGCACCACAAGGTCGCGCACATAGAATTAGAAAACGTTCTAACCATGTTACATTAGTGGTTGGAGCTAACAATAACACACAAAGCTAGG
The DNA here is from genome assembly GCF_044003965.1 of Gaetbulibacter aquiaggeris. NCBI lineage: Bacteria > Pseudomonadati > Bacteroidota > Flavobacteriia > Flavobacteriales > Flavobacteriaceae > Gaetbulibacter > Gaetbulibacter aquiaggeris. The sequence continues at coordinate 1,187,856 of NZ_JBAWKC010000001.1, forward strand.
ATAGAAGTATGGGACAAAAAACAAATCCAATCGGAAATCGCTTAGGGATTATCAGGGGATGGGAATCTAACTGGTACGGAGGTAATGATTATGGAGATAAGCTTGCCGAAGACGATAAAATTAGAAAATACGTACATGCACGTTTATCTAAAGCTAGTGTATCAAGAGTAATTATTGAGAGAACTTTAAAACTTGTAACCGTTACTATCACAACTGCAAGACCAGGTATTATTATCGGGAAAGGTGGTCAAGAGGTAGACAAGCTAAAAGAAGAACTTAAAAAAATTACTGGAAAAGAAGTTCAGATTAACATCTTTGAAATTAAGAGACCTGAACTAGACGCATTTTTAGTAGCATCAAGTATCGCTCGTCAAATTGAGAATAGAATCTCTTACAGACGTGCAATAAAAATGGCAATTGCCGCTACGATGCGTATGAATGCTGAAGGAATTAAAGTTCAAATTAGTGGTCGTTTAAATGGTGCTGAAATGGCGCGATCTGAACACTATAAAGAAGGACGTATTCCTTTATCAACTTTTAGAGCCGATATTGACTATGCTTTAGTTGAGGCACACACTACTTATGGTAGATTGGGTGTAAAAGTATGGATTATGAAAGGTGAAGTATATGGTAAAAGAGAGCTTTCTCCGCTAGTTGGAATGTCCAAAAAGCAAGGAAAAAGTGGAGCAACGGGTCGTGGAGGTGCTAATAGTCCTGCAAAACCACGTCGTAGAAAGTAATTTTTTATAAAGTAAAGAAAAATGTTACAGCCGAAAAGAACAAAATTTCGTAAACAACAAAAGGGACGAATGAAAGGGATCTCTCAAAGAGGTCATCAACTTTCAAACGGAACTTTTGGGATAAAATCACTAGACTCAGATTTTTTAACATCACGTCAAATTGAAGCAGCTCGTATTGCCGCTACACGTTACATGAAAAGAGAAGGGCAGCTTTGGATTAAAATATTTCCAGATAAGCCAATTACAAAGAAGCCTCTTGAAGTACGTATGGGTAAAGGTAAAGGTGCCGTTGAATATTGGGTAGCTGTTGTTAAGCCAGGAAGACTGCTTTTTGAAGTAGGAGGAGTGCCATTAGACATTGCAAAAGAAGCATTGCGTTTGGCCGCTCAAAAATTACCTGTAAAAACTAAGTTTATAATCGCTAGAGATTACGAAGCATAATTTATTTGATATTATGAAACAATCAGAAATTAAAGAATTATCTGTAGCTGAGTTACAAGAGAAACTTAGTGAAACTAGAAAGAGTTATTCAGATCTAAAATTAGCTCATGCAATATCTCCTTTAGAAAATCCAATTCAATTACGCGGTATTAGACGTACCGTAGCAAGGATTGCGACAGAATTAACTAAAAGAGAATTACAATAATTCTGCTATAAGATGGAAACAAGAAATTTAAGAAAAGAACGTATAGGAGTTGTTACAAGTAACAAGATGCAAAAATCAATTGTAGTTGCAGAAGTTAAAAAAGTAAAGCATCCTATGTATGGAAAGTTCGTGTTAAAAACAAAGAAATATGTTGCACACGACGAGACAAACGATTGTAACATTGGAGATACTGTAAAGATCATGGAAACAAGACCTTTAAGTAAATCTAAATGTTGGAGATTAGTTGAAATAATTGAAAGAGCTAAATAATTATGTTACAGCAAGAATCAAGATTAAAAGTAGCAGACAACACTGGAGCGAAGGAAGTTTTAACTATCCGTGTTCTAGGTGGTACTAAAAGAAGATACGCTTCTGTAGGAGACAAAATTGTTGTTTCAGTTAAAGACGCAACACCTAATGGAAACATTAAAAAGGGTGCTGTTTCAACTGCAGTTGTTGTACGTACAACAAAAGAGGTAAGAAGACCAGACGGATCATATATTAGATTCGATGATAATGCTTGTGTCCTTTTAAATCCGCAAGGAGAAATGAGAGGAACACGTGTATTCGGTCCGGTTGCTAGAGAACTTCGTGATAAACAATTCATGAAAATTGTATCATTAGCACCTGAAGTGCTTTAATGAATTATAAGATGACAAAGCTTAAAATAAAATCAGGAGATACCGTAAAAGTAATTGCTGGAGATCACAAAGGATCAGAAGGTAAAGTACAAAAGGTATTGTTAGATAAGAATAAAGCGATCGTTGAAGGTATTAATGTTGTGAAAAAGCATACTAAGCCAAGTGCTAAGAACCCTCAAGGTGGAATCGTAGAAAAAGAAGCGCCTATTCATATTTCTAACTTATCATTGTTAACTGCAAAAGGTGAAGCAACTAGAGTTGGATTTAAAATGGAAGGCGATAAGAAAGTAAGATTCTCTAAAAAATCTAATGAAGTAATATAGTTATGGCATATACACCTAGACTTAAAGAAGAGTATAAAAGCAAAGTAATTGCTGCTCTTACAGACGAATTTGGATATAAGAATGTAATGCAAGTTCCAAAGCTTAAGAAGATAGTAATATCTAAAGGCGTTGGGGCAGCAGTTGCAGACAAAAAGTTAGTTGACTACGCTGTGGAAGAACTAACGACTATATCAGGACAAAAAGCTATTTCAACGATCTCGAAAAAAGACGTTGCATCATTCAAATTACGTAAGGGTATGCCAATTGGGGCAAAAGTAACTTTACGTGGTGAAAGAATGTATGAGTTTTTAGATCGTTTAGTAACTTCTGCATTACCGCGTGTAAGAGATTTTAACGGAATAAAAGCAACTGGATTTGACGGAAGAGGTAACTACAATTTAGGAGTTACTGAACAAATTATTTTTCCAGAGATTAATATTGATAAAGTTAATAAAATCTCAGGTATGGATATTACATTTGTAACTTCTGCAGAAACAGATAAAGAAGCAAAATCATTATTAACAGAATTAGGATTACCTTTTCAAAAGAACTAAGATATGGCTAAAGAATCAATGAAAGCCCGTGAGGTAAAAAGAGCTAAAACAGTAGCTAAGTATGCTGAAAAGCGCAAAGCTTTAAAAGAAGCTGGCGATTATGAAGCATTACAAAAGTTGCCAAAAAATGCTTCTCCTGTTCGCATGCATAATAGATGTAAATTAACTGGAAGACCAAAAGGATATATTAGAGATTTTGGAATTTCACGTGTAACCTTTAGAGAAATGGCCAATCAAGGTCTTATCCCTGGAGTTAGAAAAGCAAGTTGGTAATATTATTTAAATAATCAGATTTAAGGTTCAACACTAGTTGAAAACCAAAATCACAAAATCAATTCATTATGTATACAGATCCAATTGCGGATTATTTGACAAGAATTAGAAATGCAGTGAGTGCAAACCACAGAGTGGTTGAGATACCTGCTTCTAATTTAAAAAAGGACATCACAAAAATATTATTCGAACAAGGATATATTTTAAGCTACAAGTTTGATGATTCTGGGGTACAAGGAACAATTAAAATTGCTCTTAAGTACAATAAGGAAACAAAAGAACCTGTAATTAAGAAAATCGAAAGAATAAGTAAACCAGGTTTACGTAAATACGCAAGTTCAAAAGAATTACCTAGAATTCTTAATGGTCTTGGAATTGCCATCGTTTCTACTTCTCATGGAGTAATGACTGGTAAGCAAGCCAAAAGAGACAATGTAGGTGGTGAAGTATTGTGTTACGTTTACTAAAAAAATAAGAAATGTCAAGAATAGGTAATAATCCAGTAGTAATTCCAAACGGCGTTACAGTTGATATAAAAGACGGAATAGTTACAGTAAAAGGAAAATTGGGAGAATTAACTCAAAATTTTGATTCTGTAGATATTAAAGTTGAAGATGGAAATGTTTTAGTTACGCGTTCTTCTGACACTAAAGATCAAAAAGCAAAACACGGTCTGTATAGATCATTAATGCGTAACATGATTGAAGGTGTTTCAAAAGGATGGACTAAAGAATTAGAATTAGTAGGTGTAGGATATAGAGCTAGTAACCAGGGTCAAACCCTTGAATTAGCTTTAGGATTTTCTCATAATATTGTAATGAGTTTAGCTCCAGAAGTTAAAGTAGAAGCAGTAAATGAGAAAGGTAAAAACCCTATCATTAAATTAACGTCACATGACAAACAACTTGTAGGACAGATTGCTGCAAAAATCCGTGGTTTTAGAAAACCGGAACCTTACAAAGGAAAAGGAATTAAGTTTGTTGGTGAGGTATTAAGAAGAAAAGCAGGTAAATCAGCGTAATAAGTAAGTTATGGCATTGACAAAATACGAAAGAAGAATAAGAATTAAAAGCAGAATTCGTAAGATAGTTTCTGGAACGGAAGCTAAACCTAGATTATCTGTTTTTAGAAGTAATAAAGAAATTTATGCTCAAATAGTAGATGATGTGACTGGTAAAACTATCAGTGCAGCATCTTCAAGAGATAAAGATATTAGTTCTGCAAAAGCTAATAAGACTGAGATTGCCACTTTAGTAGGTAAATCTGTAGCACAAAAAGCTTTAAAAGCAGGTGTAGAAACCATCGCTTTTGATAGAGGTGGATATTTATATCATGGTAGAGTAAAATCATTAGCTGAAGGAGCTAGAGAAGCAGGACTTAAATTCTAAGAAATTATGTATCGAAAATACAAAAGCGCAGAGTTAGTAAAACCAGGTGGATTGGATCTTAAAGATCGTTTAGTTGGTGTACAAAGAGTTACAAAAGTAACAAAAGGTGGTAGAGCATTCGGTTTTTCAGCAATTGTAGTGGTTGGTGATGAAGCGGGTGTTGTAGGTCAGGGTTTAGGAAAATCAAAAGATGTAGCGAGTGCTATTGCAAAAGCTATTGAAGATGCTAAGAAAAACCTTGTAAGAATTCCTATTAAAAAAGGAACTTTACCACATGAGCAAAAAGGTAAATATGGTGGAGCAAGAGTAAATATTATTCCTGCAGCTGCTGGTACCGGAGTTATTGCTGGTGGAGCGGTTAGAACAGTTCTTGAAGCGGTTGGAGTACATGATGTATTATCAAAATCTCAAGGTTCATCAAACCCTCATAATGTGGTTAAAGCAACATTTGATGCTTTATTGCAACTGAGAGATGCCAGAAGAATAGCTTCAGATAGAGGAATTTCACTTGAAAAGGTTTTTAACGCATAATCACGATAGAGATGGCAAAAATTAAAGTAAAAAAAGTTAAAAGCGCAATCAATCGTACTTTAAGACAAAAAAGAATTTTAGAATCTTTGGGTCTTAGAAAAATTGGTCAAGTAGTAGAGCACGACGCTACATCAAGTATTCTTGGTATGGTAAGTAAAGTAAATCACTTAGTTTCTGTTGAAGAAATTAAATAATAAAATACTGAAATGGATTTAAGTAATTTAAAACCTGCAGAAGGTTCAGTTAAAAATCAAGGAAAAAGAATTGGTAGAGGACAAGGTTCTGGTAAAGGTGGGACCGCTACAAGAGGCCACAAAGGAGCCAAATCTCGTTCTGGTTATTCTAAGAAAATAGGTTTTGAAGGTGGGCAAATGCCACTTCAAAGACGTGTTCCTAAATTTGGTTTTACAAATATTAATCGTAAAGAATATCAAGGAATTAATTTAGATACTCTGCAACAATTAGTAGATGATAAGAAAATAAAAGATACAGTAGATTTAGATACCTTATTCTTAAACAGATTAACTACTAAAAATGATTTAGTAAAAATCATGGGAAGAGGAGAATTAAAAGCTAAATTAAAAGTGTCTGCTCATAAGTTTACGGCTACAGCGAAAGCTGCAATTGAGGCTGCGGGTGGTGAAGCTGTAACTTTATAAGATCTTATTAAGTATATGAAATTTATAGAATCAATAAAGAATGTTTGGAAAATAGAGGAACTGAGAAATCGTATCGTAGTAACACTTGGATTATTATTAGTGTATCGATTTGGAGCTCAGGTAACCTTGCCAGGTATTGATGCCGCTCAACTAGGTGGTTTATCAGATAGTACTGATTCAGGATTACTTGGACTTTTAAATGCTTTTACAGGTGGCGCTTTTGCTAATGCCTCTGTATTTGCTCTTGGTATCATGCCTTACATTTCAGCTTCTATTGTAGTACAGTTAATGGGAATAGCAATTCCTTATTTACAAAAGCTACAAAAAGAAGGGGCAAGTGGTCAAAAGAAAATAAACCAAATTACACGATGGTTAACTATTGCAATCTGTTTGTTACAAGCACCAGGTTACTTGGCTAGTCTACCGGCATTAGGAATTCCTCAAAGCGCCTTTCTTTTAGGAAGTGGTCCTTTGTTTTATTTCTCTTCAGTAACAATTTTAGTAACAGGCTGTATATTCGCCATGTGGTTAGGAGAAAAGATTACTGATAAAGGTATTGGAAATGGTATTTCATTATTAATTATGGTGGGTATTATTGCGAGAATGCCAGGTGCATTTATACAAAATGCTGCTAACAGATTGGAAGGTAATAATGTCATGCTTATTCTTTTTGAATTAGTTATTTGGTTTGTAATTATTTTAGCGTCAATACTATTAGTATTAGCAGTAAGAAAAATTGCTGTTCAATATGCTAGACGTACGGCTGCCGGAAGTTATGAAAAAAATGTGATGGCTGGTTCAAGACAATACATTCCTTTAAAACTGAATGCTTCTGGAGTTATGCCAATCATCTTTGCACAAGCAATTATGTTTGTACCTGGTTTAATTGGTGGTTCGTCTTTCTTAAAAGATACTGCTACGGGTGCATGGATGCAAACTCAATTTTCTGATATTTTTGGATTTTGGTATAATGTAGTATTCGCTTTATTAATTATTGTATTTACCTATTTCTATACAGCAATTACGGTACCAACAAACAAAATGGCAGATGACTTAAAACGTAGCGGAGGTTTTATTCCTGGTATTAGACCTGGATCTGAAACTTCTGAATATTTAGATAAAATAATGTCGCAGATAACCTTACCGGGATCTATATTTTTGGCTTTAATTGCTGTGTTCCCAGCTTTTATTGTAAAACTTATGAATGTACAACAAGGTTGGGCGCTATTCTTTGGTGGAACATCATTAATTATTATGGTGGGTGTGGCCATTGATACTATGCAACAGGTAAATTCTTACTTGTTAAATAGACATTATGATGGCTTGATGAAAACTGGTAAAAATAGAAAAGCGTTAGCTTAATAATATACCATGGCAAAACAAGCAGCAATAGAGCAGGACGGAACCATAATAGAGGCATTATCAAATGCTATGTTTCGTGTTGAATTAGAAAACGGTCATATTGTGACGGCGCATATTTCTGGTAAGATGCGTATGCATTATATCAAATTATTACCAGGAGACAAAGTAAAATTAGAAATGAGTCCTTATGATTTATCAAAGGCTCGAATAACTTATAGATACTAATACGATGAAAGTAAGAGCATCAGTAAAAAAAAGAAGTGCAGATTGTATAATCGTGCGTAGAAAAGGTAGACTTTACGTAATTAACAAAAAGAATCCTAGATTCAAACAAAGACAAGGGTAGTTATGGCAAGAATTGCAGGTGTAGACATACCAAAAAACAAAAGAGGAGTCATCTCTTTAACTTATATCTATGGAATAGGTAGAAGTAGAGCAAAAGACATTTTAGCAGTAGCTAAAGTAGACGAAAGCATTAAAGTGCAGGATTGGACAGACGATCAGATTGGAAACATTCGTGATGCTGTGTCATCTTTTACCATTGAAGGTGAATTACGTTCTGAAACACAATTAAACATTAAGCGATTAATGGATATTGGATGTTACAGAGGAATTCGTCATAGATCTGGTCTTCCATTAAGAGGACAACGTACAAAAAACAACTCTAGGACTAGAAAAGGTAGAAGAAAAACAGTTGCTAACAAGAAAAAAGCAACTAAATAATAATTAGTAATATGGCAAAGGCAAGTACTAAAAAACGTAAAGTTATTGTAGATTCTGTTGGAGAAGCACATGTTACTGCTTCTTTCAATAACATCATTATTTCGCTTACCAACAAAAAAGGAGACGTTATTTCATGGTCTTCAGCTGGTAAAATGGGATTCAGAGGTTCTAAGAAAAACACTCCTTATGCAGCACAATTAGCTGCAGAGGATGCTTCAAAAGTAGCTCAAGAAGCTGGTTTAAAGAAAGTAAAAGTGTATGTTAAAGGTCCGGGAAATGGTAGAGAATCTGCTATTCGTTCAATTCATAATGCAGGTATTGAAGTAACTGAAATCATTGATGTTACTCCGCTTCCTCATAATGGATGTAGACCTCCAAAACGTAGAAGAGTTTAAGTTTAAACTGAAATTTTCAGTTAACAATAATTATTTAACAAGTATCAACGGGAGATCAACGTTTATCGAAGGATAAGATTAAGACCTTAATTCATAAACACTCTCATAACTAAATTTTAAAAATGGCAAGATATACTGGTCCTAAAACTAAAATAGCTCGTAAATTTGGCGAAGCTATATTTGGAGAAGATAAGTCTTTTGAAAAAAGAAACTATCCTCCAGGTCAACATGGTGCAAACAAGCGTCGTGGAAAAAAATCTGAATATGCAATCCAGTTAATGGAAAAGCAAAAAGCAAAATATACTTATGGTGTATTAGAGCGTCAGTTCAGAAATATGTTTAAACGTGCAAGAGCTTCTCAAGGGATTACCGGTGAGGTTCTTTTACAACTTTGTGAATCTAGATTAGATAACGTTGTGTTTAGAATGGGAATTGCTCCTTCTAGAAGTGGTGCTAGACAACTAGTTTCTCACAGACATATTACTGTAAATGGAGAAGTGGTAAATATTCCATCTTATTCATTAAAGGCTGGTGATATTATCGCCGTTAGAGAGAAATCTAAATCACTTGAAGCTATTGATAGATCTTTATCAAATTCAAGTAGTGTTTACGAATGGATTACTTGGAATAATGAAACTAAAAAGGGAACATATGTTTCTGTTCCTTCTAGACTTCAAATTCCAGAAAATATTAATGAACAATTCATAGTCGAATTATATTCTAAATAATAAATTAACAATATTGGTATTTAGCTAAAGGGTTTATTCGTGCTTCTTCAAACTTATAAACCGCGCAACTAAATAACAATCAAAACGAAGAAAAAAGTATGGCAGTATTTAATTTTCAAAAGCCTGACAAAGTAATCATGATCGATTCAACCGATTTTGAAGGTAAATTCGAATTTAGACCTTTAGAACCTGGTTATGGCTTAACAGTAGGAAATGCTTTAAGAAGAGTTTTATTATCTTCTTTAGAGGGATTTGCAATTACATCAGTAAGAATTGAAGGCGTAGATCATGAATTTTCTGCAATTTCAGGTGTAGTTGAGGACGTGACTGAAATTATTTTAAATTTAAAACAAGTGCGTTTTAAAAGACAAATTGAGGATATAGATAATGAATCTATTTCAATTTCAATTTCAGGTCAAGAGCAAATCACAGCTGGTGATTTTCAGAAATTTATTTCAGGATTTCAAGTGTTAAATTCAGAATTAGTAATCTGTAATTTAGATCCTAAAGTAAGTTTTAATTTGGAAATTACTATTGAAAAAGGTAGAGGTTATGTTCCAGCAGAAGAAAACAATAAACCTTCAGCACCAATAGGAACAATCTTTACAGATTCAATTTATACTCCAATAAAAAATGTTAAGTATAGTATTGAAAACTATCGTGTTGAACAAAAGACTGATTATGAAAAATTAGTTTTTGAAATCATTACTGATGGTTCAATTACGCCTCAAGATGCTTTAACAGAGGCGGCTAAAACATTAATTCATCACTTTATGTTATTCTCTGATGAAAGAATTACCTTAGAAGCTGATGAAATTGCACAAACAGAAACTTATGATGAAGAATCACTTCACATGAGACAGTTGCTTAAAACGAAGTTAATTGATATGGATTTATCAGTTCGTGCATTAAACTGTTTAAAAGCGGCAGAAGTTGATACATTAGGCGACTTAGTATCATTCAATAAAAATGACTTAATGAAGTTCCGTAATTTTGGAAAGAAATCTTTAACAGAGCTTGAAGAGCTTGTAATTGTTAAAGGTCTTAATTTTGGAATGGATTTAAGCAAATATAAATTAGATAAAGATTAATTACTTCATATTTTGCTCCTCAATAATGGGTTGAAGCAAGATGAAGATTTAAAAAAAAGTCATGAGACACGGAAAAAAAATAAACCATTTAGGTAGAAAGACAGCGCACAGAAAGTCAATGTTGGCCAATATGGCATGTTCATTAATTGAACATAAACGCATCAATACAACTGTTGCCAAAGCAAAAGCTTTAAAACAATTTGTAGAGCCAATGATTACTAAATCTAAAGCAGATACTACAGCAAACAGACGTCTTGTTATGGCTCGTTTGAGACAAAAAGAAGCGGTTGCTGAGTTGTTTAGAGATGTTGCTGCCAAAATTGGAGATAGACCAGGAGGTTATACCAGAATCATAAAATTAGGTAACCGTTTAGGTGATAATGCTGATATGGCAATGATTGAGCTTGTGGATTACAACGAAATTTACAATGCTGATAAAGCTGTTAAGAAAACGACTCGTAGAAGTAGAAGAGGTGGAAGTAAAGCTGAAAAACCGGTTGTGGAATCTCCTGCAAAAGAGACTCCAGCTTCAAACGAAGAAGAATAAGTGTTCTTAACATAAAAATATAAAAAAGGATAGACATTTTAAGTTTATCCTTTTTTTGTATAATTATTATTAACTAAAAATTTTTTCATCATGAGAGTTGTCATTATTTTCTTGCTTTTTATAACTTTTGCTTTGGGACAAAATAACTCCGAAGTAAGAATTAGAAACGATTATTCGGCATTAAATCAAAATTTATCTGGGGCTTGGATATATAATAATGAAGTTAATAATGTTCAAGGAAGTTTTTATCTGTTTAAAGATTGGAGTATACAGGGAATCTTAATAACAAATAACGATCAAAACCTATCCTTGACAGGATTAAATTATGATACCAAAACTAATTCTTTTGTAGCAAAAGTATCTGAAGATTCTGTGTATGTTTTTAATAATGAAAATATTAAGGAGGTCATTATTAACAGAAAAAAATTCAAAAGGTATTTAAATACTGGAATGAAAACTTATTTTGAAGTTGTTGCGGTTAGTAATGACATTGAAATTCTTAAGAAATATGAAAAGAAATTAAAAAAAGGAATATTAAACCCTTTTACGCAACAGACATCACCTGATAATTATGTTGATGTTATAACATATTATTTTTATAATCATGGTAAAATAAAGGAATTAAAATTGGCTAAAAAGCCTTTTATAAATATGTTTGGAGAAAAATCAGAGGCTATCAAAAAATATATTTCAAAAAACAATGTTTCGATAAAAGATGAAAGAAATTTTCAAACTATTTTAAACTACTATAATACCTTATAGAAAACACTCAATTTTAAAATGCATAAATATTTAATAGTTTTTTTTAGCCTACTTTTAACACAGTTTGTATCTTTTTCACAAAATACACCAACAAATAGTTATATAATAGGTCAAGGAGATCATGGATTTTGGGTGTCAGCCCAAAATAATACTAAACAAATCAAGGGTTCTCCTTATTTATTTGATAACTGGTCACAAAAAGGGGATATATTTATTGGGAATCAGGTTTATACTTTAAGTGCACTTAATTATAACATTCAAGTGGAACGTTTTGAAGTAAAGATATCAGAAGACTCTGTTTTTGTACTAAACCATGGAAGTTTTGATAAAGTAAAAGTTAAGGGTAAATCGTTTTCACGACATTTAGATCCGGATTTTCAAAGAAATACATATTTTGAAGATATTATTCATTTTAATGATAAATATTTGTTGAAAAAGCATGAACTAACAATAAAGGAATCTCAAATTAATCCTTTGACCATGCAAAAATTGCAAAATGATCAATATATTAAAAAGGAACAATATTATATTTTAAAAGATGATTCAGATAAATTGGATAAAATTAAACTAAATAAATCTGCTATTTTATCTTTAGTGGAAGAGAATAATAAAGCTAAAGTGAAGGAATTTGTTAAAGAACACATGCTTAGCTATAAGAAAAATGATGATGTTATTAAAATCTTAAACTACTGTGATACTTTATAATGTTAGTTCACAGGTAAAATATTAGAGGATAAACTTTTAAGTTTATCCTTTTTTTTGCAATTTTGCCAAACCTTTCGAAAAAATGAAATACCAAAAAAGACAAATCGCAATTATTTTACTAGCTGATGGCACCATTTTTTATGGGAAATCTGTTGGAAACAAGCAAGGAACAGCTTTTGGAGAAGTATGTTTCAATACGGGAATGACCGGTTATCAAGAAATTTTCACTGATCCATCTTATTTCGGACAGCTCATGGTAACCACCAATGCACACATTGGAAATTATGGGACTCAAAAAGATGAAGTAGAATCTGATTCAATTAAAATAGCTGGGTTAATCTGTAAAAACTTTAGTTATGAATATTCTAGAGATGTGGCGGATAGCTCTTTAGAAGATTTTTTAAATACCAATAATTTGTTTGCAATTTCAGATGTTGATACTAGAGCTTTAGTTAGTTATATTAGAGATCATGGCGCCATGAATGCTGTGATAACTACCGATGTTGATAATTTAGAACAGATAAAAGATCAGCTAGCTCAATTTCCAAGTATGAATGGCTTAGAATTGGCTTCAAAAGTGTCTACAAAGGAACCTTATTATTTTGGTAACGAAAATGCAACTTATAAGGTGTCAGCTCTTGATATTGGAATCAAAAAGAATATCCTAAGGAATATTGCCAAAAGAGATGTTTACATCAAAGTATTTCCTTATAATGCAACCTTTGAAGATTTAGAGTCTTTTAATCCTGATGGTTATTTTTTATCAAATGGACCTGGAGATCCTGAACCTTTAGTAGATGCTCAAAATGTGGCAAAGGAAATCATAAAAAGGAATTTACCACTTTTTGGAATCTGTTTAGGTCATCAAGTAATAGCATTGGCTAATGGCGTTTCTACCTATAAAATGCATAATGGTCATAGGGGAATTAATCATCCTGTGAAAAATTTAAAAACGGGTAAAGGAGAAATAACGTCTCAAAATCATGGTTTTGCAGTGAATAGAGAAGAAGCTGAATCACATTTAGATTTAGAAATTACTCATTTACACTTAAATGATAATACGGTGGCGGGATTAGCAATGAAATCTAAAAATTGTTTTTCAGTACAATATCATCCGGAAGCGAGCCCTGGGCCACATGACTCGTCCTATCTCTTTGATCTATTTATTGAAAATTTAAAAAAGAATTAATAGAAATAAAGCCTCAAAATATCATTTGTTTTGAGGCTTTTATATTACTAAAACGTTATAGATAAGAATTTGTGTAATTCTTTAGAAATACGCAAATTAAAATAAGATTAAAACGTAAATTTGAATAATTAAAGTTAAAAAACTGTACTTATGAGTATAATAATTAATATCCATGCTAGACAAATTTTAGATTCTAGAGGAAATCCTACTATTGAAGTAGATGTAATAACAGAAAATGATATTTTAGGAAGAGCTGCGGTACCATCAGGAGCCTCTACAGGAGAACATGAAGCGGTTGAGTTAAGAGACGGTGGTAATGCATATATGGGAAAAGGTGTTTTAAAAGCAGTTGATAATGTTAATTCTATTATTGCGCAAGAGCTTCTTGGTGTTTCTGTTTTTGAACAAAATCTAATTGATCAGATCATGATTGATTTAGATGGTACTCCAAACAAATCAAAATTAGGGGCTAATGCCATTTTAGGAGTTTCTTTAGCGGTTGCAAAAGCTGCTGCTGCTGAATTAGGGTTGCCTTTATATCGTTATATTGGTGGTGTTTCTGCAAATACGCTTCCCGTACCCATGATGAATATCATAAATGGAGGTTCACATAGTGATGCGCCTATCGCTTTTCAGGAGTTTATGATTATGCCAGTAAAGGCCAAAAATTTTACTCATGCTATGCAAATGGGAACAGAGATTTTTCATCATCTGAAAAAGGTGTTACATGACAGAGGTTTAAGTACTGCCGTTGGTGATGAGGGTGGTTTTGCACCGACCTTGGCAGGCGGAACTGAAGATGCTTTAGACAGTATTAAATTAGCTGTTGAAAACGCTGGTTATACATTTGGAGGCGATGTGATGATTGCTTTGGATTGTGCTTCTGCTGAATTTTACGTAGATGGAAAATATGATTATACAAAATTTGAGGGCGATAAAGGAAAGGTAAGAACCAGTCAAGAACAAGCCGAATATTTAGCTGAATTAGCCTCTAAATATCCAATTATTTCAATTGAAGATGGAATGGATGAAAATGATTGGGCAGGTTGGAAATTGCTAACAGATAAAATAGGTAGTAAAGTACAATTAGTAGGCGATGATTTATTTGTTACTAACGTAACACGTTTATCTCGTGGTATTAAAGAAGGTATTGCTAATTCAATTCTGGTAAAAGTAAATCAAATAGGGTCACTTTCAGAAACGATTGCAGCAGTTAATATGGCCAAAAATGCAGGATATACCTCAGTTATGTCTCATCGCTCTGGTGAAACTGAGGATACCACTATTGCTGATTTAGCAGTAGCTTTAAATTGTGGTCAAATTAAAACAGGATCTGCATCCCGTAGTGATCGTATGGCTAAATACAATCAATTACTTCGCATTGAAGAAGAACTAGGTTCAACGGCCTATTTCCCTCAAGAAAAAGCATTTAAGATAAAATAAATCAAACTAATAGATTTTAAAAAGCCAAATTCATTTGTGAATTTGGCTTTTTTTATTTTATCAATATTATTATTCTATTAATGTAACATTTGTTACATGACTGTTATTAAGTGACATAAGTCATATTTTTTGTGTTAAATTATTGATAAATTTATAAAATTAACTCTTCAAATAAACATATAAATATAAGGTCATGAATAATTTAAAAGAAAAATTATACCAAAAAATTCAAGAGCACAGACCTAGAATTACTCAACTTTTGGAAGAACATGGAGATACGGTTATTGATAATGTTACGGTTGCGCAAGTGATAGGGGGTATGAGAGGTATTAAAAGTTTAGTTACAGATATTTCATATTTAGATCCTTTTGAAGGTATTCGTTATAGAGGATTCACATTGCCAGAGGTGCTAGCTAAACTGCCAAAGCCAGATCGAGCCAATATGCCTTTTGTTGAAGGATTATATTATTTATTGTTAACAGGTGAAATACCAACAAAAGAAGAAGTTGAATCTTTAGTAGTAGATTTTAAAAACAGAAGGGTCGTACCAAGATATGTTTGGGACGTTATTGATGCTTTTCCTAGTAACAGTCATCCAATGGCTATTTTGTCTGCAGCAGTGATGAGTTTAGAAAGAGAATCTCATTTTAGTTCCAACTATAAAAATGGAATCAACAAGATGGATTATTGGAGCACTACGTATGAGGATGCCACTAATTTGCTTGCAAAAATGCCGTTAATTGGAGCCTATATTTATAACAAATTATATCACCCCGAAAAAGGTCATCGTTACCCAGATCCTTCCTTGGATTTAGGAGGAAATTTTGCTTATATGATGGGTAAAGATAGTCCTTATGATGATGTATCAAGGATGTATTTTATTATTCATGCAGACCATGAAAGTGGAAATGTCAGTGCGCATACGGGCCATTTAGTAGCAAGTTCACTTTCCGATATTTATTATGCAACTTCAGCCATGATAAATGGGTTGGCAGGTCCTCTTCACGGATTGGCAAATCAAGAAGTTCTAAGATGGTTGCAAGGATTGATGGAGCAAATGAAAGGGGAAATACCATCAGAAGAAGATTTGAAGGCCTACGTGTGGGATACTTTAAATAGTGGTCAAGTCATTCCTGGTTATGGTCATGCAGTGCTTCGTAAAACAGATCCTCGATATACAGTTCAAAGAGAATTTTGTTTAAAAAACATGCCAGAGGATCCATTATTTAAATATGTTGATGCTTTATACAAAGTAGTTCCAGATATTTTAAGAGAACAAGGTAAGGCAAAGAACCCTTGGCCCAATGTTGATGCACAATCTGGTGTAGTCCAATGGCATTATGGGGTTACTCAATATGATTTTTATACCGTTTTATTTGCAATAGGTAGATCTTTTGGAGTTTTATCTAATATCATTTGGGATAGAGCTTTAGGTTATCCTCTTGAAAGGCCAAAATCCATAACCACTGAAATGTTGGAAAAAATGGTTGAACCTAAGAACGAATTAGCAAGCATGACTTAAATTCATATAAAATAATCTTAATAATTTTCGAAGAAATTTTTAAAAGCGTTTATTGAAAATAAACGCTTTTTGTTGTTAAAAAACTCCCAACATTTGTATATGGTAGGTCAAATAATAATTGTAATTTTTGTAATTTAGCAACTCACAGAAAAAATAAAACGCTATAAATTATGTCAGATAAAGCTATCTTAGAAATTAATGCTCAGAAATATGAATTCCCATTAAAAACAGGGACTGAAAATGAAGTGGTTATAGATATTTCAAATCTAAGGAGTTTAACGGGAGGTATATCTACCCTCGATTCTGGATTTAAAAATACAGGTTCTTGCGAAAGTGCTATTACTTTTTTAGATGGAGAAAAAGGTATTTTAAGATATAGAGGTTATTCCATTGAAGAATTAGCTGAAAAGGCTGATTTTTTAGAAGTAGCATTTCTTTTAATTTTTGGTGAACTTCCCACAAAAGAACAACGTGATAAATTTCATGCTGATATTAAAGCGCAATCGGTAGTTGATGAAGATATTAAAAGGATTTTGGAGGCATTTCCTAAATCTGCGCATCCTATGGGTGTTTTATCTTCTCTTACAAGTGCTCTAACGGCATTTAATCCATCCTCTGTGAATGTGAATTCAGAAGAGGATATGTATAAAGCCATAGTTAAAATTATGGGTAAATTCCCGGTATTAGTTGCCTGGACTCATCGCAGGAAACAAGGATTGCCTTTAGATTATGGTGATAAGAATCTTGGTTATGTTGAAAATGTATTAAAAATGATGTTCAGACAACCAAATGAGGAATATATTCAAAATAAGGTTTTGGTCGATGCTTTAGATAAGTTGTTAATTTTACATGCAGATCATGAACAAAATTGTTCTACATCAACTGTTAGAATAGTTGGTTCTTCTCACGCAGGATTATTTGCTTCAATTTCTGCGGGTATCTCTGCACTTTGGGGACCACTTCATGGCGGTGCAAATCAGGCGGTTTTAGAAATGCTTGAAGCAATTAAAATTGATGGTGGGGATACAAAGAAATATATGGCGAAAGCAAAAGATAAAGACGATCCTTTCCGCTTAATGGGCTTTGGACATAGAGTATATAAAAACTTTGATCCTCGTGCAAGAATCATTAAAAAGGCGGCTGATGAAGTTTTAGAAGATTTAGGTATTGAAGACCCCATTTTAGATATAGCAAAAGGATTAGAGCAAGAAGCTTTAAAAGATTCTTATTTTGTTGACCGCAAATTATATCCGAATGTAGATTTTTATTCTGGAATTATTTATAGAGGAATGGGTATACCAACAGATATGTTTACAGTTATGTTTGCTTTAGGCAGATTACCTGGTTGGATAGCACAATGGAAAGAAATGAGATTGAATAAAGAGCCAATAGGAAGGCCAAGACAGCTTTATGTTGGGGCTACAAAAAGGACTTTTGTAGAAATTGATAAAAGATAAATTTTATAAATTCAAAATTAAGAGCTTCATATTTTCTATGAAGCTTTTTTTTATATTAGCCTTATGTTAAAACTAAATGTAAATAATGAAACTTCTCGTCTAAAGGCAGTTGTCTTAGGAATTGCTAAGAGTAATGGTCCCGTGCCTAAAATAGAGGAGTGTTATGATCCAAAAAGTATTGAGCACGTAAAAGCGGGTACTTATCCTAAGGAAGAAGATATGATTTTAGAGATGGATGCTTTTGCGGCTATTTTAGAAAAATATGGTGTTAAAGTTTACCGACCTGAGGTTATAAAAGATTGTAATCAGATTTTCTCTAGAGATATTGCTTTTGTCATTGAAGATAAAATAATAAGAGCTAATATTTTGCCTAATAGGGAAGAAGAAATAAGGGCTATTGATTACATCTGGAATCAAATAGAACCTGATAAGCGTATTATTCTGCCAAAAGAGTGCCATGCAGAAGGAGGAGATGTAATGCCTTGGAATGATTATATATTTGTTGGAACCTATTCAGGTGATGACTATTCAGATTATATAACGGCCAGAACAAACATGGATGCAGTTATTGCTTTACAGGAATTGTTTCCAGATAAAATGGTTAAAAGTTTTGAGTTAAGGAAATCAAATGCTGACGCAAAAGAAAATGCACTACATTTAGATTGCTGTTTTCAACCTATTGGAACCAACAAAGCCATTTTACACAAAAACGGATTTTTGATTGAACGTGAATACCAATGGTTGGTTGATTTTTTTGGAAAAGAAAATATTTTTGAAATCACTAAAGAAGAGATGTATAACATGAACAGCAACGTATTTTCTATTTCTGAAACGGTAATCGTATCTGAAAGAAACTTTACGCGTTTAAATACCTGGTTACGCCAGCAAGGTTTTACTGTTGAAGAAGTACCTTATGCTGAAATAGCAAAACAAGAAGGTTTACTGCGTTGTTCAACAATGCCTTTAATTAGAGACTAATTTTATAAATTCTCAACTATGTTTACTAAATATTTATTAAAACTTGCAGCCTTGATCCTAATAAGTTCATGTTATTCTTCATTTGGACAAAAATTAAGTAAAACAGAAAATAAAATACTTAAAACTATAGAAACTAATAACGCTGAGGCGATTAATTTTCTTGAAAAGGTAGTTAATATTAATAGTGGGACCATGAATCATGATGGTGTCAAGAAAGTAGGGATGGAATTTGATCATGCCTATGCAAATATGGGTTTTAATACCGCATGGTATGACATGTCACAAGTGAATCGTTCAGGCCATTTATTTGCTGAAAATGAAGGAAAAGAGGGAAAGAAATTATTGTTAATAGGTCATTTAGACACCGTCTTTGAAGCTGATAGTCCTTTTCAAGAGTTTAAAATGTTGAATGATAGCATGGCACAAGCGCCAGGGGGCAACGACATGAAAGGAGGTGACATTATTATACTCTATGCATTAAAAGCACTAAAGGATAATGGCTTATTAAAAAACAATCAAATTATTGTGGCCTTAACAGGAGATGAAGAATCTACAGGGAAACCCTTAGAGATAAGTAGGTCGCACCTTATAGATGCGGCTAAACGAAGTGATATTGCCTTATGTTTTGAAACATCAACAGGCTTTAATTATGCCACGGTTGCCAGAAGAGGTTCCTCAGATTGGAAAGTTGAAGTGGAAGGGAAGCGAGCGCATTCCTCCGGGATTTTTAACGAAAACATTGGCGCAGGCGCAATTTTTGAAATGTCAAGAATCCTTAATAGTTTTTATAATGAAGTGCGGGGTGAAGACTATTTAACCTTCAATCCAGGTGTTATTTTAGGCGGAACTACTGTTAATTATGATGAAACTCATAATGCAGGGACAGCATTTGGTAAAAGAAATGTAGTGGCGCAAACGGCGGTAGTTGAGGGAGGATTGCGTTTTATTTCTGAGGAACAAAAGCAAACTGCACGTAATAAAATGAAGGCCATAGTAGCTAATAGCTTACCTAAAACAAGCGCAAAAATTACATTTACAGATAGTTATCCAGCAATGGAAGCCACGGACGGAAATTATAGGTTATTAAAAACATTAAATCAGGTGAGTTTAGATTTAAATCAAGGCGGTGTTCAGGCTTATGATCCAGGAAAACGCGGTGCAGCAGACACCTCATTTGTTGCAGAATATGTGGATTGTTTAGACGGACTTGGTACTATGGGAAGCGGTGCACATACCCCTCAAGAAACAGTAAATTTAAAAACCATTGAAGCACTCACAAAAAGAACGGCTATATTGATCTATAGATTAATAAATGAATAGATCTCAAAAAATCAAGTCAATAAGTTTTACTTTTGTAAAGTAATTTAACTCTAATGCAACAAACTACAAATACTATTTTAATGATTCGTCCAATTAATTTTAGGATGAATGAACAAACCGCTGTAAACAATTATTACCAAAAGGTTTTGGATAATTTATTGCCTGAAACGGTTAATAAAAAAGCACAGCAGGAATTTGATACCTTAGTTGAAAAACTTCAAAATGTTGGTGTCAATGTCATTGTTATTGATGATAGTAAGGCGTTTGATACTCCAGATTCTATTTTTCCAAATAACTGGATTTCTTTTCACCAAAATGGTAATGTAGGATTGTATCCTATGTTTGCAGAAAACAGACGTTTAGAACGACGGGAAGATATTTTAGAAACACTTGAGTCAAAAGGTTATGTCATCAATAACATTGTTGATTACACCAGTGCAGAAGAAGAAGGTGTGTTTCTTGAAGGTACCGGAAGTTTATTGTTAGACAGAGTTCATGGGAAAGCCTATTGTGCTCTTTCTCCCAGAGCTGATGAAGACTTGTTTATTGAGTTTTGTGAAGATTTTGAATTTACACCTGTTATATTTAATGCCAATCAAACGGTTGATGGTGTGCGTAAAGCCATTTATCATACCAATGTAATGATGTGTCTGGGTGAAACTTTTGCGGTGATTTGCCTATCTAGTATTGATGATATACAAGAGCGCAAAAATGTGGTTCAGCATTTAAAAGAAGATGGTAAAGAAGTTATAGATATTACGGAAGAACAGGTTAATAATTTTGCTGGTAATATGCTTCAGGTAAAAGGAACAAATGGTGACTTGTATTTAGTTATGAGTCAATCAGCTTTTAACTCACTTACCAGTTCTCAAATTGAGAAGCTTAAAAGGCATAATAAGGCTATTGTATCAAGTTCTTTAGATACTATTGAAGCTTGTGGTGGCGGAAGTGCGCGTTGTATGATGGCTGAAGTGTTTTTGCCTAAAACCTAATCCCTTTGATCTATTTAGATTTAGGAAGCTGTACATAAAATGTGCTTCCTACATTTAAATTACTTTCAACCCAAATTTTGCCATTGTTTAATTCTACCAATTCTTTACAAATAGAAAGACCTAACCCGGTTCCCTTTTCATTATTGGTTCCTATGGTGGTGAAAGAGTTGCTTTTAAAAAGTTTTTCCATATTCTCCTTAGAAATCCCAACACCAGTATCTGCGATACTAATTATGCAACTACCATTGCTTATATGGTTTGAAATGGTTATAGAATCACCTTTATTACAGAATTTTACAGCATTGGCCAGTAAATTTTGTATTACTATCTCAATCATACTTCTATCAGCATACACAAAGTCGCGCAAGGAATGGTCAATCAAATCAATGCCTTTACTATCTAAACGTTGCTCAATTAATTTTGCTTTATCTTCAAAGACTTCTTGAACATCAAATAATGTAGGTTTAGGTTCTAGTGAATGCATTTGAGATTTTGACCAGTTAAGTAAATTAAAAAGTAATAAAGAGGCATTGTTAGCATTTTCACTTAATTCCGGAATTAAATTGTCAAACTCTTCTCTAGATAAGGATCCTTCTTTTAATAAATCTATAAAGCCGTTAATTGAGGAGAGTGAATCTTTCAAATCATGTGAAATGATTGAAAACAACTTGTCTTTTACGTTATTTACATTTTCAAGATGTTTGGTTTGCTCTTGAAAGGCCTTGTTTTGTAGTTCAATTTTAATATTTTTCTCTTCTAATTCTTGGGTATACTTGATACTGTTATTTCGTTTTAAATAAATTAAAATTAAGAAGGTTGACACAATGGCTAAGGCACCTAATAAAGCATAAAAAATAAGCTGAAAACGATTAATTTCATTATCCTTTTCAGCCATTGAAGTGTATTGTAAATCTTTTGATTTTTCATTTGACAAACTCAGGTCAAAGTCAGGACTTAGTTCAAGTGAGGCATCTGTGAGGGTGTCTTTAATAATACTTTTCTTTTCTAGGATTTGTTTTAGGTCATAATATTCTCGTTGCCAAATGTAAGCTCCAAAAAAATCTTTTTTGGTTGAGTCTAAATCTTTCATCAGTTTATAAAACTTGAGTAATTCCTGATTATTATTAATAGACTTAGCAAGTGATCCCGCTTCAAGCAGTTGCACTTCAGCAAGTTTCGTCTTTTTTAGGTTAAGATTTAATTCTCCAAGGTTATTTAATGCAATGGTTAGTCCCGTTTTGTTTTTTATTTTTCTATTTAAATTTAAGCCTTCAAGTAAATAGGCAGTGGCCTTGTCAAAATCATTAAATTTTAAATATTCGCCACCTAATTTAGGAAGTATACTTCCCTTAATGGAATCATTGGAATCACCAACTTGTTTTAAAACGGTTTCGTAATATTCAATAGATTTTCTATACTCCTGTTTGGCAGAATATAACTCAGCCAAGCGACTGTTCGATTCAATGATGGCATCATTTTGTTTTAGCTCTTTTTGCAGTTGTAAAGCTTTAACATAAAATTCAATGGCTTTTTCCTGGGCATTAATATTAAAATAAGCTTTTGCTAAATTATTATAAGCCAATGAGAGCTCTGGTTTAAGGTTTCTTTTTTCAAGTTCGTTAATGGCCGATAGAGAATACTGTAATCCTTTTGAATAGTTGCCTCTTTTTATTTCAATTAAACCTATACTGTTATTAACTTTTGCAATTCCTAAGGTGTCTTTTAAATTACCAAATAACGCTTTTGATTTAGCATAACCAGTCACTGCATTTATGTAATCATTTTTACTGGCGTAAATTAAAGATTTAAAATAAGTGATTTCAGCAATACCATAGGTGTAATTCATGGCGTTTGACAATTTTTCACTTTCATAAATATATTTTAACGCTTTATCATAATCTTTAATTTCATAAAGGCGTTTAATAAGTTTTAAGGAGGTGTCTACTTTTAAGGTGTCAGATTCCTCAAAAGCTAATTGTATGTATAAACTGTCTATCTCTTTAGTTTGAGAGAAACTAGAGTAAACAAAAAATAATAGAAAAAGAGTAATTATTTTCCTCATACAATATTTAACATACAACCATCAATATTATAATCATACAATGTTTCTTGTTGAGGGAATTAAGACTACGCTATATAGTTGTATTATGTTAGTTAATTTATATTCATCTCAATTTAATCAGAGAGCAATAGCAATACCTTAACAAAAGTTGTAAAAAGCCTGTTAAAAATCTAATTTCTGCGTTTTTCTACCAATAAATTAGATTAAATGACTTTGAAAATTTTGCAAAAAACCGACGAATAGTTGAACGGCAAAAAACTCGGAAAAACGACACGCCTTCAATTATAATCATGTTGAAATTTTCACAATATTTTCACTTTTTTATTAAACCTTTTTATACAATCAAACTTTAATAAATGTTTTATCTTTGTTTTCTTATAAAAAACATGAGTTAATGAGCCTTCAAGAGACTTTATCAATAAAAATTAAACAAGCCTTACTGACAAGATACAATACAGCAATAGATGACATTGAATTTCAATCGACTAGGAAGGATTTTACAGGGGATATTACCGTGGTTATTTTTCCAATGCTGCGCTTTATTAAAGGCAATCCTGTACAAATTGGAACTGATATTGGAAATTATTTAGTTGATAATGTTAAAGAGGTTAAAGCTTTTAATGTTGTTAAAGGTTTTTTAAACATTGAAATTATAGATGCTTATTATGTTCATTTTTTTAATGAGATAAATGCTAATCAACAGTATGGTTATATCAATGTAAAACCAAATTCAAAAGCAATCATGGTGGAATATTCTTCGCCAAACACTAACAAACCACTGCATTTAGGACATATTAGAAATAATTTATTAGGCTATAGTGTTGCTGAAATTTTGAAGGCTTCAGGGAAGAAAGTTTACAAAACACAAATCATTAACGACAGGGGGATTCATATTTGTAAAAGTATGTTAGCCTGGAAGCGATTTGGAAATGGGGAAACGCCTGAAAGTGCCGGGTTGAAAGGCGATAAATTAGTAGGAAACTATTACGTTAAGTTTGACCAGGAATATAAAAAGGAGATTGGTAATTTAATTCAAGAAGGGAAATCTGAAGAAGTTGCTAAAAAGGAGGCTCCTATTTTATTGGAAGCACAAAATATGCTTTTAAAATGGGAAGCAGGAGATGAAGAAACAGTGAATTTATGGAAAACTATGAACCAATGGGTTTATGAGGGTTTTGATATCACTTATAAAAATTTAGGAGTTGATTTTGACACCCTTTATTATGAAAGTAACACCTACTTATTGGGAAAGGAATTTGTTGCTCAAGGTTTAAGATCGGGGGTCTTTACAAAAGAAGATGATGGGTCAGTCTGGTGTGATTTAACGCAAGATGGATTGGATAAAAAAATTGTGCAACGTGGTGATGGAACGGCGGTCTATATGACTCAAGATATTGGAACAGCGATACAGCGAATTAAAGATTATCCTGATGTTGGTGGCATGGTTTATACCGTCGGTAACGAGCAGGATTATCATTTTAAGGTCTTGTTTTTAATCTTGAAAAAGTTGGGGTTTGAATGGGCCGAAAACTTATATCATCTAAGCTATGGTATGGTTGATCTACCTTCTGGAAAAATGAAGAGTAGAGAAGGAACTGTTGTGGATGCCGATGATTTAATTGAAGAAATGGCAACTACGGCTGGAGAAATTTCAGAAGAACTTGGTAAACTTGAGGGGTATTCGGATGAAGAAAAGCAGGAACTATATAAAACTATTGGCTTGGGTGCTTTGAAATATTATATCTTAAAAGTAGATCCTAAAAAACGCATTTTATTTGATCCTAAGGAGTCTATTGATTTTCAGGGAAATACAGGTCCTTTTATTCAATATACCTATGCCAGAATACAATCTATAATAAGAAAAGCAGATTTTGATTATTCAGTGGTGTTAACGGACATTGAATTGCATGAAAAGGAAAAGGAATTATTAAAACAATTACAACTATTTCCAGAGGTTATTCAAAATGCTGCAGAAACCCATAGTCCGGCGTTAATAGCCAATTATACTTATGACTTGGTTAAGGAATTTAATTCATTTTACCAGAATGTGTCTATTTTGGGGGCAGACTATTTAAATAAAAAGATTTTTAGAGTTCAACTTTCAAAAAAGGTGGCATTAACTATAAAAAATGCCTTTAAGTTATTAGGTATTGAAGTGCCTGAACGTATGTAATTATCTTAAATGTTTTAAACCTTCATAAACTACAATACCAACCGCATTTGCAAGGTTTAGACTTCTAACATGTTCACTATATAAAGGGATTTTAAATAATGAGTCAGCGTTAGTTTCTAAAATCGATTTTGGTAATCCCACGGATTCTTTTCCAAACACAAGAAACATATTATCTTTAAAAGGAATATCCCAGTGTGATTTGTTGCCATGACTTGATAAAAAGACTAAGTCGGCAGTTTTGTTTATTTCTAAAAAAGAAGCAATATCATCATAATAAATTATCTCAAGATGTTGCCAGTAATCTAATCCGGCTCTTTTAAGTCTGGTGTCATCAATTTCAAACCCAAAAGGTTTTACTAAATGTAAAGTTGAACCTGTTGCCAAAGCTAATCTTCCAATGTTACCCGTATTATTAGGAATCTCAGGTTCAATTAAAACGATATTAATTGGCATTTTTTCTCAAAAATTTCAAAATAATAAATCTGATTAAAAGTATAAAAGGAAATCCATGAAGTACTAAATCAAACCAATCCATTAATTGCATTCCTTTTGCTCCGCCTAATACCCAACGTAATTTGCCCAGTACATGAGGTTCAGGAAAGTATGGTGCCAGTCCTAAGGTTAAACATAGTAATAAAATAAGTTTCCAGTTGTTAAAGGCTGACATACATATATTAATTTTATTTTTTCCTTAATTCAAAAAGATCTAAACGTCTATCTTTTAAATTTCTTACGCTACCAAATTGATTGAGCTCTCTAAGCAAATCAATATCCACATCAGCAATTAAAATCATTTCAGAGTTTTGAGTCGCCTCCGCTTTTACACCGTTTGTTGGAAAGGCAAAGTCACAAGGTGTAAACACCATAGATTGTGCAAACTGAATGTCCATATTTTGAACTTTAGGCAAGTTACCAACACTACCGGCTATTGCTACATAACATTCGTTCTCAATGGCTCTTGCCTGAGCGCAATGCCGTACACGTGAAAATCCGTTTTGTGTATCAGTTAAAAACGGGACAAATAAAATATCCATGCCTTCATCAGCTAATATTCTGCTTAATTCAGGGAATTCAACATCATAACAAATTAAAATACCTATTTTACCACAATCTGTGTCAAATGCAATCACTTGATTGCCTCCAACCATCCCCCAAACCTTCGCTTCATCTGGAGTAACATGTAGTTTTTCATAACGTTCCATCGTGCCATCACGTCTGCATAAATATCCGGCATTATGAAGTTTTCCATCAACCATTTCTGGCATACTTCCAGTAATGATATTGATATTATAGGAAATGGCTAATTTTGAAAAGCGTTGTACCATTTCAGAGGTGTGTTTGGCCAGTTCTCTAATAGCTTCCGGTGTAGACAAGTGATTATTTTCTGCCATCAGAGGCGCATTGAAAAATTCAGGAAATAAAGCAAAATCACTTCTGTAACCAGAGACGGCGTCTATAAAAAATTCAGCTTGCTCCATCACATCATCTAAACTTTTATAAGGGCGCATTTGCCATTGCACCAATCCTAAACGTACTATTTTTTTTATGGTAGTCGCTAATTTATTTTTCTTTTCATAATAAATGTTGTCCCATTCAAGTAATACGGCATATTCATGCGAAGAAGCATCTCCTTCAAGGTAATTGGTTAAAATACGCGCCGGATGAAAATCGTTTGAAATTTGAAAATTTAAAACGGGATCGTGAATTTCTTTTCTTCTTACTTTATCAATATATTCTTTTGGACTGAGCGTATCAGCATATTTATGATAGTTGGGGATACGCCCACCGAATGCTAAACCTTTTAAATTTAATCGTTCACATAAATCTTTTCTGTAGTCGTATAAACGGCGGCCTAAACGTAAACCTCTAAACTCTGGTTTTATGAACACATCAATTCCATAAATAATATCTCCATCATTGGTATGCGTGCTGAAAGTATAATTACCAGTAATTTGCTCGTATGTATGATTGTGATCAAATTTATCGTAATCCACAATAATGCTTAATGCACAGCCTGCAATTTGATTATTCACTTTTATGACCGCTTGCCCTTCTGGAAATTTATGAATTAATGTTCTGATTTGTTCTTCTTTCCAGATAGAATCAGGCATGGTAGTATATGACTCAATCATGGCTTGTTTTAACTCCTGATAGTCCTTTAGGTTTAAATAGGCTAACTCAATATTCTCAATATCTTCCATAGGTTGATCATTATATGTTTTCTGCTGATATCTCAATTAAAAAAAGTTAAGAGAATAGCAAGTTTTATGTTTAATATAGTTTTAAATTAGATCGCGAAAGTACATATTTTATAAATTATTTTATAAGATATGTAAGTTTCATTGTAATAGAAGCTGTTTTCTCTTTTGAAGAGGTGTTATAAGCACCACCCCAGGAATAGTCTTCATTTGAATTTTGGCCTGTTATTTGAAAAATACCCATTTGTGCCAAAGAAAGATTTCCAAGTTGTGCACCCGAATTTTCAGAAATGCTTTTGGCTCTAAGCAAGGCATTTTCAGTTGCCCGTGATACCATTTCAATTTTTAAATCTTCAAGTTTCGTGTAATAATATCTGGGAGACATAGAATATAACTGAATGCCTTTATTTAATAATTCTGTAACTTCTCTGGAGATTTTTTCAACTTTTTCAACTTCTTTAGAATTAATCTGAACCGTTTGACTCAAAATATACCCTATAAATTCTTGACCTAAATATTTCCCGTCGGTTGAATAGTTTTGCTTCATATTTTTTTCGGTGTTAACCGCATTAAATATGATGACGCTATCACTTAAGCCCTTTGAATTAAGGTACTCAGCGATGGTTTCTTTATCCGTTTTCAAATCGGAATATGCTTGTTTTAAATCTTTGTTAACTTGAGAAAATCGGGCCTCCCAAACAATAAGATCAGAAGTAAAGTTAGTTTCACCTAAACCAGTCACTGAAATAGTTCCCACTTTTTTATTTCTATTAATGACAGCATTTCCTAGAATAATTGAAGCAGCTACAATAGATATAGCAAAAACGATGGCGTTCAGATTTTTTTTCATGAGGGTAAAGGATTAATTATAATATTTATTTATCTAATAGATTTAATGAATTTGTCAATCTCGCTTACAGAATGATTAGTTAGGAATTTTATAAATGCACTTCCAATAATGGCCCCTTTTGCATATTTAGTTGCTTGATTAAAAGAGGCATTATTATTAATTCCAAAACCAACAATTTGCGGGTTTTTTAAATTCATATTAGATATACGCTCAAAATAATGTTTTTGGTTGTCACCAAAACCAGATTGACTTCCGGTAACACTGGAGCTACTTACCATATAAATAAACCCATTTGATATAGAATCTATAAAATGAATACGCTCGTTGGATGTTTGTGGCGTTATTAAAAATACATTAATCAGGCCGTATTTTTCAAAGGTTTCTTGATAGTCTTCTTTATAGACATCAACCGGTAAGTCTGGGATTATTAAGCCATCAATGCCTAGTTCATGGCATTTTTTACAAAAGGCTTCTACACCATATTGCAACATAGGGTTGAAATAACCCATAATAATGAGCGGAATTTCAACAGTTTTTCTAATATTCTTTAACTGATTAAAAAGTATTTCTGTAGTCATACCATTTTTAAGAGCCTGTGTAGAACTGGCTTGAATGGTCGGGCCATCTGCTAGGGGATCGCTAAAAGGCAAGCCGATTTCAATCATATCAACTCCATTTGCTTCTAAATTCTGAATGATGGCTGACGTATCATTTAAACTGGGATATCCTGCAGTGAAATATATAGAAAGCAGTTTTTTATTTTCCTGTAATTTTTGTTTAATCCTGTTCATTTAAAACTAAATTATAATTTAAAATAATCTATATAGGTGTTTAAATCTTTATCTCCACGTCCGGATAAACTAACCACAACAACATCGTCTTTTTTGAACTTTTTATATTCAAAAATGGCTAGCGCATGTGCAGTTTCAATAGCAGGAATGATGCCTTCTAACTGACATAATTCTAATCCGGCTTTCATAGCATCTGCATCTGTAATAGACATAAATTTGGCGCGCCCAGTTCTAGACAAATGAGCATGCATTGGGCCAACACCTGGATAATCTAATCCCGCCGAAATGGAGTAGGGCTCCGTAATTTGACCGTCTTTAGTTTGCATCAATAAGGTTTTACAGCCATGAATAATGCCCTCTTTACCTAATACAGAAGTCGCGGCACTTTCACCGGAATCAATTCCCAATCCGGCGGCTTCAACGGCTATAATTTGAACGTCCTCCTCATGAAGAAAATGATAATAAGTTCCTGCAGCGTTGCTGCCGCCGCCTATGCATGCTACCACATAATCTGGATTTTCTCGACCCAATTGTTCTTTTAATTGCCATTTAATCTCTTCTGAAATTACTGATTGAAACCTAGTTACCATATCCGGATACGGATGAGGTCCTATGGCAGAACCAATAATATAATGAGTATCAACCGGATTGTTAATCCAATCACGTATAGCCTCATTAGTGGCATCTTTTAAAGTACGGCTTCCTGACAATGCAGGGACTACTTTTGCTCCAAGCATTTTCATTCTGGCTACATTAGGAGCTTGTCTGGCAATATCTATTTCACCCATATACACAATACATTCCAATCCCATGAGGGCGCAAACAGTTGCAGTAGCAACGCCATGCTGACCCGCTCCGGTTTCAGCAATTATTCTGTGTTTACCCAAACGTTTTGCAACTAAAATCTGTCCAATGGTATTGTTTATTTTATGCGCACCCGTATGATTGAGGTCTTCACGCTTTAAATATATATTGGTGTTATATTTTTCTGAAAGGCGTTTGGCTAAATAAAGAGGAGAGGGCCTGCCAACGTAATCTTTTAAAAGCTGGTCAAATTCTTTTTTAAAGGTAGGCTCCGCCATTATTTTAAGATAGTTTTGACGTAATTCCTCTACATTTGGATAGAGCATTTCTGGGATGTATGCCCCACCAAACTCACCGTAATATCCTTTTTCATTTACATTATAGCTCATAGTTGAGATTTAAATTCTTTTAGTTTTTCAATTTTTTTTAGTCCAGGTTCTATTTCAAATTGACTATTCACATCAATAGAAAAACAGTATTTTGATGCGTCACTTTTTAGAAATGCTTTAATATTTTCAATTTCATCAAGCCCTATACCACCGCTTAAAAAATAAGGTTTGGTATAAGGATAGTTTTTTAAAATATTCCAATCAAAAGTATAGCCATTGCCACCGGGTAATTTTCCTTTGGTGTCAAACAAATAATAATCACACACCAACTCAAAAGGTTTTAAGTCATCAAAATTAAACTGATCTTTTATTGAGAAAACCTTTATGATTTCTAGGTTTTGAGATTTGAGATTTTTACAATATTCAGGAGATTCAGCACCATGAAGCTGAACCGCATTTAATTTATGTTTTTTAATGGTTTTAATGACCTCCTGTAATTCAGCATCAACAAATACACCGACTTTTTTTATTGTTTGTGAAATTTCAGGAATATCACCTTGAAAATATCTTATAGATTTATCATAAAAAATAAAGCCAAGATAATCTGGTTGCAAAGCGGCCACCATTTTAATGTTATCTTGATATTTCATCCCACAAACCTTTAGTTTCATTGGGTTAGGTCTTTAATGAATTGTTCAGCACTTTGGCCGGCATTATCTGTTTTCATAAAATTTTCACCAATAAGAAACCCTTGATAACCATAAGGCTTCAATTCCTTAATAGCTTGAATATGGCTGATGCCACTTTCAGAAACTTTTACAAATTCGTTTGGAATAAACGTGCTTAAATTTTTACTAACTTCTAAACTGACTTCAAATGTTTTTAAGTTTCTATTATTAACTCCAAGCATATCTAAACTAGGCATGAGCGATTTATGCAACTCCTCTTTATTATGAACTTCCAATAAAACATCAAGATGTAAACTTTTAGCTAATTCAGAAAATTGTTTTATTTCTTCTCTGGTTAAAATGGCAGCAATTAATAAAATAACATCGGCTCCATGGGCTTTTGCTTCAAGAATCTGATATTCATTAATGATAAATTCTTTACGTAATAATGGCAAATTACAACTTGCTCTGGCTATTAATAAATCATCCAACGAGCCCCCAAAATATTTACTATCTGTTAATACAGACATGCCACAAACTCCTGCTTCTTCATAGCCTTTAGCAACATCAAATACGTTTAAATTTTGATTGATAACAGATTTTGAAGGCGATCGGCGTTTATGTTCAGCAATGATTCCTGAATCACTGTGTCTTAAATTAGCTGCTAAGGAAATGGTATTTCTATGAAACAGTACAGAAGCTTCCAATTGTTTTATTGGAATAAGCGATTTTCTCAAATCAACTTCTGTTCGTTTATCATTTACTATGTTATCTAAAATAGTCATGCTATTTGCTTAATTCTTGAATGATTTGTAATGCTTTTAGTCCTTTACCCGAAAGCAATGATTCCTTCGCTAATTCAAAACCTTTTTTATGTTCGATATGATTGGTGGTAGCAATAGCTAAACCGGCATTTGCACAAACCACATTATTTTGAGCCTCTGTTCCTTTACCATTAATAACATTCATAAAGATTTTAGCGGCATCTTCAACGGTACTTCCTCCAAAAATAGCTTCTTGTTTAATTTGCGAAACACCCAAATCTTCAGGTGAAAACATAGTTTCAGATTGATTGGAAATCACTTTGGTTTTTCCAGTTAAAGAGATTTCGTCATAGCCATCTAAGGCATGAACTATGGAATAATTTTTATCTGTATTTTGATATAAATAACCATAAAGGCGAAGCAATTCTAAATTAAAAACACCTACCATCTGGTTTTTTGGAAAGGAAGGGTTTACCATTGGGCCCAGCATATTAAAAAAGGTTTTTACACCTAATTCACGTCTAATAGGACCTACGTTTTTCATGGCCGGATGAAATAATGGTGCGTGCAGCACACAAATTCCAGCTTTATCGATAGAGCGTTTTAAGAAAGCTTCATCATTTGAAAACTTGATGCCTAAATATTCCATAACATTGGAAGAACCACAGGCCGATGAAACACCATAATTTCCATGCTTAGCTACTTTCACACCAGCTCCTGCGGTGACAAAAGAAGCTAAGGTAGAAATATTAAAGGTGTCTTTTCCGTCGCCACCTGTTCCACATAAATCAATGGCATTAAATTCTTTTAAATCTATAGGAATACACAAGTCTAAAAGGGCATCTCTAAAACCTCTTAATTCATCTAGTGTAATATTTCGCATCATATAAACCGTCAAAAAGGAAGCGATCTGACTCTGGTTATACATGCCATTTGAAATATTAACTAAGGCCTGCTTAGCTTCTTCGCTTGAAATGCTTTCATGATTTATAAGTCTGTTTAATAAGTGCTTCATAGCTTAAGAATGTATCCAGTTTTTTAGAATTTGTTTACCATGCGGTGTTAAAACTGACTCCGGATGATATTGTACACCTTTTACATCATACACTTTATGACGTAAAGACATGATTTGACCATTTTCATCAACTGAAGTTGCTTCTAAAACATTAGGTAAATTTGGATTGACCACCCAGGAATGATAACGACCAACTTCAATTTCTTTTCCTAACCCCTTAAACAATGGTTCATCTTCAACGGTTATGGATACTTTAGTAGCCACGCCATGATACACATTATCTAAGTTAATAAGTGTGCCACCAAAAACTTCCCCAATGGCTTGTTGTCCTAAACAAACGCCTAAAATACTTTTCGTGGGTGCAAACCTTTCAATAATGGGTTTTAATAAGCCTGCTTCATCAGGGATTCCCGGACCAGGAGATAGCACAATTTTGTCAAAAGGCTCCACGTCATCTAATGTTAGTTTGTCATTTCTAACTACGGTCACTTCACAATCTAAATCTTCTAAATAATGAACCAGATTATAGGTAAAACTATCATAATTGTCTATCACTAATACTTTCGTCATATCAAATATTTTCTGCTAATTCAATAGCTTTTGTTAGGGCTCCTAATTTATTATATACTTCTTGTAATTCAGTTTCCGGAATCGATTTAGATACAATACCAGCACCTGCTTGCCAATGTAATTTGTGATTCTTGCTTAAGAAGGTTCTAATCATGATGGCATGATTAAAATTACCGTCAAAATCCATAAAACCGATGGCGCCCCCATAAAAGGAACGGCTTGTTTTTTCATATTGTTCAATGAGCTGCATGGCTCTGTGTTTTGGCGCGCCACTAAGAGTGCCTGCCGGAAATGTATCGGCAACTACTTGCATGGTTGAAACCTTTTTGTGCTTTTGTCCAGTTACTTTGCTGACTAAATGTATGACATGAGAAAAAAACTGGACTTCCCTATAGGTGTCAACCACTACTTGACTCCCATTTCTGCTTAAATCATTTCTTGCCAAATCTACCAGCATCACATGTTCGGCATTTTCTTTATCATCAATCTTTAATTGTTTTGCTAATTCAGCATCTTGCAAATCATTTCCTGTGCGTTTAAAAGTTCCGGCAATGGGGTGAATTTCTGCTTTGCCGTCATTTACTATGAGTTGCGCTTCTGGTGAACTTCCAAAAATTTTAAAATTTCCATAATCAAAATAAAACAAATAAGGAGACGGATTGATACTTCTTAAGGCACGATAGACATTAAATTCATCACCTTTAAATTCTTGTCTAAAACTTTTTGATAAAACCAACTGAAATACATCACCACGGCCACAATGTTTTTTGGCTAACTCAACATGATGTTTGTATTCATCATCTGTTAAGTTGGATTCAATTTGCCCTTTTGAAGAAAAGTCATAGGAGGCAAAGTTTCTTGCCTTTATGAGTTGAAATATATCCTCAATATTACTTTCATTTTCATAACAATGGGCAAATATATAAGCTTCGTTTTTATGATGATTAATAGCTATAATATTTTGATAAACAGCATAGTAAATATCAGGAATGTTTACCGAATGATCTTTTTTTGAAATATTTATATCTTCAAAATATCTAACGGCATCATAAGCTATATAGCCAAAAATGCCGTTATTAATGAACTTAAATGCTGTTTCTGAAGTTACCTCAAAACGTTTGGTGAATTGATGTATTTGTTCGGTAACATCTGCTGTTTTAGAAATAGGAGAACTTGTTGAACTGGCATCAGGAAATGTTTGAATGATAGTTTCATTTTCTACTTTTATAGAAGCTATTGGATTAAAACAGATATAAGAAAAACTATTGTCATTAGCATGGTAATCGCTACTCTCAAGCAAAATGCTGTTAGGATAGTTGTCCCTTATTTTTAAATATATACTAACAGGTGTAATAGTGTCTGCCAGAATTTTTTTGTAATGGGTAAATAAGTTAAATGTTTTCATTTTTATACATTAAAAAAGGCTTGTCGTGAATGACAAGCCTTTTTGATATTTCTATTTTTAAATATACTAAGCGACTACTTCACGAAATTAATTTTCTGAAAGCACCACCACCAAGTATTATTTAAAATTGTATTCATATTTGTTATTTCGGTCAAATATAGAAATGAAAATATAATTACGCAATAGTTTCATTAATTTTTAATTAAAAATATGTTAAACGTCCTTTGAATGCCGAAGTAATATTTAAATTTATGACTATGAAATATACTTGGATTATACTTTTTGCTTTCTTTTTCACTTCTTGTAAAGAAAATAAACCATCAATTAATACAGAACAAGAAAAGGCTTCTGAAGTAAAAAATGACACTATAAAAACAGGAAATATTGATCTTGAAATATATGATTTTAATGGTTTTAAAAAATATTTAAACCAGAAAGATGATAAAGTATATATTGTCAATTTTTGGGCTACTTGGTGCGCGCCTTGTGTAAAAGAGTTACCGTTTTTTGAAAAGATAAATAAGGAATACCGTGATAAAAATGTAGAGGTTATTTTGGTGAGTTTAGATTTTCCACATTTGTATGAGTCGAAACTAAAACCATTTATAGTTGAACATCAGATCAAATCCAAAGTGATCGCGTTGGATGATGTTGATATGAACACCTGGATACCGTTGGTTAATCCAGATTGGTCAGGTTCCATACCTGCAACCATCATTTATAAAAATGATAACTCCAAGTTTTTTGAACAATCGTTTACTTATAAAACATTAGAAAATGAAATACTTAAATTTTTAAAATAAAGACTTATGAAAACACCAGTAATATTATCAATCATGATGATTTCATTTATTAGCGATTTTACAAACAATAATGCCGTTATTGATTCAGGTTACCAAATAGGCGATGTGGTGTCTGATTTTGAATTAAAAAATGTGGATGGTAAAATGATTTCGCTTTCAGATTATAATGAAGCAAAAGGCTTTATTATTACGTTTACCTGTAATACCTGTCCTTTTGCAGTAGCTTATGAAGATAGAATCATAGCACTTGATAAAAAGTATGCCTCAAAAGGATATCCGGTAATCGCTATTAATCCTAACAATCCACTTGTTCAACCAGGTGATAGTTTTAAGGCTATGCAACAAAGAGCGATAGAAAAAGGGTTTACATTTCCTTATTTAGTAGATGAGGGTCAGAAAGTATATCCAAAATATGGTGCAACCAAAACACCGCACATGTATGTTTTGCACAAAACTAAAAAAGGAATTGTTGTGAAGTATATTGGAGCCATTGATGATAATTATCAGGATGCCTCTGCTGTTAAAACAAAGTATGTTGAAAATGCTGTTGATGCCTTATTAATGGGAGAAGAGATTAAGCAGACAGAAACGAAAGCCATTGGTTGTACTATTAAAGTATAATGACAAATAAGCACTATTGAATCCAAAATAAATTTTTCTATTAAAAGTTATGTAGATATGTTATTTTTGTCCCTTATTATTTTTTAAAATGGAAGAACTAACACAAGATGAATGGGCTGAGCAGCTTGAAAATGATGATAAAGCTGTTATAATTGATGTAAGAACAGATAACGAAGTAGCTGCTGGAATAATTCCAAATGCCATTCATATTGATTTTTATAGAGGACATGATTTTATAGCCGAAATTCAAAAGCTCGATAAAGATAAAAACTATTATGTATATTGTAGATCTGGAAATAGAAGCGGACAGGCCTGCAAAATTATGGATCAATTAGGTTTTAAAAATGCTTACAACCTTATTGGTGGTATCATGCAATGGCAAGGTGAAATCGAATAATTATTATAAAAATGAAAAAGTTATTAATTGTTTTTGGCTTAATTTTTTTCTTCGTAATTGGTTGTAAAGGCCAGTTAGAATCAGGTATAAAAGATATTTCTGTTGAAGAAATGCAATCTTTGTTAAAAATTGATGATGTACAGTTGGTAGATGTTAGGACCCCTGAAGAATTTAAAGCAGGTTATATCGCTAATGCTCAAAACATAGATTATTATTCTCCTACTATTGATGAAGATATTCTTAAACTTGACAAGAATAAGCCTGTGATTGTATATTGTCGCAGTGGTAAAAGGAGCAGGGACTGCTCTGAAAAACTATTAGAGGCAGGTTTTCAAAAAATATACAACTTAGAAGGTGGTATTATCCAGTGGGAACATGAAGGCAAAGAAATAACTAACAAATAAAAAAAACCTCTCAATTTTGAGAGGTTTTTTTTGCTCAGCAGTTTTATTTTTGAGTCAAAATATTAATAAAATAATTCATTTTTAACAGTATATAAAAAATTTCTTATATTTGATTTACTCCAAATGATGACCCTTTATCTTAAATGATCAAATAGTATTGTCATTTATTATATAGCTATTATTTATAATTTTTTTCACACAGACCATATAATAATTATATGGCTAATTAACCAACCAAATAATTTTAATTATGATTAAAAAATCAATTTCATTAATGTGTATGGTTGCCATTGTATTTGGCTCCATGTTTACAGTAAAAGCCCAAGATGAATCTAAGGATTACAAAATGTGGGAAGATATTATGTTAACTCCAGACAATACAAAACTGAAGGTTTTACAAGAAAATATGAGAAAGCATAATATGACTTATCACAAAGCAGGACCATCTAAGGCCACTGTTTATAATATTAGCTCCGGACCAAATGCTGGAAATATTATTTGGGAAATGGGACCCATGATGTATAAGCATAATGATTCACGTCCGGGAGAAGGTGCTCATGATGCCGATTGGAGAGATAATGTGATGCCTTATATAAAAAAGATTCAAACAATTGAATATTGGACTGCTGATAAAAAATTAAATAATACGGATATGTTGGATGATGATAATTCTAAATATCCAATAGCTTTTGTAAGATATTTTGAAGTTGTTGACGGACCAGCACCTGGAGTCAATGAATTCTTTGAAAGAGTAAGTAAAACAGTTAAGGCATTAGATGGTGTAAACCCTTGGGGCGTATATTACAATGAGTTCAGACAAGGAAATCTTGGTCGTCATATTGCAACGTTTAGTTTTAGTCCAAACTGGGCCGATTTTGATAGAGATGTCAACTGGGTAGAAACCTTTAATAAAGTTAATGGCGAAAATTCTTGGCAAAATCAACAAGATTTATTCAATATCACTTTTAAAAATTCATGGGATGAAATTTGGGTATATAATGCTCAAATGAGCGGTCAATAATTCTGTACTCAGGGTCATATAATAAACCTACACTAATAAATTAAAAACCTCCATTTTGTCATGAAATGGGGGTTTTTATTGTTATAAACTTATTTTTAACTACTTTTTAAGTCCTTCAACTATTAATTTTTATTCAAAACATCTATTTATATACTTTTATAATAAATTAATTATTCTTAGTTATCAGTTTTTATTTTAGGAATATGTAATTTTAAAGTAGCTTTTTTATTAATTAATTATTTTAATCCCTTACCCTCATGGAAAATGGTTACGTTATTTTAGGTATTGTTGCCTTATTATTTATCAGTATGTATGGTTATGCTTATGCTTCTGTTGCTTTAGAAAAAATTCAAGAAAAAAAAGCTCTTAAAATGGAACTTAAAAAGGAACAATTGAGACTTGAAGAGAAAGCTATCAAGCAGAAAGCCAGAGATGAAAAGATGAGTCAGTTAAATAAGCGAAGTGAAGAAATAAGACTTGAGCTTGAAAACCTTGAACAAAAGAAAAAGGAAAAAGAAGTGAAAAGGCTTAAAATAAGCTAAAATCATTTCAGCATTCTTTTAATT
Source organism: Gaetbulibacter aquiaggeris (assembly GCF_044003965.1). Taxonomy (NCBI): domain Bacteria; kingdom Pseudomonadati; phylum Bacteroidota; class Flavobacteriia; order Flavobacteriales; family Flavobacteriaceae; genus Gaetbulibacter; species Gaetbulibacter aquiaggeris. The sequence continues at coordinate 1,226,266 of NZ_JBAWKC010000001.1, forward strand.
AAACAACATTAACTGAGCTGATATTGTTGATTTCCAGTTCTTTCTAATAAATTTGAGCATATTTTACTTAACTTTAAACGAAATAACAAACTAAAATCAACATTATGAAACAAATTATTTTCATTTTATTCTGCGCAACTATTCTTATAGGTTGCCAACAAAAACCTGACAATTCCGCTCAGGAAGCGTTTGAAAAAAATTCACAAACCGTTTTAGCTAACCTTGAAGGGTGGCAAAATGAAAACATTGATTATTCAATGTATTCCAAAGATTTTATCATGTTAGAAACTGGTGTAGGAGCAGAGAAAGATTCCTTAACATTAGATGAGGTTATAGCGAATGATAAGAGAATGTGGGAGTATTATGATTTTAAACTACTTACCAGTCCTCCGGTTTTACTACCAGGGGTTAATCCAGATACTAAAAAACCAGATGGTTCAGTAAGACATTATAGTACATGGGAAATCACACTTCCTGCTACAGATTCAACTGAGGCCAAATCCGGTCAATTAAAACTTTATGAATCTTTTGATTTTGATGCTGATGGTAAAATATTATACCAACAAGTTTATGGTGATTTTGGTGGATTAATGATGAAATTGCATCATATTGATGAAGACAAGGGTGACATGGCAGAAATGGAAGAATAATTAAAATATCTTTTAAAGAAAAATTTAAAACCTAACTGTAAAAATACAGTTAGGTTTTTTTGTGATTTAACATGATATCTGTCACAAAATATTTAATTAATTATAGGTAATATTGCTTTATAATTTAAACATCATATTTTTCTAATCATAATAAATATCACAGCATGAAATATTTCAGAGTTACTTTTGTTCTTACTGTTTTTTTGTTTTTCTCGTGTAAAGACCAATACAAAACAATTCCTTCAGAAGTTATAAATAATAATGTAGAAAACACAAATCAAGTAGTGAACCCTGAATCTTCTAAATTACATACCGTAGTGGTAAATGAGATTCTTCCTACTTCAAATTACACCTATCTAAATGTCACAGAAGGAGAGAAAGTCTTTTGGATTGCTGTAAGTAGCACAGATGCGAAAATAGGAGACACTTATTTTTACGTTGGGGGTCTTTTGAAAAATAATTTTGAAAGTAAAGCATTAAATAAAGTGTTTGATGAATTGTATTTGGTTGGGAATTTAGTTTCTTCAAATCATGGTGAGCAATCTGGTGACATAACGGCTAATAATTCAACACCTAAAGAGTTGGCAGCTAAATCTGAGAAAATAAATATAACAAGACAAAAAGGATCGATTAAAATTTCTGAAATTGTAAATAACCCAAAAAAATATGAAGGACAAACCGTTCAGATTGATGGTGAATGCACAAAAATCAATCTTGGAATCATGGGCAAGAACTGGATTCATTTGAAAGATGGAAGTCAAGATGCTTATGATCTAGTCATCACTTCAGATGAAATGGTGGATGTTGGTTCTGTAGTGACCCTCAGAGCAGAGGTGGTTTTAGATAAAGACTTTGGTGCTGGTTATAAGTATGATTTGATATTAGAAAATGGTGTGATAGTAAAAAAATAGTAAATTTTTATAGGTTTATTACCAGGGTTTATTTTTTAAACATAAAATACACTGCTAAAATCAATAGGATAAAAGCTATGACATGATTAAATCTAAAGGTTTCTGTTTTGAACACTACCAAAGTAAAAACAGCAAAAACTAAAAGGGTAATCACTTCTTGAATAACCTTAAGCTGAATTAAAGTAAAAGGACCCCCATTATTTTTGAACCCTATTTTGTTGGCGGGTACTTGAAACATGTATTCAAACAAGGCAATACCCCAGCTAATTAGAATTATTGAAATAAGGCCTAATTTGCTGGACCACTTCCATTCCGAAAATTTTAAATGGCCATACCAGGCTATGACCATAAAAGTATTGCTTAATACAAGAAGACAAATGGTCAAAATGGCTTTCATAGAATGGTGTCCTTAATTTTCGATAAATATAATTTGAAATAGAATAGAATACAATGGCATTCCATATTTTATGAAGAAGATAAAATATGAAATAGAAAAAGGAAACACATCGTAATGCCTTTCCTTTTTCTTCCATAATATCAGGTTTTGTTGATTTTAAGATACCTCAATATTACAATGCAAATTAACAAAAAAAGAGTTGATTAAAACATGACTTTTGTCATGGAAAAATAAATTAAAAATGGATAATTTAAACGATTAATTAAACGTTTTTAAAAGAAATAATATGGATAGTGTTTTTCTAAATAAATTAAATACTCTTAAGAAATCGGATGATTTTAAAAAAGTAGCTAATGATGTTAACAATCCTTATTCTTTGTATTGCAACCAATATATAAGGGCCAGCGAAGAACAAAAAAAATGGATGGACAAAAACTCTGATTATATTCTAAACAAAATTAAAACCTTAGAAAAAAAATATCAGTAAAATTATAAATTATTTTACTCATTAAAATCCATTATTTAATTTACTTAAATGAAGGATTTTTTTTATTAGGTGAGCATAAATTAATCTGTTATTTTTTCCAGTTTTACAGTAAAGTGTCTCATAATGGGCGCTTCTTCAATGATTCTATAACCTCTTTTTGCTTCGCTTCGAGTTGCATAAATCTCTTTAATTACCGAGGCAATATATTTCATATGGTTTAAAGAATAGGTTCTGCGAGGAATTGCCAAACGAACCAATTCTAATTCCGGATATCTGTTTTTATGAGTAAAAGGATCTCTGTCTGCCAGTATGGTGCCAATCTCAACACCTCTAATGCCCCCAACAATATAAAGTTCTATGGCTAAAGCTTGTGCTCTAAATTCATCTCTTGGTATGGTTGGTACAAATTTGTTGGCATCTAAAAATATAGCGTGACCCCCAAAAGGTTGTTGAACTGGGACTCCAAATTCCACTAATTGGGTTCCTAAATAGGCCACTTGTTTTATTCTGGTTTCCAGATAATCAAATTCTGTAGCTTCATCTAAACCTACTGCCAGGGCTCCCATATCTCTTCCGTTTAATCCACCATAGGTGATAAAGCCTTCAAACATGATATTATAAACCGTCGCTTTTTTGTAAACCTCTTCATCATTAAGCGCAATAAATCCGCCCATATTTACCAGACCATCTTTTTTTGCGCTCATGGTCATACCATCGGCATATGAGAAGAATTCTTTGACAATTTCCTTAATAGTGGCCTCTTTATAGCGGTCTTCCCTTATTTTAATAAAGTACGCATTTTCAGCAAACCGTGCCGCATCAATGATTAATGGAATGTGATATTTTTTGCAAATTTTAGAAACCTCTTTTATGTTTTGCATGGAAACGGGTTGCCCGCCTGCCGAGTTGCAGGTTACCGTAACAATAACAAAAGGAATGTTATTCTTTGGATTGTTTTTTAAGGCCGTTTCTAATTTTTCAATATTCACGTTGCCTTTAAAAGGATGATATACGGTGGTATTGAAAGCTTCATCAATAGTGCAGTCTAAGGTTGACGCTTTTCTGAATTCAATATGGCCTTTGGTAGTATCAAAATGGGAGTTGCCAGGAATCACATCCCCTTCTTTTACCAAAACTGAAAATAAGACATTTTCAGCTGCTCTTCCTTGATGGGTTGGTAAAAAATAGTCGAATCCGGTGATACGTTTTACAGTCTCTTTTAATTTTAAAAAGGATTGCGATCCGGCATAACTTTCATCACCAACCATCATTTCTGCCCATTGCTTATCGCTCATGGCACCGGTTCCAGAATCGGTTAACAGATCAATAAATACTTTTTCTGAAGTTAAGTTGAATAAATTATAATCAGCTTCCTTGATCCATTGTTTGCGTTCTTCAATAGTTGAGGGTTTTATATATTCAACCATTTTGGTTTTATAGGGTTCAGCGTATGGAAGATTCATAATTTTTTAGTTTAATGCAAAATTACCAATCATAAACTGTTGGCATATGACAAAAGTCAGTAACCTCTTTATTAAGTCTGTATGAGTACTTAATACATATATTTTTCTTAAAAATATTTAATTTTTCTATTTTAATTTTATATATTGAAGTATTATTAACCAACCAATATTTTTTGTTATGGCACAAAATTATAATATTACAATTACAGCAAGTTTTCCAAATGATGCTAACCCTGCGGATAGCTCATTAACATTAGATGATAACGGAAACACCTATGCAGATCCAGGGGATCAAATAACTTGGAAAATTGGAACAGGTTCTGGCGTTGGGAGGATTTCCGCAATAACAGATGATGCGGGTTCTACAGATGTATTTGGACCGCCTTCTTCTAATGAGCCGGCACCCCAAGGTGGTGGTTCAGGAAATTGGAGAGGAACAATTAATTCTGGTATAGCGAGAGGAAGTATTGAAAATTATACAATAACCTGGTATACTGATGAGTCTCCTGAAAGGGGTCCATATTCTTTTGACCCTAAAATCAGTATCAATCCTACACAGACAGTCTAATTAATTATTATGAAATTAAGAAAACAAGCCTATTATGTTTTAATAGGCTTCTTTTGTTTCTTTATTCCCCATGCTTCTGGCCAAAATCAGAAGGAAGCGGATAGTCTGGCTCAAATATATTTAAAGGGTAATCTTGAAGGTGAGGCCAAAATGGCATTATTAAGAGATTTATCTTTCAATCAAATTAATGATTATCAATTGTCATTAAAATATGCTGAAGAGTTAATCTCGCTAGCGGATTCCGAGAAAAATTTTAAGTATTTAGCTCAAGGTTTTCTTCGAAAGGGGAATGCCCATAATAAAATGGGGGATTTGGAAAAGGCCTTAGAAGCTTTTTTTAAGTCTGCTGAGATTGCTAAGCAAGAAAAATTCATTTCTGGAGAAGGGGCAGCCTACCTTTCAATAGCAGATGTATATGCTACAATGAATAACCCTGATAATGCCATAACCTATTATAATAAAGCCATACAATTATTTAGAGATACTGAATTTTCAATTGAATTAGCATCGGCATTATTAAACCAAGGAGACCTTTATTTTAATATAGAAGAATATGATTTAGCTCTTGAGAATTTCCAAGAGTCGGGTCAAATTTTTAGAGAGAAAAATTATTTATCAGGTACAGCTTATAATATAGGTAATGTGGGTATGGTCTATGCTGAGCAAGGTAAGGATGCGTTGGCCGAACAAAATATCAATGAAGCTATAAATATGCTAGAAGAAATGCAAGATTATTCTCCTATTTCTATTTTTCTCACTTTTATGGCAGATATTTATGTTAGAAAAGGGAATATAAAAACCGCGTTATCTTATGCCAAAAAGAGTTTAGTTCTGGCAACAAAATATAACCTTAAAAAGGAGATTAGCGATGCAAATTTTAAATTATCTGAACTCTATGAAAAGGCAGGAGACAAGATAACCGCTTATAAATATTATAAAGATCATATAGTTTATAGAGATAGTGTGCAAAATGTCGCAAAGGTTCAGCAAATGGCCAATTTGCGAACTGATTTTGAAGTTTCTCAAAAACAAACGGAACTCAATTTAAAAGATGCAGAACTAAATCTTTCAAATCAGCAAAAAAAGAACCAGCGCGTGGTGATGATTGCCACGGCTATTGCGCTATTTTTAATAGGGATATTAGCTTTTGGGTTATTTAGGCGTAATAAATTTATACAAAGAACCAAGCAGATTATTGAAGAAGAAAAGAATCGTTCAGATAATTTATTGCTTAATATTCTGCCTGAAGAAACCGCTCAGGAATTAAAAGAAAGTGGCAAGGTTAAAGCTAAAAAGTTTGAGTCAGTGACGGTTTTGTTTACTGATTTTAAAGGTTTTACCAGTTATTCAAACAATTTATCGCCGGAAGTCCTGGTGGAAACCATTGGTTTCTATTTTTCAAAATTTGATGCCATTGTAGAAAAATATGGCTTGGAAAAAATTAAAACGATAGGAGATGCCTATATGTGCGCTGGTGGTTTGCCATTTCCCACAGAAAATCATGCTGAAAACATGGTAAAGGCTGCCATGGAAATTGCCGATTTTGTGGCAGAGACCAAAAAAAATGTAAAGGCCACAGAAATGAATTTTGATGTGCGCATTGGTATTAATACAGGGCCAGTTGTTGCAGGAGTGGTAGGCGCTAAGAAATTTGCTTATGATATTTGGGGTGATACTGTAAATATTGCATCGCGCATGGAATCTAATTCAGAACCTGGAAAAATAAATATTTCTGAAAATACGTATGAGTTGATTAAAGATCAGTTTGATTGCGAATACCGCGGGGAATTAGAAGTTAAAAACAAAGGCATGATGAAAATGTATTTTGTAAATGGTATAAAAGCGTAGCTTTGTTATTTAATATAAAATAAGTGGAGGTGTTTCAGGTTTTAAATAAATTTTCAATGGGAAGGGCAGCACTTCCTTTAGCAACGTTAACCGCCGTTGCCGTTGCCATAATATTTTTCTTAATTAGAGGCCGGTTTTCTCTGTTTTTTCACGGGTGTCTTTTTATTTATATCGCTTTCGGCTCCATCAGAACGTATATTGCTTATAAAAATGAAGGAGGCTTTGCTCAGCTTTTAAAAGATGCACTGGTAATTATATGCGGCGTTTTATTGTTGTTTGTTATAAGTTTAGTGTTGGGTTATTTTATTAATTAATGCTACTTCCATCAATAACTAAAAATAAAAAAGAGATGTATGAGAGTACATCTCTTTTTCGTTAATTAATTTATAAAAAACCTTTTATTACAAAACTTGTTTTTGAGGAAAACAAGCAGGTTTTTCAAACCCTAAATTTATCTACATCTAATTAAATAAAAATTAAAGACATATAAATTGATATTGGTCAATTTGAAATTAATTGGACATAATAACTTTCAGGAGTCTTCAGACAAAGAATAAGATTTTTATAGAGCCTAAGCTTTAGGCTTACAAATATTTATGAGGCAATTTCTCCAGTCTTTCAACCAATGTTCCCACAGTTAATCCTTGAACTATTATTGAAAAAACAACTACTATGTAGGTGATTACCAAAAAAAGATCTCTGTGCATTTCTTGGGTTAAACCTAATGCTAAGGCTATAGAAATGCCACCGCGCAAGCCTCCCCAGGTCATAATCAGATTGGTATAGGGGACAAAATCAAGTTTCTTTTTAAAGAAATTAATAGGCATCATTAAAGAAGCATAGCGGCATATCAAAATAACTGGGATGGCTAATAACCCTGCAATAATATAATTTCCTTCGTATACCAATACTAACATTTCCATTCCAATAAGTACAAAAAGGATGGTATTGAGTAAAATATCTATAAGTTCCCAAAATTTATCTACATAGGTTTCTGTAGTGCCTGACATGGCATTCACGCGTACGGTATCGTTACCTACAAAAAGACCGGCTGCCACCATGGCTAAGGGCGCAGAAAGATGTAGTTTTTGTGCAATGGCCGTTCCTACCATAACGGTTGCCAGCGTAATAATAACTTCAATATCATAATCATCAATAGATTTTAACAACCTATAGGTTACCCATCCTAGAAATAATCCAAGAGCTATACCACCAATCACCTCTTGACCAAACAGTTTAAGAACATCACTTACTTCTATATTTTGGTTACCAAAAGAGGCAATCTGGAATAGTGTGAGAAAAACCACGACACCTATGCCATCATTAAAAAGTGATTCTCCCACTATTTTTGTTTCAAGCTTTTTAGGAACCCCCGCTTTTTTAAGAATACCTAGTACCGCTATAGGATCTGTGGGCGAAATTAAAGCGCCAAATAATAAACAATAAATATAGTTAATGTCAAGTCCTAACCATTTGAGAATAAAGAACATGGTGGTTCCAACTAAAAAAGTGGAGACCAAAACGCCTAATGTGGAAAATACTAAAACGGGCCATCTATGTATCTTTAACTGCTCAAAATTGGTGTGTAAAGCACCTGCAAACAGAAGAAAGCTAAGCATGATATCTAAGAGAACACTTTTAAAATTAATCTGACTGATTATAAACTTTTCAGCATCCAGGAGCCTTGTATCAAAATAACTCAATGCAAATATGGCTAAAGTGAACAGGATGGTGATCACCATCAATCCGATACTATTAGGAAATTTTAGAAACCGCACATTGATATATCCGAAAAAAGCTGATAAAGCAATAAGAATTGTAATGATAAAAAAGTAATCCATGAACCAAGTTGTTTTTTTTAAAAATAATCATTTCAAAAGATATTCATTGAAATAAATGAGTTTTAAAAATACAAAAAAACCTCTAAATTATTTTAAAGGGTTTAAGGTGCTGTTGTTTACTAAAAGTAAAAAAGTTGAACTTTTTCAAAAGGATTTACATAGATTATCTTGTTTGAAGGGATAAATAAAATTCAAAGTTTATATTTTAAATTGAAAAAGTGAAGTAAGCAAAAATCTTCTGCCTAAACATCTAGCTAGGGTTTTCCGCAGGAAAATCAGATGTAAGCAAACAAGTAATAAACTTTGGGTTAGCTAAAACCAGTAATTGAATATACACTTTGATATGTGTTGGCTTTTCATTTGGCTTATTTCTGGTTTTTGACGTGAGATTTATTATTGTTAAATGAAATTAACTATTCTTCTTAATTATAATTTAATCTATTAAAGATTTACTGATACCTTGAATTATGTTACAGAATTTTTTTAATAAACGAGTAGTAAGTATTTTATAAATAATTATATTTCGAGCGTCATTAAGAAGAGTAATTTCAAAGTGAAATAGAATGAAAAAGATATTATATTATTTCTTAATTTTCCCCATCTTGCTTTCAGCACAAATAAATGAAAGTGATACGCTTCGGGTGAAAGCAAGTCTTTCTATAACTGGATTTTATCAAGGTGGAAATGTTGAAACCTTGATTTTTAGAGCAAAAACTGATTTGAGTTTTAAGCCTTGGAAGAATTGGGTTTTCAAAAATCAAAATTCATATGTCTATCAAGCATTTGATAAGAAAAAGGCAGATGAAGATCTATTAAGTCTTAACTTTTTATATCTTAACCCTGAGCGAAAAATATATCCGTTTGTATTGGGTTTCGTAAGCACTAATTTTAGAAGGGAAATTGACTTGCGCTATCTGTTAGGAGCAGGAGCCACTTTTCAAATTCTAAATAAAAAAAACGACTGGCTTAAATTGTCAATTTCAAGTGAATATGAACAGACTAATTTTTCCGAAACTAACTTTAACTATTCAATGTATGATGGAAGCAAATCTATTAATACTTTTCGCAGCACCATATGGGTAAATGGTAAATATCATGTACTTAAAAAGAAAATAATTTTAAATCATGAAATTTATTTTCAGCCTTCTCTTGAGCGAAGTAATAATTTTCGTTGGCAAGCTGATGTTGGTTTCGAATTACCCGTTTGGAAGCATTTGAATTTTAAAATAAACTACCGTCATACATTTGAAAGTATTGTGATAGAAAACCAAAAACAAGAAGATAGGTTTTTGACTTTTGGTTTTACTCTAAAAAGTTATTGACTAGCTTAAATAGGCTAATTTTATGGCATCTTTGCAAAATAAAAGGGTCTTCAATCTTACACGCAAAGTGTTTTTGTGCGGTTTAGATGCATGAAACCTTCAAAGAGAAGCCTTATTTTATTGTTCAAGAGGTTCACTTATTCCTTGAGAATTTAATACCTAAGGCTTTTATTTAGTTTCATTATAAGGGAGGTAATTATTACCTCTCTTTTTTTATTCCAACCTCTATGTAATACCAAAAATAGTCCTTTTTAAAATTTATTACTTCAAGTTCGTGACCTGAGAATATTGCTTTTAATGTTTTTTCAGTTCCGCCAGAACGTATATGATTTTCCGCTAAAAGTTTTTCTCCGTTTTTGTCAGTTAACCAAATTGTTTCCACGTCTCTTTGATAAAATTCTTCTATCTGACTTTTATCGATTGTTTGTATTACAAAGTCATTTTTTCCGATTTTGTTTTCAGATAAAAAGCGAAGTTCCCAACTTGATTTGGGATTGTATTTTTTGTTTAGATTTTCAATCCATTCTTTTTTATAATTCTGTTGGGTTTCTTGTACGGCTTTTTTGTCAGCGTACATATTGATAAATAAGTCAATTGAATTTTCTGTTAATCCAATAACTTTATTCTCAATAAATAAATATTCTGTTTTACTTAAATGATGACTTATTACTGAATTTGACATAGTTCCAACTAGTCCTTCTCCTACAGAAGAACCTTTTGCATATAAATTTACTTGTTTTGTATTTGGTTTATTCCAAATATTGAGTTCTTCTCCTATGTTAACATCAAATTCAGATTTGTTTCTCTCAAATCGATAGGTTTTTTTAATAGGTAATTTTTCAGGGGTTCCTAAAATGTACGATAGTATTCCCATAATGTTATCAAATATAAAATTCTCAATTGTTATGAGGTATGACTTTTGTCATAAAATACTGTCAAAAACAAAGTTACATTTAAGCATATATTGTGGATATAGTTAATACCTATATCCAATTGTTGGGCAACATGTTGAATAAACTCAAAATTAAAACTGAAATGAAAAAAAACCTACTTATCCTATTTTGTATTATTATATGCACAAATAAAATTCACTCTCAAATAAATTGGGAATTACTAAATCCAAAACCAACTGCTAATACAGGAAAGAATGTTGATTTTGTCACAAATAATATTGGATACATTATTACATCTAATGAATTATTAGAAACTCTTGACGCTGGTAACACATGGTTAAAAAAGCAAAATATTTCTAGTGGAAATGATATGAATTTCTACAATACAACAGGTTATATTGTTGGTAATTATGGATATGTGCTAAAATCTGTAGATAACGGAGCATCATGGAGTCAAATATCTACAGGATTTAATAGCAGTTTTAATACTATTAATATTATTGATGATAACAATATTATTTTGTCAACTTCAAATAGTATTGTAAAGACTGATGATGGAGGAACTACATGGGAAAGTTGGAGTATTTCAAACTCTGCAGTAAATAAAACGTCTTTTACCAGTTCTTTAGTTGGGCATGCAGTTTGTAATAATGGAATCATACTAAAAACTATAGATGGTGGAGAGAATTGGTATACAACAATAAATAACAGTAATATTTCACCTTCAGATTATTTTACGGTTTATTTTATTAATGAGAACATAGGCTTCGCAACAAGAGAACATGATTACATGTACAAAACAACAGATGCAGGTGAAACTTGGGTGGAAATTTCAGGAACAAGTCAAGCAATATTTGACTTTCATTTTTTGGACGAAAATAATGGTTTTGCTACTGGTGAATATGGTGCTACTTATAAAACAAATGATGGCGGAACTACTTGGGGGCAAATCTTTTTTCAGAATGGTTTTGTAGGTGGTACTTCTATGTATGGAATTCATTTTCAAGATAGTAATATTGGTTATGCAACTGGTGCACGCGGTCGTATCATTAAAACTACAGATGGTGGTAATACTTGGGTATCACATTCCGAAAACTACAATGATTTTAATGATCTAAAAATATTTGATAATGGTACTGGTTTTGCTAGATCTGGAATTAATTACTATAAGACAACTGATTTTGGAGACAATTGGTCTTATATATCATCTGTTAATCATTTTACATATTGTAGCGGATTCTATTTTGTTAATGAAAATATTGGATACTCTATTGGAGGCGGAACCAACAGCCCATCTGGTGACGTTTTTAAAACTACCGATGGCGGTAATACTTGGAGTCAATTAAATATTTATGTTGACGAAGGTTTAAGTTCAGTCTTTTTTATAGATGAAAATGTTGGGTTTATTTCTGGAGGTTTCAATCAAAAAAAAGTAATGAAAACCATCAATGGAGGTTCTACTTGGACACAAGTTGAATCAATTTCATTTGGACAAATACAATTCATCAATAATCAAATAGGTTATGCGCATAGGGTTGGGTATTCTAATGGTAGAATGTATAAAACTACTGACGGTGGAAATACCTGGAACATAAGTATTGAAGTAGATGAAGAAATCAATGCTTTTCATTTTGTCAATGAAAACAATGGATATTTTGTTGGTGACCAAGGTTTAATCTATAAAACAAATGATGGAGGAACTAACTGGGAAGAATTAGAAATCCCTTATGAATGGTATACTAAGGTTAATTTTTATTCAAAAAATGTAGGTTATATAGCTGACGAGGATGGAAAACTCTATAAAACAGAAAATGGAGGTTTAAATTGGAAATATCTTACCCAACAATATACTATAAATTCAATTGAACTTATTAATGACAAAATCTATACAGCAGGTACAAATGGTAAAATTTATAGAAGTGTTGTAGAATATGAAACCATAATTTTACATGTTAATGCTGCTGAAAACATCACTAATTCTAGTACTAGCTTAACTGGTAATGCTACCTCTAATGGAGAATCTATTTCTAACATTCAATTTGAGTATAGTATTGATTATTCTTTTAGTAATATTATTTCTACAAAACCTAGCACAGTTGATGCAAATGAATCTTTGAATGTTTCTATTGATTTAATAAACTTAGAACCAAACACAACACATTACTATAGATTAAAGGGAACACAGAACTCAAATATTAGTACTAGCCAAATTTTAAGTTTCACAACTCTTCCCGATTATGAAATAACAACAAATTTCACTTATAATTATTCATCAACTACTTCGGAGATTTCAGGTAATATAGTTTCTAATGGATATGACATTACAAATGTAGCGTTTCAATATGGAACAAGTTCTGATATTCTTGATAGAACTTTAACTGGAACACCAACATCTGTTTTAGGAAATACAACAGAAAATGTTACAGCGAATTTAATTAATTTAGAACCTGAAACACAATATTTCTATAGAATAAAGGCGACACATCAAGGAGAAGATATTTATGGTGACATTCTGTCTTTCACAACATATCCAGAGTTCAATATAAATCTTAACAATCCAAATATTAATGGAACAGATGTTACATTATCAGCATATTTAACTTCTTATAATCAAGATTTAACTGATATCGTCTTTGAATACGGAACTATTGATTACGAAAATAATGCTTTGACCAATCCTTCACAAGTCAACGCTAACAGTTCAAACTATATTAGTACAACAATAACTAACTTAGATACAAATTTAAATTACTATTATAGATTAAAGGCTATGCATAATCGTGAAGCTATTTATAGTGAAGAAAGAATTTTCAATTTTTCAGGAGATATTATAATGGTTAACTGCACAATAGAAGAAGCTCAAGCAAATTCTTTAGAGTTAAAAGGCTTAATTAATAGTTATGGTGCTTATTTAACAAATATTCATTTCGAATATGGCATCACAAACAGTTTTGGTTCATCAATAGCAGGTACACCAAATTTTGCTTATGGTTATAATACTAACTTGATAACTGGTTCAATCAACAACCCATTGCCAAATCAAACTTATTACTACAGATTAGTTGCAACTAATAATGGGAATATCATTTATTCAGATACTTATCAATATACAACAGGCACATTGAGTCTTACATATTTTGATTTGGAAAAAGAAATATCAATATATCCAAACCCAGCAAATGATTTTGTGAATATTAAATCTAATGTTTCTGAAAAAGTTGAGTTCATTGAATTTTATAATGCTTTAGGTCAACGTATTTACTATAGGAATGTTTTTAATATCTCTGATATAAAAATTAATGTGTCGAATTTTAGAAAAGGGTTATACTTCATAAAAGTAAATTTTGAAAATACCAAAGTAATATCATCGAAATTAATATTGAATTAAAAATACGATTGCCCAACAATGACTTTACCCACCAAAGCAACAACAACTTTTTGAGATTGCAGTATAATTTAGGGGGGATACTATCAGATCCCTACAGACCTTTCAAATGTTACATCGCATTACAGTAAATATTTTACTCACGCCATAAAATGAGGGGGGTATAAAACAAAAAGTGCCTAAAAAGAATTTCTTCCTATTAGACACAATTTAAATTCTCCCAAAGAATTAATTAATAGCATTACAAAAAACGATAAAATAAGTATCGCACGCAATACTCAAATTGAGTATATTTTAATTCTTTTTTAGATTTTTAATAGTATTTTAAGTGAGGTTGTTTGCTTGTAAAGGTCTTTTTATTTTTTCCCCTATTATATCCTGAATGCCATAAAAAGGGTCGTCTTCAAATACAATACGTTGAAATTTGTAGGTTTCCTTCGTTTTCATTTCAACTTTTGACTTTAATTCTTGCAATACTGCTGCCTCTAATGAAACTGAATTTTTCTGATAGACTACACAACTTTGGAGAAGGATTAATGTTATAAATATCAAAACTAAATGTTCAATATATGTTCTTATTGTTGACATAATAATAAATAAATTAGAATTAAAATATTATTTAAACCTAGGAGTAATTTTACTTGTTTTCAATGATAATTATCAATCAATAACTGTTATGCCATAGATAAGTTCTTCGTTGAGGTAATTTATGATGGAGAACATAACACCATAACAGAAGTTAGAAGTTTTAAATATGGTGGTAGCCTTGATAAGTATTCAAATAACCAAAGAAAAGGAATTTAAAATTCTAATTCTTTTTGGTAGATTTTAAATATTATTTGTGCCTTTTTTGATATTAATAGTTAGAATATAGGTACTCTCATTTATTGCAAAATTCAAAATCCTATTTTACTTCTTTTTGCAATTTCCCCCAAAAAACCTTTTTAAACCTCCACATATAAAAAATCACATGCAATCCACTAATAGTCAAGACAAAGTCTGGATAAACAATGGAGCTCACGAAGTAATCGTGGCGATGATCAAAGTTCGTTAAAAGTCGTTCACTCGATGTGCCCGTTGTCGCCCCATGGAGCGAGTAGGGTAGTCGCCATGTTTTTTTAGCCATTGTTGAATCGCGCTTTTAAGCTAGACTATTACCGTTCTTAAATACAAAATACATGTCCATCTTACCTTTTCCTTTCGCTTCAATTTTGCCTCTTGGTTCAAAACTCAAGTCATTCTCAAATTTTAAAAGTTCAAAGGTGTTTTCGCTAACATTCACTTTTCCCACTTCTCCGCTGCTTTCCATGCGGCTGGCAGTATTCACCGTATCGCCCCAAATGTCGTATTGAAATTTCTTGACACCTACGATGCCTGCTACCACAGGACCAGTATGCACGCCAATGCGTACTTCGAAGTAGGGTAAATTCGCAGCAATCCTCTCGGCTTTACCTTTTTCAATTACTTCCGCCATTTCCAGAGCCGCCTTCACGACATCTTTTGCATGGGTTGTGTTGGGAGTAGGTAAACCACCGGCAGCCATGTAGGCATCACCTATGGTTTTGATCTTTTCAATTCCATACGTTTCGCATATGTTATCAAATGCTGAGAAGTACTCGTGAAGGTCGGCAACGAGTGCTTTGGGTGTCACTCTCTCGCTCAAGTCGGTAAATCCTTTAAAATCTGTAAATAACACTGTTACCTCATCAATTAGCTGGGCATCCGAATGGCCTTTTTCTTTTAGTTCTTCAGCAACTTCTTCAGGTAAGATGTTCAGTAGTAGTTCCTCGCTGCGCTTCTTCTCCTTCCCGATACGATTGCGTTGCACGAAAAAAACCCCCGCAAATAAAAGTACAATGGTAAAACCGCTCATGAAACCATTACGCATCAATTTCTGCCGCTTTAGCTCTTGTGTTGCTACAACATCTTTCTTTTCCTGCTCTGCTTTCGTTTTAACTTCTTTTTTATCAAACTCATATTGCATCTGGAGTTTAACCATCTTATTTGAACTTTCTTCATTCAGAAGGCTGTCTTTATGCATTATAACCAATTGGTGATTTTCAAAAGCGGCTTTCCAATTTCCGGTCTGCTCATCAACTGCTGTAAGACCGACATAGGCTTCCATAACATATTTTAAACTTTCTATTTCTTTAGAAAGTTCAAGACCATTGGTAAAATACTTTCTTGAAAGAGCGTAATTCTTTAATTTTAAATAAACATTACCCAGATAAATAGAGGCAACCGCTATTCCTTTTTTATCTCCAATTTCAGTGTTCAAATACAATGCTTTGGTGAGGTAAGGAAGCGCTTCGGTGGTATTGCCCAAGTAGGTATATGTATCGCCAATATTTAAATCAGCAGTGGCAATACCATTTTTGATACCCAGTTTTTCATAAATGCGCAGTGCTTCAAAGTATTGTTTTAAACTTTCATTAAATTCGCCCATATTGCCAGATGAATTACCTAGGTTTAAGTAGATATGTGCCTCCCCCTGCTCATCGCCGAGTTCTTGCATGATTTTTAAAGCGCGATGGTAATATTGACGCGCTTCCGGGGTTGTGTTCAGCATAGAATAGACACCGCCAATACTGATGTAGGCCTTTGCTATATCTAGTTTTTGATCAAATTTCTCCATTATTCTAAGACCAGAAAAAAAATTATCAAGTGCCTTAGGACCATTTCCCTGACTCATATAAATATTACCTAAGTTAATATAGGTTTTACCAATTGAAATGGTGTCTTTTAATTCTTCAGATATTTTTCTTGACTTATAATGATTTTCAATTGATTCACTGTAATTCCCTTGATGATAATGCATGATTCCTATTTGGTAGAATGAGCGTTGCTGTGCTTTTTTTGCAGCAAGCCACACCGCATTTCCTTTTTCTGCATAGCTCAGTAGCTTATTTGCCAGAATTATATTTTCTCCGGTATACTTGGGTATCATTTCAAAATCTCTTCTGATTAAATATTCATCTCCCAAAGCGTTGAGCGTTTTAAGTTTATTCGTGTCTTCCTTCGCGGCTCTTAAAACCTGGTTCAGGGAGTCGATTTTTGGGTTTTGTGTGAGTGAAACGAATGGGCTAAGTAGCAGATAAAGGATGAAAATATTTTTCATTTCTGGTTGTTTACGGAGATAGTTTCAAGTGCATTTAATAAATTATTCTTTATTAAGCTTTCTTTTCTAAGGTTATTCCAATTATTTACTGGTATAGCTAACAGAATACCTATCATAACATGGATAATTTCACCAATGGCATATTTAAAATATTTACTGGTTTTATTTTTCTCCATTAAGCTATATCTAATTTTTCTAAAGAATTTTATCACTAGTTAGTTGTTTCTTGAAAGGTAGGGTAATTAATTAACCTACTTATGTTATGGTGCATCTAAAGTATGTACTTTACATGAATTGTGAACTTTTTTTGTTGAACCACTTAATTATAGGTGTAAAAGAATGATATTTCTCATATTTCAACAAATAAAAGACTGCTTACTTTGTAATGTTGATTAATGATAATCCCCTATTAATTAATAGTATGAAATTGAGAATTGTTCTGGTTAGAATGATTTTTTTTTTATGCTCTATACTTACCATTCACAACCTAACAAAAGTCATATAATTCCTATCTTTTTAATTGAAGTTTTAAAAACTAACTTTCAAAAACATAATTGTATTGATTTAAGAAACTGTTTTTACAAAGGTAAAAAAGAGTACCCCTCCCCTTATTCCTAAATTACTGACTAAATGTTGACTAAAAAGTAAATGAAAAAACCGTAATACTTTAATAATAAAGCAATTACGGTTTTTAATTGTGGAGTCGGAGAGAATCGAACTCTCGTCCAAACAAGTAACCAAAAGGCTTTCTACACGTTTAGTTTTTTCATGATTTTCGTTTGCAAGCTGATTAAAAACACTCTACTTACAACTTAGCTTTTTAGTTTCAAAAGGGCATCAAAGCGCTACCCAATCTATGTTAACTTTTACGATGCCTCTATACAGACCGCCGCTAACCAAGGCTTTCTAGAGACATTTAGCTCTCCTACCTAGTAGGACGAGGCTCATCTTACTTTATTCAGATTAAGCAGCTAAAGCGTAGTTATTCTCGCCGTTTAAATTTTGACCTAGCCTTTTACGTGTTTCAAAGTCATTACACGACGTGCTTACAGTTTAATTAATCTCGCTGTCAAAACCAGTCGACCCCATTAATTATTGTATTTAGGCGTTACCCTAAAGGGTCAGGCTTTCGGCTGTCGCTTTTTTTGTAAAAAACAAAAATGAGCTCCAACAATGCCTTAATCCTTAACGCGGATTGCAAAGGTATCAAAAAGTTTGTATAACCTTCCAAATCCTATTACTTTAGTGCAAAATTTATACCAAACAAAAAATTGGCAGCTAATGTTTTATTAGCTAACAAATAATTTAATATATGAGCATAAAATTCGCCATCATAAAAGAACGTAAAAATCCGCCAGACAGACGGGTAGTGTTTTCGCCATCAGAATTAATTATTGCAAAAATGCAGTTTCCAGACGCCATCTTTAAAGTCGAGGCGAGTGATATTAGAGTATTTCCAGATAAAGCCTATCAAGAGGCTGGTTTTGCAGTAACCAATGATGTGTCTGATTGTGATGTGATGATTGGGGTTAAAGAAGTTCCTATTGAAAACTTAATTCCTAACAAAAAATATTTTTTCTTTTCGCATACCATCAAAAAGCAGCCTTATAACAGAAAACTACTAAAAGCCATTTTAGAAAAAAACATAGAGTTATATGATCACGAAACGATAGTAAATGCAAAAGGATTTCGTTTAATAGGTTTTGGACGTTATGCAGGTATTGTTGGAACCTATAACGGATTTAGAGCCTGGGGTTTAAAATATGATTCTTTCAATTTGCCTAAAGCTGAAACTTTGCATGATCAGAAAAAACTGATTGCTGTTTTAAATACGCTTAAGTTACCAAACATAAAAATCCTTTTAACAGGAAGCGGAAAGGTTGCTAGTGGCGCGCAAGAAATGCTGGATGGCATGCACTTAAAAAGTGTTTCAGTAGATGATTATTTACATAAAACATTTAGTGAACCGGTATATTGTAAAATTGATGTGTTAGATTATAATAAGCGCAAAGATGGCAAGGTAAAAGACATGTTTGATTTTTTTGATAACCCACAAGAGTATGTGTCAGACTTTATGCGTTTTGCAAAGGTGACCGATTATTATATTGCAGGACACTTTTATGGAAACGGAGCGCCTAAGTTTTATACCAAAGAAGACGTAAAATCGGCTGACTTCAATATTAAAGTAGTGGCCGATATTAGCTGTGATGTGAATGGGCCCATTGCTACAACCATTAAGGCGTCCACCATTGCCGACCCTGTTTTTGGTTATGATAAAGAAACTGGAGAAGAAACTGACTATAAAAACAAAAATGCCATTGCTGTGATGTCAGTAGATAACCTGCCGTGCGAACTCCCAAAAGATGCCAGTGAAGGCTTTGGTGACATGTTTTTGCAATATGTTATACCAGCATTTTTTAATAATGATCAAGAGGGTATTTTAAAACGTGCCAGAATGACTGAAAACGGAAAACTTACTGAAAGGTTTTCGTATTTACAGGACTATGTGGACGACTTGGAATAAAAAAAAGAACCCTGAAAGATTATTTTCAGGGTTTATGTTAATATTAATTAGCATTAACTATTTTGCCAGAACCAGAAATATCCGCTTCAATGGCTGGCGATCCTAAATAGTGAACATCACCACTTCCTTCAATTTTAGCGTTTAAATTATTAGTGCAATGTACTTTACAATCGCCACTTCCGATAATTTTTATATTACAATCATAAACGGAAAAGGAAAATCCTTCAAATGTTCCTGAACCTTCATTTTTTAAGGAAAGGCTTTGTGCACTGCCTTCTATACTAATATCACCTGAGCCAGAATTGAATAAGTTAAATTCTGAGCCATTTTCAACATTTAATATAAGTACATTTCCGGCACCAGAGTTTTTCAAACCGGTAATAACTGGTACTGTAATATTTGCCTTTAAACTGATGTTTCTGTAATTATTATCATCATCAAGATATAGTCTAAGCTCGTTGTTAAGGACTCTTGTAATAACCTTATGCATGATGTTGTCGTCTGCAATTATTTCTACAGATTGTGTATCACCTTGGGTAATGGTTACTTCAAAAACACCTTCAATACTTACTTTATTGAAAGCAGAAATAGTTCTTATTTCTGAACTTAGATTGCCAGAACCATTGATTGTATCATGAGAACATGATGATACTAAGATTGCTAAGAATAGTATTGGTAAAAAAAGTATTTGTTTCATTTTGTTTGCTTTTAAATTTAATTCACGGTTTAATTTTAATACTGGTATCCATAGGAAATTGATAGGAAACCATTCTTGGTTATTTTTTAATAAACTGTATTCTATTTCTTGTCTGAATACACATGTTTTGTTTTAATAGTTTTTGTTTTCATTTTGTTTAAATTTTGGTTGCAGATTACATGTCAAATTCTGTTTGAACATCTTTAGTTTTCTTTTTATAGTTACTTAACTTGTAGCTAACACCAAATAATACGATTGGAGATTCATTGTTAAAGTCTCCTAATAAATCCATGTTAGCTGTATAAGTTGTTAGCTCATAGTTTAAAGACTGTAAAATGTCTTTACATTGTAAGCTAATAGATAATCTATCATTCATAAATTGTTGTTTAAGCGCAATATCTAGAAAATAGAAGCTGCTTAATTCTCCTTGTGATCTAACTGATTTACTGTTGTAATAACCTGTAAGTTGAAGGGAAGTAGATTCACTTATATTAATAGAGTTGACTAATTGAGCGCTCCAGGTAAAATTATTACGTGATGTTTTTACATCTTCAACAATGGCCCAAATATCATAATGAAATAAATTAGTGTTTGCGTTCACACTCCACCAATCATTTATTTGAAAGTTCCCCATTAATTCAAGACCAAATGCTTTGTCGGCTGCGTCGTTATGAAAAATGGTTCCAATTTTGTCGTCTTCTCGAACTGTTAATTTTTGCTCTAATTTATCGGTTGTTTGTCTGTAATATAAATTAGAAGAAAATGAGGTTTTGTTTTTTGAATAGTTATACCCAACCTCAATATTTCTAACTATTTCTGGGATTAAGTATGGGTTTCCTTCCGCATAAAAATAATCATCCTGAAATTCTGGAAATGGATTCATCATATACTCATCGGGTCTGTTTATTCTATTTGTCATAGCAAGTTTAATACTGTTATTATCATTCAGATTTTTAGAAATTGAAAATCCTGGAAAATAATTAACTCTGTCAAATGCGTATTTCTCATTTGAGTTTTTACGTTTTAACAATCTGTCTGTATATTCAATTCGTAAACCAAATGAGGTGTTTAAGCCTAAAACGGAACTATTTAAATTTACATACGCTGCATAAACAGCTTCATCAAAATTATATTTATTGGTATAATCTGGATGATTCACAAAGTCGTTTACGTTATAATCATATTGTGCATAGGTTATATCTAAAAACCGATTGTATTGGTGAAATGACATGCCTGTTTCAAGGGTTGTATTTTCTTTAAGGGTATTGGTATAATCAATATCAAACCTTACATCATTACTGTTGTTTTTATTTAGAACGTTTAATCTGTAAGGTTCTGTGTCAATTATAACTGCGTTTTCGTCGGTAATATATGAGGCTTGCTGATTATTAAAATCATAGTCTATATAGGAATAGTATAAATTAAAAGCTAGATTATCTCCTTCATTTAATGTTCTAGTATATCCTAAATTATTTGTAAAAAAAACAGGTTTCATTTTAAGGTAAAACGGATTGTATTTATGTTCTTCGGTACTGGCAGGAATGGTATAACCAGAGTTTGTGTTAAGGACGTATCCATCCACTTTATTATATCCTGTATGAAAAGAGTACGTGAAGTTGTTTTTTTCGTTTGGGTTATAATCTAATCCAAATCTAAAGCCTAAGTTTGATTCGGTAAACCTTCTGTCTTGAAGCATCTGAGCGTAATGTGTATTATCTTCATTATAGAGGGTTCTGTAATAATTATTGTAGGCAACTTTTGTAAAGTCTCTCCAATCAAAACCAAGGGAATAACTAATCTTCTTTTTATTTAGGTTAAAGTTCGCATCGCTGGAATATTTACTTCTTGAACCTATAGTGGCATTTATTATTCCATTTAACCCACTTTCAATGCCTTTTTTCAAAATAATATTAATAATTCCGGCACCCCCTTCAGCACTATATTTTACGGAAGGATTTGTGATAACTTCTATCTTGTTTATAGAATTGGCAGGCGTTTGTTTTAGTACCTCGGTTGGTGTTAAAGTAGTTGGTTTACCATTAATTAATACGATAAAGTTGGCGCTTCCGCGAAGTTTTACATTGCCGTCTGAATCGGTTTGTATGGATGGAGACATTTTTAAAGCATCTACTGCTGTGCCACCAATTGCAGACAAATTAGATCCAACATTAAGTATTTGTTTATCAACGGTATTTTTAATAGATGAAACTTTGGCTTTTACTTGAACAGCTTCAAGTTCTTCAAGGCTTGGTTTTAAAGTAATAGTACCGAGGTCTACAATTTTAATGTTTTCAGTTAAAACTAAATTATTTAGAATATAATCTTGATAACCCATAAAACTGATTTTTAAATAATAGTCACCAAGAGAAATTTTTTCTAAAGTAAATTGACCATGTTCATCACTAATAGTTCCGGTAATAACACTAGAGTCGATTTTATTATAAATGGCGACTGTTGCATACGGAATAGCTTCTTCTGTTTTGTCTTCAATTATTTTACCTGTAATTTGCCATTTAACATCTGTTGCAGATAAGATATTTGATATTAAAAAGAATCCTAAGATTAACTGTTTGATTTTTGATTGTATCATGATTTTTATGATTTTTAATAAAGACATTCCATTTTTTTTAGCGTTACAGTAAAAACATGTTGATTATGTTTCATGAAGCAAATGTCTGATAGAAATCATTGAGAATCGACCGAATAAAAAAAGTCAAACCCTTTATTTAAAACAAATTGGTTCGACTTTTTCAATCAAGGCGTTCGACTTTATTTAAGACCTTGATTTTAATGTGTTTTCGCGATATTGTGTAGGTGTTTGTTTTGTGAACTTTTTAAATGCAGTATTAAAAGATGATTTAGAATTAAAACCAACTTCGTATAAAATTTCAAGAATAGTAAGGTTTTTTTTGTCTGGATTTTGCAAAATTTCCATGGCATTTTTTATTCTAAACTCATTTATATAGTCAAAGAAATTCTTGTTTAAGGTTTTGTTTAAAAAAAGAGATAATTCATAACTACTCATTCCAAGCCCATTGGCCAATTCAAAAAGTGTAATTGAAGAGTTGGTATATATTTTATTTGTGATTACATATTCTTCTATTTTGTCTTTTAAGGCTGAATCTTGAGTGGTGATTTCATTGCTTTTAGATTTTTTCTCTTCTCCCTTTTTCTCTTTTAGATATTCTTCTAATAATTTTATATTAGAATCTACACCATTAAATAAATAAGGCTGAGACATTCCTTTATAAACAATCCAAGACAGAAAAATAAGAGTTATAATAGATGATATATGATGATGAATGTTTTGTTCTTCATACAATTCTTTAAAGCCAAATTTGAAAATGTTATAGACCAAAGCAGTTAATATAAAATAAACAAATACAATGGTTAGCTGCAATATCCATTTGTAGTTTTTATCGTTAATATTTGAATAGTTCTCGTTGACTATCTTTTTAAATCTATATACTATCTTAATTGACCAGATGCCATAAACTATCCCTTGAATTCTTAATAGATAGTAAATAAAACTTACAAACAATGGCGTATTATAAGGGTTAGTTCTTATCTCTAATTTAATTTCATCGGGTTGTAAGTGATAACTGAAAAGAAAGATAATTGTAATGGCTATAAAAGGAATTAAATGTAATAAATCAACTTTTCTTAATTTATAATCTTTAAAGGCAGTTGTCTTAATATAAAAGAACCAACTCGGATAGATTAAAAATGCAAATGCAGGGATTATTAAATAAAAATTTGGGTGTTCTGTATAGAAAGAGGTTTTGCTCAATAGTACATCAAAACTTTCAAGGGCAAAATCTAAAATAAAGTAGCCTAAAAAAATATTGCCTAAACGCTCTTTAGTTTTGTTAAAAAACAGATACATTGAAAACAACAAAGCCAAACAAATGGTAATAAGGTGATATATGTTATCAATATTTAGGTTCACTATCTATAAATTATTAAAAGCCCTTTTTCTAAATTGAGTAGGCGTGAGTTTAGTATATTTTTTAAAAGCCGTATTAAATGAAGATTTAGAATTAAAACCAACCTTATATAAAATTTCAAGAATTGTTAACTCATTTTTCTCTGGATCCTTTAAAATATCCATAGCTTTTCTAATACGATAGCCATTTATAAAATCAAAAAAATGTTGGTTTAATTGATGGTTAATTAAAATAGACAGATCTTTGGTTTCAAAATTAATTTGTTTAGATAGATCTTCAATAGTTAATGTGGCATTTAAATAAGGTTTCTCTTCTACCATATGTTTTTTAAGAGCAACTATTATTGGAGACTCAATGCTGTCTTCTTCTCTTATTTGTTGACCTTCTTGAACAATACTTTTTACCAATTGCAAATTTGAGTTGACACCTCTAAATATCTCTGGTGAGTGCATTACTTTAAGCACAAACCAACACATAAAACCTAAGGCAATAAAGGATACTGTTATTTTTGTATAGAAGAGGATGTTTTCTAGATGTAAAAAAAGAAACATATTTTTAAATGTAGCGATAAAAGCTATAACTGCAAATAGAAAAACTAGTTGATATAGCCATTTATAATTAAATAAGCTGGCGTTTGAGTAGTTTTCAAGTAAAAGTGTTTTATATTTTTTAATCAGTATAAAACTCATAATAAAATAAACAAAAATTTGGATATGTACAATTATGTATGAAAGTCTAATTTCAATCGTTTCACGGAAGTCGATTGCATTTAAAAAAGCCCATTTTGCATCAAAATCAACAGCATAAAAGCGAGGAGTTAACACTATTGTATTAAGAATCCAGGCAGTAAGATGGAATAAATGAATCTTTTTAAACTTAAAATCTGCATATACCACGGATTGAATATATAAATAAAGCAGTGGTAGCTTAAAATCAACGGTAGAATTAATCATCATACCCCAACCCGGAAATTTAGGATATATTAAGAAATGGGCAAACAAACCACTTGAATCTTGGGCATTTACTATTAAAAATAATGCTAGAATTATATTGCTTGTCTTATTTTTTGTTTTAGCTGTTAATAGAAAAATGACCAAAAGCCATGAAACAAACACAATAATTAAACTTATAAAATTTTGTAATGATAATGATTCCATGTGTTATGGACTTCTTTTTTATAGTGTTGTTACAAATATAGTTATTTAGTTAAATTGAAATATGATAAATAAATGATTGGTTGCTATTAGATATGTTAGCAAGTGTTTTCTTTAATTATTCTTTAGCTTATGCACGAATGCTTAAGGAAGTTAATTGAAAAGCTTAACTTTATACCTTATACTTATTCTCAAATTTATTTCAAAGTATGGTTAAAACGGCATTGATAACTGGAGCAGCTTCAGGATTGGGCTATGAGTTATCATTATTGTTAGCTCAAGATTCTTATAATTTAATTTTAGTTGATATTGATTTTGATAAACTGCATTTAGTAAAACAGGAAA
Organism: Gaetbulibacter aquiaggeris; assembly: GCF_044003965.1. Lineage (NCBI taxonomy): Bacteria > Pseudomonadati > Bacteroidota > Flavobacteriia > Flavobacteriales > Flavobacteriaceae > Gaetbulibacter > Gaetbulibacter aquiaggeris. The sequence goes on from NZ_JBAWKC010000001.1 coordinate 1,251,816, forward strand.
TTAATAAAGCAAACAACTGTAAGGTAGATGTTCTTGTCAAAGATTTAAGTATGCCCAATGTTGCTGTTGAAATATTTGAAGCTATAAAAAACGTGAGTATTGATGTTTTAATTAATAATGCCGGTTTTGGATTATTTGGACCATTTAATAACACAGAATGGCACCGAGAGTTAGATATGATTCATGTGCATGTTATAACCAGTACACATTTAACTAAATTATTACTTGAAGGCATGATAAAAAGGGGTTCGGGTAAAATTCTAAATATTTCATCTTTAGCTGCTTTTCAGCCCGGTCCGCTCATGGCCATTTATTATGCTTCTAAATCTTATTTATTATCATTTTCTGAAGCCATTGCGAATGAACTGAAAGGAACTGGTGTAACGGTTACGGTGTTGTGTCCTGGACCTACTAAAACAGCCTTTCAAGAAGTTGTTTCAGAATCAGCAGCCGATAATAAAATTGGCTTTAATATGGCATGTCCTTCAGAGGTGGCACTTTATGGTTATGAGGCCATGCAAAAAGGAAAAACAGTAGCTATTCCTGGATTCCTTAATAAATTTTTAGCAAGTTTACATCGCTTTGTTTCCAGAGATATGGCTACAACAATTGTTAGAAACCTTCAGGAAAAGAACAGAAAAGCATAATAGCGCGTTCTGTTTTTTAAAAATGATTCTCAAAATTTAAAAAGGCAGATTTAAATAACTTTTAACGTTGGTTTTAAATAGTAACTTACTATAGATCAATATGACAAATGTCATTGTTTACTTCATAAAAAAGAGTGATATTATAAAACCTTTTATTTAGTAAATTAAAAAATATATGTCATGTTTCCACCTTTAATACTTTTTGTTATTTTTTCCGTTTTTCTATTATCTGGAATTCGCATTATTTTTGAATATAAACGGGCGTTAAAATTTAGGTTTGGTAAATACGTTGAAACATTACAACCGGGCTTTAGATGGATTATTCCATTGGTGGATACCATTCAAATAGTAGATATTAGGGTGATCACAATAAATATAGTATCTCAAGAAGTCATGACTGAGGACAATGTGCCATGTAGCATTGATGGTGTGGTGTTTTTTAAAGTGACTGATCCCGAAATGGCCGTACTTGAAGTTGAAGAGTACAATTTTGCTATTACGCAGTTATCTCAGGCTGCTTTGCGCGATGTTTGTGGAAAGGTTGAGTTAGATACCATTTTGTCAAAGCGGGAAGAGATGGGTAAAAATATTAAGAAGATCGTTGAAGTTGAAACTAAGGGTTGGGGCATTGAGATTATTGATGTAAAGATTAAAGATATTCAGTTGCCGGAAAACATGAAAAGAATGATGGCCAATCAGGCGGAAGCAGAACGGTCTAGACGTGCCCGAATAATATTAGCACTAGCTGAAGAACAAGCTGCCGGAAATTTATTAGCAGCTGGTAAACTTATAGATCAATCACCATCAGCAATAAAATTAAGATTGTATCAAACCTTATCTCATATTGCTGCAGAAAAGAACTCTACGATATTATTCCCATTCCCTGAGGAGGCATTACCCAGAAATAAAAATTAACTAGCGTTTCACTTAAATTATGAAAAGACCTCGTACAGAGAGCATCCATCTTAAATAAAAGAAATGCTTTAGCAATCAGAAATGAAATAGCCAATTTATTGAAAATGATGAAAAAAGTACAACCAAAACAGGTTTCTGACTGGTAGTTATTGTTATAAAAAAAATTAGAGTGAATTAATCGTTTTTCTTATGCTCACTAAATTAGTTAAGAGTTTTTCTAAATAATCAAGATGTAACATATTCGCTCCATCACTTTTGGCATTGGCAGGATCAAAATGCGTTTCAATAAATAAACCGTCTACATGATTAACCACGCCAGCTCTGGCAATAGTTTCAATCATGTCTGGTCTGCCTCCAGTTACACCACTCATCTGATTAGGTTGCTGCAAGGAATGGGTTACATCCAGAACGGTAGGCGCATAGGCCCTCATGGTTGGGATGCCTCTAAAATCAACAATCATGTCTTGATAGCCAAACATGGTACCTCTATCAGTGATCCATGCTTTATCATTACCAGCGTCTTTTACTTTTTGTACGGCATGTTTCATGCTTTCGGGACTCATGAATTGCCCTTTTTTAAGGTTCACCACTTTTCCGGTTTTGGCAGCAGCTACCACTAAATCTGTTTGTCGAACTAAAAACGCGGGAATTTGCAACACATCAACATATTCTGCAGCCAAAGCGGCATCAGAAATTTCATGAATGTCAGTGACCGTTGGAATATCAAAAGTCTTAGAAACTTTTTGAAGTATTTTTAAGGCTTTTTCATCTCCAATTCCTGTAAAACTATCAATTCTACTGCGGTTAGCTTTTTTAAAACTCCCCTTGAATACGTATGGAATTTGAAGTGAATCTGTTATTTTTACTACTTTTTCGGCGATCCTTAAAGCCATATCTTCTCCTTCAATAGCACATGGGCCACATAACAAGAAAAAGTTATTGGAATTGGTGTATTTTAATTTTGGGACATCATTAAGTGTCATAAATAAGAGGGTTTCTGATTATTTCTGAGCAAAGATACTATTAAAACTTAATTATTAGGTAATATGTATTATGCGAAAATGGATTTGGGTTTTTGATTGTATTAGCGATAGAAACGGCATCCTTTCTGGTTTTAATATGTTAAAAACAAGAAAGATACAGTGGATAGCACGCCCTTTTTTTAATAGATAAAAAAAGGGAATACCCAAAATAATAGTAATGTATAATTTATCCATTATTTATAATTACCTTTGCACGCTTAAAATAAGGCACTATTATGGCTAATATAAAAAACATTGCAATCATTGCGCACGTAGATCACGGTAAAACCACCTTGGTTGATAAAATCATGTATCACTGTCATTTATTTCGTGACAATGAAAATACAGGTGATTTAATTCTTGATAACAATGATTTGGAACGTGAAAGAGGTATTACCATTACTTCAAAAAACGTTTCGGTGATATATAAGGACACAAAAATTAATATCATAGATACCCCAGGTCACGCCGATTTTGGTGGTGAAGTGGAACGTGTACTAAATATGGCTGATGGTGTTTTATTATTAGTTGATGCCTTTGAAGGACCTATGCCACAAACCCGATTTGTATTGCAGAAAGCCATTGATTTAGGTTTAAAGCCATGTGTGGTTATAAATAAAGTGGATAAAGAAAACTGTACCCCGGAAGAGGTGCATGAGTCTGTTTTTGATTTAATGTTTGAATTGGGTGCTGAAGAATGGCAGTTAGATTTCCCTACTGTTTATGGGTCTGCAAAGCATAACTGGATGAGTGATGACTGGAAGAAACCAACAACAAATATCGAGCCTTTATTAGATATGGTCATTGCGCATATCCCTTCTCCAAAAATTGATGAAGGATCTACGCAAATGCTCATCACTTCATTAGATTATTCATCTTTTACAGGTAGAATTGCCATTGGTCGTTTACAACGTGGTGAATTGAGAACAGGTATGAACATTTCTTTAGTTAAAAGAGATGGTAAAATCACAAAATCTAAAATTAAAGAACTTCATATTTTTGAAGGATTAGGTCGTAAAAAAGTAGAATCGGTTCAAGCTGGAGATATATGTGCCTTAGTAGGATTAGAAGGTTTTGAAATTGGTGATACAGTTGCTGATTTTGAAAATCCTGAGGCTTTAAAAACGATTGCCATAGATGAACCAACCATGAGCATGTTGTTCACAATTAATGATTCACCCTTTTTTGGGAAAGACGGAAAATTTGTTACTTCTCGTCATATAAAAGAACGATTATATAAAGAGCTTGAGAAAAACTTGGCATTGCGCTTAAGTGAAACGGAGAGTGCTGATAAGTTTATAGTTTTTGGCAGAGGTGTATTGCATTTATCTGTTTTAATTGAAACGATGAGACGCGAAGGATATGAAATGCAGATTGGTCAGCCACAGGTTATCATCAAAGAAATTAATGGTGTGAAATGTGAGCCAATTGAAGAAATGACTATTGATTTACCGGAAGAAGTATCGGGTAAAGCAATTGAAATGGTTTCTTTAAGAAAAGGGGAAATGTTGAGTATGGAGGCCAAAGGTGATCGAATGATTTGTAAATTCATGATTCCATCAAGAGGCATTATAGGGTTGCGTAATAATTTATTGACTGCAACTGCTGGTGAGGCTATTATGGCGCATCGTTATAAAGAATACCAACCCTTAAAAGGAGGTATTCCTGAGCGTCAAAATGGAAGTTTGGTGTCTATGGAAAAAGGTCAAGCGATTCCTTACTCCATTGATAAATTACAAGATAGAGGCAAGTTTTTTGTAGATCCAGGAGAAGATATTTATGAAGGTCAGGTTATTGGTGAGAATTCACGTGGTGACGATATGACTGTGAATGTTACCAAAACGAAAAAATTAAGTAACGTGCGTTCTTCTGGTGCAGATGATAAGGCGAAAATTGTTCCTGCTATTAAATTTTCATTAGAAGAAGCTTTGGAATATATTCAAAAAGATGAATACGTTGAGGTGACACCTAAACATTTGCGTTTGCGTAAAATATACTTAACTGAAGTTGAAAGGAAACGTAAAAAAAGCGTTTAAATTCTAAGAGCCCAACTATAAAATATGGATGTGTTTGGAATTTCAATAACTGAATGGGTTGGTTATTTGGCTATGACAACGGTGCTGATTTCTTTTTTAATGAAATCAGTAGTGAAACTGCGAATAGTGAACTCTCTGGGATGCTTAGTTTTTGTGCTTTATGGTTTTTTACTTGAACCTTTATCAAAACCCATTATTATTACCAATACCATAATTTTTGGGATTAATATTTACTATTTATTTTTTAAGAAAAATTAGTTTCTTTAATTTGTTTCAAAATATAGATCATAGGCCTTTTTAAAGGAAGCTGCTTGAAATGATTTTGTATATTTGGACTAATTGAAAAAAATATAATTTTTTAGATTTCATACAATTTTTGTAGTGAATATCTGTTTTCTCCATAATTAATAAATAATTATATTAATTGAAGAAATTAATAGCTTACATAAACAAAAATGTTTTAGTTAGAGTGACGTCTTTACAAACGGTATCTTTATTGACTAAAATAATTGCGGGAATTTTAACTTCAAAAGCTATTGCTATTTTTATTGGAGCTGAGGGCTTAGCCTTAATTGGTAATTTAAGGAATTTTGTAAGTTCATTTCAAACTATTTCTATTTTAGGGTTTTATAATGGCGCGGTAAAATATTTTGCTGAGTTTAAAGATAACACTGTTAGGTTAAGTAAAGCGCTATCTACGGTGTTTTACCTTGGTTTTATTGCTACAATTTCAGTCTCATTTTTTTGTTATTTTAATGCTCAGAGTATTAATGATATCATTTTTCCAACGTATAATAATTATCCATACGTCATAAAAATTTTCGCAATTGTTCTGCCTTTTTATGCATTGAATATGTTTTCCTTTTCAATAATGAACGGGTTTTCAAATTACAAGATGCTTATTGTGATAAATATAATAGGTCAAATTTTGGTTGTAGCCATTACGTTATTATTAATATATCAAAATAAAATCCAAGGGGCCTTAATTTCTGTGGCCATTTCAGAATCGCTGATTTGTTTAATCACCTTAGTGGCCATTATAAACAGGCGTAGTTTAGTTGGTTTAATTTCAGTAAAACAAATAAGTTTTAGCTTTTTAAAAAAAATGAGTTCTTATACCGTGATGGCATTGTTTTCAGCTGTCATTTTACCGCTGGTCTTATTGGCTATTCGTAATTATATTATTGATAATATTGGTTATAAGGATGCGGGCTTTTGGGAAGCTATGACTAGAATTTCAAAATATTATTTAATGCTGGTTAGTTCGCTAATGGCGCTTTATATTTTGCCCAGATTTAGTGAAATTGATGGTATTAAAGAGTTTAGAAGGGAAGTTTTTAGTTTTTACAAAACGGTTATGCCACTTTTTGGGTTAGGTTTGATTCTTATTTACTTTTTAAAACCTTACATAGTACAAGGTGTATTTTCAAATGAATTTCAACCTGTGGAAGATCTATTTTTATGGCAATTATTAGGCGATTTTGTAAAGGTTTTATCTCTTGTTATTGCCTATCAGTTTTTAGCAAAAAAAATGTTTTGGCATTATATAGTCACAGAAGCGTTTTTAGTTATTATAATGTATTTAACAAGTATCTACTTTATCGATTTATATGGTGTTAAAGGTGCTGTTATGGCCCATTTTGTTAGTTATTTGCTATATTATGGCGTTGTTTTATTAATATTCGGTAGTTCGCTTTTTGGGGTTGAAACTGAAAGATAGATTTATAATAAAAATATTATCCACCATCATTATTGAATATACCTGGTTATATAAAGAATAATTTGTTATTTAAGATTGCATCAGCTAATGCCTTTTTAGTTGCGGTAAGAATGGGTTTTTCTTTATTTACACAAAAAATATTTGCAATATATATTGGAGCTGATGGAATCGCTCAAGTTGGTGATTTAAAAAATATTATAAGTTTTCTTGATCAATTTTCAATTTTGGGAACTTCCAATGGGTTGGTGAAATATATTTCTGAAAACAAGGATGACAAGAAACAACTCAATCGTCTGTTTTCAACAACTTTTATTTTTGCCGCAATAGCTAGTTTCTTCTCTTTTATAATTTTGTTTTTTGGTTCAGGATTATTAAATGATTTAGTCTTTGGAACGGACAACAAATATGAGTACATTTTTAAAATTCTTTCATTTTTAATTCCTTTCATTGGAATAAATGCCATTTTGGGCTCCTTAATAAACAGCCTGTCGAATTATAAATTATACTCAAGATTAAATTTATTTGCAATAATAGTAAGCACGATAGTGATAGTGTGTTTAACCATGATTAATGGAATCAGCGGAGCTTTGTTAGCCATTTGTTTAATTCCAATAATACAATTCTTAAGCTATCTTATTTTCTTTTTAAAGGAGAGTATGGTATATATTAATTTATCTAAAATATTCTCAAGTTTTAGTTTTAAAAATAAATTATTATCATACAGTTTTATGACTATAATTGTCGTTTTTTTTATTAATACCACTGATGTTTTTATTAGAAATTTGATTGAAAAAACCGTGAGTAAATCTGATGCAGGTTACTGGACAGCCATGACCTCTGTGTCTAAAATTTATATGCAGTTTTTAGCGGCCATTTTTCCGTTGTATATTTTGCCTAAATATTCAAATATCAAAAATACTTTTGAATTTAGGAAAGAAGTCATGATGATATATAAAATGTTACTTCCCCTAATTATTATAGGTATGCTACTGGTATATTTATTTAGAATATTTTTAATTAAGTCCCTTTATACTGAAGACTTCTTAGCTATGTCCAATTTGTTTAGATGGCAACTTGTAGGTGATTTTATAAAATTTGTTGCCATAGTTCTTTCTTATCAATTTTTGGCAAAAAGACAAATTGGATATTTTGTTTTTACAGAGCTATTATCAGTGTTTTTGTTTTATGTTTTTTCCGTTTATTTTATTAATATTTATGGGACAGAAGGGGTTGTTATTGCACATTTTGTAAGATATATTTTATATTTATTAGTGGTCATTTACATTATGAGAAATAGTTTTTATGGAGAAAACCGAGAATTCAAATAATTAGATAAAATTGAATGTAGTTTTGTACAATATGAGAGTATTTTTAAAAATATTTTTGAAGTTTGGTTTACTTATTTTATTAGTATTCTTCTTTGAATTAGTTTTTGAAGGAATTAGCCTGAGGATTCTATATGTTGTAATAGAAAACATTTTATTTGCTTTAGCGATTATTTGTCCTCTGTATTTTATAAGTAGGAAGAATCTATTTAAATATTATTTAATTTTTGCTTATTTGGTTTTTTCTATTTTTCTTTATTTAGAAACAGTTTATTATTATCTCTTTAAATCATTTTTTAGTTCATCGGCTATTTTTATTGCCATGGAATCTAACACTAATGAAATCAAAGAGTTTACTAGTTCATATTTAGATGCACAAATTATTGTTTTGACTGTTTTATTTTTAATAGTAGCAATAATTTCAATAATATTTATAAGAAGGGAATGCCATAAAGCTTTGTTGACCTCAAAAAAGCACAAATTTAGAATATTAGCTGCGCTGGTGGCCATATTCATTTTTTTAAAAGTATCTACTTTAATTAGTTTTAACCTTCCCTACTTAGTAATTAAATCAAGTATTGAATATTATTTGGATTCCAAAAAGTTTAGTGATTATAGAATCAATAAAAATGGAGCTTTTAAAAATGTGTCTCGAGAATCTAATATAAGTAAGCAGGAAGTATATATAATTATTATTGGGGAATCTACGTCTAGGTCTCATATGGGAATTTATAATTATTATAGAAATACCACCCCACTGCTTGAAGAAATTAAGAAAGAAATGATTATCTATAATAATGTGATTAGTCCTCATACATATACAATTGCTTCTCTAACAAAAGGGTTGACTTTAGGTAATTTTGAAAATACAGAGATTAAATACAAGGGTTCTATTATTCAGTTGTTAAATCAAGCAAATTTTAAAACTTACTGGATTTCAAACCAGCGGCCCATTGGCGTATTTGATACACAGGTAACTAAAATTGGTTTAGGTGCAGACAAGTCATTTTTTTTAAATTCAAAGCACACCAATGAAACAACTAATTTTGATCAAGACCTCATAGATCAGTTAAAGAAAGTGTTTTTAGAAGAAGGAGATAAGAAGGTTATTTTTTTGCAGATGATTGGTGCTCATATTGATTATAGTAAAAGATATCCAAAAGAGTACAATCATTTTAAAAATACCCCAAGAACTAAATTTAATAACAAGGAAGTCTTTAAAAAAATTAATTCTTATGATAACGCCATAAGGTATTCAGATTATGTTATTAGAGAAGTTATTGAATTAACTAAAAAACTTTCAGTAAGTAGCTTTGTTTTTTATTTTTCAGATCATGGCGAAGAAGTTTATGATGACATAGATTTTTTTGGACATTCAGCAGATCAGATAATAACCAGAAATATTTATGAAATCCCCATGTTTGTGTGGCTTTCAGAAGATTTTAAGCACCATAAAGACATCTCAATTAATAAAGAAGTAAAGTATATGATTGATGATATATTTCATAGCATTGCAGATTTATGTCAGGTAAGAAGTACGGAAGTGGATTCAACACGAAGTATTTTTAGTGAACATTTTAAAGAGCGGAAACGAATAATAAGGGACACAATTGATTATGACACTTTTTTTAAATAATTTTTTCATAATTCTATTTTTCTAATTTTTTTATATAAAAACAAATTATGGAAAGAATTTGCATTGTTACTACATCATTAGGTGCCGGAGGCGCGGAACGATTCAGTGCTTCACTTTCAATAATTCTATCTGCCTTAAATTATGATGTTCATATTCTGAGTACTAAAAATCTAATTGAATATGAATTTAAAGGGACCTTATTTAATTTGGAAGAAAAATTAAAAGGGGATCGTTCTAATTACAAAAAATTAAAAATTTTAAAACGATATTTTCAAGATCATGCCTTTGATGTAATTATTGATAATAGACCAAGGAGCCAGTTTTTTAAAGAATTTGTACTTTATAATTATGTGTTTAAGGCGAAAAGGATAATCTCCATAGTGCATAGCTATTATTTATTAAATTATTTACCAGAATCCATTTTTTTGGCAAAGTTACTTTATAGGAAAAATTTTAAATTAATAGCTGTCAGTAAAGAAATTCAATCGGCGATTATTTCAAAATATGGGTTTAATAATTGTACTCAAATTTACAATCCAGTTGATATAGAAGACATCACAAATAAATCGAATAAAAAGATTAAAATAAAAGATAACTATATATTGTTTTATGGGAGAATTGATGATGCTGTTAAAAATTTTGAACTGCTCTTTCAGGCATATAAAAAGTCTATTTTGATAGGTAGAGGAATTAAATTATACATGATAGGAGATGGGAAGGATACTTTTAAAGTAAAAAAAACGGTTAAAGATTTGCAAATTGAGGATAGTGTAAAATTCATATCTTTTCTCAAAAATCCATTTCCATATGTTAAAAACGCAAAATTTTGTACTCTAACGAGCAGATATGAAGGTTTTCCAATGGTTTTAATAGAATCTTTGGCTTGTGGAACTCCGGTGATTTCTGTTAACTGTAAATCTGGCCCTCAAGAAGTTATTCAACATAAATTTAATGGTCTTTTAGTAGAAAATTATAATCCAAATGTTTTATCAGAAGCCTTTAATCTTTTTGTAGAAAACGAATCACTATACACTCAATGTAAAATAAATGCGACTGGTAGCGTCAATCAATTTTCAATAAAAAAGATTTCTAAAGACTGGAAAAATCTACTAAATTGATTTTTGAATTATTTAAAAGCAGTGACATAGATTTTTCTGTTTATCAGGAAACATTGAAACCTTTTTATAAGTTTTAGTCCAAAAGCAGGTATGTTAATAAGGAATTTTTGTTTTATGTTTAAATTTTTATAATCAATTTCGTTTTTTAACTTTCTATATAGCTTTTTTTCATTATTTATTTTACATCTTAAAGCTACAGCATACCTATTAACATCTAAATATTTTTTTAAAGAAGGGTTTTGTTGTTCTTCTGTATTGAAGTTAGAAATATAATTATATCTATCTAAATTATAATCACTTTTAGAAAGGCTTGAATCATCATAATTATTATAGACCATTGTTATAGTTGGATTAAACACTACTTTGTATTGAAGCGCAAATCTAATCCATAAATCAAGGTCTTGCCCAGTTCTTAAACTAGTATCATAAGCTCCGAGTTTAACAAATGAAGATTTTAAAAAAGCCGTAGATGACGATGACGGAATATAATTAATAATATTAGCATCAAAAAAATCTGGTATTTCTAAATGATCTGAGCCATAACTAAAATTAAAATTTGCTTTTATAACAAAATTATCATTAAGTTTAATTTCATAATTATTGCAAAACAAGCCTGCATTTGGAAAAGAATTAATTAAGCTCTTTAATTCTAAAAGATGATTTTTGTGCCAAATGTCATCTGCATCTAAAGGGGCGATGTATTTGCCTTTTGCAGTTTCTATTGCTTTATTTCTAGCTACTGAAGCTCCTAGATTTTTTTGTTTTATAAGAGTAATTTTTGAATCTGTAAATTGAGATGCAAGTTTTAAGCTGTCATCGGTACTTCCATCATCAACTATTATAATTTCAAAATCATTAAATGATTGATTTAGAACACTTTTAATAGTTTCTTCAATATAGTCTTCCTTATTATATAAAGGAATTATTACAGAAAAAAAAGTCATTTATCCTTTGTTTTAATTAAACAATAGTAGCCCAGCCGGTAGAAATCATATACACTCAATAATAAAAATTTAGAACAAAGATTCCTTTTTAAAATTGGGTTTATCAATTTAAAGCAAAATGCAGTAATCTTAACAAATTTTATTTTATCTATAATGCTATAATATTTTAAAATATTTGATTGCGTTTTATCTAATTTTTTACTTTCTGCAAGTAATTTAAGATTTTGAATGGCAAACTCAGTTTTCTTTAAAAAGGTTAAACAATCATCTGTGCAGTCATGAATTACTGGATTATTAAAAGAAAATACTTCAATATTATTTTTTCTTAATGTTTCAAAAAAGAGTACATCTTCATATCCATATTGTATTAAAGATTCATCAAACGTTATATTTAGTACTACTTTTTTTTTAATCATAAAATTTGAAGAACATAATGTGTTTTGTTCTCTTTTTTTTGTGTAAATCCAGCGCAGTTTATACTTTGATTCTGGCTCTTTTTCTATATAAGTCATGCCACCACTTGAAGCTTCTTTTGCCATAAAAGGGATGTAATCCTTTACAAAAGTGTCTTTTTTTGGAAATGTACCCGCATCAATAAATAAAAGATTTTCATATTGAGCTTCTTTGGCAAGTAAGTTTCTAATGGCACTTCTGCCAATATTTAAAGGCAACACTTTAAATTTGCAATAATTTAATTGGTTTATTGAGTCGTTTTTAGAATTAATTTCTGCTTTTGATCCATCATCCAAACATATAATTTCAAAATCAATTTCTGCTTTTGTTGCTTGCTTATGAAGCTCATGAACTAAATAAGTAATGTCATAATTATATGTAGGGATTAAGACAGAAAGCATATTTAAACTCTTCTCTGAACTACTTCAAAAACTTGATTTTCATCACATTTCAGCGTTTTACTTGGATATTTTAAAAGCAAGGCATAGTCATGCGTAGCCATTAAAATAGTATTACCATGTTTATTGATGTCTTGCAAAACCTCCATCACCTCAATACTAGTTTGCGGATCAAGATTTCCAGTTGGTTCATCGGCTAGGATGAGTTCCGGATTATTCAATAAAGCTCTAGCAATGGCAATGCGCTGCTGCTCGCCACCAGAAAGTTCATGAGGGTATTTAAAGCCTTTAGTTTTCATACCTACCTTGTTTAAAACTTCTTCAACTCGCTTATTCATTTCACTTTTATCTTTCCAACCAGTAGCCTTTAAAACAAACAATAAATTATCGTTAATAGTTCTGTCCGTCAGTAATTTAAAATCTTGAAATACAATCCCTAATTTTCTTCTCAAAAACGGAATATCTTTATCTTTTAGGTTTTTTAAATTATGACCCACAATATGTCCTTCTCCTTCGGTAAGTATTAAATCCCCATAAAGGATTTTCATAAAACTACTTTTCCCGGATCCGGTTTTTCCTATCAAATAAACAAATTCGCCTTTATTGATTTCTACGTTAACATTCGAAAGCACCAAATTATCGCCTTGTGAAATAGAAGCATCTTTTAATTGTAATATAGGATTGGACATGGGCATAAGATAAATTTACATCTGTAAATGTATCACTAAAAAGTCAAAACCTAAAAACTGATCAGTAAAACTTTAGCTATAATTTAAGCATAATTATCTTTATTTAAGTTTTAATAACTCGGTTTATAATTATAATGCGATTCTTACGTTATAAGATTTAGATTAATTTATCTTTGATTTTTAAATTAAAACCACAATTTTAATGACTTTTAAAAACATTGTTTTCTTTGGTGTTGCAACAATCATTAGCTTTCAATTAAGCGCACAACAATCAGAAATTTTTACTAATGATTTGGCAGATTATCAAAAAGCATTAACGCTTTATAACAATCAGCAATATTTAGCTTCTCAATCATTGTTTGAATCTATTGAAAAAACATCGAAGGAAGATGCTTTACAGTCAGATTGTGCTTATTACATTGCCAATTGCGCAGTCAGATTAAACCAACAAAATGCTGATAAATTAATTGAAGACTTTGTAAAAAAATATCCAACAAGTACTAAATGCAATACGGCTTATGTTGATGTAGGCGATTATTATTATGAAAATTCAAAATATGCTTATGCCCGTAAATGGTATGCAAAGGTGAATGAAGAAGCTTTGTCTGGTAGGGAAATTGATAAATTTAATTTTAATAATGGGTATTCAGCATTTGCATCCAAGCAAAATAAAGACGCTAAAAAGTATTTGAGTCGTGTTGAAAACTCCAAAGAATATGGTTCTCAAGCGAAATATTATATTGGTTTCATGGCTTATGAAGGCGATGATTATACTCAGGCTAATGCCTATTTTGAGCAGGTAAGCGATCAAGAAAAGTACAAGGAAAAGCTGTCTTATTATCAGGCCGATCTTAATTTTAAATTAGGAAAATTTGAAAAGGCTATTGAATTAGCAAAAGAAAGACTTGAGGTAAGTGATAGTAATGAAGTTTCTGAACTCTCAAAAATTATAGGCGAAAGTTATTTTAATTTAGAAAAATATGCTGAAGCTATTCCTTATTTAAATCAATACAAAGGTAAAAATGGGAAATGGAATAACACTGATTTTTACCAATTAGGATATGCCTATTATAAACAAAAGGATTATGAAAAGGCTATTTCAGAATTCAATAAAATAGTTGGAGGAAAAGATGCCACTGCACAAAATGCCTATTATCATTTAGGCGAAAGTTATATTAATCTTAATAAAAAACAAGAAGCACTAAATGCTTTTAGAAACGCATCACAAATGAGTTTTGATTTAAAAATTCAGGAAGATGCTTGGTTAAATTATGCTAAGATTAGTTATGAAATTGGAAATCCCTATCAATCAGCCTCTCAGGTTTTGTCAGATTATGTCGCTAAGTATCCAAATTCAACCCACAAGGAAGAATTGGAAACTCTTTTAATAGATAGTTATATAACCTCAAAAAATTATGTTGAAGCTTTAAAATTATTAGAAGGAAAAAGAAGTTTTGAAAATAAGGTTGCTTATCAGAAAGTTGCTTTTTATAGAGGAATTGAAATTTACAACGAGGGCAAATATGTAGATGCACGAGTGCTTTTTAGTCAATCCTTGAAAGAACCGAGAAATGATAAATATACCTCTAGAGCTACTTTTTGGAAAGCAGAAACAGAATATAATCTGACTAATTATGAAGAGGCATTAATTGGTTTCAAGCAATTTGAACAGCAAGCCGTTTCTAGGTCAACACCAGAATTTAAGAATTTAGATTATAATTTAGGATACACCTATTTTAAACTAAAAAACTATGAACCAGCCATTCGCTATTTTAATCAATTTATAGCTGGTAAAAAGGATGATAAAGTTAGATTGAATGATGCTTATTTGCGTTTAGGAGATTCGTATTTTGTATCAAGTGATTATAGTAAAGCCATTTCGGCGTACAACAATGCAAATAAGCTCAATGAGATAGATTCTGATTATGCTTTTTTTCAAAAGGCAATAAGTGCAGGTTATATTGGACAGGATGCAAAAAAGATTTCTGAATTGGAGCAGTTTATCTCTGAATATAAAAGTTCTAAACTCAGGGATGACGCCATGTATGAATTAGGTAATTCTTATGTAAAAGCGAATCAAACAGATAAGGCCTTACATATGTATAATCGTTTAAATGACGAATATAGAATGAGTTCATTCGTGTCAAAGTCCTTATTACGCCAAGGGTTGGTGTATTATAATTCAAGTCAAAATGAACAAGCTTTAATTAAATTTAAAAAAGTAGCTGTTGATTTCCCCAATACACCAGAAGCGGCTCAAGCAGTTTCTACTGCGCGTTTAATTTATATTGATTTAGGTCGTGTTAATGATTACGCCACCTGGGTGAAAACACTTGGTTATGTAGAAGTATCCGATTCAGATTTAGATAATGCTACTTATGAAGCAGCAGAGAAACAATATTTAGATAGTAATACTGAAAAGGCCATTACTCAATTTAACAATTATATTAATCAATTCTCAAATGGATTGCATGCTTTACAGGCTCATTTTTATTTAGCGCAATTGTATTATAAAAATGATTTGGGTTCAAATGCAGCTTCTCATTATAAATATGTGGTTGAAGCTTCTCAAAACGAGTTTACAGAAGAGGCGTTACTGCGTTTATCACAATTTTATTTGGAAGGTAAAAACTATAAAGAATCCATGCCATTATTGTTAAGATTAGAGAAAGAAGCCAATTTTCCTCAAAATGTAGTATTTGCACAGTCTAATTTAATGAAGGCTAATTATCAATTAGAGAAATATAAAGAAGCCGTGACTTATGCTGAAAAAGTGTTATCAAATGTAAAAATTGATAACAAAATTGAGGCAGATGCCCATATTATAATGGCCCGTTCCGCTATGAAAACAGGTGATGAAATTAAAGCCAAAAGAAATTATGAAAAAGTTGAAAAAGTGGCTACAGGTGAAATGGCTGCTGAAGCGTTATATTATAATGCCTATTTTAAAAACAAAGAAGGAAAATATGAAGCCTCTAATACGACAGTTCAAAAATTAGCTAAAGATTTTTCAGGGTATAAATTTTACAGCGCTAAAGGGTTAGTTCTTATGGCTAAGAATTTTTATGCTCTTAAGGATGCCTATCAAGCAACTTATATCTTACAGAGTGTCATTGAAAACTTTAAAGAATTTGAAGAAGTAGTGTCTGAAGCCCAATCAGAATTAAATAGTATAAAGGCTGAAGAATCAAAAACAAATGCCTCTATTAAAACTAAAGATTAATTTTTTCATCAATCATAAATCAAATCAAACAACAAAACCTATGCGCAAGCACTTGAATAAAATAATATTAACCGTTTTAGCATTCAGTTCTACACTTGTGTTTTCTCAAGAAAAGGACACTATTGGTACTGGTGTTATTAATGTTGTAAAACCCTATACACCAACAATTTCAGATGCCTTTAAGGTTAAGGAAGTTCCCTCAATTGATGACGAAGAAACAAGTACTAAAAAGGAAATAAAATATAATATCTTCTCTTTTCCGGTCGCATCAACATTTACGCCGGCAAAAGGAAAAGCTGCTATTGTTGAGAAAGATAAACCTTCAAAATTATTCGATAATTATGCTTCTGTGGGCGTTGGAACTTATACCTCCATTTTAGGTGAAGTTTATTTGAATCACGCTATCAGCCGGTCGCAAAGTGTTGGTGGTTATTTTAGGCATCATTCTTCACAAGGGGGTATTCCAGATTTACTTTTAGATGATAATTTTTCAGATTCAAAGGTCAATGTAAATTATGCCAATAGGTTAAGAGATTTAACATGGACTGCTGAAGGGGGTTTTCAACAACAACAATTTAACTGGTATGGATTGCCACAGGCTATGGTTGACGAAGCAAGTACTAATAATATTAAAGGCGGCCATTCGTTTTTTGGAGCTCATTTTGGGAGTGATGTCACTTTTGAAAACACGTATATTAATTCAGGAAGTTTCTTATTCAGACGTTTTGGTGATAATCAAGGTTCGGGAGAAAACAGATTTGTTGTAAAATCGACTTTTGATATTCCTGTTAACCAAGAAGAAATTTCAACCGATGTTGTTTTTGATTATTTAGGGGGTTCTTTTGATAGAAATTATATGACGGCTGATGAATTAAAATATGCTAATTTTCAAATTGGAGTAACGTCAAAGTATGAATTTAAACAGGATGATTTAAGTATCTCTTTAGGGCTGTCATTGTTTTATTTAAATGATAACGAAGCTAGTGAGAGTAATTTTTATATTTATCCTAATGTGACCGCTTCCTATAGGTTGGTCAATGATATTTTAATAGCTTATGGGGGCATAAAAGGAGGATTAATTCAAAACTCCTATTATGATTTTGCTTCTGAAAATCCATTTGTTTCACCAACCTTAATTATTAAACCAACAGATCAATTGTATAATGCTTACGTTGGTTTACAAGGTAAAGTATCAAGTAACATGAGTTATAATATAAGTGGGAAATATGTAGCAGATAGGAATAAGGCCCTTTTTATAAATAATGAAATTACTGCTACTTCTCAAAACTATTCCTACGGAAACTCGTTTGGAATTGTTTATGATGATGTAGATACTTTTAGTTTTGCCGGAGAAATAAATGTAGATGTTAATAGAAATTTTAAATTGGGAATTAAAGCTGAATATTTCAGCTATGCCACAGGTGCGCAAAACGAAGCATGGAATTTGCCGGATATGAAAGGGTCTCTGTTCTTAGATTATCAAATAGATGAGCATTGGTTTACGGGTGCTAATTTATTTTATACAGGAGAAAGAAAAGATCAGTTCTATCTGAATAATCCTTTAATTGCTTCAACACCATTTACGGTAACACTTGAGAGTTTTTTTGATGCCAATTTGCATTTGGGCTATCACGTTAATGAGCAATTATCCATATATGCAAAGGGCAATAATTTAGCTAATAAAGGTTATGAGCGCTGGCAAAATTTTCCAGTGCAGAGTATTCAGTTTTTAGCCGGGGCGACCTATAAGTTTGATTTTTAATCTGCTAAATCTTAAAGAATAATAAGAAGCGTTCAATTTTGAACGCTTTTTGTATTTTTACATCAATTCAATAAATATAAAATGAAAAAGTATCTTTTAATTTTTGTTGTCATTGCAATAGTCTCCTGTAAGAAAAAAATTGAAGTGGATTCAATTTATGTAAACGCCAATGTCTATACTGTAAATTCAAATTTTGAAAAAGCAGAAGCATTTGCTATTAAAGATGGAAAATTTGTTGAAGTTGGCAATGCTAAGGATATTCAAGGAAAGTATTTTTCAAAGAATGTTACGGATGTGGATGGACAAACTATTGTTCCAGGATTTATAGATGCCCATTGCCATTTTTTAAGTTTAGGGCAGTTACAACAGCGGGTTAATTTAGTCGGTACTTTGAGTTTTGAGGAGGTTGTTAACCGAGTTGTTGAATTTCAAGAAAAATATAATTTGCCACAAATTAAGGGCAGAGGTTGGGATCAAAATGATTGGGAGAATAAGGAAATGCCGTCAAAAACACTATTAGATAATTTATTTCCAGACACTCCTATTGCTTTAACCCGTATAGATGGACATGCTGTTTTATGCAATCAAGCAGCTTTAGATTTGGGTAAAGTAACTATTGATAGTAAAATTGACGGTGGTGAAGTTGTTATTAAAAACGGTGAATTGACCGGTGTTTTAATAGATAATGCAGAGCAATTAATTGAAAAAAACTGGCCAAAGGCAACCTCTATGGAACTCATAGATGCTTTATTGAAAGCTCAGGATATTTGTTTAAGTAATGGTCTCACATCATTGTCTGATGCCGGCCCCGATATTTTTACATCCCCATGGATTGAAACAATAAATGTTATCGATAGCTTACAAAAATCCGAAGATTTAAAGATTAGATTATATATGATGGTTCCCGGAACTGAACAAAACCTAAATTATTTTTTGGATAAAGGAATTATTAAAACGAATAAACTTAATGTTCGTTCCTTTAAATTTTATGCTGATGGTGCTTTAGGTTCACGTGGCGCGTTATTAAGAAATCCATATCATGATAATAATCATTCATTTGGGCTTCCGGTAATGTCAGCTGAGGATATTAAATCAGGCGCCATGAGAATCGCTAATTCAGAATATCAAATGAATACCCATGCTATTGGAGATTCAGCCAATCATGCCGTGTTGAATATTTACAAAAATGTTTTGGAAGGTAAAGAGGGCAGACGTTGGAGAATAGAACATGCTCAAGTAATCTCTCCAGACGATTTTGAGTTATTTAGCGATATTATACCTTCGGTGCAACCAACACATGCCACCAGTGATATGTATTGGGCAGAAGATAGATTAGGTCATGACCGTATCAAAGGCGCTTATGCCTTTAAAGATTTATTAAATAAATATGGAAAAGTAGCTTTAGGAACTGATTTCCCTGTGGAACAGGTGAGTCCGTTTTTAACCTTTTATGCCGCAGTTTCTAGACAGGATTTAAAAGGATATCCAAAAGAGGGGTTTCAAAAGGAAAATGCGTTGACCAGAGAAGAAACCTTAAAAGGCATGACTATTTGGGCGGCTTATTCAAACTTTGAAGAACATGAAAAAGGAAGTATAGAAGCAGGCAAATTTGCAGATTTCATAATTCTGGATAAAAATATTATGGAAGCTCCTGAAGATGAAATACCAAACATAAAAGTAATAAATACAGTTATAGATGGTCAATCTGTTTATGGTAAAGACAACTTAGCTAAATAATCAAAATGGTCCCCTTCTAAAATAAGTTCACAGCTGAGTCCAATGGTTTCACAAGCTAATTTCAAAGTGTCAAAATCTAAGTATAGCCATTTCATAGGGGTTTCTTTTTCGCCTTTATAACTTAAAAAATAATCAAGTTCTCCATAGTAATTGGCATGTGCATCAATCCAGAATCCACCATCATCATCTTCATACATGTATTTAATATCTGAAGAGTCTATTAAAATTTGTCCTTGCGGATTGAGTAATGATTTTAAATGGGTTAGGTATTTTGAAACCTGAGACAATTCTTGAAAAATACCGGTGCCATTCATGAGGAGTAAAATAGTATCAAAGGTTTCTGTTTCATTCAGAATATTTTTTACTTCTACATTTTTTAAACCTCTCAGTTTACATACTTCAATGGCGCCTTTTGAGATATCAATGCTTTTTAATTGAAACCCTTTTTCTTGAAGATATAAACTATGACTTCCCGCGCCACAACCGACATCAAGAATTGATCCTTTTACTAATTTTATGGCTTTTTGCTCAAGTTTTGGCATGTCCTTGAAGTCTCTGAAAAGATAGGAGATTGGAAGGATATCATCATCAGAAATATTTGTAGAGGTAATGATATCTTCAGTAAATTCACCTTTTTGAAAATCTAAAAGCGCTTGCCCAAATAAATCCTTCATTAAAAATAGTATTTTTGCGCCATGCAAGACTTTATAAATAATCTCCCTAAGCTGGCCAAAGATAAGCATAACGAAAACAAAAAATTCTTTGATAAGCTAAAAAAGAAAACACCAAAGAATTTGGATTATATCATGCAGGAGTTACATGAACAGGAATTTGAACGTACCGATTGTTTGAAATGTGCCAATTGCTGTAAAACTACAGGTCCATTATTTACTGATAAAGATATTGAGCGGATTTCAAAACATTTTAAGTTGAAGCCACAGCAATTTATAAGTCAGTATTTGCGCATGGATGAGGAGAATGATTATGTGTTACAAAATGTGCCCTGTGCCTTTTTAAGTGCTGATAATTATTGCTCAATTTATGAAGTAAGACCCAAGGCTTGTAGTGAGTTTCCTCATACCGACAGAAAAAAGTTTCAACAAATATCAAACCTTACATTGAAAAATGTGGCTATTTGCCCGGCGGCCTTTAATATCGTTGAAGAGATGAAGAAGTTGATAAAGTGAACTATTATTTTTGTTATATTTAAAAATTAATGATAGATGCTATGCAAGAATTTTTAAATTATTTTGAGACCATACCTTCTTTACATAGAAGCTTGATTTTAGTGGGTGGTTTAACATTTTTCTGGGTTTTAGAAGGTGCAGTTCCTTTATTTAAATTCAAATATAAAAAGTGGAGGCATGCCATTCCTAATTTATTTTTTACTGTAACCACCATCATCATCAATTTTGTCTTGGCCTTTCTATTGTTAATGTCGGCGGATTGGGTCATGGCGAACAATTTTGGAATTCTTAATTGGTTGCCGGAATTGCCACTATGGTTATATATCATTTTAGGGGTTTTGTTTATGGATTTTTTCGGGGCTTATTTACCGCATTTTATGGAGCACAAAGTGAAATCTTTGTGGATGATTCATTTAGTGCATCATACAGATCACAATGTTGATACAACCACGGCTAACAGACATCATCCTTTAGAAAGTGTTATTCGTTTTGCATTTACACTATTTGGGGTATTTGTGATAGGAGTACCAATGGGAATTGTCATGTTATATCAGTCTATGTCATTAGTGGCGACACAATTTACACATGCCAATATAAAGCTACCTAAGCAAATTGATAAAGTACTGAGTTATTTTTTGGTTTCACCAGATATGCATAAAGTGCATCATCATTATGTGTTGCCTTATACGGATTCTAATTATGGAAATATTTTTTCAATATGGGATCGTTTATTGGGAACCTACAGGCATTTAGATAGAGAAAAACTGGTATATGGTGTTGATGTATTTCCTGATGAGGTTGAAAATGGACAAATCACTAATTTACTGAAACAACCTTTTCAAAAATATAAAAGACCAACCATTATTAATCCATAAAGTACCATTCTAACTGATTTGCAAATTCTTTCATATTCACTCCAGTGAGATTCGTGAGAACCGTTATTACGAGTTCTTCTTCAGGGTAAATTAATAAAATACTTGATGCTCCTATACCACCACCGGTATGATAATATTTAGGTGTGCCATTTTTTGATTTTTCAACAGAAAAACCAATGCCATAGCCCGTTTTATAACCATTATTCAATTTTTGACTGGTTACAATTTCAGAAACAGCTTGTTTAGATACTATTTTTGGGTTAATTATTTCATTTCCAAATTTGATGATATCTTCTGAAGTAGATAAAAACCCACCACTGGCAGCTTTATATCCGTTTGCAACAGGTTTGGCCACAACCGGTCCATTCATTACTGAAGAACTATAAAACTGGGATTTGTTAGGAATTTTATTTTCTGAATCATCAACCATGGAATGAGACATTCCTAAGGGTCTGAAAATGGAATCGCTTACGAAAGTGGCATAAGGCAGCTTGGATGTCTTTTGAATAATTTCACTTAATAAAACGTATCCAGGAGAACTATAATTATATTCTGTGCCAGGTTCAAATAACAAAGGATCATCTTTGAAAAGAGATAAACCATCTGTGATACTCATTTTTTTGTTTAAAGCATATTCACTGTCATTCTTATAATGTCTAATACCAGCAATATTTCCACCTAATTGACGTACCGTAAAATCATAATTTTTCTTTGGGTAATCATGCAGATATTTATAGATACCAGTGTCTAAATCAATTACTTTATCATCTGCTAATTTAACCAATGCAACGGCCGTTATTGATTTAGAAATACTGGCAATTCTAAAGATGGTCTTGTTTGGTTTCACTCGTTTTTTTGGCTTTAAACTGGCATAACCAAAACCTTTTGACCAAATAAGTTTTCCATGTCTGGAAACAGAAATGGCCATACCAGGAATATGATTGGTTTTTAAAAATTCTTTCGCTATTTTTTTTGCAGTTTTTGGTTTAACTTCTGGAGGCTTCTCAGTTGTTTGACTAAAACCAAAAGAACTTAAAGCCAGCATGATGAATGCCATAATCTTTTTCATTTAAGCTATTATTTTTGTTACTTACTTGTAAATTAAATATTTGACTCTGATTTTCTTAAAATTTTCAAGATCTTCTTGCCAAGTAGCTCTTATCTCTTCTTCAGTTAATCCTGATTCTATTTGTTTTTGTAAAATTTCATTACCAGCGTGAACAGTAAATGTAGTGCCAAAGAATATTTCACTTTTTGGTGTCTTATTATAGGCGTCAATAATATATTTTAAAGTGAATTTATGAAGTTTTGGTTCCTTTCTTAAATCTACTCCATAACAAATTTTATTCTCAAACCTGGGATGTTTATCACCTTCATTAGGTTTAGGAATATAACTAAAATCACTTTTCGGAAAAAAGGGAGCGCCATAACACTGCATCTGCAAATTAGTGCCGCGTCCCACATTAATAATGGTTCCTCTAAAAATATCTAAGCTGGGATATAAGTTGATGGCTTTATCATTTGGTAAATTGGGTGATGGTTTGATAGGCAGACTATAATAGGTTTTATGGGTATAGTTTTTTAAACGAATAACCGTGAGATTACAAACTAACTTATTTTCTAACCAATGTTCCCCGTTTATCATTAGAGCATATTCCCCAATAGTCATGCCATAGACTAGTGGAACGGGATGCATACCAACAAAACTTTTATAGGTAAGATCTAAAACAGGACCATCAATGTAGTACCCGTTGGGATTTGGTCTGTCAAGAACAATCATAGGTATATTGGCTTCTGCGCAAGCTTCCATTACATAGTGCATGGTAGATAAATAGGTGTAAAAGCGTACACCTACATCTTGAAGATCAAAAACTACTACATCTACATCCTTAAGTTGTTCCGTCGTTGGTTTTCTATTTTTACCATGAAGCGAAATGATGGATAAGCCCGTTTTATTGTCTTTACTATCATCAACTAATTCACCAGCATCTGCTTTTCCTCTAAAACCATGTTCTGGAGAAAATACTTTTACGATATTAATTTTTAGTTTTAGTAAAGAATCCACTAAATGAGAGTATGTATTTTGTTCAGAGTCTTTAAAAATTACACTACTCTGGTTAGCCACAATACCAACTCGTTTTCCTTCTAATAGCTTTAAATAGTGGTCCGTCTGATTAGCACCCACAATTACTTCTGGGTTTTGAATGGTGATCATTTCTTGTTTTGATTCACCTTTTGAAAAGTTTCCGCACGAAATCAATACTAAAAGAAATAATAAAACTGTATTTTTGAAAACATTAAATATCATTACAAAATTTGAATTACGAGTATTTTATAGCAAAACGCATTATTGGTAGTAAAGCGTATAAAAGTAGTATTTCGGCACCAATAATAAAAATTGGAATTTCTGCTATTGCCATTGGTATAGTGGTCATGATGATCGCTATTGCAACGGGTATTGGACTGCAACAAAAAATCCGTGATAAAGTAGTAGCATTTAATGGTCATGTGATCATTTCAAATTTTGACAGTAATAATTCACAGGAAAGTATTTTTCCTATTTCAACTAAGCAAGATTTTTATCCGGAGTTCAAAACTGTTGAAGGCATAAAGCATATTCAGGCGGTAGCAACAAAATTCGGTGTTATTAGAACGGAGACTGATTTTGAAGGGGTTGTTTTAAAAGGCGTTGGCGCCGATTACAGCTGGAATTATTTTAAAGATTTTTTACTTGAGGGCAGATTGCCGGACTATACGGGAGAGAGAAATGAAGAGGTTTTAATGTCTGAATACATTGCCAATCGTTTAAAATTTAAACTTGGTGATACTTTTCAAATGATTTTTGCCAAAGATGACCCAGAGAAATTACCAAATATTATTACTTATACTATTGTGGGTATATATAATTCGGGATTTCAGGATTTTGATGCGACTTATGTGATTGGCGATATTCGACATTTACAGCGCATTAATAACTGGGATAGTGACCAGGTGGGGAGTTTTGAAGTATTTGTTGATGATTACAACCAGCTTCAAGAAAAAGGCATTGAAATATATCATAACACACCTTCAACTTTTAATACACAAACCATTAGCGAAAAGTATGTTTCCATTTTTGAATGGATAAAAATATTTGATAAAAACATTTATGCCATTATTGCCATTATGATTTTAGTGGCAGGGATTAACATGATTACCGCTTTGCTGGTGTTAATTTTAGAGCGAACGCAGATGATAGGGATTCTGAAAGCCCTGGGAAGCAATAACTGGAGTATCCGTAAGTTGTTTTTATATAATGCCTCTTACTTAATCGTTTTAGGTTTGTTTTGGGGAAACCTGATAGGCTTAAGTTTGTTATTTGCTCAGAAATACTTTAAACTATTTCCACTGGACCCCAGTGTGTACTATGTGAGTGAGGCCCCGATATACATTAATTTCGGGTATATATTGGCATTAAATATATGCACCCTTGTGTTATGTTTAATCATGTTGTTAGTGCCGTCTTACGTTATCACAAAAATATCACCGGTAAAAGCCATTAGGTTTGAATAATTTGGGTGTTCCCATACTACAAGTATGGTCGTGCTCTTGCAAGTCGCTTTTTTCAAACAGCTCCAACAGTTGCTCCATCACTAACACAATTATAGTAAACAATTAACATTTTACTAGTGGGTTTTTGTTAATTTTGCCAACTGAAAATATTTTATGAAGTACGCAGAAAACATATTAGAAACGATTGGTAATACACCCTTAGTTAAAATTAACAGACTCACCAAAGAGTTACCTTGCTTGGTACTTGCAAAGTATGAAACCTTTAATCCTGGCAATTCAACTAAAGATAGGATGGCTGTTAAAATGATTGAAGATGCTGAGGCTGATGGTCGTTTAAAACCGGGAGGAACTATTATTGAAGGAACTTCAGGAAATACAGGTATGGGTCTGGCTTTAGCAGCTATAGTCAAAGGATATAAATGCGTATTTGTAATAAGTGATAAGCAATCCAAGGAGAAAATGGATATCCTGCGTGCGGTTGGAGCCGAAGTGGTGGTGTGTCCAACAGATGTAGAACCAACAGATCCACGGTCTTATTATTCTGTTTCTAAGCGTTTAGCTGAGGAGACACCAAATTCATGGTATGTCAATCAATATGATAACCCAAGTAATGCCTTAGCGCATTATGAATCTACGGGGCCAGAAATCTGGGAACAGACCGATGGTAAAATCACTCATTTTGTAGTGGGTGTAGGCACGGGAGGTACTATTTCAGGGGTTGGTAAATATTTAAAAGAACAAAACCCTGATATTAAAATTTGGGGAATTGATACCTATGGAAGTGTTTTTAAAAAATATCATGAAACAGGTGTTTTTGATGAGAAAGAAATTTATCCTTATGTCACTGAAGGTATAGGAGAAGATATCCTTCCTAAAAATGTGGATTTCAGTATTATTGATGGTTTTACAAAAGTAACCGATAAAGATGCTGCCATTTATACGCAGCGTTTAGCCAAGGAAGAAGGCATGTTTTTAGGTAATTCAGCAGGGGCAGCTATAAAAGGGGTGCTCCAGTTAAAAGAACATTTCACAAAAGAGGATGTGGTAGTAGTATTATTTCATGACCACGGCAGCCGTTATGTGGCTAAAATGTTCAATGACGACTGGATGCGCAAAATGGGTTATAAGGATTAAAAATAAAAAACGTTATTTCGAGAAATAAAGTCACAAAGCAATCTGTTTATAAAATTAATATAGACTTTTTCTATTTTAACTCGATGTTTTCTATTTCCAATTGAAAAGACTCGGCTTTTTTATTGCCTATTAAAAAGGCAATTAGTTCCATTTGTTCGCCTCGGTAGTTTCCTATATTTAATTTTCTGCCACGAAAAGCCGGATACATGCTGTTAAAAGGTATTTCTATGGTTTCCCATTCACCAGAGGTTTGAAAGGGGGCAACATAGGAATAGTCATTGCTATTATTAGTTTTAATTCTGAATTGATAAGATTTCCCATCACCTTTTAATCTGATGCTAACCTTGGTGAAATTATTAACCTGTTTAGCATTAAATCGATATTGCACCATTGAGAAACCACCATTATTTTCTAAAGACACCTTACCTTTAAAAAGTCCTTTTCCAGAATTGCTTAAACCAAAAGTACCATTAGAGCGTCCACCCATCACCACATCATCCACAATGTTCCAATTAGAAATGTCACTTTGGTCATTAAAATTAAAAAGGGTCATGGTATTTTGAAATAAGGTTAATATAAAAATTAGTGATAGTATTTTATTCAATTTGATGTTTGTTTAAAGTGTTTTTATAAGGTTAGTTGCGGTTTTGTGTGTGAGGATTTTCCGTAGGAAAATCAGACGTAACGAAATAGCAACGGTCTTTGTTTAAGCACTAAAATAACAATTAATTTTATAAGGTGTTGCCATACGTTTTTATTCCGTAATAATTATTCCGTCAACGATTTCTTTTTCACTAGGTCTCTCAAACCAACTTTCCATAAATTCAAAATTTTCTTTGGTTACTTCAAATTCGAAAGTAGCTCCTTTTTCGTCATTCTGTCATAATTGTTGCCAACTAGTTATATATGAAGTTTATGTGCTTATTATACTAAAAATTTACTGGATAATAGGTTCTTTTGTTATTGTTTATAATATTTTCTAATTATTTTCAATATCACTAATATGATGCTCTAAGGCTTCAACTGATATTTGAATTTCTCTGATTAAAAAGGCTAATGAAAGAATTAATAAAATCAAGGCTAACCCAAAAACCCAAACGGCAATGGTGTGTTGCTGTATATAAACTAAAAACATGGTTACTACACAAAGTAATAAACTGCTAATGCCAAAAATTTGCATGGACCGCGTAAGATACAGACGTTTTTTCAGATTTTTAATTTGCTTTATAAGCGCTTTGTCTTTTTTTTCAAGGTATTTGTCGTGTAAATTTCTAACCACTGCAGCGTAAGCTAAAAATCTATTGGTATAAGCAAGCATGATTAATGAGATGGCTGAAAATAATAGGGCAGGTGTAGTAAGCGATAATTGTTCCATTTAGTAAATCTGGTTTTGATGCTTTTTTATAAATCAATAAGCTTCAAGCCAAAGGCTTTTACCTTATCCCAGTTGGTATATTCTATTTCGGCATCCTTATTAGTTGGGCCTTTAGTCATATACATAATGAGTTGAATCATGAGCCTATCAAAAAATGTATATTTTTTATAATCAATTTTTCCGGCAAAGCATTCAACCAAAGTAGGTTTCCAATCTATGGTTTTAAAGAACTTAATCACATATGGATTGGTATCTGGTGCACTTTTTTCTTCTTTACGCGCCACTAAGTTTACTGAAAAGAAGACCGATTTTGTAGCTTCTAGTTCCGTTTTATGGGCTTTAATGAATTCAATTATTTTTTTATGATGAACCCCATAGCGAATACTTGAACCAATCACAATTTTGTCGTAATCTTTTAAATCGCCTTCAAAAGTGTCAATTGAAAAAAGGTCAACTTGCTGGTTGTGTTCTTTTAATTGTTTTGTAATAGCATTACAAATTTTTAAGGTCTGACCATCTACCGATGAATAGATGATTACTAGTTTATTTTGCATGTTTTTTAATATTAGATAAAATTACTCATTTATTGAGTTTCATGCAAAAAAACGGAACCCAATTCCTATGTTTTGTACTATGGAAATTATTGTTTGCGCATAAGTGTTTAAAATACGCCTCTACAGCCATTTTTTAAATACACAGCCAGTCTGTCAACTTCCTTGGCGCCTTCAGGAAGCTCTTCAAATTCAAGACCAGGATATAAAAGTGCGTCTTTCCAGTCTTGAATGGTTTTACTAAAAAATTGAGATGCTATTGAATCAGTTTCATAAACAATGATGTCATAGGACTCTCCTTTATCTCCACCAAATCTGGTAATAACTTGCCATTCTCCATCCCTTTTATAGGAGGTGTTAGTATGATCTGATTGCGGATAATATTTATTATTAGAGGGTTTTAATAATACCCAAATATCTTTATCATGTGAATTTGGGTAAACGCCCATGGTTAAAATTCGGCATTTAACAGAATCACCTGCAACCGGCGATATGACTTGAACCTTTTCAATTGGGTACTGAATTGGTGATTTTTTGCCAACTGCGACTTGTTCAATTTGACCTTGAAGATGAATAGACCCATAAGAGTAACCGCCATAAATGATCAATAAAATACCGATGGCACCCAATGGAATTCTCAATTTTGCATTTAATAGACCAAGAGGTTTTATGCTATCTCCAATGGCAAGGAGAACTAATATAGCCCCAACAATAATGATTACAACTTCTGTAGACATTTTTTAGTGTTTTAGAATTGATATATGTAGTATTTTTCAATTAAAAACTGACGATTATTTGCATGTAACATCTTAGTGTTTAACGTTATACCCTAAGCAAAGTTAGCGGTTATATCTGACAAAATCAACTCAATTTACGTGAAATTAGGGTGTTGTTGTAGTCATTATCTAAAATCTATTAAATAACCAATTAGAAATTTAAAGAAATTGTTTCTTTTTAAGTTGGGTGCAGTTTTAACTAGAGAAGGAAAGTAAAAATTATAACCTAGTTCAAAATTTTAAAATTTTGTTATTAATTTTAAAGGAATACTTATAAGGGTGTTTAAGGACTTGAATATTTTATAATTTAGACTTCACTTTTATTAAATAGGTTGAGCCAAAATAAAAAAATAGAAAAAATAAATAATTTAGATTTAATTCTCATTCCTTTTATTAGCTTAGTAATATGCAAGAAGACTTTTTACATTACTTATGGCAGCATAAAAAATTTGATACTTCAAATTTACAAACTACGGGTAATGAATCTATTTCAATTATTTCTGTAGGAACTTATAATGAAAATACGGGTCCTGATTTTTTTAATGCACAACTAAACATTGGCAATCAACTATGGGCTGGCATGGTTGAGATTCATGTAAAGGCATCAGACTGGTATGTACACAATCATGAAACAGATTCCAATTATGATAATGTCATTCTGCATGTGGTATGGGAGCATGACACCGAGGTGTTTAGAAAAGATAATTCGTTGATTCCAACGCTGGAGATAAAGCATTATGTTTCTAAAACCGCTTTAAATAATTATGAAAAATTATTTTCAAAATCTCAAAAATGGATTAATTGTGAAAACGATTTTTACGGAGTTGATAATTTTATTTTTAAAAACTGGCTGGAACGATTGTATCTGGAACGATTGGAAAGAAAAACGGAAAGTATCAATCAGCTTTTAGCCGATTCAAAAAACAACTGGGAAGCTGTGCTGTTTAATATGCTTGCCAAAAACTTTGGACTTAAAGTAAATGGAGAAGCTTTTTTTAGCATGGCAAAAGCTATAGACTTTTCAATAATTAGAAAATTACAGTCTAATCAAACCGCTTTAGAGGCGCTTTTATTTGGTCAGGCAGGTTTGCTGGAAGATGATATTGAAGAGGCGTATTATTTAAATCTGGTTCAAGAATATCATTTTTTAAAACACAAATTTAAGTTATCAAACCAAAACGTGATGCCTATTCAGTTTTTCAGATTACGGCCTCCTAATTTTCCAACGATACGGTTATCACAGTTTGCCGGTTTATATCACCAATCTCAAAATCTGTTTTCACAAGTCGTTGATTGCCAAAATTTAAATGAATTTTATGATTTGTTTTCAGTCGCTGCTTCATCTTATTGGGAATCGCATTACACCTTTGGGAAAGGTTCAAAATCAGCAAAAAAACCATTGACAAAATCATTTATAAATTTATTATTGATCAATACGATAATTCCAATAAAGTTTAATTATGCCATGCAAACCGGGGAAACTATAAATGACGAAATTATTAGTTTGGTTGAGCAAATACCTTCAGAAGCAAATACTATAGTAGAAAAATTTGAGTCTTTAAAACCAGTTTCTTCTACTGCTTTACAATCTCAGGGCTTAATTGAACTAAAAAATGAATATTGTATTAAAAATAGGTGTTTACAATGTGCGATAGGTAGTGCAATATTAACAGGAAATCATTAATTTGCGGCGTGAAATGTCTCTTAACAAAGTGGTAAGTATGCTGCGTTTTAATAATGACATTTCAACAACCATTAGGAAGCAATAAAAATTAACTAATGAATATATTTTATAGAATCTTATTATATTTTCAAAAACACGGTTACTATGTGTGTCAGCGTATCGCAGATAGATTAGGTATTAGGGCAAAAATAGTTAGAACGTCGTTTATATATTTAACCTTTGTGACTGTTGGGTTTGGTTTTGCGCTCTATGTGTTTATTGCATTTTGGATGGGTATTAAAGATTTATTGTATACTAAACGCTCATCTGTATTTGATTTATGAATCCACTTTTGTTTTTTTTTAAAAAAAAGATTTACACCGCAGTATTTTTATTATTCGCCTTATTGACTATTGGTATTGTAGGCTTTAAAGTGGTTTCAGATTATTCCTGGATTGATGCCTTGTATATGACTGTTATTACCATAACAACAGTGGGTTTTGGTGAGGTTGTTCCCCTAGACAATGAATCAAAAATATTTACTGTTTTTTTAATTTTAATAAGTATTGTAATAGTTGGTTACGCCTTATCTGTTATCACTGAATATATTTTGAGTAAAAATAATGTTGACGAATTAAATCAAAAAAAGATGCAAAAATTGATTGATAGTTTAAAAAACCATATCATTATTTGTGGTTATGGAAGAAATGGAAAACAGGCAGCAACTAAATTAGCAGCTTATAAAAAACCGTTTGTTGTTATAGAAAAGGATAAAGATTTGCTTGAAAGATTACAATCAGATAATGTGCCCTATGTAATAGGTAATGCCAATGAAGACGATATTTTATTGCAGGCGGGTGTTGATAGAGCCTCTTGCTTTATATCAGCCTTACCTAGTGATGCAGACAATCTTTTTGTGGTACTTTCAACGAGACAGATTAATAAAAACATAAATATTATAAGCAGAGCCTCTCAGGAATCTTCTTATGAAAAATTAAAACTTGCAGGTGCTAATAATGTGATCTTACCTGATAAAATTGGTGGTGACCACATGGCTTCTCTAGTTGTGGTTCCTGGTTTAATGGAATTTCTTGATAATTTATCTATCGTTGGTAAAACGAATATCAATATTGAAGAGGTTGCCGTAGAAAAATTATATAATACCAAAGAAGTAAAAACAATTAAGGATTTAGATTTAAGAAGAAAAACGGGTTGTACGGTTATTGGTTATAAAGATGAAAATGGTGAATACATAGTAAATCCAGAGGCTGATCTTAAATTAACTCCTAAATCTAAAATAATTGTTTTAGGCAGACCAGAACAAATAGAAGGCCTCAATACGGAATACAACATTAATTAATTGAAATCTTTATTTTAACAACAGATGTTTTAAAAAATGAATTATTTTTAGCATCTTGCCTGCTTTTAATATTAATTATTCAATTAAAAACTAACTAACACCCGATCCTTATGAAGAAATATTTTCTTTCCATTGTCACTTTATTTTTACCGTATCTAATTTTTGCTCAAGAGTCTGTTGAAAAGGGGCTTGATGAAAAAATAAATGATGCCTTTATGCCTATTGCAACGTGGTGGGAAGGATTTGTTTTAACAAAAGTTCCTCTAGGAGAATATCATATTCCTTTTGTAGTACTTCTGTTAGTATTTGGGGCAACATTTTTTACGATTTATTTTAAATTTCCAAGTATTACTAAGTTTTGGACTGCTATAAGTACAGTGCGTGGTAAATACGTTGATATTGAAAAGCATGGTGTGGATAAACTTTATAATAATGATGAAGCTTTAGCTCTTGAAGATATTCCTGATACCATAAGAGATGAAAGTGCGCATGGCGAAGTGAGTCATTTTCAGGCTTTAGCAACGGCAGTTTCTGGTACGGTAGGTTTAGGAAATATTGCGGGTGTTGCGGTGGCTATAGGTCTTGGTGGACCAGGTGCTACTTTTTGGATGATAGTCTGTGGATTACTGGGAATGTCTACTAAATTTGTTGAATGTACCTTAGGAGTAACATATAGAGATATTGGTAAGGACGGAACGGTTTATGGGGGCCCCATGTATTATCTGTCAAAAGGATTAAAAGAAAAGGGATTCGCAACCTTTGGAAAAATTCTGGCTTTTATTTTCGCCTTACTTTGCGTAGGGGCTTCTTTTGGAGGTGGCAACGCTTTTCAATCTAATCAGGCAGCTGTTCAAATTTCTTCCTTATTAGGTTTAACAGGTGGTTCTTCAGGTTTTATTATCGGAATAATCCTGGCAATAGTGGTAGGTGTTGTAATTATTGGTGGTATAAAGCGTATTGCTAGTATTACAGAAAAAATTGTGCCTTTCATGGCAGGTTTATATATTGTTGCTTCCTTAATAATCATTTTCGCTAACTTTAGTGATATCGGTTTGGCGTTCTCATTAATAATTGACGGGGCGTTTTCGCCAATGGCTGGCCTAGGTGGACTCGTTGGAGTTTTAATTGT
The DNA here is from genome assembly GCF_044003965.1 of Gaetbulibacter aquiaggeris. NCBI lineage: Bacteria > Pseudomonadati > Bacteroidota > Flavobacteriia > Flavobacteriales > Flavobacteriaceae > Gaetbulibacter > Gaetbulibacter aquiaggeris. The sequence continues at coordinate 1,285,043 of NZ_JBAWKC010000001.1, forward strand.
TGGGTTCCAAAGAGCAGCTTTCTCAAATGAGGCAGGTGCTGGTTCAGCAGCAATTGCACATTCAGCAGTACGAACTAAATATCCGGCTTCAGAAGGAGTGGTTGCTTTACTAGAACCATTTATTGATACGGTTGTAATTTGTACCATGACCGCTTTGGTTATTATTTTCTTTAATATTAATGGTACTGATCCACAATCTGTATTTGACTATACTGCAGCACACGGTAGTAGCGTTATTTTAAAAGCTACAGAACTACCTATCAGTGGTGTTGATTTAACCTCATTGGCATTTGATTCAGTGATTCCACATTTTTCTTATGTGCTTACAATTGCTATTGTGCTATTTGCGTTTTCAACAATGATTTCTTGGTCGTATTATGGACTGCAATCATGGAAATATTTGTTTGGAAAGGGTAAAACAGCTGATTTAGTTTATAAAGTTTTATTTTTATTATTTGTGGTTATTGGTGCTGCTGCAACGTTGGATGCGGTTATTAAATTCTCAGATGCCATGATTTTGGCTTTAGTATTCCCAAATATGATAGGATTGTTATTTTTATTCCCAAGAGTTAAAAAAGAGATGAAACGATATCTGGATGCTATTTCAATTAAAAAGGAAGCGATTCAGGACGGCGCAGTTGATATTACGAAACACATGTAACAATAAATTTGTTTTAAAATGAAATCCCATTTCAAGTTTTCTAAAAGTCAACGGAATGGGATTTTTTTATTGGTTATAATCATTGTGACATTACAATGTATTTATTTTTTTGTCGATTTTTCTAATTCAGAATACCCAGTCAATACTGAGGAATTAAAAAGGTATGAACAGGAAATAGATTCTTTAAAACAAATTGAGAGAGAAGAAAGTGCTCTAAAGATTTACCCTTTTAATCCAAATTATATTACCGATTATAAAGGTTATACTTTAGGAATGAGTACTGATGAAATTGACAGGTTATTAAGGTTTAGAGATCAAGGAGATTGGATTAATTCGATAAAACAATTTCAAGAGGTGACCAAAGTTTCAGATTCTTTATTAAATCAAATCTCACCTTATTTTAAATTTCCGGAATGGGTTACCAGTCCAAAACAAAATAATTCATATTCAAATAATAAAACAAAAACTTTCGCAGAAAAAAAGGATTTAAATAAAGCCACTGCAGAACAATTACAAACCATAAACGGTATTGGAGCGTATTATTCAGAGCAAATAATAAAGCTAAGAAGTAAATTTGGTGGTGGGTTTATAGCTGATGTACAATTGCAAGATGTCAATGGATTAACACCAGAAGTCATTGAAAAAATAACCAATGAATTTACAGTCAAAACTCCAAGACAAATCCAAAAAATAAATTTAAATACAGCCACCGTTGATCAGCTAGTAACTATACAACATATAGATTATGAGGTTGCTTATAATATTATAGAGCAAAGGCAACTTCGAGAAGGTTATAAATCTATAGACGAATTAACAAAAGTTAAAGACTTCCCTGTAAATAAAATCGAGATAATTAAATTATATTTGTCCCTCGATTAAAAAAAACAAAAATTAAGGCTTATGAATAGTTTGTACTTCACCGAAGAACATAAACTTTTTAGAGAGAGTATTCAAGATTTTTTAAAAAAGGAGGTTGTCCCACATATTGAAAAATGGGAAAAGTCCGGAACTATAGATAGGTTTATTTGGAAGAAATTTGGCGATATGGGTTTTTTTGGAATTTCATACCCAGAAGCCTATGGTGGTTTAAACTTAGATCTTTTTTATGCGGTCATTCTGTTAGAAGAGCTTCAAAAAATTAATTCTGGTGGCTTTGCGGCTGCCATTTGGGCTCATGTTTATTTAGCAATGACGCATCTTAATAAAGAAGGTAATCATGATATGAAACAACGTTATTTAACGCCAAGTATTTCTGGAGATAAAATCGGTTGTTTATGCATAACAGAGCCTTTTGGTGGAAGCGATGTGGCAGGAATGCGATCAACAGCTGTTAAACAAGGAGATCATTATATATTAAATGGTTCAAAGACCTTTATTACCAATGGGTTTTACAGCGATTATTTGATAGTTGCAGCAAAAACAAGTCCAGAATTAGGAAATAAAGGGATCAGTATTTTTGTAGTAGATAGAGAATCTGAAGGTTTGTCGGCTACTAAACTAGATAAATTAGGTTGGAGAGCTTCAGATACCGGTGAAATTGCATTTGATAATGTTAAAGTGCCTCTCACTAATCTTTTAGGAGATGAGAATGGAGGTTTTGGATATATTATGCAACACTTTTCTTTGGAACGGCTAATTATGGGAATCAATGCACATGCGCGAGCTGAATTTGCTTTAGAATATGCGTTACAATATATGTCTGAAAGAGAAGCTTTTGGAAGATCAATTGATAAGTTTCAAGCGCTGAGGCATAATATAGCAGATTTATATACTGAAATGGAAATATGTAAAGAGTTTAATTACTCAGTGGCATACAGATTGAATAAAAATCAGTATGTGGTAAAAGAGGCTACCATGTCCAAATTAAAATCAACTAAAATGGCTGATGATGTAATTTATCAATGCTTACAATTTTTAGGAGGTTATGGTTATATGGAAAATTATCCAATGGCTCGTCTTTTAAGAGATAGCAGATTGGGACCAATAGGAGGAGGGACCTCAGAAATACTTAGAGAAATTTTGGCTAAAATTATAATCGATAAAAAAGAATATAAACCAGCAACATAATTTTTTAAAATTTAATTGTTAATTATTAATTAGTTTTTATATTTGCAGACCGAAATTTAAAAGAGAGGAGGTTAAGACACTATGTTAATAATACCAATTAAAGAAGGAGAAAATATAGATAGAGCGTTAAAGCGTTTTAAAAGAAAGTTTGATAAGACTGGAACAAAACGTCAGTTACAAGCTCGTAAGCAATTTACAAAGCCTTCTGTTGAACGTAGAGCTCAAATTCAAAAAGCTCAATACATTCAAGGATTAAGAGATGCTGAAGATATATAATCTACAGTACTTATATAAAATGAAATCCCGCGTCTAGCGGGATTTTTTTTGATCTCACTCCAAATACCAATAAAACTTTGTACATTTAGCTTTGTGCCTAAAATTTCCATAAATGTCATTTAATTCATTTACAGATTATTTACTGTTAGAAAAAAAATACTCAAAACTTACAGTTTCTGCTTATGAAAATGATTTAGAAAGTTTTAAAAAATTCATTAAAGAGGAGTATGCTTCAAGTGATATACAAAGTATTAATTATCCACAAATAAGGAATTGGATAGTTTTTCTGGTTGAAAGCAATATTTCAAATAGAAGTATCAACAGGAAAATGTCTTCATTAAACACCTATTATAAATTTTTGATGAAGATAGGTGAGATTCAAGCTAATCCATTAGCAAAACATAAGGCATTAAAAACAAGCAAAAAAATTCAAATACCTTTTTCAGAGGCCGAGATAAATATGGTGCTTGATGAATTGCATTTTGAAGATGATTTTGAAGGAATACGCAACAGGTTAATTATTGAACTCTTTTACTCAACTGGTATTAGACGCATAGAATTGGTTGAATTAAAACTAAACAGTGTTGATTTTAATAATAAAACTTTAAAGGTATTAGGAAAACGTAATAAAGAACGTATTGTGCCTTTAATCAAGCCAGTTCTAGAAACAATGAATCAATACTTGAAATCACGAGATGGTCTTGAATTTATATATGATAATGATCGTTTGTTTTTAACAAAAAAGGGAGTTAAAATATATGAAACACTTGTTTACAGAATAATAAATGATTATTTTAGTATAGCATCTTCAAAGGTAAAAAAGAGCCCACATATATTAAGGCATTCTTTTGCAACACATTTGCTGAATCAAGGTGCTGATTTAAATGCTGTTAAAGAACTTTTAGGACATTCAAGTTTAGCTGCTACTCAGGTTTATACACATAATAGTATAGCAGAGTTAAAAAAAGTACATGTGAATGCGCACCCTAGGAGTAAAAAATAGAACAGCAATAATTATTGTCTAACCGAAAAATAAAAAGTATGAAAGTAAACACGCAATCAGTGAATTTTAATGCAGATCAGAAACTGATAGATTTTGTTCAAAAGCGTATGGATAAGTTGGATTTATTTTATGATAAAATCATTTCTTCGGATGTTTTTTTAAAAGTTGAAAACACAAGTGATAAAGAAAATAAAATATTTGAAGCGAGAGTAAGTGTGCCTGGAGATAGTTTAGTAGTAAAAAAGCAATGCAAAACCTTTGAAGAAGGTGTAGATATGGCTGTAGCTTCCTTAGAAAGACAATTAAAAAAGAGAAAAGAAAAATTAAGGCCACATTTGTAATAAAATTTATTGAAAAATGTTTTGATTAAAAAAATAATTCTATACATTTGCAGTCCGTTAGAAATAGCGGGCTTTTTTTATGTGAAAAAAGCAAGAAAAAGCCGATGTAGCTCAGCTGGCTAGAGCAGCTGATTTGTAATCAGCAGGTCGTGGGTTCGAGTCCCTCTATCGGCTCAAGTTCTTTAAATAGAGTGAAAAGTTTTTAATTGGGGAGATACTCAAGCGGCCAACGAGGACAGACTGTAAATCTGTTGGTTTCACCTTCGCAGGTTCGAATCCTGCTCTCCCCACATTTTAAACATTGGATTTTGTAATTAATTGCGGGAGTAGCTCAGTTGGTAGAGCGTCAGCCTTCCAAGCTGAATGTCGCCGGTTCGAACCCGGTCTCCCGCTCTTTTTTAAAGCCGGTGTAGCTCAGGGGTAGAGCGTTTCCTTGGTAAGGAAGAGGTCACGGGTTCAATTCCCGTCATTGGCTCTATCAAAGTTTTAAAAATAGACACTAATATTATTATATAACTAAGATTAAATAAATTAAACATGGCAAAGGCAAATTTTGATCGTTCCAAACCACACTTAAATATTGGTACAATTGGACACGTTGATCACGGTAAAACAACTTTAACTGCAGCTATTACAACTGTATTAGCGAAAGCAGGATTGTCTGAAATGAGAAGTTTCGATTCTATCGATAACGCTCCTGAAGAAAAAGAAAGAGGTATTACTATTAATACATCACACGTTGAGTATTCAACTGCAAACCGTCACTATGCACACGTTGACTGTCCAGGTCACGCGGATTACGTTAAGAACATGGTAACTGGTGCTGCTCAAATGGATGGTGCTATTTTAGTGGTTGCGGCTACTGATGGTCCTATGCCACAAACTCGTGAGCACATCTTATTAGGTCGTCAAGTAGGTATTCCACGTATGGTTGTTTTCATGAACAAAGTGGATATGGTTGATGATGATGAGTTACTAGAGTTAGTAGAAATGGAAATCAGAGACTTATTAAGTTTCTATGAGTATGATGGAGATAATGGTCCTGTTATTGCTGGTTCTGCTTTAGGTGCTTTAAATGGTGAAGATAAATGGGTTGATACAGTGATGCAATTAATGGAAGCTGTTGATTCATGGATTGAATTACCAGTACGTGATGTTGAAAAACCATTCTTAATGCCAATAGAAGATGTATTCTCAATTACTGGTCGTGGAACTGTTGCTACAGGTCGTATCGAAACTGGAATTGCTAATACTGGAGATGTTGTTGACATTATTGGTATGGGTGCTGAAAAATTGACTTCTACAATTACTGGAGTTGAAATGTTCCGTAAAATTTTGGATAGAGGTGAAGCTGGAGATAACGTAGGTATCTTATTAAGAGGTATTGAGAAAACTCAAATATCTAGAGGTATGGTTATCTGTAAAAAAGGTTCTGTAACACCACATGCTAAATTTAAAGCTGAGGTTTATATCTTGAAAAAAGAAGAAGGTGGTCGTCATACGCCATTCCATAATAACTATCGTCCACAATTTTATGTGCGTACAACTGACGTAACTGGAACTATTTCTTTACCATCTGGCGTAGAAATGGTTATGCCTGGAGATAACTTGACAATTACTGTTGATTTAATTCAACCAATTGCAATGAATCTTGGTCTACGTTTCGCTATCCGTGAAGGAGGTAGAACTGTAGGTGCTGGTCAGGTAACTGAGATTTTAGACTAATTAATTTAGTAAAATAAGAAGTTAAGGTATTCCGTATAAAACGGAATACCTTGACTTATATTTACGGGTTTAGCTCAGTTGGTAGAGCACTGGTCTCCAAAACCAGGTGTCGGGAGTTCGAGTCTCTCAACCCGTGCTTGGAAAATTATATCTTTTGAATTGTAAAAATTTCAGAAGTTAAAAATGAGATAAAAGGAATTTATTCATAAAGAATAAATTTTGAACCTTTCTAATAAAGAAAATAAATGACTGGAATTGTAAATTATATCAAAGAATCATTTGGAGAGCTTAAAAACAATGTAAGTTGGACACCTTGGGCTGAGGCTCAGAGTTTAACAGTTTTAGTGGCTGTATTTTCAATTATTTTTTCTTTGGCAATTTGGGGCGTTGATACTGTATTCAGTAAAGTGATAGCGTTTTACTTTCAATTAATTAATTAACAGTAAAATTAAATTCTATGTCTGAAGCAGGTGGTAAAAAATGGTATGTAGTTAGAGCCGTAAGTGGTCAAGAAAATAAAATTAAGACTTACATAGAGAATGAGATTGCTCGTTTAGGTCTTCAAGATTATGTTGATCAAGTATTAGTTCCTACAGAAAGAGTTATTCAAATAAGAAACGGAAAAAAAATTCATAAAGAAAAAGTTTTCTTTCCTGGATATATTATGATTCAAGCCAACTTGACTGGAGAAGTGCCTCACATTATTAGATCTGTAACAAATGTTATTGGCTTTTTAGGAGAAACTAAAGGTGGTGATCCGGTGCCGTTAAGACAATCTGAAGTGAATAGAATGTTAGGTAAAGTTGATGAATTGGCGGTGGATGCAGATTCTAATGTGTCAATACCATTTACGAAAGGTGAAACCGTTAAAGTTATAGATGGACCATTTAATGGTTTTGATGGAACGATTGAGAAAATTAATGAAGAGAAGCGTAAGCTGGAAGTAATGGTAAAAATCTTCGGAAGAAAAACACCATTAGAATTAAGTTTTATGCAAGTAGAAAAAGTATAATAATTGTTACACAAATATATCGATACGCTCTTCAGCTTCATTTTAAGAAGCGTATCAAATTAAATTATTTAAAATGGCAAAAGAAATTAGTAAAGTAGTTAAGTTACAAGTTCGGGGAGGTGCTGCGAATCCGTCGCCACCGGTTGGACCCGCTTTAGGTGCTGCTGGAGTTAACATTATGGAGTTCTGTAAGCAATTTAATGCTAGAACACAAGATAAGCCAGGTAAAGTATTACCTGTGGCTATCACGGTTTACAAAGACAAATCATTTGACTTTGTAATTAAAACTCCTCCAGCTGCAGTACAATTATTAGAAGCGGCCAAGTTAAAGAAAGGTTCAGGAGAACCAAACCGAAAAAAAGTAGCTAAAGTTTCATGGGATCAAATCAAGACTATAGCAGAAGACAAAATGGTAGATTTAAATGCATTTACAATTGAGTCAGCTATGAGAATGATTGCAGGTACCGCAAGGTCTATGGGTATAACCGTAACCGGAAACGCACCAAATTAATCTATTAAAGACATTAAGAAATGGCAAGATTAACAAAAAAGCAAAAAGAAGCTTTAGCAAAAATAGAAAAAGGAAAACTTTATTCTATTAACGAAGCATCAGCATTAGTAAAGGATATTACGTTTACTAAATTTGATGCCTCTGTAGATATCGCTGTAAAATTAGGAGTCGATCCTAGAAAAGCGAATCAGATGGTAAGAGGTGTTGTATCATTACCTCATGGTACTGGTAAAGACATGAAAGTTTTAGCATTAGTAACACCAGATAAAGAAGCAGAAGCTAAAGAAGCTGGTGCTGACTATGTTGGATTAGATGAATATCTGGATAAGATCAAAAATGGTTGGACAGATGTTGATGTTATTATTACAATGCCAAGTGTTATGGGTAAATTAGGTCCCTTAGGACGTATATTAGGTCCACGTGGCTTAATGCCAAACCCAAAAACAGGTACAGTTACTATGGATGTAGCAAAAGCTGTTACAGAAGTAAAAGCTGGTAAAATTGACTTTAAAGTTGATAAAACAGGTATTGTACATGCACCAATAGGAAAAGCATCATTTAGTGCTGATAAAATTGCAGGTAATGCAAATGAACTAATACATACATTAATTAAATTAAAGCCAACTGCATCTAAAGGAACTTATGTAAAGAGTATTTATATCTCTAGTACTATGAGTCCAAGTGTTGCTGTTGATCCTAAAGTTGGTTAATTAGTTAAAAACTTTTATTATGACAAGAGAAGAAAAATCACAAGTAATTGAAGAGTTAACTTTACAATTAGCCGATAATGCTAATATTTATTTAGCAGATATTTCAGGATTAAATGCAGGTAGCACTTCAGATTTACGTCGAATTTGTTTTAAATCAAACGTAAAATTAGCAGTAATTAAAAATACATTACTTGCAAAAGCAATGGAAGCTTCAGATAAAGATTTTGGAGACTTACCAAAGGTTTTAAAAGGCAATACCTCTGTAATGTATTCTGAGACTGGAAATGCTCCAGCCAAAATCATTAAAGCGTTTCGTAAAAAATCGGACAAACCTTTATTAAAGGGGGCTTTCATTGAACAAGCGATTTATATTGGTGATGAGCAATTAGATGCCTTAGTAGATATCAAATCTAAAGAAGAGATGATAGGAGAGATTATAGGATTACTACAATCTCCAGCTAAAAATGTTGTTTCAGCGCTTAAATCAAGTGGTGGTAAACTGGCAGGTATATTAAAAACGTTATCTGAAAAATAGAGATAACATTAAATAGTACGCACTATAACAATTATATTAAAATTAAAAATTTATTAAAACGATAGAAAAATGGCAGATTTAAAAAATTTCGCAGAACAATTAGTTAACTTAACAGTAAAAGAAGTAAATGAGTTAGCTACTATTTTAAAAGAAGAGTATGGCATTGAGCCTGCTGCTGCAGCTGTAGCTGTTGCTGCTGGTCCTGCAGGAGGTGGTGAAGATGCTGCTGAAGCTCAAACTGAATTTACAGTAATCTTAAAAGCAGCAGGTGCTTCTAAATTAGCTGTAGTAAAATTAGTAAAAGAATTAACTGGTTTAGGTTTAAAAGAAGCTAAAGAACTAGTTGATAATGCACCAAGCCCAGTAAAAGAAGCTGTTTCTAAAGACGAAGCAGAAGGATTAAAAGCTTCATTAGAAGAAGCTGGAGCTGAGGTTGAGCTTAAGTAAGCTTAGCATTCTGACAATACAAAGGTTTAGGTCTGAAGGTTAACTTCAAGACCTAGACCATTTTGCGTATATAATCATTAGATACGCTTTAAATATTTTTTTTAATCATAATTCCGTCCATTGATGTTATCAACACAAGCTGAAAGATTAAATTTCTCATCTATTGTAAATAGAACCGAATACCCAGATTTTCTGGATATTCAGATTAAATCCTTCCAGGATTTTTTCCAATTAGAAACAAAATCTGAAGAAAGAGGAGATGAAGGTCTGTATAATACCTTTATGGAAAACTTTCCTATTACAGATTCACGTAATCAATTCGTATTAGAATTTTTAGATTACTTTGTAGACCCACCAAGATATGCTATTGATGAGTGTATTGAAAGAGGACTTACATATAGCGTTCCGCTAAAGGCAAGGTTAAAATTGTATTGTACTGATCCTGAGCATGAGGATTTTGAAACCATTGTACAAGATGTGTATTTAGGTACAATTCCTTATATGACACCAAGTGGTACTTTTGTTATTAATGGTGCCGAGCGTGTTGTTGTATCACAATTGCATCGTTCACCAGGTGTTTTCTTTGGACAATCTTTCCATGCTAACGGAACAAAATTATATTCTGCTAGGGTAATTCCATTTAAGGGTTCTTGGATAGAATTTGCAACAGATATTAATCAGGTAATGTATGCTTACATTGATAGAAAGAAAAAGTTACCTGTTACAACATTGTTCAGAGCTATAGGTTTTGAACGTGATAAAGATATATTAGAGATTTTTGATCTTGCTGAAGAAGTAAAAGTATCAAAATCTGGATTAAAGAAAGTACTAGGTCGCAAGCTTGCTGCCCGTGTTCTTAACACATGGCATGAAGATTTCGTAGATGAAGATACAGGAGAAGTGGTTTCTATTGAGCGTAATGAAATCGTACTTGATCGTGACACGGTTCTTGATAAAGATAATGTTGAAGAAATTATAGAAGCTGATGTTCAGACGATTCTTTTACATAAAGAAAGTGCACAACAAGGGGATTATGCCATCATACATAATACCTTGCAAAAGGATCCAACAAATTCTGAAAAAGAGGCTGTTGAACATATTTATAGACAATTACGTAATGCTGAGCCACCAGATGAGGAAACAGCGCGTGGAATTATAGATAAATTATTCTTTAGTGATCAACGTTACTCTTTAGGTGAAGTTGGGCGTTACAGAATGAACAAAAAATTAGGTCTTGATATTGGAATGGATAAGCAAGTGCTTACCAAAGAAGATATCATCACCATTATTAAATATTTAATAGAGCTTATTAACTCTAAAGCAGAAATTGATGATATTGATCACTTATCAAACCGTCGTGTACGTACTGTTGGTGAACAATTATCTCAACAGTTTGGTGTAGGTTTAGCTCGTATGGCACGTACTATTCGTGAGCGTATGAACGTTCGTGATAACGAAGTGTTTACCCCTATAGATTTGATTAATGCTAAGACCTTGTCTTCAGTAATTAATTCATTTTTTGGTACTAACCAGTTATCTCAGTTTATGGATCAAACCAATCCATTGGCTGAAATCACGCACAAACGTCGTTTATCCGCCCTAGGACCTGGAGGTTTATCTAGAGAAAGAGCTGGGTTTGAGGTTCGTGACGTTCATTATACACATTACGGGCGTTTATGTCCAATTGAAACCCCAGAAGGACCGAACATTGGTTTGATTTCTTCACTTTCTGTATATGCAAAAGTGAATTCTATGGGATTCATTGAAACACCATACCGTCCTGTTACTAACGGCGTAGTTGATATTAAAAACACTCCTATATACTTAAGTGCTGAAGAAGAGGAAGGAAAATTAATCGCTCAAGCAACGGTTAAGGTTGATGATAATGGAAAAATATTGCATGAAAAGGTAATTGCACGAATGGAAGGAGATTTCCCGGTAATTGATCCGGCAAACCTTCATTTTACGGATGTAGCACCTAATCAAATTTCTTCTATATCGGCTTCATTAATTCCATTTTTGGAACATGATGATGCGAACAGAGCATTGATGGGATCAAACATGATGCGTCAAGCAGTGCCATTATTATTACCTCAAGCACCAATTGTTGGAACTGGATTAGAACGTCAAGTAGCTTCAGATTCAAGAGTATTAATAAATGCGGAAGGCGATGGTGTTGTGCAATACGTTGATGCTACTGAGATCATTATTAAGTACAATCGTACTGAAGATGAAGCGAAAGTAAGTTTTGACAGTGATGTTAAATCATATCCTCTTGTAAAGTTCAGAAAAACAAACCAAGGAACTAGTATCAACCTAAAACCAATTGTGGTAAAAGGTGATAAAGTGACTAAAGGTCAAGTGTTATGTGAAGGTTATGCAACTCAAAAAGGTGAGTTGGCATTAGGTAGAAACATGAAAGTAGCCTTTATGCCTTGGAAAGGGTATAACTTTGAAGATGCCATTGTGATTTCTGAAAAAGTGGTGAGAGAAGATATTTTCACATCTATTCATATTGATGAATATTCTTTAGAAGTAAGAGACACTAAGTTAGGTAATGAAGAATTAACCAATGATATTCCAAACGTTTCAGAAGAAGCGACAAAAGATTTGGATGAAAATGGTATGATTCGTATTGGAGCCGAAGTGAAACCTGGTGATATTCTTATTGGAAAAATTACTCCGAAGGGAGAAAGTGATCCAACTCCTGAAGAAAAATTATTGCGTGCCATTTTTGGTGATAAGGCTGGAGATGTTAAAGATGCGTCTTTAAAAGCTTCTCCATCATTAAATGGGGTTGTAATTGATAAAAAATTATTTGCTCGTGCCGTTAAAGATAAGCGTAAGAGAGCTCAGGATAAGGATGATATCGCACAACTTGAGGCGATCTATGATGCTAAATTTGAAGAATTAAAGAATGTTTTAATTGACAAATTATTCAATATTGTAAATGGAAAAACAGCTCAAGGTATTTATAATGATTTAGGTGAAGAGGTATTACCAAAAGGTAAAAAGTTCACACTTAAAATGTTAAATGCTGTCGATGATTATGCGCATTTGGTATCTGGAAAATGGACTACAGATGATCATACAAACGACTTAGTAGCTGACTTGATCCATAATTATAAAATTAAAGAAAACGATTTACAAGGATCTTTAAGACGTGAGAAGTTTACTATTTCTGTTGGTGATGAATTACCTGCTGGAATTATCAAACTAGCTAAAGTTTATATTGCGAAGAAACGTAAACTTAAAGTAGGTGATAAAATGGCTGGACGTCACGGAAACAAGGGTATTGTAGCACGTATTGTTCGTCAAGAAGATATGCCTTTCTTAGAAGATGGAACGCCTGTTGATATTGTATTAAATCCACTTGGTGTACCATCTCGTATGAACATTGGACAGATTTATGAAACCGTATTAGGTTGGGCTGGTCAAAAATTAGGTCGCACTTATGCAACCCCTATTTTTGATGGAGCAACCATTGATCAAATTAATGGTTTTACAGATGAAGCTGGCATTCCTAGATATGGTCATACGTATTTATACGATGGTGGTACTGGAGATCGTTTTGATCAACCAGCAACTGTTGGGGTTATCTATATGTTGAAATTAGGACATATGGTTGATGATAAAATGCATGCACGTTCAATTGGACCTTACTCATTAATCACACAGCAACCTCTTGGTGGTAAAGCACAATTTGGTGGTCAACGTTTTGGTGAGATGGAGGTTTGGGCACTTGAAGCCTATGGAGCTTCTTCAACATTACGTGAAATCTTAACAGTAAAATCTGATGATGTTATTGGTAGAGCTAAAACGTATGAAGCTATTGTTAAAGGAGAACCAATGCCAGAACCTGGACTACCAGAATCTTTCAATGTATTAATGCATGAATTGAAAGGACTTGGATTAGACATAAGATTAGAGGAATAATACATTGCACATCACTTTTTTTAAGTGATGTGCTAACAGTTTACAAATAATTCGATATCACCATATATTATGGCAAGAAAACAAGATAAGAATACAGTACAGAGATTTAATAAAATCTCCATTGGTTTAGCATCACCAGAATCTATTTTAGCAGAATCTAAAGGGGAGGTGTTAAAGCCAGAAACTATCAATTATCGAACTCACAAACCAGAGAGAGATGGTTTGTTCTGCGAACGTATTTTTGGTCCTGTGAAAGACTACGAATGTGCTTGTGGGAAATATAAAAGAATTCGCTACAAAGGTATTGTTTGTGACCGTTGTGGTGTTGAAGTCACTGAAAAGAAAGTACGTCGTGATAGAGTAGGACACATCAATTTGGTGGTGCCAATTGCGCATATCTGGTACTTCCGTTCTTTACCAAATAAAATAGGCTATTTATTAGGATTACCTTCTAAGAAATTAGATATGATAATCTACTACGAAAGATATGTAGTTATTCAGCCAGGTAATGCTAAAAACGTAGATGGAGAGCCATTGCAACAAATGGATTTCTTAACAGAAGAGGAGTATTTAAATATCCTTGAGACACTTCCGCAAGAAAATCAATATTTAGATGATAATGATCCAAACAAGTTCCTTGCAAAAATGGGAGCTGAATGTTTGATTGAATTATTATCAAGAATTGATTTAGAAGCCTTGTCTTATGAATTACGTCATAAAGCGAATACAGAAACGTCTAAACAGCGTAAAACAGAGGCATTAAAACGTTTACAAGTTGTCGAATCATTACGTGAATCTAATCAAAATAGAGAAAATCGTCCAGAATGGATGATTATGAAAGTGATTCCGGTAATTCCACCAGAATTACGTCCGTTAGTGCCTTTAGATGGTGGTCGTTTTGCAACGTCAGATTTAAATGACCTATATCGTAGAGTAATTATTAGAAACAACCGTTTGAAAAGATTGGTTGAAATTAAGGCTCCTGAAGTTATTTTACGTAATGAAAAACGTATGCTTCAAGAATCGGTGGATTCATTATTTGACAATACACGTAAATCATCTGCTGTTAAAACAGATTCAAACAGACCACTAAAATCTTTGTCTGATTCCTTAAAAGGGAAACAAGGACGTTTCCGTCAAAACTTATTAGGAAAGCGTGTTGATTATTCTGCACGTTCAGTAATTGTCGTTGGACCAGAATTAAAATTGTTTGAGTGTGGTTTACCAAAAAATATGGCTGCAGAACTTTACAAACCTTTTGTAATTAGAAAATTAATTGAAAGAGGTATTGTAAAAACAGTAAAATCAGCTAAAAAAATCATTGATAAAAGAGAGCCTGTAGTGTGGGACATATTGGAAAATGTTTTAAAAGGACATCCAGTATTGCTAAACCGTGCTCCTACATTACATAGATTAGGTATTCAGGCATTCCAACCAAAATTAATTGAAGGAAAAGCGATTCAATTACACCCATTAGTGTGTACTGCATTTAACGCGGATTTTGATGGTGACCAGATGGCGGTACATTTACCATTAGGGCCAGAAGCTATTTTAGAATGTCAATTATTAATGTTGGCTTCTCATAACATCTTAAACCCTGCAAACGGATCACCGGTTACTGTGCCTTCTCAAGACATGGTTCTTGGATTATATTATATGACCAAAGAACGTAAATCAACTCCGGAAGCACCTGTAAAAGGGGAAGGTCTTACGTTTTATGCTCCAGAAGAAGTAGAGATTGCTTTTAATGAAAAGAAAGTTGATTTAAATGCTTCTATTAGAGTTAGAACCTTAGATATTAATGCCGACGGAAAACTTGCTCCAACAATTATCAATACAACTGTTGGACGTGTGTTATTTAACCAAAAGGTTCCTGTTGCAGCTGGATATATTAATGCAGTTCTTACTAAAAAATCTTTAAGAGATATTATTGGTAATATTTTAAAATATACTTCAGTTCCTGAAACGGCTGAATTTTTGGATGAAATCAGAACCTTAGGATTCAAATTTGCATTCCAAGGGGGATTATCTTTTAGTTTAGGTGATATTATTATACCACCAGAAAAGCCTGACATGATTGCTGCTGCGAATAAGCAGGTAGATGGCATTATGGCTAACTATAACATGGGACTTATAACTAATAACGAACGTTATAATCAGGTTATTGATATCTGGACTTCTACAAACGCTGCATTGACTGAATTGTCAATGAAACGTATTCGTGAAGACCAGCAAGGGTTTAACTCAGTTTATATGATGCTTGATTCTGGGGCTCGTGGATCTAAAGAACAGATTCGTCAGCTTACAGGTATGCGTGGATTAATGGCTAAACCTAAAAAGTCAAATGCAGGTGGTGGTGAAATTATTGAAAACCCAATTCTTTCTAACTTTAAGGAAGGACTTTCAATTTTAGAATACTTTATTTCTACTCACGGTGCTCGTAAAGGTCTTGCCGATACAGCGCTTAAAACTGCCGATGCAGGTTATTTAACCCGTCGTCTGGTTGATGTTTCTCAAGATGTTATTATTAATACAGAAGACTGTGGAACATTAAGAGGTGTTGAAGTTGAAGCATTAAAGAAAAATGATGAAATTGTTGAAACTCTTGAAGAAAGAATTGTTGGACGTGTAGCATTGAATGATGTATATAGCCCAATTACAGAAGAGTTACTGGTATCATCTGGACAATTAATTGAAGATGACATTGCAAAAGCAATTGAAGAATCGCCAATTGAAAGTTTAGAAGTACGTTCTGCATTAACTTGTGAAGCTTTAAAAGGTATTTGTGCTAAATGTTACGGACGTAATTTGGCAACCGGTAAAATGGTTCAACGAGGAGAAGCTGTGGGTGTAGTAGCTGCACAGTCTATTGGAGAGCCAGGTACTCAGTTAACACTTCGTACTTTCCACGTGGGAGGTATTGCAGGAAACATATCAGAAGAGAATAAATTAGCAGTTAAATTTAATGGTATAGCTGAAATTGAAGATCTTAAAACTGTTAAAGGTGAAGATAGTGAAGGAAAATCTATAGATATTGTAATTTCTCGTACTTCTGAGTTAAAACTTGTCGATAAAAAATCTGGAATTACTTTAAGTACAAATAACATTCCTTACGGTTCAACAGTATTTGTGAAAAATGGTGATGAGTTGAGTAAAGGAGATGTGGTTTGTTCATGGGATCCATATAACGGTGTCATCATTTCTGAATTTGCTGGTAAAGTTTCTTATGAGAATATTGAGCAGGGGATGACTTTCCAAGTTGAAATTGATGAACAAACAGGTTTCCAAGAAAAGGTAATATCTGAATCAAGAAATAAAAGATTAATACCAACGCTTCATATCGAAGATGGTAAAGGAAATGTTCTAAGATCTTATAACTTACCAGTTGGTGCCCATTTAATGATTGAGGATGGTGAGAAAATTAAAGTAGGTAAGATTTTAGTTAAGATTCCACGTAAGTCAGCTAAATCTGGTGATATTACTGGAGGTTTACCACGTGTAACTGAATTGTTTGAAGCACGTAATCCTTCTAATCCAGCTGTTGTAAGTGAAATTGATGGTGTTATTTCTTTTGGTAAAATTAAGAGAGGTAACCGTGAGATTGTTGTAGAATCTAAGTTAGGTGAAGTTAAAAAATACTTAGTTAAATTATCTAGTCAGATTCTTGTTCAAGAGAATGATTATGTAAAAGCTGGTATGCCTCTTTCTGATGGTTCAATAACTCCCGACGATATTTTAAATATTAAAGGGCCTTCTGCAGTGCAACAATACTTGGTAAATGAAGTACAAGAAGTATATCGTTTACAAGGTGTGAAAATTAATGACAAGCATTTTGAAGTTGTTGTTAGACAGATGATGCGTAAAGTTAGAATTATTGATTCTGGTGATACATTATTCTTAGAAGATCAATTAGTTCATAAATCAGATTTCATTGAACAAAATGATGAAATATTTGGATTAAAAGTGGTTGAAGATTCTGGTGATTCTGTTACTGTGAAAGCAGGGCAGATTCTTAATGCACGACAGTTAAGAGATGAGAACTCTATTTTACTTAGAGAAGATAAGAAACTTATAGTAGCTAGAGATGCGAAGCCTGCAACTGCAACACCAATATTGCAGGGTATTACTAGAGCGTCACTTCAAACTAAATCCTTTATTTCAGCGGCCTCTTTCCAAGAGACCACAAAAGTTCTTAACGAAGCTGCTGTTGCTGGAAAAATTGATGATCTAGAAGGACTTAAAGAAAATGTAATTGTTGGTCATAGAATACCTGCCGGAACCGGTATGCGTAAATACACCAATATTATAGTAGGTTCTAAAGAAGAGTTTGATGAAATGATGCAAGCTAGAAAAGAAGTAAATTATAATTAAAAAAAAGAAAAGGATTTCCATATGGAAATCCTTTTCTTTTTACTAATATTTAGTATCATGGCAGAAGATAAAAATACACCAAAACAAGGCCAAATTAATATTGAGTTAGATGAAAAAGTAGCTGAAGGAACGTATTCTAATTTAGCTATAATTAATCATTCGGTATCTGAGTTTGTTGTTGATTTTGTAAATATTATGCCAGGGGTTCCAAAAAATAAAGTGAAGTCTAGAATAATTTTAACTCCGCAGCATGCTAAGCGACTGCTTAAAGCTTTGGGAGAGAATATTGCAAGATTTGAAAATGCTCATGGGGAAATTAAAGATTATGAGCAACCACCAATCCCACTAAATTTTGGACCAGCCGGACAAGCTTAAATAAAAAAGCCCTTTGAAAATCACAAAGGGCTTTTTTGTTAAAATACTCTTTAATAGAAAAATTAGCTTGCCTTTTTAGTGTTGTTTTTAAAATATTTTAAAGCTCCTGAAGGACATTTTTTTATCTGATCTATAACAGTATTAGTTTCTGCATAATCAAGATTTATCCAAGGAATAATGGAAGTTCTAAAAACACTAGATAATTCTTTTGCACATTTTTCTGCGTGAATGCAAATGCTAGGTTTGTAAGTTACAGTTATGTCATTATTACTGAATTCATTAGTATAAAAATCCATAGGCGTTCATATTTGGGGTTATGAATTATTAAAATCATAAAATACATCTACTAAAATGTATAATTGACATTAATACGCTCTAAATATTATCAATAGTTTAAAAAAATAAAAATAATTTCGTTAATATGCTAAAATTCTGAGGTAAAATGAAATTTTATACTTGGATATTTCTGTTGAGTCATTTGTAGTGAAAAAGCAGAATCTGCCAAAAAGACTAATTGATTTTGTTTGTCCTTAGCTAAGTAGCGTTGTTTTACTCTTACAAACTCTTTATATTCTTCACTTTTTGATTCCTTAGGATCAACCCAACAGGCTTTATAAACATTTAAATTTTCATAAGTACATTTAGCACCATACTCATGTTCTAATCTATACTGAATTACTTCATATTGCAGTGCTCCAACAGTACCTATAACTTTTCTTCCGTTAAGTTCTAGTGTAAATAATTGGGCTACTCCTTCATCCATTAATTGATCGATCCCTTTAAATAGTTGTTTTGATTTTAAAGGGTCTGCATTGTTAATATATCTAAAATGTTCCGGAGAAAAGCTAGGAACCCCTTTATAATTAATAACTTCACCTTCCGTTAAAGTGTCACCAATTTTAAAATTGCCGGTGTCATGTAAGCCAACGATATCGCCGGCATATGAAATATCTACAATTTCTTTTTTCTCAGCAAAAAAGGCATTAGGGCTTGAAAATTTTAATTTTTTCCCTTGCCTTACATGCAGGTACGGGGTATTTCTTTTAAATACTCCAGAAACAATTTTCACAAAAGCTAAACGGTCTCTGTGATTTGGATCCATATTAGCATGGATTTTAAAAACAAAACCAGTAAACTTATCTTCATCTGGTTTTATTAACCGTTCTTCACTTTGTTTAGGTCTAGGTTTTGGAGCAATTTCAACAAAACAGTCTAATAGTTCACGTACGCCAAAATTATTTAAGGCTGAACCAAAAAACACAGGTTGTAAATGGCCATTTAAATATTCTTGCTTATCAAATTCAGGATAAATACCATGAACCAATTCCAGATTTTCACGTAAAGTAATGGCTGCCTTATCACCTATAATTTTATTTAATTGGGGAGATTCTAAGTCTGAAATTTCAATGGTTTCTTCAATATTCTTTCTGCTGTCTCCACTAAATAAATTGATGTTCTTTTCCCAAATATTGTATATACCCTTAAAATCGTATCCCATTCCAATAGGAAAACTTAAAGGAACTACTTTAAGACCTAATTTTTGTTCAACTTCATCTAATAAATCAAAGGCATCCTTACCTTCTCTATCCATTTTGTTAATAAAAATGATAATAGGGATGTTGCGCATTCTGCAGACTTCAACAAGCTTTTCTGTTTGTTCTTCAACTCCTTTTGCAACATCAATAACTACAATAACGCTATCAACAGCAGTAAGCGTTCTAAAAGTGTCTTCAGCAAAATCTTTGTGACCAGGGGTGTCTAAAATATTAATTTTGATGCCATCATATTCAAAAGCTAATACCGAAGTAGCGACCGAAATTCCACGTTGCCGTTCAATCTCCATGAAATCACTAGTAGCACCTTTTTTTATTTTATTGCTTTTTACAGCACCAGCTTCCTGAATGGCACCACCAAAAAGTAGAAGCTTTTCAGTTAAAGTTGTTTTACCAGCATCAGGATGGGATATAATTCCAAATGTACGTCGTCTATTTATTTCTTTAATAAAACTCATATTCTTAATTGCAAATCGGTTGCAAAGATACTATTATTAACGTCAATAAGAATAATTGATAATACTGCTTTTTAAATTTATCATAAGATTGATGATTTTATAAATTAACTTGGTATTTTTACACTATGACAGAAGAAAATGTAATTTTAGTTAACGAAAAAGATGAACAAATTGGGTTAATGCCTAAAATGGAAGCTCACGTAAAAGGGGTATTACACAGGGCTTTTTCAGTTTTTGTTTTTAATGATGATAATGAGCTCATGTTACAACAACGGGCATTAGATAAATACCATTCTCCAGGGCTTTGGACCAATACTTGTTGCAGTCACCAGCGTGCTGGAGAAACTAATATTCAAGCAGGGAAGAGAAGATTACAAGAGGAAATGGGGTTTGTTGTTGATTTGCAAGAATCCATTTCATTTATTTATAAAGCTCCATTTGAAAATGGTTTAACAGAGCATGAATATGACCATATATTGATCGGTAAATATAATGATACACCAAATATTAATATGTCAGAAGTGGCCAACTGGAAATGGATGCCTTTGGAAGCAGTTAAAGAAGATATGATTTTGCATCCACATTTGTACACGGAATGGTTTAAGATTATTTTTGAAAAGTTTTATCAACATATAAATATTCTAGACAATGAAGGTAACCGTAAGTAGAAGAGCCCATTTTAATGCGGCCCATAGATTGTATAGAAAGGACTGGAGTTTTGAAAAAAATGACGAAATTTTCGGGTTATGCAATAATCCAAATTATCATGGTCATAATTATGAGTTAATTGCCAGTGTTACAGGTGATATTGACCAAGAAACAGGTTATGTGATTGATGTGAAAATTTTAAAAGATATTATAAAGGCTGAGGTTGAAGATGCCTTTGATCATAAAAATCTGAATCTAGATGTTGCTGAATTTAAAGATTTAAATCCAACAGCTGAGAACATAGTTGTTATTATATATAATAAGATTAAAGCCAAGTTAGATACTAAATTTGATCTGGAGGTGGTTCTTTATGAAACACCTCGCAATTTTGTGACCTATTCAGGTAAATAGCTTTATTACCTGCGAAAATTGAGCTTTATATCATTGATTAATTCAATATTTAAATTAGTTATAAAATTCTATATCTATTAGAAGTTTATGTGTAATTTTGCATGAAATAAAAATTTTATATATGGCAAATGTTAGAGACCTAAAAAAAGACATTAATTATGTTTTAGGTGATATTATTGAAGCGGTTTATGTTTGGGAATTGACAAACGCAAGCAAAGAAACCAAAAAGAGTCAGGCTATTATTGATGAAGCTATTAGCACTTTTGATGGATTAATTGCAAAGATCAATGATAAGAAAGTTGAAAACAAAAAAGCTCACTTTAAAGCAATAAGTGCTGAGCTGGAAGATAAGGGGAGAGCTCTTATTGAAAAAATCAATACACTAGGATAATTATTTTAACGGAGTTATTGCAAATTTAAATTTTGCGATTATATTTGCATCCGTTAAATACGCCGATGTAGCTCAGCTGGCTAGAGCAGCTGATTTGTAATCAGCAGGTCGTGGGTTCGAGTCCCTCTATCGGCTCTAAATAAAAAGGACCATTCAATTGAATGGTCCTTTTATTTTAACAGTATTTAAAAATTACTTTTCAGCATTTCCCTTTTTAATATTATCTACAAATAATTGTAATTCTTTTCCGTATTTTGAATTTTTAACCTCTGGTGTTAAAGAAGTGTTGATGGTGTCCAAATATTTAATTTGAGCATTGTAAATTTCTGTAAGAGCAAGATATGGTGCTACTTCACTATCCTTATTATTAAGGGCGAAATTTACAGTATATAAATATTTTCGTTTTAAAAGATTATCAAATTCTTTTTGAATGCTATTAAATCTAGAAGTATCACCATCTTTTTGGGCTTCAAAATTTTCTTTGATAAGATTAAGGTTTTTCTCATTAAAACGAGACATCATTAATTGGTATTCCTCGAGCGTTTTTTGTTGTTTGGAACCATTTATTTTGGCATCAAACACAAAGTTTTTCAAAGTCGTATTAATTTCAGTTATTCCTTTGTCAGCAAAAAAACTGATTCTGTCATTTTCGTCACTGTTTTTGTCTAGGTATAAAAAGAAGACCTCAGGTGATTCTAAATCACTGTATAATTCAAATTCTGAATTACCATTTATTACAATGGAGTCTACAGTTACTAACATTGTATCCTGAACTTTTTTTAGATAAACAATTCCTTTTTTTAATCCTTTTATCTTAGCTTTAACTGTCAAATCGTGTACTTCATTTGAACAGGATAGAAATAATAGTGTTAAGATTAAAGGCAGTAACTTTTTCATGAATTCTGTGATTTATTTTGAATCGCAAATATCTTATAAATATGCTATAATTACTAATGTCTTTTAACTATTTATTCACATTTTCTTTCCAAAATAAAATGTAATTTTAATATGTTTGGCATAGAGATTGTCATACTTATATTAATTACATTCAATTTGTAAAAAAAGGTTTATTGAGTGGTTACTTTAAACTTTAGAATTGTAATTATATTTTTGGTTGGTTAGTAAGAAAGCACCCTGTAAAGGGTGCTTTTTTTGTGCTTTTATTTAACAAATCTTAATAGGGCTTCCATAAGTTGAGGAGCAGTTTTTCTAAATGACTCATTATAAGATTTTGAGTTTTCAATATTATCACCTTCAATAGTTACTAAAACATGATTCATATTATCAATTAATTCTAAACTAGAGCTGGGTACGGCCTCATGTAATAGTTGTGCTTCTTTGGGCTCAACTTGCAAATCTTTTGTACCATTAATTATTAAAATAGGCATTTGAAGTTTTTTTATTTCTTCTTGTGGATTGTATTGCATCCAATTCATCATAAAGGATTGAATATCCTTATTAAATACAGAGGCTAATTCTATCGGGTAATTATCTGTCTTTTTGCCTTTCCTTAAATAGTCGAACACACTTTCAGCCTCTTTTGAAAGGCTTGGGTAGGTTTTAGCTATTTGCTCTATAACTATATTATCTATGGATTGAGCCGCTCCTGCAAGAGAAATAAAACCATCTGCCCGTCCTTGAGCAGCAAGCATCCCAACCAGGCTACCTTGGCTATGACCTAGTATGAAAATATGATTAAATGAATTAGGCTTTTTAAAATAGGTTAAAACTGATATGGCATCCGTTACAAAATCATCAAACAAAATATTACGGTCTATATTTCCCTGCTTAATTTGTTTTACAATCCGTTTATCATATCTAAACGTAGCAATGTTATTAGAGGAAAGTCCTTCGGCCAGATTTTTTAGAGAGTTATTCTTTAAAAAACTTTGGTTACCATTTCTATCTGTTGGTCCGGAGCCACCTATAATGATTACTAAATTTGGTTTTTCTTCATTATTTGGAATTAAGAGTGTTCCGTCAATTAAATTATTAATTGCAATCTGTTGAGTTATAAAATTAGTGTTTTGTGAAAATGTTTTTAAAAAGCAAAAAAGTGTAAAAATTAAAATTCTATTTTTCATTTTTGTTTTGACTTAGGATTTTGGGTTTAGGTGTATAAACATTGGAACTATCAGTTTTAGTATTTGTAGAAGTAAAAATATACTAAAATTTAAGATAATTTATAAAGAATTTTGAATATTATATTTAATGAAAAAACATGTATTTCGTCGATTATAAACTATATTTAAACGATAATTGTTAAAAAAAGTGGTATTACATCGAAAAAATATACATTTAAACGGTTAAATTGAAATATAATTTTACTTTTGATCTGTACTAAATAACATACTTTTTAGTTCAATGGATTAATTAATTAATATTTGCATTATGTTGTAGATGAAGTAACCCTAAATCTATCTTCGTAATAAGAAAAAGCAAATTGAGAAAAAACCGAGATTGAGGGATCTCGGTTTTTTTATGTCCAAAATATAGGTTTATGTATCTGGTTTCTTATAAAGGTTCTTCCAGAAGAAAAATAGTATATTTTCATACGATTTCTTTTAAATGTTAAAAAAAAATGCATTACAACGAAAAAAATAACATTTAAACGTTTAAAATAAAAAATAGATTTATATTTGATCTGTACTAAATAACATACTTTTTAGTTCAATGGATTAATTAATTAATATTTGCGTTTTGTTGTAGTTATAGCGACCCTAAATCTATCTTCAAAATAAAAAAGCAAATTGACAGAAAACCAAGATTGAGGGATCTTGGTTTTTTTTATGTAATAATTCTAAAAGTCAAATTAATGCGTTCCCCTATATCTTTATTGGTTTTTGGTAATTGGTGCAGCCAATATTTCTGTGTACTGCCTTTCATGACAAGTAAACTGCCATTTTGTAAAATTATTTTGGCTTTATGATTTGATTCATTTTTATGCTTAAGATGGAATATACGTTCAATGCCAAATGTTACTGAAGCAATAATAGGGTGTTGTCCTAATTCTTTTTCATCATCGGCGTGCCATCCGTTACTGTCTTGTCCGTTTCTATAGAGGTTAGCTAAACAACTAGTAAAGCTTACATCAAGCAACTTTTCTATAGTTTCTTTTATTTGTGCTAATTCTTGATTAAATGTTTTTGGATACATGATAATATTTGAATAGGAATATGGCAAATTATTATTGGCATATAGAGCTGTTAGTCGTGGCTGTAAATGAGTCTTTCCAAAGAGAGTGATAGTATCTTGTTGCCATTCAATATTTTTTAGAAGTGTTTTGAAATAATAATTTGATAATTCTGAATTAAAAAAATTAGGATAGTAAACGACATCAGCATCTTTTAAATTTAAGTTGATAGGTTCTTTAAAAAGCATGCCAATTACAATTTTAAATACCAATAGGCCCAATAAATCAATCCAAACTGAATAGGTATTCTTATTATTAAAATCCATAGAGGGATTCCAGCTGATGCTTTTTTACCGGACAGCATATATACATGAACCAACAAAAAAACAATTAACATGGTTATGATACCATAAATAGAAGCATTTTTCAGCGAAGGAATACAAACACTGATACCTAACGCTATTTCAAAAAGACCACTTAAATCAATCAAAACTTTATGGTAAGGAAGGTATTTTGGCATAATTCTAAGATATATTTTAGGGTTTATAAAATGATTAATTCCCGCAACTATATATATTAATGCCATGAAGTATAAATGCCAAGGATAGGCCATAACTAAAAATTAATTTTTCTAATTTAGCATAAATTGCAACGTTTATGAAATCTAAATTATTTTTCATATTATTTTTGGTTGGATTCTCTTGTTTTTCACAATTACCAGAAGGGTTTATTAGTGTTGAAAAGGTGATTCCAGATATAACTGTAGAATTAAGATATAACACCTCAAATAATTTTGTTGGTTCACCAATAGATGGCTATCAGGCTAATAAACTTATCTTAACAAATGAAGCGGCTGATGCCTTAAAACAAGTGCAAGAAGAATTAGAAAATCAAAATTTATGCTTAAAAGTTTATGATGGGTATCGACCTCAGCGTGCCGTAAATCATTTTATGCGTTGGGCTCGGAATTTAAATGACACTATTAACAAAAAAATATTTTATCCAAACGTAGATAAAAAAAACTTGTTTATGGAATCATATATAGCGAGCCGATCTGGACATAGTCGAGGTAGTACTTTAGATTTAACTATTATTGATGGCAATACGGGTGAGGCTTTAGATATGGGTAGTCCTTATGATTTTTTTGGAGTAGAGTCCTGGGTCTATTTTGATGGTATTACACTTAAACAAAAGGAAAACAGGGAGTTGTTACAAAAAGTCATGTTAAAATATGGTTTTAGAAATTACCCAAAGGAATGGTGGCATTTTACTTTAATACAGGAACCATTTCCTGATACTTATTTTGATTTTGTTATTGAATAAAAAAACTGCTTTTGATACAAAAGCAGTTTTTAGTTTTACCTTAATATTTGATTAGTTCTTTTTATCAAGATTTTTGGTCATCGTAAAGCCCACAAATAAACCTATTCCTGACATTAGAAATATGGTTCCTGGATAAGCTACGTCTTCATCAACACCCATATTGTAATGCAATATTGAAGCAATAAATACTCCGAGTCCAATTGCCATTAATAATAAGGCTAAATTCAATAAGAGTATTTTCCAGATTGGAGACGCATTACTTCTGTCTCTCATAAAAATACTGGCATCCGCACCTTTTTCAATGAGAGCTAAACGTTCTTTGTTTCTTGTAGATAAGTATAAATATACGATTCCGAAAATTGCAAGGAACATGCTGATTGGGATTAAAATTTCTTCCATAATTGTTTGTTTTTAATTGATTATATTTAATGTGTTCATAGCTTATGACGACGCCTTTTTAAATTAGGTTACACGTTTAATTAAATTTTTTTTAAATGTGATGTAACCTAAAACTATTTATTATCGTCTTACTTTCAAATGACCACCAACGACGACATACATTATATCAATTTAATTATTGAAGGCAACTCAAATGCATTTAACATTTTAGTTGACCGTTATAAGGATTTGGTATTTTCATTAGCGTTGAAAATGGTTAAGAATAGGGAAGAAGCAGAGGAAGTTGCACAAGATACTTTTATAAAAGTATTTAAATCATTAAGTCAATTTAAAGGCGATTCTAAATTTTCAACATGGATTTATAAAGTGACTTATAACACCTGTTTGGATAGATTGAAAAAAACAAAAAGGGAACAGCAAGTGGTTTCAATTGATGATTTTAATACAAATCAAATAAAAAGTATTGATAATGCCCTAGACAAGATGGAAGATGAAGAGCGTGAAAAGGCTATTCAAGATTGTATTAATCTATTACCAAGTGATGATGCTTTTTTGTTAACCTTATTTTATTTTGAGGAACAATCTTTAGAGGAAATTGCCAAAGTAATAGGATTAACAGCAAATAATGTAAAAGTGAAGCTCTTTAGAAGCAGAAAAAAGTTGACCACTATTTTAAGGGAGCGATTAGAACCAGAAATAATTGAATATTATGAAAGCTAAAGCAGATAAAGAAATAGAGAAATTGATAGATAAAATGATGAAGGAAACCACTTTAGAATCCCCTTCATTAGATTTTACTTCTCAAGTAATGTCTCAGGTTTTAAAGATTAAAACTAATAAGGTAACGGTTTATAAACCGCTGATTTCAAAATGGATCTGGTATGGCATTTTAATTAGTATGTTGGGGTTAATAACCTATCTGTCATTTAATGATTCAACAGTATCTGGTGGTTTATTTGAAAAATATAATTTTGGAACTTTGCCAAAGTTTAGGATGTCTAACATTTTCTCTGGTTTGCATTTTTCGCGAACTACTTTATATGCCTGTATATTATTAACTGTTATGCTTTTTATTCAAATTCCTATTTTAAAACATCATATGGGTAAACGTTTGGAATTATAGTTAAAAACAGAAATTAATACCAGCGTTTCTTGTTCTTTTTGGAGCTTTCACTTTTACGGCCTTTTTTATGCTTACTTCCTGTTTTTTTAGATTTATGAATCTGTGGTTTTGCTTTTGGATCTAATGGATAGGGATGATTATGTTCCACTGGGATTTGAACATTTATCAATTGTTCTATGAGTTTTACATACGATTTTTCGTCTTCTGAGCACATAGAATAAGACTTCCCAAAACTTTCAGCACGACCTGTTCTTCCAATTCTATGAACATAGGTTTCAGGAACGTTTGGCATGTCAAAATTTACTACGGCATCAAGTTCATTAATATCAATACCACGCGCTGCAACATCAGTAGCAATTAAAATATTCACATAGCCGTTTTTAAACTTATTTAAAGCATCATGCCTTAAATTTTGTGCTTTATCACCATGAATAGTTTCAACTTTATAACCGTTTTTAACTAAAGTTTGTTCTAACTTATCTACACCAAATTTAGTCCGTCTAAAAATTAATATAGATCCTTTAATTGTATTGCGTAATAAATGTAAACACAATTCTATTTTATTGCGTTTTGGAACATAATATAGTACCTGACTTACATTTTTTGCTGCTGATGAGGTAGGCGTTACTTCTACGCGTTGAGGCGTTTTTAAAATAGTATTAGCCAGTTGTTCTACTTTAAAAGGCATGGTAGCAGAAAACAATAAAATTTGCTTGTCATTTGGACACAAACGCTCAATTTTTTTAATGTCGTCTATAAAGCCCATGTCCAGCATCAAATCGGCTTCATCAAGTACTAGGATTTCTATATAGTCTAAATTAATAATATCTTGTTTGTGTAAATCTAAGAGTCTTCCTGGAGTAGCCACCAAAATGTCTACACCTTTAGTAAGTACATCAATTTGTGGTTCTATACTGGTCCCTCCAAAAACCACGGTGCTTCTTAAATTGCTGTAAGAACCATAAGTTTTAAAATTTTCACCTATTTGAACAGCCAATTCTCGGGTAGGACTTACTACTAATGCTTTTATTTTTTTACCTTTTTTAGGGGCATCTTGCCTATCGAACAATAATTGAATAATAGGTAATGCAAAGGCCGCAGTTTTACCAGTTCCTGTTTGTGCGGTACAAACAACATCTTTTTTAGCAAGAACTAATGGGATAGTTTGTTCTTGGACTAAAGTTGGATTATCATATCCAGCTTCCGCAACCGCTCTTAAAATGGGTTTGTTAAGTTGTAAGTCTTTAAATGACATGTATTATAATTTGTTACAAAGGTAAAGAAAACTTATACGGCCAATTTTTATTATTTTTAAAAAATCTAAATAAAACATTATTTAAATTTACGTCTCAAATTAATTATTAAAACCATTATCAATGATTCGATACAAACCTAAAGGTTGGATTACTTTTATTTTTAGATTCCATAAATCGGATACGTTTAGGAAACTTATACCCATGATGATTTTTATCGGAATTTATACGTTTGCCGTGTGTTATTTGGAACTTATTTATTGGAAAATATCCGAAAAGGATCCATTGTCAAATATTACTATGATGCACAATATGTTGGGTTTTGTAATTTCCTTGCTGTTAGTGTTTAGGACTAATACAGCTTATGATCGTTGGTGGGAAGGCAGAAAATTGTGGGGTTCATTGGTAAATACCAGTAGAAATTTTACTATTAAACTAAGTGTTATTTTAAAAGAAGAACATGATAGGATGTATTTTAGAAAATTGATACCAGGTTATGCCTCTATTTTGTCAAAGCATTTAACCGATGTGGAAACAAGTTTGGTTCTTTATGAGGGAATAGATTTAGACCACCATAAACATTGGCCAAACCAAGTTGCTACAATGATTTTCCAAAAGATTAACGATTTACATGAGCAGAAAAAAATCACGGGCGACCAACTTATAATTTTAAATAATGAAATACAGTCGTTTACAGATATTTGTGGTGCTTGCGAACGAATTAAAAACACACCAATTCCATATTCATATAGTGCCTTTATAAAAAAATTCATCTTTTTTTATGTTATGACCTTACCGTTTGGGTATGTGTTTAGTTTGGGGTATTATGCCATACCAGTAGTTGTTTTTATTTTTTACGTATTAACAAGTTTGGAGTTAATTGCCGAAGAAATTGAAGAACCTTTTGGGTTTGACGCTAATGATTTACCAATTGAAAAAATTTCGGCGAACATTAAAATACATGTTGAAGAAATTATTTAGTATCACTGATATAACTCCAGTTTTATTGTAAAGAAGTTTGTTTTATGGTTTTGCTTAATGGTCTTCATATATAAGGAGATCAACTTGTTAAACCAGTTAGTTGAAAATTTTTGGCATATTTAATATATGCTTTAAAGTACCAAAAGTCCAGAATCTCTTAATTTTAACAGGGGTTTTGAAAACCAAAACAATTCAAAATTTTCAAACTGGGTTTCAAAATGAGTTTTTAAATTCACAAAAGTATGTTGTCTGTTATGCCTTGGTGATAGCGTTTCCAGAGTATTCAAAAACCATAAACCATGGTCTTTATCTAGAGTAATTTGAAAATTATCTGACTTGTCATAAAAGGTCAATTTAAGCAATTCAATAGTTTTTCCTTTTTTAGTTTTGGTCTGAGAACTTACTTTTGGTGTATTGCCTAACCAGACTACTTTTGCTGTTGGCTTAATAGTGAAATCTATATTTGTTTCTAGACAATTATAAATATAATCTGGTTTTATCTGGGTTTTAGGAACTTTAAAATCAAACCAGTCTTGAAGAGGTAATTCAAACCCGATACCATGCATGAAATTATATAACGACTTTTTAAGCCCAAAGCTAAATTGGTTGTGATCAATTCCTGTTTGGTCAGTAAAATCAATATCATTATTGGCGAATGAGATGTCTTTATAGTTTGGTTTAACGCCATAATCTGATGGGTTTAAACCTATTGGACTATGTGCCGTTAAGGCAAATTGATGCCAGAAACCTGATTGTAATACACCTATCTCAAAAAGTTGGCGTACCATTTCTAAACTGTCTATTGTTTCCTGAATTGTTTGTGTAGGGTAGCCATACATTAAATAGGCATGGACCATGACGTTTGCCTCAGTAAAGTTTCTGGTAACCTGAGCTACTTGTTCAACGGTAACACCTTTATCTATCAAAGCTAATAATCTATCTGAAGCCACTTCCAGGCCACCAGAAACAGCAATACAACCTGATGCTTTTAGCAATACACAAAGGTCTTTAGTAAAGTTCTTTTCAAATCTAATATTAGTCCACCAGGTTACTGTTATCTGACGTTTTAAAATCTCAAGTGCCAAAGCTTTCATTAAAGAAGGTGGCGCTGCTTCATCAACAAAATGGAATCCTGTTTCACCTGTTTGTTCAATGAGCTCTTCCATCCTATCAACTAAAAGGTTTGCAGCTATTGGCTCATAAAGTTTTATATAGTCTAAGGAAATATCGCAAAAAGTGCACTTGCCCCAATAGCAGCCATGAGCCATGGTGAGTTTATTCCAGCGGCCGTCACTCCAAAGACTATGCATGGGGTTGGCTATTTCAATGACAGAAATATACTGGTCTAGTAACAAATCAGAATAATCCGGTGTTCCAACTTGTGCTTGCTTATAGTCTAACCTTGTGGTGTTGTTTTTATAAATAACTTGACCATTCTCCAAAAGTAAGGTTCTTTTGAATTCATTTATTTTTGGATGTGAAATCGATTGATGTAACAACTCTATGGGTAACTCGCCATCATCAAGGGTAATAAAATCAAAAAAGTCAAACACCCGTACATCAGAAACCGAACGTAATTCGGTATTTGGGAAACCACCGCCCATGGCTATTTTAATCTTTGGATAGTTGGTTTTTATAAATTGTGCACAACGAAAGGCACTATATAAATTTCCGGGAAAGGGTACGGAAAAACAAACCATTTTGGGATGTATTTCTTGAAGTCTTTCTTCAAGAATATTTAATGTAAGAGTATCTATAAAAGTTAGTTCTTGTTGCAAATAGGTGTATAGCTCATCAAAGGAGTTGGCACTTTGTCCTAAACGCTCCGCGTACCGGCTAAATCCAAAATTTTCATCAACACATTCTACTATAAAGTCCGATAAATCTTCAAGAAATAAGGTGGCTAAATGTTTAGCCTTATCCTGAATTCCCATGGTCCCAAAAGCCCAGTCTAAATCATCTAATTGCTGAAAGCGTGAGGCTTGCGGTAAAAAATTATCTGTACAAATTTGTCTGGCAAAACTGGCGTTTTTTCCTTGAAGAAAAGCAATAACATCATATAATGGATTTAGGTAACTGTCTTTTAATGCGTAAATTCTTTGAGCATTTTCAGATTGAATAGTATTTGTTCTTAAAGCCAGTGAAAAAACATCTTTCAATATTTCTTTTGAAAATAATTTTAAAATCACTTCAATACCCAAATCCATTTGAAAGGCATTGATATTTTTTGTTTTTAGAAATCCTTTTAAATAGGCCGTTGCAGGGTAAGGTGTGTTTAATTGAGTGAAAGGTGGTGTAATAAGTAAAAGGTCTTTCAAAATGCAACGGTGTTATTTATCACAAAGATAGCTCAAAAGTTTATGAGTTGGATTTATAAAAATAAGCGCATCTAATCAACGTGATTAATGAATAAAAGCTTTCAATTGCACTCTTTTTTTTAAAGGAATGGCTTCATTTTCAATAGCAAGCTTTAAAAGTTTCTGGTCTTTAACTTTTAAAAAAAGCAAATTGAAAAAATCATAAACAGAAAGCCTGTCTTTCGCAGATTCAATGAGTTTAAAAGTGTCACCAGTTTTCACCAATCCTTCTTCCAAAACCCGTACATAAGTTCCTGGAAAGCCATGATCAATAAATTGTTTGAGCACTTCTTGAGTGCCAAACTTAACCCCGAATTTAAAACAAGGTTCTCTGGGTTGGGTAATTTGAATTAAGGTCTTTCCTATTTTGTAAATACTACCGATCATAATTTGGCATTCATCAAAACCTGAAACAGTAAGGTTTTCACCAAGCATACCATATTGCCAATTTAAATGCGGATACAGGTTTTTCCAATAAGGGTATTGGTCAGCTGAAAACATATAGCATGCTTTATATTCACCTCCATGATGTATTCTATCAGTTACTTCATCACCTTTAACATCATGCTTTCCTAAAAAAATTGATTTATTTATTGGTGTTTTAAAAATGCCGGTAACAACTTCTTGCCCATTCCAAACAATGGTGGTTGGTTGCGCTATGTTGGTGGATATGATTTGCATGTTTTAAAATATAATTGATGGCTAAGAGTTAAAAGGGGCTATTTATGTTATCATGTTAGAACAACTTTATATCTGGTATTCATAGAAATTTGTGAATTACCTGTGAATTTTAAAACTATCCAGATTGATATCATCCATACCAACATTATCAAAAGGATATTCTAATTGATTTTGGATATTGTAAAGAGAAATTAAAATAAACTCGGTAAGTAAAACAATAAAATAAGTAATCCAAGTTGAATTATTTGGACTAATACTATAAATAATGGTTGGTGCATAAATAAGCGGGAAAACATAAATAAAAACCTGACAATAGGCTTTTAAACTTATGGGTGTTCTGTGGGTGTGGATAGCGTAGACATTTTCTATGGACTCATGTAGATCTTTCAAAAAGCGAAATACTTTATCACGTAAATTTCTGGTCATGAATTCTTTTTTATCAACGGTGAACTGATAAACTTTGTCTACAATGTCATCAAGGTCTTTAATTGTACAATCTTTATTTCTTAAATGAGCTAAAGTATCCGTATTTATTTCAAGTAATATTTTTTGAATTTCAGCTTTATCTTCATGAGATAAACGTTCATGACCCATAAAAAAATAGTGCAGGGTTTTAAGTGAACTTCTGAAATCACTCAAATGTTCCAAGGCGTTTTCCCTCCGTCTAAATGATCCTCTAATAGTAAAAACCAATGGGAATATGATGGCAATACTTAAGAGTGTCAAATCTAAATCAAAGCTGATATTGTATCTACAGAAAAAAAAAGTCACCGTAAATGCAATCATCAAGGCCAGATAAGTCCTGAAATTTATTATGGATAAATATTGTCTGATACGCTATTTTTAAATTATTATATTTGATAAAGTTAATCTATTAATATGAAAAAGCAAATAGGATTTCTCCTCGTTTTTATAACAACGTTTATTTTGAATAGTGCTTATTCGCAAGAGTCATTAAAAACAGATGATTCAAAAGTAAATTCAGGAATCTTTTCAGAAGAAAAGATTTTACCCATAAAATTATCGTATTCAATAAACGAGATTAAAAAGGAAACTAATGATTCTACCTATTTAGATTCTAATCTATCGTATCAACTTAGTAATGGTTCATGGGAAAGTCTGCCCATTGAGTTAAGGGCAAGAGGGAATTATAGACTTAAAAATTGTTATTTCGCGCCCTTAAAAATTAAAATAAAAAAATCAATTTCAAATAATACGCCGTTTGAAGGGAATAAAAACTTTAAAGCGGTTCTGCCTTGTTTACTTAAAAGTGATAATGATGATAATGTGATTAAAGAATATTTAGTCTATAAATTATTTGAGATTGTTTCTCCATATCATTTTAAAACAAGATTGGTCGATATTGATTTTGAACAAATAAAAAATAATAAGACCAAAGTGCATCTGTTAAAGGGGTTTTTTATTGAAGATGATAAAACTTTAGCAAAGCGGGTGGATGGAAAAGTTTATGATCGATCTGTACATCCATTAAATCAGGACGACTTGACTTCAGTGCGCAATGCATTTTTTCAGTTTATGATAGGGAATACTGATTTTTCTCAGGCCTATCAGCATAATGTCAAAATCTTTTATATTGATAAAAAAATGACACCTGTACCTTATGATTTTGATATGGCTGGATTTGTCAATGCTAGTTATGCAGTAGTATCTCAGATTCAAGGAGAAAGTATAGGAACTAATTCAGTTACTGACAGAAAATATAGAGGATTTATAAGAGATAAAACTATTTTTGACCAAGTAAGGCGTGAATTTTTAGCTAATAAAATAGAAATGCTGGCAATTTTAGATGCTCATGCCAACTATTTTGAAGACCCAAGGGCTTTTTCAATTGCTAAGGAATACATTCTTAGTTTTTTTGAAATCATAGTTAAGGATAGCAGTTATAAAAATGAAATTTTAGATCAGGCAAGAAATGAATAAGGCTTAATTTGAAGTTTAAGAAAACTAGTGTAATTTGATTATATATCCTTCCATAGTATGGCGGTAGTATGTTCCGTTTTCAATAAAAAGCATTTCTCCATAAATACCATTTTTGATACTTGAATCGACAGCTAATATTTTATTGTGAAATAAAGATTCAATTTGTTTTTGTGAAGTATGTCCAACGATGACATGTTTTACATCAAGTTTTCTTAATAACTTGTTGATGTCACTTTTTTTAAAATCCGCACTAAAATAACCACGATACCAAATAGGACCGTTATTGTCATAATATTTGTCATATAACGTATGCCACATAGGTTCACTGTCGTCATCAAATAGGGATTGTCTCATTTTTTGATTCGTTTCTTCCAAATTAAATCCATTGGAAATAAATACTTC
Source organism: Gaetbulibacter aquiaggeris (assembly GCF_044003965.1). NCBI lineage: Bacteria > Pseudomonadati > Bacteroidota > Flavobacteriia > Flavobacteriales > Flavobacteriaceae > Gaetbulibacter > Gaetbulibacter aquiaggeris. The sequence continues at coordinate 1,320,067 of NZ_JBAWKC010000001.1, forward strand.
AGAAATGCCCGCGTGTAAAAATAAATTGTCATCTATTTTTAGTATGGTGTTCTTTGATCGCAACCACCTTCCAAGTACTGTTTCCTTTCCATAAAGTTCATTATAAGGTGTGTTTAATAGTTTAGAGGTTAACCAGTATTTTTTATTAATATATCTTAAATCATTTTGCATGACCATATACTCATGGTTGCCCAAAATAAAATGTACTTTTCCACCATTATTTTCAGCTTGTTTTTCAAGATTATAAACAAGCCATAATAATTCAGTTGTTTTAGGGCCTCTGTCAAAAATATCACCAACAATAACCAAATGCCCAGTGCCAAATACCCAATTTAAGTTTTCGTCAATAATATGGTTGTTTTTTAAAATGTTAAAAGTTAAATCGTATTGGCCGTGAACATCACTTATAACGGCAATTTTGGAAACATTATGGTATATAAAAGGGTCATATTCAAATTCCGTATTTATTGTATTTAATTCTAATATTTTAGTTTCTACATTACCATTGACAATATTTTTTTCAATTATCTTCTCTTTATCAATAAACATATATGGACCATCATTATGATTTAAACTATCTATAATACGATTGGTTCTAATGTTATTACTGATGCTATCAGTTTTTAAACCTGAATTGGTTTGTGAAACCAACAGAAGGCTGATAAAAAAAAGACATACAAAAGAAAGGCGTTTCATCATTTTTAAAAGTTACGTTGAATATGAGGTTGTTACATGAATTATTCCAAACTAGTTTGCGAATTTACTATTATTATTTTATACTACAATTTTTCAAAAAAAACTAAAATATAAATCGTGTTTTAATTTCAAATGTGATTAAATTAGGGTGTCATGATTTTTTTCGAGCTCTTTTTTAATAGTGATACTGTCATTGGCTCGCGTGTAAACATAAGTTCGTGGATGCGTTATTTTTTTGGTTGCAAATGTTTTAGAAGCTCTTTCTAAAAATTCTGTATCTTCACCATAGTTGAGGTTCTCAAAACCACCAAGTTCAATAAAAACATTTCTTTTTCCAAAAAATGTTGAACCTAACACACAGTCTTTTACATTAATTAAAAGGGAATCTTTATAATAGTCTGTTACAAATATTTCTTCGTGTAAATCAACACCTCCATAAATTAAATCAACTTGACTATTTTTTTTCATGAAATCTAAGCGACTTTCTATGTGGTTTTCTTTATAGGTATCATCACTATCTAAAAACGTAATATATTTTCCTGTAGCTAACAGGAGCCCGACGTTTCTTGATAAAGCAAGTTTTAAATTTTTATGTTTTACATATCTTATGTTTGAATATTTTTCAACATAAGTATTTACAATATTAAAAGTATGGTCATCACTACCATCATCCACAATTATTAATTCCCATTGTTGATTAGTTTGAGCTAAAATACTCGATATGCATTTGTTTAAATAATTGGCTCTATTGTAAGTGCAAATTATAATTGAAACTAAAGCCGGATTATTTGAAACTTGTATTTTATTTTGATTTTGTACATTCATGTTTTATAAAATCTATTTATTAATACTTTATAAAGTTAAAAAATAAAAAAACCACTTTAATACTAACTAGAATTGAGTAATAAATGGTTTTAATATGATTTAACTCGACGCAGTCGAGATATATATTTGCATCAACAACTATTTTATCATTTAGCTTCGCTGAATAATTTTGTAAGTTCATTTTTGTTATCTGTATTTTTTCAAAAAAATACAGAACAAAAATCTTCTTACTTGATCATTTCGTAACTACGTTTGATAAAGTTGGTGAGTTCTTCACCTTTTAACAATCCTTGCGATAACCTTGCTAAATCTAAACTTTGATTTATCAGTCGTTCTTGCTTCTTTTTAGTTTTTGTTTCAAGAATTTCTGAGACTAAAGGCGAGTTTGTATTTACCACCAGGTTATACATTTCAGGGAAATTACCCATACCAAACATACCGCCACCGCCAGTTGCCTGCATTTCTTTCATACGGCGCATAAATTCTGGCTGTGTAATCATGAAAGGTGTGGCATCACTATCCATAGGTTCTAATTGTACCATGAATTTTTCCGATGGAATGACTTCTTTAAGTACAGTTTCTAACTCTGTCTTTTGCTCATCAGTTAGTTTAGAAATTTTAGTATCGTCTTTACTAATTAATTTATCAATATTGTCTGCATCAACACGAGAGAAAGTAATATTTTCTTTAGTACTTTCTAATTTTTGCATTAAGTGTGATATAATTGGCGAATCTAAAAGAAGGACTTCATATCCTTTTGCTTTAGCCGCATCAATATAACTATGTTGAGCATCTTTATTTGATGCGTATAAAATAATCAGTTTACCATCTTTGTCAGTTTGGTTGGCTTTAATTTTGTTAAATAATTCTTCATAAGTATAATACTTATTATCAACCGTTGGATACAAGGCAAAAGCATCTGCTTTTTCAAAGAATTTTTCTTCAGAAAGCATCCCGTATTCAATTACAATCTTAATATCATTCCACTTAGCTTCAAAATCTTCTCTGTTGTTATTGAAAAGAGATTTTAATTTATCAGCTACTTTTCTGGTGATATAGGATGATATTTTTTTAACGGCGCCATCGGCTTGTAGATAACTTCTTGACACGTTCAAAGGAATGTCTGGTGAATCTATGACACCACGCAACATGGTTAAAAATTCTGGCACTATACCTTCCACATTATCGGTTACATATACCTGATTTTGGTAAAGTTGAATTTTATCCTTTTGAATGTTTAAATCATTCGTCATTTTAGGAAAATATAAAATCCCTGTTAAATGGAATGGGTAATCAACATTTAAATGAATGTTGAATAAAGGCTCTTCAAATTGCATTGGATACAATTCTCTGTAAAAGTCTTTATAATCTTCATCCTTTAAATCTGCCGGTTGTTTAGTCCATGCAGGATTAGGATTATTAATTATGTTATCTACCGTTATTTTTTTGTGAGGTTCAGTAGTTTCTTTACCATCTTTATCCTTGGTTGTTTTAGGTGTAAAGTCAGGGTCATTGATTTCCTTTGTTCCAAATTTAATTGGAATAGGCATAAACTTGTTATATTTTAAAAGTAGAGCACGAATTCTTGCTTCTTCTAAAAATTCTGTAGAATCATCCGCTATGTGAAGAATAATTTCAGTACCTCTTTCTGTTTTTTTAGATTTAGTTAGACTAAATTCTGGACTTCCATCACAGGTCCAGTGTGCAGCCGGAGCATCTGTATAAGATTTAGTGATAATCTCAACTTTTTTAGCTACCATAAAGGCTGAGTAAAAACCAAGGCCAAAATGACCAATAATTCCAGAATCTTTAGCGGAGTCTTTATATTTGTCTAAAAACTCTTCAGCTCCAGAAAATGCAATCTGGTTAATGTATTTTTCAACTTCTTCAGCGGTCATACCTAAACCCTGATCAATAATGTGCAATTTTTTTCCTTTCTTATCAACTTTAACTTCAATTAGAGGAGTGCCATATTCAACTTTAGCATCACCGACACTTGTTAAATGTTTTAATTTTAAAGTTGCATCTGTAGCATTACTAATTAACTCACGTAAAAAGATTTCGTGATCACTATACAGGAATTTTTTAATAAGTGGAAAAATATTTTCAACTGATACATTAATATTTCCTTTTGTCATGTTATATAAGTTTTAATTATGTTTATTAATATGACTCTCTTATAGACAAAAAAAGTACCAAGAGTCAAAAGGTGACAAACTGACACAGTTTTAAATAAAAATAAAATGTCAAAAAGGTGTTTTAATGATTGTACAATAAAGTTTTAATTTTGTACTTTGCTTTATAAATTAAGCTAATTATGTATAATTCAAAGATTACAGGTTTAGGTAAATATGTTCCTGATAACATAGTTACCAATGACGATTTATCCAAGTTTATGGATACCAGTGATGAATGGATACAGGAAAGAACCGGTATTCAAGAGCGTCGATGGATTCCAGAAGGAAGTGATGACACTTCTTCTGTGATGGGTGCTAAGGCTGCAAAAATTGCCATTGAACGTGCTGGTTTAACTAAGGATGATATAGACTTTATTGTATTTGCAACCTTAAGTCCTGACTATTATTTTCCTGGTTGTGGCGTGCAAATTCAAGATTTGTTGGATATGCCCACTGTCGGTGCTTTAGATGTTAGAAATCAGTGTTCTGGATTTGTATATGCCTTATCTGTAGCAGACCAATTTATAAAAACAGGGATGTACAAAAATATATTGGTGATTGGAGCTGAATACCACAGTAATGGATTAGATAAAACGACCAGAGGACGAGGTGTTACCGTTATTTTTGGAGATGGAGCAGGGGCTTGCGTGTTGTCAAGAGAAGAAGATACTACGAAAGGTATTTTGTCTACACATTTACATAGTGAAGGAAAATATGCTGATAAATTAATTGTGGCGTCGCCAAGTATTAAGCATTGGGTTCCTGAAATTATTGAATCAGAAGAAGAAGATATTTCTTATTACCCATATATGGATGGTACTTTTGTGTTTAAACATGCCGTAGTAAGATTTAGCGAAGTCATTATGGAAGGTTTGATAAAAAATAATCTATCTAAAGAGGATATTGACATGTTAATTCCGCATCAAGCTAATTTGAGAATCGCTCAATTTATTCAAAAGAAATTTGTATTGAGTGATGATAAGGTTTTTAATAATATTATGAAGTATGGCAATACAACAGCCGCTTCTGTTATTATTGCTTTGACTGAAGCTTGGGAACAAGGAAAAATAAAAGAAGGTGATCATGTAGTATTAGCAGCTTTTGGAAGTGGTTTTACCTGGGCTAGTGCCATTATTAAATGGTAATACTTTAAAAACAAAAAATCCGAAAATTTAACATTTCGGATTTTTTTTTGCTATTAACCAACTCCCATTAACACTTTAACCTAGTAGAAGTTACTATTGTTAAGACGTAAAATTTTAATATTTATTGTGTGTCATTATAGATTTAACTTTTTTTAACACATAAAAAAACTCGAAATAAGGTATTTCGAGTTTTAGCGCTATTTTTTTGGGAATACTATCTTTTAACGTTTTTGAATTTTATTAAGCTGACTAATTCTAAAAAAAATATTACGTTGAAGAAATAGATAGTATTATACCGTTAACGAAGATATTGTGTTTTTGTTGTGTTAAAACATAAATTTTAACACACTTTAACGTTTGTAACCCAATTGATTAGAATTTTTAAAATGTAAAGTCCAAAGTATTTCTACCTTGGACTTTGTTATTTAATAACCAAACATTACACTAACCATCAACTATTATGAAGGTTATTAAATATTGTTTATATAAAACCACCACCGCCAGATTTTTCATTATTATCTCTGTTTTTGCGTTGTAGCGCTCTATATTTTCCGCCACCAAATCTATATGATAAAGCTATATTCCATGTGTTACTTTCCCAATTAAATTGTCCAACTGAAGGGAAAGGTCTGTCACCGTCAAATTTAAATTTCATGGTATTAAAAATATCATTGTAATTAAAACTAAAGGTCGCTCTGTTATCTTCCAAGAAACTATATCTTAAACCTGTATTGACCATAAACATGGGTTTTCTGTTAATTTGTAAACCTTGTTCTTCTCCTCTATACATTGCAAATAAGGATAGGTTCAGTTTTTTGGTAGCTTTAAAATTATTAAATACTCTAAAATTCCATACCACATTATCAACTTCAATAGTAGATATTAAAATATCATTTGGCGCAGCCGTTTCAATTGGCACATCCAATGACTCTACAATGCCTTTCTGCTTTCTTGAATACAAATCAAAACTGGCATTGAAGTTCCACCAATTTGTTGGTTTATAATTTGAACTTAACTCTAAACCATAAGCCGTGGTGTTATTAAAATTATCAAAACTTAAAATGCTTTTATTCAAATCTAAACGATCAATAAATAAAACTCTATTAATTTCATCCTCCACTATTCTGTAAAAAATCCCAGAAGTGATACTGCCTTTTTCTAATTTCCTGGTGTAGTTAATTTCAAAGGAATTGGTGAATTGTGGTTGTAATTCTGGATTTCCGTAAGAAGAAATTAATGGGGTACTCCATTCTCTAATGGGGTTAACTTGTTCTAAGCCTGGTCGGTCTACTCGGCGACTAAAACTGGCTTGATACGAGTTGTTTTCACTTGGAGAAAAGGTAAAAAAGGCAGACGGATATATTTGAAAATAATCATTTTCAAAAGGCGTTTCTTCTTTTGAACTTTCAAAAGTTTTTATACCATTAGCATTTTCGCTCACTGTTTCTGCCCTTGCTCCAACTTGAACTGTCCATTTTTCAAATGACTTACTATAAGTGGCGTAAGCGGAATAAATATCTCTTTCGTAAGTAAAATAGGTGCTTGGCGTAGGAATGTATTCATCACCATTATTTACTATGTTATCTTGATTTTCATTTACCGAAAAGCCCGTAGAACTATAATCAATATTTGTTTCAAATAACCTTGCCTCTAAACCTACTTCTAATTTAGCTTTTTCAGATAGTGGATTTACATAATCAATATTAGCGACTGTTTGATCTCGTTTTGTATTAACAAAATCAGAATAATTTGGTGGAAATACAATATTATAGAAATCAAAATTGGCAACTTCGTCTTGTTTAAAAGTGCTGTAATCAACTTCTACATCCAATTTCTCACCCTCTTTGTCAAATTTATGATTGAAGATACCATTATATTGTGACGATAAATTGTCATTAGAGTTATCAAATATTTGTTCTTGTAATGGTTGATTAAGATATTGAACTCCTGTTGAACCTGAACCTTTACCATCATATTTGTTTTGATTTGTAAATACCGAGAATGTGTTATTATCATTCATATAAAAATCTAGCCCAACTTTATATAAATGCGATTTATTATTGTTCCTAAAATCAAATAATTGTGCAGAGTTATCATCTAACCTTTCAATTCTTCCGTAATTCGCTGAATTCCCAATATTGTTGCCATAGTTTCCAAAAAGATTAAATTTTCCATTTCTGTAATTTAAGTCTACTGAACTATTAAAACGGGCATTGATTTCTTTGGTTAATCCTACATTGATATTACCGTTAAATCCAATATTTGTGTTTTTATGTAAGATAATATTGATGATCCCACTCATGCCTTCAGGGTTATATTTGGCTGAAGGATTTGTTATTAATTCAATACTTTTAATGGAAGTTGATGGTATTTGTTTGAGTAATTGAGCTACCGGGACGTTAGATAATTTACCATCAACCATAACACGCACGTTTTCATTGCCGCGCAAACTGATGTTTCCTGTTTGCTGATTGACACTCACCGATGGAATATTATTCATAATGTCTGAAGCTGTAGGCCCAGCGGTTGTTAAATCCTTCCCAACTGTAATTACTTTTCTATCAACTTTTTGTTGAATGGTTGAAACTTCAGCTACAACCGTAACTTCATCTAAATTGGCAAGTTCTTCCTCCAGCAAAATATCACCAAGATTAATATCATAAATGTTTTCACCAACATTAATATTTTTTGTGACAGTTTTAAAACCAATATATTGAATGGTTATGGTCACTTTGCCTTCAGGGATTTTTGTAATGTTAAAGGTCCCGTCATCCAAAGAAATACCGCCAGTTACGGTTTCATTTGCTTCATTTTTAATAATAACATTGACGTAGGGTAAAGGCTGGTGAAGTGATGCATCTATTATTTTACCAGAAATTGAACCTGTTCTGGGTTCGTTATTTAAAGGTTGAGCATTTGTAAAGGCACAACAAAATATTGCGCACAGGAGTACGAGTTTTTTCATTTTTTGATTGATTTGATGTTTAATAATTAACTAGAACTGATTAGGTTCTTTAATTAGAGACGACTAATTTTGATAGTTGTTACTCTAATTCGAATCGTTAACAATATTTTAACAAATGAATAAAAAAACATTAGTTTTAGGAGTCTCTTTAAAACCAGACAGATATTCTTACCTAGCTGTGCAAAGGCTCGTCAATCATCAATTTGAAGTCGTTGCTTTTGGATTGAAGTCTGGAGTAGTTGCCGGCATTCCTATTGATACCACTTTAAAATTTTATAAAAATATTCATACGGTAACTTTGTATGTAAACCCTAAAGCACAACAATTTTACTATGATTATATCGTTTCACTCAAACCCAAGAGAGTTATTTTTAATCCTGGAACAGAGAATTCGGAATTTTATGCCATTTTAACAGCTAATCATATTTCTTACGAAGTGGCTTGTACTTTAGTTTTGCTTTCTATTAATCAATATTAATCCTAAGAAAGTCAAAAGGCCGTTTAAGATTAAAATAAAAAAACCAAACTCAAAACCAAACCATTTGATGCTGTTTACACTAATGAAATAGGACAAAATAGGTGAGAGTATGGCAACTATTGGAACTAGTTTGTCCTTAACTTTTAATTTAGTAAAGAGCCCAAACGCATATAAGCCAAGTAAAGGGCCATAAGTATAACCTGCAAACACAAATAATTTCGCGATGACACTTTCATCTTTTATGAGATATTTAAATGAGATTATTACAAGAATTAAAATGAGTGAAATGAACACGTGAATTCTTTTTCTAATACTTACTTGCTTTTGAGGGTTATATTTTTTTTCAATATTCAAAATATCTATGCTAAAAGAAGTAGTTAGAGCTGTTAAAGCACTGTCTGCACTACTATAAGCGGCGGCTATCAGCCCAATAATAAAAAACGATAAGACGCCAATGCCTAAGTGATTTTTTGCCAAAATCGGAAATAAATCATCTTTATGGGCATCTATGCCATTTTGCTGTGCATAAACAGTTAAAAGAAGGCCTAAACTTAAAAAGATAAAATTCACAATAGTAAGCACAATAGTAAACCAAAACATGTTTTTTTGAGCATCTTTAAGCGATTTACAGGTTAAGTTTTTTTGCATCATGTCCTGATCTAAACCTGTCATAACAATCGCTATAAAAGCACCAGAAATAAATTGTTTCCAAAAATAATTGCCTGCTTTATAATCGTCAAAAAAGAAGGTTTTAGATAAATCACTATCTAAAATATAACTTAATAAGTTGCCATTGCTTATACCTAAATCAGTGCTCACAAAATATATGGTAACACCAACGGCAACTAACATAAAAAGAGTTTGTAAAGTATCAGTCCATATAATGGTTTTTATGCCAGATTTAAATGTATACAACCAAATGAGTAATATGGTAATTGTCACGGTTTGCCAAAAAGAAATTCCTATTTCATCAAAGATGATTATTTGCAAAACATTTGCTACTAAATATAATCTGAAACTGGCTCCTACAACTCTGGAAATTAAAAAAAAGGAGGCACCTGTTTTATATGAAAAGGTTCCAAAACGTTCTTCTAAATAAGTGTAAATTGAGGTTAGATTTAGTTTATAGTATAATGGTAATAAAACAGTTCCTATAACCAAATAACCCACAACATAGCCAAGAACTACTTGCATATAGCTGAATTGGGAAGCTTCAATCCATCCAGGTACAGAGATAAAAGTAACCCCTGATAAAGACGCGCCAATCATACCAAAGGCCACAACGTACCATGGCGCTTGTTTGTTCGCTTTGAAAAAGGAATCATTGTCTGATTTTTTTCCCGTAAAATAGGATATTGTAATAAGTACAAAGAAATATGAAGCTATCAGTGAAAGAATGTATATTGAGGTCATGTAAAAATATTCTTTGCTCAAATTACTAATTAAATAATTCATTTTCCAAATGTGCTGCTGTATAATATAATTTTTTATTTTAATTAATAATAATTATACTTTTAGACAGTTTGTATTAAAATTGTAAATTCGCAGCCATGGAATTCTCCTCAAAATTATTAGAACGAGCAGTAAATGAAATGTCTCAACTTCCTGGGATTGGTAAGCGAACGGCTTTGCGTTTAGTATTGCATATGCTAAAACAGCCTAAAGAGCATACGGTGTCTTTATCACTGGCACTGCAGTCCATGAGAGCCAACATAAAATTTTGTAAATCATGTAATAATATTAGTGATGTAGAGCTTTGTGAAATTTGTTCAAATCCAAATAGAAATGAAGAAATTGTATGCGTAGTTGAAGATATAAGAGATGTCATGGCTATTGAAAATACGAGTTCATTCAAAGGCTTGTACCATGTGTTAGGCGGTAAAATTTCACCAATGGATGGGATTGGCCCTCATGATTTAAATATTGAGTCGCTTGTAAAAAAGGTGAAGGAAGGCAGTATTAAAGAACTTATTTTTGCATTAAGTTCTACAATGGAAGGTGATACCACCAATTTTTATATTTTTAAGCAAATTCAGGATTGTGATATAATTATTTCAACAATTGCTCGAGGAATTTCAGTTGGGGATGAGTTAGAATATGCCGATGAAGTTACTTTAGGACGAAGTATTTTAAACAGAATTCCTTTTGAAATCAATTTAAAAATGTAACTATCATTTGAAACTTTCAGTTGTCATCTTGAATTATAATGTGCGTTACTTTTTAGAGTTATGTTTAAAAAGTGTAAATGAAGCTATCAAGAACCTGGAGGCCGAAATTATTGTTGTTGATAATAATTCAGAAGATGAGAGTTGCGAAATGATTCGCAAAAATTTTCCCAATGTGATTCTTATTGAAAATAAGGAGAATTTTGGTTTTTCAAAGGGAAACAATATAGGTGTTGCAAAATCAAAGGGAGAATACATCTGCATTTTAAATCCTGATACGGTAGTTCCAGAAGATATTTTTGAATCGCTTCTAGACTTTATAAGTAATAAAACCAATGCTGGTATTGTAGGTTGTAAATTGATTAATGGAAGAGGTGATTTTTTACCTGAAAGTAAGCGAAATATTCCTTTTGTGAAAGCAGCTTTTAAGAAGATGTTGGGCAATCCAAAAGAATATTATGCAAATCATTTAGACGAAAATGAAACAGGAAAGGTAGATGTATTAGTTGGTGCTTTTATGCTGATAAAACGAGAAGTCTATCACGGTGTTGGCGGATTTGATGAAGATTATTTCATGTATGGTGAAGATATTGATTTATCATATAAAGTTATAAAAGCGGGCTATGATAATTATTATTATGGTGTATCAAAAGTTATTCATTTTAAAGGAGAAAGCACTTTAAGAGATCAGCTTTATGCAAAACGATTTTATGGTGCCATGCAGATTTTTTACAGAAAACACTTCAAAAAAAATATTGTTTTTAGTTTTTTGGTAGGCTTAGGTATTCGAGTGGTTTATTTATTTAGAAAGATACCTGTTGTTAATAAAAAATCAATTGATCGATATTTTTTTATTTCAGATAAAATGAATCAGGACCTGCAAAAAGTATTAAAAACAGAACTCCTGTTGAAATGTAACTTAAATGAATTTATTCCAAATAATACTGAAATTATTTTTGATGCCAATGTGCTTACTTACAAAGAAATGATAGTTTTTTTTGAAGAAACTAAAAAAAACCCACTGGTTACCTTTAAAATATTACCAAAAGATTCTAAATTTATAATAGGAAGTGATAACGCAATATATAGAGGTGAAATTTTAAGATTTTAAAAGATTTTACTACAAATAATTTAAAAAAATTGATCATTTTTAATTAATTTTGCAAACTAATATTAAAAAACGAGGATTACATTATCGATATGGCAAGATTTGAACTTAGATTACCAAAAATGGGAGAAAGTGTTGCAGAAGCAACAATCACCTCATGGTTAAAAGAAGTTGGAGATACTATTGAGCTTGATGAAGCAGTGCTTGAGATAGCCACTGATAAGGTTGATAGTGAAGTGCCAAGTGAAGTTGATGGCGTTTTAGTGGAAAAGTTTTTTAATGTAGATGATGTTGTTCAAGTTGGTCAGGTAGTGGCTATTATTGAAACAGACGACGAAGATTCTGAGGTTTTTACACCAGAAACAGAAATTGAAGAGGGTTCTTTAGAGGCAGCTGATATAGTAGAAAAAACAGTGGCTTCGGCGCAAGAAACGGTAGCTCCTATAATTTCAAATGAGGATCGTTTTTATTCACCGTTAGTTAAAAATATCGCAAAACAAGAAGGTGTTTCACAATCTGAATTAGATACGATTAAAGGGACAGGAAAGGACGGCAGAGTCACAAAAAATGATATTTTAGATTATATTGATAATAAAGGTGTAGCAAAAACTGTTAGTGCACCTGTTCAAAAGGATCCCGTGCAACCAGTAGTAACAAATGTTGTGCAGACGCCAAAAGTTGAAAAGACTCCAATTGTGTCAAGCGTTGACGATGAAATTATTGAAATGACCAGAATGGGTAAAATTATTGCACATCATATGGTTGAGTCCGTTCAGACCTCTGCGCATGTTCAAAGTTTTATTGAGGCTGATGTTACTAAAATTTGGAATTGGAGAAATAAAGTAAAAGATAGTTTTGCGAAACGTGAAGGTGAAAATTTAACATTCACCCCAATTTTTATGGAGGCCATTGCAAAGGCGCTTCGAGATTATCCTATGATGAATATTTCTGTTCAAGGGGATACCATTATAAAAAAGAAACATATCAACCTTGGCATGGCAGCGGCGTTGGCTGATGGTAATTTAATTGTGCCAGTTATAAAAGATGCTGATCAATTAAATTTGGTTGGTATGACTAAAAAAGTTAATGATTTAGCCAATAGAGCGCGTTTAAATCAGCTAAAGCCAGATGATATCCAAGGAGGAACTTATACAGTGACTAACGTTGGTACTTTTGGAAGTATTATGGGAACTCCTATCATTAATCAACCTCAAGTCGGAATTTTAGCACTTGGTGCTATTAGAAAAGTTCCGGCAGTGATTGAAACTTCGGAAGGAGATTTTATCGGGATTCGATATAAAATGTTTTTATCCCATTCTTATGATCATCGTGTGGTTAATGGGGCGCTTGGAGGTCAATTTGTGAAAGCCGTAAAAGATTATTTAGAGGCCTGGGATAGTAATAGAGAGGTTTAAAAAACAAAACAAACTATATTCAAAAACCTAACCTCAAAACGGTTAGGTTTTCTATTTTTGTAAAACAAGATTTTAATATTTAAAGATAATTACTTAATGAATCTTAATCTAACCAAACCCATTTGTTTTTTTGATCTTGAAACTACAGGTGTTAATATCTCTAAAGATCGCATTGTTGAAATCTCCATTTTAAAAGTTTTTCCTAACGGAAAAGAGGATAGTAAAACGTGGTTGGTAAATCCTGAAATGCCTATTCCTAAAGAGGTTATAGCTATTCATGGCATTACTGATGCAGATGTTGCTGATAAACCGACTTTTAAAGAATTAGCCAAAGAAATTTATAATATGATTAAAGATTCAGATTTAGGAGGTTTTAACTCCAATAAATTTGATATTCCTTTATTGGCGGAAGAAATGTTGCGTGCTGATATTGATTTTGATATGAAGAATCGGGTGGCTGTTGATGTTCAAACTATTTTTCATAAAATGGAGCAGCGTACCTTAAGTGCCGCCTATAAGTTTTATTGTAATGAAGAATTAGAAGGCGCCCATGGAGCAGAGGCAGATACAAGAGCCACTTTTGAAGTGCTAAAGGCCCAAATTGCCAAGTACGATGAAATAGAAAATGACACCAAGTTTTTGGCAGAATTTAGTTCAAGAAAGCAATTTGCAGATTTTGCAGGATTTATTGCATATAACAAAAAAGGTGAAGAATGTTTTTCTTTTGGAAAACATAAAGGAAAATTAGTAACTGAAGTTTTAGAAACCGAACCTGGATATTTTGGTTGGTTGTTAAATGCCGATTTTCCATTGTATACAAAGAAGGTTTTGACTGCTATCAAGTTGAGAAACTTTAATAATAAATTAGGATAAAATTAAAGCCTTTAACAAATGAAACTTATTTGCATAGGAAGAAATTATACGGAGCATATTAAAGAGTTGGAAAACGAAAAACCAACAGACCCTGTTATTTTTTTAAAGCCAGATACTGCAATTTTAGTTAAAAAGCAGCCTTTTTTTATTCCGGATTTTTCAAATGATGTGCATCATGAGGTAGAAATTTTGGTAAAAATCAATAAAGTAGGAAAATATATTGATAAAAAATTTGCTCACAAATATTATGATGAAATTGGATTGGGAATTGATTTTACTGCTCGAGATGTACAAAATAAATTAAAGGAAAAGGGTTTGCCTTGGGAAAAAGCTAAAGCGTTTGATGGGGCTGCTGTTATTGGTAATTGGATTCCTGTAAGTGACATTCAAGATGTTAATAATATCAATTTCTCTTTACAAAAGAATGATGACATAGTGCAGAAAGGGAATACAAGCCATATGCTTTGGAAAATTGACGAAATAATAGAATATGTCTCAAAATATTTTACTTTAAAGATTGGAGATATTATCTTTACAGGAACTCCGGCAGGAGTGGGCAAAGTAATTGCAAATGATAAACTTATAGGATTTTTAGAAAATAATCAGATGTTTTCAATAACAGTAAAATAAATGGAACAACACTATAAATTATACCGGGTAAAAGAATTAGCAGACAATGATGACGATTTCATTGGTGCTTTGGCACAAGCATTTTTAGAAGAAGTACCAGAAGATGCCGAACGGCTAAAAAAGGCGGTTGCTGAAAAAGATTACCATAATGCCTATCAGGCAGCTCATAAAATGAAACCAACCGTTGATTTATTCGAGTTAGGAGTTCTTGATACCCTAATTGAGGTCCAGGATTGGGGAAAATTTCAAAAAACGGAACTTGACATAACGGATCAATTAGCTGTTGTTTTAAATGCTGTTGACTTGGCAGTGAATGAGATCAGATCAGATTTTAATTTATAATGTTAGCAGAGATAATCACTATTGGTGATGAACTTCTTATAGGACAAGTTATTGATACCAACTCTGCGTTTATAGCTAAAGAGCTTAATAAAATAGGTGTTTCAGTATATCAAATCACCTCTGTTCAAGATGATAAAAACCACATATTAACGGCTTTTAAAGATGCCGAAAGTCGCGTAGATATTATCATTATTACGGGTGGTTTAGGACCAACTAAAGATGATATTACTAAAAAGACTATTTCTGAATATTTCAATGACACCTTAGTTTTGGATGAATCTGTGTTGAAAAATATTGAAAATATTTGGAAACAACACCTTAGGCAAACATTATTACAGGTTAATAAAGATCAGGCTTTAGTGCCTTCAAAAGCAAAGGTGCTAATGAATATTCATGGCACAGCACCCGGTATGTGGCTTGAAAAAGGAGAGAAAGTTTTTGTGTCACTTCCGGGAGTTCCTTATGAAATGAAAGCATTAATTCAATCTGAAGTTTTGCCAAAACTAACAAGGAAGTATCATTTGCCTTTTATTTTGCATAAAACTTTACTCGTTTATGGTTTGGGTGAAAGTACTTTAGCTGATAAAATTGAATCTTGGGAAGATGCTTTGCCAAGTTTTGTAAAACTGGCATACCTACCTGATTTAGGAAGAGTTCGATTGCGATTATCAGCAAAAGGATTTGATAAAGAAAAAATTACATTGGAAGTTCAGAAACAAATTGACGCTGTTTTACCTTTAATAAAAGACCATTTTGTTGGTTTTGAGGATGAAGACGGAGCTGTTGAATCTATCATAGCTAAACAATTAACGGCATTAGGGCAAACATTGGCGGTTGCAGAAAGTTGTACCGGTGGTAAGATCGCAGAACGTTTTACAAGTCATGCGGGGGCTTCAAATTATTTTAAAGGTAGCGTGGTAAGTTACGCAACCGATTCAAAAATTAAGGTATTAGGTGTTTCAAAAGATATAATTGAAGATAATTCTGTGGTAAGTTATCAGGTTGCTGAAGCCATGGCTAAGCAAGTACTGCAATTATTTAATTCAGATTATGCGATTGCTACTACGGGTAATGCTGGCCCAACAAAAGGAGATTCTGCCGCAGAAGTAGGCACTGTTTTTATTGCTATAGCTACTAAAACCGAGGTTTACTCAGAAAAATTTATGCTAGGGAATCACCGTGCAAAAGTGATAAATAAGGCCGTAAATAAAGCCTTTGAAATGCTGTTAAAAGAAATTTTTAAAAATTGATATAATTTAGATTGCGATAAATTAAAGATTTTGTATATTTGCACCTCGTTTTTAAACAACTAAAATTTAAAGTTAGAAAATAATGTCAAGAGTTTGTGAACTTACTGGGAAAAAGGCAATGGTTGGTAACAACGTGTCTCACGCAATGAATAGAACTAAACGCAAATTTAATGCGAATTTAGTGAAGAAACGTTTTTACATTCCAGAGGATGATAGCTGGGTAACTTTAAAAGTTTCAACATCTGCTTTAAAAACTATTAATAAAATAGGTATTACTGCAGCTATAAAAGATGCTAAATCAAAAGGGTTTTTAAAATAATAGCTGTATTTAATAAATAAAAGAAATGGCAAAGAAAGGTAATAGAATACAAGTAATATTAGAATGTACTGAACATAAGGAATCTGGACAACCAGGAACCTCAAGATACATTACTACTAAAAATAAAAAGAATACGCCAGATAGAATGGAGATTAAAAAATTTAATCCAATTTTAAAGCGTATGACAGTTCACAAAGAAATTAAATAATTAGAGATTTTCGCTTTAGTGAAAATGTCAAATAACATATAAGTCATGGCAAAGAAATCAGTAGCATCGTTACAAACAGGATCCAAAAGATTATCAAAAGCAATAAAAATGGTAAAATCTCCTAAAACTGGAGCTTACATGTTTGTTGAAGCAATTATGGCACCTGAACTAGTAAGCGATTTTTTGAATAAGAAATAAGTTTTACTTTTTACATAGCATTATAAAGCCACTTTTTTCGAAGTGGCTTTTGTTTTATATTTATATTACCTTTAATGACAATTTAACAGTTTTGAACTTCAGGCAAGAAAATTGTTATTTTTAATAACGTAAGTCAAATTATTTTTACATGAGTTTTTTTAAAAAGATTTTTTCATCAGAAAAAAAGGAAACATTAGATAAAGGATTAGAAAAATCAAACACTAATTTTTTCAATAAACTAAGTAAAGCAGTTGCAGGAAAATCTAAGGTTGATGATGAAGTTTTAGATAATCTTGAAGAAATTTTAGTATCCAGTGATGTTGGTGTGAATACAACCTTGAAAATTATTGAGCGCATTGAAGAACGAGTTTCTAAAGATAAATATTTAGGAACAGATGAATTAAATCAAATTCTGAGAGAAGAGATAGCTGGATTATTATCTGAAACGAATAGTGGAGAGGCTTCAGAATTTATAATTCCACAAGATAAAAAACCTTATGTTATTATGGTGGTTGGTGTCAATGGTGTTGGTAAAACAACGACCATTGGTAAATTGGCCAGTCAATTTAAAAAACAAGGTTTAAATGTGGTTTTAGGTGCAGCCGATACGTTTAGGGCTGCCGCCATTGATCAATTGCAAGTCTGGGCTGATAGAGTGGGTGTTCCTTTGGTAAAACAATCTATGGGAAGTGATCCAGCATCAGTAGCTTTTGATACGCTTAAAAGTGCTGTTACGCAAAATGCGGATGTGGTAATTATTGATACCGCCGGGCGTTTGCATAACAAAGTAAATTTAATGAATGAACTAACAAAAGTGAAGCGAGTAATGCAAAAAGTAGTGGCAGATGCGCCCCATGATGTGATGTTGGTTTTAGATGGTTCTACAGGGCAAAATGCCTTTGAACAAGCCAAGCAATTTACGGCAGCAACAGAAGTTACTTCATTGGCTGTTACTAAACTTGATGGGACTGCAAAAGGCGGTGTGGTCATTGGTATTTCAGATCAGTTTAAAATACCTGTAAAATATATTGGTGTAGGAGAAGGAATTGATGATTTGCAGGTTTTTAATAAATATGAGTTTGTAGATTCATTTTTTAAATGATAAATGAGTTTTACTGTTTACCATAGTTTAATTATAAATGCTTCAACCAAACAAGTTTTTGACGCTGTTTCACGTCCAAAGCATTTAAACAATTGGTAGACAATAAAGTGTACGGGTAATCCAATATTAAACGCAGAATATAATTTAAATTTTACTGATACGTATAATTGGTTTGGTAAAGTTTCATCATGCATTCTTAATAAATCATTTTATATTTACATGACCAAATCTGATCCTGATTGGGATGCCACAACTTTTGGTTTTGAGTTGGAAGAGGTTGATAAGGGGACTTTATTAAAATTTAGCCATGAAAACTGGCAGGAATTAAATCATAATTTTAAACATTCCTCTTTTTGCTGGGCCATGCTTCTTAATGGCTTAAAAAATTACCTTGAAAACGGAATTGCTATTCCTTTTGAAAAGAGAAACTAATATTTTATTCACTCAATTAAATAATTGATTTTTACTATTTTTATTAAAAATCTCTATTTATGATAAGATTCACTTTAATCCTCCTACTATTTTTAGTTTGTTCATGTAAGTATATAAATAAAGAAAAAGACGCTCTGCCTTCATACGATGCTATTGTTGAAAAAACTTCTGATACATTAAGTGTTCTGGAAGATGAAGCACTTACTGATTCTACAGATATTAGTGCAATATCAGTCAAAGAATTTCGTGAATTTAAAGTGCTTGATTCAAAATATATCAATGTTAATGACCTTTGGAACCCCTTTGCTAAAGATTTAGAATCGTTTTCTGAAGGGACCTATAATAACCTAAAACCCCTTATTCTGGAACAGGATATTCTTACAATTCAAAAATATATACAAAACGGGAAATTATCATATGAATTATTAGTTAAATTCTATTTATACCGAATCAGAAAGTTTGACAGGGAGAATGCCTGGTCTTTAAATTCTGTAATATCCTTAAATCCAAATGTGATAGTGGAGTCTAAGGAGAAGGACAGGGAACGAAGAAATAAAAAAACAAAGCACCCCATTTTTGGTATGCCTATTTTGTTGAAGGATAATATAGATGCTATTGGTATGCCCACAACAGCAGGAGCTGTGGCTTTGAAGGATAATAATGTCAATAAGGATGCCTTTATAGTAGCACAGCTTAAAGATAAAGGGGCTTTAATTCTGGGAAAGACAAATTTAAGTGAATGGGCTTACTTCTTTTGTGGAGATTGTCCCTCTGGTTATAGTGCTGTTGGTGGACAAACTTTCAATCCTTATGGACGTAAAATTATTGACACTGGTGGCTCTAGCTCTGGAAGTGGTGTGGCAGTAGCTGCCAATTTTTGTGTTGCTGCTGTTGGAACTGAAACCTCAGGTTCTATTTTGTCGCCTTCTAGTCAAAATTCTATAGTAGGATTTAAACCCACTATTGGTTTGTTAAGTAGAAGCGGCATTGTTCCTATATCTTCAACATTGGATACTCCTGGACCTATGACAAAGAATGTTATGGATAATGCATTACTAATGGATGCTATGTTTGGTCCGGATGAGAAAGATAATAAATCAATAGATGCTCTCTTAGATAATGGGTTTTATTATGAAAAAATAGTAGTTCCGAATTTAAAAGGGAAGCGTTTTGGTTATTTTGAAGAATCAAAACAAGACTCGTTGTTTGCTTCAGCTATTGAAGTTTTGAAAAAGCTTGGTGCAGAAATGGTTGTATTGAAACCTGAAACCTTAGAACTTCCAGGTTTTATAAGATTGCTTAATCTTGATATGAAGAAGGATTTGCCATTTTATTTAAAAGCAAGTGCTCATGACAGTATTTTGGTAACTTCTGTTGAAGATGTTATTGAGTTTAATAAATCAGATTCTATAAATAGGATGCCTTATGGGCAAAAATTATTTGAAGGGATTGTTGCAGATAAAGCGACCAATCAAGAACTTGAAGCTATTAAATCAAAATTAAAAAAGAATGGTCAATTATTTTTTGATACGCCAATGAAAGCAAATAATTTGAATGCCATATTGTCCATAAATAATTACCACGCAGGTTTTGCTGCTGTGGCAGAATATCCGGCCATTACAATACCTATGGGATATTCTTCAGATAAAAATGCACCAAAAGGATTGACTTTTATAGGAAAGCGACTCAATGAAAAGTTTTTGTTGCAATGGGCTTATGCTTATGAGCAAGCTTCAAAAATGAGGAAAATGCCAAAAAATTATAATTAGTTGATTAAAGTATCAATTTTACTCCATAATTCATTGTCAAAGCCAGAGAGTGCAAATGTTGGATTATCCGGATTGGCAACTTCACCCATTCTGATAACTACTAATTTTTTACTAGGTACTACATAGATTTTCTGGTCATTTTTGCCCAAGGCAGCATACATGTCAGCAGGTGCATTCGGAATTAATTGGCCATTAAATTGAACTTGTAAACCAGGTAAATGATAAGTAGTTTTTCCATTTAACCACCATAAATAACCATATGCTTCATTGATGGCTTGTGAGGTTGTTGTGGCCTCATTTAAATAACTTTCAGGGACAATTTGTGTGTTCCCCCATTTGCCTTTGGCGTAAATCATAAGTCCAAAACGAGCCATACTTCTGGTGTTGCTCCAATACACGCTTAAATTATCTAAATCTATCCAATTGCCAGTCATACCAATCTTATCTCTTAATTTAGTATTAAAATAAGTATTCCAAGATTTATTGCTTGCCGCAGCCACAACATCCTGCATTTTTACATACACATTGTGATAGGCCCATCGTGTGCCAACTTCAGCTTTATATTGTAGATTGGCTGGCGAGACATCATCACCCAAACTATCATCTAAACCAGAGTTCATAGATAATAGGTTTTTACAGGTAATTAAGTTTTCCTTTTCTGGCATTTCGCTGGTCCAACCGATTCCTAAATAATCAGAAACTTTATTATTAATATTTATCAATCCTTCTTCTTGAGCAATTCCGGAAACAGTTGATGTAAGAGTTTTTCCTGCGCTGGCCCAATACCAAGGGGATGTGCTTGACTGACCATTTAAATAACTTTCAACAACAATTCTGCCATTAAAAAGTATCATAAAACTTTTAGTATTTTTAAGTTCTAGATAATCTATTAAAGGTTGAAGTTGACTTTCATTCCATCCTAATTCAGCAACAGATATTGTCTCCCAAGTGTTAGAATTTAAAGGTGGAAAATAAAGTTGATTATCTGTAGGATTGGGTTCGATTGGACTGTCATTTGATGAGCAACTCAAAAACAAATTAATAGCCAGAAGGCAGTATATCCATTTTTTCACAACAGTAGGTTTTAAATTTGAGACTATCAAATATATAAAAGGTTTAATATAAAGTTGAATTTCGTTAACAGAAATCGATAATCGGCAATCATTATGTATCTTTGCACACTTAAATTTTTGTATGAGAACGAAATCACTTAAAAAGAATAGAATTAATGTTGTAACCCTTGGTTGTAGTAAAAATGTCTACGATAGCGAAGTGCTTATGGGGCAATTAAAAGCCAGTGGAAAAGACGTGGTTCATGAAGAGGAAGGTAATATTGTAGTCATAAATACCTGTGGTTTTATCAATAACGCCAAAGAAGAAAGCATCAATACTATTTTAGAATATGTACAGAAAAAGGAAGATGGTGAAGTTGATAAAGTGTTTGTAACTGGTTGTTTAAGTGAACGCTATAAACCAGATTTATTAAAAGAAATCCCTAATGTCGATGAATATTTTGGTACTACAGAATTACCGGGTTTACTTAAGGCCTTAGGCGCAGATTATAGACATGAATTGATAGGTGAGCGTTTAACTACCACACCAAAAAACTACGCTTATTTAAAAATTGCTGAAGGTTGTGACAGGCCATGTAGTTTTTGCGCCATTCCATTAATGCGCGGAAAACATAAATCAACACCTATAGAAGATTTAATTACTGAAGCAGAAAAACTGGCTGCTAAAGGGGTTAAAGAACTTATATTAATTGCTCAAGATTTAACCTATTATGGTTTAGATTTGTATAAAAAACGAAACCTTGCTGAATTGCTTGAAGCATTGGTAAAAGTGGAAGGTATTGAGTGGATTCGTTTGCATTATGCCTTTCCAACAGGTTTTCCTATGGATGTGCTAGACGTAATGAACCGCGAACCAAAAATTTGTAATTATTTAGATATTCCATTACAACATATTTCTGACAGCATTCTTAAAAGTATGCGACGTGGCACTACTAAAGAGAAAACAACAAGATTATTAAAGGAATTTAGAGTGGCTGTCCCAGATATGACTATCAGAACGACTTTAATTGTGGGTTATCCTGGAGAAACTGAAGAGGATTATCAAGAACTTAAACGATGGGTACAAGAGATGCGTTTTGAACGTTTAGGATGTTTTACCTATTCTCATGAAGAAAATACGCATGCTTATAATTTAGAAGATAATGTTCCTGAAGAAGTGAAACAAGAACGGGCCAATGAAATTATGGAGATACAGGCGCAGATTTCATGGGAATTAAATCAGGAAAAAATTGGTAAAACTTTTAAAGTGGTTATTGACAGAAAAGAAGGTAATTACTTTGTTGGGCGTACTGAATATGATTCACCTGACGTAGACAACGAAGTATTGATTGATGCTACTAAAACTTATTTAAAAACAGGCGAGTTTACAACTGTTAAAATTACTGAAGCAGCAGATTTTGATTTATATGCTGATGTATTAAATTAAGGATGTCGTTTAACATAATGATATGTATTGTTTGAATGATTTATCTCAGCTGTTAAACCAAGTTATTCCAAAATTTGTACAAAGTCAATTCTTCTAAAAGATTTAAAAGTTTTCGTTACAGATGTAATAACTACGACAGAGGTAAAACTTTATGGCGTTTGATTTCAGAATGGATTACTGTTTTTTTAATTGAGAAAATTAAGATTCAGCATCTTCTAATTGCTTATTAATCTTTTGAATGGCGTTTTCTATTGATTTTTCAGGCTCTATAATGTTGTATTCACCCCAAAATTCAGGATCTGAAAAACCAGAAGCTTTGTCAATGATCACTACATTGGGTTTTAATTTTTCTCCTACAAGCTTCGAATTATCATCAATTTTCCAATCAGTAATCGCCATTTCACAATTCAAAGTGTAAACATTATTAAATAATTTACGCTTATAATTAACTTTAAATGTCAATTCAATTTTACCATATCCATAATACCATTTTCCATTTCTGGTTCTATAATCAACTCGGTAAGCAGCAACAGTTGGATAAACTCTGGCATTAAACGGTTTTTTTCTAACAAACATTTTACTGGCTAATTCTTTGTTTGAAATATTTAAATTATATATGGCACTTGTAAGTGCAAGTGTTTGAGAATCAATATAAAGTTTACCGTAATATAAAGGTTCATCGTTATTCACCTTTTGTTTGAAATTAACAACATAAACCAGTCTGTTATTTAATTGGGTGGATTCATCAAAGGTGAAAACGTAATTAGACAAATCATTTTTATTAAAAATATATTCAGGATATTTTATTATATCAGTATATAAAGTGCTAAAAGGTCCACCTTGTAGTTTTAATGTCAGGGTATCTAGTCTGGAATAATCTGTGCTTTTTCTTGATTTTAAAAGACTCAATTCATCACTTTTACTATTAGTATAAGGCTGTTTGTATACGGCCAAAACGGCCTCAGAGAGCGACGCATTTTTATTGCGTTTTTTTATAGTTTCTCTGTAAAAGGCGGTCATTTTTGTTCTATTATTGTCATATACTTCACTTTTTCTGTTTAAGGCAGCACGTACTAAAGCTTCGGCATTTTTAATACCATAAACATTTACATTACTTAATTGAGTTATAGAAAGATCTAAATAAATTTTGTTATCATCAATTTTTAGTGATGAAATTTCAATTTCTCCTTCGGCATACCCAAGCAATGAAATCTTAATGGTTTTATTTAAATATTCAGTAGGAACTTTTAATAAAAACGCACCTTCTTTGTTTGTAATCGTACTGATATTAGTTCCTGTTATATTGATATCAACATAAGCCAAAGCGTCTTTGGAGCTGCTATCATAAACATGTCCTTTAAACTCATTGATTGTCTGAATACCCTGCAAGGGCTCTTGAAATACATTGGATGCCTGAGTAGTAAATTGTAGACCAAAAACGCATAAAACCATAGTAGTATATAACAATACTAAACTGTTTTTTAAAGTATTTTCTTTTTTCATGACAGCACTTCTTAAGTGGTTACTTATAAAAAGTATAAGTTACTCAAATACTGATAAAATATCAAGGGTTTTATTAAATCATTAACAAAAAATTGGCAATTTTAATTATCTTCAATAATGCTGATCATGACAATAATTTTCTGTTTTAATTCGATTTGAGTTCAGTTGATTTTTTGTTTAAAAGATAGAACTCTTAACTATTTTTTTAGAATTTAAAAATCTAATAGACGTATCTTTACCCTTTGTAAAAAATAATTGAAATTATGCCAACTGAAAGCATTTCATTTAAAAAAACAGGCTATTTTTCTTCATTAATTTGTGATTATATTGAGGAAGCACAGGTGTTAAAACCGTTTTATAATCGTTTCCCTAAGCTTGAAAATTTCAGGAAGCAAATTGAAGAAAAACATGCTTCCTTTAGTATGCTTTCCAGAAGTATATTGGTTGATAGTTTAAGAGATCAATATACACATATAGAAACCTCTGATAGTACAGCGCAAAATATTGAATCTTTAAACCAAATAAACACCTTTACTGTTACTACAGGACATCAATTAAATATTTTTACCGGGCCACTTTATTTTTTGTATAAAATTGTTTCAACTATAAATCTTACTACTGATTTAAATAAGGCTTATCCTGATTATAATTTTGTTCCTGTCTATTGGATGGCAACGGAAGATCATGATTTTGAAGAGATTAATTATTTCAATTTTAAAGGAAAAAAGGTTCATTGGAATAAAGTCACAAATGGAGCTGTAGGTGAATTATCAACTTCTGGCTTGGAATCAGTTTTTGAGTTATTTTCTAAAGAATTAGGGGTAGGTAAACATGCTGATTTTTTGAGAGATTTGTTTGCTGAAAGTTATTTAAAACATGATAATCTGGCGGATGCTACGAGATATTTAACTAATGCGCTTTTTTCAGAATATGGGTTGGTCATTATTGATGCTAACAAAAAGGAATTAAAGCAAGAATTTGTGCCTTTTATAAAAGATGAATTGCTTCATGAGACGTCTTTTAAATTGGTTTCAAAAGTAAATGATGCTATTAATGCACTGCCCGGAAATACTAAAATTCAAGTGAATCCACGTGAGATTAATTTGTTTTATTTAAATGATAATTTAAGGGAACGTATTGTTTTTGAAAATGAGATTTATACAGTTGTAAATGCCGATATTACATGGACAAAGGAAGCTCTTTTAAAAGAAGTAGATGATTATCCAGAACGATTTAGTCCTAATGTCATTATGCGTCCTTTATATCAGGAAGTGATTTTACCTAATCTCTGTTATATTGGTGGTGGTGGTGAATTGGCATATTGGTTTCAACTGAAGGCCTTCTTTAATGAAGTTAAAGTGCCTTTTCCAATTATGCTCCTTCGTAATTCCGTCTTAATCCAATCGGTTCAGCAACAAAAAAAACTTAAGAATTTAAATATATCTAATGAAGATATCTTTTTGAAGAGAGAGGTGTTTATTAATAAAAAAGTAAGGGAAATATCGAATATCAATATTGACTTTTCTCCTCAAAAAAAGCATTTAATTCAACAATTTGAAGATTTATACCAAATAGCTGAACAAACAGATAAATCCTTTGTTAGTGCCGTAAAGGCTCAGGAAGTGAAACAATTAAAAGGTCTGGAAAATCTTGAAAAACGATTATTAAAAGCTCAAAAGAGAAAACTACAAGATCAGGTTTCAAGAATGACTGAATTGCAAAATGAGTTGTTTCCAAACCAAGGTTTGCAAGAACGCAACACTAATTTTTCACAATTCTATATAGAATATGGTGAGGAACTAATCCCACAATTAATTGAAAACTTAAATCCTCTCAGAACAGAGTTTTTAATATTAACACTTTAAATAATGCACAAAATAGATATTGATTTGGTAAATATGACCCTAGATGTCATGAAATATGCTATTGATAGGATATCAGTTACCGAACCAAAAATAGGTATTCCACAAAAAGCAGAAGATTTGATGGCCTTAGTAGGTGAAACCATCACCGAAAAGGGCATTGGTGGTGAAGTAGCTTTTAATTTATGGAAAGAGCATTTAATGAAAGCCAATGTGTCTATTGATCATCCAAGACATTTGGCTTTTGTTCCGGCGTCTCCTACAAGAGCGGCTATTATGTTTGATTTAGTGACTTCGGCTTCAAGTATTCATGGTGCTTACTGGATGGAAGGTGCTGGTGGCATTTTTTGCGAAAATGAAGCCATGAAATGGATCGTCTCTCTCACGGGATTACCAAAAGGGGCGTTTGGTGTTTTTACCAGTGGCGGAACAGCTGCTAATTTATCTGCAATTGTTACAGCAAGAGAATATTGGCGCAGTTTGAATGATCAGAATAAAGTGGAAAAAGGTCTTATTATTACTTCTATAGGCGCACATTCCTCAATTAAGGCTATGGCTAAAGTGGTAGATGTTGATGTTTTATTGGTAGATACCGAAGACAGATTGGAAGCAAAGGCCTTACAAAACACCATAGATAATTTAACAAGCCATCAAAGCCAACGTTTATTTGCCATAGTAGCAACGGGCGGCACTACCAATGCAGGAATCATTGATGATTTAGATGGCATAGCCGTTATTTGTAAAAAGGAACAGTTGTGGTTACACGTAGATGCAGCCTACGGTGGTGGTGCGTTAGTGGCAGATTCTGTAAGACATTTATTTAATGGCATTGAAAAAGCAGATAGTATCACCATTGACCCTCATAAATGGATGTTTTCGCCTTATGACTGCGGTGCTGTGATTTATAAAAACCCGGAGTTGGCAAAAAAGGCACATTCTCAAGAAGGTTCTTATTTGGATATTTTTAAAGATGAAGGTGCACATGGATTTAATCCAAGTGATTATCAGATACAATTAACCAGACGGGTAAGAGGCTTGCCTTTATGGTTTTCATTAGCAACGCATGGCACTGATAGATATAAAGTGGCCATTGAACGAGGTCTTGAATTGGCTCAAATAGCCGGTACATTAATTCAGGAAAAATCGCATGTGGAATTAGTAAGAGAACCAAGCTTATCTTGTGTTTTATACAGAAGAATTGGATGGAAACCTGAAGACTATACCCATTGGACTTATGAAAATCATAAAAAAGGTTTTGCCTTAGTCACCCCAACTAAATGGAAAAAAGGCTCAACTTATGAAACCGTTTCTCGTTTTTGTTTTATCAATCCCGATACCACAGAAAAAGATATAGAAATGATTTTAGATTCTATGATATAGCAGGAGTAGTGTAGGTCTATTAAATTAATAATTCATTAATTGGTCCATAAATTTGATAAAAAATTCAGGAAAGAAACATATAAAATAAAATTTTAAAAAAGTGTCAGTCCTAATTCGTCATTCTAAAATCAATTATTACTTTTGCGCATGCAACACAACAAGGTACTTATTTTAGATTTCGGGTCACAATACACACAACTTATTGCCCGAAGAGTCAGAGAGCTCAATATTTATTGCGAAATTCATCCTTACAATAAAATACCGGAAACAGTATCAGAATACAACGCGGTCATTCTTTCTGGAAGTCCGTTTTCAGTAAGAGGTGAAGACGCCCCCCATCCCGATTTATCAAAAATACGTGGAAAAAAGCCCATGCTTGCCGTTTGTTATGGCGCGCAGTATTTAGCACATTTCTCCGGAGGTGAAGTGGCGCCATCAAATACAAGAGAATACGGAAGAGCCAATCTTTCATTTATAAAAAATGAGGAAGCTTTTTTCAATGGTATTAAAAAAGGAAGTCAGGTTTGGATGAGTCATAGTGATACCATTAAGCATTTACCAACAAAGGCTGTTTTATTGGCAAGTACGCATGATGTTGAAAACGCGGCCTATAGAATTGAAGGTGAATCAACCTACGCCATTCAATTTCATCCGGAAGTATATCATACTGCGGATGGTAAACAATTATTAGAGAACTTTTTAGTCAATATAGCAGGGGTTCATCAAGACTGGACGCCTCAATCATTTGTTGAAGAAACAATAGAAGATCTTCAAAATAAAATAGGAAACGATAAAGTCGTTTTAGGCCTTTCCGGTGGCGTTGATTCTTCAGTGGCTGCGGTTTTACTACATAAAGCTATTGGGAAAAATTTATATTGCATTTTTGTTAATAATGGCTTGCTTCGAAAAAATGAATTTGAAAGTGTTTTGAAGCAATATGAAGGCATGGGCCTTAATGTAAAAGGTGTTGATGCTTCCAAAAGGTTTTTGGATGCTTTGGCAGGTATTGATGATCCTGAGAAAAAACGAAAGGCCATTGGAAATGCTTTTATTGAAGTTTTTGATGATGAAGCCCACCAAATTGAAAATGTAACTTGGTTAGCACAAGGAACCATTTATCCAGATGTTATTGAGAGTGTTTCAGCTACTGGCGGTCCATCAGCTACTATAAAAAGCCATCATAATGTTGGCGGGTTACCAGATTTCATGAAACTTAAAATAGTAGAACCTTTAAAGTCATTATTTAAAGATGAGGTTCGCAGAGTAGGAGCTACTTTGGGTATTGATCCTTTATTATTAGGCCGACATCCATTTCCGGGTCCTGGACTGGCCATTCGTATTTTAGGAGATATTACGGCTGAAAAAGTCCGCATCCTTCAAGAAGTAGATGCTATTTTTATAAATGGTCTTCGTGAATGGGGCTTATATGATAAGGTCTGGCAGGCAGGGGCTATGTTACTGCCTGTAAATAGTGTTGGTGTTATGGGTGATGAGCGTACCTATGAAAAGTGTGTGGCACTTAGAGCGGTAGAAAGTACAGATGGTATGACTGCAGATTGGGTGAACTTACCTTATGAGTTTTTACAGAAAACATCTAACGATATAATAAATAAAGTAAAAGGCGTTAATAGAGTAGTATATGATATTAGCTCAAAACCGCCAGCTACTATTGAATGGGAATAATTTTTGGCAGATACAATAATTTAAAGTTATATTTATCTTTTTTGATAGCATCTAAAATACGCGTCAGGGGCGTATATAATCAGAATGAGTAAAACTTTATGCTGAGTTAATTTCTAATATGGTTTTTTGGCATGCTATATGTATTAGAAGAAAAAGTTAGTTAACCTAAGTTAAGCCAAGGAAAATTTCCTGAGTTCAAATTTAAAAACAGATTACATGATTAAATTCTTTTCCATTATTTGTTTAGTGTTTCTTTTCAGTATAAATACGGTTCAAGGGCAAAATTATAAAACACATAAAGTTAAACAAGGAGAGACTATTGAGAGTATTGCTAAACAATATTTAGTCACGCCTGTTGAAATATATACTTTAAATCCAGATGCTAAAAAAGGATTAAAACTAAATGCCCTTTTAATCATTCCTAATTCCAAAGCAGACGAGCCCAAAGTTACTATAACAAAAGAATTACAAGGATTTAGATCTCATAGAACCGGTAAAAGAGAGACCTTATATAGTTTAGCTAAAGAATATCATGTTACAGAAGAGGATATTAAAAAATACAACACATTTTTATATGCGAATCCTTTAAGGAAAGGAGATAAAATTCAAATCCCAATTTTTAAAACAACTAAAGTTGTTGAAGAAAGGGAACCAACAAAACCTTACATGGTTTTACCTAAAGAAGGTAAATGGCGTATTGCTTATAAATTTGGAATAACGGTTACAGAGTTGGATGCCTTAAATCCACATATGGGTGAAACCTTACAGGAAGGTCAGGTTATTAATGTGCCAAATATTACTAAGACAGATGAAAAGATAGTTGATGAACAATACAGTTACTATAAGGTATTACCAAAAGAAGGATTCTACAGATTAAAACTTAAACTAGGACTGGAACAAGACCAATTGGAAGCCTTAAATCCGGTTTTAAAAGAAACAGGATTAAAAGAAGGAATGGTTTTAAAAGTGCCTTTTGATGCTAGTGTTAATAATAATGATGGGACATCAAATGTTAAAAATCTGGTGCATTATGTGCGTGATTATTCAACAAAACATATTGCTGTCATGTTACCGTTTCGTTTAAATAAAGTTGATTTTGATTCTATTGCAGGCATAAAGCAAAGTATCAATAAAGATCCTTATTTAAATGCCTCTTTAGATTTTCATTCAGGAATATTATTAGCTATAGATTCTTTAAAAACGTTGGGAATCTCACTGAAAGTAGATGTCTATGATACCAAATATCAGGTAAGTGAAGTGGAGAAAATTATTAGAGAACATAATTTTGAAGATGTTGATGCCGTTATTGGACCATTAACGCCAAATAATTTTGATAAAGCAGTTGCTGATCTAAGAATTTATAATATTCCAGTAATATCACCTATTGGTGAAAATTTGAATTTGGTTGAGAATGTATTCCAATCAAGACCATCGGTAGAATTCTTGCGAAATAAGATTATAGGATATGTGAAAACAGTACCTGATGTGAATAATGTAGTTATCATTTCTGATACTAAAAATACTCTTGTCGCCAGTCAAATTAAGAAAGAGTTTGTAAGTGCAAGACAAGTGTATTCAAGGAAAAATAAAGAAGGCAAAGATGCCAATTATGTTTTAGTTGATGATATTGCCGCAGTTTTAAAGCCTGGACAAAACATTGTTTTCTTAGAAACCCAAAATGAAGGATTCGCTTCAAATGTGACCAGTATTTTAAATTCATTAATTCAGGTAGAGAATATTGCAGAGAATAAAGTAGGAATTGATATTATACTGGCCACTACAAATATTAATTCTGCTTTTGAAGGTGATGAAATATCTAATGAACATTTGTCAAACTTACAATTTACATTTGGCAGTATGTCAAAAAGTAATGATGGTGATATAAATAATTCTTTTATCAAAAAATATATAGAGATTTACCATGTAACGCCCAACAAGCGCGCTGTAAGAGGTTTTGATGTTACGATGGATGTAGTTTTAAGATTAGTATCCTCCGATGATTTATACAAATCTGTCAATGAAAGTCCGTTAACAGAATATGTTGAAAACAAATTTGAGTATAAAAAGAAATTGTTTGGTGGCTATTACAATGAGGCATCCTACTTGGTAAAATATCAGGATTTAAGGATTGTGGAAATTAAGGAGTAAGCATTTTTTAAATACTCTTTTTACAGTGGTATATAGTAAAAATATAATGCTTAGTGCCTGCAATTCTAATTACCTATGTTGATCCAACCAGACAAAAATTTCCTGATAACCTTAGCACACACCAAAATGCCTTTTGGTAAATACAAGGATCGTTATTTGATTGATTTACCTGAATATTATGTGGTTTGGTATCATAACAAGGGTTTTCCTAAGGGAAAACTAGGGGACTTACTTCAAACGGTTTATGAACTTAAACTGAATGGTCTGGAACATTTAATCAGAAACATTAAAAAGCAATATCCTAAATAGTTTTTTAATTTTCGTTTAACGGTTTAGGCTATGAAAAGTTGCGGGTTTGAAACCGTAATTTTCTGCTGTTTGTTGCTAAGTTTTAAAGTTAGTTTAATTTTTCTATTTAGCATAATTAAGCAATTTTTTTTAGCCATTGTTGGCAAATCGTTTTTGTTTTTATCTTACTCTGATCTGAATAATTCTGTTAAGAATATTTTTGAACTTCTGTCATATTGAGTTTTAAACTCTCCTATCATTCTCGGTAAAAATGGATTTTTATGCTTAATTATTCCTTGAATAATATTATTTCCGCTTTTTTATAACTACATAAACTTTACTAAAGTTTAAAATTTCATACGGTATAGAAATATTATAATTAATAAGGGTTTTACGAATTCCTTCTTCATTCGTATGACCATCTATATATATCAAATCACAATTATCTTGAATTTCAGGACCGCTGGATGAATAAGAATATTTAGACCCTAAATAATAAGAAACAAACAGCAACCTATCAAAAGAACCTTCTGACAAAGCCTTAATTGGCACTTTACAATTTGATGAATTAAAGTTACTTTCAATATATTTTGATGCGTCTCTCCAATTTTGTTTTTTATAAGTGTAATTTTTATAGGAAGATAATATTAGCAATCCTATTAGATATAAAAGAATATATTGTTTTTTGTCATTATATAATTCATTAAAAATGAAAGAAAAAAACAAGAGAATTAGTGGTATTGTTACGATTAAGTACCTTTCCGATATACTAAATGTTTTTAAACTAATTAAATATGCTATTAAAAACAACCACAGAACAGGAAGTAAAATTATAATATATATTTTTACAGACCTTAAAAAGTTAGGCAATGTTATTAAAAATGGAATAAGTAAAAATATTAGAACCACTACACCATATTTATTAATAGCTAGAAGAGTTGAGAAATTTAAAATAATACCAATAATATTATTTTTAACCCAAGAAACATCTTGAATATGATTTCCGAAATTGACATAATAAAACTGAAAAAAAAGCCAAAGAACGGCAATGGTTCCAATAAAAAAAGAAACAAAAAATATAGTTATTGTAGAGGTGATTCTTTTTAACAATAATGAATATATAATTGCGACTGAAGATAGCGAAAAAATAAGTAGACTTCCAAAATGATGAGTATAACAGATTAAAACTCCAGCAAAAAAATAATAAATAATCAACTTCTTTTCGATTTGTTGATTATCTCTAATTCTAATTATAAAAATAAAAAAAATAATACTTACAAAACAAGCTAATGCATAAAGCAAGGCATACATTCTTGCCTCTTGGGCAAAATATAACACACCAGGTGTAAAAGCACTTAATGATAAAAATATAATTGCAATCCTTCTTGTAAAATATTTTATTAACAGTAAATAGGAAAATATAAAACCAAACAAAGTAAATATATAGCTTAATAATCTTATTGCAATATCACTAGAGCCTACTATTTTTCCCCAATAAAATAATAAAATATGGTATAATGGGGGACTTCCATCTCTTGAAATATGTTCAGAAAACATTAAAAATAATGAGGAAGTTTTTACAGCAGCAATTGCAGAAAAAATTTCGTCCAACCATAATGATTCTCGACCAATATTAGGTAATACAATTAATGAAGTAATAAATAAAATTATATAAATACTCCTTTTGGAATCAAAAAAATAATCTATGAAATTATCTAACCAATTTATAATTCTCATATTTTTATTTTAAAAATTAAACTTTCCGCTCTAGAGTATTTTTTTGGTTCAATCTGTTGCGAAAGAAGAGTAGTCAATTCAGACTCTACTTTTTTCGTTTCAATTATAAATTTGTCAATTGGAAGGTATTTCATCTGTAATGTTTGCCAATCCGATGACATGGATTGTTTTAATGATTTATATCAGTAGTTAAACGAAGGTAGTTTTTTTTTCTTCTTACAATGTCAATTAATAACGTTTGTTTGGAGTTGTATAGAGATGTTTACAATTCATTTCTAAATAACTAAAACAAAGTTTAAATAACTAGTTTAATTTTGTAAATTTGCCTGCGTTTATAAACGCATCATGACAAAAACAACCAAATACATATTTGTAACCGGAGGCGTTACCTCTTCTTTAGGAAAAGGTATTATTGCTGCTTCTCTCGCTAAATTACTTCAGGCACAAGGTTACAAAGTTACCATTCAAAAATTAGACCCGTACATTAACGTGGATCCGGGCACTTTAAATCCTTATGAGCATGGTGAATGCTATGTCACAGAAGATGGTGCTGAAACGGATTTGGATTTAGGTCATTATGAGCGTTTTTTAAATGTACCAACAAGTCAGGCCAATAATGTAACTACAGGTCGCATTTATCAAAGTGTCATTGACAAAGAACGTCGTGGGGAGTTTTTAGGAAAAACGGTTCAGGTTGTTCCTCACATTACTGATGAAATTAAAAGACGCGTGCAAATTCTTGGAAATTCAGGTGATTATGATATCGTAATTACTGAAATAGGAGGAACCGTTGGTGATATAGAATCATTACCATACATTGAAGCAGTGCGTCAGTTAAAATGGGATTTAGGTGAAAATAATGCTATTGTTATACATTTAACTTTAGTGCCTTATTTAGCAGCCGCCGGTGAACTTAAAACCAAACCTACACAGCACAGTGTAAAGACCTTGATGGAAAGTGGTGTGCAGGCCGATATTTTGGTGTGTAGAACAGAATATGATTTACCCTATGATTTACGCAGAAAACTAGCCTTATTTTGCAATGTAAGAGAAGAGGCTGTGATTCAATCTATAGATGCATCTACTATATATGATGTGCCTAATTTGATGCTTGAGGAAGGCCTGGATAAAGTGGTCTTGAAAAAACTAGCTTTAAAAAGTTCAGTACCTGATATTACACAATGGAATAATTTTTTAACCCGACATAAAAATCCTAAAACAGAAGTTACTATTGGTCTCATTGGGAAGTATGTTGAATTACAGGATTCCTATAAGTCTATTTTAGAGTCCTTTATTCATGCCGGAGCAGAAAATGAAGTGAAAGTTAATGTTGAATCTATTCATTCAGAATATTTGAATGACGACAATATCAAACTAAAATTATCTCATTTAGATGGTATTTTAGTAGCTCCAGGATTTGGAGAAAGAGGAATTGAAGGAAAAATTACAGCAGTGAAGTATGTTCGTGAAAACAATATGCCTTTTTTTGGTATCTGTTTAGGAATGCAAATGGCAGTCATTGAATTTGCACGAAACGTATTAAATTTACCCGATGCTGATTCCACAGAAATGAACCCTGCTACCAAAAATCCGGTCATTGATTTAATGGAAGATCAAAAGTCCATTACTGATAAAGGTGGGACTATGCGTTTAGGTTCATGGGACTGTAATTTAAAGCTTGGTAGTTTAGTAAGAGATATTTACAAATCTGAACATATCAAGGAACGACACAGACACCGCTATGAATTTAATGGTAAATATAAAGCAGCCATTGAAGCTAAAGGAATGATTGCAACCGGTTTAAATCCAAACACAGGATTAGTAGAAATTATTGAAATCCCCAGCCATCCATTCTTTATCGGAGTGCAATATCATCCAGAATATAAAAGTACAGTAGCCAATCCGCATCCGTTATTTGTAGCGTTTGTTAAAGCTGCCTTAAAATTTAAAAACGGTAAAAAAAGTGCCACTGTGTCACAAAACTAAAAATGGATAGTTTTTTGATTAGCATTTAAATCCTTGACTTGAAGGAGGAATAAAAAACAACAAATGGAAGAAAAAAAATTAGATATTAATTCGATAATAGGTTTTGCCCTGATTTTCGGAATATTAATGTATATGCTCTGGCAAAATCAACCAACTCCAGAACAGGTTGCAGAGCAGGAAAAGGCCAAACAAGAGCAACTTGCAGCTGAAGAAAAAGCCAAAGTTCAAGAGGATGTCATTCAAACAACTGCTGAAGATTTTTCTAAGGAAGCAGTGTCTGATTCGATTCAGTTAACCTCTTTAAAAAATAAATTAGGGGCCTTTGCCTATTCATCTACCTTGCCGTCAGCTTCAAATAATGAAACCATTATTGAAAATGATTTGTTACAGTTGAAATTTAGTAATAAGGGTGGATTCCTTTCTGAAGTTAAGTTAAAGAACTTTGTAAATTATGATTCCATTCCTGTTTATTTGGTAAAAGATAATAATGCAGCTTTCAATATTAATTTTGGAACTACAGATAGTCGTATTTTAAATACTCAGGACTTGTATTTTGAACCTACCATCACTAAAAATGGAGAGAATACCATTGTTTCTATGAAACTTAAGGTATCACAAGACAGGTTTTTGGAATACAGATATGAGATTAAGAAAAATGAGTATATGATGGATTTTACCATCAGATCTCAAGGACTTGATCAAGTAATAAACAGTTCACAGGCAATTAATTTAGACTGGAAGATTAAAACGTATCGCCACGCCAGAAGTGTAGCTTATGAAAATCGTTACACAGAGTTAATCTATGAATATGAAGACGGTAAGGATAATTATTTGGGTCAGAGTGAACTTTCTGAATCTACAGAAAATGATGTGACCTATGTAGCTTTTAAACAACATTTTTTTACCTCTATTTTATTAGCTGATTCCCCTTTTAAAACAGCCGATTTAAAATCATATAATTTAGTTAAAGATGAAGAGATTGATACTGTATTTACAAAGTCTTTTGAAGCTAAATTACCGTTAGAACTGGCGTCAGGTGAGATTAATAAAACCATGAATTGGTATTTTGGTCCATCAGATTATAAAATATTAAATGCTTATGACAGAAATTTAGATGAGGTTGTACCATTAGGTTGGGGTATTTTTGGTTGGATTAACCGTTACGTCTTCATTCCTACCTTCGGGTTTCTAAGTGGATTTTTACCTTATGGATTTGCTATTATAGTAATGACCATTTTAGTAAGAATAGTCATGTCTCCTGTAACGTATAAGTCCTATGTGTCTCAGGCAAAAATGAAGGTTCTAAAACCGGAAATTGCTGAGATTACTGAGAAGTACAAGGATAATGCCATGAAAAAACAACAGGAAACCATGGCTTTATATAGTAAAGCGGGTGCAAGTCCTATGGCTGGTTGTTTGCCGGCTCTGGTGCAACTTCCTGTGTTTTATGCTTTATTTCAATTTTTCCCTTCGGCCTTTGATTTACGTCAAAAAAGTTTCCTTTGGGCAGAAGATTTATCATCTTATGATACCATTGCGAAATTGCCGTTTCATATTCCGTTTTATGGTGACCATGTGAGTTTGTTTCCAATTTTAGCATCTGTAGCGATTTTCTTTTATATGCAAATGACTACCGGACAGCAAATGGCGTCACAACCCACTCAGGAAGGTATGCCCGATATGAGTAAAATGATGAAGTATATGATGTATTTTTCACCATTAATGATGTTGTTTTTCTTTAATAATTATGCTTCAGGTTTAAGTTTGTATTATTTTGTTTCTAACTTAATTACTATTGGTATCATGCTGGTTATTAAGAATTTTATTATTGATGAAGATAAAATACATGCCAGAATTCAAGAGAATAAGAAGAAGCCTAAAAAAGAAAATCGTTTCCAAAAGAAAATGAAAGAAATGATGGAACAGGCAGAAAAACAAAAGCAATCACAAAAACGTAAATAAATAAAAAGCTGCCATTTGGCGGCTTTTTTGTTCTATACAATTTCAGCAATAAGAATTCGTTATTTAAAGTATGAAAAAATTAGCATTTATAATCTTTGTGTTTTTTGCTGGTTTAGTTTCAGCACAAAACATTAACCAATTTGATGCTGAAGGCAAGCGTCATGGCATTTGGAAAAAATATTTTGATGATACTACTGTTTTAAGGTATGAAGGGGAATTTAATCATGGTAAGGAAACAGGACTCTTTAAATATTATAAAAATATTGAGAAGAAAGCGTCTCTAACGGCTACTAAACAATTTAATGATACGGATAATAAATCCTATGTCACCTTTTATACTTCTGCAGGAAAAGTGGTGAGTGAAGGACAAATGGATGGTAAAATTTACATAGGTGTTTGGAAGTATTATCAAAAAAATTCTAATAAGCTTCTAACCTTAGAAAATTATGATTTAAAAGGAGAACTGGATGGTGACCGATTGGTATATTATGAAAACGGCCAGATTGCTGAAAAGCAGTTCTATAGTCATGGTAAATTGGAAGGGCCTTCATTTTGGTACACAGATAAGAATGTAGTTTTAAAAGAGTTTCATTATGTCAATGGAGAGTTACATGGATTAGCTAAGTCTTATGACCCTAAAGGGCAATTAATTCTAGAGGGCCAATATAAACAGGGTAAGAAACATGGAATTTGGAAAACTTATGAAAACGGAAAACTGACCGAAGAAAAAGATTATACATATCATTCCAAACAAAAAAAATGATAAATGCAAAGGCCCTTTAATTTAATAAAGAGCCCTTACATTTATTTAGACATTTAAGTCTAAATCAAACAAACCAAACTAAAACTAACTTTTTTTTATATTGTTGGTATTGCTACCTTGTTAATTACGTGGATAACACCGTTTCCGGCTTGCACATCTACTGCAACGATTCCTATGTCAGAATTTCCAGAACCGTCAGTCATATTTGCAATATTTTGACCAGAACCAGGTAAAGAAATCGTTAAATTATCACCTTCTAATGATGGAGCTACAGTATTACCATTTGGAGTTAAATCACCGGATCTTACATTGGCACCAATCACATGATGTAATAATACTTGAGTTAATACAGACTCTCCTGGTATAGAAGCTAATGCTTCGAAAGCAGCATTTGTTGGAGCAAATACAGTGAATAAACCTTCTGGGTTTGATAATATACTTACGAAATTAGTAGCTGGAGTTAAAGTAGTTAATGCTGTAACTAATGTTGTAAAATTAGGATCTGCAACAGCAAATGTCACTACAGTCGGGATAGGAATAACCGCATCAATAGCATGAATAATTCCGTTAGTTGTAACTACATCAGCAGCGGCAACAGATGAAACACCATTAAAACGTACACCTTCTGTTGTATTAAAGTATAAACTTAAATTGCTCATTCCAGGTCCGGAAGCTAATGTACTAGTGTATCCAGCACCTGCACCAACTAAATCTGTAGAGGTTACAACACTACCTAAAACATGGTTCAATAATATGTTTGCTAAAGCATCAGTTGGAACATCTCCTAACGCAGCACCATTTAAAAATGTAGCAAAAGCGTCGTTATCTGGAGCAAGGACAGTAAAAGTTCCTTCACCACTTAAAACACTTACTAAGTTTCCGTCTGCAGCACTTAACGCAGCAACAAGGCTACTAAATGCTGGGTTTGCTAAAGCTTGATCTACAATCGTTGGTAAACCTATGACAGCATCTACCACATGAATAATTCCATTAGTTGCTTCAATATCTGGAATAGCAACGCTAGAAACACCATTTAATCTTACACCATTCGAGGTATCTATAAACATACTTAGATTTAAATCTGAATTAGATTGAGTAGCAAGCGTACTTACGTATCCTGTAGATAAACTTGATGAAGCATTTTCGCCAACAATGACATGGTTTAATAAAATTTGAGTTAAAACATCAACTGGAACATCATTTAAAGATGGAATATTGTTTTGAGCTAAAAAAGCAGTAAATGCATCATTTGTTGGCGCAAACACAGTATAACTTCCTGGTTGATCAAGCGTTGCAGCTAAATCAGCGATTGTTAAAGCATCAACCAAAATACTTAATTCTGGAGTTGCTACTGCTAATTCAGTAATTGTTTCAGGTAATGCAGCTGCAGGACTATTATCGTCGTCGTCACTACAAGAGAATGCTAAAAAGGCAAAAGCAAATATTGCCGTAATTTTTGATAAATTTTTAAATTTTTTCATGTTTGATAATTTTATTGTTAATATTTAGACTGCTATAAATGTTTAACAAAAATACAAATAGATTAAACAAAAATAATAATGTTTAATAAATTTAACAAAACTTTAAACAAAAAAAACATTATCAATCTCAAGGAGTCTCCATTTCAATACAGATTATGGGGATTATATGTATCTTTACGGACTATTATTATTTAAATTATTTCTTTTAGGCAGGATATGAAGTAAGAGATAATTTAATATTCTGTCTAAATAATAATAACAAACTAGATTAATGAAAAGAGTAATTGTTGGACTTTCTGGTGGTGTAGATTCTAGTGTTGCTGCTTATTTACTGAAAGAGCAAGGCTATGAAGTCATAGGCTTATTTATGAAAAACTGGCACGATGATTCTGTAACTATATCTAATGAATGTCCTTGGCTAGATGATAGTAATGATGCCATGCTGGTTGCAGATAAGCTGGGTATCCCGTTTCAAACGGTGGATTTAAGTGAACAATATAAGGAGCGCATTGTTGATTATATGTTCAAGGAATATAAGAATGGCCGCACTCCAAATCCTGATGTGCTTTGTAATAGGGAAATTAAGTTTGATGTGTTTATGAAAATTGCAATAGAACTTGGTGCAGATTATGTTGCAACAGGTCATTATTGCAGAAAAGGTGTTATTTCTAAAAATGGTAAAGACATCTATCAGCTGTTGGCGGGTGTCGATCCTAATAAAGATCAATCCTATTTTTTATGCCAGCTATCGCAGCATCAGTTGTCCAGATCATTATTTCCTATTGGTGAGTTAACTAAGCCAGAAGTTAGAGAAATAGCCTCAAAAATTGATTTGGTAACCGCTGAAAAGAAAGATTCACAAGGACTTTGTTTTATAGGTAAAGTAAAATTGCCAGATTTTTTACAACAACAATTAAAACCGAAAGAAGGACAAATTGTTGAAATCTTTAAAGAAAACGTTATTTATAAACGGAGTCATCCTGATTTTAATAACTTAGAAGATAGACTTGAATTTTTATCTAGAAAAAAGGAATATCATTTAGAAGACGGAAAAGTTATAGGTAAACATCAGGGAGCACATTATTTTACCAAAGGTCAAAGAAAAGGATTGGCAGTTGGAGGTCATGTAGAACCACTATTTGTTATTGAAACAGATGTAAAGTCAAATATTATTTATACAGGTGAAGGGAAAGAACACCCCGGCTTATATAAATCAGCCTTATTTGTAAAAAATGAAGAGTTGCATTGGATTCGAGAAGATTTAAAGTTAAGTACTGATGATACCATGAAAGTAATGGCCAGAATTCGATACAGACAGCCATTACAAAAAGCTACGCTTTTTAAAGTTGATTCAGGTTTGTATGTCGAGTTTGATAATCCACAATCTGCCATTACAGAAGGACAGTTTGTGGCATGGTATCTAAAAGATGAATTAGTTGGTTCTGGTGTAATTTCTTAACTTGTAAGGACCTAATAGGATTAGTCATGAAAAGGAACCTACTTTTTTTATTTCTATGGTGCATCCCAATACTGTATTTTGCTCAGCAAGAAGATGCCTGGGTGTACTTAGCTGATAAGCAAAATGTTTCAGCTTCAATAGCAGATCCAATTACTATCCTTACTCAAAAAGCAATTGACAGAAAAATTAATCATGGTGTTTTAATTGATGAACGGGATGTGCCTGTAAATGAAAATTATATTTCACTGTTAAAAACCCAACCTGGTATAAGTGTTCTGGCTAAGTCTAAATGGTTAAATGCTGTTCACGTAAGAGGAACTGAAACCAATATAAATGCTCTAGCAAGTTTAGTGTTTGTTAGCTTAATAGATTTTGCTGATAAAAGTTTAAACACATTAAAGACAGAACAGGTAAAGAAAATTTCGAAATTTCAAGAAACGTTTACAACCTTTAATTATGGTAATGCTCTTAATCAAATACAGATGTTTAAGGGAGATCAGTTGCACTTGGCAGACTATACAGGAGAAGGCATGACTGTAGCGGTGCTTGACGCCGGATTTCCAAATGTAAATACGATGTCTTCGTTTCAAAGATTGCTAGGTGCTGGTAAAATTTTAGGCCATTATGATTTTGTAAATAGAGACGAAAATGTTTATACAAACACAGAGAGCAATCATGGTACTTTAGTTTTAAGTACTATGGGAGGTTATGTTGAAAATGATTATGTGGGAACTGCACCAGATGCGTCCTATT
Source organism: Gaetbulibacter aquiaggeris (assembly GCF_044003965.1). Classification (NCBI taxonomy): domain Bacteria; kingdom Pseudomonadati; phylum Bacteroidota; class Flavobacteriia; order Flavobacteriales; family Flavobacteriaceae; genus Gaetbulibacter; species Gaetbulibacter aquiaggeris. Next base: position 1,361,668 of record NZ_JBAWKC010000001.1, read on the forward strand.
ATTTATTTATAACTGAAGATGGGCCAAACGAAAATCCCGTTGAAGAAAGTTTTTGGGTAGAAGCAGCAGAAAGAGCAGATAGCTTAGGCGTTGATGTGATTAATTCATCTTTAGGGTATGGTAGTTTTTATGATAAAACATCGTACAATTATCATCCTTTAGATTTTGATGGTCAAACAACTTATATAACAAGAGGTGCTAATATAGCTTTTGAAAAAGGGCTTTTAATTGTAAACTCAGCAGGGAATGAAGGTTTAGGTGGAATCAATGCGCCTGCAGATTCAGCAGGTGTTTTATCAATAGGAGCCGTAAATTCAATAGGAGAATATGTGACATTCAGTTCTGTTGGAAGTTCAATTCAACCAATTCTAAAACCAGACGTTGTTGCGCAAGGATTGGCAAGTGTAGTTATTAATGAATCTGACGGTATTGGTAGCGCAAATGGTACTTCCTTTAGTTCTCCCATTATGGCTGGTGGTATTGTTTGTTTATGGCAAGCGTTACCCGACAAAACAAACGCTGAAATTATGCAATTAGTAAGAGAATCTGCTTCACAATTTAACAGTCCGGATTATTTTTTGGGCTATGGAATTCCTAATTTACAATTGGCTTTGAATAATGCATTATCAATGAAAGATTCTGAAGAAAATAATTTAGACATAAAAATATTTCCAAATCCACTTTCAAATATTTTAAATATAGCAGTACCTTCAAATGATAATGAATCAAAAGGTATATTTTATAATATTCTTGGGAAAAAGGTTCTAGAAATAGATTTAGATAAAAATAAAAGTCTATTGGACCTTTCTTTTTTAAGCAGCGGATTGTATCTGTTAAAAATAGAGTCTCAAACTTTTTCACAAACATTCAAAATTGTAAAGAACTAAACATGCCTAATAGAGTTACAGAATTATTCAAAATAAAATATCCTATGATACAGGCTGGTATGGTTTGGAATAGTGGTTGGAAATTGGCATTGGCGGCGAGTAATGCAGGGATTTTAGGTTTAATAGGAGCAGGATCCATGTATCCAGAAGTATTGCGCGAACATATTCAGAAATGTAAAAAGGCTACTAGCCATCCCTTTGGCGTCAATGTTCCCATGTTATATCCTAATATCCAGGAAATCATGGATATTATTGTTGAAGAAAAGGTTAAAATAGTGTTTACTTCTGCAGGAAACCCAAAAACATGGACTACTTGGTTAAAAGAAAGAGGTATTACTGTAGTGCATGTAGTAAGTAGCGTTAAGTTCGCATTAAAAGCGCAGGAAGCTGGTGTGGATGCTATAGTGGCTGAAGGATTTGAGGCGGGCGGACATAATGGTAGAGATGAAACAACTACTTTCACCTTAATTCCTATGGTCAAAGAACAAATTCATATTCCCTTAATTGCTGCTGGTGGCATTGCAACTGGCAGAGGGATGTTGGCGGCCTTGGTTTTAGGAGCTGATGCTGTTCAAATAGGAAGTCGTTTTGTAGCCAGTGAAGAATCATCCGCGCATCAAGCATTTAAGAAATTAGTGGTCGATTCAAAAGAAGGAGACACCCAATTAACTTTAAAAGAATTAGCGCCGGTGCGCTTGATAAAAAATAAGTTTTATAATGATGTTCAAGACTTATATAAAACCGCACCAAGTGTTGATCAATTACAACAATTATTGGGCAGAGCACGTGCTAAAAAAGGCATGTTTGAAGGTGATTTAGTGGAGGGCGAATTAGAAATTGGTCAAATAGCAGGATTGATTAACGATATAAAACCTGTAGCCCAAATAGTGGAGGATATCATGGATGAGTTTATATTAGCAAAGGAAGAGATCATTAACTTATAAACCAGTAATTATTTTTAATCTCTTTAAAATAAAAGATACAGAACTTCTACATATTTTATAAAAATTATCTTTTTTATTGCCCTAGAAGAAAACCAATAACTTAAATCGTAGTAAGTGACACTTATTTTTGGACAAACACCTCTTAACTTTTAATTATTTGTCAATTCCGTATTTTAAAATTGGTAAAAGCTGAGTCTAAAGATTACTTTTGCCAAATGCATTTTAAAAATTACACTAAAGAGTTTAGATATAATTGGCAATTAGCAGCTCCGGTAATGCTGGGGATGTTGGGGCATTCTTTTGTAAGTTTTGTTGACAATATTATGGTTGGCCAATTAGGAACTGCAGAGTTGGCAGCCGTTTCTTTAGGTAATAGTTTTATGTTTATTGCTATGTCATTAGGTATTGGCTTTTCTACTGCTATAACACCTTTAACTGCAGAAGCGGATGCCGAAGAAAATTTTGAAAAAGGTAAATCGGCCTTTAAGCATGGATTGTTTTTATGCACTGTTTTGGGGGTTTCATTATTTTTAATGGTATTTTTTGCCAAGCCATTGATGTACTTAATGAAACAACCTGCTGAGGTAGTGAAGTTGGCAATACCTTATTTAGATTTTGTGGCATTTTCTTTAATTCCATTAATTGTTTTTCAAGGATTTAAGCAATTTAGTGATGGTTTGTCTATGACTAAATACCCCATGTATGCGACGCTTTTAGGAAATATCGCCAATGTCATATTGAATTATATCTTGATATTTGGAAAATTTGGTTTTCCTGAACTAGGTATAGTTGGTGCGGCCTATGGGACTTTAGCCTCCAGATTTATTATGGTTTGGCATATATGGTATTTACTTAAAGGAAAGGAAAGATCAAAGGCTTATGTCACTAACATAAAATTCTTCGTTTTAGAGAATTTAATGTTAAAAAAAATAATCAATCTGGGAGCGCCGAGTGCCATGCAGATGTTTTTTGAGGTTGCTATTTTTACTGCAGCAATCTGGTTAAGTGGTACACTTGGTAAAAACCCTCAGGCCGCCAATCAAATTGCCTTAAACTTATCTTCAATGACTTTTATGGTAGCCATGGGATTGAGTGTTGCCGCTATGATACGTGTTGGTAATCAAAAAGGTTTACAGAATTATTTTGAGTTAAGGCGCATAGCTTATTCAATATTCTTATTTGGAATTATATTAGCTGTAGGATTTGCTGTTTTATTTTTCACTTTCAATAATTTCTTACCAAAAATATATGTTGATTTTGATGATACTAAAAATTTGGTGGATAATACTGAAGTCATTGAAATCGCTTCTAAACTTCTCATAGTGGCTGCCATTTTTCAAATAAGTGATAGCATACAAGTCATTGTATTAGGAGCCTTACGTGGTCTGCAAGATGTAAAAATACCAACAATTATTACATTTTTCTCCTATTGGATTATTGGTTTTCCCATAAGCTGGTTTTTGGGTGAAGAGGATGCTTATGGGAGCTTTGGTATTTGGTTAGGATTACTTGGCGGACTCACAACGGCTGCAATTTTATTGTATATTCGATTCAATTATCTAACCAAAAAGTTAATTTTGTCTAACTAATAATAATAAGCAACAAAATGCCACTTCCTAAATTTATACTCGGTGATAACTCAGATTATCCTAATGCCATTTATGTGATTCATACTGAATTTCCAAGATTTATTATTAACCTTGAAGATGATGATCTGGAATGGTTTGAAGATTTTGATGATGAAGATGAAAAGGAGCTAACTGCTGAGACTGAAAATATGATAAAATTAGCCACTGAATTTTACGATAGAGAAATTTCTTTGTACGAAGAGTAATGATTGAACAACTTTTAGAATACGATAAATCTCTTTTTTTATTTCTAAATAATTTAGGTACACCGGCTTGGGATAATTTTTGGCTCGTTATAACTTACCGGTTCACTTTTATTCCTCTTTATGCTTTATTGTTATTTCTGCTTTATAAAAAATTAGGGTTAAAATCCCTTTTGATTTTGGTAGTTGTCATTGCATTAATGATAACTTTTACAGATCAGGTTACTAATATCTTTAAACGAGGGTTTGAAAGACCAAGGCCTTGTGGTGAAGAATCATTAATTTTTCAAATGCGTTTTATAGCTAATCATTGCGGTAAATATGGGTTTTTCTCGGGGCATTCTTCAAATTCAATGGCTGCCGCTGTTTTTGCAGGTTTATTTTTAAGAACGTATTACAAAAATTTAATTTTTATTTTATTATTCTGGAGTGCTGTAGTTGCTTATAGCAGAATATACGTGGGAGTTCACTATCCTTTGGATATTGTTAGTGGATTAACTTTTGGAGCTATTTCCGGATGGGCATTTTATAAATTAGGACAGATACTTTTAAATCGATTAGTTCATAAATAGAATCAAAAATTATTTTTTTAAAATTACAGCAAATTTATTGAATACTGGTTTAATTATAATTGTGCTACTCTTTGGATTTAAGAGTATTATGCAAATACATTAATCGCCTTTTCTGAGATGGATATATTGATAGTGTTGGATTCAATTAAACGGTATTCACCATCAATCTGCATTTTAAAATGATTGAAATCTTTACGAGAAAGGGTCATGTTTTTAGTTTGAAAACTTTTAACTTCTTGAATAAGATGATGCCTTTTAAAAAGCATTAAAAAACTAAATAATATAATTTTAAAAGGGTTTAGTTTCGATACTATAATAATATCTAATAATCCATCCTCCAAAGAGGCTTTTGGAGTTAAACTTATTTTATACCCTAACTCATTAGAATTTGAAATAAAAACCATAAATGGTTTTACTTTAAATGTTTGATCATTAATATTGACTTCAAGCTCGCGCGTGTCATTAATGTTTTTTAAAGATTTAAATACAGCAGTTACATAACTGAATAGTTTTCTGTTATTAGATTCTTCATAGTGTTTTATGACATGGGCATCAAAGCCAACACCGGTATTGCTAAAGAAGAATCTATCATTTAATGAACCTGCATCAATTTTTTTAACGTCTTGCCTTTTTATAATAGCAATAGCTTTATGAATTTTTTTAGGTATTTTAAGGTTAGAGGCTAATCCATTTCCAGAACCTAATGGAATAATTCCTAAGATAATGGGAGATCCAAGAATGCATGAAGCCACTTCATTAATGGTTCCGTCACCACCACAAGCCACAATAATCTGGGCCTTTTGTTCAATAGATTCTAGGGTTAATTTAGTAGTATGATTTTTATAGACCGAAAACTTAACAGTTATTTCATATTCATTATGGTCGAAAAAAGCTTGAAGCATTTTTTTGCTAATGTTATGATTGCCAGATCCAGCAATTGGATTTATTATGAAATGTATCTGTATCAATAGTTTTATTCTAGTTTAAGGCCATTATTTCTATATAAATAATCGGCTGCTTGATAGTATGAAATGGTTTTGTATAGAAAAGAAGGTCTTTCCGCTATTACCTTTAAACTATTATCTTTTCTGTTCCATTTATAAATATCCGATTTATGCTGGTCACTTAGAACCATCAAAGTATCGGATTTTAGTAAGCCTAGTTTTCTGTAATTTCCAATAAAAGCGCGTTCATCTTCAGGTTTCATTTCCAAAATGCTTTGTCCAAACAAATTGGTTGTATAATCCCAGTTCAATAAATCAAAAACAGTTGGAAACACATCAATTTGGGAACAAAATTTATGAACCTTTTCCGGCTTAATTCCTGCATTAAAAATTAATGCAGGAATATGGTAATTTTCGACATCCAAGGCCCATCTGCCGGCACTACTTGCACAATGGTCTGCCATAATTACAAACAAGGTATTGTTGTACCATGGCTTTGTTTTTGCCTGTTTCAGAAAGTTTGATATCGCATAATCGGTATATTTAATCCCACCTTCTCTTCCTGTACCCGATGGGATATCAATTTTTCCTTCAGGATATGTAAATGGCCGATGGTTTGAAGTAGTCATCACAAAATTAAAAAAGGGCGTTCCTTCATTAAAAGTTTTGTCGGCTTCTTTAAGGACTTTATTATAAATATCTTCATCACATACACCCCATGCATTCTCAAAAGTAACCTCATCATCATCAATATTTGTGCGTTTTGTTTTTATGTTGGTATCCAATAAAAAGCCCCTTCCTCTATCAACTATATTAAAACCATTACCACCAAAATATGTGTTCATGTTATCAAAATAGCCATCTCCACCATAAAAAAAGTTTCTTTCGTAACCTTGCTCTTTAAAAATTTCGCCTATGGTAAATAAACCACCATTGTTTTCGCGTTTAACTATGCTACGTCCAGGGGTTGGGGGGATGGACAAGGTTATGGCCTCCATGCCTCTAACTGTTCGGGTGCCAGTTGCAAAAATATTGGTAAAAAACAAACTCTTATTCGCCAGTGAATCAAGAGTAGGAGTGATGTTTAAGTCACTACCAAAAGAATTTAAAAACCTACTGCTTAAACTTTCAATACATATAAGAATTACATTGGGGCATTGAGGCACTTTAAGGCTATCGGAATTTGATATTTTTCGCAAAATTTGAGGTTCTTCTGGATTCACAAAAGTCACCTTAGGAGAGATATAATCCTTTTTTACTGTCTTAAAGACCTGTTCTTCACTTAATGTGTTATAAAATTCCTTATACGAAAGTTCATTGTTTCGAAATGCAGCAAAAAAAGAATAAATTCCGGCTTTAGCTATTTCATTATTATATCTGTTTTCAAATTGTTCAGCTTTTTCATTATTAACAAATAGCGTAAATGTTAAAGCTATTACTATTATTAAAGCGGAAGGCACTAGTTTTTGTTTAAAAGTTGTTTCATTTTTAAATGTGTGTCTAAATGCCTTTGTTTTATCTGTAATAAAAATCAAAGCAAAAAGAACAATTAAAATAGCACCTAACAATAATGGTATTGGATAAGATTCATCAATATTTTTAACTACTTCATAAGTATAGATTAAATAATCGACCGCTATAAAATTAAAACGCCTGTTAAATTCTAACCAAAATGTGATCTCTGCAAAAAATGAAAATAAAAATATAAGGAGTCCAAGCGCGAATGCGAAATGTGTAACAATACGATCAAAAACAATTCCATAAAGATTTTTAGGCACTATTAGTAAATAAAAAACATAGGGTATTGAAAAAAAAGATATAGTGCCAATATCGAAAAAAAGACCAATTAAAAACGTATTTATTAAGGTAAAAAAGGAGTTGTCGGTTTCATATATACTTTTATACAAAAAAACAAATCTTATAATAAATGAAAGTAAAATAAAGATTAAAATAAAGGATTTGAGTAATGAAAATCTGTTTGGAAATAATTTGTTCCACATGGGTTACGGTCGTTTTTTATTTACTTTTATTTTGTGTAAATGTAGTTTGAAAACTTAAATTAAAATAAGGTAGTTTCTTAATTTTAACATAGTATTTGCTTTCTTTATATATTAAGTTACAACATTTTGTTGGTTATGTAAGATGTAAAGGTGATTCTGAGGTGATGTCCGGATTACTAAACTTTAATTAAGTCAATTTAATGTATAAATTATACTTATAATTTTAAAAGCAATTCTGCAGCAGCAAAGGGAGTTGTTTTGTTTAACTCAATTAATTCTAGCTGTTTTTGAAGTTCTTTATTAATTTTTGGGTGATTAAAAAAATCCGTTTTTAATTGGTTTTCTATCGTTTGTATAAGCCAGAATTTATTTTGTTCTTGTCTTTTTTTATTAAAAAAGCCATTTTCCTTGGTCACTTGTATATATTCCTGAATAATTTGCCATATAGCATCAATGCCTTCATTGTTCAAGGCACTACATATAACTGTTTTGGGTTGCCAATTAGAGGCTTTTTTAGGATAAAAGTGAAGTGTTCTGTCATATTCAATCTTAGCTATTTTAGCATTTTTTAAGTTATCTCCATCTGCTTTATTAATAGCAATTGTGTCAGCCATTTCTATGATGCCACGCTTAATGCCTTGTAATTCATCGCCAGCACCTGTTAACTGCAATAATAAAAAGAAATCTACCATACTATGTACGGCGGTTTCACTTTGTCCTACCCCAACAGTTTCAATTATGATGATATCAAAGCCAGCTGCTTCGCATAAAATAATGCTCTCTCTGGTTTTACGTGCAACGCCTCCAAGGGTTTCTCCAGAGGCCGAAGGACGAATAAAAGCATTTGGTTGTTTCACTAAATCCTCCATTCGTGTTTTATCACCAAGGATACTACCTTTTGAAAGAGAGCTACTGGGATCAATCGCTAAAACGGCCACTTTTTTACCTAATGAAATTAATAAATTGCCAAAGGTTTCAATGAAAGTGCTTTTTCCGACCCCTGGTACCCCAGTAATGCCAATACGAATGGATTTGTTAGCATAAGGCAAACATTTCATAATTAAGTTGTTCGCCTCATTTAAATGATCTTTATTTTTGCTTTCAACTAAGGTGATACCTCGGCTTAGTGCCGTAATATTACCTTTTAAAATATCTAGAGCTAAGGCCTCTGCAGAAATTCGATTATGACGTTTTTTTTTAATTCTATCAATAGAATCCTGACTAGTGATTTCAGATTTTGAAACACCTTTTTTTTCTTTTAATGCCGAAGTTTTGTTTGTTTTTTTAGTCAATTTATACCACTATTACTACACTTATTCAGGATTTTTACTGATATCTAATGGAACAGAAATTTTAGTTTGATCCCAAGCCATGGTAAGTTTTAAATTATCTGTAGAATTATCAAAAGCAATGGTAAACTGTTCTACCACTGAATTTAATTTTTCAACTGGAACATCAATTTCTAGCAAATCATAATTTGGATCCCACATAGGCTTCATTTCCGCATCAACGCCCCAAGGGTATTTTTTAGTATTAAACATTACCTGCCAAACGCTATCTCTGGGCACGGACCAAATGGTATATTCTCCTTCTGGTATTTTAAATCCTTTAATGTACAGTGGTTTATTGGTTGTAAACGTGGTTGCTTCATTCGCCCCTGTCCGCCATACTTTATTATATGGAACCAAAGCACCAAAAATTTCACGCCCTTTTTTAGATGGTCTGTTGTAGGTTACTTTTAATTTCAAATCATTTAACTTAAACTCAACCGTATCTTTTGGACTTAGCCTTGATTGAAATATATTCTCAACAAAATGAGAATATAAAAAAAGTCCTAAGGCAATTATTGATAAAACAATAAGCAATCGTTTCAAAAATTTATTCATAAGCAATCAAATATTTATGGATATAAAGGTAAATTAAAATGATATATATGGAAAACACTTAACGTATAATTATTAAATTTTGTTTTATTTTAAAAAATAAATTAAATTTTGCAACACTCCATTTTTTCTGTCGTCTTTAAAAATGAACTAACTTAAACCAAAAGTACAAGTAGTATGTTTAAAGTTGACATTATTGAACAATGTAAACAAAACAACCGAAAGGCACAATTGCAGTTATACAACCAGTACTGCGATGGTATGTATATTGTGGCTAAAAGGTTCTTGAAAGATACTAATGATGCTGAAGATGTTGTTCAAGAAGCTTTTCTTAAGGCTTTTACTAAACTACATCAGTATAAAGCTGAGGTTACTTTTGGGGCTTGGTTAAAACGTATTGTTGTCAATAAAAGTATTGATTTTTTAAAATCTAAGAAACAGCGTTTAGTAGATTTAGAAGAGGTGCACCTAAAAGTTATTGATACTTCAAATGATGACAAATGGTTAGTAGACGATACTATTACACTAGAGGATGTAAAAAATGCGATAGAGAGTTTGCCTGATAAATATCAATATGTCTTAATGTTATATTTAATTGAAGGCTATGATCATCAGGAAATATCAGAAATATTAAACATCTCTGAAATAGCATCACGCACTCAATTATCAAGAGGAAAAATAAAATTGCAGGAACTGTTAACACTTACAAAAGATGGCACAAGATATTAGAGAGTTATTTAAGGAGGACAAAACTCAAGAAAGGATGCCTGAAAATCATCAAGAAAGGTTTCTTTCAAAATTAGAAGAAACATTGCCAGTTAAAAAGAAGACAAAGTTTTTTTGGTTTCAAATGGCTGCTAGTGTAGTTGTATTAATTGGATTAAGTTTTGGAACCTTTAATTATTTTCAGCCAGAGCAACCTATAAACAATGTGATTGCAAATAAAGTCATGGAAACAAAAACTTTAGGAGATGTGTCTCCTGGACTTAAAAAAGTTGAAGACTATTATTTGGCAAGTATTAATTTAGAGTTATCTAAGGTTAAATATACAGATGAAAATAAAGATGTTTTTGACGGCTATATTGAGCAGTTAAACATTCTTAATAAAGAGTATAAAAACTTGTCTGTTGAATTAACCGAAAATGGTCCAAGTGAGTTAACAGTGAATGCATTAATTGACAATTTAAAATATCGATTAAATCTTTTGTATCGATTGAGAGAACAATTAAACGAATTAAATGCTTCGGATGCTAAGGATAAAGAAGCTTCACAATCAATCTAAAAAATCAAAAAATGAAACAGTCATTAATATTAAATTTATTTATACTGGTAATCTGTATTACCGGAAGTATGTCAGCACAACAAAAATTAACAAAAGTGTCTCAAACAATAAAAGTCAATAAAGAGGTCACAATTGACTTGAATACTAGCTATTGTAATATTGTTTTTGATACTTGGAATAAGAATGTTGTAGAAATTGAAGCTTATATTGAAGGAGAGAAACTTTCAAAAGAAGAGCTACAAGAAGCTTTAAAAGACTGGAAAGTAGATATAGATGCTACTGACAATTTAGTGACTATTTCCGCTAGAGGTGGTGCTGCATATGCATGGGCCCATAAATATGAAGGGGGAGAAGAAGATGCAGTGAACGCCGTTTTACAGGAATTAAAATTTGAATTAGCGGATTTGCCCGAAATGAATTTTGATTTTAATTTTGAAATGCCAAAAATGCCTCAAATTCCAGAGATGCCAAAGATGCCGGAATTACCTGAGTTACCAGAAGGCATTAGTAAAATAGACTTTGATTATGATGCATATAAAAAGAATGGAGATGCATATATGGAACAATGGTCTAAAAATTTCGAATCTAAATTTGGCAAAGACTATGCAAAGAAAATGGAAGCATGGGGTGAAGAATTTGGTAAAGAATGGGAAGAAAAATACGGCAAGGAAATGGAGAAATGGGGTGAAAAATTCGGTAAGGAATGGGAAGCTAAATATGGAAAACAAATGGAAGAATGGGGAGAACGTTTTGCTAAACAAATGGAAGAAAGAGCCATCCGAATTGAAGAGCAAGGTGCTAGAGTAGAAGAGCGGGTTGCAGAAAGAGAAAAAATGATTGCTGAAAGAGAGAAACAAACCGCAGAGCGTTCTAAGTTAGCTGAGGAAAGGCGAGCAAAGATTGATAAAATGATGAATAATAATAGTTCTAAAGTTAAAAGAACTATTAAAATTAAAATGCCAAAAGACGCTAAATTAAAGGTTAATGTAAAGTATGGGGAACTTAAATTTGCGGCAAATGTTGATAATTTAAAAGCCGATTTGTCACATTCAAAACTTATAGCAAATAGCATTAATGGAAGCAAAACTTCCATTAATGCTTCTTACTCCCCTATTTATGTGACTTATTGGAATCTAGGAGCCCTCAATTTGAATTATGTTAAAAATGCTGAAATAGATCATGTTAAAAGTGTAATAATCACTTCTAATTCTTCAAACATAACTATTAAAAATTTAATTAATAATGCGATTATAAATGGTAGTATCGGAGATCTAAAAATTTTAAAAATTGATAATGACTTTAATAATTTGAATGTAACACTTGATAACAGTAATGCGGTTATAATGCTTCCTAGTGTAGACTATAATTTGCAGTACAAAGGAAGTAAATCCCGTTTTACGCATCCTAAAAGCACTAGTAAGGACCCTGTTTTAAGTTTTTCAACAGGAAATTTGAATAGTCCTAAAAATATTGTTATTAATGCAAAATATAGCAATATTACCATGCAACAATAATGAGTATCCCAATGAATCTAATGCCTGCCTTCTTCACTTTCTATTAATTATTCCAATTATTCAATCCAAGAATAAATTTTATTCTAATTGTTTTTATTTTTTATTTGATTCTTTAAATATATCATGAGTTAATTTTTTTTATAAAAAAAAATTAATGACATTTTGACATTTTTATAATAATGGCAGTACTTTTGCCAACTAGTTTGTGTATTTGTTAAATAAAATGCGACAATGAGTAAAAAGGATAAACAGAAAGATATAGAAAAGGAGCAACTTCATGATGTTCAAAATAATACTGAAACTGCTGAAATGGAGCAACAGGTTAAAGAAGAACAATCAATAGAAGAAAAATTGCAAGCAGAAATAAAACAAGAAAAGGATAAGTTTCTTAGATTATTTGCCGAATTTGAAAATTATAAAAGACGAACTTCAAAAGAACGTGTAGAACTTTTTAAGACGGCTAATGAAGATGTCATGAAGGCATTATTGCCTGTTTTAGATGATTTTGATAGGGCATATATTGAAATATCAAAAACAGAAGAAAAGGATCTTTTAAAGGGGGTTGAATTAATAAATAATAAACTAAAATCGACTTTAGAACAAAAAGGATTGGCTCCTATTAAAGTAGCTAATGGGGATGTCTTTAATGCCGATAATCATGAAGCTATTACGCAAATACCTGCTCCTTCAGAAGATTTAAAAGGAAAAATAATTGATGTAATTGAAAAAGGATATGCTTTAGGTGATAAAGTAATTCGTTTTCCTAAAGTGATTATTGGACAATAAGATATTTACATGGCAAAAAGAGACTATTACGAAATTTTAGGTATAAGCAAAGGAGCTGGTGCTGACGAGATAAAAAAGGCTTATAGAAAGATGGCAATAAAATACCATCCTGATAAAAACCCTGATAATAAAGAGGCTGAAGCTAAATTTAAGGAAGCGGCAGAAGCATATGAAGTTTTAAGCAATTCAGATAAAAAGGCTCGCTATGACCAATTTGGTCATCAAGCTTTTGAAGGTGGTGGTGGATTTAATGGTGGCAGTATGAATATGGATGACATATTCAGTCAGTTTGGTGATATTTTTGGTGGTGCCTTTGGCGGTGGCGGATTTTCAGGATTTAGTGGTGGTGGTCAACGCAGAGTAAAAGGAAGTAATTTACGGATAAGAGTAAAATTGACTCTTGAAGAAATTGCAAATGGGGTTGAAAAGAAAATTAAAGTAAGACGAAAAGTTCAGGCTAAAGGAACAACTTATAAGACGTGTACAACCTGTCATGGAAGTGGTCAAATAACCAGAATAACCAATACTATTTTGGGTAGAATGCAAACAGCGACTACCTGTAATACATGTCATGGAGCTGGTCAAATTATTGATAAAAAACCTTCTGACGCCGATGAACAAGGTTTGAAAATTGCAGAGGAAACAGTATCAATAAAAATTCCGGCTGGTGTAGTTGATGGCATGCAATTAAAGGTGGCGGGAAAAGGAAATGAAGCTCCTGGCAATGGTATTTCAGGAGATCTTCTGGTTGCCATAGAAGAAGAAGCTCATGAAACCTTGCAGCGCGAAGGTGATAATTTGCATTATGATTTATATGTTAGTTTACCAGATGCTATTTTAGGTACTTCAAAGGAAATTGATACAGTTACTGGTAAAGTTCGTATAAAAATAGAACAAGGAGTGCAATCTGGTAAAATATTGAGATTACGAGGTAAAGGAATTCCAAGTATAAATGGTTATGGCAGAGGTGATTTGTTAGTTCATGTGAACGTTTGGACTCCAAAAACATTGAGTAAACAGCAAAGAGAATTTTTTGAAAATATGCGTGAAGATGAGCATTTTACTCCAAAGCCAGAAAGTACTGATAAGTCGTTTTTTGAGAAAGTAAAAGACATGTTTTCTTAATTTTAGGCTTGATAAATGGGTGTTTAAGCAAAAGTTATCCTATTATTTTAGTAATTATATAATAAAAAGTTTTATATTTGAATATCACTATTTTTTAGTGATATTTTCTTTTTCATAGCAATTTTTTTCCCATCCTTAATTCATTTTAAGGGTGGGTTTTGTTTTTTGATACAGTTTCCAAACATTTATCTTTTTATTATAAATGTTAATAGGTAACATTTAATATATTTACACACATGTCAATTAATAACAAGAATGAGTAACATATTAGAAGTCCAGAATGTTTCTAAAAATTTTGGATCATTTACAGCCCTAAACAAAGTATCCATTTCAGTTCCCAAAGGTAGTATTTATGGTTTATTAGGTCCCAATGGTGCCGGAAAAACAACACTTATTAGAATTGTAAATCAAATTACTATGCCGGACTCTGGTCAGGTATTTTTAGATGGAACACCATTAAGCGGTGTCCATATTAAAGATATTGGCTATTTGCCAGAAGAGAGAGGATTATATAAATCTATGAAAGTGGGTGAGCAGGCGTTATATTTGGCACAATTAAAAGGGCTGAGTCATAAAGAGGCCAAAGCCCGCCTAAAATATTGGTTTGAACGATTAGAAATTGGAGATTGGTGGAATAAGAAAATACAGGAATTATCAAAGGGTATGGCCCAGAAAATACAGTTTGTAGTGACTGTTTTGCATCAACCTAAATTGTTGATTTTTGATGAACCATTTTCTGGTTTTGATCCAATAAATGCCAATTTAATAAAGGATGAAATTTTAAAATTAAGAGAAGATGGCGCTACAGTAATTTTTTCAACACATAGAATGGAATCAGTTGAAGAGCTGTGTGATGATATTTGTTTGATTCACAAATCAAATAAAATTCTTGATGGCAAATTAATTGATATAAAAAGACAATTTAAAACCAATACTTATGAAGTCGGGATTTTAACAAATCAAAAAGGGGTTTTAGAGCAAGAATTATCAAAGAAGTTTCAAACATCAACAGCAAGTTTTAAAACTTTGGGGGAAGAGTTAAAGCTAAACATAAAACTTTCAGATGATGAAAAACCAAATGATTTGTTGAGTTATTTATGTAATCAAGGTCAAGTTTCTCATTTTGTAGAATTAATACCTAGCGTTAACGAAATATTTATTCAAACAGTAAATAATCATTAATTATGAACCATTTACCACTCATTATAAAACGAGAATATTTGACTAAGGTTAAAAATAAATCATTCATTGTAATGACAATTTTAAGCCCAATTTTAGTAATTGTTCTTATTTCTGTTGTAGCCTATTTATCTCAATTAAATAACGATAAACAAAGAACCATATGCATTCTGGATGAAACCGGGTTAGTACAGGATGTTTTTAAAAGTGAAGATAATACCACCTATAACATATTGGAAAATATGTCATTAGCAGATGCTAAAGAATTGGTGAGGCAAACTGAGGCATATGGGTTGTTACATCTTGAAGGTTCAGACCATTTGGATTCAATATCTGATCATATTAAATTCTATTCAGAAGATTCTCCTTCACTAACTATAATTTCAAATTTAGAAACTAAAATTGACAAAAAGATTGAAAATTTAAAACTTCAGGAAAAAGGAGTTGATATTGCTATGATTGAAGCATCAAAAACGAATGTTAATATTAATCAAGAAAGTTTTGATGGAGAAAAAACATCTAAAATAGATAGTGTCGTTAAACTGTTTTTTGGAAGTGCTGCAGGCTATTTATTATTCATGTTTATTATTATTTATGGAAATATGATTATGCGCAGTGTTATTGAGGAAAAAACAAGTAGAATTATTGAAGTTATCATTTCTTCTGTAAAACCTATGCAACTCATGTTGGGCAAAATTATAGGCACCTCCTTAGCAGGAATTACTCAGTTTATTATTTGGTTATTTATTGGAGGCGCTTTATTATTCACAGTTTCAATTGTTTTTGGAATTGACACCTCCCAAACTCAATCCCCTAATCAACAAATAATAGAGGGAGCTATGCAAAACTCCAATATAGAAATGCAGGTTCAAGACGTTTTTAACTCATTACATCATCTTCCAATGACTAATTTAATTATAGCATTTTTACTATTTTTTATTGGAGGCTATTTATTATATAGTTCCTTATATGCCGCTATTGGAGCCGCAGTTGATAATGAAACAGATACACAACAGTTTTTGTTACCAGTATTAATGCCTTTAATTTTAGCTGTTTATATTGGGTTTTTCACGGTGATTGAAGATCCGCATGGCACGATTTCAACGGTGTTTTCATTTATACCGTTAACATCACCGGTAGTGATGCTCATGAGAATTCCATTTGGAGTTCCTATATGGCAGCAAGTGGTATCATTATTGTTATTAATTGGTACGTTTATATTTACAGTTTGGTTTGCTGCCAAAATTTATAGAGTTGGTATTTTAATGTATGGTAAGAAGCCAAGTTATAAAGAGTTGATAAAATGGATAAAATATTAAAATGAATCAGGAAATAAAGAGAATAGAAGAATCTTTAAAAGAAAGTTCATTTTGGGAAAAACTGAAATTAGTCCTTAATGAACATATTAATTTTAGTCAAGATATTAGTATTTCTGTGAAAGATGTTATCATCATTATTACGGTAATTTTTATAACTACGCTAATTCTAAGATTATTTTTAAGAATAATTACCAGAAGATTACCAGCTGATGATAAAGCGAAGTTTAATGTAGTATTTGGTTATTTTAGGTGGTTGGTTTATTTGCTGATTTTGTTGATTACTTTAAATGCTGTTGGGGTAGATGTGACTGCTGTTTTTGCGGCCTCTGCGGCCTTATTAATTGGTATAGGATTAGCACTTCAAACTCTATTTCAAGATATCATTTCAGGCGTTTTTATTTTAGTAGATCAAACAGTGCATGTTGGAGATATTATAGAAATTGATGGGAAAGTAGGAAAAGTTGAAGAAATAAAACTAAGAACCACAAGAGCTATCACACTTGATAATAGGGTACTAGTAATTCCTAATCATTTATATCTTGCAAATAGTTTATTTAATTGGACACAAAATAATCCAAATACTAGAGAGTTTGTTCAAGTTGGAGTCGCTTATGGCAGTGATGTACAATTAGTAAAAAAGTTACTGATTCAAGCTGCTAATAATCAATCAGCTGTCATTGAACCTGAAGAAACATCAGTTTTGTTCTCTGATTTTGGCGATAGTGCTTTAACTTTTAAAGTGATTTTTACAATAGAAGATAGTTTTAATGCTAATGGTGTAAAAAGTGATGTTCGTTTTGAAATTGATAGGTTGTTTAGAGAAAATAACGTTTCAATACCATTTCCGCAGAGAGATGTACACATTATTCAAAAATAAAATAAAATAATATGTCTAAAATTTTAATAATTGAAGATGAAGCTGCCATTAGACGCGTATTAGTTAAAATTCTTTCAGAAGAAAATGATACGTACCAAGTCGAAGAAGCAGAAGATGGCTTAGAAGGCATTGAAAAAATTAAAAAGGAAGACTATGATCTGGTACTTTGTGATATTAAAATGCCAAAAATGGATGGTGTTGAAGTTTTAGAAGCTGCTAAAAAAATTAAACCAGAAATCCCAATCGTCATGATCTCAGGTCATGGTGATTTAGATACCGCTGTGAATACTATGCGGATGGGTGCTTTTGATTATATTTCAAAACCACCCGATTTAAATAGACTTCTTAATACAGTTAGAAATGCTTTAGATAGAAAGGAACTGGTTGTTGAAAATAAATTGCTAAAAAAGAAAGTTAGCAAGAATTTTGAGATGATAGGAGAAAGTAAAGCTATTTCTCATATTAAAGATATAATTGAAAAAGTGGCCCAAACGGATGCGCGGGTTCTGATAACCGGCTCTAATGGTACGGGTAAAGAACTTGTAGCACATTGGTTACATCAAAAGAGTGACCGTGCTAATGGTCCTATGATTGAAGTGAATTGTGCGGCCATCCCAAGTGAGCTGATTGAGAGCGAATTGTTTGGTCATGTTAGAGGTGCTTTTACCAGTGCGGTAAAAGATAGAGCAGGTAAGTTTGAAGCGGCTAATCAGGGAACCATTTTTTTAGATGAAATTGGCGATATGAGTTTGTCAGCACAGGCAAAAGTATTGCGAGCACTGCAGGAAAGTAGAATTCAGCGTGTTGGTAGTGATAAGGATATTAAAGTTGATGTAAGGGTTATAGCTGCAACAAACAAAGATTTAAAAAAGGAAATTGAAAAAGGAAGGTTTAGAGAAGATTTGTATCACAGACTCGCCGTTATTTTAATTCAAGTTCCGTCATTAAATGAAAGGCGTGAAGATATCCCTTTACTGATCGATCATTTTACAGATAAAATCGCGAATGAACATGGCACTGCTAAAAAAGTGTTTTCAGATAAAGCCATTAAATTATTACAAGATTATGACTGGACTGGAAATATCAGGGAACTTAGAAATGTTGTAGAGCGCTTAATTATTCTAGGAGATAAGGAAGTGACCGAAAATGACGTTAAATTATTTGCTTCAAAATAATACGAATAAATCAAATTTAAGGCAGGCTTACTCTTAAGTTAAAGAGTCATTGCCTGCTATTTTTTAAATATCACATTTATTTAAATAGGATAAATAGGTGTTTGTTAATCCTCTTAGATTTTGTAAATAATGACTTTTTATTTCTTCTAGACTTTTATCCATTAAATTGCCCAAATTTTCATTTGGTATAACAACTTTATCTTTACTGTTGTATATTTTTAAAATATCATTAAAGCTTGTTACATTCGAAGAAATGACACTATTATATTGATTAATCATAGCTTCTTTTTTCAATATGAGCTCTTTTTCTTTTTGTTCGGCCATTTTTAATTTAATCTCATTTTCTTTTTGTTTAAGTAACAATTGTTGTTGTTGTAACTCTTTTTGTTCATCCTGCAGTAAGGAAAGACTCGTGTCTTCTTGAAATTCAGCGGTGCATTTATCTAATTCAATGATACATTCTTTAGCAAGCTCTCTGGCTCGTTTAACAAAAAAGCGACCATCTTCGTAACTTTCTGCGGGGTCCACTTTTTCTAACAACTGCATGGCATCATAGGCGTGGTTATAAGATACTTGACATCCACATTCTTTTAATTTAGACTCGGCGCGTTTAAAAGCTTCCAATGATTTGAATGCATATTCCTTTAAATGTGAAATATTATTAGCCTCATAGGAATGTTTAACATTTGAGTAAGCGTAGTTGATTTCTGAATTTGCTTCAGAACAATTAGTTTGACTCTGAAACTTTAAGCATACTAAAAGGAAGAATAGAAATAAGTAATGTTTTTTCATAATATTTGGGGTATATTTTATAAATAGGTACTCAAAAGTATTAAAAAACATTATAAAATAATGTGTATTTCATCGAATATATTGTTTTATTATCTTTAGCGAGAATTAAAAAAAGGATTTATGAAAAATATTTCACAGGAAAAGTTTCTTGTTTCATCAAAAATTAATTTAAAAGAAGCCCTTACAAGTTTTGATTTAGACGCTTCTGAAAAAAAGATTGATAAAGCATTAGAATCAGTCCGAATTAAACTTGGAGAGCTTCAAGAAACTATGTATGCTCAAGGTAAATATGCTGTTCTAGTATGTCTTCAAGGCATGGATACCTCAGGAAAGGATAGCTTGATCCGTGAAGTGTTCAAAGATATCAATGCGCAAGGCGTGGTAGTTCATAGTTTCAAAGTGCCAACAGAACTGGAGTTAAAGCACGATTATTTATGGAGACATTATATCGCGCTTCCAGTAAGGGGTAAATTTGGTGTTTTTAATAGAACGCACTATGAGAATGTTTTGGTTACAAGAGTACATCCTAAATATATTTTATCAGAGGATATTCCTTCTGTTAATTCTGTTGAAGATATTAATGAAGCATTTTGGGATAAACGTTTTGAACAGATTAATAATTTTGAAAAACATATTGCTGAGAACGGTACTATTATTTTTAAGTTCTTTTTAAATATTTCTAAAAATGAGCAAAAACATAGATTATTAAGAAGGTTAAATAAACAGGAAAAAAACTGGAAGTTTTCGGCGGGCGATTTAAAAGAGCGGTTACTTTGGGAAAAGTATCAAGAATGTTATGAAGATGCTTTAAACAGAACTTCAAAACCACATGCGCCTTGGTATAATATTCCTGCAGACGACAAATCAACTGCACGTTATATCGTTGCTAAAATTATGCTCGATACTTTGAGTAACTATTCTGATATTCAAGAACCTGAACTTGATGATGATATAAAGGCAAATTTAGAATTGTATAAGAAACAATTAGAGAGCGAATAAATTCATTTTTTTACATAATATTTAACTTATTTAGTATCATTTATAGTATATCTTTAAAACCAAAAACAACCTATGAACTTTTTAAAAACAGCCCTATTATCACTCAGCATTTTAATATCCATTCCTTTTTATTCTCAAAATGATGAGGAAGTGATGAAAGAGATATACAACCTATCCTTGACGAAAGGTAAAAGCTACGATTGGTTAAATTATTTATCAAATCAAATTGGAAGTAGATTGTCTGGGTCATTAGGTGCCGAAAAAGCGGTTGCTTGGGGAAAAGAAGAATTGGATAAATTAGGTTTAGATAAAGTATGGTTGCAACCAGTCATGGTTCCTAAATGGGTGCGAGGCGCTAAGGAATATGCTTTTATTGAAAGTGAACCCGGCAAAACAACCACTGTTAATATTTGTGCCTTAGGCGGATCTGTTGCAACCCCAGCATTAGGCATTAAGGCTAACGTAGTGGAGGTTCATAATTTTGAAGAACTTGCAGCTTTAGGTAAAGAAAATATTGAAGGAAAAATCGTGTTTTTTAATAGACCCATGCAAGCGGATTTAATTCATACGTTTGAAGCATATGGTGGTTGCGTTAATCAGCGTGGTCAAGGAGCCGTTGAAGCTGCTAAATATGGAGCAGTGGCTGTTGTTGTGCGTTCCATGAATTTAAGATTAGATGATTTACCCCATACTGGAGCAATGAATTATGGTGATACTTCTGTTGAAAACCGTATTCCAGCTGCTGCGATAAGTACTAATGATGCTGAGTTATTAAGTACTATGTTAAATCTGGATAAAAACATTAAATTCTATTTTAAACAGAATTGTAAGCAGCTTAGTGATGTACAATCTTATAATGTTATTGGAGAAATTACAGGTAGTGAATTTCCAAAGCAGTATATGGTTGTTGGAGGTCATTTAGATTCCTGGGATTTAGGTGATGGTTCTCATGATGATGGCGCAGGGATTGTGCAATCCATGGAAGTTTTAAGATTAATAAAAGAAACAGGTATTAAGCCAAAACATAGTATTAGAGTGGTTTTATTTATGAATGAAGAGAACGGTTTAAGAGGTGGAAAAAAATATGCTGAGGAGGCTAAACAAAAAGGCGAAAACCATGTGTTTGCTTTAGAAAGTGATTCTGGCGGTTTTACACCAAGAGGTTTTTCTTTTGATTGTGATGAGGCGAATTATAATCAAGCATTAACTTGGCAATATTTATTTAAACCTTATTTAATACATTATTTTGAAAAGGGTGGAAGTGGTGCTGATATTGGTCCATTAAAAAATGATAAGATTGTTTTGGCCGGATTACGTCCGGATTCTCAACGTTATTTTGATTACCATCATGCCAGTAATGATACCTTTGATGCTATCAATAAACGTGAATTAGAATTGGGGGCGGCCACCATGACATCACTGATGTATTTAATGGATAAGTATGGTGTTAAATAGTCAATAGATATCTATGAAAAATTATTTTTTGTTTTTTGTTTTGATGAGTTATCAAATGCAATCGCAAGTTACTATGAACACAGAGTTTCCTTATTATGAAATTTCGGACTATCCAGAGACCTATACAGCGGGAAGCGTAGCGGCAAGAATGCTTGATGGTTTAGGTTTTAGATATTATTGGGCAACGGAAGGCTTAAATGAAGACGATTTACAATATAAGCCAAGTGCAGAAGCAAGAACCAACGGAGAAACCGTTGAGCATATATTAGGCTTGTCAAAAGTGATTGTGAATGCTACTTTAAAAAAAGGGAATGACGGTAATAATGAGGTTTCTGAAATGACCTTTGCTGAAAGGAGACAACAGACCTTAATAAACATAAAAACGGCTGCAGATATTTTAAGAAAATCTGATGATATTTCTCAATATAAATTAGTATTCGGCGAACGTGAATTTCCTTTCTGGAATAACATCAATGGGCCAATCGCGGATGCCTTATGGCATTGTGGACAAGTAGTATTGTTAAGGCGCGCTTCAGGAAATCCCTATAATTCAAAGGCGAGTGTATTTACAGGAAGGGTTAGAGAGTAGCAATAGGTTTTAAACAAACTTTAAAAAAACTCTTGATATTATTTATCTAGTCTTTATAATCCTCCTTGTCATTCTTTTTCATTTTTATATAACCGGTAACAAGTCTTACCCCTAATCTGGCAAAAAGGATAATAGCAATTACCATTACAATGTCAAATCCATTCATAAATACAAGATACCAATTTATTTTGCCAATTATTTTTATAGAAAGTTAATTTTTCGTCTCTAGTTTGTCCAGTAAAAGTTGTGTATTTATCTTTTGTTCTGATAAAAGGTTAGTATGAATGATAGCTATAAAATTTCTAAAATTGATACAGTTAATCATCTTTAATTCGTTTTCTGGATTTTCC
This sequence comes from Gaetbulibacter aquiaggeris, assembly GCF_044003965.1. NCBI lineage: Bacteria > Pseudomonadati > Bacteroidota > Flavobacteriia > Flavobacteriales > Flavobacteriaceae > Gaetbulibacter > Gaetbulibacter aquiaggeris. The sequence continues at coordinate 1,384,171 of NZ_JBAWKC010000001.1, forward strand.
AGTTGTTGTTCCATGATTTGTTTTAGTCTGGGTTCATTTAAATCTATCAAAGGAATATTTTGATTGGGAATGTAATTTAATAGCTTATTTATTTCAAATTCTTTAGAAACTTGCATTTCTGATAATCCTATCATCTCTGGGATAAATACAGCATCGGTATATAGATTGTTGTTTTTGTTGATAACAAGTTCTATTCGCTCTAGCTCCTGATAGTATTTTATGATGTCATCTTTTATAATGTTGTCACTAATAATATCTATATTTCCTGATGAGATAAGCTCTGTGTAGGTTGGTGAATTTTTCACAAAGGTCTTCCTTCCAGTTAGACTGCCAATATTTGCAGTAAAAACACTGTCTATTTTAAACCCTTGATGTGCTTTATAATAAGATATCATTGGCGTAGCAATCTTGTTAATGTTGGTTTCATAGGCCATTTGAGATTTAATAGTGGTGAGTTGCTCTTTTAAATCACGCTTGATATTGGCCACATAGATGGATTCTTTTTGTTTCTGGATTCTATTGGAGTTCCAATTGTTGATTTGTAAGGCAATTAAAATACCAATTACTACTAATACAATTTCCCCAATGGCATATTTAAAGTATTTAGAGGTTTTACCTTCATTCAGAAGATTTTGACGAATGTTTCTAAAGAGTTTAATCATTAGGTTTTGGGTTAGAAAGTTCAATAATTTTATCAATAGTGTTTGTGACATTTTCTAATTCTTCTGAAGTGTTTTCAAAGATACCTTTCAAATCATAATATCTGTCCAAAACGTAATTGTCAAATTCAATACTTTCAAGGATTGTTAAGTCTATACGTGGGTCTGTTAGCCAGTGTTTATAGTCATCCCAATAAAAATGCTTCTTTTCAAAAGCTTTTAAATGATTGACATAATTGTTGTACGCATAAATTTCTTCTTCCTGATAATCAATAACTACATCATCCCAGCATATTAATAACTGACGTAATTCATCATTAGAAATAAGATTAAATGTTGAGCTATTCATTAAGGCTTTGGTAACACCGTTTGAAGGATTAAAGGTATTTGTATAACCCATAAAATATAAATGAAATGCCAAAGAATCTAAATTTACTTTTTCAATATCAATGGGTAATTTTGATTTTACATACTTAACAGATTGAAAGGATCTTTTATTAATGAAAATCACTGTATCTAATTGTGTTTTGTTGGATATAAACTCTTTATGAAGTTCTTTTAAAATGAGCTTTTCATTTTGTTTGTTCATGCGGTTTTGATTCCAATTATTAATTTGTAAGGCTATGAGAATACCTAAAACTACTAAAACAATTTCCCCAATGGCATATTTAAAATATTTAGAGGTTTTACCTTCATTCAGAAGATTTTGGCGAAAGTTTCTAAACAGTTTGATCATATATTAAAGGTTATATTCCATTTGTAAAAGGGCTATCAGTTCATGTGCGTTCTCAATTATTTCTGGCATTTCTTTAAAGGCACGTGTACGATAATTGTCCTGAATTATTATAAATGTATTTACAAACTTTTGAATAAGGGCTTCATCATAGCTTGCCAATTTAAGATCGTTTGCTTTTGAAGATTTATATTCTTCAGTTTCATAGATGTTAAAAGAGGGGCTGTCAAAACTATTATTTTCAAGAATGGTCATTTTAGTGATGTAGGGGGAATTTAAATTTAGAAGTAATACCATCATATTGTCCGCTTTTTCAGCATTTGATTTATCAAACTCAAAATCTTCATCTAAATGGTTTGAGAAACTTTCATAGGCAACTAATTTTTTTTGTAGACTATCATTGGTAATATAGCGAAGACCTCCAGAATTTTTTAATTCATTAAATGTGGTACGATTCCATTTGTAGGGTCTATACATGATATCATGGCCTATAACATATAAATCTGTATTAGATAAATTGGAGTGAGGTGTATGATTAATTAAATACCTTAAACTATCAATAAAACCATATTTTTTTTCAGCTTGAAAAAGACTTACTTTAAGCATGTCAATATCATTTTTTAGGTCTTGAACCAAAGATTTGGCATATTGGTTAATTCTTTTTTGTTCTAAACGACTTTCGTTCCAATTGTTCACTTGTAAAGCAATTAAGATACCAATAACTACCAGAACAATTTCACCAATGGCATATCTCAAATATTGTAATGGTCGATTGTCATCTGCCATTTTTTTTCGAATTTTTCTAAAAAGGTTGATCATTAGTTATAAGATTTTGTTGCATCAATTATTTTTTCAATAAGGTCATCAGCCATTTCCAGACTGATGCGGTTTTTATTGTGATACCACAGGACATTGTCGAGAATATTTTCATATTTTAATTGTTGAAATAAGGTATGATAGTCTGGTTTAAGTTTAGATTTTCCGGACCAAGGCATATTTCCATTATGGTCAATTTCTTTAAAGGCCACATAATCTGAAATAAATGGTATTAATTGATTGTTAAGCCATTGTGAAAGGATTTGTTCTCTTTCTTTGAGTAAAACAGTATGGGCTTCCCATTGGTTTATAAGTTGAATAATTTCAGGGTTTTTAATAACGTTTAGTTTGCCACTTAAAACAATATTTTTAATGGTATTATTTGAAAAAACAATTTGCATAGAAGGGAGCGATTCATAGAATAAGCTATCTAGGTCATGCTTTTGTAATTCTTCGGTATCACTTCCTACTAAACTCATTAAAACTATATTGGCATTCATAGCGCTTTTAAAAATAGCTGTACTTTTATTTACTTCATTTTTGTTTTCAAGAAATTCATCATGAAGTTTAGCCAATATGTTTTTTTCATCTATACGTTCTAATCTGGACTGGTTCCAGCTATTAACTTGAAGTGCTAATAAAATACCAATCATTACTAAAACTATTTCACCAATGGCGTATTTTAAATAATTTGCAGTTTTCCCTTCTGCTAAAAGTTTTTTACGAATGTTACTGAAGAGTTTTATCATAGCAAATAGGTATTAGTCAATTTGATATTCTTTTTTAATAAGATTCATAAGATCCAATGCCTCCTTCTGTTTTTTATCACAAACCGTTTCCGATAATTTTACAACACCATAAATGTATTGTGCACTGGCAATAAGTTCATTAATAATGGCCTTATCTTCGGTAATGAGTGTCGAAGCATCGGTTTTTTGTTCCTTTCGCTCTTTTAAGATTTTTAATAGTACTTCGCCATCAAAAACTTTCCCAACCGATTTTAAATAGTCCGCCAACCACAAGATAGCAGCTTCATTGTATTGTTTAAGCTCAGATAAGGAATTATAGTATTTCGAAATTCCATTGGTTACTTTTTGGTTTTTTATAAGTTTTAATTGGCCTGAACTTTTCATTTGCTCATAAGTTCTTTCAACGGGTTGGGCACGAGTAAATTTTACGGTCATCATTCTAGCCCAGTAACTGGTTTTACTAGTAAATTTAATCCGGTCTGGTTTATTTAAGTAAATGACTAGAGAGTCGATAGTGTTATAAACATCTATGTTACTTTTTTTATAGTTTGAATAAATAAGGTCATCAGCTTTTAAATCTTCCAGAACGTTTTTCATGTAACCCAATTCTATTTTTTTTTCATTTTGAGCTTCATTCCAATTATTAATTTGTAAGGCAATCAAAATCCCAATAACGACCAACACAATTTCCCCAATAGCGTATTTTAGGTAGTTAAAAGTCTTGCCTTCAGTGATTAGTTTTTTACGAATGTTCCGGAAGAATTTTATCATACTATTGTTTATGGTTTTTAATTTCTATTTCAATGAGATTACTAACAGCTTCAATCTCTTCCACCATTATTTCTAAATGCTTAATTGTACCTTTTTCCGAAACATCTTTCCAAATGTGAACTGCGTCTAATCCTAAAATAATTTGTGGCAGATTATCATCAAATTTTAAATAAGATTTAAGCTTAGACTGATTATTAAGTCGGTTCGCAAGTGTTGATGCGCCTCTGTAAATACCCAAATCTTGTAACATATTGTTTTTTCCCGTATCATTTAGTTGGATGTCTTTTAAGATTTTATCCTGAAGTCTAAGTAAATTAATCAACTTGTTCCTAACATTTAAAGAAATTAATATAATCTCACCACTACTGCGTAAAGATTCTATGGTACTTGAATTAAATGATAATGTACTAGATTTTATATTTAATTCCATAAGCATTTGGTAGACTTGTGATGGTTCTAATTCATTATTCTTATAGGTTTCTAGGTACTTATTATATTCAGCTCTATCTTTTTCAAAATGTTCAATGGTTTCAGTGGCTAGTTGATTGTCTTTTTTTAAGTCCTCTAAAAGTTGGATATAATAGTCTTGCCTTGTTTTGTCTTGTTGGTTGTTCTCGGCATTCTGATTTAATTGTAAGGCAATGAGAATACCAATGACAACAAGCACAATTTCACCAATGGCATATTTAAAGTACTTGGCAGTTTTGCCATCTTTGAGCAGATTTTGACGGATGTTTCTAAAGAGCTTTATCATTATCCTTTTTTATTTTATCCTTTTTTTGTTCTTGATTATGTCTTACTACTAAGCGAACAATTATGCGCAGAATAAGTGCAAATGCAACGAGATAAATAATGGTTTTGGTTTCCAATTTTAATGATTTTTAGGTTAATCTATTTTTTAATTAGGTTTTATTAAAGTCAATTAACTTTTTTTTCTTTTGGAGAAGGGTTTTATCCCATTTTTCCATCACCGTCAATATCTTTTAACAAATGTGTTTCTAAAGCCACTAAAGTCTTTTTAAGGAGTATTTTAGTGTTTGCTAATTCTGTTTCTAATTGCATTACTCTATCTTCTAAAGTATCTGCTTGTTTTTGTTGTTTTTCAAGCTCGTCTTGCTGTAATAAATCCCAAAATATTCCCATAATATTTAATTTTTAAGTGTAGTATTAATGATTTAATTTTTAAAAATAGTTATGCTCTAGCTTTTAATTCGCTATCAATGTCGTTTATTAGTTTTTGAAGCGGAATCATAGTTTCTCGATAAAATAGGACTCCTTTTTTGCGTAATCTAATGATCATGCTTAAAATGTTAAGAAACTCATCATTGTGTTTGAGTCTTTCAAAATCATTGGGTATTGCTATGTTTAATGACTTGTCGTTATACCTTCTGATATGTTTCCCATAAAAAGGAGCCACAACAATTTGATTTAGATTCCATTCAGATTTATCGTAATCAATAGTTAATAAAGAAAATTGCACTTCGTATAAATTAACAATATCATTTTTAAGCGTTTCGTTTTTAATAATATCTAGACCTTTTGTTTGTAATGTTTTATACCCTGTAGATGTGATATAGGGACTATTCCAATATTGTAGCATTCCGAAAGGAATATCCAGTTCGTTTGAATAGGGTAAATCTTTTGTAATGTAGGTCTCTATTTTATGGTATTCTGCTATATAATTTGTATTCGCAATGGTGTCTTTAATAAAATTTTTTAGCGTGACTTCAAGATTGGACTTTATATCAGATAATAGTTTTAGCTCCTGACTTTGCAATTTTCTATTTTCATTCCAGTTATTAATCTGTAAAGCGATGAGAATACCAATAACCACAAGTATAATTTCACCTATAGCATATTTTAGATAGTTAGTTGTTTTACCTCTATTAATAAGCTTTTTACGGATATTTCTAAAGAATTTTATCATTTTAAATCTTTATTAATTAAAATTCTTATTTCAGCTATTTTAGCTAAGGCACTTTCCATTTTCCGCATTTGGCCGGCTCTATTATCTTTATATAATTTAAACTGTATAATGGAAGATGGTTTTTCAAAGAAAGTTTGAGAGTCAATAGGTATGCAGTATTCGGTCCATTTAAAATCTAGAAAATCTGTTTTGATAATAGGCACCCAATCTGAATTAAAGGCGTTGAGAACATCATTGAGACTTTCGTATAATTTAAACAGGTTTTCGTCGTAATAAGTTATTAATTCCAGCTGCAGTTTTTTATCTGAAATATTTTCAATGCCTTTAGCTTTTAAAACTTCAAAAGCACTTGATTGCGATTTAAAGCGTTCAAATGAAATAATTTTACCCATCCAAATATTTAAACTATCATTATAGTCTTTCTGTGAAATTTTGTCTAGCAAACGCTCAGTGAGCATGTTGGCTTCTTTTGTTTTGGATAATTCAATGGAGAGTGAAATAGAGTCAATTTTTAAATTTTGGTCTATTAAGTATAATATTTCATTTTCAAACATTTTGGTTTTTCTGATTTCATTCCAGTCATTTACCTGTAAGGCCAGTAAAATACCAATCATCACAAGTACAATTTCGCCAACGGCATATTTAAAATACTTGGTAGTTTTGCCTTCATTGAGAAGATTTTTACGGATGTTTCTGAAAAGCTTGATCAAATTAATCTTTATTAAGTTCCAAATCAATAAGTTCCAATATCAGGTTGTTCTGTTTTTTTACCTGTTTTAATTCAAATAAAGCTTCATCCATTGAAAGGTAACGCTCCCCTAAATAATCTTCAAATAAAGGGTCTGTAAATAGGGATTGATAATCTGAGGGGAATCTACTTTTTCTAAGTGCAATTATATAAGTTCTTCTATAATCCAGATTTCTGATATACTTTTCAATAATAGGTCTTGCTGCGATGACCGCTGCTACACATCTTTCTTCATTTTCCCTGGAATCGGCTACAAAGTCCTGCCACCCAAAAAGTAAATTAACTAATGAGTCGTTTTTTATTAAATGAATTTGTCCTGATGAAATACCTGATCTCAAGGCGCCATTAATGGGGTTAAAAGTCCATCTAAAGGAGGCGTTTTGTAACCAATTTGGCATAGAATCACTTGTTATTTCAATGGAATTTTCAGGATCAATTCTCATTAACCTTTTGGTGCCTTCAAGAACTATGCTGTCAAAATACAGCACTTTTTCTAGCTGGGTAAGATTAGAGGTAAATTCTATCTTGAGTGCATTGAGAAGTTTTTCTTTTTTTATAATACTTATTCTGTTTTCATTCCAATTATTTACTTGTAAGGCTATCAATATCCCAATTACTACCAATACAATTTCTCCAACAGCATATTTGAAGTACTTTGCTTTTTTTCCTTCTTTTAGAAGGTTTTGACGGATGTTTCTAAAGAGTTTGATCATTTTTCTTTCAAATAATTATTTATCTGCTGTAATAATTTTTTAGAATTAGTAAGAGAAAAATCCATTTCTTCTCTGGTTTCTGTAAAGAGGATTCTCTTAAAATTACTGATGCCTTGAAAGGTAGCTGCAAGATGCCCGGGATTTATATTTTTCCAAACTAATGAATCAATGAGTTTACCTTGGTCATGAATAGGTGTGGAGCCAAAAGTATAGGTATTGACATAGGATGTGATTTTTTCTCTATAATCATTAGTAGTTTGTTCAACTCTTCCATAAAGAGAGAACTTCTTATTGTAAAAATTCTTAATGTTTGTCTTAAGTGAATCAGAAAGGTTTTCTATTAAACCCGTTTGGTTAAGACTATTATAGGCGTTTGTATTATATATAATTTGAGCACTCCAATTTGGGTTAAACTGATGATGCATAATTTGTATTAAAGTGTCTAAAGTAGCATAAGGTTTTGCAACTCTTGCTCTTAGAGACTCATTAAGTTGATATTGTTCTATTATAAAAGGTTGTCTTTCAATTATTAGTAAAGTATCTTGTATTAAATCACTTCTTAAGGCTTCCAGTGAGTTTTTAATTTTTAAATCTGTTTTTTTGTACTCATTCCAATTATTAATTTGTAAAGCAATTAAAATCCCTATTACCACAAGCACAATTTCACCAATGGCGTATTTAAAGTATTTACTGGTTTTATTTTCCATAACAAGGGTTTGACGAATATGACGGAAGAATTTAATCATTGTTTGATATTGTTTTCAATTAACTCAAGAGTTTCTTTTAAAAACGTCATAATAAGCTCCTCGTTTGTTGTGACAAAGGATTGATTCATGTAATAATCAAACAACATATTGTCTACTTGGAGACTGCTTAAAAATTCGTCATAATTAGATTTTGGCACTTGTATTCGAGGAATGAGAATGTCCCTTTTATAATCTTCTCTGTCCATTGTGGCATCTGCATTTCTTAGTGGTAAGAATTTATATAGTATAGGAGGCACATTGTTTATCCAATATTCTCGTCTAATAACAGCATCGTCTTCGTAATCATCGAGTTCTCCTGTCCATTGGTTTAAGACATATCGAAGATTAGAATCTTTAATTAATTCTAAATTACCAGAAGAAATAATATCATTCATGACTCCTTGTCTAGCATCAAAAGTTGCAAAATTGAAAATTTTCCCAATTAAACTATCTATAGTTTTGGTTTCAAAACTTTTAGTTTCATCAAAATTCAATAGCATTACAATAGCATTTATGCAACTTAAGTTTACATCGTGATCAAACTCTAGTTCCTTAATATTTTGTTTAAATTCTTCTCTCAGACTAATGAGTATTTGTTGTTCTTTTCCTTGCTCTTTTTGTTTTTCATTCCAATTATTAATCTGCAGGGCAATTAAAATCCCAATCACTACTAGCACAATTTCACCAATGGCATATTTGAAATACTTTGATGTTTTACCTTCATTAAGTAGATTTTGACGGATATTTCTAAAAAGCTTAATCATCTTTCTTTTTAAATTTTAAAATACCAAGATAAATAATTGATATTATACCAATGAATATTGCAGTAGTAATCATTTCATTTTTAGTCAAATTAGAAAGAAAATATAGAATTATTAATGCGGAAAGTATAGGAACTATATAACCACCAGGAATTCTGAAAGTTTTAGATTTGTCCTCCTTTTTTTCATTAATTCTTAGCTTTATAACTGCAAGCGCCACGCCCAAGTAAATAATTAATAAGGCTGCGCTGGAAAGTATTGCTAATTGTTTAAATCCGCCAAAAGTGGCAAATAAAAATCCTAAAGTAGCATAAACAATAATTGCTATATGTGGAGTTATATATTTTTTATGAACAGAAGTGAGTATTTTAATAGGTATGACCTCATCTTTAGCAGCACTAAAAATGACTCTGGGTATACCAAATATTTCACTACTTAAAGTTCCAAATATAGAAACTCCTGCGCCTATAGTAATTAAAGTTAATCCGATAGGGCCAAAAATTTGGTTTGCCAATTCGCCTAATGGATTTTCTTGAAATGAAATTAATGTATTTCCTAAAACACCTTGAGCAACGGTTTGTATTAAAATGTAAAGTATAAGAATTACAGCAACACTAATGAATATAGCTTTTGGAATTGTTTTTTGTGGGTTTTTCACCTCTCCGTTAATTGATAAACCAGATTCTGCACCCTGAAAAGCAAAAAACAGAATAAGAGACATTTCACCTAAATCCTTTATTGAGGGCACGGTTTTCCAATACAAATTTGTTATGTCAATATCCTTAAACCCGATTAGAACAATTGCCAATAAAGGAATTATTTTCATAAAGGTAATTAACATTACAAATCGTACCCCTTCTTTAGTTCCCTTGACATTAATAACTGCTAATCCTGAAAAAAGTAACATAAAAAATAATGTTTTAATCCATGTTTCTTGAAAAAAAGGCCAGAAAGTACTGATAATATCTGCTAATGCATTGGCAACGGCAGCATCACTTGAAACGGATGCAATTAAAAATAAAATAGCAGCTAAAAATCCTGCGTATTTGCCAAATGTTTGTTCAATATAGGCATAAATTCCACCTGGATGTGAAATCTTGCTACCTACTTCAGCAAAGCAAAGCATGACTAAAATAACAAGAGCTCCACAAAATAAATAGGCAAATATACTTCCCGAGCCAAGTCCTTCAGCTACAATGGCTGGCAAAGCAAAAATACCAGCGCCAATGACAGTGTTTATAATATTGGCAGATAATCCCCAAAGACTAATGCTTCTTTTTAATCCTTCTCCTTTTTGCGCCATATTTTATTTTTATTACAAATAGCTAAGCCACCACTTATCTCGATTATTACTTTTATAATTCCAGTACCATTTGCAAACCGGATATAGGGCTAGTATTAATAAAAACCATATGACATACACAACCCATAAACTATACCCATATCCTTTAAGCTCAGGCGTTCGAGTAACAAACAACTCTATAACCATAAGCTTAGGTGATAATCCAGAAAGAGTTACAGCAATTAAAGCCAGAAGATGTATAACATAAACATGGATGATATAAAAAAACATGGGTACCCGACCTATGGTTACTACGGCGCTATATAATTTGCCTTTCCACTTTTCTGCAAAGCTGAGTAATAAAATGGTGGGCCCAAGGGTTACTAATAAATAAAATAATGATGGCGGATATTTAGCGAAATTTATAAACGATAATACTGTAAAAGTAAATGATTTTTGTGGTTCCCACATATTCGGGTCTCCGTATACATTGAAGTATCTAATGATAATAAAAAGTAAAATCGCCAAAACACCTATATATCTCAACCATTTTATTCTTAGTTTTTGGTTAAAATCCTGTTGGTATAATAAACCAAAGTGATAGCCCAGAGGCATAACAAAGATCCATGGTATAAGCGGGTAGGCACTGAAAATTGTGGTAATAGGTGTTACTATTGGACCCTGCACATGCAGAAGGATCCATAGGTTTTTCCATGTTTCAGGCATATAACCATCTAACATATTATGACCAAAAATGGCTATTAAACTAATGGCAATCATTAACTTTTTTGGCACGTGGATAAAGGCTGCTAAAAATACCATGGAAGCGCCAAGAGCCCAGATTACCTGAAACACGGTCATAGTATAATTTAAATTGAAATTCCAACCAAATTTCATAATAGTCACTTCTACCAGTATGAGCCAAAATCCTCTTTTTAACAACCAGACACTTAACTCTTTTTTGCTGCGTTTTTGTCCGACAAAAAAAGCTGAAGTACCTGCTAAAAACATAAAAACAGGTGCACAATAATGTGTGATGAAACGGGTTATAAATAAAGCTACATTGGTTTGGGATAGATCTGTTGGGTCAAAAAAGAAAGCATCATAATGAAAATAATCTCTTACATGATCTAAAGCCATAAATATCATAACCATACCCCTTAGTAAATCTATAGAGGCAATTCGATTTGATTTTGTTGGTATCATAGAGTAACTGATTATTCTGTATTATTTGATAAAATATACTTTTTTGATTTTGTTATTTTCAATCTGATAGATGGCTACTGCTTCTACTATTTTATTGCCTATTTGAACACGTTCATGGTCCATGACTGTATTGCCCTGAACAATTCGGTTAACCAATTCGCAATGCAGATTTGGCGTGTTTTCAAACATTGGAGTGTAACCTTTTCGCATCGCTTCTTTTCCTTTGAATTGCAAAGTATTTGGGAATGTATACACTTCCACATCATCGGCATAAGGTTCCAAAAAAGCATCAATATGTCTGAAATTATAAGCGTTCAGTTGACGTTGTGCTAAATCTTCTGGTGCGTCATTTAAAAGTTCATCTGGATTAAAAACAACTCCTTTATTGATTATGCGGTTTATTTTTGTTACGTTTTCAATATTGTCAATAGGATTGGCATCTAACAAAACAAGATTTGCTTTTTTACCCACATTTACGCTTCCTAATTCGTTTTGTTTACCCAAAACTTTAGCGCCATTTAGTGTTGAAGCGGCTAATATTTGCCAGTTATTCATACCGCTTTGCTGCATCGCCTGCAATTCAGCTAAATAGGAAGAAGCATGCATGGTGCCAATATTTCCAGCATCCGTGCCAGTGGCAATCAAAACACCTGCATCTGAAAGGATTTTTAGGTTTGCCATACTGATGGAATCGGCTGCTTTTAAACTGGCAATGCTTTGCGGAGAATTAGCTCTTTGTTTGTACATATTGATGCGCAAGGTATCTGGTAGATGTTTTAAATCTAATAATGAACCTAATTGGTATGGATCGGCTTTTAGCAAATCATAATTACTTGGGTTAATGTTTTGACCAAACGTTTTTACATAGCCATCATGAACAATTAAGGTAGGGCAGAGCACTGTTTTATTTTTCTTCATTAATTGCACAAATTCTGGTTTCAAAACTTCATCATCTACGCTATGTACTAAAAAATCGGCTCCGTTTTCCACAGCCAGTTGAGCGGTTATGCGCTGTGTAGCGTGCACGGCAATTTTTAAATTATTCTTGTGGGCTTCATTGATTATAGCTTTTACTATTGGAAGATTTTTGCGAGCGCTCTCTTCTACAGACAAACCGTCTGCACCTGCGATATACCAAATTTTTATAAAATCTGGTTTTAATGGCAATTGTTTTTTTACACCATTGATGCCGTCTTCTATATTTTTGGTCAAAATAAAAGGTTCGTCATCTCCCAAGTTTTCATAAACTTGAGGTTCATAAGTGGTTAATAAAGGTCCAGTAATAAAAATAGTGGGTGAAAAATCTTTGTCTCTAAAATCTTCCCGTTGTTTAAGGAAGTGAAGGTTGGCCCCGACATCTATTACAGTAGTTATTCCGTTTTTAAGATACCTTAGCAATTTATATTCCATATCACTTTTGGTCAAGGCCATTTCTGTTTCGTAAGGCATATCTTTTCGTAAATCAATTACGTCGGGACGAGCATATAAACCTCCATTTTGAAAAAAGTGGATGTGGGCATCGGTCATTCCCGGTATCAAATATTTTCCCTCACCCTCTATAACTGTAGCGTTAACTATAATTTTTATTTTTTTACTGGGTTGGATATTACTTATTAGATCATTCGTAATAACAACAGTTTGATTGGGAATCATTTTCTGATTTTCTACATCAGCAATGGTTACATTATTTATATAAGTTTGCGAGAAAAGCGTATTAATTAAGATAAATGAAATAAATATGCAAAGATTCCTTTTCATGATTGATTTTATTAGTTTATTAAATGTTTAGTTTAAATATGATACTGAAAAAATATTTTTTTTAAAAATTGAAAATAAATAAATGATGTTTTATTTGAAGTTAAAGAATGATTTATAAGTCATTCTTTTTTCTGAACAACCTATTATAGGTTAATTGTCTCCATAGCCATTCCATTGGTCCAAAACTATGCGATTTTAACCACCACATACTTAACAACACCTGTACACTATAAATTAAAATGGCTATTCCAATTATTACAGTAAATCCCAGTTTACCAGCAAAGCTAAATCCAATACCATAAAAAATAGTGATTGCTAATGCTGTTTGAAATAAGTAGTTAGATAAAGCCATTTTGCCTACTAATTCAAATCCGTTTAAAAGCGGAATTTTTTTATAGAAAATCGCGAGCAAAGCGGCGTAGCCCATAGCCAAGGGAACAGTTCCAAAGGCATAAGTGATTGTGTGTAACAGATTCCATATTTCTGTTCTCTGAGCATAAAATTCTATGTATCCTCTGAAAAAGCTCATTGGTAATCCGATAAAAATTCCCCAAATGGCCACCTTTTTTAAAAAGCTTGAGTTTTCCAATAAGTTTTCGTTTAAAATTTTTCGACCTGCCCATAGGCCAATTAAGAAAATCCCTAAAACTTTAAAAATTCTTCCTTCATTTAAAATACCTCCAATTCTTAAAAACGAATTACCAATATTCATTTTTAAGAAATCAAGAATATTTTCATTTAAAATAAAGGCTCCAAAATTTGACCTTTTTATACCATTATTTTCAATCATTGGTAAATTAAAATACTCATAATATTGAGAGTTTAACTTAAAAAAGAACATTGGGTAATTCCACCCTATCACATTTATGATAAACCAATTTAAAATGGGTAAGAGTATTAAAACACTGGCATAAGTTATTAGCTGTCTGTTTGTGAAATCCACAAAAAATATAAGGACAAAACCTAGTAATGCGTATAAGGTTAAAATGTCTCCTAACCAAAATATATGCAGATGAATGAGCCCAAATATTAAAAGCCAAAACATTCTGCGTTTAAAGAATGGCGCAAATGGTTTATTGTGTTTTGTTAAATTTTGATGCTGAATGGCACAGCCAATACCAAATAGCAAAGAGAATAAGGAATAAAACTTACCATCAACTAAGCTATAAAGGATGAAATCTAAAGTTTTATCAAATATAAAAAGAGTTGAAGGTAAGCGCCCTTCTTCGGGAAATGTAAAGTGGCCCGAGAAATATACAATATTAGCGGAGAAAATAAAAAATATGGCTATCCCTCTTAAGATATCAAGATAAATGATTCTATTTTCCTTTTTTACTGGTTGAATTAAGTTGTTTTTATTAGTCATATTTTAAAATTGAAAATAAATAAATTGCTCACCACTACCTTGTGCTATGGCAACCAAGAAGAACATGGCAGCCCAAACAATAGCCAATGCTATGGGTGGTATTTTTTTTGAAACCGCTTCAACTGAGGTGTTTCTCATAAACCAATGGCATATAAAAAGGAGCCCTATAATAATTCCCACTTTCAAAACATCAAAGGAACCTAGTACTTTTTCGCCTTCAGGATGCAAATAGAACATAGAACCAATCATATTCCAGGCTGTTTTAAACTCTCTGGCTCTAAAAAAGACCCAGGTAATATTCACACAGGTAAAGGTTGTAAAAGCCAGAAACATCCCATTCCATTTAGTGATTTTAAAAGGAATATATTGACGTTGTAAGCGCTCTAAAATAAGATACGTACCATGTAAACCGCCCCAAACAATAAAGGTCCATGCAGCTCCGTGCCAAAGGCCGCCTAACAACATAGTAATCATGAGGGCAGAGTACATTCTCACTACTCCGTGGCGATTGCCGCCTAAAGGGATGTATAAATAGTCACGTAACCAAGAAGAAAGGGTTATATGCCATCGTTTCCATAGATCAGAAAAACCCAAGGAGGCGTAAGGATATTTAAAGTTGTCTGGCAAGATAATTCCTAACATTAAAGCGATTCCAATGGCGCAGGTTGAATAGCCGGCAAAATCAAAAAATATTTGACCTGAAAACGCTAGGGTGCCCATCCAGGCATCCCAGAAATTTAAAATTTTATCTGAGCCGTAAACCTTATCAACACTGTCTGAAAGCAAGGTATCTGCCATGACTACTTTTTGGAAAAGTCCTAAAGTCAATAAGAACAGACCCCAGACAAATTGATTGACAGTCGCTCTTTTTGCTTCGTAAAACTGAGAAATCAAATCTTGAGCTCTTACTATAGGACCTGCCACTAATTGCGGGAAAAATGTAACATATAACGCAAAATCTAAAAAGGTTTTGGCTCGTTCAGTACGTTTTAAATACATATCTATAGTGTAAGACATGGTTTGAAAAGTATAAAACGAGATTCCCATAGGTAATATAATATCCATTTTTGACGATTGATAGCCATAACCATAGGTGTTCACTACGGTAGTAAAATTGTCGAGAAGGAAATCCCGGTATTTAAAAAAGGTGAGAAAGCCTAAGTTGACAAACATACTTAACAATAACCAGTACAGTCTTTTGCGCTTATCCTCTTCTATTGCTAATTTTTTTCCTGTAATCCAGTCTACCACTGTTGAAATCCAGAGTAAAATAACTAAAGGCGGATTCCATAATCCGTAAAATATATAACTAGCAAAAAGCAGCATACCCTTTTTACCAGTCCAATTGAATAATTTTGAATAATACAGTGCTAATACAATTACTAAAAACACTGCGAAACTTAATGAATTAAATAACATAATTAGTTGGTTTTAAGGTGAGATAAAGCGCCATCAGCTTTCATTATTTTTACAATTTCTGTGGTGAAATATTGGGCATCTTCAGCAGAAAGGTGTGACTCTTCAGGGCATTTCAAATCTTTTAATTGGTCATAATCTTCAAAATGATATGCTTTTAAATGAGATTGTTTTACAAGGTCATCCCAAAATCCTGCTCTAGGTACTCCCATATTTTCTCCGACTCTTAAACTTCCACTAGAGGGGCATCTTACTAAAATGACATGACCACCACGAGCTTCAAATATTTTTAAATCATCTAAAAAGAAGGTCATAGTTGATTCCTTATCTGGTGGTGGACCGCTTGCTGCACCTTTCATAAAAAACTGCCATACTTTTATTATTGAATTGGCATAGGCCGTATCAGTAACGGTAATTTGTTTCATTTTTAAATTTCTGTCTTCTTGAATTTCTCCAAATTCATGAAAAGGAGGCATTGGGTCTACAACCCGATCTCCTACATTTATTTTTCCAAGTAATTCTTTTAATTTAACACCATCAACCCCTTGGTCTTCACTTATAAATGCTAAGTTTTTTTGTAGTGGTAATGATAAAAAATGATTTGCTATTTGTGCATAGGTTCTTTTTTTATAATAATCTACTTTAGATTGAGGCCATTGCCAAGGTTGAGCATCTGGAGAAGTGGTTGAAAAAAACAGTCCGGGTGTTACGCCAACAACAATAGTTCCGTTAAAATTGGTGTTATTAACTACATCATGAAAAATGGGTAATGGTGTGCTACCTACTGATGCGAGTTGAATCGGACGAATACCAGATTGTTCCTGCCATTGATCTAATTGCATATCAAAAAGCACTCTTGAAGAACCCATGAGTACAATATCTTTATCTGTGGCTTTTTCTACTCTTTGCCTTTGTACAGCCCAAAGGGCTTCGTTATCGTCTAATGTGGGATACACCCCTTGAGCGCGCCAAAAGACTTCCCAAGCAGTAAGGCTCAATACGCTGAGGGCTAAAGCTATTATTATGGATTGTTTTAATTGCATGATAGTTGTTTTTTTAATTTATTTTGAAAGGTTGTTTTTGTTGATAGGTTAATGAACGCCATACCCATTCTGCTGGTCCGTACAAGAAATATTTAAGCCATATAGGACTAAAGATTAATTGAACTATCCAAATAGCTCCAACAATATAGTACAACTCATATCTTTGAAGCTCACCAAATAAAGCGAAGCCATCGCCATAAAAAATTATGGAAGTAACCACACTGTGTGTTAAATAATTAGTTAAAGCTAATTTTCCAACGGCCGCTAAAGATTTTTGCAAAAATCTAAGTATACCAGATTTAATAAATAACATAAAAAGCCCAATATGACCTAAAGTGGTAAACAAGCGACCTAACTGATAGGATTGATCTGCTTTTGAAATAGTTACAGGATCAAAATTGCTATCAATAAGCATCTTTGTTTCCATATAGTTGATGCTAAGTCCTATGAGATAGCCTGTTACAAGGAGTATGATATAAAATTGATTACTCCGTTCTCCATGAAACACACGAAGTTTAAACAATGCCATTCCCAAAAGCATAAAACTTAATATATCCCAAACCCATAATCTGTATGGTAACCAGGTTTGCATAAATTGATTCCCTTTCACTTTTTCCATAAGTACAGACCAGTAGCCTTGATGCATTTTTTCAATTTTTTCTTTTACTTCTTCTGGTGTATGCTTAGTATTTAATTTCTCCCATTTGTTTAAAACATCTTGTTGTTCTTCATTCAAAGCCACCCCTTGTTCTTTAAGCGTTTGCATTTCAATGCCATTTTTCTGAGTATCAAGATTATTGCGGTAATCACTTATATCCCACAAAACACCGATAGTTATCAAAGCACATCCAACTAAAATGAGATTTTTAACACTTGCGTTTCTAAAAGGAAATAACATCAATCCAAAAATGGCATAAGGATACAATATGTCACCATGCCAAAGAAAAATGTAAACATTAATAATTCCGAAGAGAAGTAACCAAAGGATTCTTCTGTAGTAAATATCCGCTGTGGTTATTCCTGCGCCGCTTTTTTCTAATCTGCTGGTTAATAATATGGCACCTGCACCAAAGAGCATGGTAAACAAACCTCTCATAGTACCTTCAAAAAACATATTATTAGCAATCCAAACTTGTAAATTCAAGCCCTCTGAACCTCCGGCTATGGTTGGGTCTGAATAAGCAAAAGGTAGTCCCATGCCGTTAATATTCATTAATAATATTCCTAATAAGGCGATGCCTCTAATGACATCAAGGGAATTAATGCGTCCACTTTGTTGAGTGGGCTTAAAATGTTGGTTGGTTGTGGTCATAAAAAAATATTTATTGGTTAGTGTTTTTATTGTTTTAAAATTTTATAAAGGTATCCATGTTACTAAGATGGATTGTATAACAAAAAATATAAGAAATGGTATGACTAAATAACCCATAACATCTCGTGCCTGTATTTTGATTCCAGCTCCCATAATTGGAAATACCAGCAACAGAAAAAAGGGCTGTAATAAATTAGTTAAGCTTTCGCCATAGGCAACAGATAATGAAGCTCTGGAAATCATTGCTGACATCTCTTCAGCAGGCAGGCCCGCTCCAATATCTTTAACTGCATTGATGATACTTGGACCTACAACAGCAAATTCTCCTCCAGCTGATGGAATGGCAAAATTGGTTATGCCTCCGGTTAGATATGCGAAAAATGCATAGGAATCTATGGTGGCAACTGAGGACATTATCTGGGCTAATTTCTCACCAAGCCCTGTATATAGCATGATACCCATGATACCTGCATAAAACGGATACTGATACAAAATACCTGAAATATTACCACTTGATCGTTTCATAGCAATGACGTAGCGCATGGGTGTTTTGTGAAGTAACATCCCAATAATTAAAAATATAAATATCATGATATTGAAATTCAGTTCGAATCCATTGGTGTAAAAATGAAAGAGTATATAGGTCAGTCCCATAATTACGATAAGGCCTTGTAATAAGAAACCATTATTTAATCGGTCTGAAAAAGACGGGGTAGAGAGATTAAAACTTAAAGCTTCTTCTTTTATGGATAGTTCTTTTTTGCCATCGGTAGATTCTAACATTTGGTTTAATTCTTTAAAGTTGTTGCTTTTTGGAATTAAGAAAAGAATCAATAAAGGAGCAAAAACTAGAAACACAACCATCATCACTATATTTAAGGAAGAACCAAGTGTTACCGTGGTAGGTATTGTTTCTGATAAAATGCCCGCTTTTATTAAATAATTGCTTTTTGTACCTAACAATAAGGGTATAGAACTTGATAAACCAGTAACCCAGCTACCACCACCAAAATAGACACAAGCAATTAAAAACGGATAATTAACCCCTTTAATTCTAAGTGCTAATTCTCTTGCTAAAACACAGGGTATAACAATCCATCCAAAGCTAATCATATTCAGTATGGCACTTGAAAAAACAACAAAAAAGTAAACTTGCCTTGGTGTTTTTATTAGGAGTGTAAGTTTGTCAATACCTTTTTTGATAATAGGTGAAATAGCGATGGCATAACCAGTGATGATAATGAGTACTATTTGCATTCCAAACTCCATTAAAGACCAGAAACCATCATACCATGACTCTATGATCTGCAAGAGTGAAGCATGAAGCCAAAAATAGGCTATTAAGGCTGTTATTAAGGTAAGTAGTATGGCAAAAACAAATGCATCAGGCATGTATTTTTGAAACAAAACTGTTACTTTTTCACCTAGTTTGGTTATCATTTGGTTGGTTGATAGGTTTTATAAATGTAATCAGAAAGTTTTATTGTCTACATCTTTTATAAATTTAATTAAACCATTGAAATAAGTTTCAGGGTCGTCATATTGTGAACAATGGGCGCCATTGGTAGTTACACTGCGGCCTCTTTGTACTTCTGTACTCATCCATTCCATATATTTAGGATCCATAGTATCATATTTTCCACCAATCATGAGGGTTGGGATGCTTAATTCTTTGAGCCTGCTTGAAACGTCCCAGCCTTTTAAGGTGGCATTACCAGTCACACCAAATTCACTATAGCCTTGCATATAGATGTAAATGTTAGGGTTGAGGTGTGAAAAGGCACGATTGATAAATTCTGGCCATTCATTTAAAGGAAGATGTAATACATGTTCTGTATAATAATATTGAGTCACTAATTCAGCGTATCTTGGATTTGAAAAATCTTCTTTTGCTTCCATGTCCTTAATTTCTTTGTACACTTCTGGCGGTAGCTGAGGTCCTAATACTTCCGCTGCATATTTTTCATAGGCTGGTATGCTTGCCATCATATTGGATATAATCAAACCTTTTAGATGATCTTGGTGTTTTAATGCGTATTCCATGGCCAATATGCCACCCCAGGACTGACCAAAAAGGTAGAAATTGCTATTGTCCATATGTAATGCCTTACGGACTTGCTCAACTTCTTCAACAAAATGTTCTGTTGTCCAAAGGGTTGAATCATTTGGTTTGTCGCTGTAGTAAGAATCCAATTGATCATAATAAATATATTCAATACCTTCTTTAGGTAAATAACCATCAAAATTTTCAAAGAATTCGTGGGTACCACCCGGCCCTCCATGAAGCAACAAAACTTTTATTTTAGGATTGTTCCCCACCCGTTTTGTCCACACATTAAAAGTGCCTTTAGGAGTAGTAATAGGTATCATTTTAATACCTCCGGTTTTTTGGTCCTCACTTTTTGAATAATCCAAATAGCTTGGATCACATTCTTTTTCTATAGGAGATTGTTTTTTCTCATTGCAGCTAACAACAAGAAGAAGTAATGATAATAGAACATAAAAAAAGGTATTTTTCATAGGGTTTATTTTATGGTTATTTTAATTCATTGGCTTTTAATACCCGTAAAAGGTTTTTACCTAATATTTTATTAATGTTTTGTTGACTATAACCTCTTTCAACTAAAGCTTTTGTTATAAGAGGATAAGTTGATACATCATCTAATCCTTGAGGTGTCAGATTAATACCGTCAAAATCTGAACCAATACCAACATAATCAGTACCAACTAATTTTACTATATAATCAATATGGTCAATTAGCATGGATAATGGAGGACGCATAGCCGTTGATTCGTTCGTGTATTTTTTATAAAGGTAATCCATAGAGTACCACTCATCTGTTCCGCTTTTCATTAATGAATCCAATTCTGACTGATGCTTTGCTAAAAAGGCTTTTTCTTTTTCCTCAAAACTGGGGTCAATAAAACCCGGATGAAAATTTACTTGTATAACCCCACCATTTTTAGCAATGGCTTTTATTTGTTCATCATTTAAGTTGCGTTGATGCTTGCATAAGGCATATACAGAGCTATGTGAAGCTATTATAGGTTTTGTAGTTGTGTTTATAACGTCTGAAAATGTTTGTACACCCACATGACTAACATCTATCATCATTCCCAATTGGTTCATTTTATGAATGACTTGTTTTCCAAAATCTGTAAGGCCTTGATGTGGTAAATCTTTTGTAAATGTCTCGTCAAAAGCACTGCTGGCCCAATCTGTTGAATTGTTCCATGTAAGGGTCATGTATCTTGCGCCACGATTATATAAAACTTCTAATTTTTCTAAATCATTTTCTATCATGTGTCCACCTTCAACCCCAAACATAGCCGCTATTTTGTTTTGCTTTACAGCCTCTAGTAATTCTTTGGTATTGGCAACTTTTACTATTTTATCTGGATTTCGTTTGACTACTACATCCAAAGAATCCATTTGTAGATTGGCATAATTAAAGGGATTCACTTTAGTCCCATCACAAAACACAGAAAAAATTTGAACATCAAGACCTCCTTCTTTCCATCGAGCTAAGTCACTATGGGTTTTTCCTTTTAAATTGCTATCCATCAAAAGGCCATCGTCTACCATTTTCATCAAGATATCATTATGCGTATCTATTAAAATGGCATTATTATGAATTTCTTTATAGGATTGAGCCATAGATTGCTGTGTAAAACTAAGAATGATGATTATGATTTTTATTTTCATTTATTTTGAACTGATTAACTTGAGGTTAAATTTAACATATGAATTATAGAAAGGTAAAAAAATAATTGTCTTTATAATAGAAAACAATATCCAATAACGCCTGTATTTCTGATACGAATGGTTTCTTTATCAATAATTATCTGGCATTTAAACCAAAGTCTTGCTCAACAGATTGATACCAGTCTTCATCACTCGCAGCATTCCAGTCTATCCATTGTTCATCAGACATGGAAGCACGCCATTGTATAAATGGTTCTGAATCTGGCCCTACTGGATGTCTTAATTTCCAGGTGTTACTTTCAGAAATTTCCAATATCTTTTCAGCTACCAGAGTTGGGGGTGTTGGCGTTTTAAGCGAAGCTGCAAAAAGACCTCCAAAACGATTTACCTGAGGATAAATAGATTTACTTACCAATGCTCCCTTAATGTCCTGAGCCATTTGTGTATTTATAATACCGGGTTCAACTATGGCCACTCTAATATTAAATGGTTTTACCTCCTGTGCCAAGGCTTCACTAACTGCTTCCAGGGCAAATTTACTCGCCGCATAAGCACCTAAGGGACTGTTTGAAATATGACCAGCAACTGAGGCCACATTTATAATACAGCCTTTCCGATTCTTTCTCATTATAGGAAGCAAGCTTTTAGTGCATCTGAGTACTCCAAAATAATTGGTCTCCATAATCGATTTAAAATCCTCCATGCTCAATTCTTCTACAGAACCATGACGTTCTATTCCAGCATTATTGACTAATACATCTACTTTGCCATGTTCATTAATGATGGCCTCTATGCACTTTTTTACTGATGCATCAGAGTCAACATTCATTTCAGATATGCTAATATCAAGCGATTCATTTTTTATTATTTCCTTGAAATCACTGGCCATTACAGTATTGCGCATCGTGGCAAATACTTTATAGCCGGCTCT
Source organism: Gaetbulibacter aquiaggeris (assembly GCF_044003965.1). Taxonomy (NCBI): domain Bacteria; kingdom Pseudomonadati; phylum Bacteroidota; class Flavobacteriia; order Flavobacteriales; family Flavobacteriaceae; genus Gaetbulibacter; species Gaetbulibacter aquiaggeris. Next base: position 1,406,814 of record NZ_JBAWKC010000001.1, read on the forward strand.
TCCAAAGGCAAGAGCCGTTTCAAGGCCAATGCCTTTACTTGTTCCAGTTACTAAAACTGTTTTCATTTTTGGTTGGTTTTATAGTGTTTTTTTATTTCTTGCTGATATCAGCCAGTTTTTTGGTGTCAACATACTGTTGAAAGGCAACAACTTTCCCGTCTTTAAGAGTCCAAAGATGTGCCGCTTGTACATCGAATATCACTCCATTCTTTTTTAATTTACCCTGATAGCGTAAGGTGGCAAGTACCTGATTATTTGACATATCATGAAGTTCTATATTAGCCAGATTAAAATACTCATGATCTGCACCTACACGAGCAAAAACACCATTTAAAACGGCCTCAGGCCCAATGTATGGATTACCATCTGCATAGGCATTACCTTCAGCTTCATTCCAAATCACATTGGCATCTAGGGCAGCTAGTACATTGGGGATCTCTCCCGCACCAAATGCATTATAAAGACCGTTTATAATACCCACATTTTCGGGATTGGATAGTATGCCTAATTGCTGAAGGAATACCATGTTATCCATAAAGTCTTGTTCTTGAGCAATTTTTCCATCTTTCATCTTTACTAATGTGACACCTTCAACATTTACAGATTTACCAGTGGCAGGAATACCAAAAAATTCTCCGGAATGTGTTCCTTTAAAGTTCCAATGTTTTACTATTTTATCACCTTGACCAAAAACATCAGCCAGAGTAAACTCAACATCAGAAAAGCCGGTTACAAAGTTTGAATAATAGTCTTTAAAACCTTCAATACCCACAATATTTTCCGGACTCATAACTAATGTAATATCTTCTGTAAAATGCGTATCATTAATAAGGTCTAAATTCCCTTTGTTAATAATTTCATCCCAGGTACTCGAATACATTTTAATGTTTTTTTCAACTTTGGCATTTTCACAGGAGGTGAGGCTAATTAATAGAATTGTAAGAAATAATTTAATTGAATTTTTCATAGGTTTAAATTTTAAATTGATTTATAGTTTCTCTTTGTTTTTTGAAATTAATAAATTTTATAAAAACGATGGTAAGCAATGGTGAAATGGCGGTGATTATTAAGACATAATCCCAGGACATCATTTCTTTAAAAGTTCCAACAAGGCCTGAGCCAACGGCTCTTCCCATATTAGAAAGTGCCATAAATAGGGTGAATTGAGTTGCGGCAACTACTTGCCAACATAATTTCATACTAGCAGCGAACATGGCAATACAGAGGAAGGTATAGAATAAATAATAAAGCAAAATAAACCCAAATACAAATGTGTCATTTTTCCAAAAATCAGGTAATAGAGCAAATCCACCTATCAAAAGAGTTGTTATAATTAGATAAATAAGAATCATTTTTTTATCGCCAAAAAAATCAACTAAAGCACCACCCGCAAACATGCCAAAAAAGCCACCAACTAATGTGGTTATAGAATATACTTGGGAAAAGGATGTATTAGTCCAACCCAGTTCTTGAATCGTAAAAATTGGTAAAAGAGTATCAATTAAACCATACATAGTACCACTAATTACTGTCGCAATGCCCATAATAATGGTTGATGGTAAAATAATTACCTTAAAAAGGCTTTTAAAAATTTCTTTCCAGCTTCCTAGTTGTGCTTTTTTCGAATCATCTGATGCTTCTCCTGCCATCCAAGGCATTATTTTTTCACCAGGACGTTCTCTAAAGAAAATAGGAACTAGTATAATAAAAGCAACGGCAATAGATAAAGAAGAAATGGCTATTGTAAAACCTAAAATATTTATTAAACTGGTTCCAATGACTACAGACAAGGAGGTACCAATAATTTTTGTTCCCCACATTAAGCCATTAGCTCTGGCTTGCTCATTAATAGGGACCACGTCTATAACCATTCCATCTGTTGCTACGTCCTGAAAAGCTCCAAAAAAGCTAATAAAAAAACCAGCAATCATGAGTCCATTTAAATTATTTAAAGGGTCGTGTACTAGACCAATTGCTAAAAAAGAAACTATAAGACCCAATTGCCCAAAGATTACCCAAGGACGTTTTCTTCCCATGGATAAAATGGTAAAGCGGTCCATTAAAGGAGCTATCAAAACTTTAAAACTCCATGGTATTCCAATTACTGCTACAAAACTTGCAATTTCAACCGGTGTTTTATTATTCATTGCTAACCAAGCAGGTATAGCAAAATAGGTGATTCCTTCTGGAATTCCCTGGGCGAGATATAAAGCTGAAAACGTTAAATATCTTAAAACGGAGTTTTCAGTTAAGAATAAATGATCCTTTTTAGATTCTGTGTCATCAACGATGTCAATAGATTCATTTTGTAGTTTCAAATTGGTTTATTTTGGTTGGTTAATAGATTGTTTTTTTAATTATTTTAAAACAAAATCAAAAATAATCTGTACAATTTGAATAAAAATATAAGAACATTAATTCCCTTTTAAGGAATTTTGAGAGTTTCATATGTTGTCTTTTTATTTTTGCTACAAATAAGACTTGAGGAGTTGTTAAATCTAATTAATATTTTTGAAATATTGAAATTTTGTCATGAAAATTAAAAGAAGTTCAACAATTGTTGAACTTCTTTTAAAATTTAAGTGTATTGAATTTACCATCAATATGAATAATAGTTAAAAGGACAGTTCTTCATTTAATGAATATATATAAGACCAGTCACTTGAAACAGAAGCTCTCATTTTTGCTCTTAAGGCATCTGTTTTGGCTTTGCCATTGGCTTTTTCATAAATATTCCATACACCATCACGATCCACATCTAGGTCAGCAAAATTCTTGAATGGAACTGCTACGAAATAATTGGCTCCTTCAGGAGCTCCACCTTGAACATTGTACCATGTTCCTCTGGCATCACCTTCTGCTTTTTTAGTGGCAGCTGTCAATTCTCCAACAACCTCTCTAAAACTTCCGGAGTTGCTAGTTTTTGCATTATAAACCCAAACAACTTTGGTGTCCTGAGGCATGCCAGTTGATCTGCTAATGTCAGGCATGGAACGGGCAATATTATAATTAACACTTTTTACATGTGGCATAATTAAGTTTACAACGGCCATCCTACATTCCTTTCCGGCGGCATCACCATCTTTATCCATTTCTGCCCAGTTAGCCATGGTGCTAGTCATGGTGTATACTGTGCCCTCGCCTTGAACACGTTTCCACATATTCCATGGGTCTTTCCCATCATTGTCTTTATAACATTTCTTCCATGATTTAACACCTTCAACAAATTGGGCATTATGACCTGGTTTTACAGTGATTTCTGATAAGTTTATTAAAAAAGCTTCATTTCCTTGTGATACAGCAAAAAATGGAAGTAATAACAATGCATAAAATAATTTTCTCATAATTTTAGTTGGTTTTAATTGTTAATATATAATTAAGTGTTAGATCTTGGTCTAACGTAAAAATCCAAAATTTAAATCAATTTGGGGCACCATCAGTTTATTTCACCGATTGTGTAGCACGCAAAATATTAAATCATTATCAACTTAATTTTTGCTTTAACATATTAATAGGGAGATGTTAAAGATAGCATTTTTTTTTATTTTTCAATATTTTTCTGTTTTTTTTCAAAATATTAAAATGAAAGGTTTTTAATCATAAAAAAAAAGACCCAAAACGTGTTGAGTCTTTTGAACTAAAAAGGGATAATGCTTAACCTACCAAAACCTTATCTTCTTTAGATTTAAAATCAATTTCTACTTGATTTTTTAATATATCATCAAAGGTTTCCCGCTGTCTGATTAAATGGGCTTTTTTATTATGCCATAATATTTCAGCAGGACGATATCTGGAGTTATAATTGCTAGACATTGAGAAACAATAGGCTCCGGCATTTTTAAAGCATAACACATCACCTTCATTAATTTCATTAATGCGTCGGTTATTACCAAACGTATCTGTTTCACAAATATATCCTACAACCGTGTAAAACCTTTCTCTACCTTTTGGATTTGAAATATTAATAATATCATGATGAGAACCGTACAGCATAGGTCTAATTAAATGGTTAAAACCAGAATCAACTTGTGCAAAGACGGTTGAAGTAGTTTGTTTAACCGCATTAACATGTGTTAAAAAGTAACCAGCTTCACTAACCAAAAATTTACCTGGTTCAAAAGCTAAGGTTAAATCTTTGCCGTATTCTTTACAGAAACTATTGAATTTTTCACTCAGCTTTTTACCCAATTCTTCAATATTGGTTTCAATATCTCCTATTTTATAAGGTACTTTAAAGCCAGAACCAAAATCAATAAATTCTAAGTTTTTAAATTGTTTCGCCGTTTCGAATAAAATTTCACTGGCGTATAAAAACACATCAATATCTAAAATGTCACTACCTGTATGCATATGAATGCCATTGATGTTCATTTTAGTGTTTTCAATAATGCGTAATAAGTGTGGTATTTGATGAATAGAAATTCCGAATTTTGAATCTATATGACCAACAGAAATATTACTATTTCCACCAGCCATAACATGTGGATTTATTCTTATACAAACAGGAATGTGTGGATGTTTGGTTCCAAATTGTTCTAAAATAGATAAGTTATCAATATTAATTTGAACACCTAATTTTGTAGCTTCTTCAATTTCACTTAAGGAAACACCATTAGGTGTAAAAATAATTTGTTCTGGTAAAAAACCTGCAGCTAATCCTAACTGAACCTCTTGAATTGAAACGGTGTCAATGCCTGCACCAAGTATATTAAAGTATTTCAATACTGAAATATTAGAAAGGGCTTTTACTGCATAATTTATTTTGAGATGTTTCACCTCTATAAAGGCATCAGTTAAACGTTTATATTGAAAGGCTATTTTTTCAGCATCATAAACATAAACTGGGCTTCCAAAATTTTCTGCTATTTTAAGTAATTGAGAATTCAACATGAGATACTTCTATTTTTTAGCAAAGGTATTTTTTTTACTTAATTTAAAAATAATTAATTAAATTATTTCACATATTAAACAAAATGTTAAATAATTAACAAAAATAAAATGAGTAAAAACTTATAATGGGATTACTAAATAAAACATTAGCGTAATTAATAGGTATTCTATACATTTGTTGTTCTTAAAATATTAAGCAAATTATGAATTTACACGAATATCAAGGTAAAGAAATATTAAGCAGTTTTGGCGTGCGTATTCAACGTGGTATTGTAGCTCAAAATGCTCACGAAGCGGTGGCAGCTGCCAAACATTTAACTACTGAAACAGGGACTAGTTGGTATGTTATCAAAGCGCAGGTTCATGCTGGTGGCCGCGGAAAAGGGGGTGGCGTGAAACTTGCAAAAAACCTCAAAGAAGTTGAAGAAATTGCAGGTAAAATGATTGGGATGAACTTAATAACACCGCAAACATCTGCTAAGGGGAAAAGAGTTCATCAAGTGTTGGTTGCAGAAGACGTTTATTATCCTGGAGAAAGTGAAACAGATGAATTCTATATGTCTGTTTTGTTAAATCGCGGTACTGGAAGAAATATGATTATGTATTCTACTGAAGGTGGAATGGATATTGAAGCTGTTGCAGAAAAAACGCCACATTTAATTTTTACTGAAGAAATTGATCCAAGTGTTGGTTTGATGCCATTTCAGGCACGACGTATTGCTTTTAATTTAGGCTTATCTGGAAATGCATTCAAGGAAATGACAAAATTTGTTTCTAATCTTTATACCGCATATGTGAAATCTGATTCGTCATTATTTGAAATTAATCCTGTTTTAAAAACAAGTGATAACAAAATAATGGCTGTTGATGCAAAGGTTACTATTGATGATAATGCTTTATACAGACATAAGGATTATGTTGATTTACGCGATTTACGTGAAGAAAACCCAATTGAAGTTGAAGCTAAAGAAGTAGGATTAAACTATGTGGATTTAGATGGAAATGTAGGTTGTATGGTAAATGGTGCTGGTTTAGCTATGGCAACTATGGATTTAATTAAACAAGCAGGAGGAGAGCCAGCTAACTTTTTAGATGTAGGTGGTACGGCAGATGCGGCGCGCGTTGAAGCTGCTTTTAGAATCATACTTAAAGATCCAAACGTGAAAGCTATTTTAATTAACATATTTGGAGGCATTGTTCGCTGTGATCGTGTGGCTCAAGGTGTTATCGATGCCTACAAGAATATGGGTAATATTAATGTTCCTATTATTGTGAGATTACAAGGTACTAATGCAGATATTGCTAAAAAATTAATTGATGAATCTGGTTTAGCTGTATTAAGTGCTACGCAGTTTCAAGAAGCGGCAGATAAGGTACAACAAGTTTTAGCTTAAAATTAATTAACTTATTATATAAAAGGTCAGTACAATCAGTACTGACCTTTTTCGTTTTTAATAGTTTGCCAAGACCGTTGAGTATGAAATTTTTTGGGTTAAAGAATTGTTAAAAGATGATTTTGATGTAACATTTATAATTTAAAGCAGTCTATAAAGTATAAATCAATTAAAAATCAAACAATTATGAAAACAATCAAAACTTTATTGCTAATGGTAGCCATTACCTTTAGCACTGTATTATTCGCAGGAACGACCCCAAAAACAGAAGATCCTTCTAGTTTAACTAAAGAAATTTCCGAACTATTGAAAAATGCCAGGTTTGATGTGGAACAAGACGTTGAAGCCATTGTTACAATTACATTTAACAAATACGATGAAATTGTAGTGTTATCTGTAGAAACTGAACATGCTGAATTTAAAAGATTTATTGAAAATAGATTAAATTATAGCAAAGTATCAGCTTCTTTGGTTCACGAAAGTGAACACTATATAGTACCAGTAAGATTAACTAAGAAATAAATAAGTTAAAATTTATTTGTAAAAAGCTTCTGTAATCAGGAGCTTTTCTTTTTTTGAATTGTTTTTTCTTCTTTTTTAGGCATCGGACCTCTTAAATGAATAACTAAACCATTTAGAAAATTCCTTAATATTTGGTCTCCGCATTCCATGTATTTGGGATGGTCTTCACTTCTGAAAAAAGCACCCAGTTCACTTTTTGAAATTCTAAAATCAACAAGTTCTAAAATCTTAACAATATCATCATCTCTAAGTTTCAACGCAACACGCAATTTTTTTAAAATATCATTATTTGTCATGGCTTTAATTTATAAAAGTAGAACTAATTATTTTTAACAAAATTAATTGAATACTCAGCGTTTTCTAGCGTTTTTGTGATTTTTATATAGAAGTTAAAAAATTTATAGGATTTTATCCGCGATCCTTAATAATTTAAAAATAGTAAAACATTGATATTCAGCACTATAAAATTTAAAATTATTAATGTTAAATGTTAATTTTGATCAAGAAATAAAAATGTTTTTTTAAAATAAAATGAAAATATATGATGAAATAAATAAAATTACCGATGAATAAACCCAGTGTTTTCGATAAGTTACATAATATCGACGATTATAAAAGTGAAGTACTGTTGTAACTTTATAGTGTAATTAATTAATCCCTCTAATTATGATAAACCGGGTCGAAAAGTTAAGTTTATTATCGGAAATGATAGCATTTGCGAAGTATGATAAAGACATTAAGAATATAGAATATAATTTTTTATTAGGTGTTGCAAAACAACTTGAAATTTCAAGAGAAGATTTTGATTATTTAATAGAAAACCCTATTAATTATATTCATTTAAAAAGTCATAGTGAAAGAATTGTTCAATTTCACCGTTTGGTTTTACTAATGAATATTGAAAACAACGGGGACGCCAATTCATCTGGAGTTATTAAGTTATACAATTTTGGACTTAGAATGGGATTAAGCCATGAATCGATTACAAAAGTCCTTTATTTAATGGAAAGTTTTCCTAATAAGATCGTTCCACCAGACGTATTAATAGATATTTTTAAAACACAATATAATTAGAAAATTTACTTAAATTAATTTTGAAGAGTAACCTCTCGATAGGGTTTTTAAAAGCTAAACGCTTAAACGTTTAGCTTTTCTAATTTTTGCTGGTATCCCTTTATTTCATCCCTTAATCGGGCAGCTATAATAAAGTCTAATGCTTTGGCTGCTTCTTCCATAAGTTTCCGCTTTTCACGTATTTTCTTTTCCAATTCAGGTTTACTTAAATAGGCGCTTTCTGGTTCTGCAGCCTTTAAAGCATCCAATTCATATTTGTACGTGCTTACTGAGTTTTTTGTTAAGGCATTATCCAAACTTTTATTTAATGCTTTTGGTGTAATATTATTTTTGATGTTGTAAGCTATTTGTTTTTCTCTTCTATAATTAGTCTCATCAATCGTTTTTTGCATGCTATTAGTTATTTTATCGGCATACATGATGGCTTTTCCATTCAAGTTTCTGGCAGCTCTACCAACGGTTTGTGTCAATGAACGAGCCGATCTCAAAAATCCTTCTTTATCTGCATCTAAAATAGCTACTAAAGAAACTTCGGGTAAATCTAATCCTTCACGTAAAAGGTTAACACCAACTAGGACATCAAAAAGCCCTTTACGCAAGTCTTGCATGATTTCTACACGTTCTAAAGTGTCTACATCGCTATGAATATAACGGCATCTTATTTGAATCCTGTCTAAATATTTCGTTAATTCTTCAGCCATGCGTTTAGTAAGCGTAGTCACTAAAGTGCGTTCACTTTTTTCAACGCGCTGTTGAATTTCTTCTATTAAATCATCTATTTGGTTTAAGCTTGGACGTATTTCAATAACCGGATCTAATAATCCTGTTGGGCGAATCACTTGTTCCACATAAATTCCATCTGATTTTTGTAATTCATAATCTGCTGGTGTGGCGCTCACATAAATTACCTGATTTTGTATGGCTTCAAATTCTTCAAATTTTAAAGGTCTGTTGTCCATTGCAGCGGGCAATCTAAAACCGTATTCTACTAAATTTTCTTTTCTGCTTCTGTCTCCTCCATACATGGCATGGACCTGAGAAATGGTGACATGACTTTCATCTATCACCATTAAATAATCTTCAGGAAAATAATCTAATAAACAGAAAGGACGTGTGCCAGGTTGCCTACCGTCTAAATATCTGGAGTAGTTTTCAATACCAGAACAGTAACCTAATTCACGAATCATTTCTAAATCGAATTCGGTACGTTCTTTAAGTCGTTTTGCTTCCAGATGTTTTCCAATTTCTTTAAAATAATCATGTTGCTTTACTAAATCGTCCTGTATTTCTTTAATGGCATTTTGTAACACATCCGGAGAGGTTACAAACATATTGGCAGGATAAATGGTTAGTAAATCATATTTTTCAATCACGTGATTGGTTTGAATATTAAAGGATTCCATGTCTTCAATCTCATCACCAAAAAAATGAATTCTAAAAGCATCATCGGCATAACTGGGGAAAATATCAACCGTATCTCCTTTTATTCTAAAATTACCATGATTAAATTCTCCTTCGGTTCGCGAATATAAACTTTGAACTAACTGATGAAGTAATTTTGTTCTTGAAATAATCTGATCACGCTTTAAGGTAATGACATTTTTTTGAAATTCCACCGGATTCCCAATACCATAAATACAAGACACAGAAGCTACTACTAATACATCGCGACGACCAGAAAGCAGTGAAGAAGTGGCGCTTAAACGCATCTTCTCAATCTCTTCATTAATGGATAAATCTTTTTCTATATATACACCAGAAACGGGTATATAAGCCTCTGGTTGATAGTAATCATAATAGGATACAAAATACTCTACAGCATTATTTGGAAAAAATTGTTTGAATTCAGAATATAACTGAGCCGCCAAGGTTTTGTTATGTGCTAAAACTAAGGTTGGTTTTTGGATTTCTTCAATAACATTGGCAATAGTAAACGTTTTGCCAGAACCTGTGACACCAAGTAAGGTCTGGTATTTCTCATGAGAATTTATGCCATTGACAAGCTGAGAGATGGCTTGAGGCTGGTCTCCGGTCGGACTAAATTCTGATTCAATTTTAAATTGCATTTTGCAAAATTACACAAAATATATGGGTTAACGTTTTAAAGTAAAATGTCCCATAAAATCTCTGCCATCTTCCAATAGTATCTTGAACCAATAGTCATCGTTTGGCAATAAATGGCCGTTAAAGGTTCCATCCCATCCATTACTCAAGGGGTTTAGTTGTTTTAGTAATTTTCCGTAACGATCAAATATGAAGATATTACTATTAGGTTGAAACTGAGAGCTAAGCCCTTGAATTTGCCAAAAATCATTGTTTCCATCATTATTTGGTGTGAAGAATTTTGGGTATCCAATAATTGATATTTCAAGAAATGTTGTGCCACAGCCGTTTTTATCTCTAACATATAATTTATAGAGGCCTCCTTTTATATGATTAAAGACTAAATCGTCTTGATAATTAAAAAAGTTTTCATCCTGTAATGTTGAAGAAGCGTCTTCTAAGGCATATTCATAATCACCTAGACCTAAACCAGAATCAGTAATGATAAGGCTATTGTTATCTGAGATGTCAATAATGCTAATATCATTTTTTGTAATGGTAGCCAATTCTGAAGCATTCACAAAAACATCTTTGGTTCTGGAGCATCCGGTTCCATCTGTTTTCGTTAAAGTAACAGAATAAGTGCCCGGTGTGGAAACAGATAAGGTTGAAGTATTTGAAAGTTGCGTGCCATCTTGAAATGTCCATTCATAATCAAATACTTCTGAGGGATTATCTTCGAGCGGGTCTAAAATAACTGTAAATGTAGGGTCTGAAGAGCAAACAATTTGCGGGGTGTCAATTGAGAATTCTGGTAATGGGTTCACGGTCAATTCAATAGTAGTTGATGCTCTACATGAGGTGTTTATAGGATTTATTACTTCTACTTGAATCTTTTGTGAGCCTGATATTAGCGGGTTTGGTAATGATGGACTATTCATAACAAGATTGCCGTATTCGTCAACATAATCAAAATAAACTTCCATTCCAGTTTGTCCTTGCAGAATCGTATTTATATAGGTTGAAGTATCAAAAGGATATAGACCATCATTATCTATGTCATCTGCATCACCATCACACACAATTTGAGGAGAAACTGGATTTGCAGCGGGTTGAACATCTACAATAAATTCCAGAGTGATTTCATCATAACAAGGACCATCTGGTGCAGAAGTAACATTGTTAGTCACTCGAATGGTAATAATTTGGCTAGTAGTTATAAATGGATTTGGCAACGGGCTTGGTAGCATATTCCCATTTTCATCATAATAGGTGATGGTTACATCGGCTGGGTTTTGTGAACCAAGTAAGATACTTTCTATTTGAGAGGTGTCAAAAGGATAGGATAGTTGTGAGTCTGACGTGTCATAATCACATTGTCTTTGCATTGTCACTGGGTTTGCATATGGTAAGGACTCAACAATCAATAAATTTTTAAACTCTTTCAAGCCAAGGCAATTGTTTCCCAAATCACTTTTTACACGCACCCAAATATTTTGAGAGTCGCGAGAATTGCTGTTTTCGTGGCTAGCTATGTTAATAATTTCATTAATTTCCAATTCAGCATCTAATTGTGTTTCGTAAAAATAAACTGTTACATTAATAGAAGAAAAAACGACATTTGTAATATGATTTTGTATTGCAGTCAAGTCAAACGTTGAGACGCCATCCCTAAGGTCAAGGCCGTCATCACATTGGTAAATAGAATTTGGGTTATATAAATCTAAAGCAGCACTGGAAGGTGTAACTTCTAATGTAAGGGGCACAACCCTTAAACAACCATTGGTGTTTTCAACTCTAATCCAAACGGTTTCGAGTATAAAGCCTAATGCATCCTGGTAACTTGCGGGGTTAGCAATTGCTATGCCATCGGAGAGCGCTTCATTCTGATCTTTGTAGTACTTGAAAGTAAGTCCTTCTGTTATATAATTTGAATTGATTTCTTCCTTAATACTATTTAAGGTCAGATTAAAAAATGCTTGCCCATCATTTGAGGCATCATCACACTGTGAATAGGTGCTTGGATTATTAACTGTAGGTAACGAATTAACCGTTAATGTTATTTCATTTGAATAAATTCCACAGATATTATCCGTTCTATTTAAAAAAGCCCTGTATTTGTAATTGTTATATGTTAACGGCACTGCTAAAACATTTAAATTACTGGTTGATGAGCCACTGTAAAGTGCATTATCTGTTATAGGATTCCAATTGTTACCATCATCTGTACTGAGCTCCCATTTGATGATATCTACTGGACTACTAATTACAGAAATAACAGTATCAGATGTATCACATACTTCAGTATCCAATGGTTGGGTAGTGATTATTATGGTTCCGTCAATTAAATAGATGCTATTTGGTAAAGTGTACCCATCTCTTGCATTAATAACTAGACCTTGTCCTTTAGCAATATCAGCTGTTAAATCAACTAAAGCTATGCTATCACCTAAAAAATCATCATTATTCCCATCCGAAAAACCAGCTTCAATAACATCGCTGCATCCATCTCCGTCACTATCTAAATCGATATAACTAAAAATAGTATCCCCATCTAAATCATTAAGTGTATATCCAATCATATTGCTATCAGGACTAGTTTCAGCAGTATCTACCCAACCATTAATTCCAAATGGAACTCCGGTATCTACAATTCCATTTAAATCGGTGTCAGATAAAAGGCCTAATTGTCCAGTTTCTATTAAATCTGTAATGCCATCATTATCACTATCCAGATCATAAAAATCTGGAACGGTATCGCCGTCAGTATCAAGAGGTGTTCCAGCTATATCATACATATCGTCCAAACCATTAAAGTCTACATCAACCCCAGAAAGTGGTTGAAGGATTCCTGTGTTTTCAATAAAGTCAGGAATGCCATCGTTATCGCTATCTAAATCTAATGCATCTTCAATACCATCAAAATCATTATCATTTGCGACACAAGTAGCTGTTAGTTTGAAAGTTGCCTGATTACTGTTAGTGTCGGATGTGTTTTTGTGAATATAGGTAAAGGCATCAACACCATTTGCCGAAAAACTAAACGTGCCAGTTCCTAAAGCTAAAGATGTTCCATTAAGTTTAAAACGTATTTCGAAAGCAGAAATTTGAGTTATTCCAGTTTCATAAACACCATCGAAATTAGTATCGACTAATAACTGGTCATCTGGATCTAAAAGGGTAATTGTTTTTGTGTTCGGTACCCGAATAATAAACTCTTCATCGTTGGTGAGTAAACCGTTACCTAACGCTGTGGAGGTTGCGTATTCAAATAATAAATTAAGTTTTTTGTTAAAATTTAAATCATAGGCTACACTGGTTTCTAATGTGCCATTTTTACTTGGAGTTTCACTCATAAAAGTGCCATCTGCAGTCCCAATAAAAGATGTTGAGGACACATTGCCATTGGGAGCAACTAAACCTGTATAAGTGTAGTTCCCAACAGTAATAGTGCCACCATTACTGTTTAATAAATTAATTTCTTGATTGCCATTAGATTCGGTACAATTCAAAATACCATCATTATCATTATCAATATCAATATTATCGGGAATACCATCATTATCAATATCATCGGGACAAATGCTTACAGGTACTTCTAGTGATTCTAATGTAAGACCAGAGCAGTTTAATTTTCCAATTAATTTATAGGTACCAGAATCAATAGGTACATATTGTAATGCATTAGAACCAGTTGATACAAAACCAGAGCCTGAGCCATCATCAAAAAACCATTCAATACTGTCAAAGTTGCCCATGTTCGCGACTTCTAAGGTTAAATTATTTCCTATACAAATCCCTAATGTTACAAATGACGTATCAAAATTTATTTCAGGCGCCGTTGGAAAGCCAGAATAGAAACTACCAGATGTTGCTGCGCCATTATAGTTGAAATACGCACAATATAATTCGTCATCACATTGCACAGATACGTTGCCATTTAGGCCAAGAACTTTATAGGTCACATAATCTGATTTACCGGTTACGGTGCTAGGACCTATTGTTGAAAAATTTGAAATAGGTGTGTTGTTAATAGTAACTGTTGCTCCAATTTTAGTGACTATTGAAACACCTCCTGAATATGTGGTACTTCCAATATTGTTTATATATGCTATATTGTCAAGGTTTCCACGTGTTTCACAACTTAGTGGAGGCACAAAAAACATCCCTTGATTAGCTTCGCTTGTAGTTGCTCCGATGCCTTGATAGGCAAACACAGGCTGGGATGTTGAGACATACATATTGCCATTGGCGCTGTATTGATTGCCCTCAATCACATAGTATTCATCCGCATTAATACTTGTAGTAGCATTACCATTTATACTTATGGATGTGTTATTTGAATGGGCTACAATTAAAACATTTTCCCAATCATTATTACCGTCACCTCTTACAAAAATATATTCAGTTCCAACCTTTGAGAGATCTACAATTTGATCAATACCATAATCTCTACCAGTGCCATTACTAAAACTCCCGTTTGCAGATCCACAATTAACCACAATAGGTTTATCAGAATTTACTAAACATCCTATTAATCCATCTCTATTAATGACACTATCATAACTATTTGTTGCGATGGTATAACTTTCTCCTTTATTCAAAATAGCCGTTACAGGTGTTGTTCCGGAGTAGTTTTTTATTATTAATCCTGAAGGAAGATTGTCAAAAGTAACTTGGGTATTATCCTCGGTTGCCATGATTGACACAAAATTTAAATAATTACTTTGCGGATTTTCATTAGTAAAACTTCCAATTCTAAAAGTATCTCCTAATGCTGCTAATCCTTTACTAACCAAGGCTCCTGCCTGTGCGCCACCACCTGCATTCATCCTCACGGATACATAAATTGGGGCTTCAGCTTCAATAATATAACCTCTGTCATTAACTACGGTACTTGTTATAGATGAGGGGATAAACAATTGACCATTTCCAGTTCCTACATAAATTTCTCGTGGATTTGTATTAGAAACAATACCTGTTATGTAGTTAGAGGTTGGTTGCCCCATGGGTTTAATGGTATAATTTATACTGACTGGACTTGGAGTCGAAATATAAATATATTGTTCCTCTGGGTTAGCATTTCCAAATTCAGCATTAGTTAATGGTGGAATAAAATGGGTTTTGCTTAATTGAGAAAAACTAAGGCTAGTCATAAAAAAACCTATGGAAAATAATAATGTTTTGAATAAGCTAAGGTTAACCATTTGAAAATTTAAAACTAATTAAATATTTTTTGATAGAATAAAACTAAATACTAAAGTATAGTATTTAATAATCTTAGACTTAAAAATATTAAAGAGGATTAATCTTTTTAGATAAATGGAACAAAATGGTCATCAATGTGCAAAAAAATAGTTTTTTTAGAATTATCTTTTTAATGCAAAATGTCCCTTTACATCAAAATCAACACCATCTTTTTTAACTTTTGCTAAAAACCAGTAATCATCAGAAGGCATATTTTGGCCTCTATAGGTACCATCCCAGCCAGGTGAAGAAGAAGGCAAAGTTTTGATGAGTTTACCATGTCTGTCATAAATATAGACAATAGTTCCGGGTAATTGTTCTATCCCAACGATGTGCCAGGTATCAAAATAGCCATCATTATTTGGGGTTACAAATTTAGGAACATCAATAACTACGACCTCTTTTGAAACATCCTGGCAGCCATTAACATCTCTTATTGTGACTATATGTGGTCCAAAAGTGACATTTTCAAAAACATTTGAAATTTGTGGTTCTTGATCATCTAAAATGTAAACATAGTTTCCTATACCACTCACGTCTACAGTAATACTATTGGGATCTGCAAAATCAACGGTAGTTGTAAAATTAATGGTGGCTTCTTCTGATTCAATGACTGAAAACGCTTTAAATGCCACGCAATTATCAGTTGACGTTATAGTAATCCAGTAATTACCTAAATCTTCTGGCATTAAATCAATTTGATTCGTTTTTTCGCCAGTTGACCATAAATAAGTGTCCCCTGAAACGCCTGTACTAGCATCGATTATTAAAGGTAAATCATTCATACATAAAGGAACGATGTCTCCAACATTTATAACGGGAAGCCGATGCACTATAACACTAAAAGAAGTGATATCAAAACAGGGCGTCTTATTATTTTGCATTCTTGCATAAATAATTTCACCATCAATAGCAGGATAATTTGCATCTAAGGCATTGTTTTTGTCTCCAATAAACGCGTCATTTGGGTTAGAATAAAAAGTAACTTCAAAATTTGTTTTATTTTCTGCACCAATAATTGCGTCTTTTTGTTGTGATAAATCAAAGACTAAAAAGCCATCATAATCATCGTCACAACCTTCAAGAGGTGGTGGAGCAATGGCAACCGGATTTGGGTTAATCTGTAAATTGAATGAAGGTATAATGATACAGCCTGTATTTGGGTCTTCTATTCTGGCAAAAAACTTGTGAAAACTGTCAGTATAATTAAATATGTTTGTTAATGGGATACTATTTTGAGCGTTGGATAAACTGCTATGGTAACTAATATTTACAGCGGCAGGGTCATCTACAATCACATTATTAAGCTGAGATAAATCATATGTTTTGGTATCATTATCACAAATTTGTATGGTGCCAACATCATATGTTTTTGGAGGACGGTTTACTACTAAATTAAAAGGAATTACGCTAGAGCAACCTACCGTCAAATCTGTAACTTTCAGGAAAACTGTTCTTGACCTCGAATCATAATCTGTTAAATTTTGTATTGCCTTTGATAAATCATCAACGTCAGCTTCCTCTTCGAAATAGTTTATTTCAGCATTTAGTCTTGGAGGTAATGTAAAATTGAAGTTACGTAAATTAAATATGGCGGTATCATCATTATAATTATCAGAGCATAAAATTAGATTTTCACCAGGGGTAACCTCTGGGCGTGATACAATTTTTATGATTATATCTGTTACATTATAACAAATTGAACCAACTTCCTGAACTCTAGCATAAATCGTATTAGAATCATCCAAGGTTCTATATGGCGATTCTAATTTTACAGATTCATTATTGTTTTCTGCATCTGTCTTATTTTTAAAAAAAGAAATATTTAATGGCCGTGGTGCACCATATTTGATCTCCGAAGCCATTTCGTTTAAATCGAATGTATGAAAACCATCGCTATCTGGATTTTCACAAATAGTATATCCTGTAAATTCGGTATTATATTCCGGGTTTTTTGAAACTTTAATAAAAAACTGAGATACATTAAAACAACTTGGATCGGATTGATTTTGAACTTTCACATATATGGGTTGTTCTACATTCGGCAATGCATTTCTATGAGGAATGTCTTTTTTTATTTCAATAGTGTATTCCGGATCTTCAAAATATAAAACCTCTGTACCAGATGAGGTATATAATATTTCTTCATCTTTTTCTTCCAGTAAAAAGAATTCATAACCGTCTCCATCACTTTCACAGATTTCGTAATTACTAATAGTTGGAATGACAGGTAAAGTGCTTACTATAATTTGTAAAGAGGTTGTACTTGTGCACCTTAATGGGGAAATTGTATCTTGTACCTTAATGGTAATTTTTTGTGTTTTAGTTTTGAAATTTTCCTTTTCCGGGCTAGTTATTAGTTCATTTTTCTCATCATAAAAGGTGATATTTAATCCAGTAAAATCCGAAATCCCAAGATCTGTTTTTGTAAGATCAATACCTTCGGCAAAACCATCCTGATCATCGTCACAAATAAGTTCAGGAGCTGGTTTGATTATGGTAGGAGCTGGTAAAATTTGAATTTCAAGAGGATTTATTCTATTACAGCTTGAAGCCTTGTTTTCAATTCTTGCAAAAAATTTTTGGCTTTCATCAACTTGATAGAAGAATAGTTCTTTATTCGAGAAATTATCTATGGCATCTTGTTCGTCTAAAAAATAACTAACTTCAAAATCTGTATTTCCACCAGTAATTCTTTCGTCCAATAAATGTAAATCTACATTAATATTAAGGTTTTCATCAGAAGCACAATATTGAACTTTTTCTGGAGGTTCAAATAGTAATAAAGGATTAACAATTATATCTATTTGTGCATCCACAGTACATAAACCGTTCGTTATGCTAAGAAATAAAGTTCTTCCGTCTTCTTTTTCCACTTCATGAAGTATATTAGCATCTAGTGCTATGTCATCATTTCTATTTTCTGGTGAATCGTAATACGTAAAACTAATATTTGGTATACCATTGGCTATTTTATTAGTAACTTGATTAAGGTAAAAATACGCTAGACCATTAATATCAGGCTCAACACATATGGCTACCTCTTCTAAATAAGTTCCTGTTAATAATAAATTGGTGTGAACCTCAAAAGGGACAATAGTTGCACAACCGATCTCATTTTCAACTCTAATAAATAAGCGCTGTACATCAAGTTCGGTATTTGTAAAATTTTCAGTGTCAAGAATGGGGTTTTGTGGAACCTCTGCATCCTCGTAGCTTAGATAAAATGTTGGTGGAACAACACCCGTTAAACCTGGTAAAACCTGAGGCAATATTTCATTAAGATTAAAGGTAGCTGTATTTATAGCTACTCCATTTATATCTACTCCTGCACAAGCATCTAAATAGAAAGGGTTTTCAGTATCAATAAAAGGACTGTCTATAATCTCTATATTAAGAGTGGTCGTATTCCAACAATTGCTTATAGTATTTACAACTCTTACGTAATATGTTTGAAAATAGGGTAATACGGCATTAAAATAAGGTTGCGTCGAGTTGATTGGGTTGTTCCCAGAAACGGCTTCCCCCGGACTATTATGATAGGAAACTGTGAAATCATTTGGGTTTGAAGAAATAAAATAATCGTCATAGTTACTAAGTAAAATATCAGTTAGGCCATTCGGACTATTGTCATCGTCACAAATAGTATCATTCACAGGAGAAATGACGAGTAATTCATTTACGATAAGGTTAAATGGGGCATAAGACACGCATCCAGTATCTATATTCTCTATTTTAACGAAAATTTCTGGATACGTATTATTTTCGATAGGGGTTGTTATTTCATTACTTCCATTTCTGGCTTCCGGTTCGGAAGGAAAAAATGTTAAATAATAATTGCTTTTGGGAGGAAGTATATTAATGATATCTGGAATTTTAGTTTGAAGGTCAAAAAATTCTATGCCGTCGCCACTCGAATCGTCACATTTTTCATAAGGCGGAATAACATCATAAATAGGCTCTTTATTTAGCGTTACTTGAATGTCATCAGTTAAAGTACATACTTTACTATTTAAAGGAATTGAAATTTCAACACTATAGTTACCGTCAGTCGTTACATTTAGATTAGAAAGCTTGTCATCTAAACCAGTTATCTCAACATTATTTCTAAACCACTTATATGTTGCTAAAGGATTTTGGATATCTGCATTTAATGTTCTAGAGCTAAGACAGGTAATAATATCGTCTCCTAGTTCTAGATTGTCAACGCTGATAGCCTCAATAAAAACAGCAGAATCATTAGTGCTATCTGCAAAATCTGCGATAATAAGTTTAACATGATATTTTACGAAAGGTTCTATACTGGCAGTTGCAAATAGTGGTATAGTTCTTCCTTCATAATTCGTATCCGGATCATTAAATCCTTCAAAATATTCAGGGTTTTGTGCGTCACATCCTGACGTATCATCTGTATCAGGAATAGCCGGGCGTATTGTTTCTGTGCTTACAGGAATGTTTGCCGTATTTGGAATTACTGCAATATTGCGAAATGGTGATGTATCATCTGCCTTCTTAATTAGAAATACAATTCTATCGCCGAAACTACAAGAGTTGAATCCGTAATATTCTTCTGAGGCAAATAGGTAGTTAAATTGAATTTGGTTTGTAGCAGAAACTAAGTCAAATTCTATAGAGGTGGCGTTTAATGTATTGGTTATTCCTAAGGCATCTAAATCAGGATCTGTGCCCCAAATATCTGAGCCTTCACTTAATAATGCTTCTCTTTTCGCATTTCCTCCAGATTCGGCACTTCCTGTGGATAACATAATACCATCTTCAAAAGGAAAGTCTGAACTACCACGATTAAAATAAGCATAACTTGGAAATCCAAATGAGTTTCCATTGACATTAGAATTAATATCTGAAATTTCTACACAACCTTCAATTAAATTATCTTCAATAAGCTCAATTAACGGGACAGAGCTGTCAACAATTATTTGAGAAAACATAAAACTACTGCTACAAAAAAATAGAGCCCATAAGGCATAATTTTGTAGGTTTCTTTTTACTTTGCTTAATTGGGGTAAAAACAGCATTGTTTTATGATTAAATAATGCTTGAAAAATAGCTAATCTTTAGTTTAAATACAAAACAAACAGACTAAACGCTCTTTTGTTAGTTTTTCGTCAATTATAGATTAATTCTTTAACGTAAAATGGCTTTTAAAAACCCTTCCATCTTGCAAGATCACCGAAAACCAATAGTCATCAGTTGGTAAAATTTTACCATTAAATGAGCCGTCCCATCCTTTTTCTGTTGGCTTTAATTGTTTTAAAAGTTTCCCGTAACGATCAAAAATAAAGATTTTTGAATCTGGTTGAAAGAGGCTGGAAACACCATAAACCTGCCAGGTATCATTCATGCCATCATTATTGGGTGTGAAATATTTTGGAAAGCCTATAACGGATACTTTCTTATTGACATTTCCACAGTTATTCTTGACATCTTTAACATAAATGGTATAAAACCCTGGAGCAATATTTTCAAAAATATTACTATTTTGATAGGGTCTGTAAAGGATATTATCAGAATCTAAAAGGGAATATTCATAAGTGCCTTCACCCGACACAAAAACAGTAATGATGTTATTTTGAGCAGCATCAACCACCTTTATTGTTTCAAAAGTAGCAATGTTTGCAGGTTCTACAACCACGGTTCTTTCTTTCGTGCAATTATTAGAGTTTGTTACCAAAACTTTATAAGTTCCAGGTTCATTTACCTGTATTTCATAGGTGCTTTCTTCCGTTGACCATGAATATGTATAATTATCGGGTGCATCATTTATAACATTCGCATCAATAATAATAGTTTCCGGATATTTGTTTAGACAATAATAAACAATATCATCAGTTTTAATTTCTGGTAATTTATTAACAGTAAGTAATAATTCACTAATACCATAACAATTGTTGGTATTTTCAACTCTTGCATAAATGGTTTGTGAATAGGGTTCTGTATTTTTAAAGGTGTCACCTAAATTGTTTTGTTCAATTAAAGCATCTTCATAAAATTCGTAATAGCTTATTACCAATCCATTAGTTAAGGGGGTAATAATTTTTGAATCTGCCTCCCTCAAATTAAAATTGTATTTTCCGTCTTCTATACCATCATCATCACAAACAATCAATTCCACATCATTTGAATCCGTGACACTCACGTTTAAAACAAGTTCCGTATTGGTTGAACAACCAGTTTGGCTATTTATAACTTCGACAAATATAATTGGGGAGTACGGATCATTAATGTAATTGTCAGGGTTTAATATTTGGTCAAGTCTAGTAGCATCCTTATAAAATTTAGTAAACACATTTTCCGTCGGGTCTGTTAAACTGGAATTGGCTTCATTGAGGTTGAAAATGGTTTGACCGTCTTTTGTTCCGTCTTCATCGCATTGTATTAAGGTAGTTTGAAATGCCTTAGGGTTTTCGTTATAAGTAACCAAAGCCTGGCCTTCAAATCTATCACAATTACCATCATTAGGATCAATTAAAAGCTTATATAGCCCTGGCTTTGAAATAGGTAAATAGAAATCAGTTTCTTCTACTTGGATTATTCCGTTTAAGGACCATTGGTAAAGGGCGCCAGGAAGTTCAATACCATTTAAGGTATAAATCTCACCAGTACATAATGGTAAATCATTAGACGTTGCATTATTCCCTATGATATCAATTTTTTGAGAAAAGAAGGAGGTTATAAAAGGGGGTAATCCTTGTCTTGAGTTTCTGGTTAAAGGAATCGCGTTATGTTTATAATCACAGCCTAAACCAATAATATTTGGATTATTTATAACTGATAGAAAAGGAGAGCCATTGTTGTAAGTGTTACTCATAGCTCGATAAATTTTACCATCAGGACCCAATTGTAATGCACCTCTGTACATTTGTCTTTTATCAATAACAATTTCAGTACTACTAATATTTGCAGCGGTTAAATCATATTGCAATAAAGATCCATATTGCTCTGAAGCTAAATTAAATTCATCTGAATTTGGATTGTAAAATGCCGACACATATAATACATTATTGTTTTGCGAAAACTCCACGCCATAAGCAGATTGGGGTTTTGATAAATTTGGTGAAAAATTTATAGGTATTTCTTTTTGATTACTAACTACGCCAGAAGATGCATCAAAATCGTAAAGATATAATCCTGAAGTTGCATTAGCACAAACAAGTTTTGTGCCATCCGGAGAAAACTTTAAATAGCCTCTACCATCACTAATATCAATATCAAATGTCCTTGTGACTGGGTTTGGGTTGACACCCGCAGCAGTTACTTCATAAGCATAAAAAGTATTAAATGGATTATTCGTCGTTTGCGTTAGTCCATCTTTAGAAGAAAAAGTTATAACCCAAATTGATTTTGACTCACAATCTTTTACCACTGCACTTATTTTTTCTGAACTATCCGATAATATAGAAAAATTTTTTGTTGTAACATCTCCTAAACTTAAATCTACTATTGAATAATTGAATCCATAATCTGGATCTCCTGGTCCTATTGAAGTGTCAACGGTAAAAACATAATAAATATTAAGATTTCCTGGGTTTGGAATTATTATTGCAGATTGTGTACTAGATTTATCACCATATAAATTACTGCCATTGGGCATTACATTACCATTCCTATCATAAACAAATCGACCATCGGTGTAAAACAATAAGTCACCATTATTATCAGAAATACTTGTACAACCTTCTTCTGTACTTAATTGCCCATTAGATAAGGAAGTAATAGTTCCATCTACATTAAATCGAATACCAGCATTATCGCCAAAATACCAGTTAGCCGCTTCATTCTGGCTATAAGAATAGAAACTTATAAAAAAGAAAGTAAATAGTAATGCGATTTTTTTCATCTTCAATAGCAAAGCTATCGAAAGATATTATAAATCACGCATTTTTAACAATCTGTAAGATAAAAAGATGAATATAGCAGTCCAAAATAATACAATCACAATTTCATACCAATGAACGGCGTAATCAAAATCAAATTTCTCTCCAA
Organism: Gaetbulibacter aquiaggeris; assembly: GCF_044003965.1. NCBI lineage: Bacteria > Pseudomonadati > Bacteroidota > Flavobacteriia > Flavobacteriales > Flavobacteriaceae > Gaetbulibacter > Gaetbulibacter aquiaggeris. The sequence continues at coordinate 1,429,988 of NZ_JBAWKC010000001.1, forward strand.
CTTGATTGGCTACAGATTGCACAGCGCTTAAACGTGAAAAGGGTTGTTTAATTAAATTAGACATGGAATTTAAAGGGAAAAACTGCATAATACTGGTAGCGGTGTCTGCGTCTGTTTTCCAGCGTAATAACCCAAATACGATCCCTTCAATAAACTGCCATACAAATAGAAATCCAAGAGCAAAGGCTGATCGTTTCACTAGAATCCCCAAGAACAGACAAAACGAGAAGAAACCAACTAACTTGATAAAGAAGGCTAATAGAAATTCTAAGTCAGAGAAAATAATACTTAACTCGGTATAATTTGAAAATATGAGGCCTAAAATTAAAGAAACAATAAATATAAATAGGGTTGAAACTATTGAAAAGACAATAACTGTATAAAACTTAGATAATATGAATTCTTTTTTGCTTAATCCGTCAATTAAGTTTTGTTTCAGTGTCTTATTACTATATTCATTAGCCATCATAGAAACAATCACAATGGCCAGAAATAATTTAAAAATGGCCGCAAAATAGCTGTTAAAATGCCATATGTAGGGGAAATTAAAAATGCCCATTTCGGCTAAATGAAATTTAATGGGGCCAATATCAAACTTAATGGCTGCAATAAGAGCAATGGAAGTAAGTAAAACAAAATAGGTTATAATTAATACCTTACTGGCTCTACTATGCATTAGTTTTTGAAACTCTATATTTAATAGTCTATACATGCTTTTATTGATTGTTGGTTAGTGTTAAGAACTGCTCTTCTAAACTTTCTTTGCGTTGTACTAAATGTGATAATATAAATCCATTTCCGAACAACAGTTTATTAAAAGCAGCAGATTCCATGGGTTCATTTAGAAATGCTGTGATTAAATGATCTTTGACTTTTACACTTGAAATAGAACTGTGATTTTCTAAAAATATAATAAGTTCGTCTTGATTGGCGCATTTTAATTCAAAGAAACCAAAGCTGGTTATCATTTCATCAACTCTTCCCGAGTATAATTTCTCCCCTTTTCTTAAAACCACTACATGCGTACAAACTTTTTCTACTTCATCCAGTAAATGCGAGGCTAATAGGATAGTAGTCCCTGCACTGGCAATTTCTTTGATGATTTCTCTAATTTGATGGATTCCTTTTGGATCTAATCCATTGGTTGGTTCATCTAAAATTAAAATTTCCGGATCATTTAATAGGGCAGAGGCAATGGCTAAACGCTGTTTCATTCCCAGTGAAAAGGTGCTGAATTTGCTATCTTTTCTATCAATTAATTCTACAAGTCTTAATTTTTCCTCAATTTTACTAGCATCAACTTCTTTAATTTTACAAACTAATTTTAAATTTTGATAGGCTGTCATGTAAGGGTAAAAATTTGGACGCTCAATAATAGCACCTACCTTTTTTAAAGCCTGATGCGTTGAAGTATGGCCATCAAACCAATGAAATTCACCTGAAGTTTTGTTTACTACATTAAGAACGACACCTAATGTGGTTGATTTTCCGCTGCCATTTGGACCTAATATACCATAAACATTACCTTTGTTTATTGTAAATGATAAATCTTTTACAGCAGTTAAATAACCAAATTTTTTTGTTAGATTGTTAATTGTAAGGATAGGCTCCAAGATATTCTAATTTTTGCGTTGATCTAAAATCAACAGGTTAGTTAATAAATATGACGATTGTTATGTAAATTTGTTACATACGCGTTTATAAAAATAAGTTTAAAATTTCAATAGTTTAATTAATGGAAGATTTAAAAATTTCAAAAAAGAAGCCATCTTATCCTGTAAATGATGAGTTGCACAAATATCTTTCAGAGTTTAACAGAAATATAAAGCTTCCTATTTTATATGAAGACCTCCTTAGGTTTCAAGGCTCTGTAACGGTTTATGACAAATTGGATAATGACACATTATGGATTCGTGTTTATTACAGTGAATATGACCGTGAAGAAATTGATTTAAGTTTAAAAAGGGTCTATACTATTTTGCATTCTGACGGCAACGAAAGCTCCATAGCCTTTCTAAATGTTGATGCTATTGATTATTGCACGTTTGGTAATTCAAAACCGTTTAGAATAAAAATCAGAAATATTTTGAATGATAACTTTACCTATTTTTATGTAAAAATAGCTGATGCTTCTCGTATTTATGGCTTAGAGTTAGAACATATGTTATCTCCGTATAATCTAAATTTTCTGGTTTATAAAAACACTTTAATTGAAGAGCATATTTCAGGTATTCCTGGGGATGAATTCATTAAAAATATGTTGCCAAAATGTAGCAAATCTGAAAAATCACAAATTGCGAAGGAGTTTGTCAAATTTAATGAACGTTGCATGATCAGACTTTTAGGAGATATGCGTTCTTATAATTATGTTATTGTGCCAACACATGATTTTGATCAGGTGGTTTATAAAATAAGAGCTATTGATTTTGACCAGCAATCGTATGAAGGCAAGATTAACATCTATCGTCCTCAATTTTTTAAAGAAAACTTTATTATGGTGAAACTGGTAACTGATAGTTTTCAAAAATTATCTATTGACCAATATAAAATTGAAGAACGCTCTATTATTGCAAAGCGTTTAAAGAGTTATCACGATAGAATTGAGGCCTTGCTTGATTGTATGATAAAAGACACTATTTCCACTAAGGAAAACATCGATACCTTAAAATCAAAAATTTATGAATACACCCTGGATGTCAAATTTAAGCGCAGTAAAAATATGGGTGATATTATTAAGAATGCCTTAGCTTATGTGTTGAGAAATTATGAAAATGTAAATCCGTCCAGATTTTAAAGGAACTTATTAATTCCAGTTTTCGTCGAAATCTAAATTTTCGTAATCATCAATATCTAAATCATTATCAAATTCATTAAAATCTTCTAAATCTTCAGATTCGAAGAATTTTTCAGGAGCAACCTCAGGGATTTGTCCTTTTGAAAATAGTAGATTAGGATAAGAGGCACCTTCCATTTCCTCAACAATTTCAGCTAATTCTACATAAAACGTCCAAAGATTGAAGAAATCATATACATAGATTAATTTGGGTTGCATTTCATAAACAATACTATTTATAACAGTATCACTCATTAATTGAGCTGAGGCATCTTCACTTAAATCAAATAATGAAATTTCTTGACCTTGATTCCACATAGCATCACTTACATAAAAGGAAGCCATTTCTGTACCATCAAATCCAAAAGACTGGGTTATGACATTGTGTAAATCTTCTAAAGTATCAGATTCTTTTATTTCTAAATCACGAAATACATCTTCATCTGTATCATTATCAAGAATAACTCTAAACCTATAAATCATAGTAATAAATTAAGTTGCAAATGTAACAGTTTTCAATTATTTAGTAAAGCGATGCAACGTAAATATCATAGAACTTAATAAAATAAAAGCACCAACCTGATGTGCCACACCAAGCCACACCGGAACTTGAAATAAAATAGTGAAAACGCCTAATAAAAATTGAATCCCAACCACTATTAACAAGGATAAAATACCATTTGATTGAAGTTTAGTTAATGTCAATTTTTTAGATTTATGCCAAATTGCAATTACCGAAAACACCACAATATATGCTAAGATTCTATGCGCAAATTGAACACCGCTTTTACCTTCAACAAAGTTTTTATACCAGGGTTGTTGTTCAATAAAAACGGTGTCATGCATGAATTGGCCTTCACTCATCATAGGCCAATGATTATGAATAAAACCGGCATCTAATCCAGCTACAAAAGCGCCATAAATGATTTGTATTAATAAGACAACTAAAGCAAATCTTATAAAATTTCTAAAGTCTATATTGATATCTTTATTAACAGGATAAATTAAATCCAATGCCACCCAAAAAGTATATGCAAAAGTCACAAATGCGGTTGTTAAATGAGCTGCCAACCTATAGTGGCTCACGTCTGGATTGTCAACTAAACCACTTTTAACCATATACCAGCCCATAAATCCCTGAAAAGCCCCAAGACCAAGCAGGATAATAGATTTTGTTATTGTAGGTTTAGAAAGTTGTTTGGTGATTAAAAAGTATAAAAATGGAATTAAGAATACTAAGCCAATAAAACGACCAATGACCCGGTGCAGCCATTCCCAAAAATAAATATCTTTAAAATCTTGAAGGTTAAAATGATTGTTGAGTTTTTGATATTCAGGATATTGTTTGTATAAATCAAAAGCTTCTTGCCATTCAATATCATTCATTGGAGGGATGACTCCGGAAATTAATTTATAATTGGAAATAGATAAACCTGAATGTGTTAACCTAGTAATACCGCCAACAACAACCATGATGAATATTAAAATGCAACCAGTAAGCAGCCAATAAATGACTTTATTATTATCTTTTTTCATTTTATAAAAGGTTTTTTTTAAAACATAAACTATTGACTACATTTCTGTATTGTCCATAATTAGACATTAATTGAAATTTGTTTTTTTTATATAGTGCAATAGCTTCCATTTGCCTGATACCTGTTTCTAAAATACAGGATTTATAATTTAATTCTCTGGCCCAAGCTTCTAGTTCTTGCAGTATTTTAGTGGCTATACCATTTCCTCTTGCTTCAGTTCGGGTAAACATGCGTTTTATTTCAATATTATCAGTATCAAAAGGTTTTAAAGCGCCGCAACCAACAGGTTGATCATTTAAATAGGCTACCACTGTGTGTTTTATAACATCAATATGATTGTATTGATTATAAAATTCATGCTCATCTCCGTCGGTAATCTTTAAAAAGGCATCTAAGTCTTTCACAAGATTAATGAAATCTATATTTTCAGAATTTGTTCTAACTAGCTTAATCATTTCTGCGAGGTAATTGTTAAACCTAAACGTTTACCTTCTTTCAGCATGAGGTCATAAGCGGCTTTGTGCTCATTTGGGATATCACCATCAAGAATAGCTTCTTTTATAGCCTCTTTGATAATACCAATCTCCTTGGAAGGTTTTAAATTGAAAGTTGCCATAATTTCTTCACCCGATATGGGTGGTTGAAAGTTTCGTACATGGTCACGTTCTTCCACCTCAATAATTTTGTCGCGAACAATTTTGAAATTGTTGCGATATTGATTAAATTTTTTTGGATTTTTTGTGGTGATATCTGCCTCACAAAGCGTCATTAAATCATCTACAAATATACCCGCATCAAATACTAAACGACGCACGGCAGAATCCGTTGCTTCTTCATTGGCTAATACAATTGGTCTGGAACTCATAAATACCATTTTTTGAACAAATTTCATTTTGTCATTCAATGGCATTTTAAGGCGTTTAAATAATTGATACACCATTTTTGACCCTTCAAATTCATGGCCATGAAAAGTCCAGCCTACCTTTTTGCTAAATTTTTTAGTAGGAGCTTTACCAATATCATGTAATAAAGCCGCCCATCGTAACCATAAATTATTGGTGTTTTCTGCAATATTATCAACTACCTCAAGTGTGTGATAAAAATTATCTTTATGTCTTTGACCTTCTATTTCATCAATCCCTTTTAATGCCATTAACTCGGGTAAAATATAATCAAGTAAACCTGTTTGTTCTAGCAATAAAAAGCCTACAGAAGGTTTTTTGCTTTCTAAGATTTTGTTTAATTCAACAACAATTCTTTCATTAGTGATAATTTGAATTCTGTGATTATTCTTCGAGATGGCTTTTAAACTAATCTCTTCAATTTTAAAATCCAATTGCGCTGAAAAACGGATGGCACGCATCATCCGTAACGGGTCGTCACTATAAGTTAAGTCAGGGTCTAAAGGGGTGCGTATAATTTTATTTTGTAAATCTTGCACTCCATTAAATGGATCAAGTAAATCTCCGAAATTTGATTCGCTTAAATTTAAAGCTAAAGCGTTTATTGTAAAATCTCGTCTGTTCTGATCATCCTGTAAAGACCCATTTTCAACTACGGGGTTTCTACTGTCTTCACTATAGGATTCTTTTCTGGCACCAACAAATTCAATTTCAATATCATCGTAGCGAAGCATTGCCGTACCGTAAGTTTTAAAAACCTGTACTTTGGGTTTGTTTGGTAAATTTTTTGAAACTTGTTTGGCAAGTTGAATACCATCTCCAATGGCAACAATATCAATATCTTTTGGCAAACCTCTATTCAGCAAAAAGTCTCTTACAAAACCACCTATAACATAACAATCTAGATCTAGTTGATTAGCAGATTGAGAAATGATTTTGAAAATATTGTGTTTTAAGGCGTCTTTGTAATTCATTAATTATAATGCAATAATAATATTTCAAGCTTCAATTGTTTGAATTGAAATTTATAGCTTTTATGGTCTTATAATTTTAACAACTCCATTACTACTTAATTTAAGCATAGATGATGGTTTGTTGCAAATTTTTTCGCGATGCAAATTTACAACATAGTCCACACCTTTTAAAACCTCTTGAGATATTTCTTTAAATGATTTTGGGGTAGGCATTCCACTAATATTAGCAGATGTTGAAACTATCGCCCCATTAAATCGTCGCAATAACTGGAAGCAAAAATCATCATTGGGAATTCTTATGGCAATAGTATTATCTTCTGCAACTAGGTTCGGTGCTAAATTTTGTGCATCGTCATAAATAATGGTTATAGGCTCTTCTGAAACCTCAATTATGTTATAAGCAACTTCAGGTATTTTTTTAATGTATTTTTTAAGCATTCTGTCATCTGCTACTAAGCAAATGAGCGTTTTGCTACCTCTACGCTGCTTTAATTGAAAAACTTTGTTTACAGCTTCAGGATTAGTTGCATCACAACCAATACCCCATACGGTGTCAGTAGGGTAGAGTATAAGTCCGCCTTCTTTTAAAATTTGTAAGGCTTTGTTTATTTCTTGTTGCATGGAGTTATATTTTTTCAAATTTAGCATTACTTTTATTCATTACATAAAACTTCGTAATTTTGCAGTCTAAAATATAATACATGATTACTTTAATCCTTATAAATGTTTAGAAAAGTATATGTTTTTGTAAGTAGAAAATTCAGGTCTTTATTTAAAGATTATTTCAGGAAAAAGGATTTGGAGATTTTGAAAAACAAGGAGTTTGTAATCATATCAAACAATTGTTGGGGAGGGAGTGCATACCAATGGTATAGAAGACCTTATAATACGCCTTTTGTTGGGCTTTTTATTCATGGTTCTTGTTATATGAAATTGCTGAATAATTTTGAGTATTATATGGCTCAAAAATTATCTTTTACAACTAATTCAAGGTATCCTGCAATTGGTGAATCCTATCCAATTGGATTATTGAGTGATATTGAAATACATTTTCAGCACTTTGCTTCTGAAGACGAAGCAAGAGAAAAATGGGAAAGAAGAACGGCAAGAATGCTTCAAGTAACCAATATGGATAATTATTTTTTCAAAATTTGTGATCGACAATTAACTACAAAGTCAAATTTATTGGAGTTTCATCAGTTACCTTTCAAAAATAAAATTTCATTTTCGGTAAATCATTATGAAGAACTTAAGTCATGTAATCATATCGTTATTTTAGAATCAGAAAAAAATAAAGGGGAATATGTGCCTAATGGAAAAAAACTATTTAAACTAACTTATCTGTATTTTGATTTAAGTAAATGGTTAATAGGTTGAGTTTTTTTTTGAGTATTATTTTTTACATAAATTGATTTTAATGATTAACATGGGGTTTAAAAAATTAAATGCAATAGATATTGATTTTATTTAGAATGAAGGAAAAGAAGGTTTTTCATGATCACGTAAAAAACAGAAATAAACTAACTCTTGCAATTCATGATTTTGATAGTTATGAAGGAGGAGTAGGCGACCGTAATACCATTAAAATTTTAAATATTGATGGGGTCAATGTTAATATTAAAGCGTTTAAAATTCCTAATATTTTTAATCAAATTGCCTACAGGTTTTTTAGAAAAAGTAAAGCGGAAAGATCTTTTGAGTATGCTAAAAAACTAATAGAACTTGGTATAGGTACTCCTAAACCCTTAGCTTTTTTTGAATATAACACCCTTTTGTTATTTAAAAAAAGCTTCTATTTAAGTGAGCAACAGGATTGCGATCTAACTTATAGAGAGCTCATAACAGATTTAAATTATCCAAATCATGAAACTATTTTAAGGGCTTTTACAAGGTTTACTTATTTATTACATGAAAAAGGGGTTCAGTTTTTAGATCATTCACCTGGGAATACGCTCATTAAAAAAAACGGAGATAATTATGATTTTTATTTGGTTGACTTAAACCGGATGAATTTTGGTAAACTTGATTTTGAAACGAGAATAAAAAATTTTTCCAGACTTACCATGTATAAATCCATGGTTGAAATTATGAGTGACGAATATGCTAAATGTACAGGAGAAGATCGCCAATTAATTTTTAATTTGATGTGGAAATCTACACTGCTGTTTCAAAAAAAATATCAAAATAGAATGAGATTAAAAAAGAAACTAAAATTTTGGAAAAAAAATGCTAACGCTTAGTTTTCCATAACCTATAAAGTTTTATATACTTTAAAAAAGTACCGTGGTAAGTTTGAACACAAATAATTAAACCATTAATCCCATCTAAAAATCCCAATCTTAAAAAGTAAGCTTTAAAAAAGCTCCAAAAAGGTCTGTATATTATTTTCCATACAGATGACTTGATCCCAAGTTTAAAATAGGCTTCTGAAGCAATAGTAGTAAAATCCTCTATTTTTTGATTATGCTCAGAATAGTCCCTATACATCCAATGCAATAAATCTCCATTTAATTTACCCGATTTGAGCCCTTTTTTTAAAACATAGCAGTCATGTGGGTTTATACCTTTCCATTCTCCACTACCTTTTTTAAATAATCGAAGTTTTTTATCCGGGTACCAATCTGAATGTTTAATCCATTGACCACAATAATTATTTAACCTATTGACAAAATAACCATCAAATTTCCAATTGGATTTAATGTTTAAAATACTAGTTTTTAAGTCCTCAGAAAGGACTTCATCACCATCCAATGATAAAATATAATCATTTTTAGCTAAAGAGAGGGCGTGGTTTTTTTGTTCTATATATCCTTCAAATTTATGTTGAATGAAAGTAGTGTTAAATGATTTGCATATTTCTGCTGTTCTATCTGTAGAGTAGGAATCTAAAACAATAATTTCATCAGCAATCCCCTTTAAAGAGCTTAAACATTTTTCTAAATGTTCCTCTTCATTGTATGTGATAATAACAGCTGAAAGTTTAATCATTTTTATTAACTAGAATATATTGAGTGCAGTGAACATAATTACCGTTTTCTCGACTATTGTTGCAAAAATAGATTATTAAATTTTGTAAGCAAAATGCTAAGCATTTATAATAATGAATTCTAAAAATAAAATGCTTATTAATTATTTGTTAGTATAGACTTCTTTAAAAACTGTTTTGACCCAAGTATTTAAAGTATATTTTTCAAATACTTTTTTTGGAATGGGATTGTAACTAGAATATAAAAAGGAGTCAGGAATATTTATATTGTTTTCATCAATAATCAAAATATTTTGTGGGTCATAAAAATCGTAATTTACAATGTCAGGGTTGTTTGTTATTAATTTTTTATGAAATCCCATGGCTTCAAATACTCTAAATGTCAGTCCTCGATGCTTGCGAATCTGTCCCAAATCTAGCATGCAGATAGTTTCCATTAAAATTAGTTTAATATCTTTAAAAGACATCGGTTCCTTGATTATTTCAATTAAGTTATAAGTGTTTACTTTTTTATTTGTTTTTACAATAATTTTGAAATCTTTTCTTTGGTCTCTTAGAATAGAAGATATTTTTAATAAGACAGGGAATCTTTTTTTGTCATAACTACTAATATTAAAAACGCAATACTTCAATTTTTTATTTTCTGAATTTATATCGTTTTCTTCATAGATAAAGTTAGTAATGGGTTTAAAACCATATTTTTCGCAGTCACCCGGTTCAAAACTATATATTTCATTAAAATATTTTATAGTTTTTAATTTTCTCCGGTAATGATTGATGCCATCAAAAAAATAGGTTTTTAAAAGGGGGGTTCTTGATTTTAATTGTTCTAAATTTTTAAAAGACAACATATCCGGTCTGACAATCAAAATAGTATCAAAGTTTTCATTGCCAATAACTTTTTTGATGTATTTCTTGCGGTATTCAAATTTTAAATCTTCGCCAATTTTTTTCAAAAAAAAGTTCTTTACTTTTAACGATAAAGTACTGTATTTATATTCAGGTATGTGAATATCTGTGACTAGTATATTATTATTTTTTCTGAGTTCATCAGCAACTTTTTCCATGTAACCCATGTATTTTGGGGCTATAATCAAAACTTTTTTCATGCTGAGAGACGTTTCTTTGTTTAGTAGAATTTTATTTATCTGGTAAAAATACAAAGTATTTAAAGACTCCTTGATGGTTATGATGTAATTAGTTAAAAAAGTAATATTTTAGCTAAGCACAAATTAAAATTCACATGGGAATCAGTGGTCTGGTTATAACTTATAATGAGGAAAAATATATTGAAAGATGTGTTAAAACTCTTTTTAAAGTTTGTGATGAAGTAATTATTATAGATTCTTTCAGTGTGGATAAAACAGCTGAAATTGCCGAAAAACATGGGGCAAGAGTATATTGTCAGAAATTTTTAGGAGATGGTCCTCAACGTATTCATGGTTTGCAGTTTTGTAAAAATGACTGGATTTTAAACCCTGACGCAGATGAGTTTTTAGAGGAAGATGCCTTGGAATTTATATTGAGCAAAAGTTTTGAAACGGATGTTTATGATGGTTATGAGTTTAGAAGAAAAAATTATCTCGGTAATGATATTATAGATTTTGCTGGTTGGTACCCCGATTATGCCTGTAGATTCTTTAATAAAAAAACTGCCTCTCCATCAAAAGCTATGGTACATCAAAGAGTTGAGGGCAAAAATATTAAAAGAGTAAATGTACACTTTGCACACTATGCTTGGAGTAATTTATACCAGATTATTGCCAAAAAAAATCAATATACTGATTGGCAGGCAGAACAATTTATTAAAACCAAAAGGCGGACTAATCCTTTTACACCTTTTAGCCATGGTTTTGTGTCTTTCTTTAAATGTTATTTTTTACAGAAAGGTATCTTTAATGGAGTTGATGGTTTTACCTTTTCTTTTATACAGGCCTTCTTTTCTTACATGAAATACGCTAAACTCAGAAAACTTCAAAAACAGGAAACAAAGACTAATTAAAAGGGCCGTTAAACCGCTACATCATTCTCACGAAGTGCATTATTTAAGGACGTTTTCTTATCTGTACTTTCTTTACGTTTTCCAATAATTAAAGCGCAAGGTACTTGAAATTCACCAGCAGGAAATTTTTTCGAATAACTACCTGGAATTACAACTGATCTGGCAGGAACCCTACCTTTGTATTCAACAGGGGTTTCACCTGTAATATCAATGATTTTTGTACTCATTGTTAAAACAACATTTGCCCCTAAAACAGCCTCGGTTTCAACACGAACGCCTTCTACTACTATACAACGAGATCCAATAAACGCATTGTCTTCAATGATAACAGGAGCCGCCTGTAAGGGCTCTAAAACACCACCAATACCAACACCACCAGATAAATGCACATTTTTTCCAATTTGAGCACAACTACCAACAGTTGCCCATGTGTCCACCATAGTGCCTTCATCTACATAGGCTCCAATATTTACATAGCTAGGCATTAAGATGGTTCCTTTTGAGATATATGCTCCGTGACGTGCAACTGCGTGCGGTACCACTCTTATTCCTTTTTCAGCATATCCTGTTTTTAATGGTATTTTATCATGAAATTCAAAGGGGCCAACTTCTATAGTTTGCATCGTTTGTATTGGGAAGTATAAAACAACTGCTTTTTTTACCCATTCATTAACTTGCCAGCCATTTGTAGCGGGTTCTGCAACGCGAAGTTCACCGGAATCTAATAAAGAAATGACCTCTCTTATAGCATTAATGGTTTCAGGTTCTTTTAAAAGCGTTCTGTTTTCCCAGGCTTTTTCTATGATATGTTGTATTTGTTTCATGGTTGAAATTCTTTTTGGCAAAGATAGTATCTATGTTTAAAATAAAAAGTTTAACTGAAGAATATAAATTGGACTAATAGTTGAAATACATAAATGTGATTAAAAATATTTTAAAAAAAAACTTTTTACCTCCCAACTAAATTGAATCATCGATAAAACACATTATGGGTGAATTATGACGTTGAAATGAGTTATTTAATCTATTCAACGACAAAAATGGTAGCTTCTCTAATCATCGAAAATCTAGTTAGTTACAACTAATTTATTGTGTATTAGCCTCTAGGTGTATATATATTTGTTTCAACAAAAAAATCTAAGTAACATGAAATTAAATTTTTACATCTTATTAATTTTATTACTTTCTTTCTCAGTTGCTAACGCACAAGAAAGTTCTACTGAGCTTATTAATAATGTAAATATTTCTGTTTCTGAAATTATAATTGAAGTTTCAACTACTCAAACTAATGAAACTACTGTAAATGAAAACAAAGAGTTAAATACTAATGATGTTATTGCAAGAGATAGCGATATCAGAATATATTTAAATCAAAAAAGAAATGTTCAAAATATAAATTTGTTATTTCCTGAATTTAATAAGGATCAAGTAGCTTAATATTTCATATCTATAAGTTTGAAAAAGGTTATCAATTTTGATAACCTTTTTTTTATTGACTATTTTTGAATAAAATTTTTTTATGGGGCGCATATTAGCAATTGATTATGGATTGAAAAGAACAGGTATTGCTGTTACTGATGAATTGCAAATAATAGCGTCTGGACTTACTACAGTTTTGACTAATGATCTTATTTCCTTTCTTAAGGACTATATTAAAAAGGAAAAGGTAGAATTGTTTCTTATAGGTGAACCTAAACAAATGAACAATTCGCCTTCAGAAAGTGAAGCTTTAATTATTCCGTTTATTAAAAAATTGGATAATGTTTTCCCAAATATTCCTATTAAACGAGTAGATGAACGTTTTACATCAAAAATGGCTTTTCAAACGATGATTGATAGTGGATTGAAAAAAAATCAAAGAAAAAACAAAGCACTTATTGATGAAATTAGTGCCACTCTTATACTTCAGAGCTATTTGTATTCAAAATAATCCTAATACTTAATGATTAGTTTTTTTAATTAAATGATTACAATAAAAAGTAAGTATTGTATTTTTGCATAAAATTAGCAAAAAACAACAATGATTTTACCTATTGTAGCATATGGAGATGGGGTTTTAAAAAAAGTGGGCACCCCCATTACTAAAGATTATCCTAATCTTGATAAACTTATTGAAAATATGTTTGAGACTATGTATAATGCTTTAGGAGTAGGGTTAGCAGCACCTCAAATTGGATTGCCAATTCGTTTATTTGTAATTGATACGTCACCATTTTCTGAAGATGATGATTTGACAGCAGAAGAACAAAATACACTCAAAGACTTTAAGAGAGTTTTTATAAATGCCAAAATCACTAAAGAAGAAGGTGATGAATGGGCTTTTAATGAAGGCTGCTTAAGTATACCAGATGTGCGAGAGGACGTGTTTAGACATCCAAAACTAAATATTGAGTATGTTGATGAAAATTTTAATAAACATATTGAGGAATTTGATGGTTTGATTGCTAGGGTAATTCAGCATGAGTATGACCATATTGATGGTATTTTATTTACAGATAGATTATCAGCTTTTAAAAAACGCCTAATAAAATCTAGATTAACCAATATTTCAAAAGGGAAAATAGATGTTGATTATAGAATGCGTTTTCCAGATCAAAAAAAGAAACGATAATATTTGCAAAGCACTACTAAACAAGTGATATTTGCCCTTTTTAAAAATAATTTATGAGCTTAGAAAAAATAATTGCTATTGCTGGAAAACCTGGACTGTTTAAACTGATTACGCAGACGCGTGCAGGTTTTGTTGCAGAATCGTTAATTGATAATAAAAGATTATCTGTGAATGTGCAACAAAACGTGAGTGTATTGAGTGAAATTGCTATCTATACGTTAACAGAAGAGGTGCCATTAAAACAGGTGTTTTTAAAAATCAAAGAAAAGGAAAATGGGCAACAAACTAGCGTGAGTGCAAAAGATAGTAAAGATGCTCTTGAAGAATTTTTCTTTAATGTACTACCAGATTATGATGAAGATAGAGTTTATGTAAGTGATATCAAGAAAGTTATTCAATGGTACAACTTGCTTCAAGCGCATGATTTGCTGGATTCCCTAGAAGAAGATAGCAGTAAAAAATCTGACGAAGAAGAATAAATAAATTTAGATGTTTAAAAGAACCTTCATAATAATGGAGGTTTTTTTATGCTTTGTTGTTAAATTTGTAAGATTATATCGAGTTATAAAAATCTCTAATTTGTTTTCATGAAACTTTCCAAATCTCAAATAAGTAATCTTATTTTTTTAGTAGTTATTGCTATATTGATCATTCCTCAAACAAGAAAACCTATTCAGGTTTTTATAAATAAAGGATTTGCATTAATAAGTCCGAGTATTGAAAAAAAGGAAAACCAAACAACTTTAAAAAGTTATGAATGGAAATTAAAAGATAAAAATGGGAATGTTTTTGATTTTGAAAGTGTAAAGGGTAAGGTTGTTTTTGTAAATTTCTGGGCTACTTGGTGTCCTCCATGTATTGCTGAAATGCCGAGTATTCAAAATCTGTATACTGATTATAAAGATAAAGTTGAATTTTTACTGGTAACCAATGATCCGTATTCTGAAATCAATAAATTTTTAAGCAAAAACAATTATGACTTCAAAATTCTTAGACCGGTAACCTTTAATAAAAGTATATTTGAAGTCTCAACAATCCCGCGAACATTTTTAATTGATAAAACAGGTAAAATTATTATTGATGAAACAGGAGCCGCTAATTGGAACAGTGACAAAGTAAGATCAGTAATTGATAACTTGTTAAAAGAATAAGGTTTTAAAAAAAGCCTTTATGAATGAAAATGAAAATAAGGAATGCATAATTTTCAATTCTTCAAAAATAGAAGAGTCTTCATCTAAAAATTTAAACATGGTTTCAACAGGGTTTTTAGAATAGAACTGTTCAAAAACCCATTCACCTTTATCATTTTCATCTTTTAAAACCTTAAGGAATATAGCATCGTAAAATTGATATTTTTTATTATTTAAATCTTTCGATATGATATTATTGAATTTTATATTTTCAATAATTTTTGCAACATTTTTTTCAGTGTGTTTAAAAGAATAACCTGTTGAACCTTTTACCCAACCAGCCGCCGTGCCAATTTTAGTAATATTTTTTGAAGATTCATTTTCAAAAGGAAAGTCAGTCATTGGTATATTACCGGTTTCAACTTCTAAAATTTCATAGTCTTCAATTTTTAGGAAATTTGCAAGATATTGCTTTAAATAATTGTCATATATTTTGTCATCAACAATATGTTCAGTGAAATAAGTAAACTCAACTAAGGCTTTTTTTGTTGAAAATGGTAAAACATAGGTAAAAGTAGTTTGCTTACCATCTTTTAGCCTGTAATCCATCATTGTAAAGCTTTCTGGATTAAAAACCCCATTTTTAGTTTCTATAATCCAACCTTTAAAATGTTGATTAATTCTTGTGTATTTATCTGAATTATTAAAAAATGAATCAGATATTCTGCTATCAAAAACATGAGATGCTGAATAAGAAGTGTTTTCAGTTGTAATACGAACTAATTCATTTTCTTCAACGTGAGTAACCTGATCAATAATAAAATGAAAATTCTCCTTTTTGGAAAGCCTGTCTTTGGCATCCTGATAAAAGTCAGAAGACCGAATCATTTTATATTTGTAAGGATTTAAGTCAAGGTTTAGTGTTTTAGTTGAAGAATAAAACTTAGCTGCATTCCAATTTTTATATACAATATGATCCCATTTTCCTATACCTTTTTCCCAAAAACACCATGTTTTGTCATTCTTGTTTTTATCTGATACATCAATTAAAGCAAATTGTTTGTCATCAAAAAAGGTGTCCTTTGAAAATTCTAATGCTAACTGCAATCCTGCTAAACCATTTCCAATAATAATATAATCGAAATGATTTGTAGAAAGCATTTATTTGAAGTAATTATTGTTTGAAGTATTTAAAAGGAACGAATAACATGCCAAAGCACTCACCTTGTTCTTTTCCTAAATGTTTGTGATGAATTTTATGAGCGCGTCTTACACCTTTAGCATACCAGCCATTGGCGTTTCTGAATAATTTAAAACGTTGATGAATAAATATGTCATGAACAAGAAAATAAGCAGCTCCATAAGCCATGATGCCTAAGCCTATTGGTAAACAATACCATATACTTTCGTAGCTCCACAAATAGAAGCAAATCATACTTACTATGGCATAAAAAATAAAAAATGCGTCATTACGCTCAAACCAGCTATCATGATCTTTTTTGTGATGGTCTTTATGCAAACTCCATAAAAATCCATGCATAATGTATTTATGAGTGAACCAGGCCATAAATTCCATAATGCAGAAAACGGTAATAAATACTAAGATCCAATAAATAGTTTGCATGCTATAAATTTACATTAAATTTAATTGATATTTTACATAACTACGCATTAACAGCTCAATTTTTTTGTGATTTGAAACGCGTATTCTTGCCTGTTTTATCTTTAAAGCGGGCGTTTTCTTCAATTTTTTTAATAATTGGTTGTAATATCGGTAGGCCATAAAAACACCAAATTTCGCCTCAATGGGCAGCATTTTTATTCCTTGAAGACCTTTTGCAAAATCTTGCTCAATATCCTGTATAATCTCTAATTTTGCCATCTCGTCAAGATTATTTAAATCAGCATTCGGGAAGTAACTTCTGTCTAAACCTTCATGGTCTGCTTTTAAATCTCTAAGGAAATTTACTTTTTGGAAAGCAGAACCTAGTGACATGGCAGAATCTTTTAATTCATTATATTTTTCGTTATCTCCTTTAACAAAAACCTTTAAACACATGAGGCCCACAACGTCTGCCGAACCATAGATATATTTTTTAAATTCCTCTTCAGTCAGGTAGTTTGATTTATGCAAATCCAAACGCATACTTTCCATAAAGGAATCCACTAAATGTTTGTCAATTTGATACTTATGATATGTATATTGAAATGAATTTAATATTGGATTTAAACTAATCTTATTATCCAAAGCCTCTTCCATATCTCTGGAGAAGTTGCTAAAAAGAACTTTTTTATCATAATCATGAAAAGAATCTACAATTTCATCTGCAAATCTAACAAAGCCATAGATATTATAAATGTCTGCTCTTATAGATTTGGCCAGCATTTTAGTTGCTAAAGAAAATGAGGTGCTGTATGATTTGGTGACAATCATACTGCAGTGGTATGAAACGTTATCAAATAATGATTTCATTTTATAGACTATGATGTTTAGTTATTAAATCTGCAACTAATTTACCCGATATTAAAGAAGGCGGAACTCCAGGTCCTGGAACTGTCAATTGTCCTGTAAAGAATAAATTCTTTACTTTTTTACTTTTTAATTTAGGTCTTAAGAACGCAGTTTGTGTTAATGTGTTTGCCATTCCATAGGCATTACCTTTATACGAATTATAATCTTTAATAAAATCATTAATACAAAAAGATTCTTTAAATATAATATGATTTTTTATTTTTTGGGAAGTTAATGTTTCAAATCGAGTCATTATTTTTTCAAAATAGGCTTCTCTTAATTCCGGTGTATCTTCTAATCCAGGTGCTAATGGAATTAAAAAGATGCCTGCTTCTTGTCCTTCTGGCGCTGAATTCACATCTGTTTTACTGGGGAAACTGGCATAAAATAATGGGTTTTCGGGCCATTTCGGATTGTCATAAATTGCTTCAGCATGTATATCAAAATCCACATCAAAGAACAAGGTGTGATGATTTACATTGATGAGTTTTTTATCAAATCCAACATAAAATAATAAAGAGGATGGGGCAAAAGTTTTTTTACTCCAATAGTTTTCAGAATATTGCCTGTAGGTTTTGTCGACTAAGGTTTCTGTATGATGATAATCTGCCCCGCTGAGTACAATGTCACTAAGAATTGTTTCTCCTTTTGAAATAATTCCTTTAGCTTGTCCATTATCAATAATTATTTTTTCAATAGGACTGTCAGTTTTAATAGTAACTCCTAATTCTTTAGCTAAGCAGGCAATTGCTAAAATGACTTCATACATACCGTTTTTTGGATGAAAGGTACCCATACCAAAATCGGCATAATTCATAAAACTATAAAACGATGGGGTATCACTGGGTTTGGCTCCTAAAAAAAGCACAGGAAATTCAAGAATTTTAGCCAGACGGTCATTTTTAAATTCTTTCCTGACATCTCTTTTAATGTTGCTAAAAAATTGATTCACTTTTTTTGCCGTTTGAAATGTAACTAATTCTAAGGGTGAAACTCCAGGATTATATACTAAATCTTTAATGGCAATATCATAATTGCTCTTTGCTGTATCAATGAATTTTTGAAGTTTTATAGAAGAACCTTTTTCTTCTATTTCAAAAGCTATGAGTATTTTTTCTATAGTATCCTCTATGGTTATATAATCATCAACACCAAAATAAACACTGTAAGCAGGGTTCAATTTTTCTAATTGGTAATAATCTGAAGGAATTTTGCCAAAGTCTGAAAAAAAACGTTCAAAAACATCAGGCATCCAATACCATGTAGGACCAATATCAAAGGTGAAGCCCTCTTTTTTTAATTGCCTTGCTCTGCCACCTATAGTAGTGTTTTTTTCAAATATAGTAACATCATAGCCCTTTTTTGCTAAATAGCATGAAGCAGCTAAAGATGAGAAACCAGAACCTATTATAGATATTTTCATATGTTTAACAAATGTAAATAAAAGCTAAACAATAAAAACACATTTAACTTTTCTTTTGTAATTTATTCACTAATTTCTCAATGGAAACGAATGGGATGATTTTTTTTGGTAACTTATTTATATCTATACTTTTAAGCATATATCCAAGAATCCAAAGTTCATTTGTATTATTTGTTAAAAGTGTTTGTTGGAAGTGTTCTAGATAATTTACAATGTCGTCTTTTTCTGGTTTTACAGTAAAATAGGATATAAAGGTTATATCATCAAAAAATTTCAATAAGTCAACTAGGCTATCCGTTGGAATACTCTGACCTAAAAATAGTGTTTGGTAGCCCCGACTTACAAGTTCATAATTAATAAAGAGTAAACCAATGTCATGAATCTCATTTTCAGGAAGAAAAAATACAAATGTTCTTTCACAGTTGTTTGGGGCTACATCAGACTTTTTTTCGGTATTTAATAATATTTTTTGTTTAATACGTGTTGAAATGAAGTGCTCATGAGCAGGGGTGATAGTTTCTGTTTGCCACAAAAGACCAATTTCGTTTAATAGTGGTATAAAGGCATTGTAAAATATATCATTAAAGGATTTTTTTTCAATTAACTCTTTGTAAGTTTTTGAAAATAAACGCTGATCAAAAGTTAACATTGCAAGTTTAAATGCGTTAACCGCATACTCATCATCTACATTTTCATTAGAAGCTAATTCTTTGACAAGCGAAGAAATGTCATTATTACTTAAACTTGAAATTTTTGAAATTTTGTAGCCATTATTATTTAAGAAAGCCACATTTAATATCTTTTGAAGACTTTCAGTAGAATAATATCTAATGTTAGTATCAGTGCGCTTTGGCTGAAATAAGTTATAGCGTTTTTCCCAAATTCTTATTGTGTGAGCTTTAATGCCACTAAGATTTTCTAAATCTTTAATGCTAAACTCCGTCTTAATATTGTTCATTTATAATAAAAAATAGTTAAACAAAATTAAGAAAATATATTCGTTAAAAAAAAGATATGATTAAATAATCAAAAAGTGCGCACGAGAAGACTCGAACTTCCACATTCTAAGCGAATACTAGCCCCTCAAGCTAGCGCGTCTACCAATTCCGCCACGTGCGCAAATGAATTATGTAAAAATAAAAAAAGTTAAGCACATGGCTTAACTTTTTTAGTGACCGGGCTGGGGCTCGAACCCAGGACCCTCTCCTTAAAAGGGAGATGCTCTACCAACTGAGCTACCAGGTCATTTGTTTTTCTCTAACGAGGGTGCAAATATAAAATGTTTAATTTATAAAACAATGCTTTTTTAGAAGATTTTTTTGTTTTTTTGCTGTGCTCTAACGTATGTTTTTAATAATCAATTCAAAGCAAATTTATGATTGTAGTTTTAATTGGGTATATGGCTTCCGGAAAGTCTAGTTTAGGTAAAGTTTTGGCTAAAAGGTTAAACTATAATTTTATTGATTTGGATGATTTTATAGAAACTAAGGAAAAAATGCCTGTTAAGAACATTTTTGATACGAAAGGTGAGATTTATTTTAGAAAAGTGGAGAACTTATATTTAAAAGAACTCATCTATCATGTCAATGACACTGTTTTATCCCTGGGAGGAGGTACTCCTTGTTATGGTAATAACATGAGGACTCTTTTAGATACTGATGATGTTAAAAGTATTTACCTAAAAGCATCCATTCCATCTTTAATTAATAGATTAAAAAATGAAAAGATTAAGCGTCCATTAATTTCACATATTAAGACCAATCATGAATTAACTGAATTTATTGGTAAGCATTTATTTGAAAGATCGCCATATTATGATCAGGCCCATTTTAAAATTAATACAGATAATAAATCTAAAGAAGAAATTGTTGAAGAAATAATTAAAGTATTAATCTAAATACGCTTCAAAAACCGGCCCTTCCAGCATAATTTGAACATGTTCATGCAAGGAGGTTGATAAGGAAATTCCTTTAAAATCAGCCTTAACAGGATATTTTTTATGGTTTCTATTCACTAAAACGGCTGTTTTAAATTGCTTTAAAGGAACATTCAAAAAGTGTTTAACCCCATAAATTAATGTAGTGCCTGAGTTTAAAACATCATCAACTAAAATCAAAGATTTATTTTCATATTCATCAGGAGGAATGGATGTTTTTATTTCTTCTAAGGGATTCCTTTTATTGATACTTACTTTACAAAGAATTGGATTAATATCAGAAATTTTCTGAAGAACGGTTTTTAGTTTTTTTGCGAAGATGTATCCGTTTTTATCAATACCTGCTAAAATAATTTCCGTCTCGTTTACATTGTTTTCATAAATCTGAAAAGCAATACGTCTTATTTTGTTGTTGATTTGATTATGAGTCAATATGATATTTTTTTCAACAGTCATAATTACGGTTTATTAAATTAAAGTATAAAATTACTCATTTTTATCTGTCTATTTTATTTTTTTTAAATGGACAGATAGAACATGCAAATCACCTTTTTATTTAATTAAAGGTCAGTTAAGGATGTTTCATCATTAAAATTATCCATATCTCTTCTATCTTTTTTAGTAGGTCTGCCAACGCCTTTTTTTCTATAATAATCTTTAGATAATTTTAATAGTTCTTGAGCTTCATACTGCTCTTTTGGCGTTTTGTCAGTTCTATATATGTCAACAAGTTTAGCTCCAATTCTGTTTTCAGGAATATCATTGACAACAAGTTGATAATTTATTTGATCTTTTCTTAATTCAATTAAATCTTGTGGATAAACCTCTCGGCTAGGTTTAACAATTTCCTTATTTATCCTAACATGCCCTTTCTTGCAGGCAGTAGTGGCAATGGTTCTTGTTTTATAATACCTTATGCACCATAAATACTTATCAATACGCATATTATTTTTGTAAAACTACGTTAATGTTGTTGTGCAAAATTATATTAAAATTGTATCTTGCCACCTCAAAAATAAGCAATAATGAGAATAAGAAAAATAGCTCTGTACATTTTAGGGATATCACTCGGTTTTATAGCATGTAAAAAGAATGATGTACCAACGGTTGTGCCAGATAGGGACAGGGCTGAGCAACAAATTATAGATAATGATTCAATAATTGGTTATTTAGAAACACATTATTATAATTCAAGTGCTTTTGGGGTTTCGAACCTAAACCCTAGTTTAACTGATTTACAAATATCAAAACTTCCTGAAGATGGTGTATTACCTGATCCAGATAATAATACTTTATTAATTGATGCAGTTGAAACGCTACCCGCTGTTTTTGCCGAAACAGACTATGAATTTTATGTTTTAAAATTAAATCAAGGAGGCGGAGATTCCCCTAAATTCTGTGATAAGGTAAGGGTGAATTATGAAGGTAAATTGCTGAATGACAACTTGTTTGACAGTACTGCAAATCCTGTAACTTTTGATTTATTAGGTTTGGTTCCTGGATGGCGTAAAGCATTGCCATATTTTAGTACTTCAGAGGGGTTTAATGATGTTGGTGATGGAACTATAGATTTTTATAATTTTGGTTTAGGGGTATTGTTTTTTCCCTCTGGTTTGGGTTATTTCTCTGGATCAACAAATAATATTCCAGCATATTCACCTTTAATCTTTAGTATTGAATTATTTCAAATGTCTCAAAATGACGATGATAATGATGGTGTGCCTTCCTTTATGGAAGATTTAAATAACGATGCAGATTATACATTAGAGTTTGATGATACAGATGGAGATAAAATTCCGGATTATGTAGATGTTGACGATGACGGAGATGGTAAATTAACCTCGAATGAGATTATATTAACTACTTATAATGAAGCTACTAAAGAAGCTATAGAAAATTTACCCTTAGAAGCAGATCAGGTATTGGTTAAAATAAAGCAGGAATTAGATGGTTCTTTTACAGGAACTGTTATAACCTTGTATGATTCTAATGGTAATGGCATTCCTAACTATCTTGATAAGAACGAATAAAAGTATTTTACATCCAGTAAAATAAAAAAGCTCGCAATCGCGAGCTTTTTTATTTCCTTGAAATTTTAAAAATTATAAAATAAAGGATAAACTTAAAATTAACTGATTTGGTCTTGTGTCTAATCTGCTTGGTCCAATAGCACCTATATTGCTAACAAATGTAGCCTCATTGTTGTTAAATCCTCTTTCATAGCGTAAATCAATCCCTATTTTTTCAAAAGTCAACCCAATACCAAAATGGAGTCCTACAGAAAAATCATTTTCAATATCATTAATTGAGATACCGCTAAATTCTGAATCCAAAATATATTGAAACGATGGACCGGCAAAAACACTAATAGGGCCAAGTACATGGAGTCCTATAATCATAGGTGCATCCATTTTTTGCATTTCAAAGGTGTCACTATCATAATCGCTTTTTGTACTTGTGTAAACTAATTCCGGTTTAAAATAGAGTCTTGTTCCAATTTTACCATAAAGACCAATATGATATCCAATATTTCCATCGGGTTTTTGGGCATTTGCACTAATCGACTCAAAATAATCACCATTCGCATTATAATTTAACCCAGCTTTAATTCCAAAACCATTTCCAGATTGAGCGAAAGTTGAAGCCGAAATTAAAATAAAAGATAATGCGAGAAAAAATACTTTTTTACTCGCATTGAATTCACTTTTAAAATTTTTCATAATTTTCGTTTTTAAGATTTGAAGTATTCTTAAATCAAAAACGTTGCCAAACAAATATTATTTTCTTTTTATTACAGATTCTGCTTTTGAAATAATTGAAACACTGTTTAAACCATACTTTTCCATTAATTGAGCTGGCGTTCCAGATTCTCCAAAGATATCATTCGTACCTATGAATTCTTGAGGTGTTGGCCTGTGTAATGATAATACTCGTGCAACGCTTTCACCTAGACCTCCAATGATATTATGTTCTTCTGCCGTTACAATACAACCGGTTTTTGAAACGGATTCTAAAATCGCTTTTTCATCTAAAGGTTTAATAGTATGTATATTAATAACTTCTGCAGAAATGCCTCTTTCAAACAAGACTTTAGAAGCCTCTAAAGCTTCCCAAACTAAATGCCCTGTAGCTACAATGGTAACATCTTTTCCTTCAGTTAGTTTAATGGCTTTTCCAATTTGAAAATTTTGATCAGCAGGAGTGAAAACGGGTACTGCTGGTCTCCCAAAACGCAGATAAACGGGTCCTTGATGATCCGCAATCGCAATAGTTGCCGCTTTCGTTTGGTTGTAATCACACGTATTTATAACGGTCATACCTGGAAGCATTTTCATAAGCCCGATATCCTCTAAAATCTGATGTGTAGCCCCATCTTCACCTAAAGTTAAACCTGCATGTGAAGCACAAATTTTAACGTTCTTTCCTGAATAGGCTATACATTGACGTATTTGGTCATAAACACGACCAGTAGAAAAGTTAGCAAAAGTTCCTGTAAAAGGAATTTTTCCTCCAATAGTTAAACCAGCGGCAAGGCCCATCATGTTGGCTTCTGCAATACCAACTTGAAAAAAACGATCAGGGTTTTCTTCAATAAACTGATCCATCTTTAAAGAGCCTACCAAGTCAGCACAAAGTGCCACTACATTCCGATTAGTCCTTCCTAATTCTGTTAATCCAGCACCAAAACCACTTCTTGTATCCTTCTTTTCTGTATATGTGTATGTTTTCATTTTTTTTCTAATTGGGAATTAATAATCTCCTAAAGTTTCTGGGTTTTGAGCTAAACCAATAGCTAACTGCTCATCGTTTGGCGCTTTACCATGCCATGCATGTGTATGCATCATGAAATCAACCCCATTACCCATAACTGTTTTTAAAAGTACACAAACAGGCTTACCTTGTCCGGTTTTTGATTTTGCTTCAGACATGCCTTTTAAAATGGCTACCATATTATTTCCTTCTTCAATTTCAAAAACTATCCAGCCAAAAGCTTCAAACTTTTCTTTTATACTGCCCATAGGTAAAACAGTGTCAGTTGATCCATCAATTTGTTGTCCGTTTAAATCTACAGTGGCAATAATATTATCAACTTTTTTTGCAGAAGCATACATAATAGCTTCCCAGTTTTGACCTTCTTGTAATTCCCCGTCACCATGCAATGAATAAATAATGTGATGATCATTGTTAAGTTTTTTTGCTTGAGCGGCACCTAATGCAACCGACATACCTTGGCCAAGTGAACCAGAAGCAATTCTTACACCTGGTAAACCTTCATGAGTTGTTGGATGTCCTTGCAACCTAGAGTTAATTAATCTAAAGGTATTTAATTCTTCAATGGGAAAATAACCAGCACGTGCCAAAACACTATAGAAAGCAGGTGAAATGTGGCCATTTGACAGGAAGAATAGATCTTCTCCAATTCCATCCATGTTAAAACCTTCTTTTCTAGTCATAATTACGTTGTACAGTGCTACCAGAAATTCAGTACAGCCTAATGAACCACCAGGATGGCCGGAGTTAACTTTGTGCACCATTCGTAAAATGTCTCTTCTTACTTGAATGGTTAAATCATTTAAATGTTGTGTGCTTGGCATGTCTTAATTAGTTAAATTTTGTATCGCAAAAATAACTTTTTATGCTAGTTTTTCAAAGTAATAAGGTTCTATTTT
This sequence comes from Gaetbulibacter aquiaggeris, assembly GCF_044003965.1. Lineage (NCBI taxonomy): Bacteria > Pseudomonadati > Bacteroidota > Flavobacteriia > Flavobacteriales > Flavobacteriaceae > Gaetbulibacter > Gaetbulibacter aquiaggeris. The sequence continues at coordinate 1,455,502 of NZ_JBAWKC010000001.1, forward strand.
AACCAAAATTCAAGTAGTGTTAACAAGTTTATTTTTTGTCAATAACAATTAATATAATGATTTGTTAATTATCTTTACTTCTAGGTCTTAAATTATTTTAATTCGAATCAGTGAACCTACATATTAGTAAGATAAAATTAAATTAAAATTAAAAAAATATGTAGGTTTGCCGACTGATGATTTTATGATTATGAAATTTGAGTTAAAAGGTAAAGACCAACAAAGTAAAGCTAGAGCCGGAATTATAAGGACAGACCATGGCGTAATTGAAACGCCTATTTTTATGCCAGTGGGAACCGTGGCTTCTGTAAAGGGAGTTCATCAGCGAGAACTGAAAAATGATATTAACCCCGATATTATTCTTGGAAACACCTATCATCTATACCTTCGGCCTCAAACGGAAATTTTGGAAAAGGCCGGAGGGCTTCATAAATTCATGAATTGGGATAGAAACATTCTTACTGATTCTGGTGGATACCAAGTTTATTCATTATCAGCTAATCGTAAAATTAAAGAGGAAGGTGTCAAGTTTAAATCTCATATAGATGGGAGTTATCATACTTTTACTCCAGAAAATGTTATGGAAATTCAGCGTAGTATAGGCGCTGATATTATTATGGCTTTTGATGAATGTACACCATATCCATGTGATTATAATTATGCCAAAAGATCCATGCATATGACCCATCGCTGGTTAGATAGATGTATTAATCAACTGGAAAAAACGCCCTTAAAATATAATTATGATCAAGCTTTTTTTCCAATAGTTCAAGGGAGTACCTATAAAGATTTGCGGATGCAATCTGCAGAATATATTGCAAATGCAGGAGCGGTTGGTAATGCAATTGGTGGTTTATCAGTGGGTGAACCAGCAGAGGAAATGTATGCCATGACAGAGATTGTTTGTAATATTTTACCAGAAGATAAACCGCGTTATTTAATGGGCGTTGGGACACCAATAAATATTTTAGAAAACATTGCGTTAGGTATTGATATGTTTGATTGTGTTATGCCTACAAGAAATGCCAGGAACGGTATGTTATTTACCGCTCATGGTACCATGAACATCAAAAACGTTAAATGGAAAGATGATTTTTCTCCTGTTGACGAAATGGGTATGACTTATGTAGATACTGATTACACCAAAGCCTATTTAAGGCATTTATTTTCTGTCAATGAGCTATTAGGAATGCAAATAGCAACCATCCATAATTTAGGGTTCTATTTGTGGTTGGTTCGCGAAGCAAGAAAACATATATTAGCAGGAGATTTCAATAGTTGGAAAAATCTAATGGTTAATCAAATGAATAAACGATTGTAGAATGAAAATTCTGGATTGGTACATATTAAAACGCTATTTGTTCACATTTTTCATGATGCTATTACTGTTTATTCCTATTGGAATTACAGTTAATCTGGCAGAAAAGATTGGAAAATTATTGGAGAATGAAGTGCCTTTAAAAGAGATTGTGATTTTCTATTTAAATTTCACTGTTTACTTTGCGTATTTACTATTTCCTCTTTTTTTATTTTTATCTGTTATATGGTTTACATCTAAGCTAGCGAATAATACTGAAGTTATTGCTTTTTTAAGTTCTGGTGTTTCATTTTCTCGATTTTTAAGGCCTTATATCATTGGTGCCTCAATTACTGGTGGATTGGCTTTGTTTTTAGGTATGTATCTTGCTCCAATAGCGAGTAAAGGTTTTAATGAATTTGAATATAAATATTTACATCCAAATAGAAAGACGACGCAAGATGTTAATGTATTTAGGCAAATCAATGATAATGAGTTTATTTATGTAAGCAGTTTTGACATCAATAATAAGCAAGGTATTAATTTTACTTTGGAGCATATTGAAGATAATAAGCTGAAGTATAAAATAAGTGCCAAAACCATTAAATATATAGCGAAAGATACAACTTACAGATTAGTTGACTATGTGAAAAGAACCGTAGGTAATTTAGAAGATGAGTTAGTTTTTGAAAGAAGTAAAGACACTTTATTTCCATTTGATGTAGAAGATTTAACTCCAGTTATTTACATAGCAGAAATATTACCTTATTCAGAATTATCAAAATTTATAGAAAAGGAAGAGAAAAGAGGTTCTTCAAACATTGGTCGTTATGAATTAGTATTATATAGAAAATGGAGTTTACCTGTTTCTGTCTTTATATTAACCATAATAGCCGTAGCTGTATCGTCAATTAAACGCAGAGGAGGAATGGGTGTGAATTTAGCCATAGGTATTTGTATCGCTATGGTTTTTGTTTTTTTCGATAAAATTTTTGGTGTATTGGCAGAACAATCTAATTTTCCTTCATTCATCGCGGTATGGTTTCCTAACATGGTTTTCGGTATTTTAGCATTTTATCTATTAAGGAATGCTAAACGATAAGATTAAAAGTTACCTGCATCTTCATTTTTTGGTATTTATTGCGGGTTTTACAGCTATTTTAGGAGAATTAATTACCATTCCGGCAGTACCGTTAGTATGGTTTAGGATGTTGATAGCTACTATATTGGTGTTTATTTATATTAAAGTATCAAAGACTGATATTAGTATTTCTCCAAAAGCAGTTGTTAAACTTTTTATTGCAGGTTTTATTATTGCCCTGCATTGGATAACCTTTTTTGGATCCATCGATGTATCAAATGTTTCTATTGCTTTAGCCATGTTTTCAACGGGTGCTTTTTTCGCTTCCATCATTGAACCCATAGTTTTTAAACGCAAAATAATTTGGTATGAAATTATTTTTGGAATCCTTGTTGTTGTAGGGATTTTTATCATCACACAAAGTGAATTAAAATATCTTAAAGGGATTATTTTGGGCATTTCTTCGGCATTTCTCTCTTCACTATTTGCAGTGCTGAATGCTAAATTTTTAGAGAGACACACGGCGACGACGATATCTTTTTATGAATTTATAAGTGGAGTTGCTTTTATAACGCTTTTTATACTACTTTTTTATGACGGATTTTCATTGGAGTTTTTCCAACTAAGTATGTCAGATTATGGTTATTTATTTATTTTGGCATCTATTTGTACGGCTTATGCATTCATAGCAGCGGTTTATGTTATGAAGGTAATCAGTCCATTTACGGTTATTTTAAGCTATAATTTAGAGCCGGTTTACGGAATTATATTAGCCATTATATTATTTCCTGAAAAGGAAAAAATGAGTGCTAATTTTTATTACGGTGCGGCAATAATTCTAATTACAGTCATGTTAAACGGGCTATTAAAAAATAAGAGATTACTAAAAAGAAAAGGTTCTTAGATGTGAATCAAAATTAAAGTTTTTATATTTGTATACTAACTAAAATATAACTAGAAATTCTTATGGAATATTTAGAATTTGAACTTCCTATAAAAGAGCTTGAAGATCAGTTGCAAAAGTGTAAATTGATTGGAGAAGAAAGTGAAGTCGATGTCACTGAAACATGCACTCAGATTGAAAAGAAATTAATTGTTGCTAAAACGGAGATTTATAAAAACTTAACGCCTTGGCAACGTGTTCAGATGTCTCGTCATCCCAATAGACCTTATACATTAGATTATATTAGAGCCATTTGCGGAGAATCGTTTTTAGAATTACATGGCGATAGAGGCTTTAAAGATGATAAAGCTATGATTGGTGGTTTAGGTAAAATAGGCGATCAAAGTTATATGTTTATTGGTCAGCAAAAGGGTTATAATACAAAAACAAGACAGTATAGAAATTTTGGAATGGCGAACCCTGAAGGATATCGGAAAGCTTTACGTTTAATGAAGTCAGCCGAAAAGTTTGGCATCCCTGTGGTTACTATTTTGGATACACCTGGAGCTTATCCGGGATTAGAAGCTGAAGAGCGTGGGCAAGGTGAAGCCATTGCCAGAAACATATTAGAAATGACACGCCTAAAAGTTCCAATTATTACGGTGATTATTGGTGAAGGTGCCTCTGGAGGTGCTTTGGGAATAGGTGTTGGGGATGTTGTTTTGATGTTAGAAAATACATGGTATTCAGTGATTTCTCCAGAATCATGTTCCAGTATCTTATGGCGTAGTTGGGAATATAAAGAACAAGCGGCAGAAGCATTGAAATTGACAGCAAAAGACATGAAAAAACTTAAGTTGGTTGATGAAATTATAAAAGAACCATTGGGTGGCGCACATAGAGATAGAGAGCAAACATTTGTGATAGTTAGTAATGCTATTTCAAAGACTTATGAGACGCTTAAAAACTTATCACCAAAACAATTAGTGGAAAAACGCATGGACAAATATTTAAATATGGGAGTATTTAAAGGCTAATCCTTTTAAAATCATATGATAGTAAAATCTGAAGCATTTTGTTTCAGATTTTTTTATGGTTATTGACAATTTTTTTAAGTTATTAACAGTTAGAATGTTAATGAACGGTGCATAATCATAAGTCATTTTTTCTTTTAAAACACTCTCATTTTAATTACTTTCGTTACCATGGAACAGCCTAATCAAATTAAGGGATATAAAGTAGATAGAAGTACAATTATCAGTCTTGAAAAAGGAAAAATACCACCACAAGCACTTGATTTAGAAGAAGTTGTGTTGGGAGCAATGATGATTGATAAAAAAGGTGTTGATGAAGTTATTGATATTTTAAGTGCTGAAGCCTTCTATAAAGAAGCACATCAACATATTTTTGAAGCTATTTTTCAGTTATTTGAAAATAGTGAACCGGTTGACTTATTAACCGTTTCTACCCAATTAAAGAAAAACTCAAAATTAGAATTGGCAGGAGGTGATTTTTACCTCATTTCTTTAACTCAAAAAGTATCCTCATCAGCACATATAGAGTTTCATGCTCGGATTATTTTACAGAAATATATACAACGGAGTTTAATTAAAATTTCAAGTGAAATTATTGAAGATTCCTATGATGAAACCAAAGATGTTTTTGATTTATTAGATAATGCCGAAGCTAAATTATATGAAGTTACACAAGGGAATATTAAAAAATCTAGTGAGACGGCACAAAGTTTAGTAATACAGGCTAAAAAGAAAATTGAAGAAATATCAAACAAAGAAGGCTTAAGTGGTATTCCATCAGGATTTGATAAACTTGATAAGTTAACTTCTGGTTGGCAAGAGAGCGATTTAATTATTGTGGCAGCGAGACCTGGTATGGGTAAAACGGCTTTAACCTTGTCTATGGCAAGAAATATAGCGGTTAATCATAATATACCTGTCGCATTTTTCTCATTAGAAATGGCCTCTGTTCAGTTAATTACCAGATTAATTTCTAGTGAAACAGGTTTGTCGTCAGAAAAATTGCGAACAGGTCGTCTTGAAAAACACGAATGGGAGCAACTAAATGTTAAAGTTAAAGGACTTGAAAAGGCCCCCTTATATATAGATGATACGCCTTCTCTTTCTATTTTTGATCTACGTGCTAAGGCAAGAAGATTATCCTCTCAACACGGAATTAAATTGATAATTATTGATTATTTGCAATTGATGACTGCCGGGGGAAGTCAAAAAGGAGGGAATCGAGAGCAAGAAATTTCAACTATTTCCAGAAACCTTAAAGCCTTAGCTAAAGAACTAAGCGTTCCGGTGATTGCTTTATCTCAGTTATCCCGTGCGGTTGAAACACGCGGTGGAAGCAAGAGACCATTATTAAGTGATTTACGTGAATCAGGAGCGATTGAGCAAGATGCAGATATTGTATCATTCATCTACAGACCAGAATATTACAAAATTGATGAATGGGATGATGATGAACGCTCACCTACTGAAGGACAAGCAGAATTTATTGTCGCCAAGCATAGAAACGGTGGGCTTGATAGCATCCGTTTAAAATTTGTGGGTCATTTAGGTAAGTTTGATAATTTGGATGATTTTGATTCTCCTTTTGAATTTCATAGTAAAATGAATGCGGCGGCTAATGATGATACTTTTAAGACCGATAACTTTAAGGCAAGTCCAAACGAAGCCTTTGGTAGTTCTTTTAACGAAGATGAAGATAATGAAGTGCCTTTTTAATGCTTAATAATTCCTTAAAGCATGTCGTACAACATTAATTTTTAAGTATCTTTCGGTCTATGAAAAGGACCCTTATTTTTGTGTTTCTAGTTTTTTTTTCAGTTAAAACGTTTGCATCTTATATACTTATCCCCATGGATGCTGAAATGCAAAGGAATCATTTGAAAGCCTATGGAATTACCTATTGGGTACTTGAAAAGCAATTAAAAGTAAAATGGTTGCTGAATTATAGAGGAGGTTCTTTTTTAATGCCGGATACCGAGGATATTCAGCGTGAATGTCAAATAAGAGGTGTTTCTTTTGAAGTGATTTCCGATTCAAAAACAGAATCTATTTTAGAAGAAATAAATAGCCCAAGTCAAAATATGGAAGCCGTTATTTTGGAGAAAGCACCTAAAATTGCTGTATATACTCCGTACGGAAAACAACCTTGGGATGATGCGGTGACTATGGTTTTAACTTATGCCGAAATTCCTTATGAAACGGTTTATGATAAAGAAGTATTGAATGACGGCTTATTAGCGTTTGACTGGCTGCATTTGCATCATGAGGACTTTACCGGTCAGTTCGGTAAGTTTTATGGAGCTTATAAATCTGCGGCTTGGTATATTCAGGAAAAAAAGGAGGCAGAAGCTTTGGCAACCAAATTAGGGTATAGTAAAGTTTCACAAGAAAAATTAGATGTTGCTTTAAAAATAAGAGATTATGTCATAGGAGGTGGTTTCATGTTCGCTATGTGCAGCGCTGCTGATAGCTTTGATATTGCTTTATCAGCTGAAGGTATTGATATTTGTGAACCTATGTTTGATGGAGATGGTAGCGATGCTAATTACCAAAGTAAAATAGATTATAATAAAACCTTTGCTTTTACAGATTTTAAACTGGAAAGAAATCCATCAGTTTATGAGTTTTCCACAATTGATATGACTCAAAAAAGAATGGGAATAGTAACAAGATCTGTTGATTATTTTTCGTTAATGGATTTTTCTGCAAAATGGGATCCAATTCCAACCATGTTATGTCAAAATCATACGGCATTAGTAAAAGGCTTTATGGGACAAACAACCGCCTTTACAAGAGAGGAAATAAAATCGAACGTATTAGTATTGGGTGAGAATAAAACGAATGGAGAAGCGAAATATATTCACGGAATTAAAGGAAAGGGATTCTTTACTTTTTATGGAGGTCATGATCCTGAAGATTATCAGCATCGGGTAGGCGACTCTAAAACTGAATTAGATTTGCATCCAACCTCACCGGGTTATCGACTTATTTTAAACAATGTATTGTTTCCAGCAGCAAGAAAAAAGAAACAGAAAACATAACTTTTTTTTTGCTCTTTATTCAATCGTTTGAACTAATTGAAAGGAGTAAATAAAACCATCTGCACCTGTTCCAGTACTTCTAAGGTTTTGATCAATGGTTAAAATATTATTCGAAAGTGTTAAACCTCCAAATTCATTATCATCAATAATAAGAAAAATATTTTTGCCATCATCTAATAGATCATACCTGTAAGTCCCTGAATCTAAACCATCCTCAACTGCATTAGTGTTATTGTTCAAAACAGTTAATGAACTTTGTGATTCATTGAATATCCAAATTACCTGATTAAAAACAAAATCATTATTAACGCCTTATAAACCACCGCTTACATTTTTTAAATGCCATTCACTTCTTAAAACTTGTGGTATATCATCTTCATTATTGATAGAACAACTTGTGCTAATAACAATTAAAATGATTGATGTTAAAAATTTCAAATTCATAATTAAGTTTTTATTTATAGATAACTATAACTAAAAAGGGTTGCGTTCTATTGATTAAAAAAGGCTTTCTTTTGTTTTATTAATTCTTTTAAAATGACTTCAACACCAAAATCATCATTACTTTTTGTTTTATAATGAGCTGTATCTTTTACATTTTGATGGGCATTTTCCATAGCGAAACTAAATGAAGCGCGTTTTAACATTTCAATATCATTATTATAATCGCCAAAAGCTATCGTTTCTTCCATTGAGATATTGTAGTTTTTTTGTAACATTTCAACAGCATTGCCTTTGTTGGCATAATTATCTGAAATATCTACCCAGTGCTTTCCCGAAATGATGATTTTATATTCAGTAGTTAAATTCTCAAATAGCGGAAAGATATGTTTTTCTGAATCTTCATGATGATACAAGGCTATTTTTATAATATCTTCTTCAATTTCATTTATAGAATTGATTACAGAAAAATTAGGATAATATTCTGATAGTAATTTTATAAAACCATTTGAATTACTCTTGAAATAAGCTTTTGATTTCGTGCAATAAATAGGGTGAATATGGAAATTGGAATAAATTAAGTCTTCAATTTTATGCAGATTATTCTTGTTAATAGGAATGGACAATAAAATATTGTCATTATCAACCACAATACCGCCATTTTCTGCTACGATGATAATCTCACTTTTAATTTCATTGAGCTTATCAGTGATCCCATAATACGGCCTGCCACTGGCTGCTACAAAAATGATATGATGCTGTTTCAATTGTTTAAATAATTCAAGAAACTGTGTGCTAACTTCATGGTTAGAATTTAGTAAAGTGCCATCCATATCTGTGACAACTAATTTAATTTGTGATAAATCCATACAAGATTATTTTCGAAGGCAAAAGTACTATTTCTGTTTATAACTTAAGTTAACTAGATTGTATAAAAAAATCCGATTCTTTCGAACCGGATTTTTTTATATTAAAATAATTTTTTATTATTGAGCTCCATTGGAATAATGGAAATAGGTTGCCCAGTTATTGCCAGGGAAATCGCAACCGGCTCCCCATGCAGTTTCTTCACATTCACCAACTTCATTACATTCGATGGTTTTTCCTATGATTATGGATTGAGATCCATCTCGAGGAACTAGAATGATACCTAACTGCTCTCCGCAAACAGGTTTGTAGTCTGAATAATTTAAGGACAGTTGGTGTAAATATCTAGCTTTCGCATAATCTATAGGGCCATAGAAGTTACTAGCTAGCGCCTCTCCTTCTATTAGTCTCCAAATGGCATATTGAATTTCAGCAAAGGTATAACCCTGACTTATAAAATCTTGATTCAAAATCCAGTTAACAGAACCAAAAGTTTCAGGATACTCAAAAGGTCCTGATGTTAAATCATCCAAGGTTGTGTAAACATCTGCATCAAAACAATGTCCATCACCTAAATCTGCATCATAATCAACACACCAAGCATCATAATCTCCATTCAAAATACCCGCAGAACTTATATTAATATTAAAATAACTATCTATGGCGTCAACTCCTTTTGCCGTAACACAACCGTATGCTGTACTCGGAATATTAGCTAAAAATATTTCATTTGAAGCTTCTGTTGTTTTACAGTTTACTACTGCATGCGCTGCTATGTATTGACCTTTTGATTTTGGTACTGTATAGGTGTAAGATGAAATACAATCATGTGTCATACTGAACTCAAACGCTCCGTTTACAGGATTACCTCCATTATTGATAGGAAATAATTCTGGAGAAGTAACAACAGATAAATGAGTAGAAGATAAACAATATCCGCTGTCTGTTATATTATACGTAATCTCATAGTTGTCACCATTCTCGCTTACAGATACATTACCAACTAAAATGTTTTGGCCAGCAAATAAATCGGTTATCGTAAAATCACAGTTTTGTGATAAATCAAAACTCACTGCTGAAGATGTTTTACTCAACGCATTTTTCGCATCTAAACTTAAAGTTTCGGAAGCCGTATTTTGATCTAAAGATTCCGTTTCACAACTTGTTATCCCTAAAATTAGAATAAACCCAAAAAGTAAGGAATAAAAATTAATACACTTGTTTTTCATAATAATTTGTTTAAAAATTAATTAATAGCTCTTTATCGTTCCTTATATTTTAATATTGTTAAAGGAAATTATGTTAAATATATTTAAAAGCTGTAAAAGACTACAAAAAATTAGCTCATCTTCTTTATTATTCGACAAATGGATATATTCATTCTGTTTATTTTAAAGTAAAAAAATAGCTTTAAATAGCTTATTTACAGATAATTAATTTTTTAATTCTTTAATTATAGGTTAAGACAACATTAAAATCGGATTAAATACTAATTGTATTAATTTATTAATTAAAACGAGTTTTTTTGTAATGACTTATAACCTTTTTCCTTTTACCAGAAGATAATGGAGGTATTTCATTTGTATATTCGACTGAAATAATAGCGTTTTTCCCGAAATCATTTTTAATATCTTCAATTAATTCCTTTTCAAAAGGAAATTTTTCATAAACATTCAGTTTCACCTTATATTGTTTTTCACTCTCCTGAATAAATTGATATTGTCGTAATAAATGATAATACTTATAAAACTTTGTATAAATAATAAATGATGAAATCATATTTCCTTCACAGTCATATATTATATCCATTTTTCTACCTTCAATATGTTCAAATTTAGTAACGCCACTTTCATCTATTATGATTTTGGCGGCATCACCAGTATCATATCTAATAATGGGCATGCAAAAATTAAATAAATCTGTAATGACTATTCTTCCAAGTTCTCCGGGCTTAGTAGGGGTTTCACTCTCGAAGTTTAAAATTTCTAAAAAATAACTAGCATGGTTTATAATAAAATAATTTTGTGACTTAAAGGTTTGTTGCGCTATAATTCCAATTTCCTCGCTTGAGTATCTTGACAATACGGGAACTTTAAAATGTTTATTTAATGTATCCTTAGTATATGCGTTTAAATATTCTGAATTAGCTATTACTGAAGAAATATTTTTCTTTTCAAAAGAATACTTAGTCTTCTCAATGAATTGTGCGATAGTTTCAAAAGCTGATGAAAATCCGAGCAGTGTAATTTTTTCTTTTGACTTTTCAAGTTTGTTGAATAGCATTAAGATTTTAGAATCTGTAAGTTTAGTTATATCAAATTGAACAATATTTTGCATCCATGATTTTAAAACATTTTTTTTATTATGTTCGCGCCAAACCTCCAATTCATAAAGACGATTTCCAATATTATAACCACATAACTTAAAGAAATAGATTGCATCAGCACTATTTCTATCTTTTTTATTTTGATTCTTGAATAGAAAAAAAGGGACACCTGTAGAACCACTCGTCGAAACTTTAAATTGTTTTTTATTTCGGTAAGTTTCAGATTTAAAGGAATCAAAATTATTTTGAATGACAGTTTTCTTTATAATTGGAAAATCCTTTATTGAGGAATACTTTTTGTACGCATGATAAAATGGAGTTGTATAAACTGCATGGTTCAATATATTAATTAAAAGCTCTTTTTGTCTTTCAATTGATTTTTTAGAATTTGGATTACTTATGATTTGTTCAATTTCATGGTAATGTTTTCTAATAGGACTACCTTTTATGAAATCAAGTGACCAAAAAATTACTCGTCTTCCAATATTTAATAATGACATATATATTAAAAGTTAAGATGGTAATTTAGTTGAATTTCTTAACTATAACAAATAAAAAAATCCGATTCTTTCGAACCGGATTTATTAAGCGAATATAATATGTTTAACAATAGGCGAAACGCCTTATTTTACTTTCTCTATTACGGCTTTAAAAGCCTCAGGATTATTCATAGCTAAATCTGCTAAAACCTTACGGTTTAATTCAATCTCATTAGCTTTTAATTTTCCCATAAATTGAGAATATGACAATCCGTATTGTCTGGCTCCTGCGTTAATACGCGTGATCCATAATGCACGGAATGTTCTCTTTTTGTTTCTACGGTCTCTATACGAATATAACATCGCTTTATCAACCGCGTTTTTAGCTACTGTCCAAACGTTTTTACGACGTCCAAAAAAGCCTTTTGCTTGTTTAAGAACCTTTTTTCTTCGGGCTCTTTTTGCTACAGAATTTACTGATCTTGGCATAATTTTTTAATTTTTTTTGTAGTAGGCGGACTATCAATAGCCTCTTTTATATTTAGCCTAACTCCAGGGTTATTAATTTGTTTTAACCAGAACTGACTACTTTAAACGTAATTGTTCTTTAATGCTGTTAACATCACTTTTGTCTACTAAAGTGCTGTGAGTTAACGCTAGCTTACGCTTTTTTGACTTCTTTGTTAAGATGTGACTCTTAAAAGCGTGCTTTCTTTTAATCTTACCAGTACCGGTTAACTTAAATCGTTTTTTGGCACTAGATTTTGTTTTCATTTTAGGCATCTTCTTCTCCTAGGTTTAATTATTTCGCTTAATTATTGTAAATCCTGATTTCTCAGGGATTTTTATTTTTTTGGAGCTAGGAACATGGTCATCCTTTTACCTTCTAATCTAGGCATCTGTTCAACCTTTCCAAACTCTTCCAAATCTTGAGCAAGTTTTAATAATAAAATTTGTCCCTGCTCTTTAAATATGATGGATCTTCCTTTAAAAAACACAAAAGCTTTTAGTTTTGCACCTTCTTTTAAGAACTTCTCAGCATGTTTCTTTTTAAATTCGTAATCATGGTCATCTGTCTGAGGCCCAAAACGAATTTCTTTGATAATCACTTTCGTAGCTTTCGCTTTAATTACCTTATCACGTTTCTTTTGTTCATAAAGAAACTTTTTATAATCCATAACCTTACAAACCGGAGGATCAGCATTTGGAGAAATCTCTACTAGATCTAACCCTTGCTCGTCTGCTATCTTTACAGCATCTCTGGTAGAATATACACCTATTTCAACATTCTCTCCTACTAATCGAACGTTAGGTGCTGTAATTTTAGAGTTTATCTTATGTTTATCCTCTTGTGAAACCCTTTTGGGTTCATGTCGTCTTCTAATTGCTATGGCTTTATCTTTTTAAATTAAACTTATATTAAAACGCTTTTAACGTCTTGCTTATTTCTGATTTTATCACTTCTGAAAAGGTTTCAATTGAAATTAATCCTAAATCCTCTCCTCCGTGTTGTCTTACTGATATTTTATTTTCACTTTCCTCGTTATCACCAATAATAATCATATAGGGGTATTTTTGCATTTCGGCTTCCCTAATCTTTTTACCAATCGTTTCATTTCTATTATCAACGAGGGCGCGAATTTCGTTATTTTCTAGCAAATTTAAAACTTTTTCGGCGTATTTTTCATATTTCTCACTAATAGACAAAATAATAGCTTGTTTAGGCATGAGCCATAATGGGAAATTACCGGCAGTATGTTCTAACAAAATGGCAATAAATCGCTCTATACTTCCAAAAGGCGCTCTGTGAATCATCACAGGTCTATGAAGTTCATTATCACTGCCTTTATAAGTCAAATCAAAACGCTCTGGTAAGTTATAATCGACCTGAATCGTTCCAAGTTGCCATTTTCTTCCAAGCGCGTCCTTTACCATAAAGTCAAGCTTCGGACCGTAAAAGGCGGCTTCACCTTCTACAATTACAAAATCAAGACCCTTGTCTTTAGCTGCGTTAATAATAGCTTGTTCCGCTTTCTCCCAATTTTCAACATCACCAATATATTTATCAGGATTTTCAGGATCTCGTACCGATACTTGCGCAGTGAAATTTTCAAATCCTAAGGATCCGAAAACGTATAATACTAAATCAATAACATTTTTAAATTCTTGATCAAGTTGTTCTGGCATACAAAACAAATGGGCATCATCTTGAGTAAAACCTCGGACTCTTGTCAATCCATGGAGTTCACCACTTTGTTCATATCTGTAAACAGTACCAAATTCTGCATATCGTTTTGGTAAATCTTTATAGGACCACTGACTGTTGTTATAAATTTCACAATGATGTGGACAGTTCATAGGTTTTAGCAGAAACTCTTCATCTTCCTTTGGTGTTTTTATAGGTTGAAAGCTATCAGCTCCATATTTAGCATAATGACCAGACGTTACATATAGTTCTTTCTGACCAATATGTGGTGTAACCACCATTTCATAACCTGCCTTCTTTTGTGCTTTCTTTAAAAAATCCTCTAAGCGCTCACGTAAAGCAGCCCCTTTTGGTAACCATAAAGGTAAGCCTTGACCCACTTTTTTAGAGAAAGCAAAAAGTTCAAGCTCTTTACCTAATTTTCTATGATCACGTTTTTTAGCTTCTTCAAGTAAGTTTAAATATTCTGTAAGTTCCTTTTGTTTAGGGAATGAAATACCATAAACACGGGTAAGCTGAGGGTTTTTTTCATTTCCTCTCCAATAGGCTCCTGCAACAGATAATATTTTAACAGCTTTAATGATACCTGTATCTGGGATATGCCCTCCACGACACAAATCCGTAAACGTAGAATGATCACAAAACGTAATGGTGCCGTCTTCTAAATTTTCAATTAATTCAGTCTTAAAAGGGTTGTCCTTATATAAGGATAAGGCCTCTTTTTTTGAAAGGGCTCTCATTTTAAAGGTGTGTTTACCTCGGGCAATTTCAATTATTTTATCTTCAATCGTTTTAAAATCTTTTTCTGAAACGGTATGTTCCCCAAAATCAACATCATAATAAAAGCCATTTTCAATGGCAGGTCCAATGGTTAACTTAATACCGGAATACAATTCTTCTAGAGCTTGAGCCAAAACATGCGCAGATGAATGCCAAAAGGCTTTTTTACCTTCATCATTATTCCATGTATATAAAACTAATGAGCCATTAGTTGTTAAAGGAGTCCCCGTTTCAATAGTTGTCCCATTAAAGCTTGCGGATATGACATTCCTAGCAAACCCTTCACTTATGCTTTTAGCAACATCCATAGGTGTAGCGTTTTTTTCAAACGGCTTTACACTTCCATCAGGCAATGTTATCTGTATCATTGAAATAAATTAAATTCAGGTGGCAAAGATAGTAGTATAAAAATACACATACAATATATATATAGGTATAATTTTATTCTTTGAAAAGAATAGATCAAAACAACAATTCAATAAAAACCTGATAAAACATTGAATATCTTTTTCAATTTGGGCGTTACCTTGTTCCACAAGGTCGGGCTGTTCACTATATCTTTTGCTAAACAAAAGGATGTCGCTACCATCCCTAACGCATATTTTCTTCGAACCACTCCTTTTAGTATACGTTATAAGATGATTTTTATAGTGTGTTTAAGTTTTGTTTTGAGATAATTCTTTAATGATTTCAAAGCATTTATATTATAAATAACGGGTTTTTAGGGAGTTAAATCTCATTAAAAAAACTTTTCAAAAAAAGGGAGAAAAAAGGTTGTGATAAGACAAAAAAGGGTTGTATGTTTGCA